>CAVPGW010000016.1:0-418174 GCA_963704055.1 Pirellulaceae bacterium | reverse complement strand
CAATGCCAACCCCTGAAGAGGCAAGGGCCGATTATGAACTGTGGAATCACCGACTGCGCCCGGCGTTTCGCGTTGCTCGGCGGCGAACCGCTTCTTAACCCGAAGTTGATGGAACACCTGCACCTGGCCCGCGAATGTTGGCCCCACTCGAATCTCATGCTGGTCACCAACGGCTTCTTCTTTGACCGTCACCCGGAACTGCCGAAAACGCTCCTCGAAATCAACTGTCGCCTCGAGGTCAGTCAACACCGCGACGCCCGGCTTACCTTGAACGATTCCGAAAGGCGAAACATACCGTATGGAAATGGCGCAGAATTACCCCAGCATTCAAATCAAGATCCGCCAATCACATCGAGGCTGGATGCGTCAGTACCACATCGAAGACAGCAAACCGATGCCGTTCAACTCCAAACCCGAAGCCGCGTATCGCATCTGTATACAAAAGACGTGCACTCAGCTCTTTCGACAGAAACTATGGAAGTGCCCAGCGCTGGCCTACTCGGCACAACTCGAAGATCGTTTGAATCTCGGAGCCATCCCGCAATGGAAACTCTTTCGAGACTATCAGGCATGTTCGTCCGAACTGTCCGATCACGAACTCAGGCATTTCATCCATCGAAAAGCGATTCCCCAATGCGGCCTTTGCCCAAGTCGCCGAGAACCTTTCCATCATCCCGATCCGACTCAGCGGGGTGAACTGCGATGACCAGCACGCTCAAGCCGCGATGGCCGCACCACAACCGGATCATTCTTGCCAATACTGAGGATGGTCCAAGGCGGTCGAGCACCGAACCGTGCCTTCGTGCCTTGCGATCGCGCCGGGCGTCAATTCATGGACCATCCACGCATCGGCGTTTTTCGGGAGGATCGGATAGGGTGCATGAAAGCCGCGTACGCCCGCCGGAAGAAAACCGAAACGTGAATAGTAGTCTGGGTAGCCCAACACGAAAACGAGCTCGACACCAGCTTCCGCAAGTCGTTGAAATCCATCTTGAACTAAATGACTGCCGATCCCCTGGTCATGGTGATCGCGCAGTTACTGCCAGTGGGGCGAGAATTCGGGCCGAGGCCTGTTTGTTTGGCTCGATCTCAACGCATGTAAAGAGAACGTGGCCTACAAGCTCGTTATCCAATTCTGCGACGAGCGAGAGGATCGGTTCACCGGAAGGGTCATCGAGCATCTCATCGACAAGGCGTGCGATCACCGCTCCCTCGTCGTCACCAAACGCACTGCGATGAACGGCAAGAACCCTGTCGCGATCTTGATCTCTTGAGACTCGTATGTGGACGGCGTTCAAATTCATGGCTCATGTTCATAAACACGTGGTCCCCGCTATATTTCGGTTTTGCAGGGGATTCAAATTCTACATGTTTAATCAGACCCCATGAGTGAACTCCGCAACTTGCAATTTGCGACTCTCGGTGCGGCCGTCGACGATGCTCGCCAGCTGTTGGCGTCTGGCTATGTCCGTCATGGGAACTGGTCGCTCGGACAGATCTGTCGGCATTTGACCCTGGTTCAGGATCCGAGTATCGATGGCTATCCGGCCTGGATGTCGTTGTTCGCTCCGCTGCGCCCATTGATGCGACGATGGCTGTTGCCAAAAGTATTACGGCCAGATTCACCTCGCGGCATTCGGACCGCTTCGATGTTTGTGCCGCCGGACAGCTTGGACGATGCAGCGGAGGTGGAAGCATTCGCAGCCAGCGTCGATCGTATTATCAATCACTCCGGCGAATTCGTTCCGCATCCCGCGTTCGGCCGAATGCCTCGTGATAGAATCCTCGAAATCCACACGGCTCACGCCGCTCATCATCTGAGGTTCCTGTGCAGCGGCAACGAAACCGAATGAGCTGCCAGTCAAAAAAATGCGAATCGTGCGAGTACAGTTGCTCCTCCGCATTCGTTTGACTTTTGTGCGAAACATGGCAGAGTTTTTTCTGAGAAGCTGAAATAATCTCCAAACCTCGCGCATCTACCTTTGCGAAAGCGAAAGTTTTCGCGAACCATGCCAGACATTTGGCGTCTATTACCCCAGAACACACAAGTCACACCCAGACAAGCGATTAAGAGTTTTTCAGATCGATGTTTACGAAACAGCAATCAAGTCGACTCGAACGGATACGCGAAGGGAATGCCTTCGGCGGTAGCGATTTACGTTATCAGCCCGGTAATGCCCCGGCCCAGTATCGTTCGAATTTGGGATTGCTCATGTGACACTCGCTGTTCAAGCGAATTGCTTTCTTATGAAGGCTCGGTGTCACGCGGCATCGAGCCTTTTTCTTTAGGTAATAGCGAATAGTCCATAGTCTTTAGAAGACCGTGGTGACGCTCTTCCTACAGGCTAAGGACTACAGACTAAAGACGATTGCGGGCTGGTAGCTGAGATGGTCTAGCGGCGGTTTGAAGCACCGCAGACGAGGATTCGAGCGCCTCCCGGCCCACTTGCGCTGAAAGTACGCGCACACCGATCTTTGACAATTTGACCAACACATCGTCCGTGATGTCGCCCGGACGTTAAACCGATCTGCCCCGGTACGGGCGTTCGGCTCTCGCAAGAGGGATAGACGAAAGGCTGTCTGGGAAGCGGCGTTCATCCGTCGCCAGCCCCAGTGATGAAGCCGGTGGATAACCGTGTGGGAGCGGGACGCCACCAAGTAACTGATGGTAAGACGTCTGTTTTGCAAGCAGAAGATCGGGGTTCGATTCCCCGGTGCTCCACTCATTTCAATCACGGCTCGGTAGGCAATTGGCAGACCACTTTGGCATAGAACCAGAGATGCTGTGGGTTCGAGTCCCACCTGAGCTACTCAACATGCGGGTGTAGTGTCCAACGGCCAGCACGATTGGCTTCCAACCAATTAGTCTCGGTTCGAATCCGAGTGCCCGTACTTTAGTAGCAGATAGCGAATAGTCCGTAGTCTATAGAAAGTCGCTCAAGCCTCCGGCTACAGACTAAGGACTATTCGCTACAGACTATCTCGGCGTGGTACGCAAACCGGTAAAGCGGCGAAGCTCAAACCTTCGTGATTGTTTGTGGGTTCGACTCCCTCCCGCGCTACTGAACTAGGAGACTAGGAGTTAGGTGTTTAGGAATTAGGTTTCCGACGCGAGCGGATGAGCGCTGCGAGGACTTTCGAAGTTTCAACAAGTCGATCCGGTAGCCCGAACATCTCGTCACGCGGGAATGTCTTGGTTGCACGATACAAATCAATGACCAGTGCGTCAGCGAGTTGAAACGCACGAAGATTTCGATGGTCTCGCATTAGATTGCCCCTTTTATGCGAACCTGAAACTAAAGACTAGAGACTAAGACTAAAGACTATAGACCACTAAAACGCTGGAGCCAGATGGCCAGGCAACCGGTTGCAACCCGGTCGAAGTGGGTTCGACTCCCACCAGCGTTTCTGACTGACCAACTGCCGGTTCGGACTACATCTTTTTGCGAAAGAGAGCCCCGTCTGAACTAATCCTTCGCTGGTTGGTCACAACCCAAGAGCTTGGACTGCCAGTTGGGAATACATGAAGAGCCTAAGGTAGCGATGTCGGGCGACCGACTAGTGATCGGCGCCGGAGTCTCACGTACCCGTACAAAGTCATCGCCGTCTGCTTGCCCTTCGTTTACGTCAAACGTCCCAGGGGCGGCGTCAACGTCATCGACACACGACAGCAGCAATTGGTCCGGCTCGACCCGGATCGCAGCCGCGAGGTGTGGAAGCAGATACGCAAGACTTTGAAGAAGAAAAGGAAATAGCAATCGAACACACTCGACTGCCGGTACGGAGTACATGGTTGATAACCGAAAGGTTTAGCGGGTTCAAATCCCGCCTCGTCCGCTTTGGAAACATACGGACGAGATCTCTGTCCACTCATTCGTCGAGTGCTTTTTGAACAAACCGGCGTGTAGTGGAGCGGCCCTACGGCTACTTGGGCGTCTCTTCACGTCGGCAAGAACAGGAGAAGTTTGAAGGGTGAAGTGAGAAGTTTGAAATGCTTCATTCCTTCGACTTCTTGACGATGGATGTGAGGATCGCAACGAGCTCGTTTGCTTCCGCCGTCAGTGGTGTGAGGCGATCTTCGGCAACCACGCCGGACGCTGTCAGCAATCGAAGCCAGTAGTGAGTTTCGCGGGCCTCTTTGCATGCAATTGAATACTTGTGTGCGAAATCCCGCTTGCTTTCTGCGCTCTGTGCTTCCTCGACATTCGCACCGATGGATGTGCCAGATCGCAACACCTGATTCGCAAGCGTGCTCGCAACACGACCGTTCGATTCCAATACAACACAAAGCCTGACTATTCGTTCCGCGAATGCGAACGTTCGATCCGGTAAATCACTCTTCATTACGACTGCCCCTATCGCGAGTGTTAGCGCCGGCATCTTACCACGCTCTCCTTCAAACTTCACCCTTCTCACTTCAAACTTCATCATGGTTAACAAGAGTCTGTTCCAGAGCATCACTAGCGTTATTCCGCGAGCAACGACTGTCAACGAGGCGGGCGGCCCGGCTTACAAGTTCGAGCCGAAGCACGCGCTGGCCCAGATGGCGGCGACCGGTACGTTCGGTAACGTCTTCTACGCAAGTGCGCAAACGCAGCTCGACGAGATGCGCAAGCTGATTGACCAAGTTGACGACAACGAGTTTCTGGCAAAGCTGGCCGTCTACTCACGTGAGCGTGCTTACATGAAGGACATGCCGGCGGCGCTGTTGGTCGTACTGTCAACGCGTGACACCGAGCTGATGCACCGAGTGTTCGATCGAGTCGCTGACAACGGCCGCGTTCTGCGCACCGTGTTTCAGATGACTCGATCGGGACAGTTCGGACGCAAGGGTCTGTCGTCATCGCTGCAGCGAGCGTTCCAGCGTTGGCTGAATGAGGCGTCAGTTGGCAAGTTGCTTTCAGCTTCGATCGGTAACGATCCGAGCCTGCGAGACATCTTGCGAATGGCACGTCCGACGCCGAAGGATGACGCACGTCGTGCGCTGTTCGGTTGGTTGACCGATAAGGAAGTCGACAAGTGGGCTCCGGCAACGGAAGCTGACTTGCCGGCGACGGTTCAGTCACTGATCGCGTACCGCGGCGCCGACACGGCTGAGGCACAGACGCTGATCGCGGGCGACTTGCAGGTTCGTTGGGACTTGCTGGCCGACGCGGCTCAGGGTCCGCTGGTCTGGAAGGCGATTGCCCGACAGATGGGACCGCAGGCACTGCGCATGAACCTCAACACGCTGTTGCGTCACGACGTGTTCAAGAACGGCAACGGAACGGACAAGACGATGGTCGATTACGTCGCGAGCCGCATTGCGGACGCGGATGAGATTCGTCGCTCACGTCAGTTCCCATACCAGTTCTTGGCTGCGTACCTGAACGCATCGGCCGAGGTTCCGCAGAAGATCAAGGCATCGCTGCACCAGGCGGCCGAGATAGCATGCGGTAACGTGCCCGAGCTGCCAGGTCCGGTTGCAATCGGTCTCGACACGTCGGGTTCGATGGGATGCCCAGTCACGGGGAACCGTGGTCGCGGCGGAACGACCAAGATGCGCTGCGTCGATGTTGCGGCACTGTTCGCGGCAGCGATCCTGCGTCGTAACCCGGACAGCATCGTGATCCCGTTCGACACGCGCGCGTACAACGTCCGCATCGACCCGCAGGACACGATCCTGAGTCTGTCGGAGCGATTGGCGAAGTACGGTGGCGGCGGAACCGACTGCTCGATCCCGCTGGTGGAAGCGAACAAGCGACACAGCAAGCGACCATTGGTCGGCTGCGTCCTGGTTAGCGACAACGAAAGCTGGATCACGGGCGGACGTGCCTTCGGGTACGGTCACCGCGGATCGACTGGTGTGATGACCGAGTGGCAGAAGTTCGTAACGAACGCCCGCCGCCACGGGATCACTGATCCAAAGCTGGTATGCATCGACATCCAGCCATACGGATCGAGCCAGGCACCGGAGCGAGACGACATCCTGAACATCGGCGGCTTCAGTGACGCCGTGTTCAACGTAGTCTCATCGTTCCTGTCAGCCGACAAGAACCGATTCGTCCGCGAGGTCGAATCGATCGAGCTGTAAGCTGAAAGTCAAAACGAAGAAACGCCCCCGACTGAGCAATCGGTCGGGGGCGTTTAATCACTTACGGAGTAAACCGATTTCAGACTATCGCTGAGTTTGCTATCGATACGACTTATGAAAATGGCAGACTCGTAGTGTCGTACTCCTGGAGAAACTTTCCGAGCGTTGTCTCCCTCCCACATACGAATTCTCCGCGGTTGCCGGTTCTTAATCGGTCGATGATCGACAACCGATTGCCCAGTTCAAGATAGTTTCGTGGATTAATTCCTCTGGGAGGAACTCTTGTTCCAGCCTTCCTTTGGGCTCATCCAGAAGTCGTCGATAGCCGAGGTTTTCTACCGCGAACGATTTGCGCTGCGGAGGGAAGTTGGTTCGGGTTTACCGAGGCCGAAGGTGATTTAGATGACACACAACGCGACGCGGTGGCCGAGTTTGGCGATTGGTTGAATACGGTGGAGACGACCAGCTTGAACAAGTCCTACAAGATGGTCGTGCTACGCGTCCTGCTGGACTCGGGACAGTTGTTCTCGGGGACCGGAAAGAATCCCCGCCGAGATCGGTTGGATTGCCGTCCCAAATCAATCTCTGTCACAGGGCATGTTTGCCGCTCGGGTTACCGGTCGATCGATGGAGCCAAAAATTCCGAGCGATTCCTGGTGCCTGTTCCGACCGTCCCCAGGCGGTTCGCGAGAAGGGCGATTGCTGCTGGTTCAAGTCAATATGCAGTCCGATCCAGAGGACGGCGGCCGTTACACCGTCAAGCGTTACCATTCCGTCAAGCAATCAACGGAAGATGGCTGGGAACATCAGACAATTCAGCTCGAACCGCTCAATAAGGATTACCAGCCGATCGATATTTCCAGCGAAGAAGCGGACGACATCCGAGTTGTGGGCGAGTTTATTTGTGTGATCGATCCGGTAGATCAGTAGGGATGATTTGATGGCAGATTCAAGTAGCAAGCTACATGTTCTTCCGTGTCTTGATTCACAAGAGTTGGCAGAATGTCGACGTCGAGAGTTGGAATTGCGTCCTGAGCTTGCGGAGTCACTGGGACGATCGGCAGTCGAGGCAATGGAGCTTGGCTACTATCTGACCGATCAGGGGAAAGTGGAGTGGTCGCGCATGGTCGCGAACGCGAGAGAATCGAAAATCTCGATACCACCGGAGGCTGAATTGCCCACGGCCTCTGACCCTCGTGAATCCACTGATGCGATTGTGACGCGAGTCCAAGTGACGAATGAAACGACGCTTGGGGCGGCAAAGAGACTGGTTGATGTGGGCCTGCGGCCGCTGGCGTTGAATTTTGCGAATGGGTTTGAAACTGGTGGTGGATTTCTGAGAGGAGCGACCGCGCAGGAGGAGGCGTTGTGTCGTTCCAGTGCGTTGTACGCCACATTGCTGGATGATCCGATGTATGCCTTTCATCGGGAGGGTCGGCATCTGGAAGCAAGTCGTTGGGCGATCTTGTCCCCGGATGTCCCGGTCTTTCGTGATGATGCGGGAATGGAATTGTACCAGCCGTGGTTACTGAGCTTCATCACCTGCGCTGCACCCTACGCACCGGAAGTGGGTCAGCCACTGTCATCGCAGTTACTTCGCGAGCGGTTTCACCGCGTGATGTCGATTGCTCAATCGTACGACTATCGAACGCTGGTCCTGGGTGCTTGGGGCTGCGGCGCGTTTGGCAATGACGCAACCAGGACCGCTGAAGATTTTCGTGATGCGCTCGAACGCGAGTACGCGGGCGTTTTTACGGACGTTGTCTTCGCGATCACCGACTGGTCTGAGGAACGCAGATTTCTTGGGCCATTCCGATCCGTCTTCCCAGCGTCCTGAGGAGTCGGGAAACATCGGACGGTGGCGAATCCAGGACGGGAAGACACCAAGGCACAGGATGGCAGGGACAACGCAAATCCCGGGTTATGAGGCCGCGTTCGACCGACGCCAAGACTGCGCTCGCAATAACCTATTTCCAGTAAATGACTTACGAGAACTCCCCGAACATCGCCACGATTCAGCCGGGCTCTCGTGAGTGTTTGGAACGGGGTTCGGTTCGCTCAACTTCAACCTCGCAGTAGCGAAACATTGCGACCCCGGGGTTTTGCTTTGTGCGGAAGCAGAGACCGGGCGACTTATCCCCAGGATTCGCGCGGGGTTGCGACGATTGACTCAGCGCAGGCGTCTCTCTTTCCACGGATACCGCGCGCATCCCGACGTACTCACACGCTCGCCCCTGCGACGCCCCGTTTCTGGCCCGAACGCTCGGCCGTCTCCCTGTCTCGCGCCGCCTGGGCTAAGAGGAGTTGCTCATGCTCTTTCGGTTGCAAGCTACCCGTTGTGGGATCGGCAAGCGAAGGCGACCAGGAATCACGACCAATCGGCAGCTATTTGACCAAATCCCGCGCTGAGCGAACGAAAACACATTGATCCAATTTGACATGCTGACAGCGTGTCACTAAACTATTGACATGATGTCAGTAACTTCAAGCAAATCACGTCGTGTTTCACCGAAGCGGCGAAAACACTCGCGCCGTCATTCTCCGGAAGAGGCCCGGCGAGAAATCATGGACAGTGCTGTCCGATTTCTCTGGGAGCATAGCTTTCGTGATCTGACCGTCGGCGAACTGATGGCTGACACAACGCTCAGCCGTCCGGCGTTCTACCAGTACTTCACGGACATGCACGAACTGGTCGAGTCGCTGTTGAGTGAGGTCGGAGCGGTGATGCATCAGACGGCTCATCCCTGGATCAACGGCGAAGGCGAACCGATCGCCGCGCTTTTGGAATCGCAAAAAGGAGTCGTGCAGACCTGCGTTGATCATGGACCAATTTTCCGAGCGGTTGCCGAAGCCGCACCACTCGACGAACGCCTCGAACGTACATGGTCAGCGTTCATTGGGGCCTGGGACGACTTAGTCGAGGCTCGTATCAAAGTTCAACAGCGGGAAGGACTCATTTCCAAGTCGCTTCATGCGCGACGAATTGCCAATGCCCTCAATTCACTCGATACGGCCTTGCTGATTGCTGAATTTGGTCGTCGGCCTCAAGGCGATCCCAAGGCCGTACTCCAAACGTTGCACCACATCTGGGTTTCAACTTTGTATGGCCAACCACCTGGAAAATTGTGAAGCGGCTGCCCGCTGACGAGAACCACTTCATCTTCTCACAGAGAACTATTCCAATGAATACCATCCGCATTCGACTCCTGGCTACGTTCGTAGCTTCCTTTGCTCTCGTTGCTCACGGTCAACAGCCACGGGAGTCGACTTCCGATAGCGGATCCAATGGGAACGAGCTTGATCGGACAATCCTTCCAATCCTGGAGCCGGAGCGGCCTGCCTACACCGAACTCGATGTCCGCAATACGCAGCCACCGCCGCGGTTTGAAGTCACCGCACCTGCAGGTGCGCCCAATGTGGTGATCGTTCTCATTGATGACCTCGGCTTTGGTGCCACCACGACGTTCGGCGGCCCCATACCCACGCCGACGTTTGACCGACTGGCAAAATCCGGTTTGCGGTACAACAACTTTCATACCACGGCGCTTTGCTCGCCGACACGCGTCGCGTTGAAGTGCGGGCGGAATCACCATACCGCCAACGCTGGCTCCATCATGGAGACGTCCACGGCCTACCCAGGCAATACAGGAGCGATTCCGAACCGCGTTGCCCCGTTGGCCGAAATGCTTCGGCTCAACGGGTTCAGCACCGGCGCCTTTGGCAAGTGGCACGAAACTGCGGCTTGGGAAACCAGCGTGTCCGGCCCCTTCGACCGGTGGCCAACGCGTCAGGGCTTCGACAAGTTTTACGGGTTCATTGGCGGTGAGACCGACCAGTGGGCGCCGCTGATTTACGACGGCGTCAAGAAGGTCAATCCACCCAAGAAGGAGAACTATCACTTCACCGAGGACATGACCGATCAGGCGATCAATTGGGTGAAGGCTCAGCAGTCGATGACGCCTGACAAGCCGTTCTTCGTGTATTTTGCCACCGGCGCCACCCACGCGCCACACCATGTGCCGAAGGAATGGATCGAGAAGTTTGACGGCAAGTTCGATGCGGGATGGGACAAGGTACGCCAAGCGACCTTTGAGCGACAGAAACAACAGGGCGTCATTCCCGCGGGTACACAGTTGCCGCCGAGACCAGAAGATCTCGCCGCATGGGATTCGTTGCCGGAGGATCACAAGAAACTCTTCCGCCGCCAGGCCGAAGTTTTTGGCGGCTTCGTCGCCCACACCGACCATCACGTCGGACGTTTGGTGCAAGCGATTGACGACATCGGCGAACTCGATAACACCTTGATCTTCTACATCGCCGGCGACAACGGCACGAGTGCCGAGGGCGGCATGGTCGGCATGTATAACGAAATGACCTATTTCAATGGGGTTGAGGAAAAGGTCGAGGATCTACTGCCGTTGATTGATAAGTGGGGTAGCAAGGAGACGTTTCCGCACATGGCCGCGGCATGGGCGGTGGCCTTTGACTCGCCATTCAAATGGACCAAGCAGGTCGCGTCTGACTTTGGCGGCACGCGCAACGGCATGGTCGTCCACTGGCCGCAGGGCATTCAGCAAGGTGGCGGAATGCGCCCGCAATTTGGGCATGTGATTGACATCGCACCCACGATTCTCGAAGCCTGCAGCCTGCCCGAGCCGGAGATCGTCAACGGGACGCCGCAGGTGCCAATCGAAGGAACGAGCCTTCTCTACACATTCAACAGTGTTGACGCACCCGAGCGTCACACCACGCAGTACTTCGAGATCTTTGGCAACCGAGCCATTTATCGCGACGGTTGGTTGGCACGCACGATTCACCGCGCTCCTTGGCAGACAGGAAAGCAGAAGCCGCTAACGGAAGACGTGTGGGAACTCTTTCACGTCCGCAAAGATTTCAGCCTCGCAAACGATCTTGGGGCAAAGCAGCCCGAGAAGCTCGCCGAAATGAAAGATTTGTTTATGACCGAAGCGGCGAAGTACAACGTGCTGCCGATTGATGACCGCACGATCGAGCGGACCAATCCAGAGCTTGCGGGCCGCCCCGACCTGTTGGGTTCGCGGACTTCGCTGACGCTCTATGAAGGCATGGAGGGCATGATGGAGAACACGTTCATCAACGTGAAGAACCGCTCCAAGACGGTCACCGCGGAGATTGTGATCCCCGAAGACGGTGCTTCTGGTGCGATTGTTGTGCAGGGCGGTCGGTTTGGCGGTTGGTCGCTGCACCTGCGCGATGGAAAACCAGCGTACGAATACAACTGGTTGGGTTTGGAGCGGTTCGTGGTCGAGAGCCCCGAGCCGCTTCCTGCTGGCAAGGTCACGGTGAAACTCGACTTCGCCTACGACGGCGGCGGTCCCGGCAAGGGCGGTCTGGCGAAGCTATCTGTCAATGGCAAACAGGTTGCCGAAGGCAGGATCGGCCGGACTCAGCCGAACATCTTCTCGGCGGACGAAACCGCGGACGTTGGCCTCGACAACCAGACGCCGGTAGCCAGTGGCATCGGCTACGGGCCTGAGGAAACACGATTCACCGGCAGCATCGAGAAAGTCATTGTCGAGGTGCGATAACTTACCGCACGATGCTTACCGTCACGACGTACGAAGTAGACCTCGCACAATTGCCCTCGTTGGGTTCCTTGTATTGATCTACACGTCGCAGACTTCAACAGCTTGCTTCAATGAGGTCATCGGATCGTGGATCGGGCTGTATTCATGCGCCACATAACCTTCGAAGCCTGATTCCACGATCGCTCGCATCACAGCGGGATAGTAGATCTCTTGGTTCTCATCCAACTCATGTCGGCCCGGCACGCCCGCCGTGTGGAAATGACCAATGTACTGGATATTCTTCTTGATCGTTGCGATCAAGTCACCTTCCATAATCTGCATGTGGTAGATGTCATAGAGCATCTTGAAGTACGGCGAACCCACGCGTCGACACAGCTCAAAGCCCCATTCCGATTTGTCGCACATATAGCCGGGGTGATTGACCTTGCTGTTGAGTAACTCCATGCAGATCACGACCCCATGGTCTTCAGCAATCTTGACGGCTTCCTTCAAGATCGTCTCGCAGTTGTCCATGCCCACTTCGTCACTTATTCCCTTTCGATCACCCGCCATGCAGATCACGTTGGGCCAACTGGCTTCCGCCGCCGCTTGAATGTTGTTGCGAAATTCCTCCATGAACTGAGGATGCAGGGACTTGTCGTTCAAACCGCGTCGGATGCTGCCGGCGCCGGGAACCATCGTGGCGACCAACCCGTGCTTCTTCACGGCAGACCAATCCGCAGGTTTCACCAGATCGAGTCCCAGGATGCCCATCTTGGCGGCCACAGCCGCCTGTTGCTCCATCGTCATTTTGGTCTTCCGCAGACATCCACCGCAGATCGACTGCTTGATCCGGCCGTTCTTGACCACTCGACTGATTTCGTCGGCTTGCGTGTTTGTGGTAGCGAGTATCGAAGCTGCCCCCACAACGCCCGCCGTGCGAGCCATCATGTTGCGGCGTGTGATCATATCGTCGTTGTGCGGATTCATGGTCGTTACCTTTTTCGGTTCATGTGCTTTGAGAAAACCGTGGGGAGCATCTATTGTTAGCAATTAGCACGCCGGCTCCTAGCCGGAACCATTCAACAATCCCGTGGCAATTCTGAACACGTTGTCCGTGGATTGTTCCACCGTTCCGGGCAGTAACAGAAACGATTGCTACGGGAGAATCAACGTGCCCTGTTGGACATCGACACTCGTAGCGACATCGACTCGCTGGGCGTCGTCTTGTACGAGTTGCTTACAGGCGACACGCCGTTTGGACGGGGGTCCGCGTTTTGACACGGCCAGCCAGTTTGCCGGAGACGTCGTGCACTAGCTGAGAGACCATCCACCGAGGCAAAGGTGCCAAAGATCGCTACGTACCGCTGACCGATGCCCTCGGTCGCGGACTGCCTTCGGCAGCACGCACCGGCTTACCTCAAGCAGTTTGGCGACGACGTTCCGATCGGCCACCGCAAAGTGATCGCTTCGATCACGTGGTGCCGAAGCGGCCAACTCGGCTACGTCCACTATGAATGCAAGCGATGTGGCCGCGAGCACTGGGTCGGGCGATCGTGCGGCAATCGACATTGTCCGAACTGTGACAAAGAGAAGACCTACGACTGGCTTAAGAAACAGACCAAGCGGCTGATCGACCTACTGGCTAGCCAGCGGTCATGCACCACAACGACAGCCGGTTCCCAAACCGCTACTACGCTGTGCCGAGTGTGGTGGTGAGATGCGAGTGGTCGATATCACCTTCGAACCCAGCGGCCCGCTCAGCGAACATGCCCTGGCGTACTTGGACAGCGGATGAGCGTCATCACCGTTGATTCCATCGGCAGAGTTGAAACGTCACCGGGAAGGCGAACGATGAAGGTCTGCGCCGAACGGCTCAAACGCCGACACTACCGCCCTCGGTCACCTCCAATTCAGCGTGTCATGACCAACTCAACGTTGCCAAACGGCAACCCAGGCCCCTACAGGAACGTTGAAAGATTAACAACGTGGGTGTTGCCAAGCGAGCAGGAAGAACCGATACCCAACAGGCCGTTCCCAAGCTAGCCGGGCTTCTTGAACAGAGGCCTTGAACTTCGGCTCGTGCCTCGCGAAGTCAAAGCCTTGGTGGTTACCCGCCGCGCTGGTGGATGTGGCGTATCGAGCCAGCATAGCAAGATAGCCGAGCGCCCCCTTTCAAGATAGAATAAGGGAAATCGAGGAGCCAATCATGACAAAAGTATCGATAGCAGAAGACGTTGCAGAGCAAATCCGAAGCAGTGAAGGTCCAATCGAGCTGGTTGATGCGAACGGACAAACGATTGGTGTCGTCCGTCGACCGCCTACCGTGGCAGAGATCGAACGAGCACGAAGCCGAGTGAGCCGAGATGGTAAACCCCCTTTCCTGGGCCCAAGTGGTTGCGAAGGTCAAGGGCGGAGTGGACGAGTGATTTACGATGTCGGGTTTTCGTTGGATGCCGCCACCGAACTATTACGCATCACGGAAGTGGTTGGATCAGCGGTTCCGGTGTTGCAAGCAGCGGAAGCGATCCGACGTCAATTGGAAGTCGATCCAGCCGAGAAGGGCTTTGTACTATATCGACGAGGAACCTTTGCGTGCGTTCTTCCTGATCGACGTTGAGTCGATGGTCGTTGAGGTTACAGACTTCCGGATTCTTTAGTCGGACGAACGAATAACCGAGTCGCGGCGGTTGTGCGAGACTGGGAGTCTCAAGGAACTCAGTATACCAAATGAATCTTCCGATCGACAAAGTACTAGGCGAAGGCAACTGCGGCGAGGCAACAGACCGTGGAGAGGAAGCCGGAACCAAAGCTGCAAGGTTGCGTACAGAAACGTCATACAAGGCCGGATCGACTTGGCGAGCATGCCCATCAATGCGAAGCCGTTCCCAGTTGGTCGTTCAGGTAAATGACGAGCCTGTGCAGCGAAACATCACGCACTTATCCGGGGAGATCTGCACAGACGGCACGCGTGCCGTCGTCGCTCCAGCAAGTAGGGCTTGCCCGAAACCCTGGAACGCTTCGGTGGAAACCGAAGCGGGCGGTGTAGAAGTCACCGATCAACGCTCAACGAAGATCAGCGACAAGCACTTGCAGAAGATGGCTTATGTTTATCTGCGTCAATCGAGCATGGGGCACGGTATCGTGATCTCGATTGGCTGCCTCACTTGTGACTGACGTTGGCTGGTCATTTCTTCCACGCCACGATGAACTCCACCCGGCTTCGTCAACTCGCTCGCACTCTCCCGCGAGCATCCCGCTCGAAGACGCGATCAGCTTCCTGCTCATCGAACAGCCAGCAGCCCGGTGATCCGCTGTATTGGACCACTTGCTCGTTCCTTCACGTGGTCCGTCTGTAGCGATCGTTTCGGTTGTCAGGTCTTGCGCACCGCAGAAACCCAATCACGCTGGTCAGTATGCGTGGCGAACTGTTCGTCACCGCAACCCCTTCAAGCACTCACAGAGGCTCACACCATGACCCCTTATATCAAGCGCCAAACTCCCGTCACTCGGCGGATGGCCGAAGACATGCTCGTGCGTAATCTCGCGTCTTGAACCAACGATTCTTATACCTATCACGTCGATCGCTTCGCCAAACACTTCGGCAAGCTCCCCGAAGACCTCGGTCCCGAACAGATCGAAGCCCAGAAGCGGGGAATTCACAACACGGGTCATCCGAGCGATTGACACGATGTTCCTGTTAATCATTCATCGGTGCTTCGGCGGCGTTGGACGAAGATGCATGCGGCCGCTCTCGCCTGCATAGAACAGGTTGACATGATCGATCATGATCAGCCATCGGATTGGACACTGATCGAGCATTTCCCCTCGTTCAGATCCACAGTCAACCGATCCCACCCCCAGGTCCTTGTCGTACCGGTATCCCAAAGGGTGACGCTGCCCTGCATCCTGCTCATTCACTTTCACGATCAAGGGTGTCTCGCGATTCCAGCTGTTGATGTAGCGAAACTCGAGGATGTAGCGACCGGTCCTCGGGGCATGATAATTCCACGTAACCGACTTTGGGCCCTTGTTGCGGTCGATGATGACATAGCCGGTGACCGGTGAAACCGTCTATCTCGCTGGACGATTTCGAAGGCTTCATGTTCCGCATCTTCGGCTTCAAGAATAGTCCCACCTGCGGTTGGCGGCATCGATGCGATGTCAATGGTCCCGCCAATCGTTCGGATATCGTGAATCACATACCGATAGGTATCGCGCCAATCGACATAGCCCACGCGGTTGGTCCAGAGTGGATTCTCATGGTTGCTCAATGCCAACGAGGCAAAGCTCCGCCAATAGAAGGCAGATTGCTGCAAATCTCTGATAGCGGCATCCCGATGCTCCGGCTTGAGCGTTTCCCGAAACAAGGCCAGGTTCTGTCGCGGCTTGAATCTTGTGGGCATAATACTTGCCCAGCCAGGCGATCGTGCGAATATCATCCAGCGTCAAACGCAGTTCTTTGTCACCCATCGTGGCTGAGATCTTGCAGAATGGCCAGCGCTTTGTCAGCGTGCGCGTGTATTTCATCGGCCACCTGTAAAGGCGTTGTTCCCTCGATCGACTCCTTCGCCAATGTCTTCTTGACAAACTCGGGAATCGAAATGTTGTCCGTCCCTTGGTGCGGCCCCAGGGTGATGAACCGATTCACATCATGGAACCCGGAAGCCGTTTCGGCCGGTCCCGGGCGGCTTTGGCTACGCTTCGATGTACCACTGGAAATCCAATGCACCCCAGTGGAATCCCGTGGTCTTTGGATAAATCATCGAGGCTTCCTGCCAGGCAGTGAATAGTTTGCCTGCGTCCGCCTGAGGGTATCTTCGCTTTCAGAATCTGGCGGAATCGTTCGTTGCTTACGGTTGGATCATATCCCAATCGTCCCCACATCATCCACTGGTACCAGTGTTTGGCAATCTCGATTTGTCGTGGCGATTCCGGCTCACGCGTCAAGAACTCGCGGCCCCAAATGTATTGATCAGAGCCGTAGTAGTATCCGCGCGACACGTCGTAGGGAATATTCTGAATGAACTCACGGACAAAATCCGGCGCACCCCAGCGGAAATAGAACACATCGTCGTTGCGTAGAGTCCAGATGGTTTTGAGATTGCCTTTGCCTTGGATATCTTCTGACAAACCCCTGATGGTACGGCTGCCTCGTGGAACTGTAGACATGTGCTTTGGCGTACTTGAAGCTATAGAGGAACTCAATATTCGGGATGATCAATGATCGGTTTGAACTTCTCCGCAATATCCAATGCACCGGCCATGTGCTGACGATGGATCAACGTCATTTGTCGTCCGGGCTGCTGCTCAGCCGCGTCGAGCACGCCTTGGGCGTAGGTGTCGTACGCCCAATCTTCTTTCTCCTGAAAGGAGGCGCCATACATGTTTTCGCCGGTGGTCAGCCCAATGCCTTTGAGATCCGGATAGGTGACGAACATCTGCTTGACGCTCTTGCGAAAATAGTCACGCGTGACGGGATTGTTGACGTCGTCGGTGATGCCATATTTCCCTTCCGTACCGTTGACGAATATGTTCCACGTGATGAAGTAGAAATCGACGTTGCGCGACTTGCCGTAGGCCATCACCTTTCGCCAAAAAGTCGATCTTGTCATCGATGGTCATCCTTTTCAGAATCTCAACATTGTTGACAATCTCCGGCGCATCGAAGCCGGTCCCTTCGAGATCGTAATGTTCTTTCCAGTGGACCGTGGACCGTTGCACATCCGTCCAACGCCACATCCGGATACTCCGGCACCTGCACCAGGGACGGAAAGGGGTGCAGATTCCAGCAGGAGATATAGTTGAAGCGATAGCGTGCGAGCGTATCGATATACTCCTTCCAGAAAGTCAAAGCTCCACATTTCGGCGATATTCTTCTGGGCGGCATCGCAGACATCCGTATAGCTCGGAGTACGCACATCGAGCGGGATATTGAACTTTGTGCCGCGCATGGCCATGTAGGGATTTCGATCCATCGTCCTTCACCGCTTCCAGTCCGGCCACCCGAACGACTTCGGCGAATTCGAGTCCACCGTACATGGTCCCGGCTGGGTCCGCGCCGATGATCCAGTAGGTAGTATTGTTCCCTTTCGCCGTGACGCGAATCCTGAAGCCTTCAGGCTGGAGGGCTTCGAGTTTCGCAACGCCGTTGCTTTCGAACATCTGCAAAGTGGATGCGTTGGAAAGATCAGTCAGGATGATTTGAGTGCCGTGAACGCTTTCGAGTTGATCCAAATCGTGTAGATCAACGGAGTTGTCTTTTTCCTTCAAGGCCAGAGTGATCTCGTGGGCGGCAAACTCGACGGGCCCACCGTCGCTGTCGAAGTACAGAGCGACCTGAGCTACGGCCGCCACCGGAGAAGATGCCGCAAAGACAAGCAGAACTGCTGCAAAGGCTTTCCGCGACAGGAACAACCGCGCAGCGATTTTGGAGGTTTGCATTTTGTTGACTCCCGAGCCGTTGTTTGATTTACGGCCGTTCGATAAGTGTGAATCGGTGGCGTAAGAAACGATCGCTTGCATGGTGTGGTATTGGGAACGCTGATTTGCGGCAACTTGGCCTTGACTGTGAAATCATAGTCGATAGGCAGATCGCGTTTCCCGCGGCAATGGTATCGGCACTGTTTTGCCGGAGCCGGTTTGCGGTGTTCGGTGCTCAGGACCGGTTTGGAAATAAATGCCGCGGTTGTAGTTTAACGGCAAGCCGCAGGCGACTGTGATCTCTGTTCCAAACTCGCCTGCGGCTTGCCGTTAAACGAGAAAGTAATTTCGGCGCCGTCCCTGAGTCGCTTTCGCGCAATACTGGCAGCACGCCACAAGACGAGGAATAATGGTACCGCCATCTGCGATCGGAGTCCGCAAAATGAGACACCTGCTACTTTGGATTAACTCAATAGAAAAGAGACGTGATCATGAAGAGGGCACTTACTTGCCTGTTGGCATTTTTCGCCGCTGAACCATGTCTTCTGGCGGGCACGTTGGAGGTTGACTACGCGCCGTCCAACCTGATCCAGAGCTATGCGGCGTCGCGGCTGACGAACGCGTTCGGCCAGCACGCACACTATCCGAACACCAATGTTCGTTTCAGCATAGACCAAACGATTGCCAAGGAGTCGTATAGCACGAGCGTGTCTTCTCAGGGCAAGGTGTTGGTCGTGCACATCGAGGCGGGCGATGACGACGGGCTCCTCTACGGGGCCATGGATGTTCTTGAACAGCTGCAATCAACACAAACCGTTGCAAACAGAAGGGAATCTGCCAGATTCACCTTTCGCGCACTGAAATTCAATTTGCCGTGGGTGTCCTATCGGGCTGGTGCGGCGTTGAGTCTGCACGATGAAACATGTCGGGATCTGAGATTCTGGGAATCCTTCCTGGACATGATGGTTGACAATCGATTCAACACGCTCACGCTCTGGAGTCTGCATCCGTTTCACTTGATGATTCGAAATTCGCAATACCCGGAAGCCTGCGATTTATCCAAGCAGGAACTGGCAAATTGGCAGGAGTTTTGGCGAACGCTCTTTCTGATGGCGAAAGAACGCGGCATCGAGACCTTCATCGTTAACTGGAACATCTTTACGAGTCCGGCCTTTGCAAAACATCACGATCTGGAAGCCTATCTGCACAACCCGTCTCCCAACTATTTTGGACCGGGTGATGACTCGCAGATTATCAAGGACTACATGCGGACCACAGTCACCCAAGTCATCGACACGTATCCCAATCTGACGGGATTGGGGGTCAGTCTGGGAGAACGGGACAAGAATCTGGCTCCGGCAGAACGGGAACAGTTCATTCTGGATACATTCGTCGCCGGCATGCAGGAGGCAGAACGGAAGATCCGCTTCATTCATCGGCTTCCATTTTCCCAGGGCAGTCAGGCCAGTGGTGTGGAGGGACTGACAACGGAACAACTCACACGCAAGTCGATTGAATCGTTGGATCTCCCGACGACCGTCATCACCGAGGCGAAGTTCAATTGGTCGCACGGTCACTCAAGCCCGAAACTAATCAAGATTCATGGCGGTGAGATGGGCGACACTTACTGGAACCCGCCTCCGACCAATTATCAAATACACTGGATGGTGCGCAATGAAGATTTTTTCGCTTTGCGCTGGTGCGAGCCCGACTTCATCCGCCGTCATATCAAGCTGAACGGTCACGATTATGTCGGCGGATACTATCTGGGATCGGAGTGCTATATCCCCGCAAAGGATTACATGAGCCAGCCGACGTTCGTATCGGGCTACGCCTTCGAACGGCAATGGTTGTATTACATGGCCTGGGGGCGCTTGCTCTACAACCCGGACTTGACCGATGACTTTTTCGTTAATTCCTGCCGTCAACGCTACGGTGACGCCGGTCCAATGCTGTTTGCGGCGATCAAGCTAGGAAGTCGTATGCCGCTGCGGCTGGCCACCATGTTTGATTTTAGTTGGGATTACACCCTCTACAGCGAAGGTTTCATGTCCATCCTTGCTGAGAGCAATTCGGAAAGGTTGATTACGGTCGAAGAATTGAGCAGGCGTGATACGCTTGATCCTGATTACCTTTCTGTCGCGAGTTATTGTCAGCTTCTCAACGAGGGCAAAGCAGTCCCAAAAGGAAAGACGTCTCCTCTGATGCTGGCCGACCGGCTGACGGAAGATGGAAACACGGCCTTAGCCTTACTGAAACCACTGCTGGCAAACGACAATTCCAAAGCATTGACGGCTGAACTTGCGGACGCACAGGCCTGGGCCTACCTCAGTTTGTATTTTGCCGACAAGCTTCGTGCCGCTGTTGCCTACAAACGCTTCCTGGATGGAAATGATGTTGAACAGGGAACCAGTGCGGTCGGGGCCTTGCGTAGGGCAACAGATCACTGGACACAATTGGCAGCGGTCACCGATCCGGTTTATGTGGAGATGCCCCTGGCCCACATCTATCGCTTTGATCAAAAGGCGACGGAGGATCATCGAACCTTTCACTGGAAACGCTTGTTGCCTGCCGTAAAAGCAGAGCTGAAGCGAGTTGAAGAGCAAGTCGGTAGGACCAAATAACGAAATGGCCACTCGTCTTTGGTTGCCGTCTGATTGCCTGTACATTTGGAAAAAAGCGTGAATGATCACTGAACAAGAGAACATGGTGCAATGACGAAGTCAGTCGTGTTGCTCGCCATCGGCCTATTCCAATTCAGCGTCTCGGCTGATACCCGAGTCATCACTTTGATGGAGGGCGAGCAGTTCTGGGGCGGTTGTGTGCTTCCCGGTCATGCTGTGGATCTGCCCCCATTTCAGTCCGGACAGTGAGTCCTTGCGTAAGCTCAACGGCAAAAATCTTCCCGTTCCAGTGGGACAGGTGAGACTGTCGGATTGCATCCCATGCCCGCGTAAGTCAGAAGACGTCTTTCATCCCGTGACCATGAATTGGGCACATCGCTGGGAGGCAATCGCCAATCGCGAAGGGGCTCAGAGCTGTCATTAGCCGGTTCGATACTCGGTGATTTTCGTGAAGTCGGTTGCATCGCCCGACGCGGCGAAGCGTTGTCGCTAACTTGCATCGGTGTCTTTTCGTGAAGCAGACCGACGCGCCAAAGCGGGGTAGCGAACTCGATTCGGGTTGATTCCAACCTGCTGCAGTTCAGAGTTAAGAAGCAGAGCGTCCTTAGGGAAAGCCACACGCCGCTAGCCCACGCGGATTGAAACGGCATACTTTCGTCCGACCCAGTACGGATCGAGGTTACCCGATCGTCTCGGCAGTACGCCACCCACGCGAGCGAGTTTGCGTGTTGGTTCCGTTTCGGTCGCCGCATCGAAACGGAAATGCTTAGGAAATGGTTCGAGGCCCAGGAGACAACCGCCGAAAGACTGGCGAGCGACTCTCAGGTGCGTCAGAACATCTACCACTAGAAGGATTCGACGCGTCCCAAACATCAATGTGTCGGCGGAACTTCATTTCCTCCCGATCGGTTCACCAGCGCGCAAAGTTACCATGCACCGAGCCTACGAAAGCGAGTTAATCCGCAGTCGCCAACCACAATTCAACGTCCGCCCCTAACGAGGACGGGACGCTGGATCGCAGTCCGCGGCTCGGGAACACCTTGGGGCGCGACCAAAGATTCCAAGAAGGCGATCACGGCTTGCCTTTCCGCCAGTGGCAGTAGCATGAATCGGTCGCGGACACCTGCTGCTTCTCCGTCGTGCGCGATGATCGCTTCCAAAAGCGTGGCGGCACGACCGTCGTGCAAGTAAGGCGCGGATTCGGCAACTCCCCACAGCGGCGGCGTTCGCCACTCCTGCGATGTCGCGCTCGGCCCGAGTGTGCGATTGAGAGAGGCTGCGCTCCCAAACGCGATCGAGTCTCGCGACGCGGCGGTGCCGCGCGGACTTACAAAAAACATCGGAATGACAGGGCCGACAAAACCGCCCGCAGCCACCGCTGCAACAGCAGAAGCCGAACCACCGTAGCCACCCGACGACGACGTACTCGCCGATGCCGTAGACACCGGGACCTGCCCCGAAGTACCCGAAGACGCAGGAGTACTCGAAGCCCCCGAAGAACTCGGGGAAGTCGGCGATTTCGAAAAACTCGGGGGCGATTGCGTTTGCACAACCAACTTCTGGCGAAGGACATCCGGGCCGGCGGCATCGTAATCGTACAAATTCGGTCCCATGTCATGCAGCAATAAGTCGCTGTAGATACCTGTTGCGTTGCCGAGCCTCGGCACGTGACAAATTGCGCAACCAATCGAATCGAATCCCCGCTGACCGAGCATGATGGACTGCCGTATGTTCGAGTCACTCGGTTGCGTTTGCCGCGGCGGCGGTAACGCCGCAACGAAATGCGAGATGTTTTCAATATCGGTATCCGATATGTCGCGACCAAGATTTCGATAGTTTGGCTGCGTCGGGTCAACCACTTGGTCCCGCCGCTTTGTCTCCAAGCCAAGTTCATGGGCACAAGCAAGATCGACAAATCTAACCAGCCGGCTTGAACTCGCTCGCCACCCAAATCGACCGACGGAACCATTGTTCAAGATTGAAACCCGACCACTGATTTCCTTGTGCCGCTTCTGCTGCTTGGCCTGCTCGGCGATTACCTTGTCTGGGATTGCGTCGATCAAACCATCACCAAACAACGCGGGCGTGTTTCGATTGAACAAGCGTGCGTCGATATTCACTGACATTTCCCCATCGGTCGCCTGCAGCATGAAATGCTGCTTGGTCAGATCATGAAGCGCTTCCGGATCCACAGGGCCACCTGCGCGTCTTCGACCATCGCCAGCAACTCGTCTGGTTCCGGGACGCCTACTCCGATCGAAAGCAGTCTCCCTTCAACGTCGCAAATCGCAACGATAGCCCGTCCAGGCTCACCCAGTGGCTTGCCGCCGGTGATCAGACTTGGCAATCCAGCCGCGATCGTATGTAGGACCAGCGTGTGTTCCAGATCGGCTCGCCGCGCACGCAACTCGTTGACAGATTTCTCAACGTTTTCGGCGCACCAAACGTCTAACCTTGCGTTCGCTACATGTCTCGCGTTCGATTCTGGTTGACCATAACCCATCGTCGCAATTCGTGAATCGCTGATCAAAAAGGGATCATCATTGGTGACCACAAAGATATCCAGAGAATCGAACGCGATTTTGACTCGTTCCGATGGGACCAGGTAGCCACGCTGCCAATCGTGAGGTCTGACCGCTTTCGCGTGATCGTCAACGAAATCATTGGGACTCTGTGCGTCGGTGGACATCGCGCATCCGAGCATCGATAGCATGGCAATGAAGTGCCGCATGGGGTTAGCAAGAAGAGAGAGAAGAGTAGAGCGGGACACAACCTCCCGCTGCCCGGAAGTATCTGACTTACTGTGCTGGCTGTCAATTTAAAAACGCACCGTCCGTTTACAACCGGCTAAAAAGCCATTTCGAAACGAAAGAAGCACCCGATACTCGGCGATGCCAGCTGCAAGAAACCTGGTGCAAGGCCCCAGGGTACGTCATCAGGGAATGCCGAAATGCTGCTGGATAACACCATCGATTCCCTCTTCCCCTACCGGACCGTCACTGCAATCGAAATGCACACCCGCTTCAAGAAGTAGCCTGGCCACACCCGAAAAGGTCCCGCTTGGATGCCGCCTGGCAGCGACGCGGCTGTGAACGGCATGGCCGACGACAGCTCGGCCAGCGAGTCAGTCAGAGCGGATTCGTTTGTGATCGAGACCAACATCCACCATCCCTCCGAGAGTAGCTTGAGTTGTATCTCGACAACGACACTCTATACCCGTATTCCTGCGCATCCTCGAATCCGTCGATTATCGTTTTAGCGACTTCGAATGCCGTTCCGAGTCCAAGCATCAACGCACAACCCGCGGGACATGCATCGCCGACGCGTGAGTGACAACGATCATCCCAGAATTTGTCGGCCCCGTTGCCCAGCCACAGCCCAGAGCAGTCGGGAGGCGGATAGCAAGTTCGCGCAATTATTCGTAGACCAGTGGCAGTAGTTGCTCAGCCGCACCGGGTTCAACCACTCAATCCAGTAGAGAATCTATCCTCAAGGAGATCATCTAGTTTGCCGTAGCAGTCGGAGGTGTAGCACACCGCAACGGCACGGAGCGAGTATTTCTAGAGATGGCAGTTGCATTGACCACCAGTCGTTTTCTTTCGACCGGGCGCGCGTCGGTGAATCGAACGCTGCCGCGAAGGGTCAGGGGCTTCGTGACGGAAGGTTGTCCATGGGCAATCGTCTATGCGTTTACGAATGCACGGTAGATTGATTGTATTTCGGCTTCTGGGATCAATTGAACTCCTGCT
Source organism: Pirellulaceae bacterium (assembly GCA_963704055.1). Classification (GTDB taxonomy): domain Bacteria; phylum Planctomycetota; class Planctomycetia; order Pirellulales; family Pirellulaceae; genus Rubripirellula. The sequence goes on along the minus strand of CAVPGW010000016.1, from coordinate 393,759 downwards.
CTGCCTCACGTGCTCGGTGTTGGCACAGAGCACCGAGACGTTCGACGCCGTAACCACAGGTTGCAGCAAAGATGAATAGCTGGCCTTTAACAATTCATCTTCTAATCAAACTTGGTGCAGTCGGTTGCATCGCCCGCAGCGTTTTGGTCGGTTGCTTCGCAGCAGTTTCCTTGGATTTCCAAACTGTTTTCCGAGAAATGTGCATCGAACCGCCTGACCTGCAGCGGTGTCGGAGACCGAGGCGGCCGGCGGGTTGGTTCCGCCACCAAAGTTGCCCCAGCCCCTACGCCAACCAGCATCAAAAAAGGTGTCTGTTATGGCGCGAGACTCAGCCTTCTCAGCGCATCGCAATATAAGCGGATGGCCAGAGTGAGGGGGCTAATGCACGTCGATGGAGCGAACAGCCTCTTGGCTCATTAAAGGGGCTCATCGAGAATAACTTCACGTCAATGAGAAACGAAATGCGACGAGTGATCTGCGATGTTGACGATTGCTTGGTGTTGCAAGCGCGTTGGTGAAGGAGTGGCGTGAACGTCAAGACACCAATGGTTCGGCTTTCGGTACTGGTGATGCATTTTACTTGGCAGGTGATTGAATGGGCAACAAGTGTCGCGGCCTGATAATGCCATCGGAAAATCCGCGGATTCAGCCGTTCTTCGAAACGATCAAGCCGACGAAACCAATGTACCTAAAGCGGGTCTCGTCTTCCGCACTTGGGGTCGGGTTCTCCTATATGAACGGTAGCGTGGAGGATTACGAAAAGATCGGCTGTGCATTTTCGCGCGTTGCGGGCTCTGCGATGTTCTGTTGGCGCCATAGCTCGAATGCTGATGGATTTACGCTTTTCGAGGGCGGTTCGATCATTGAAAAGTTCTACGATGAGTATTGGCACTTGAACAAGTCACCGACGCGAGAATGCGGATTTGTTTCGTGACAGCGCTTGGAGTTACGGGTGATCCGACAAGCAATTTCCACACGGTTGGTATTCTTCAGAAAGGCAAAGAGCGGCAAGGCGATTTTGAGCGGGTATGCGTGTTGATGTGGTACGTGCCGAAGATTCGCTTCGAATAGACAGTTTTTTTCACTCATCTAATCTCGCGTCGGTGAACTCGAGCGACGAAGCGAAGCTGCCTCTACGAGTCGCGACAGACATCATTCGGTTGATGTCGCCTTTTCCATTCAGCGTGATCGCTGTGCAAGTCAAACAACCTTCTCCGCTCCCTTGAGCACTTCGTCCACATCCACAATGCCCACGCCGGGGCCATCCGGCACCATCAGTGCGCCGTCTTTGATCTCCAAACGTGGGCTGAACCAGTCGCGGTACCGCTCGATGTTGCGCTTGTACTCCTGGTAGCGGCCAACGTCGGGCGTGCAAGACGTAAAGTGAAGCATGTAGACGAACCCGAATCCGCCAGAGATGTGCGTCGTCGTCGACATCCCCGCTACCTCGGCCATCCGCGACACGCGCCGCGAGCGAATGAGCCCACCGTAGTAGTGAAGGTCGGGTTGTACGATATCCACGCCCCGGTTGGCGATCATCCAGCGGAACCGGCGGTCGCTATACTCCTGCTCACCGCCCGCTACCGGAATCGACAGGGCATCGGCCACGCGTTTGGTGTCGTGCAGATGGTCAAAGGGGCAAGGCTCCTCGAAATAGACTGCGCCAATCTCCTCGAGCATCCGCCCCACCGCGATGGCCTCGGCCGGATCATACGAGCTGTTCGAATCGCCATGCAGATCAATCCCATCGCCCAGTTCCCTGCGCCAAGCGAATCAGGCCCGGCGTCCGCCCAGGCATCGCATCGGCGTTGCGGCTCATGCGCCCGCCCAGACGGAACTTGACCGCCCGGGCCTGCGTCTCCTCGATCAGCCCGCGCAGGTAGTCTACTTCCTCCTCCGGCGTGGAGTCGCGACGCCCACTGGCCACGTAAAAGGGATCTGTGCCAATGCCGCCGTCCCGACGGCGGCCCCCATAAACTTTCGACGGTTCATGCTACTCATTTCAGTTTCGCTAAATCCCTGGTCGCCTTAATTATCCGTTCGAGACCTGTCGCCTTTTTATACTTCCCTTTGCTTCGTGCGATCGCCCTGGCAAAGGTCTTGGGCATCGCATCACCAAGCCGCCTCATCGCAGAATGGTGCGATTGGGTGCTTCTGCAAACCGTGCGACAGAGATGAATTATGCGCTACTGTGCGGGACGCTCTCTCTCCCACCGCCCGATTACGAAAGCAAGCGAGGTAATTCGAGAGCGCGTTTTTCCACTAGTCAATCCAGTATCATCCATCGACTCGGACAACTCCGCGAGAGAGACGACGCATATCTGGCCCTCGACAGTCTCGGCGGTCCGCCGGGTTTCCCCGGCGTCCTCCCACGCCGGCTGGCATGCGGCCCCAAGACCTCTACAGCAAGGGTGTGTAACCGGCCTTTATCGACTCATCTCTTAGCCACCCTTCGTGACATCGGGTGCATCGGTCTACGCGGAGTTAGCTCAGTTTCCTGGCCGCAGTCTTCGTAAGAATTCGACCCGGGTTGAGGGAAACGGTTAGCGACGTCGCCAATCTGCATCGGTGTCAGCACGCAAGTAGATTGGCACCGCTGTCCTTTGCCGATAACCTGATCAGCCGTCAACACGGGGCAACCGTTGAACATATTGCGTGATTGTTGATCGTTCGCGCGGGTCCGGTACCAAAGCTATGCCAATCTTTTTGTGCCCATGCTGCGGTGGCTCCTATCTTGTCCCACTCGCATTCTGTGAAGTTGTCCTCCACGCACGAGAATGGAAAGGTGGCGTCGCACCGGCACTATGCGTTCATTGTCAGGACGCTCTCACAGTTGGTGCGAGCGTGATTGTACGTAGGGGATTCGGAATCACCGCAGCAGGAACTCCAGTGCAGTTGGTTGAAGGACAGACAGCGACGATCATTGATGTCGCGACGTGGGACGACCATGGCAGTATCTTTCTTGTGCAACTTGCAGGTGCCCAAGAGGTCTACGTTAGCCGTGCCGCGTTCACAACCCAGAAACTTGAAGGTGGGTACTATCTGAATCCTCCGTAGGGTCGTGCCGCATGATGTGTCGGGATCGTGCACTGGCCTCACGATAACGTATGAGCGAATCGCCGGAGACACCAAGGGTACTGAACGGACCCTTATCGGTTTCGAGCTTAGTCCCGCTAGCGCGCGGAGGATGCATCGCCTTCAGCGTCTTAGCGAAATCGCTTCGACGCGGTCTTCTCAGATTCTCGGACCAGATTCCGCGAAAACTGCACCGAAGCCGCTAAGTCGCATCGGTGTCGCCACCGAAGTCTCGGAGCGGATTCCGTTCGCGACAGAGATGGTCCAACCTGTACGCCGAAAACCGGAAGAGACTGACTCACCGAAGGGCTCCGATTCGGTCAGTAGATGGAGACGAGCAGTTGAATCTAAAGTGAGAAAGCCGGTGAATCCCATCGTCGTCGCTTGGCCATCAGGAGTAAATGCCAGACTGGTGGCAGCGTTTGCAAGGCCGCGTCGAATGATCAACTACGGCAGGGCAGCTTGTTGTTCGGAGCTACATTTAACCAAAGTCGCTCTATCATTTGCGTGGCCGATCCCGAGCAGACTGGTATTGTTGGGTGACCAGTAAACTTGCCTCAGGTCGAGTTCTAGCTGCAGCAGTTGGATCCCCGTTGCCGAATCCCACAGCGTGACGTGGTGGTGCGTGGCTGGCCGGTGAAGTCCGCCGAGTGTGGCAATTCGTTGTCCATCCGGACTAAAAACGACCGATACGATCGATTCGCGATGGTCGGGTAGCGTCAACAGGGTCGCTCCAGTTTCCGCATCCAGCAGCACGACCTCTTTCTCACCCGGTGAGTGCCCCCGGGTGTCCGTCCAGACGCCACCGAACTTCTCCTGTCTCCACGTTGTAAACAATCAGTTCACCCGTCGCATTGGGATCTGGCGGCATCCCTACATTGCCGCTACCGCTGACAATGCTGTGACCATCAGGGCTGAATGCAAGAGTCGTCACCATGCGATGATGCGCTGGTAACTCCAGCAATTCCTGCCTGGCTTTTGCATTCCAGAGGCTGATCGAACCATCCTCAGCTCCGGTTGCGATACCCTCTTAACGTCGTCACGAACTTCCAGTGCTGCGGACTGGAGCGCAACCCATGCTGCGGCCAATGCTAACGCTGGGTGTCTGCAGCCTTATACCCCAAAACTCTCGAGCAGTTCCTCATCGGTCAGTTCTTCGATCTTGCCGTTTCGCAGAATTGCATGGACGACTGAATGCAACAATTTGACTACCGAGAACCAAGAGTAGCATCGTAAGAAGGGTTGGTGACACTTGCTCCGTCGGCATCCGCAAGCTCAGGTATTGCCGGAATTCGATTTTCAATCAGGTGCTCGACACATTCGCGGACTGCCGGCATTGAATTGATTTCTTTTGCAACATCCATCATAGCGAAGGCGCATCGGTCAATTTCCGATTTCTCAGCAAAGCTAGAGCCATCCCCAAATTGGCGGACACGTCGTGTGGTTGTCGGTGGCATGCGATTTGGCACTGAATCCCCGAAGCGTTTCAGCGCTACTCTCGCAAACTTCAAATAGTGCTCTTCGATTTTCATGTTGGCTATCATACTGCGTACGCCCAACCATCTTCACATTTGCGATAGATCTCATCAGGCTTTGGCAAGTATCCGCCCAGATCGGCACACCCAGCGCCCCGGACGTAGTCGCTCTCTGGTAGCTCCGCCGCGGCACACTCTTCCGAAAACGACCAGTGATGAGCCGAGTTGATTCATCGAGCCCTACATCAGCCTCGAACAAGGAGGTTAAGCCTGTTCTCATGACGTTGCTTTCGGGGGGCATCGGCGGCATCGCATTGCCCCTGCATTGTCGCCGCACCGTTAGCGTACTTTTGGCATGATGGCAATCGCGCCAGTGCCCAAAGACACGCAGGCCGACCGACGCTCTAGAATCGGCCGCCTGAGACGCAAAGGTCGAGAAGAACGGCAAGCAGCCACGGGATCGAGATTGGATGGCAAGAAAAGATGTTCACGTGGGCGAGGACCCGGCGGCGAAGCCTATTCAGAAACCGTAATGCCGATGCCACGGCTTTTCGGCGTTTTGTTTTGCGGGATGAGTTTCTGGTTACTGAAGCGATGCCTGAACCTCAGAAACCGTCCTTCATGCGGGACGCGGCAAGAAAGGAACGTTTGATGAAACGATCTTTCTGGCTTATGGGCACCACGTTTCATTGACCGGAGACAGTATTCGTTGACAGGATGGACGCACTCCCGGCAAGTTCCTCGTGTTCAGCCCCTCAAGCCACAGATCAAGAAAACGCGTGAAACCGCCAATGGCACAGCAGCACTCGCTCGATTCGCATCACTCTACATGCATGTGCTTTGACCAGTTCGGTCGCTCGTGAACCAACTGCGGACGTGGTCTAGGCTGTCGGCTGGCGTTGAAGGAGTAATGGCAAGCTGGAAGCCTACCCCACGTTAGGTAAGCGACTTCAGCAATCCGATGACCTGCCGCGATAGTCTCGCAAATCGCTCGCGGCTGAGTTGTCTGTAGAACGCCTTCAATAGCGCCGCGGCATGACCGTGATCGAGATGCTCGATCAATTGCGGGACGACTTCGTCAACGACGCTCGAGTCTGCCGCGTGCGTGTCCCCAACGTAGACGCATGCGTAGTCCGCGACCGAATCGCCCAGCAGTTCCTTCACGTACGAGACCGCCTCGGCGATCGACTCTTCCTTCGGTTGCGTCGGGTGTCTCCAGTCGTACGGCGGCGACCACTGCCGAATCGGTCGCAGCAAATCAATGTGAGTCAACACGACGATGATCGCAGGGTGACACAGCTGTGTCTTTCCGCGATAGTGCTCGGCCAACTCTCTGACGATCTGCACATCTGCGTCTCGTGCCGAAACGTTTGCAGCCATCACCAGCAGCACGATGTCGGCCTGCTCGCTGGCCGTTTTGATCTCGCGGAGTTGTTGACGCGTCACATCGGCTTCGCTGTAGCCAGGGGTATCAAGCAGCGTGACGACGTTCGGCGAGCCGGCAAGTGAGTACTGATATCGCTGGACTTCTCGGGTCTCAGGCAAGATTCCCGTCACGGCAACCTGCTCGTTCATCAGCGAGTTGATTAGACTCGACTTGCCGGCTTTGACCTGCCCCATGACTGCGATCGTCGTGCTTACGTCCTGTAGCTGGTCGAGCGCTTTCGCGTCTCCGCCCGCAGCGTAGACTGCCGCTGTCATCTGTCCAAAGTGTGATCGGTAATGTCGCGAACCACCCTGCAATCGGCCGCTGTACATTTCGATCAGGTAGTACCCGAGCTGCCGCAGGTAGCGTTGATAGAAACCGCGAATCACTTCATTTTGAAGTTCGACCGTCACGCGGCCCGACTTCCGCCACAGCGGATACGCCAGCAGCTTGGCAGGATTGAGCACTGCCGAAGCGAGATAGGTGAGTTTCTGAGCCAAGTTGACTGCATTGACGACATGAGGAATCTGACCCAGATGCCCAACCGTTGCCAAATCACTTCCGGGGATGTTCTTGAGCAGCCATTCTTCGAGGTCTTCGACCGCCAGATGAATCACCGACAGAATTTCGACCAGTGTCAGCGGATTTAGCAAGTTCTCGTTGTCATCGGCGTGGTAATGTCTTGCCAATTGCTCCGCCAATCCTCGCGCGTCACGAACATACCGATCGACGTCCGCGATGCTTCGGGAGTCGATAATGTCGACGGACCCGCGAAACTCTTCGACGATCGCGATCGCTGCCGCGTCCTGGCGCGTCCAGAACTCGGGGGGACTGATGGGTCGTCCATCGACGCTGTGATGGCGAGGTTTGGCGGTCGTCCAAAATTTGCCGACCAGCCAAGCGCCTAACCAGATCGCTGGCAATGTCCAAACGACAATGTTGAGCCAGCCGGTTTGGTACATCGCGATGGACCCGATCACGAAGTACGCCAGCACGGGAAGCGTCCAAAACAACAGGAGTACGACCACGCGCGGACGCAAGTAACGGAGCGGAGTCATTTGGCGTTCCAAAGTTCGTGACCACGCTTCAGTTCGGCGGCGAAAACGTCTTTCAGTTGATCGGGACTTGGCACATTGCCTTTCCGCAAATCAGCAAAGTACCAATCCCACGACATGCCAAGTGCATAGGTGAACGCGAACGCGCTGGCCGCACCGACGGCCATCCCCAACCACGGGATGAACTTCAACGCTTCACGTACGGCAAATCTCAACGGGATGCGAGACCCGGCTGCACTGCCAAGGATTGCCCATCGCGCGGCGGTGAGTTCTTGGTCGTAGATTTTGGCGATCTTAACCGCCAAGTGAGCCTGAATGGCGAGTACAGCGGGGATGTCGACCCAGGGCACCGGAACCGCGCCGGCAGTTCCGGCGAGCGCACTTGATGCCAGCACTTGCCAGCGAGCTTGTTGCTGGCGTGTCGATTCGCCTTCGATTCGCAATTCGTCGATCGCCAAGAGTGCTTGTCGATAGGCGTGCGGTAGCCGATCAAGGATCGCTTGCTTGAGACGACCGCCACCGAAATCGGGATCCACGAAACCGTCTTCGAGACGAGTCAGGTCAATCGGAATCACAGCGTCGTGGACACCGGCGAATTGTCTGACTTTCTCGTCGATCAAAGTCTGTAATTGCTCTGGAATGGGCGTTGGAAGTTCGGTCTGGTCGTCATCGAGAGTCGTGAACGGGTCGATGCCATCGGACAAGTCGATGTTGCCGACCGCTTCGTGCAGACAGGTCAATACCAGCAGAACTTGGCGACCCGGCGCAGACTTGCGAATCCGGCGCAGCGGTTCGAGAATGCTTTCCAGCGCATGGTCGGTCACTCGAACCGTGACGATCATCAGCTGAGTCGAACCAGAGAACTGCTCGATGTCTTCACTCGGATCGTAGGCGACTTCGGCGAGTCCGCGTGTATCCAAGAACGTCAGCAATGGTTCAAGCGAGTTGGGGAAATCAAAACGTCGCGACGCTTTCGTTTTCGGTCGATAGCCTTCACCGATCGTCGCTTCCTCCGCACCGGTCAAATAGCGGACGACCGAGCTCTTGCCACTGCCAGTTTTACCGAACAACCAAATGCCGGGAACTGGAACGGTCTCGCGAAGTTGTTCAATCTGTTTAGCGTACTCTTCATCCGACGTTGGCGAACTGTTACGCCATTTCCACCAAGAGAATGCCATCGCGCCAATCGGGTAAGTAAAGGTAAGTGAATCGACGACCAACTTATCCCAACGTGGTGCAGGCTTCCAGCCTGCGAAGGCAAGCGACAGCCAGCTGGAAGCCGACCCAGGTTTCTAAGCCCGCTTCGAGTCCGATGTAGCTCTTATCGTCATGCCGAATCAGAATGCCGGCGCTGTTAAACGGAGGGCTCTTGCGAGCAGTTGACTTGCTCCCAGGCATGATGGGACTGACTTTCATGCGCTATTGGCGACCAGTAGTTCGCGTGTGCTACAACGGACTTCGCGATCGACGACCGATTATAGCCACCAGAGCGCGTGGGCGGCGCACACCTCGTGCAGTTAGCCGCACTCAATTTCGGCGAGGAACCGACCGTCCCAAGAACTCATGGGGAGTGGGACTCGCCATCAAACGACCGACCGTACGATAAGTGAAGGACCTGCTGGGTTTGCTTGGTCAGTGAATCGCCGACGAACGCGCCACCTACAAGCTAAACCCGGCGTCCTTCGCCAGCTTCTTAACTTGCTGAACGTGCTGGCGGCTGACCCGTTCCTCACGGGCAATGTCGATCTGTCGCTGACCTTCGAGTGGCTTTCGCACGACGACCAGCACCTGCAAGACATTCTTGGGCACAATTCGCTTGAAGTGACACAACTCTACATTTTGGAGGATGAAGCCGAAATCAACGGATCTCACAGCCCATTCGACATGCTCAATGGGATAGACTAATTCTCCGGCGCTCGCGCCGGAGAATCTATAGCTCGTCGCCCACGGGATATGAGCACCCACACATCAATGAATGAATCGCCATCCCAATTACCATCGTCCGGCAACTCCGAACCACCGCCGGACCGAAAGAGAATATTCCATTTCTGGCGATGCTTCTGGCTGACATTCCTCGTTGTCTCACTTGCGTACGCTTGGTACAGCTTCTACGTCCCCACCAATAGCATCGCTTGGGCTGACAACTACACTTCGGCTCAGCAACAGGCAGCCGACTCTGGCAAACCGATTATCCTCTACTTTACCGGCGAGTGGTGTGTTCCCTGCCGGGTAATGAAACGCCAAGTGTGGGCTGATGAAGAGGTGAAGACATCGGTCAACTGCGCAATTCATCCCTGTGGCAATTGACGTGGATAACCCAGACGATGCTGCGGTGTTGGCCCGTTACAACGTCGGCGGCGCACCAGTCACGATCATTACCGATCCACAAGGAAATGCTTTGCGATGGCGAGCAGGGGGAATCGGTAAATCTGAATTCCTCGAATTGCTTAGGGCGCCGAATCCATCCGCCACAAAGGACTTGTGATGCCAAACAGCAGGGTAGCCGTCTCACCACTAAAATGTCGACGAACAATTGCGTGAACCGGAGCGGCGAATCCGGCGGAAACTGAAATCAACGCGTACCGTCGCCGCCCGGTTACGCTGGTCGTTCGTCCCTTCCTTTAGAAACGAGGTAAACATGCTACGCCATTCGGCAATGACGACACTCACTTTCTGCGTTATCCTGCTAATGCACTTTGGCGGACGCTCACTAGCACAGGAACAGGCGGACAAGTATGTCGACGACAAATACGATTTCTCCGTCACTGTTTCGCAACCGTGGAAGAATGCAAGATTGCAGGACTATACCGTGCCGGGAGTGGCTCGCACCGCATATGCGAGGCCGGGAGGAGCATCGATTGTCGTTTTTGTCCAAGAACCTGGAAAGGCTTTCGAGCCACGTTTCTTGGTTGATGAGAGCGCAAAGTCGATGGAAAAGGGTCTGTGAAAACCGCCCAACACTGGGTCGCCATACCAGGGGAGAAAGACGTTATCGTTGCACTTTTGACCTCACCGACCACCGAGTTCGAGGAAAACGAGAAATCGTTTAACAAGGCAATCAAGACCTTGGTCGTGGGTGGAAGCCAAACCGTGGCGCAAGGCGAATCCGAGTAATGTCTCGCCGCACTCGGAGACACGGGACGAACCAATAAGGCTTTGACATCGCGAGCTTGCGAGCCGAAATTCTAAGCCTTGGTTCAAGATGCGCGGCTGATCTGGGGACGCCCCATCATGTTAAACTTCCGCTCGGAATCAGTCGTCGTTCGATTGAATCTGTTCGACCCAAAGCGGTCAAGTTCAACGCCCGATCTATCCGTCCGCCTCCTGCAGCCGGATAGATCGCAATTCGATATGCTTCATGAAATCTACGCGATTCTCGGCTGCTGAGTTACTTGCCTATTTGACCGCATGGGGCGTCATAGTCGCGTGTTTGAAGTACCTTGCTTCACCGAATGCAGCGAAAGAAGACCCTTGGCTTTTCGGTGTTGCACTGTTCGCTTTGTCGGCTTTGCGCTGGCCCGCTCGGTGCTTTGCTGGGTGGGCGAGGATGGTTTTGGCCTGCATCAATCCTTGGGTTCGTGGTCGTCATTGCAGCGTTGCTTTACCCCGCGATTGGCGCGGTTCGCTACGGGACGTGACACTGCCGAGGGAGACACAGTCAGACGGCGTTCCCACGGATTCGATTTGGTCGAAGGCATTGGCAGCGTTCTGGCCGGTAATTCACCGCTAGGCAATGTACATTGAATGCTGGACGTAAGGGAAGCAACCACGCATGCAACTGCTCGCGTTAGGCCATCACCGCTGAACTGCCGGAGGGTGAGCCTGCTCCAGAGTAACGTGCAACGAGGGGCACGATGGCACCGCAAGCAGCATGGGCAACCACGGTCGTCTCCATCCTTGGTGGACACGCCCGAGCAATCGAAAGAAGGGCGTTGCGATGAAGCGGCGGGATCAGGCGGCGGAGTTTTCGTCACTGCGTCTGCCGTTGGTGACCCCGACTTCAAGTCAGATTCATGGCTCGGGCGCGACTGGTCTCCATTCCAGCCCTTGCCTATGAAGCACCATCCGTCGCTGGCGTTTATCAGATTACGATAACAGCCACCGACTTGGATGCGGATCGCAGTGGCGATCAGCTCTCGTCAACCGTTTCCAAGAATTGTGAACGTACTCAATACAGCTCCCAGTCCCAGCCTGGTCGTCACGACACCTACTCTGGAAAGACGCGAGGGCTCCTTGGTCGTCTTTGACGCATCCGGATCGACGGACCCAGACGGAGATCCGTTGACTTATGTTTGGAACTTCGGTGACGGCACGCTCGCTCGCGGTGCGACGCCAACGCACATTTACGCGGACGACGGTGATTACGACGTGATGCTTACTGTCGTCGATGCCTTCGGTGGCGTTGGCCGAGCGACGGAGGCAATTTCGGTGCAGAATGTTATGCCAATCTTGGACGTGACTCTTCCCGCGTCTGCAGTCGAAGCAGCGCCTTTCATGTTGGAAGCTGACGTTTTAGATCCCGGAGACGATGACACGAATATCTCGACCGACTGGGGCGACGGCATCGTTGATAGCTACGTGCTAAACGAACCAATCCAACACACATATGCGGATGGAGGCCAAACGCACGCACTCCGCATCTCGCTGATTGACGAAGACAGCACTTATTCCAACATCTATACAGCTGATGTTGCCGTAGCGAACGCTCCACCGTTGATTGTTGATTTTCCTGATTTTGTTACGGCTGAGTCTGGTCAATCGATTGATCTGAATGCGAATGTCATCGATGGAGTGAACGACACACTGACTTATTCTTGGGATTTTGATGACGGACACTTGCAGACTGGCGAAGACCTCATCGCAGTCAGTCATGCATTCGCTGTTGATGGTGTTTACGAGTTAACGCTCACTGTGACGGACAGCGATGGGTTGGTAACGACGGTGACCTGTAATGTTGTTGTCGGCGCACCCGTTTCATTCACAGAAACGGAACGCTGGATCTCGGAGGACGGTGGGACCTTGCTTGTAACGGCTCGCCTTGACAATGGGATTCCCCTTAGCCACGACGTGATTATTCCTCTGGTTGTGGACGGCGATGTCACGCCTGAAGACTATTCATTGCCAATGTCAGAGATCGTGATTCCGCAAGGAGAACTCACTGGCTCAGTTGTTCTGCAAATTGACGATGATCTCCTCGACGAGAATGATGAACGACTTGAAGTCTCTATCGGTCAGACCGTTGGCGCGAGCCACGGCCCCGTGGATCAGCAGGTCGTCAATATTCAAGATAATGACGGGAAGCCATACGTGTTTTTCATGTCCCCAAGTCAGATAGTCGAAGAAAGCGACACAGGTATTCAGCTCACGGCATCACTTAGCGAGGCTTCTGGCCGAGATGTTGCTATTCCAATCGCGCTTTCGGGGAGCGCCACCGGCGGAACAGATTACGAGTCGCTCGTCGATTCAGAAATCGTGATCCCAGCAGGAGCACTGACGGCCTCCAAGACGCTCCGTTTGATTGACGATGATGCGATTGAGGATGCTGAAACGATTCATGTTTCCATGCTGACACCCGACCAGGCTGATCTATCGACACAGGTCGCCCAACCCACAGACGTCTCGTTTATCATTTCGCAGAACGATGCGCCGATCGTGTCGCTGGATGCCGCCTATCAGGTCACGTCGGAAGGAATCGTAACAGCATACTTGCGTGCCAGATTATCACGCTTCTCTGATGAAGCTGTTAGCGTGCCATTCACCGTGTCGGGTTCCGCAAGCGACGGTGAAGATTATCAGATCATTCAAGGAACATTTGAATTCTTTCCCGGTTCGGCTGAGGCCGCGCTCAGTGTGAAAATCGTTGACGACCAGATCGTCGAAGGCACAGAAAACTTCTTCGTTGAATTGATGCCAACGGAAAATGCGATTCTGGGGACGTCGCAAACGGTCCTCACTGAGATTCTAGACAACGACATTTCGCGTGTTTCCTTTGAGCCGGGGGAACTGTTCCTTTTTGAAGGAACTTCGGATATCCCCATTCAACTGACACTTTCAAGGCCTTCCACGGCTGAGATTACCATCCCGCTAAATGTGTCCGGCACGGCCACTGGAAACGATTATTCGATTGACACGATGCTCGTTCAGTTGCCAGCCGGCGCGACTGAGGGAACGGTTTTCCTAAGCCTGGCTGATGACGATGTGACCGAGTTGCCAGAAACGATCTTCGTTTCCATGGGCGAGATTATTGGCGCCGTTCCGGGAGAACAAGATTCGAAGTCAGTCACAATCTTAGATGCCGATCCACGGATATCGCTTCTACCTGGCTTAGACGATGACGTTACCGAAGGCGTTGGTACGATCGAATTGGGAGTGACTCTCTCCGCTCCAACGAACGTACCGATTGTCATTCCTTTGAGGTACAGTGGCACGGCATCTCGCAATAATGACTACACCGCTCCGGCATCCGTTACGATTCCGACTGGAGAAACTTCTGCCACCTTTACGATTGGCATCGTTGACGATTCCTCGATTGAGACCGACGAGAGTATCGATATTGTGTTGGGCGACGCGAATGCCGGAATCATCCAACTGCCACGATCTGCTAGCCTCACTGTTCAAGACAACGACGTCCCTCCCACCATCGTCTGGGGAAGTGCTTCGTATGGGGTCAGTGAAGAGGCGGGGGAACGCAAACTCACACTGCATCTCAGCCACGCGGCCACCGAGAATGTCCAAGTCTCTTTTGAAGTCGCGGGTGTCAATGCAACAGAGGGCGAGGACTTCGAGGTTCCGACAACGACGATCACTATCCCTGCAGGAGAGCTCGAGGCGACGACAACGATTCCTATTTTGGATGATCTTCTGCGTGAACCGCCCGAGAGTCTGAGAGCCAGGATTACGAGCGTGACCGGCGCCGAACTGCCCGTCGATCCAGCCCGCAAGACTACGACGGTGACGATCCGTGACACGGACCAACTGACGGTTGCTGGGATCCAGGAGCTCGCGTTAGTGCTGGGCACTCCCGAAGGTCTGGACATAGCGTCAGAATTGTCGGTACTACCAACATATGAAGATCTCTTGGCCGCATACGCAAGAAATCCGGGTGCAGTCAATGATTTGTTGGTGGCCGCTCTCGATACTGCAGCCGGCAGCAGCGCCGATTTCATGCCCGATTGGACAGGGAATGGTACGCCTATCGATATTGTTACATCGTCCTTGGAGTACATCTACAACGAATACAGTGACGAAGATGGAAACGTTGACTGGAGTGCCGTGGAGCACGATTTCAAATATGAAACCGACCAGTTTGTTGGCGGCCTTATTCTGGGCGTCGGGGAGGATGTAGCCCTCGGGATCGCGGCGGGAATCATTGGTGCCGCAATCGCACCGGGATTACTGGGGGCCGTAGCAGGTGGCGCAATTGTTTTGTCAGTTGATTACCTGGTGGACACGTATAGCGGCCACTGGAGCGACCAAGTGAAATCGGTCCTTCCCGAGGAGGTAAGCTCCTGGAGCATTGAAAGCACACTGTCTTCAGTAGGAATCTCTTTTGGGCCCGCGGACGGAAGTGGTGTATTCTTCGACACCGATTTCAATGGGTTACGGTCAAGCGATGAACCATTCGGCATAACGACAGCCGACGGATTGGCTGTTGTTTGGGGCGTTGGCATTGCAGACACGAACAAGAATGGCATCCTGGAACTGGACGAAGGGCAATGGGTCGCAGAAGGAGGAATCGACGCGTCCGTAGACCGTCCGATTGTTATCGCAGCAAGAGCGCCTGCGAACTATTCAAGAGTGACGCCGTCCTCTACGGTTGTTTCCGATCTGCTGAGAATCGGTGCTTTTCCGCGAACAAATGCTGGCATCGGGCAGGCAGAAGCCCGGTATCTTGAAGCTGCAGGCGTTCCAGTCCAACCGATAGCACGTCTCGATATTGTCGTGGATGCTGCTGGCGGCAACTGGGATGCCGCTGCGCTATTTGCAGCGGAAACACAGTTCTACGACACGGTGGTCGCTGTCGCCTCCTATTTTGAAGAGCTTTCAGATGGATTGACGATTCGGTTCCTCGCTGACGTTGTCATCGAAGACCTTGCGCACAAGATCGCAACGCCTGGATCTGGGCTTGATTTGGCGAACGCCGACATTGTGATGAATGTCATACAGGGCGTTGCAGTACGTACCGGCATCCACCTTGTGGAGACCAACGCTCGTTTGGTGGCCGATGCGATCTCAGACGCCAATTCCTTGATCGCAGAGATCCCGATTGAGGGATCTCGCGCGTATTTGGAGGCCGTCGTAAGAGTGCAGAACGTCGCCCAAGGTGAACTGACTCAACACATCCAGCGTTTTGCACAAGGTGACATCGATGAAGACGATTTTGAAAACTATCTCTCGAGTTTGGCCGGCACGGTGGACGATGCCCACGCGTTCAATGTGACTCCAGTTTATGTGGGAGTCTTTCCCACTGTTGTCGCAGAAGGCAATGACGGAAACGTGGAAATGGAATTCACGGTTGCGATTTTCGGTGATTCGTCACTTCCAATCTCTGTGGACTACCAAACGCACGCCGGAAGCGCCATTGATGGGGAAGACTACGCGGGAACAACAGGTACGCTCACATGGGCTGCAGACAACTCCGAACCGCAGGCGATCGTCGTAAACGTTGCCGGCGACACGGACATTGAATCCGACGAGTATTTCACGCTCGCGTTGTCAAATCCCATCAATGCGACCATGTTCGGCAGCGCGGCACGGGGCACTATCACGAATGATGACACAATTGTTCATGCGATGGCCGACGATGGTCCTCACAACCTTGTCATCTCCGTTAGCGGGGCGAGCGTGATCCTGGAACAGGATGGAGAAGCGGTTTTCGAGGGTGAATTTCGTCGTGGGGCAACGATTGAGTTAAGCGGACACCACAGGGATCATGCAACCGTGTTCGATGAACGCTCCAGTCATGTCACTAAAACGGTGGATTTGACAAACGTGCAAACGTTTGAGCGGAGCGGTCACCGGATCCGCTTAAGGAACATCGGTAGTGTCGATGACCCATCGACGACCAGTATCATCGGAATCGAGCCCAACCTGCTCGCGGATATCCCTCTTGCCCTTAGTGCAAATACGCCGAACGCATTTGACGAGGGACAGACGTCGTTCGAGTGGAAGGTCGTTCACGAAGGATCTGAAGGACCCCGTGTTGTCGGCGACGAACAGGCATTTGACTATACTCCGGCCATCGGTGACCAATACGTTGAAGTCACCGTGACGGATGGCGTTCGCAGCGCAATAACTCGTCAACAAGTGGCTGTGTTTATTGCGGACGTCGAGTTCGTGCAAACCGAGTTTTTTGGTGCAGAGGACAGTATGAATGCTGCCATCCAGTTGCGGCGTAGTCCGGATGGAGTAGATGCAGCTTCGAGCGTGCTAGTATCGGTCACTGGCGGAACGGCGGTTGGCGGTGTCGACTATGCCGACTCCGCGTTTCCGTACTTGGCGACGTTTGAACCTGGTGAAAACCTGGTGTCTATCCCAATTCCCATCAATTCGGATATCGAAGTTGAACTCGATGAAAGTATAACTTTCGCCCTCACATCAGCAAGCAATGCCCTCATCGCAGGAAGAGATAACGCCTCATTCACAGTCCAAAACGACGACAGTGCGACCATTAGCATCCGAGACGTCGCACAGACCGAAACCGATTCCGCGACGATCTTTACTTTCGCCGTGAACATGACCAACGAGGTAGATACCGATGTCTCAATTGACTACCTGACCACTGACGGAAACGCCTTGACAGGTGGAACAGGGGTGGGCGACGACGACTATAAGGCCACCGCAGGCACTGCCGTGATCACGACCGGTGCAACCTCGGCCACCATCGATGTCACCGTCAACGGTGAAGACGTGGTGGAACTGGATGAGAACTTCTTCGTGGATTTGCTGATGGGGACACTCGACGCCAGCGGTCGCGACGTGACAGTCGTCGACGCGCGGGGTGAAGCCACGATCGAAAACGAGGATAGCGCCACCGTTTCAATCGCTGATGTCACAGCGAGTGAGACTGACGGCGTGACCGTGTTTGATTTCACTGTGACAATGACGTCCCAAGTCGACATTCCGATCTATGCTACGGTGGACACCGTTGACGGGAATGCCGTGGAGAGCGGCATAGCCCCCGATAATGACTATCAATTGGTATCCAGCGGTTCATTCAGCTTCGCAGCAGGCGACATATGCAAAACGATTTCCGTCACCGTCAACGGTGACAATTTTGCCGAATCAGACGAGACCTTGTTCATCAACCTCTCGAATCTCATCACAAGCGATCATGATGTGCTCTTTGTCGATCATCAGGGGTTGGGGACCATCCTAAACGATGATTCGGCGCCCGTTGCAGACGTCAATGGACCGTACGAAATCAACGTCAAAGGCGAATTCGACAAGAAAGGCGATAAGGAGAAGTTCGATCGAGATTTCCCGCTGTCACTCTACTCCATCAACGACATCGTCATCATGCTCTGCGGCGGAGACGATGATGCCCACGTGCACAACAATATCACCTTGGATGCATTGATCCGTGGTGGCGAGGGTGATGACAAGCTCAAGGGAGGTAGCGGCAACGATTCGATCTACGGCGGTGCCGGCGAGGACGACATCAAGGGCTATGACGGCGACGATTTACTCGACGGCGGCGAGGATGACGACAAACTCGACGGCGGCAAGGGCAATGACACTCTGTTAGGCGGCAGCGGCGAAGATGATCTCAAAGGCTACGATGGCGACGACTTGCTCGACGGCGGTGACGACGACGACAAGCTTAACGGCGGCAAGGGGAACGACATCATGCTGGGCGGCACTGGCGATGATGATCTGAAAGGCGGCAGCGACGGTGGTTCAGATGGCGGCGGCGATGTACTTTCCGGCGGCGAGGGCGATGATGAACTCGAAGGCGGCAAGGCGATGGATGTCCTGATCGGCGGCGTCGGCGAAGACAAGATCAAGGGTGGCGGTGGCGGCGATCTGTTTGTCGGTGGCTACACCGGACACGATGACGATGTCGACAAACTCCGCGAGATCCGCAGCATCTGGACTTCGGTTGCTTCGTATTCGGAGATTGTCGATCAGTTAACCGATGAGGGTGGGCTGTTGGATGACGAAAACGTGTTCGGCGATGAAGCTGAAGACAAACTGGAGGGAGATAAGAAGACGGCCGATTTGTTCTTCGCAGAATTGGGTCTAGACACGCTGAAGGGTGACAACGATGACATCACCGTTGGGCAGTAACCTTTGTCATTTCCTGATGCTAGCGTTTATTCCCTTGCCGAAGGCACAGTGGTCGCCCCCGCCGAGGCCCCAGTAGCGATCAAATCAGTCGGCGTAGTGGCATGGTTCAATGGTCCGGACCTGGCCTTTGGCATTCTCGGCAATTCTCGGCCCAGCGCGCGGAAGTTGCATCGACCAGCGCGAGTTCGCCAAATCGCCTCGCTGCAGTTTTCTCAGAATATTGGATTGGATCAAGGAAAAACTGCGGCGGAGCGAATCGTCTTCGAACTCGCCGCTTGTCCCACCACTTTCAATGTGTGACGCGTTGCGACTGCGGCATCAACTCGACATGAGACATGAGCTTCGAGCGAATGTCTACCGGCTTCTCGAGTGGTCTGCATTGGGTCACGAAGGCACGGTTTCGCACTTTGGCGAGTCAGCCTCGAACGTCGAAATATCGGAACGAACCGAGGGAGATCTGCAGCGAAGCAGCGAGCCAGCCGGTTTCGCCCGTTATCGTGATCTGCTATGCCAACGTTTGATGCTTTTGATACCTCCTCGGTCACTTGACGTTGAAACGGCTCCGATTTCGATTGAGTACGCTGCTGCTGCTGACGGCGTGCGTCGCCGCTGCAATTGCGACACTAAGCAGACGCAGTGCTTGGTACGTCAGCAAATCGGTGCCATCTGGTTTCCACAAGCTCGGCGACGATTATCGGTACAATTATCGCCCACATGCTTTGTGCTTTGCGTACGCCCGGTCCAGTCACCACAACCTTTGTCGCATCAACAGGCTTCAAGAAACATGACACGATTCATTTTGCTCGCATTCTTGGCTTTGTCTTTAACGACGGTCTACGCGGAGACAGCGCCCAATATCCTCCTGATACTTACCGACGATCACGGTTGGAGTCAGTTGTCGGCGCAGATGGATCCGCGTCTGTCGGAATCGAGGTCTGACTATCTGGAAACTCCGAACATGAATCGGATCATGAATGAAGGAATGCGTTTTACCAGTGGTTACTCGCCTGCGCCTTTGTGTACCCCGACACGGCGCAGCATTCTTTGTGGGACGACGGCGGCTCGTAGCGGCACGGAATTTAGAAGTCCATGGGTTCCAGCCGATCACATGACCATACCGAAGGCTCTGCAGCAAGCGAATCCAAACTATCGATGCGCCCACTTTGGCAAATGGGGCGAACAGATGATTTCAACGCCCCAGCAATGCGGCTATCATGCCAGCGACGGCATGACCGGAAACGGCACCGGCGGGATGCCGAATACGCTTGGCATCAAGGGCGGACACGACGACGGTCCACCGCACTTCATCGACAACATGGATCCCAAACGAACACGATCCATGACGGACAGAGCGATCGAGTTTATGCGAGAGCAATCCGCAGACGCGAAGCCATTCTACGTGCAAACCAGTTACTACGCCCAACATTTGTCTGTCGTCTGCTCCGAAGAGGCGCTGGCGAAATACACAGCCAAAGGCACACCGGATCGTGGTTATCCACCGGCCTGGGCTGCGATGATGGACGAACTGGACACCGGTGTCGGCCGCCTGCTGGACATGCTCGATGAGCTGAAGATTGCCGACAACACTTACGTCTTCTTCACCGCAGACAACGGAGGACGGGGAACCGTACCAGGCGGCAACAGCAAACGGCTCCCCACGAATCACCCGCTGTCCGGTGCCAAGCACAGTCTCTATGAAGGCGGAATTCGAGTGCCTTTTATGGTGCGAGGGCCGGGAGTGAAGGCTGGCAGTGTCACTGGCGTACCTGTTGCGGGTTACGATTTTCTTCCGACCTTCTTTGACCTTGCGGGAGGAACGGGATCGCTTGGCGAAGAGATTGACGGCATCAGCTTTCGGCCCGTTTTGAAAGATCCTGAACTAGAATCGATCCGACGGCCGAACGAAGCACTCATCTTCCATCGCCCCGGAAAATTCGAGTCAGCTATTCGTGAGAACAACGACAAGTTATTCATCAAGTGGACGCCGCAAGGACAGATCGCCGCGCGGGAGTTCTATCGTGTTGACCTCAACCCGACTGAACATGGGCACGACCGCGCAAAAGACAATTCGACAAGAGTCGACGCAATGGAAAAACGGCTGCTCGAATATCTAGCCTCCGTGAACGCGGAAAAGCCTAAACCGAAAACGGTCAAACGGAAGAAACAGAAAAAAGAAACTCCTCGCCAACCAAACAGAGAAAGCAGAAAGCCTCCGAAGCGATCTCGATAGCGACCTGCAACGCAGTCAAACACAAAGTTCGCCAACACATTGAAGGGTCGGGACGAATCTAGACAGGATCATCAGGATTGACTTGGATGCAGTTGCCGACGACTCCCGCTTTATATCCTGTAGATCATGTCGATCCGGTCAGAATATCGAGCGTATACTTCCGCGAGTCCTTCGCCCCTCCGTTCCCACCAGCCACCGACGACGCGCGAAATTCACTTCGAACGCCATCTCGATAACAGAGAGACAAGAACTCCATGAAATATCTCACAGCGACTCTGTTCTGCATGATGGTTGCGGTTCCCTGTCTCGCCCATGCCGATGACCGGCCCAACATTGTCTGGATTACCAGCGAAGACAACAGCGTCTACTGGGTTGGCTGCTATGGATCGAAGAACGCGAAAACGCCGAATATTGATCAGCTCGCGGCGGAAGGATTTCGCTACACGCACTGTTTCGACAATGCCGCGGTGTGTGCTCCTACGAGGTCGACATGGATCACCGGACACTATGCAATTTCGATCGGTACTCAGCCGATGCGCAGTCGCTACGCGATCCCCCACGACCGAATTCCCTACTACCCGGACCAGCTAAAGAAGGCGGGTTATTTCGTCGGGAACGGAGGAAAGACCGACTACAACATCGGAGGCCGCGACGACAAAGACACGTGGAAAGGTGGTGGGTCGTGGGAGAAGCGGCAGCCTGATCAGCCGTTTTTCACGATCAAGAACATCGGTGACAGTCACGAGAGTCGCGCGTTCCCCAAAGACACTCCGACAGTCAACGATCCGGCCAAGATGACGCTGCATGCGTATCACCCCGATTTGCCCGATGTGCGACAGACTTACGCTCGATACGCCGACGCGGTCGCAAACATGGACCGAAAAGTGGGCGACGTGATCGCGTCTTTGAAAGAGGACGGACTCTACGAGGACACCATCATCATCTACTGCTCCGATCATGGTGGCGTGATCGCGCGGAGCAAGCGTTTTCTCTACTCCAGCGGCACGCACTGCCCGCTCATTGTTCGCATTCCCGAGAAGTGGAAGAAATGGTGGCCCGCTGAAAAGCCGGGGATGACCGTCGACCGCATCGTCAGTTTTGTTGACATGCCGAAGACCTGGCTCAGTCTTGCGGGGGCTGAGATCCCAGAGGACTATCAGGGCAGCATTTTCCTCGGACCCGAAACCGAACCGGCGCCGAAGTATCACCTGAGCTTTCGCGAACGTGCTGACGAAGCCTGCGACATGGTTCGCGGTATGAGGGATGAACGGTTTGCCTATATCAGAAACTACATGCCCTGGGCGCCGAACGGGCAGCAGCTCAGATACATGTATACGATGCGCGCGACCCGGGCGTGGCATAAGCATCATCAGGAAGGAAAAACCAACGCCATCACCGGCCGCTTCTTCAGGCCGCGAGTCTCCGAAGAGTTCTATGACACCGTGGAAGATTTCGACAACGTCCACAACCTGATCGACGTGCCCGAACATCAGGAGAAGATCGCCGAGTTGCGGGCCGCGCTTCGGAAACGACAACTTGAGCTTTTCGATTCGGGCCTGCTTCCCGAAGCGATGCGAGTGCGACGGGCCGAGGAGAATCATCTCACCATCTACGAGATGGTTCGCGATCCGAAACTGTATCCGCTGGAGCGTTACCTCGATCTGTCCGATCTGGCTTTGTCTCGTGATCCGAAGAATCTCGACGCCTTCGTCAAAGCCCTCTCGGATGCCGACGAAGGATTTCGCTACTGGGGCATCTGTGGTTTGTTTCTGCTTGAAGAAAACGCCAGGCCTGCCCGTGACACGATCGAAAAGGCGCTGCAGGACGAAGCTGGCGAGGTCTGCATGATGGCGGCCTGGGCGATGGACCGGATGGGTCACACCGAAATCGCCGACGCGACACTTGAGACGCTCAAAACCCACAAGCGTTCGGACAAGCGACTTCATGAGTGTCTTCTTCGCTGGATGGGCAGACAGGTCTTTGTCCCCGGCGCACGGACAGCGAAGTCGCGACCTTCACGGCATCCTGTCGAAGGACTGATCACGAAGTGGAAGATCATCGGTCCGTTCGATGACAAAACGAGCAACAACCTTGAAGCATTTGCCCCCGCATTCGAAAAAGACGCCAAGTGGACAACGATTACGAAAGGTTTCGAACCCAGCCGGATCGATGTCCAGGCAAACATTGGCGAACACGACGACTGTAGCGCGTTTGTCAGAACGACAATCACGTCGCCAGTGAAGCAGACCGTCACGCTCGTTCTGCAATGCGATGACTTGGCCCGAGCCGTTCTGAATGGTCGACTCGTCGAAGGAAATCAGGTCGCTCTTGATAAGGGCGAGAACGAGTTGATTCTCAAAGTCATTGACCACAAGAAAGGCTGGCGATTCACTTGCGCTCTGACGAAACAGGGGAAGCCGGTGAAGGGCCTGAGTTTCGAGGTAAAGTGACACGCTGTGCCGGTACCATCCGATGGTATCTCGCGCGTTCCAACACACTTACGACACTGATTCAGTGCGACGGAAATACCGCTGGGACAGATTCTATCGCCGCTTGCGGGAATCAGAGCCTCTTTCAAGACTCGGGCGTTTGCGAAAGGTCTCTGATCCGCCCTTAACCGATCCGATACTCGGTCGCTTTCGGCGCGGAGGATGCATCGACCGAGGCGTCGAAGCGAAATTTCTTCGCCGCAGTCTTCACAAAATCCGGGACCGGAATCTGGGAAGACTGCGCCGAAAGCCGCCAACCTGCGGAGGTGGTGGGACCGAAGCACCGGAGCGAGTTTTCTTCCTGCGGTAGAATGGTCCAACCGAGGAGGGTTGAGAGTGATCGAGCGGAGTTTCTTTTGGGCAACATCCTCGCCTTTACTGTGCATCGAATTCGCGGCACCCTAACTTGCTGCGGCGTGTCCGTGCCCGCGCGCAAACGACCGCTTAAGCTTGGATGGGAGCATCCTTCGGCCTGGTAGATGGCATCGCGCAGATCTCGAACTGCTGACAATCTACGATCCGCCCGATGCATGTGCGAGTTTGTCACAACCTGGGTGCCTTCGCGCGCTTCGGTGAATGCTCGCTACGAGCGAGCCCAGGTTATATGACTAAACGAGCACAACAGTACGATTCCAAGGTTTAACACAAGGCGAAGTGAATGATGTTGATATGACGGCACGCTGATTGCTGCACGTTAGAAGCGACTTCGCGGACGGACACTCGTCGGGAATAAACACGATGCGATTCGCTTCCTCCAGGAATCTAAAGTGGCCAGTTACGATCCTTCTGCTGCTATCGGTGCCGGATCACGTTATTGGGCAAGATAGTTTTGTCGGACGTCGATTCATGCCTCGGTTCGGGGCAACGTTCCATGTAGGTGACAAAGAGGTGCCACGATCCGAAGTAGGCCTGCCTATCGTCGTGAAAAGGGTCGAGGGTAAATGGTTATGGAGCGGGCGGGCGTGGATCAACAAGTCTGACGTGATTCCACTAAACGCCGCGATCGAATACTACACTGATTATCTGCGCGAGAACGGGTCTGACCCTGAGGTATTGATCAATCGAGGTCTTGCCTGGAGTGAACAGAACGAGTCGCGTAATGCGATCAAAGACTTTACTGATGCGATCGGCCTCGACTCCGAGAACGCTACCGCATTTTTTCAACGTGGGCTCGTGCAGCATTTGAGAGGTGAACTCGACGCCGCGATTAAGGATTACACCGAAGCGAAGCTGCGAAGCGGATCGGCTTCGTGCGGTAGACTGGTCCAACCTCGTGCACGAAGCAAGGCCGCGAATTGCGTTCGGTCGATATGGCCGACGCACCCAAAAGTGGTGCAATCCAAGGCTCGGGAACCCTGGTTGCAGATGAACCCTGAAAAACCCCTGGGAGAACGCGTCCAAGCGAAATCCCAAGCCGGCTAGAATCGGGTAACACCCATCCCCGATCTACCGTGTGGGTGAATAACAAGTTAGGTGGCAGGAGCCTGAGGCATGGCCAAGCGTGGCATCTCCGACAAACAGCGTGCGTGGCTCGTTAGCCAGCTCAATGACTGGCAGTCGCACGGCTTGCTGTCCCCCGAACAGGCCGCTCCTATCCTTGATCTCTACGAGACGCAAACCGAGCTGGCCGAGCGCAATCGCGCCACAGCACTGCTGACGCTAATGGGCGTTGCGACCTTTCTGGTCGGACTGGGAGCGCTGTTGTTAGTTGGATACAACTGGGAAGCCATACCCGACGTACTGAAGTTGATTATGATCTTCGGCGTTATCTTCGGAACGCACACTGTGGGCTTGCTTCTGCGTTTCAGGCGTCACGCAATGCTGTTGTCGGAGGTGGTGTTCTTCTTGGGTTGCATTTTTTACGGCGCCGGTATCTTTCTGGTGGCCCAAATTTTTCATCTCAATGCTCACTACCCTGATGGCGTCTGGTGGTGGTCTCTGGGAGTTCTGCCCTTTGCACTTTGCCTGGATACTCTTTTGCTTCACGCAACGCTAGTCTCCCTGCTGGCCATCTGGTGCGGAATGGAAATCATCGGTTTCGGTGATACCGGGTTGTGGCGATTTGGACGTTGGGGCTTTATCCCAAACGGCGCATACTCGCTTCCGCTGTTGGCGCTACCCGGCCTTTTGTGGGCCTATCGCAAGGGATCCGTCGCCACGATCGCTCTGTACGTCCCGCTCATGGCTTGGTGGGTCATTCTGCAGCCCATTGCCTGGGAATGGCAGGAGGCGACTATCTATTTTATTGGTGCTGTCGGTGGCCTGATGCTCGTCATTGCAGAGAGCCACCCGACGGGCAGCCGATTTGCCATTCCTTATCGACTGTGCGGAGTTCTGCTGGCGGCTGGCGTGCTTCTGGTCATGAGTTTCTATGAATTCAGCGAAGAGATTCTTCTGCGTTCCAGATTTGAAGCAAGGAATTTGGTTCAGGCGCTGGCTTTAGTGATCCTCTCGGCAGCGACCATCTATGTGGCTGCAGTGCTCAAGCACCGTGAATCGTCCGTGTCGCTCTCCGTTACTCAGCAGATCCAACAGATTTGCGCCGGCAATGCCTGCCGATCGGTCTGGTCATGGCCATGGTCATCCTGCTCGTTTGGCAATTGATCATTGGTGAGCCACTGCTCCCGACCATCGTAGCGAACGCCGCCATGATCTTGCTCGCTTTCTGGCTCATGGGTGTGGGACTTCGAGAAGACCGCGGGCGGCCTTTTGCGGCCGGTGTGCTTTATTTTCTGATCTGGTCAGTGGCGCGATACGTCGACCTTTTCGGTGATTTTGGCGGCATGCTCGGCGCAGCGTTGATGTTTTTCCTCTGTGGTGGGGCTCTGTTTGGAGTGGCCTTTTATTGGCGCAACCGAAGGCAAAAGCAACATGGTTAATACTACCGCTGAACAAAGCGACGCAAAGTCAGCCGGGGTCGCATCGCTAAACCGCGGACTCGATTGGATCAAGAACCGGGAACGCGGCATGCTGGTCGTCGGTGCTGGTTTCCAATTCGTTGTCCTCATCGCGATGATCGTGACACCGTCCATGACGCTGATCACCGGCGATACTATCTTACTGCGCGTCGTGCCGGTAGATCCGCGCGATCTGTTCCGGGGCGATTATGTCATCCTCAGATATGAATTCAGTCGTGTCCCGCCGCAAGGCATTCCAGGGCTTCGATCCACCGTTCGATCCACCGATAACCAAGGCCAAACCGTATACGTGGCGTTAGTGCCCGAAGAAGACGGCAAACATTGGCGTGCGAGCCGGGTTAGTCTTGAAAAACCGACTGCCGGGAAATTCCTTCGGGGCCAAATCACAGGTTGGAATCGAATTGAATTTGGCATTGAATCGTACTTTGTTCAGGAAGGTGAGGGATTGAGATACGAGTGCGGTTCGTAGCCAAAACCTCTCGGCTGAGGTCGCTCTAGATCGTAATGGTAAAGCGGTTTTGAAACGGCTCGTCATCAACTAACAGACCGTCGGCCACCTAACAAATTCGGCTTTGACATCGCGAGGCACGAGCCGATGTTCAAGGCCTCTGTTCAAGAAGCCTGACTGCACCTAAGGGTAGGGGTAGCTTCGGCCTCCAAAAACCTCATGCACCGGCAGTGTTAACGGTACGAATCGAGCCTTTAACGCGTCGCCTCCCGATCACTTTTGGTGCGGGCGGTTGCATCGACCAGCGCGAGTTCGCGATATCGGTTCGCTGCAGTCTTCTCGAAATCCGGGACCAGAATCTGGGAAAACTGCGTCGAAGCCGCTAATCTGCATCGGTGTCGGGACCGAAGCGTCTAAGCGGCTAGGCTTCCTGCGTGCGGGTGGTCCAACCGACGCGGGTTACGACGCTAAGGGCGGAGTTGGTTTGCGGCGTCTTCGACGCCCATGTCGCGGCTTTTTCGTTGGGTCAATAAACAACGCCGGCGAACGGCCATTGAGTATCGACCGGGGTTTGGTGCTCTGAGTAAATGCAAATCAGCTGTCCGCCCCCACATTTTTCCGACGCCGATTGGGCGTATTGTTATTGGGCGTATTGTTTCAGTTGCGGGGCGACCACGTCCGGATCGTATTGGTCACCCAGTTGCCAGGCTTCGGCATGGGGAATCACCGAGTTGGTTTTCTTGAGCAATCTGATCGCCTCTCGTCGGTTCTCCTCGCGACCTTCCTCCTCAATCGCCGCAAGATCGAGCAGGCTTCTCGCATGGTCGTAGTCGGCGCCGAGTCGGGATGCCGACTTTACGGCTCTCTCGAAACAGAGTGCTGCTCGTCGTCGTTTGCCCATCACCCAGAAAGCCCGGCCACGAGAACGCTCGATTGCGGGACGCAGATTGGGTTGAAGGAGTGCGAAGAAGCCAGCGCTCCGATTAAGTCGCCGAAGCTGTTTTGAATTCTTGCCGCCCGACGTCGTCCAGTTGGGGCCGAGGATACTTTCGATGAGCTGCGGCAGACTGCGGACGTTGTATTCCATAAACGCCAGCGTCGTTCGACAGATCCGCCAAGATTCTTCGCAAGACTTCGTTGCCCCTTCATAATCCGATGCTTGGAGTTGTACGTACCCTTCCGTGGTGAGGAAAATACTCCTGGTGATTGGCACCACGCCCGATCGATCAAGCAAATCGCGGGCGATTTCGATCTGTGAAATCGCTGTATCAAGTTTTCCTGCTCGTGAGAGTCCGCTTGCAATATCGTAGTTGCCCCAACACTGAAGCAGCCGATTGCCAACGCTGGTAGCGAGCGAAAGTACTTCCCGACCAAGTTCGATCTCTGCATCAGAGCTTCCAATGACTTGCTGCAAGTGCCGGTTGACGTGAAGGCTGTAGATTGCATTGTTGAAGGCTCCTGCTTTGCAGAGCAGCGGCGTGGCTTGAAAGCACTCCGATTCCGCTAGACCTAAGTTCCCGAGTGCGTTATGTGTTATCGCTAAAGTAAGCAACAACACGCCGCGTGCTTCGGCATCGTTCACTTCATTGGCGATTGTCTCGGCGCGTCCCAAATAACGTCGTCCGAACGAAGGCCAACCTATCTGACCAATGCATGCGGCAAACGCGCTGACTCCTTTCGCGAATCGGGTTGAGTCGCGAGCAGCGACGGCTAAATCTCCAATCCGGAAAGCGCAATACATGTATTCGACGACGGATTCTTCAAAGATGATGAACACGAGATTCTTATAGATCTCTTGCTCCAAAGAACATTTGATTTCCCGCTCGGGATTGCTCTTTCTTACCTTTTTCCGCGGAAGCAGATAGATTCTCAACGCAGCGGGAATGCAGTGCAGTAACGCTCGAAACCCCTTCGGCCGCTTCCTCCCGAGTTCAGTGAGCGCTGCATCGTAACTACGAATTGCAGCTGCAATACTCGTTCGCGAGGTTTGGATTTCGGCGATACCCGCGTGGACGGTCGCACGTGACAGCTTGGAAGGAGCCACGTGAAGCGCCTGCTCGAACAGCGGTAATGCCAACTCAAATTGCCGCAGCCTGAAATACGAGGTTGCCAGTCGCTGGTAGAGCCGATAGCGAACAGCGTTTGGACAATCCTCGGGGATACTCGCACGAGCTCGCTCCAAGAAATCGACAGTGTCTTCCGACGCGTAGGCGCAAAATGACAACTCGCCAGCCATCATCTGATACGTAAATTGACGTGGATCTTCCGCGGCGTGAAAATGATAGGCCACATCGAATATGCGGCCAGTCCGAGGAAGATTCGAATCATCCGCTGAGGCGTCCTGCTGTAAAAAATCAAGTATTCTTGAATCGTCTAGCGCTTCTTGTTTCAACAAGAGCTCGGCATAGGCTCGATGCAGACTTCGACGTCGTGACGTTGGCATCCCGCTTAAGGCGGTTTCGCGGATCTTATCGTGATAGGTATCGACGCGTTGTCGTTCATCCGAGCCGACGAGTCGAACCAAACGCTCACTCCGCATATGGGTGAGCGTGGCGAAAGCGCTCGCGGATTCGTCAGCGACGGCAGCCACCTCCGCCACCGAGGCAGCCTGACCGGCGATCGCTGTGGCTTCTAGAAGTGATTTCGCCGCCGCTGGAAGCCGATCAAGCTTGCGGTCGATCAATTCGTCGAGGGGTACGGTGCGGAACTGGTTGGTCTCCGCGTCGAACCCTTCGATCAGTTGTTCCACGAAGTAAGGATTGCCGCGTGTGTCCTCGAACAGCCCACCGGATTGTTCGCGTAGTTGATCTGGTGCGATCCCCAGGCGACTGGAAATCAGTAAAACGCATTCGTCTTCGGTCAATGGTGCGACTTCGATGATCGTTTGTTCGATCGAGTTGTTTTCGTCGGATTGCCTTTCCTGCCACTCCGTCAGGAATTGACTCTCGTCGACCTCATCGCTGCGATAGCTGCCCAGCAACAACGCAGCGGGACCGTCAGGCGGCCTGAGCACTTCGTGCAGCGCCGCAGCACTGTCTGCATCACCCCATTGCAGGTCGTCGACAAACAAGACTAGCGGTCGACGGCGGCCGATCCTGGTCAACAATTCCCGAAGTGCCGAGAAGGCGCGATAACGGACCTGACGGCTGTCGATGTTGCCGCTGACCGAAGCAGCGCGATCGGAGATCACTTCGACACGGCGCAGCACGGGAAACAGCTGCGCAAGCATCCCGATGTCATCCGGCAACAGTGGGTCGAGTTCAGCGACATTGCGGGACCGCAAGTAAGCGACCAGCGGATCGATCAAACAATCAATCGCTTTGAATGGAACCGACTCGCGGTCGTAGCAGCGGCCTGAAAGCACAAGCATCTTGCCGTTACGACGGATGCCGGAAAGGAACGCCTCAGCAAGTGAAGTCTTGCCCTCACCACTGCGACCGCTAATGAACACCGCCTCCGATTGGCCGTTCTCTGAGAAGTGCTGTAGGCGTGAATTCAACTCAGCCAGCTGGCTGTCGCGCCCGACAAGGAATTGGTCACCCCCGCTGGCCGAATCCTCCACCAGACTGCTTTCAGCGGACGAACTGTTAGGAATATGAATGCGCGTCTCGGAGTCGACTCCCAAGGCATCTGCGACTTGTTGATCGCTGAGACGCTCCTCGGGCGCGCGACGCAGCAGTGAATCGACCAATTGGGCCAGATCCTGGGGGACTCCCTCACGCTGGTCCAGTAGCGGCGGATCGGTCGTCTGCTTGGCAATCAGCAGGTCCACCGCGGAGCCCTTGAAAGGAGCGTCGCCGGTTATCGCTTCGAATAGCATCACGCCCAAGGCATACCAGTCGACGGCGGCGCTGCGCTGTCCAGAGGCCTGTTCCGGAGCAGCGTAACGCGGTGTCCCCGCAAAGTGCTGGGTGCCAATCGACAGTGTCTCATTGGCATAGTGCTGCAATTCCGCGACCAGGCCAAAGTCGAGAATCGTCACCCGGCCGTCCGGACCGACCAACACATTACTGGGTTTAAGATCTCGATGCACAATTCCTTGCTCATGCAGCGCGGTGATGCCGCGTACAAGTTGCTTCAGGCTTGCCCTCAACCTCGCCTCATCGAGCGGACCCTTCGGTCGAACGTATTGGAGAAAGTCGACACCGTCGATCAGGTCCATGGTGAAGAACCACTGATTGCCATCGACTTCGAGCGTCTGCATTCCCGCCAGGTTGGGATGATTGATTTCGGAAAGCGTGCGGAATTCCTGTCGAAAGCGATGCAACCGTTCGGCATCGCGTGATGACTGTGTTTGTCCATCCAGAACCATCGGCAGCGTTTTGAGGGCCAGTCGATCACCGCGCTGCAGATGCCGGGCTTCGTAGACCACACCGAATCCGCCACGACCCAATTCCCGCAGCAGTTCATAGTCCCCGAGTTTCCGTGCCGCCGGGATGGCCAGCGTCACCGTCACCTCGACGCTATCAGGTGTGTCTTTCGCATACTCCTGCGACATCATCGTCGACTCGAAGAATGCCTGACGAATCAAGCTCGCGTATTGGGGGAAACGCCGAATGTACTGATCCGAATTTGGACTCTCACCACGACGCCTGCGAAACTCGACATCGATATGCAGCAAGTTCTGAAACAGATTTTCACGCGCAGAATCGTCAACTCGACCGAGCACTTCTTCAATGTCCACCGACTGACCTGCCTTGAGTCCCTTGCGAAACTCGCGGCATATCGATTGGATTTCGTCAAAGACGCCGGCTTGATTTGCCTCACCCATGAGCACGATCTCGATACTGGTGGCCGATCGATCCTGAAACACTCACTATTGCGGTTCATAGATCGCGAGTTCGCGGCCCCTGATGGTCGACAGATCACGGTACAGTTGGATGTCGATGGAGTCGGTGAAGAACTGCACGCTGCCATCGCAAAAACCGAAGTAGGCTCCGCCGACGTGATGGCTGCGGAAATTGGTCGCGTAATGCGGTCCGCCCTGCCAGCTTGGCTTGTCGTTGAAGATGTCGGTGACGTCATAAAACGAATCGGTCACCGGGAGTCTTGTTCGGCGGTTCAACCGTGCTGGCGAATCCACCGGCGTAACGAAATCCATTGGCGTGGAAGTTGGAGGGACAAACGCCTCCGACCAGCCATCCGTGAACTGCGCCTCGCTCTCAGCGACCGGATTGTTGGCAGGTTGAATCGGAGTGTCGCATCCGATTCCCTCGCACATCGCGAATCCACTTGCCGCCTCGCCAAACGCGAATGTATTGCTCAAGCCATCCAGGATGGTTTTGTATTTGGTGTTCGAGTTGATCCCATAGACACCCGTGAACAGTGTGTGCGGCTGCGGTCCCATGTTGGGACCGAATGCATGGGCATCGCTGTATCCACAACTCATGTTGTAGGAATTGCTGGCGAAGGTACTCCCTACCGGCAGATTCAACAGGCCCACGAAGGTGTAGCCGTGGCGTTCCTCGGCGATATCGGACGGGCATCGATACACCGGTTCAACGATCAGAACCGCCTCCGGATCCTGCAGGTACCATGGAATGTCGGAGCGAATCTTCTCGGCCGCTGCGCTCGCCTCGATAAACGGCAAGATGCTGATCCAGGCCGTCCCCACGGCATCGATAGGTCCACCCTGTTTGGTGAATCGCTCGCCGGCCGGCAAACATTTGAAAGCCGCGTGGTAATTTTGCATCGCCAAGCCGATTTGCTTGACGTTATTGGAGCAGGACATCCGCCGGGCCGCTTCGCGAGCATTCTGGACGGCAGGTAAGAGAAGCCCAACCAACACGCCGATGATGGCGATCACGACGAGCAACTCGACGAGTGTGAATCCGCGATGTTTGGCAATCATTTCAGGCACGTTTAGCGATACGGGTCGGTGGATGAAAGGACGTCGATCACCACCTCGCTTGATGCCCCAGCGACAACATTCAATGCGAGCGGCGCGGGCGATTTGTCTCACGCTTTTTGAGATTTCTTGCCCTAAGCGATCACCTATTCGCGGCCGGGGGTGGCCCGCACGTGCACCGGTGAACCTGGGGGGATTTTAGGTCGTCGTCTAATCGAGCCTCACTTCACTCTCCCTCTGAGCATGGGGCTCTTCCTTGCTCACTCTCCCTCTCTGGAGAGTCGGACTCTCAGGGCCGGAGAGGGTCTTCTCCTGGATTGGACGGTGCTGGCTTTGCCAACCGAATTGCCCCTCTCCTCGCTTAGGCTCGACTCTCCCGAGGGCATTGGTGTCTACACAAGTTTGGCTCCCCTCCCCCCCAACTGCTGGCGAGCCTGAGCGAGTCAGCAGTTGGGGGAGAGGGGCTGGGGGTGAGGGGGTTTGGACGGCATCGCTAACCCTGCCATTTCGCAAGAATCAGCTCCGACCCCCTCATCCCCGGCCCTTCTCCCCCGCAAAGCCGGGGGAGAAGGGAGCCAGCGCGAGATGTGTAGATACCAATGCCCGAGGGAGAGTGAAGTCTGAAAGAACGCCTATGCCTACAAGAGCTGAATTCAAAACCGCACAACCTCCAAAGCCGGGGGAGAAGGGAGTCAGCTTGGGATGGACGGCTGCGGGACCGATGGCGTCAGGATGACCGCCACATTGCTTCGCGTGGCTCCATTCCCATCCGGAACGTGGTACAAGCGGACCACCACCTGACCGTAACCCGTTGCATCTCGGTTGTTGATCCCAAACACCTCGGGTGAATGGTTGATGAACGTCGACTTCAGCGAATCATCGTTGGCGATCAATTCGGTGAGTGTCAGTGTCTGGGGAACAAAGTCAGGCGCAAAACCGGTGTGGAAAATGGTGGATTCGCCGGTGTAAACCGCAACGTCACCGCTCGCGTTGACTCCTTTGGCGTAGCCGCCCGTTGCCAGCGTCTCGAGCGTTGTTGTGTAACGAAATGCGATCCTGCCACTCCGCCGCTGTTTCTTGCCTCCGGCGTAGGTTTCAATCGTGTAGGCATCTCCCACAAATGTACCGTCATCGTTCAGACCATGGATCTCCAGATACTCCACCTCGGCGTCGGCGAACCATTGCCACTGAGAGGTTACCGAATCAAACAAGAAGGCCGTGCCACCCTCGACGATTCCAGCGACCTGCGCGAGATTGTTGAGTTCGACAACGGTGTTCCCTAGATTAACTTCCAAGGCACTGGCAGGCATGGGGTTCTGCTGCGGTATCGAGCCACGGGTTGTAGAGATAGGCGTCTGAAGTGCCATCGGCCCGCCGATAGACACCGAGCACATCACCGTTCTCATTGATCCGACGACCGTAGGTGTAGTCGCTGCCAAAGTCCGGCAAAGCACGTATCGTCCAGTCTGCGGGATTCGAACTGAATTGGCCCTCGAAGGAGGTGTCGATCACATACCCCTTCCTGATGGCGGCGGTGTCTTCGACATATCCCACCATGTCACCTCGGCTGTTCATTCCCACGACCGACAAGATGCTCGCATCGGGACCGAACAGTGTCTGCGCTTGCATCAGCAGGCTGGCCTCCTGATTCAAATCGTAGAAGACGCCGTCGAGCTGGTCGTATATCCAGCCGCTGCGGTAGACCGTCACTCCGTCGACCGTGTCCGTGAACCATCCGTAAACGAAGCCACTGTTGGTCATGCCGTTGATCCAGACCGTTCCAATACCGGGGACAGGGATCTCCTGGATGGTGTACTCGACTGGCGTATCGGTGACCGTCAAGTTCGCAGAGCCCGACTGATAGCCCTCTGCCGCCGCCGTGATCGTCACGGATTGGTCACCGTCGGCGACGGAATCGTCAACACCCAGGGCGAGGAAGGACACCGACGCGGAACCAGCCGGAATCGTGACAGAATTGGGTACGGTCGCTTGACCGGGGTCGCTGCTGGTGAGTGTGACTTCCACCGGCGAACTGAGATCCGAGTTGTCATGCGAGACCGTACCGACCGCTTGCTCTCCTTCCGCGACGCTGCTGGGAGTCACGGAAACCGCCAGTTTCGGTTGGTCCTTGCCTTTGCCCGGAGGAGGAGCGGCGAGGCTTTGAGTCGTTGAGGTAGAGGTAAAGGACCAGATCGCGGTGAGGATGACGATCGGGATACTGCCGCGCGTTGACATTGTGGGAAAGCTCCTTTTCGGAAGTTCTTTGATCGGATACCATCAATGCGAGCGGCGCGGGCGATTTGTCTCAGGATTTTGAAGTTTTTTCTTGGAGCAATCCCGGAAGGATCAAATCATCCCGTAGCGAGCACGAGCGTAGCCCGCGTGGTTTCGCTTCGCGTAACGGAATGCCTACCTTCTTACTTGCGGCTCAGGCAAAGACACGCTCAGTCGTCACGCCGTTGCGGCGACGCCTTTGCACTGTGCGCGTCAACCTTGGGCGCTGCTGGTTCATTGATTAAGACGTCGGCCTCCGTGCGTAGCAGCTGGAGCGTCAGTTTACCGCTCCAGGAAGGTGGTTTCGTTTCGTTATAAAGCTCTTGCTCGGCTAGCTGGTTCGCTTTGGCGAGTGACTCGCGAGCAACCTGGACTTGGTCGAGATGGTGTTGGGTCATCCCGAGGAAATAGGCCGTGTAGGCACTCGACGTCTTGGAGGTCGCTTCGACCTCGGTCGACTTCTCCAGCGACTTGAGTGCTTGCTCGTACAATCCGGCTCGCATTTGGATCGCGCCCAATCCACTGCGGTATTGTCGGTTGGCCTCGTCTTGCTCGACGGCTTTCTCGGCGAGCGAAATCGCCCGTTCATAGTCGTCCACGGCATCGGGGGCCAATGCGGCGGTCCAAGCAGCGAAGTGTTGAGCGACCGCCTTGTCGCTATCGTCAACAGCATTGAGAAGTTTTTGACAGAGGTCTTCGTAGACAGCACGTTCATTGAGCTTCAGCGCAGACCAGAGCTGCCTGGTAGGCGGGATAATAGGAATCGGCGTGCACTGATTCGATTGCCGAAAGATCGTCCCTCACTCGTTCAAATTGTCCCATTTCGAGCAACAGGAGTGACCTTGCCCTGCGCGACCCCGGCGAACGTTCGTTCAATTGCACGGCTCGATCGGCCAGTTCAAGAACGCCGTTTCGAAAATCACGATCAGGGCACGTGGCGACCTCTACGGGTGGAATCCAGGTCAAAGCCGACAGATCCTGGGGATTTCGCCGGAGCGATTCTTGAAGATCGGCCAGCGCCTCGTTGAAACGACCGAGCCGGAAGTATGCCAAGCCGCGTCGCTTGAATGAAGGAACGGAATCGACGATACCGCCACCCAATTCGAAAAATAATGTGTAGTCGGCTGCGGCTCGTTCGTACTTCTGCAGTGCCGACAGAACATCTCCTCGTTTTTGAATCGCGATTCCATCATTCTTATCAAGCTGAAGGGCCGCGTTCAGATCGGCCAGCGCATCTTCCAACCTCCCAAGGTCTAACCACTGCCCTGCGCGGGAAATGTAGTACTGCGGTTGTGATGGATACTTTGAAATGGCCTCGTTCAGGGCTTCGAGTTGGTCGTCGGCATCACCGAGTTCTTCAAGTACGAGAGCTCGCACACGGTGCATGGACTCGGACGTGTTCACTAGACGGTTGACCGTATCGAGTGCTTGTTGCTGGCGCTCGGGTCTGAGTAGAAAGCGCGCATACGCCCGGCCGAACCTGTCGAATCCCAACCGATATCCGCGATGCGATGGAAAGACTTGGAGTGCATCGAAGCTAGTTTTGATCCCTTCCTCCCAAATCCACGCAGCTTCGCCTGGGTACTCGTCCACAATCGCACCGGCTGCTATACCTGCCCACCACAGTTTAGTTATGGGTTGTAAATGAAACTGCTGCTCATCGGCATGAAAACGGTCTGGATCTGATCGATATGCAGCAATTGCCTTGCGCCAGTATTCCACGCTAAGCTCAGGATCACCAGACAATCTGGCTTGCTCCGCCCGGCCCACGTAGGAGCGTTCGCGCCCGAGATTTGTAGCGCGACCTATGTATTCCTCGATGCGAGGATCTTTAGGTGTTCGTTTCGCGATGAAGTTGGCCATCCGGAAAAACACAAAACCTTGTAACTCTAGGTAATCCTGTTTGCCGGGGGTTTCGGTAGCGAGGTGCTCGTATTGCTGCAGGGCACTCTGGAAATGCTGCAGCGTCTTGGCATCGTATTCTGCGGTGGCCATGGGCTTCGGCATCCAGTAGTAATCGGCGCAGCCGCGATGCAGCTGAGCCAACAGCTCACGAAAGTCGCTGCGTTTGGGTTCCTTCAAGACAATGCCATTGGCCAATTCCAGGCCGCGTTCATAATTCCGAATCGCGTCCTGAGAATCCGGCTTGGTCGCTGTCATCAAGTGACCAAAGTGCAGAAACACCATGGCAGCCCGATAATCAACTTCCGAAGAACTGCCTGAATCGGCTTTGAATCGCTCGTAGAATTCAACCGCATCCGTGAGGATGCCTGCCCAGGTTTCCTGCAGCCCGGGAACATTGGCCAATTCCGGGTTACTGACGTTGGCGAGCAGCCGCTCGACAGCGTCCATCGCGGCTTTCAAGTTGCGTTCGGCTTCAGCCTGTTTGTTTTCCGCCTGCTGGGCTGCCGCCTCAGCGAGTACTGCTTGCCACGTCGCGATTCCCGTTCCCATCAGCAAAGCGATGAAAATGGCGCCGGCCGTGGCCAGCAAGCCTTTGTGACGACGTGTAACCTTTCCCACTCGATAACGCAGCGATGGCGGACAGGCTTCGACTGGTTCGTCGTCGAGGTAACGCTGCACATCGCGGGCAAGGGCGTTGGCCGATTCATATCTGCGATTACGATCCTTTTCCAGGGCCTTCATCACGATCCAATCCAGCTCACCGCGGAGCGACTGACGCAACTCTGCGCGGATCGACCTGCCGCTGATCGCAGATGGTCGACAGCGGTTCTTCTCGACACGTGCTCAAGCGGGCACTGGGACGCAGCGGCTCCTGTTCGCGAATGATCCGCCGCAACTCGTCGAAGCCCGCACCTGCGCAACGTTTCCTGATCAAACGGCGTCGTCCCGGTCAGCAGTTCGTACAACAGGACTCCCAGCGAGTAGACGTCGCTGCGGGTGTCGACGTCCAAGCCGCTCAGCTGTGCCTGCTCGGGCGCTCATGTAGAGCGGAGTGCCGAGCATCTGGTCAAAGGCCGTATAGACCGTCTTCTCGGTCAGCTTTTGACGGAGAGCCTTCGCCACGCCAAAGTCGATCACCTTCACGACCGGCTTGTCGTCGTGCATCGTGACCAGGACATTCGACGGCTTCAGATCGCGATGAATGATTCCTTTCTGATGAGCGTGCTGGACGGCGCGGCAGACATCGACAAACAGCCCCAGCCGCTGGCGAGTGGTCTAGCTTTTGCACGTCGCAGAACTCGGTGATCGAGACTCCTTTGACCAGTTCCATGACGAAGAACGGCCGCCCCTGTTCGGTGGTGCCGGCATCGAGCACTCTGGCGACGTGGGGATGGTCCATCAGCGCCAGCGCCTGCCGCTCGGCCTCGAAGCGGGCGATCACCTGCCGTGTATCCATCCCCGGTTTGATAATTTTCAAGGCGACCTTGCGACGGACCGGCTGGGTCTGCTCCGCGACGTAGACCACCCCAAACCCGCCCTCGCCAATCTGTTCGCGCAGCTTGTAGGGGCCGATCTGAGTGCCGGGCTTCATGGAGTCGGCTGGCCGCGTTCGGGATCGTCGACCGTGCCGGTCGCGACCACCGCCGTCTGATCCAACAGACTGTGCGGCACCTCATGCGCGGCCAGCATGTCGCCCAGTTGCCGGCGCAGCTCCGTATCTCCGCAACATTGGCCGTCCAGCCAGGCGTCACGGTCGGCCGGCGAGACCTCCAGCGCCGCGAGGAACAGCTCTTTCAGGGATTTTGGTTCTAATTTCGATTCTGATGTCGTCGAATCGGTCACGGGGATGCACTCCATCCGATGCGGATACCTTTAATGCGAATGGCGCGGACGATTTGTCTCAGGATTTTTCAGAATTTGTCGCCCAGGGCATTGGCCAGCCAGGCGCGGGCGAAGGTCCACTCACGGTAGGCGGTGGCCCGGGAGATCCCCGGCGCATCTGCCGCTTCCTCCACCGACAGACCGGCGAAGATTCGCACTTCGACGATTCGTGCCGCGGTTGGCTCGTCGGTCGCCAGTCGATCCAGCGCATCGTGCAGCTCGAAAAGCCGATCGTCATGGCCACTCGCGGCCAATTGCAGGCCTTCGAAATCGACCGGGGAGCGAGCCGCTTGCGGCGCGCCGATTCGATCAGGATGCGGCGCATCGCCTGGGCCGCAGCGGCGAAGAAGTGGCCACGTGAATCCCAATGTTGAGCCTTCTCGACATCCACCAGCCGCACATAGGCGTCATGCACCGGCGCCGTCGCCTGCAGCGTCTGCCCCGGCCTCTCACCCGCAAGCTTCGCGGCGGCCAACTTGCGCAGCTCCCCATACACTAGCGGCAGCAACAGCTCCGCAGCACTCGGATCGCCATGTTCGATTTTTGACAGAATCTGTGTGACGTCGGTCATGCAGACCAGCATAATGCCGCTGGAATGCACTCGGTAGCCCGAGTCTCCGACCGGAAAAAACGACTCGGAGAGTCGTGCTACTCAGTCAAATTGAGAAAAAGCGTTTGGTTCGATCTGTCGCGTCAAGTCTCAAAGAACAACGCCTCCTCGTCGCTCCAGAACGCCTCGCCGTCTTTCAGCTTGTCGGACTTGTCACCGTCCGCTTCGGAGGCGATGAACCAGTCGGTGTCGCTGCCGCCACCCTTCAAGTCGTCCACCGCTCCATCGCTGATCTGCACATGGTTTTCGAGCGTGAACGAACCGTTCAGGGCACCGGCGTCACCGCTGCCGTCAAAGACGTTGTTCACGCGATCCTCGAACGTGTTGTCGGTGCGGGTCCACTCGTCCATGATCGCACACAACGCCGCCAGATGGTTGTTGTCATAGTCCGTCGAACCGCCGATCAAGATGTCCTCATCCTTGTTGCCCTTGATCTTGTCGGCGCCGGTGCCACCGATCACGATGTCGCGACCCTGATGTCCGTCCAGTTTGATCGTCGCCGGAGCCACCGATCAGCACGTCGTCTGACTTGCCGCCCTTGATCTTGTCGTCACCGGCCCCGCCGAACAGGAACCCACGCAGACCATCGACGTCACCGTGGATCTTGATGTCGTCGTTGCCGTCCAGGCCGTAAATCACGATCGCGCTGATCACCGCGTCATGATCGGCCGGATTGACGGTCTCTCGAACTTGAACGTTCCCATGGACGTCGACCGGCCATGGATCCGGTCTTGATCTTGATCTTGAACACCGCCCATCGAACCCATCGATCCCAGCTTCACGTCGATCTTGTCATCCAGCGACGAACCGTTGACGAAGATCGCTTGGGTACCGGCGCAGGTCGCCGCCGCACGGGCAGTCACCGACCACGACGCTGTTTTCCAGGTCATCGTCCAGGATCGTGCCGATTGCCTGAGCGTCGCCGATCTCGACGCGATTTGCATCGGACGAACCGTCGAACTGCGGGTTGCTCAGGTTCACCTCGAGCGTCTCGTCAGGCTCGGCGAAGTAGTCCGCGTTGAGCACGACGGTCACCGAGGTCGACGTACTCACGCTATCGCCGGCAATCGTCGCGGTGCCGCTGACGATATCGGTGAAGTCCACGCCGCCGCCGAGGGCCTGGCCCAGGATCTCCGCCGTGTCGACCTGCACGGTCAGATCTTCTTCGGACGGGTTGGTCGATGTGATCGTAAACACCAGCTCGGTCGTTCCGCCTGAACCCTCCGCCACCGACGCATCGGCAATCGAGATCGTCGCCGTGTCGTCGTTGGTGATGGTGAACGTTGTAGTCGGATTTGTTGTGCCGACCTGGCCGCTTTCCGAGAAACTGGTCAGAGAAAGTGTCAGTGATTGATCGGCCTCGACCGTCAGATCGCCCAGGATTTCGATCGGCACCGGTTTGGTGAGTTCACCCGCCTCGAAGAAGACGGAAATGGGACCGTCGGTGAAATCGGATACGGCCGTTGCGGTGCCATCGGTCAGTGTGACCTGGACGGTTTCCGCGACCGAAGCGTCGGATCGTGTCAGCATGACCGCGGTGGTGGTGTTGGTCGAATCGCCTTCCGCCGCAGCAAATGTCGCCGAGGTAAAGTCGTAATCGACGGGAACTGACTCTGGCACAAACACGTACGCCGATTCGGCGTCTTCGACCGAAAGACCATCCACGATGACGTCATCCTGCGGGCTGCCTACTACCACGGTGTTCCCCGAAACCGCGACGGAGGCGCCGAACCAGTCCTCTTTGGCCGCGTCGCGGGCGGTCAGCTTGGCCTGCTCGCTCCAGATGGCGCCACTGCGTGCGAAGACATACGCCGAACCAGAGTTCGACCCGCTGTCGTTATCGAACAAACTGCCCACAACCACGGTGTCACCGGAGACCGCGACGGACCGACCGAACCGGTCGCTGGTGCCCGCGTCGCTGGCGGTCAACTTCGCCTGCTCGTTCCACGTACCGCCGCTTTGAGTGAACACGTAAGCTGAACCGGCGTAAGTTCCCCCGTCGTTGATATCGCCATCGCTGCCCACCACGACGGTCTCCCCGGAGACCGAAACGGAAACGCCGAAATAGTCCCCCGAGGCCGCGTCGCTGGCCGTGAGCTTGGCCTGCTCGTTCCAAAGGTTGCCGCTGCGGGTAAAGATGTATGCCGAACCCGTATCTCTCCCTTGATCTTCGTTGTTAGGACTGCCCACCACAGCGGTTTCACCGGAGACCGAAACGGTGTAGCCAAATCGGTCTCCGGAGTCCGCGTCGCTGGCGGTCAACTTCGCCTGCTGGCTCCAGGTGGTGCCGCTGCGGATGAAAACGTACGCCGAACCGGAATTGAAGCCGTTGTCGTCATCACTAGAGCTTCCCGCCACCACGGTGTCTCCGGAGACCGAAACGGAAACGCCGAGCTGGTCGAAGTCCGCCGGGTCGCTGGCTTCCAGCTTCGCCTGCTCGACCCAACCGCCGCCGCTATGGGTGAACACGTACACCGAACCGGAATTGAGATAAGGCGCGACACCATCGCTCGGGCTGCCCACCACCACGGTGTTCCCGGAGACCGAAACGGATTGGCCGAAGTTGTCACCGGTACCCGGATCGCTGGCGGTCAGTCGAGCCTCCTGGAGCCATACGTCATCGCTGTAATCAAGCGGAGTGCCGGCGTCGTCACGTCGGTAGACGTACGCCGCTCCCGCGCCAGGGAATCGTTGAGTTTCGCGAGGAGTCACCCACCACCATCAGGTCGCCATCGACGGCGACTGACGTTCCGTGCTCGGCAAAAATCAATGGATCGCCCGATGACGCAAACAGATGATCCTGCTGCGACCAAAGTCCGCCGTCGGCATCGAACACATACGCCGATCCGGCGTTGAAGATGTTTTGACCATACTTGCTAACGTCATCACGGCGGCTTCCCACCACCACCGTCTCCCCAGAAACGGAAACGGAGAATCCGAACTCGTCAAAAGTGGTAGCGTCATCGGCACTCACCTTTGCCTGCTCGCTCCAACTGCTGCCGTTGCGTGTGAAGACATATGCGGAACCGCTTCGGGATGTTCCGTCGACGGAGCGTCCGAAGCGACTGCCCACCACGACCGTGTCGCCGGAGATGGAAACAGAAGAGCCGAACTCGTTACCCTGAAATGCATCGCTGGCGACCAGTTGTGCTTGCTGACTCCAACTGCTGCCACTGCGGGTGAACACAAAAGCGGAACCCGATCGGTTGCCAAAGTCATCATCGCCGTAGCTGCCCACCACCACCGTGTCGCCGTAGACTGAGACAGAGGAACCAAACTCGTCAAACGCGACCGCGTTGCTGTCGACTAGCTTTGCTTGCTCGCTCCAAGTGCTGCCGCTGCGGGTAAACACATACGCCGAACCGGAAAATGTGCCCCCGTCGTCATCGCGACGGCTCCCCACCACCACCGTGTCCCCCGACACCGAAACCGAGTAGCCGAATTCGTCGCTGTCAGCCGCGTCGCCGGCGGTCAACTTCCTGCTCGCTCCAGCTACTACCAGTGCGGGTGAACACGTACGCCGAACCAGAATTCGTCCCGCCGTCATCGTCCAACCTGCTGCCCACCACCGCCGTGTCCCCGGAAAGGGAAACGGAAAAGCCGAAAGAGTCACCCGCTGCAGCGTCGCTGGCGATCAGTTTCGCCTGCTCGGTCCAATTCGTGACGCTGCGGGTGAACACATATGCCGAGCCAGAAAAACTGCCTCCGTCGTCATCGGCATCGGTGCCCACCACCACGGTGTCCCCAGAAATCGCAACCGAGATTCCAAACTGGTCACCGTTGTCTGCATCGCTCGCGGTCAACCGCGCCTCGTGGAGCCACGAGTCGTCGCTGGTATCGAGCGGCGTACCGGCATCGTCGCGACGATAGACGTAGGCCGCACCGGTGGAGGAATCGTTGTAGGTAGCACTCGCCAACGGAGCACCGACCACCATCAAGTCGCCATCGATGGCGACGGCAGTGCCGTGATTGGCATCACGTTGGGGAGCGACCGGATCGTTCGAACGCGAACACCTGATCCTGTTGTGTCCAGCCGGCCAGTAATCTTCGATCTTCCAGCAGTTCGCTTCTCAGCCGTCGGCGGCGGGCCGCTGGCTTCCGCTCCGCCGGGCCGAGCAGGCGCTGGACGAGGCGGCTGGAGGAACGGGGACTCTTGCTCTTGCTGCGGGATCGGTGCATGGATCGGAACCTTTCCTGGGATCAGTTGAAGTGGGTCAACGATCTCTAATGCGAACGGCGCCGCGATTTGTCTCGCGCTTCTGGAGAATTTTTATCTTTCCTGATCGACGAGCAAAAAATCGGCTGCTCGGCGACAGCACAACATCCATAAGTCCTCTAGAAGTAAGGGCGTACCGCTGCCCTTTAAGAGTCCGTCGTTTGGCCACGCTTCGTGCTGGCGGTTGCATCGCCCGCTCGGAGTTTGCGGAATTGCTTCGCTGCACTCTTCGTGAAATCCGGGTCCAGAATCAGGGGAAACTGCGACGAACCCGCAAATCTGCATCGGTGTCGCGACCGATGCGCCGGAGCGGATCGGCTCCGAGCTAGAGGATGGTCCAACCGAAGCGAGGTGCGGGTGATCGCGTGGAGTTGCTTTAGGGCGGCTGAAACGCCTTTACCGTCCGCCAATTGAAACCGCATACGCTCCGGTCTTCGGTGAGGTGGCCCGCCGATTCCTTCGATGCGGCGATCTGCACTTCGGCTTCACCCGCGTCCGTTGCCCCGACTGCCACCACGAGATGTTCGTCACGTTCTCCTGTCAGCAACGCTGCCTCTGTCCAAGCTGCCATCAGAAACGCACCCTGCTAACCGCCGAGACGATCGCCCAGACCATCTGCGTCCCCGCGCCAACTCGTCTTTACGATTCCTAAGCGGCTGCGGATTTTCTGCCGCCACGACCGCAGTCTGCTCGGGAAACTAGCCCGCGCCGCTGGGCAGACCTCCGTCGAGGTTTATCGGCAGGTGCTCGGTCGTCGCGATGTCATCCCCGGCATGGTGGCCGGAATTCAGACCTTCGGGGAGCGGAGCGAAAGGTACTGATTACTCAATCAGCGATTCGGGAACCACGGTCATGCTCCGACGGCACGAGAGGTTGTGTCGAACTCAGTTGTTGTTGCCACCCGATGCAACGTTCTCGCTACGTCGTCGAACGGTTAGACTCAGGTCTGAACGCACGTCTCCTGTCTGCCGGCATCGACATCCAGGTCCGGCAGGGCGTTAGAAAGAACGCCAAGAAGGAGTAGTTCACGGATTAGCTGTGAAATTATTGTGGCTCGGTTGCGAGCAACCGAGGATCGCACAGCGATCTTTGCAGATCAGGTTCTCGTTTGGGACAAACGAGCCACACTCAATGTCATTTCGAGGAGCGAATCGATGTCTGATGCCCGACCGCTTGGCGAGGTACGATATGACAACAGGGGCCGAATTGTCATCGTGACCGGGGGAGCCAGCGGAATCGGCCAGGCGATCGGTGAGGCATTTGCCACCAGCGGCGCCCAGGTGGTCTGTGTCGATGTCAACCGACCGGCCGACGAGTCACTCGGCTCGCGGATTGAGTTTCGGCACTGCGATACGTCGAGCGATTCGGATTGCCGCGAGGCGGCAAAATGGGTGATGGATCAATATGGCGGCGTCGATGTGCTGGTGAACAACGCCGCCATCCAACCCAAGGACTCCTACCGCCCGATCGACGCGGTGCCCAGAGAAGTCTGGGACCGCATGCTGGCGGTGAATTTTTCGGGATACATGCAGATGGCCAAGTATGTCTTGCCGCTGATGAAGCGTCAGCAAAGCGGCGTGATCGTCAACATCGCCAGCGGACAGGCGCATCGAACTGCCAGACAAGTCGGCGTCTACGGTCCCATCAAGAGCGCCAACATCATGCAAGCACGGCAGTGGGGCGTGGAATACGCCAGACAGGGAATTCGGGTTGTATCGGTCTCTCCGGGCGCAATCGACACGCCCATGGTTCGAGCT
The DNA here is from genome assembly GCA_963704055.1 of Pirellulaceae bacterium. Lineage (GTDB taxonomy): Bacteria > Planctomycetota > Planctomycetia > Pirellulales > Pirellulaceae > Rubripirellula. The sequence continues at coordinate 348,863 of CAVPGW010000016.1, read as the reverse complement.
AGCCTGGAAGCGCAAGGAGCGCAGCGGCACTGGCCAACCGGCACCCGATTGGCCGAATCGGACAGCCACACGAAGTTGCGACTGCCGTCCTTTGGCTGGCGAGCCCGGATGCCTCGTTCATCACCGCGACCGACTTGGAAGTCGATGGTGGGCTGGGCGCCTTCGGCGCCTTTGCCGACCCATATCCGCTGAATTCTGAGTAACCATTCTGACTCGGAACTCCGGCGTGACCGGTGTCATTGGTTCAGTCGTTGGCACCGCGCCGCGTTCGATGGCTGGAAATCGCTTTTCAACGTCCAGACCCGGCGAAAACCCGCACCTTGCTTGGTTGCCAGCAGCAATCATGGCAATTGGATACAGCTGACATGACCCTGGCCATGCGAAGAACCAGGCCGGCAACTTCTTGAACGATCCGAGGTCGCCCCGTACCGTCACGCGCATTGGAACGCTGTTCAGGATTCTCGATAGGTTCTCGATGCCAGCGAAGAATCGTGTCAACTTGAGCAATGATCGCCACTTCCCCAGGCTGACGTCTCCCAAGAGCTTTCCCCTTAACGGCCAAACGGCGTCGCTGATCGTCGCTGAGCAATACGCGATTGCCGCCAATCTTCTCGCGGAGGATCTGACTCTCTACTTGAAGATACTCGATCTGCTTCTCCTGCTCCCTGCGCACGTACTCACTGAGTACGACGAGCATCACGTGAAAGGGCTGGAGAAGAAATGGCATTGGCGTTCTCCCGGAAGTCGCCTCAACTTCCGGTGGTTCTCACAACATGTCAACGGAACGCGTCGAACTCGGATGAAAATGCGAGAGTCTGGCAACGCTAAATCGTTATAATCACTGCCGTTTTACGTCGGATGAGTTTTTGGATAGCACGAGTGCAAGTCGCGGCAAATCTCGACCTAGCGGTCGATCCACTTCCGCGCTGCGTTACTCGTCGTATCAAAGCGACCCTTTGCGTTGACCATGTCCGTTCCGTAGCGTTCCAGAATGGTCGAGCGGTTATAAGGTGCGAGCCAAAGGTGTGGTTCGATGTGATTCACGCCCAGGCTAACAAACTTTTCGCCTTCCGGACTGATAAACCACCACACCTCATCGATTTGTTTGAGATGACCACGGGAATGGGCGACACGTTCGGATCAGAATATTCAGCTGAGAATATCTTTCACCACGTGGGTTTCTTCGACGCCGGTTAGCTTTTGATCCAGACCGAGGAAGGGGAACGTCAGTCGATCGTGATCGATACCGAGTTGGTGCAGGATCGTGGCGTTGAAATCGCGAACGTGGACCGGGTTTTCGACGATGTTGTAGCTGTACTCGTCGGTTTGCCCGTACTCGATGCCGCCTTTGATGCCGCCGCCGGCCATCCAGGCGGTGAAGCAACGCGGGTGGTGGTCGCGTCCATAATCGGTCGCGGTAAGTTTTCCTTGGCCGTAAGTCGTACGACCAAATTCGCCGGCAAACACGATCAAGGTGTCGTCGAGCAAGCCGCGTTGTTTCAAATCGGCGATCAGCGCCGCAGCCGGTTGATCAACATCGTAGGCTTGGCCGCGAAGCTTCTTTGGCAAACCCGACGTGATGGTCCCAGCCGCGGTGGAAGAGCTGGACAAAGCGCACGCCGCGTTCGACCATCCGGCGGGCCAACAAACAGTTTCGGGCAAACGATCCACTCTTTTCGACCTCAGGTCCATACATCGTCCAGCGTATTCTGGCTCTCGCCGAGACATGTCGGTCAGTTCGGGCACCGACGCCTGCATGCGGAATGCCATTTCCTGTTGCGCGATGGTGGTCTGGATCTCGGGATCGCCAACCTCGTCCAGATGTTCCCGGTTCAGCTTCGTCACCAAGTCAAGCATCTTGTGCCGGCTGTCGCGGCTGACACCGGGCGGATTGGAAAGGAACAGCACCGGATCGCCCGACGGTTGGAACGAGACGCCTTGGTGTTTGGAGGGCAGGAAGCCGGATCCCCAAAGTCGGCTGTAGAGCGCTTGAACATTGCCGGTACCGCCAGTCCAGAAGGCCGAATTCAAGACGACGAAATCGGGAAGATTCTCGTTCATGCGGCCCAGTCCATAGCTCAACCAGGCACCCAGGCTGGCCTTGCCGGGGATTTCCGATCCGGTGCAGATCAGTGTCTTGCCGGGATCGTGATTGATCGCATCGGTGTGCATCGACTTGATGATGCACAAATCGTCGGCGACACCCGACAGATGCGGCAACAATTCGCTCATGTAGATGCCGCTGGCGCCTTGTCGGTGAAAACTTGAACATCGACGGCGCGACCAGCTTCGAGTCTTGCCTTTCGTCATGGCCGTGACGCGTTGCCCGTTGCTGACGCTTGCCGGCAACGGCTTGTTGAACTGCTTCTGCAAATCGGGCTTGTAATCGAACAAATCGATCTGGCTGGGTGCCCCAGCCATGAACAGGAAAATGACCCGTTTGGCTTTGGCGGGAAAGTGCAATCCCGACTCAGCTGGCTCGACTGCGCCTGTGCCGCACGCGATCCCAAGACCGCAGACCCCAGCGCCGCAGCACCCGAGTCCCATCGCCGATCCGCGCAGAAACTGACGACGGTCCTGAGAGTAGGTTTGTATTGTTCGATCGGGTTCATCGTTGATTACTCTCGCGTCTTGGTGACATCCAAATTCAACAGCGAATGAACAAGCATCGTCCACGACGCGAGTTCGACTTGTTGCTCGGCTATCGGACATGGCTGCGATGCTGGGATCCTGTGCTGGCGGTGACCATCGCTTCGGCAGCGGTCGGGTCGTTGGCATACAGATTCAGAAATTCTTGCCTGGCGCGTCTGCAACTGGCCGAGTGTCTGTTCGTCCGGGCAGCTGGGAGGTGATCGATTCATAGGCCGTCGCGAATTCTCTCGTCATCGGTCAATTCCGATCGCTTCAGCAGTGATTTGGCATAGTGCATCGCCGCGGCGAAATGCTGTTCTTCGTTCATCAGCAACAATGCCTGCAGCGGCGTATTGGTGCGTTCGCGACGGGCAATGCAGCTCTCGCGAGTCGGTGCGTCAAAAATCGTCATCTGCGGAGGTGGCAGTCCACGTTTCCAAAACGTGTAAACGCTGCGGCGATAGATCTTCTCGCCCGTGTCGGCTTCAAACACGTTCGGATAGGAACTTGGCATCGCCACGATTTTCCACAACCCTTCCGGTTGCGGTGGCTTCACGCTCTTGCCGTACAGCGTCGTGTTGAGCAGTCCCGAAACCGGCCAGCAATCTGATCGCGAATCACTTCGGCATCCAAACGAAAACGCGAACCTCGAGCGAGCAAGCGGTTGTCGGGATCGGCGATGATACTGATCGAGCGCGGCTCGGGACGATTGCTGGTAGGTTTGCGATAGCACGATCGACCGCACGAGCGCCTTCACGTCCCAGCCGGATTCGACAAACCGGATTGCCAGATGGTCCAGCAATTTCGGGATGGCTGGGCGATTCACCTTGGGCACCAAAGTCTTCCGAAGTCTTGACCAAACCGACGCCAAAGAACTGTTGCCAAAAACGATTCACCGCGACTCGCGCGGTCAGCGGGTTGGCCGGGTCGATGAACCACTCGGCCAAATCCATCCGAGTCTTCAAACCTTCCTGTTTCTTCATTGGCGGCAGGAAGCTGGGCACGTCACGCGCTGACCTGCTCGCCCGGTTGATCGTAGGCACCGCGGATCATGATGTGAGCGGGCCGGACTTCCGAGCGTTCTTTCATGACCAACGTAGCCGGAATCGCACGCAGCACATGCATCACGAGCGTTCTGTCTGATCTGTTTGAGTTTCGCCGTCAGGGCTTTCAACTCATCGGCCAGTCCTGGTTCGGTTGCTCGTTCCACCTGATTCTCTTCTGCGCTGTCTTTGAGCTCCTTGTCCTCGCCTTCGCGATCGTCTTCGTGATCTTCGCCTTTTCATTTCGGCAGCTTTCTGTTTTGCTTGAAGCTGCTTGACCTGCAACTCGAGTTTCGCGACTTCGGCGTCGAGACGGTTCAGTTCCTCTTCTTGCTCGCGACGTAGGCAGGTTGATGTATGGCGGTTGCAAGCCGCGTTTGAAATCCAGCGAACCTCGCGACCGCCCGTTTCAGGTTCACCGTCGAAGTTGTTGAAGAATGCGGAAAGCTGATAAAAGTCTTTTTGCGTGATCGGATCGTATTTGTGATCGTGGCAAACGGCGCACTGCACGGTCAGTCCCATGAATGCGGTGCCCACGGCGGATACTTGATCGACCACATTACGAAAGAAACTCTCCTCCGGAAGTGCCGTGCCACGGTCGATGATCAGATGCAATCGATTGAAACCCGAAGCGATTCTTTGATCGACCGTCGGCTGTTCAAACAGGTCGCCGGCTAGTTGATAAGTGATGAAATCGTCCATCGGCAGGTTGTCGTTGAACGAGCGAATGACCCAGTCGCGATACGGCGTCATTTCACGATAATGATCATGGTGTAAACCGTTGGTGTCGGCGAAGCGAACAAGATCGAGCCAGTAGCGAGCCATATGTTCGCCGTAAGCTGGACTGCTCATCAATCCGTCGACCAAATTTTCAAACGCGCGATCGGACTGTGTCGTCCAAGAACGCATCGATTTGCTCGATGGTTGGCGGCAGCCCGGTCAGGTCAAACGTGACTCGGCGAATCAGCGTTCGCTTGTTGGCCCGCGGGCTTGGTCGCATCTTCTCGTCTTCCAACTTCGCCAACACGAAGCGGTCGATCGGATGATCGCTCCAACTTGCGATTTTTGCTTGCGGAAGTTCGTGATCTTGTGGGGGCGCGAACGCCCAGTGCTGTTCGTAGCGGAGCCCCCTGGTCAATCCACCGCGTCAGCGTTGTGACTTGCTCGGGTTTGAGTGGCTTGTTCATTTCTGGCGGTGGCATCATGACATCAGGATCCGTCGATGTGATCCGCGCGAGCAATTCTTCGAGATCCACTTCGTCGGCAACGTCCAAGCGAACGTCAGCCTCGCGTTGCTGTTCGTCAGGCCCATGGCACGCGAAGCAATGATTCGAGATGATCGGGCGGACGTCTCGTCTAAAAGACAACTGATTGATCGCCGAATCACCCGTTTCGGCATGGCCGGTCGTGAATGAGCAAGCCAAAAACACACCCAACGAGGCGATGATCCAGATGCGTGTCAATTGCATTTTGATATTGTTCAAGGGGTTCATCGGTTCGGCGAGCAAACGAAATGACCATGAACGTCCGTCAGCCAAAGGTTGCTACTAAGAAAGCATCAGTATAGGTGTTTTTTTTCGCAAGTGACTGCAATTCTAGGCGGACTAAACCATGCCATTGAAATCCGTGGTCACGAGTTGTGTGCCGTCCGGTGAAACCGACATCGCTCGTATGTGCGGCAATTTTGGCTTTGACCCTCCGGGCTGCACGGCGAGCGGCTGATGCCCCGCAAACACGGTTTTCCGAAGGCTTTGCTGCAGATCACAAACCTCGACGCCCCCGCCGAATATCGACACGACGCACAGACCGTTGCTGAGATAGAGCGACCCGTTGACGCCCGAAGATCCGAATCCACCTCGGGCGATGCATCCTCGTGCACGTAGAGTATCCAAAGGCCGTTCTGATCATGGCGAGTTAGCCAGCATTGATTATTCGGTCGAAGTCGACCATCTTTAACCGCCAGTTGACTCCCTCTGAATGCCAAACGGGCGTCCAATGATCAGTGGGTCATCGCGTAGGTCTCGATGTTGATGCCCATCGGATAGGCTTTCTTGACCGAAAACTCGTCGAAGTATCACTGGGATTCGGCTTCACGCTCCCAGCCGTCTCCCAGGTCGGTGTTGTGGCAGATGAAGACCATGATTCGCTTGTCGTCGTCCGTGATCGCCCGATAATGCGGTGTACTCGTATCGCTGCCATCCCAGGTCCGCTCGGTCGAACCGATCTAACCGTTTGCCATGCGATAGGCTGCATTGATTGCCGGTAACCGCAGCGACTGATAACAGATGGACGTAGAAATTTGTTGCCCGGCGAATTGACTGTCCAGGCGAGGGAATGTCTGATCGCGAACGATCCGACGGAGTATCATCGTAGCACCTGCTTTCAAATTCCCCACGATTTCGCCGGCCGACCATGATTCATCGTCTGTTCTTAGCCTCGCTCTGCCTCTCCGCACTGATTGGTCGTGGTGATGAAACCGATTCGACGGCGAAGAAAGCCGAAGACGCCGCCTGGGATATCGAGTCACCGCCCGGGCCCGTGCAAAAACAAGCGATTGACTGTGATACAGGAACGTGGATGAACCTCGATGTCAGCCCAAATGGGAAAGAGATCGCATTCGACTTGCTAGGCGATGTTTATACGATGTCGATCGAGGGTGCCGACGGAACCGAGGCCACTGGCAACCGCCTGCCCAAAAACTTGACGCAATCAATCGCTTGGGACATGCAGCCCCGGTACAGTCCTGATGGCAAGCACATTGCCTTCACCAGCGACCGCGTTGGCAAGAGCAAGAAGGCGGGCGACAACGTTTGGATCATGTCGGCGGAAGGTGAATCGCCGACGCAAGTCACCAACGAAACATATCGCTTACTCAGTGGCCCCTCTTGGTCTCCCGATGGGAACTACTTGGTCGCGCGAAAGCACTTCACCAGCCGCCGATCGTTGGGGGCGGGTGAATGTTGGATGTATCATCGCGACGCAGTAGCCATGGGCGCGACAGCGGGCGTCAAGTTGACCGAGCGTCCCAATGATCAGAAGGACGTCAACGAGCCGATCTATTCGCCCAATGGTCGCTACCTTTATTACAGCCAAGACGTCACTCCAGGCAACCTATTTGAGTACGACAAGAATTCGCATCAGGGCATCTATGCAATCAAGCGTCTAGATTTGGCCGAGGGGAAAACGGAAACGCTCATTCGCGGTCCCGGCGGAGCTTGTCGACCAACGCCTTCGCCCGACGGAAAGACACTCGCATTCGTTCGCCGCGTCGGCGCGAAGACTGGTTTGCACCTTTTTGATCTACAGTCGGGCAGCATTCGCCTGCTCTGCGACGACCTGGAACGCGACATGCAAGAAGCGTGGGCGATACACGGCGTCTACAGCGGGTTTGATTGGACGCCCAATGGACGCTCGATCGTCATTTGGGCCAAAGGAAAGATCCGCCGCATTGACGTTGGATCGGGTGATTCCTCGATCATTCCATTTCGCATACGTGATCATCGCGAAATTCGTAAAGCAGTCCGCCATCCAATCAGCGTAGGTCAGGACAAATTTGACGTGAAGATGTTGCAGGACGTTCACGTTTCACCGGATGGCAAACAGGTCGTCTTCCAAACGCTCGGGCATCTGTATCTCAAATCGTTGCCCGACGGCGAGCCGACGCGACTGACACAGCATGCCGATCACTTTGAGTTTTCCCCATCGTTTTCTCGGGACGGCAAGCACATCGTTTACACGACTTGGAATGACCGCGAACTCGGTGCCTTGCGGATTGCGTCAACCGATCCGGCACGTCGCGAAAATTGGATCGTCACTCGTCAACCGGGTCACTACCGGCACCCCAAGTTCTCGCCGGACGGCGACGAGGTTGTCTATGAAAAACGCGGAGGTGGTCACATCCGATCATCGCTTTGGTCGCGTGAACCGGGCATCTACATTACACCGGTGCGGGGCGGCAAGCCGAAATTTCTCTGTGAAGATGGTACGCGGCCACAGTTTGACCACACCGGGAAACGCATCTTCCTCACGAGGCAAAAGTCTGAAAAGGAATCCGACAACGTAACACTCGTGTCGATCGATCGTTCCGGTAACGATCTCCGCGAACACTACAAGAGCGACTGGGCTACCGATTTCCGAGTCTCACCAGACGGCCAATCTGTTGCGTTGATTGAACGTTTTCATGTCTTCTTGACGCCGTTCGTTACATCGCCCAAGCCAATTGTTGTCGGTCCCAATGCAAAGGGACTGCCTGTGGTCAAAGTCAGCGAGCAAGCGGGCGACTTTGTCCATTTCTCAGGCGGCAGCCAATCACTGCACTGGAGCCTCGGACCAGAGCTTTTCACTTGCGATTTGAGCAAGGCGCTGACGGCTGCAGCGGCACGCCAAGAAAACAGTGACGATGACACCGTTGGATCGGAACCGAACGTACAGTCTTTGTCGATCGGATTCTCTCAACCAACGGCCAAACCCAATGCAAGGCGAGCGCTGGTCGGTGGGCGAATCATCACCATGGGTGATGCCGGCGTGATCAAGAATGGTGTCGTCCTGATCGACCAGAATCGTATCGTTGCCGTGGGCCCGCGAAGTGAAATCGAAATCCCGGAGGACTACATCAAAACCAACGTCCGTGGCCAAGTGATCATGCCAGGTCTGATCGACACGCACGCTCATGGTGCGCAGGCGACCTTCGGGATGACGCCTCAGCACAATTGGATCGACTACGCGAGACTGGCGTTCGGAGTCACGACGATTCATGACCCCAGCAACGATACGCACGGCATTTTCGCCGCCAGCGAACTGGCCAAAGCCGGATTGATCACCGCGCCACGAACGTTCTCGACCGGTCGGATTCTGTATGGCGCGACCGGAGCAAGCAAAGCTGAAATTGATTCGCTTGATGACGCGCGCTTTCATCTCAAGCGGATGAAGGCGGTGGGTGCCTTTACGGTGAAGAGCTACAACCAACCGAGGCGTGATCAACGTCAGCAAGTGATCGCCGCGGCCCGTGAACTGAACATGATGGTGGTTCCCGAAGGCGGTTCGACGTTTATGCACAACATGACGATGATCGTTGATGGTCACACGGGCATCGAACATACGTTGCCAGTGCAATCGGCATACGATGACGTAATGGACCTTTGGAGAGGTACGCAGGTGGGCTACACACCGACGCTCAACGTGGCTTACGGCGGGCTTTCCGGTGAACGCTATTGGTACCAAATCAACGACCTTTGGCTCCACACTCGATTGCAAACCTTCATTCCGCCTCACGTCTTGAACCCGCGAGCCCGCCGACGCGAGAAAGCACCGGATGAAGACTACAACCACATGCGGGTCGCCGAGATCGCTCGGCAAGTCGTAGACGAGGGCGGCATCGTACAAACCGGAGGGCACGGGCAACTGCCCGGCATCTGCACGCATTGGGAAATGTGGAGTTTCGTACAGGGAGGCATGACACCGATGCAAGCCTTAACATGCGGCACGATCAACGGCGCTAAGTACCTAGGGCTGAACGACGACCTAGGTTCGATCGAAGTGGGCAAATTGGCCGACTTGATTGTATTGCGCAAGAAGGCCGATCCCACCAAACGGATCCGGGACAGCGAGAAAATTGCTTTGGTGATTGCCAATGGGAATGTCTTCGAGGCCGATCGGATGAACCGCTTCGGTGACGCAGCCCCTCGACCCAACTTCTACTGGCAGCGGGATGGGGGCATCAGCCAAGAGAGCGAATACTGCGACGCGGTGGGCTGCAGTTGCCACCGCGGCCGACATTGATTCACTCGCAGTCGACGCGATTCAGTGGCACCAAGAACCGACTCTTTGCCTAAAACTTCGAAGTCAAAGCCACTCATTCCTTGGTCCAGGGAGCGCGCGCGCTGGTTGTGATCTCCGCGTCCAGTTCTTCCATGCGTGCCCTAAGTTGGCTCACGATCTGCGGATTCTCTTCGGCCACGTTGTTTTGCTCACCAACATCTTTGCTGAGATCGAACAACAGGATTTGCGGCGGTCTCGCCGCGGCAGTGGCACTTTTCTGATTTCGGGAAGCTCTCGGCTTCTTCACCAGTAACTTCCAGTTCCCCTGACGAATCCCTTCCAGGTTGCCTTGCGAAGTGTAATGAATGAACTCCGTGCGGGGTGATTCCCCGGAAGTCGCCATCCAGTCCGAGCCGTCGATTCCGGGTTACTTGCAGAACGATGCCAGAGCGTTGATGAAAAACGTCACCAAATCTTGAAACTAAGTCTTCGACGCCTTCGCAGTTCCACGAATCCCTCGGTCATGTCTCCGGACACGACTGAGGGTTTTTCGTTTCCGGACTAGTCCAGAAGCCCGGCAGAGCAGATGGCTTCAGTCAGCAGCGACAGCCAAGTTCGATATAATCGCCGGGTCGGCGAGGTTGATGCTTGGTCGCTAGTGCCCCAGCGGCCAGCTCGCCTCGCCGACCCTTTCTTCATGCGAATCGGACCTTCCGTGGATTGCTGCACCTCGTATGTTGGTGTGTCTCCGTCGAGAATAGAATGACGACCAGCGAAACACTTCAGGAACTTGCTCGCCAAGTACGTCGCGACACAATCCGCGTGCTCGATTCTGCTGAGCCGGCATGGCTCACATTCGCACCACCAGGAACATCGAATCATATCCTTTGGCACGCAGGCCATGCAGTCTGGCTGCAGGACGTACTTTGCGAGCGACTTCTTGGTGCCGGTGGTCATCTGCCTGTGGGCTGGTCCGAGAGGTTCGGAATGGATTGTCAGCCCCCGAGTCAAACGAAAGATTGGCCATCGCGCGATGAAGTTCGGTCACAGCTTCATGACCAGCTCGCCCGAGTCATCGACCTGCTGTCTTCTGCGAGCGCCGACGCCCTCACCAAGATTGCCCATCCTGACCGCGGACCGCAGACCATTGCTGCCCGCATCATCCACGGTTTTCACGACGAAGCAAAGCACAGCGGCGAAATGTATTTGATCTTCAAACTGTGTAGAGCTGGCGGATCGGCTTGACAACCACTCTCCATCACGCAGGTGATTCACATGACGATTCAGAAGCGAGATGAGTACTGGTACGGCGATGACCAAGCGGACCTCCGTGAGGAGTTGAAGCGCTACAGCGTCGAGAACGGATAGCTAAGCACTTCGCCTGCGGTCTTGCAGGATGGCTTGAAGAATATGGCGAAACTGACCGAGCGAATTCAACTGACGATCGAGTACCGCGACTTGATCTTGAAGTACGGCTACCCGTTTGAGCGATTGGAGGCCTCACTTCGTCGCTGGCCCAAGGGACAAATGATCCGCCGAGTCCGGATGAGTCGCTTTGAGCTGAATCAACTGATCGGTGAACTGAGCCGCTCGTACAACCACGAGCAAACGTAAGCGCCCGTGATTGCCATGTTGACGCTGGCCGTAGTTTGGTGGGTTTGCACCTGCCCTTACGGAGAGCTCCATGGCGCGACGACCTGACCCTCCGAGCGCAAAAGGAGACCACGTTTGAATTCGCGACGTGCGGTTCTCACTGTGACCCCCGGTCCACAAAATGATGGCGACGATTTATCAAAATTGCGACCAGCAAGGTGAAAGCGCCCCCACATGAACGGTGACACCAGACGTCTCCTGTTACGGCTCGGCAAAGCTCAGATTGATGCGATGTTCGCACATCAGGACGAGGGGCTTGCGATCGACGACTCGGAATTTCTGCCGCTCATCGAAGTCGTGCTTACGGCCTTCGAGACAACGGAGAGCGCCGAAACCGTTGTCGAGGAGCTGTGGAAGCATGCCTACGCCGTGTACGACCGCATGTGCAAGCAGGCCGAGCCGGAGTCGACCGCTGACGAGAACCGGAAATTGATGCAGAGTTACCTATTCGGAAATCACTGAGTCAGACGTCGACCGCGCCGAGGTCATATGCCAGGACGGTTCGGAAGCACCCACGAACCTGGCCTGGGTATCCTTCAAAAACATAGCATTCGTGAGCCTGGAATCGCTGTGATGATATGGGGCCGTAGCCTGACAGAGCTGGTGCCGTAACTGCTGAGGTGGGCTTCCGTCCTGCACTATTTACGTAAATAGTGCAGCTCCGATCATCCGTGCCGCGTTCGTCGGCAGCATCAGGTGTACACCCGGTCGCAATTCGGAGTCCGCAGCCAATGCGATCAACACAGAGTGGGGAGTGGTTCGACCTCGCTATCGCCCAGGCGACGGTCGGCCGGACGGACCCGCCTTCATTGCGGACGACCTGGTTGGCGCGAGAAGGCGCCTAGCGCCGGCGCTCGCGCGATGTAAGTCCAATCGTGACTCGGAATGGCGGATCGAAGCCTGAGGGCTTTACGGCGCCTGTGAGGCGCCCAGGGGTAGCCAAGTATGCGAACGCCCGGCGTACTTCATTTATCCGGCAGGCGGGAAGACGATAGTCCTGTCGGGATAAAGCCTTGGTTGTCCCGGAACTTTCTTACTGCACTATTTTCATAAATAGTGCCAGTGATCATCGAGTGCCGTATTCGTCATCGGCGTTCCGCTGCGGAGCGGCTTGCGATGGTCGGTCTGGTTCTGTGAGACATGCAAGCAAGCCGTGCCCGCATTTAACGATGCGTGTCAGACCGATGCGGTTCCGATCGCGCGGCACAGCATCATGGGATGCCGCTGGCAGCGGGAGCTCGCCGTCGATCGGGACCGGATATTAGAGCACTCGCAGATTTACTGAAAGGAATGTGTGGCTGAATGGACTTGGCTAACACGAAGGCAATTAGGGCATGCTGAGACAGTTTCAGTGAGTTGTGCTATTGTTCGACGGTCTCGAAGGCGAAGCCCTGAACGCGGCGCGAGCTGCTTGGAAGACCATAATTGGCGCGCTCAGCACTGCAACTGACAACAGGCATTGCCAGACTTTCCCTTGGCCCGCGTCTTCTTCAGTTTTCGTCGCACTTTAAGCCCTTCCGCTCGCCAGATTCGATGCCAAAGGAAAAAAGCTACGAGAGTTGACAGGCCAAGAGGGGGGTTCTCTTTTCTGAAAAATTAATTGCGATAATCAGCACGACCAAATTGACTCGGTGTCTTTCAATGAAACGCCCGACACAGATTCTCCGTCCCAATAGATGTCGAACGAATCGCATACCGCGATCAGTCCCGGGCGAGTGTCAGAATAATCGTCTTCCACGTCATGGAGCGGCTGGTGGTAAATGCCTGCCTCTCCAAGGTGAAACGCTACTGCATCGGCGGCGTACGTCCAATGTGCCATCGGTGGGAAGTCTGCCATGACTTCTTTGATTGCAGACTTGGCTACTGCCAACGCCTTCTTTTTCTCTGACATCACATTCCTCAAGTGTTTAGTGTGTAACCGGAAATCTATTTCACTAGGCGGATCGAATTTCGCGTTTTCAAACGTCTGTCCGATTCAGACAGGAGTTCCGAGTAATCGGCGTTCCAGCTTGAATCAGTTCCCGTCAATTATTGAAGCGATATTCGTATCAGAAGTCCGCAGTTCCGGTTGGTCCAACCGAACGCAATGTGAGAAGGGGTGAGTGGATCTGCTTTAGGGCGACTTAATCGCCCGAAACCAGGGTATGGAATTGGGCAATTCAATCCGCAGTTGTGGCCAGTGGAGAAGAAAGCCAGCGAGCAACAATGCTTGCTCGCTCTCATGGACTATGAATGCATCGCGAATTGCGGCTATGCGGTAAGATTGCCATTCAGCGCGAAAGGCGGCCAAACTGTGCATAAAGATTCGCATCCCGAAGTTCGTCGTCGCCGGCGAGTCCGTGGACAACAATGACGCTGACATTGGAGATGTCGAAGGTCTCGTTAAGGTAGTTCTCGAAGCTACAGCAAAACCAACACTTGTTGCGACGGGCGAATGCATCGTCGCGAAGGGTTCGTGAGGAGAAAACGGATTCTCCAGTTGGCGGCCGGTTTTTTGGATCAATGGAGTGACGTCACACTGTATTTTACCGGCTCTTCTTCGCCTTTTGCCCGCGAATTCTCCGCCGAGTGACGTTCGTTCGCGGCGACCACTGTGCTAGGCTCCTTGTATCTAGTTCTTCCCGGTGTCGATCCATTTGCTTCGGATTTCAAGATCCAAGCGAGCCACACGGCGATTGACGGCGGTCATTCGCACTCGCACGGTTTTTGGCTCACCACCGGCGAGTTGTAGTTCAAGAGTGACCTCCCAATCTGGGTCGTGCCCCATCTTTGAAAGGACTTCTACCAAGTCTTCCGTGAATCGTTTGCGAGCCATTGAGCCGTATTGCTCGCGAGAAAATGACATGATCTCTTCAATCGGGAAACCATCGATCGACCTCAATCGCGACCAATCGCCATCGACGCGAACGGTTGGCAAATCGTTCTCCCACCGCACGCCCGAGAACGGGGCGACTTTGGCATAGCCCTCGTCCGTGACGGGCGGATCAAACACACGGGCCGTTTCCCGACTGGGCGGTGCGTGGGGGTTGGCTGTAGCGACGAAGGAAAAGACGGCGGCGACAGCCAGTGCCGAGATGATCAGAATCGTTACAAGCACGAGTATTGCCGGAGCACCAGGCCGCGTCTTGTCCGCCCCCTTCAGCGGCTGCCCCTTGTATCGTTTGGCCGTGAGGTACCAACGGCCGAAAAACATGATCTCGAAAGGAATCACGGCGGCGACCACGGATTGAAAGAACACCGGACCCGCTTGGGCGAATGCAAACCGGTAACCGCAGTAAGCTCCGGTCAACGTCGGCACCAGGATCATCGCCACGATCCACCACGACGGGACAATGCGGTTCCAATTTTCGGACCAGGTCGACCAGTCTGAACTCAATCCCACGTTCTGATCGGACGCGGAAAGCGATGAGACAAGTTCCACCAGATCGTCTAGCTCCGACGCGTCGCCTCCACCGTCACTTTCCAGGTTTGTGACAATTCTCTGCAGGTGCTCTTTCCGCGGCGCAAGCTGCTGTCGGACTGCCTTTTGATTCAGTCGATAGATCCAGCGGTAGAGATAGTAGAGAAACAGTCCGAACGGTGCGCCAACGAGCATGGCTCCCCACCATGTGCCTGTCGTGTTCCAGGCAACGTTAATGAAAAACGCCGAGAGCGAAATTGCAAACGGAAACAAGTACCACCAGAAAACATTCCGCAATAGCCAGATTTGATGATCGACCTGAGACAGCGACTCTTTCGCATAGAACAATAGAGATTCACCAGGTTCGCTCGGCGTTTTGGGATGTCGCTTTCGATCCATCAGCATGAAGCCCGCTACCCAAATCAGGGCCGGCACGGTCAACCACCACGACCAGGGCAACGACAGGCCGATGCCCATCGCAAACCAGATTGGAATCATCAACAACGACACACCAATTTCACGGACGTCGCGCCAGAAAATCAAAGAACGAAATTCGTCGTGTGACTGCTGTACCTGTTTCGACAACAAGTCGGCATCGAACGTCACCTTCAACTGCGATGCTTCGGCTTTCCAGGCTTGTTGAAATTTGTCAAGACTCATCGTTCCGGCCCTCCGCGGTTTCAACATTCATCAGATTGACCAGTGCCTTCTTCGCGCGGCTGAGCCGTACGCCGACATTGCTCTCGGAAATTCCTAGCACGCCAGCCATTTCGCGGTACGACAGTTCGTCCAAGTAAAGCAGCACCAGCGCGATATCGGATTTGGGAAGCTGATGGATGGCCTTGTAGAGTTGCTCCACGGTTTCCCGTTGCTCAACATGCTGGCAAGAATCCGCCAATCCAGACGGCAGAGTTTGAACTTCCAGCAGCGGCCGTTGATGTGCTCGCCGACGTTCATCGTTGCGGCGCCAATTCATCGCAGTATGCAGTGCGACGCGGTAAAACCAGGTCGCCGGACTGGACCTGCCCTCGAACTTTGGCAGTGACCGCCACGCTTGCAGCAGAATCTCCTGAGCAAGATCCTGGCCTTCTTCGCTGCTAAATGTGTAGGCACGCGCGACCTGGATGACCGAAGCCTTGTGCTTCTCTAGCCAGTCCATGAATATCGATATGTCATCGTTGTCGGGCACGAGCGGCCTTTGATTCTCAGTTCAATTCGGGATTCGAAGGTTTCCTTGTTTTTGTCGCCCTACAAAGGTTGGTCACACTTGCGGGTTGCTCCTTACAGGAAATGCCGGTCATTGGCCAAAATTATTGAAGATTGCCGCTTCGCTGTCGTGCGATTCGCCGTTGGCTGGCCAAAGGAGTCGGCGAAGCAAGTTCGGCCGAGCGGTTCGGCGTTGGTGACCGCCGAATGGCGGGAACAGTCCTCATCCAACGCCTTCACAACAGTCCTAAATACTCTTGGCGAGCAGGACACGACAATAAACTGCCGGATTTCGCGCGACTCTTCAGCGAGTAACAAGCCCAGCCAAGGGCAGCGATTCGACTTGTAACTGACGTTGCTTGCCGGTTCCTTCGTGCTCTCGGTTGCATCGACCGCTCGAAATTTCCGAGAACGCTCCGACGCACACTTCCTGAAATCCCGGACCAGATTCTGGCAAAACTGCGCCGAGCCGGTGCAACTGCTGGCGGTGTTGGCACCGAGGCGGCGAATCGCATTTTCTTCGAGACAGAGAGTGGTCCAACCTCGTGGACTTACGAGCATTCCTACATGTATGACGTAGGGCAGCGATCGCACCATTAGGCCACGCAGATTTGTGGTCTTGATCTTCGCCCATCAAATTCAAGTCCAACGGTCGCTGAAACCCTCGAATTGTGGTTCGCCACGTATACACCTGCTAGAAAAGGGGCTCAATGAAGTAACAGGTATTGTCCATCCAGTCAGGTACGCCGTATGTCGCCCGACCGCCGCGAACGTAACGATGATCTCGAGTCACTGATCGCTAGATACCTTGAGGCAGAGAAAAGCGGACAGTACCTCGATCGCGATGCGTTGATTGAAGGGCACCCGGAGCACGCGGACTCCCTGCGAGAGTTCTTTGTTAATCACGACCAGATGAAGGCTGCGGCGAGTCTCGAAGAGCCAATGTCGCCGCCAAGCGGAAACGGGCTGGACGATGAGCGGGGAAGATTGTCGAACGGATCGAATCACATATGGAAGAAGACGTGCCCATCCTGTGAAAGATTAATAAAAGTTCGACAGGCACTGATCGGAAGAAAATTCAAGTGTAGCAAATGTGAGGCAGTACTCACGTTCAATGTGGAGGATCCTAACGGCAGCTTAATTCATCAGAAAAACGTGCAACATAAGTTGGCAAGCTGTTTACCCTGGCTGAAGATGCTGCTTATCTGTTTGCTTTGGATCATGTTCCTAGCTACGGCCGCACTTTGTTGGGGTTTAGTGATTGTTGGGACAGTCACCTTATTGTGCGAATTCGGGGTGTTACCCGAAAGCAGCTCCTTCTCCGATGAAGCAAAGTTACTTTGGAGCGCGTCCACTGTCGGCATTATCTTTTTGGCAATGCCAGCGTCGTTTGTGTTGGGGCTGATTACTTTTCTAACGACACGCTGGCGGGTTCGATGGTTGGTCTTGCCCATTTCGCTTGTGCCGCCCCTCTGGACCCTAGCGGTTTTCGTCTGGGCGGCGCGGACGTGGTTCTAGCTGTAGTTGTCGACGGGCGGGCGTCGTTTGCAGTCTGCGCGTTTGAAGGTTGACATTCACCGTAGTGGTGCGAACGTGGCCTTTAGCGGTCCTGCCAACGAGGTGTCTAAGTTGCTTCGGTTGCATCGACCTGCGCGTCGTGGCGGATTTCGTTCGACGCACAGATCGCGAAATCTCGGACTAGGATTTTCGGAAACTGCAGCGAAGCGGCGGAACCTGCAGCGGCGGGAGATATTGTCAGAAGTTGATGGGGCGGCAAAAAGTCGTGAGTTTGGAGTTGCGTGTTTACATCTTCGCGCTAAATTCGCGGCATGCTAACACTACGTGACCATCACAGCGGTGATCTGTTTGATCCTTGGGAATATTTGCGGCCGAAACAATTGACGATTCCTCTTTTCGCGCCTACCCGGTGACGCAAAACCGGATCGTCCATGGAAACCGTGGCCGACCATGTCCGTTGTCATGAACTCGACCGGGCAGTCCCAATCCTCGATGCTCAATCCATACGTTCTGGCCGAGGCTGGTAAGCATCGTGCGGGAAATAACTGTCCTGTATTTCCGGCGATCATCACGACGGAGCGTGATGGCTACTTTGAAGTCGCGACAATTATTTCCCGCACGATGCTAAGGCGATCGTGACCGCGATCGGAGCGGTCGAAGATGAACGCCGCCGAAGGAAGCAATCTCGCGACATGTATGATCGACAGTTGTCTGAAGCGGAAGATGCTGAAACTCGTTTGGACGGTTCGCTTCCCGACACGTTTGGCGCGACGCAACCGATCTAGATTCGGTCCCGTCTCGTGATGATCACGTTGCCGGAAGCGAATCGCCCGAAGACGTCGAAGATGCGCAACCGGGAACGCTTCAAATCTTCCCCTGATCCGATCGTACCGGCCGGTGACACGTTGCCTTTGCAGATATATTCTAAGGGTTTCAACTGACCAGGCATAAACCGTGTTGCTGGCCCGTGATCGAATGAGCGATGCTGAAATCGAACAAGTTTGCGAGCGATTTGAAGCGGAATGGGTCGCCGGACATCATCCGCGAATGGAATCGTTTCTACAGCAGGTTGAATCGTCCGAAAAACCAGGGCTTCTCTCCGAGTTGTTGCAAATCGAATGGTGGTGGGTCGCTCGCACTGGCCCGTTGGACTTGGGAGATTACCAAAGGCGTTTTGCCCAACACCGGTCCACCGTATTGAGTGCCTGGGACGCGTTTCATCGACGCAGTGTCGCGGAGACTGACAATCCGTCGGCGGGTTCCGCAACCGAGAAGTCGGTCGCCAAGCCTGACTCAGGTCAGGATGAAACGGTTGACGATCGAGCCCCAACTCGATCTTTGGCCGATACGGACACGCCCCGAACTCGCCAGGCAAAGCAATCTAGCGTTTCAGTTTCATCGCGTCTGGGACCTTACGAATTGGTCGAACGTTTGGGGCAAGGCGGCTTTGGGCAAGTCTGGAAAGCGAATCGTATTGGAAAGTTGGCGACGACCCAGGTCGCAATCAAGATTCCGAGAGACAGCCTTGGCGCGAGTCGGATCCTTCAAGCCGAGGCGCAATCTTGGACGCGGGCTACTGGGCATCCCAATGTCGTTCCGATCATTGAAGCTGACATTTACGACGACGTGGTTGCGATTGTCAGCGAGTACGTCGCCGATGGCACACTGGCGGACGTCATCAAGCGTCAACCGATTGCCATTGCCGATGCCTTGGAGTTCGCCATCGGAGTTTTGAACGGCTTGGCGTTTCTGCATTCCAAGCAGATTATTCACCGAGATCTGAAACCTGCGAACATTCTCCTGCAACATGGAATCCCGAGGTTGGTGGACTTTGGGTTGGCACAGGTCAGCCAGTCCGACTTAGGCCATGTGGCCGGGACGCCCTCGTACATGGCCCCCGAGGCATTTGACGGTGTCGCATCCGTCAAGTCGGATTTGTGGTCGGCGGGGATTGTGTTGTTCGAAATGATCACTGGGCGACACCCCTTCGCGGCGGACGATTCCGGGCAATTGATCGCTCGCATTTGTAGCAGTGAATCGGTTGCGATCCCAGACGATGTCCCCGACATGATTGGCGACGTGATCCTCCACTCGTTGCAGAAGAAACCTTCAGATCGTTACGGATCGGCCAGCGAAATGCGGGCCGATCTCAGCAACTGTCGCCGACGGCTCACCAGTTGGGATCTGTCTCGGCAATCGACTTCGACGCCCCGGCACTTGGCGATTGCCGTGACCGGTTCCATGGATGCGGATCCACAGCGGGTCTCGCAACGTTTGAAGCCGATTCTCGGGCGCGTTTCATGCTCCGCTGACCACTTGGTACACCGGAAGCGATAGTGAAGTCGACGAACAGGCCGCACAGTTGCTGGTGAGCAGCAACCAGCAAGTGTGCATTGTTGGTTTTTCGAAATCGAATCGTTCACCCGTCGTCCAGAAATTGATCGAGGATCACGACCTGCCGTTTATCGATGTTCGGGCAGAATCGTTGCCCGATGTGGAACATGCGCCAAGCAAGAGAGACATCTTCTTCGCCACGAAAACAGACCTCGTCATTCTGTTGTGGGACGGCAAGAGCTCAGGCACGAAGATCATGTATGAATGGTTGCAGCGAACCAGTCGCGACCACCTGATGATTTACCTGTGAATCTTCCAGAGTGGCCGCGACACCATTCTCTCACGCCGAAACATGGCGTGATTCATACTGGCGAACATTGCTGACCAACGAAGCAACGCGGGCCGGATCAAGTTCGGTGAACGAGTGACTGATCCCGGTTGCCACCATGAAAATGTCGACATAGGGTAACGCCTCGCTGACGTTCTCGGGCGTAATCCCGCTGGCAACTGCGAGCGGAGTTCCGGCTTTCAATGCCTCACACATCGTACGCAGTTTGTCGACATCGGCAGCGTGTCCGGTGCCTGGGCCCGACGTGCAGACAACGTCCATGTATCCGCATGCGATTCGCGCAGCGCCGGCCAGGTCGTCGACGGGGCGCTGGTACTTGAAAGCGACGCCCCCAAAGTAGGCGCCTTTCCAATTCGCTTCGCCGATTGCCTGCGAAATGGCATCCGCCTCCGGTTGGTCGTCGCGACGCTCATCCACGCATGCGTGATCGGTCCAAATTCCGTTGATGCCCTCCAGGGGAAGCGTGCGGAGTACATCAACGACGGGCAGGCCCAGAAAATTAACGCCGATCCAGGCATCCGGAAAAGCCTCTTTAGCAGCGTCCAGAATCTGCAAGAGCGTCTTGGCCGAGACACGGTGGTTGATCAAGAAGACACCGTCGCATCCGCCTTCGAGCGCGATTCTCGTATTTCGAAGGGTTTGCTCGGTCGATTCACAATGAATCACCGGCAGGATTGATTTGCGGTGGGAAAAACTTAGTCGAGCCATGGGAATTCCTTAGCGATGGGGCTTCATCGGTGGTACTGGAATGAAATTTCCTTTGCCCGTTGATCCGCTTTTCACCCGCTATGCGGACAGCCAAATTGAGAATTTTTTCGCAGCGTTATGCTGCCGGGAAGAATGAGATCGAGGTCAACTTCGAAGCACTTCAAGACACGATCCAATGCTCTGATTGGTATTCAGGCTGGCCCGCTATTGGTCGCCTAATTGAAATGCGTAAACAAAGTCGCCCATCTTGCCAGCGCGATAGACTCTTGCTCCATTTCTCTCTTGGACCAACCACAGCGGTTGCTGGTTATCTTTGTCAAAGCGGAGGTCAGTTCCCGCCGCACTGACTTGAAGCTGTGACGCGCGCAGACGCAAGCCGTCATCGCTGGTGGGCGCCAGTGACTGCCCCGGGGCGAGTGTAATCTGCCGCATTGTCTTCCAGGTGGGGACGCCATCGACGTTGATGCGGAGACGGTATTTGATGCTCAGCGGTTCGGCCGTCTCGTTGCGAAACTTCAGCAGTCGTTCGGTGAAGACACGTGACCCCCTTTTCGGTTCAAACCGATAAACGCGCGTTTGCGTCTCTTCGGCGTCGTAAGCCCGTTCACCCAGCAAGCTCGGGTTTTCTTCCACCAGCCAAAGATCCTGGCTGCGATACGCAGGCCAAGTGAGGCCGCATTCACTTTCGGCCCAGATTCGCACACGTCGCGCTTTCAGCGGGCCTTCGCGAGGAGGCCGCGCGTCGCTTTGTTCGTACCGGAGCGTGACGGGAGACGTCGTATGGGCAGGGATGACAAACCGGTGCCCGTCGGCCGTGCCGGGCAAATTGGGTTGCCAGACCCATTTTGGGGAAACGGCGCCTTTTCGACCGTGTTCTGCGATCACCCAGACAGCCAGCGGTTCGTCGGTCGGGTTCTCGATCGCCAACTGTTTCTCATAGATCTTGCGGCGACCTCCCAGTTCCACTTCCGGAAGATGGCGTTCCAAAAGTTCCTGGAGCTTGTGCCGCACCAGGGTGGGCGCATCCATCCCGGACGAGTCATGGAATACTTCCACTTCGATCTTCGCCGTGGGACGGTCGGCCGATTCCCCGACGAGGTTTTCCAGCGAGATCGTCGCGGTTACGACGGCGGAACCGCGATCGCGATCGGACTGGCCAGAGCGGGAATTGATCTGAACTTGAAAGCCAGAACAGCGCACAATCAGTCCGATAGCGCCATGCCCATCGCCCGACGAGCCGGAAACACACTGCTCAAAGACTACGTGCAGCTCGCGATTGAGCCGCCTGGTGTGATGGTCTTCGGTTGTTCGGACATCGGCAGGGGGTGTGCGGTCGATGCGCGTCTGGTTGATCGCGGCCACAAGCTGCTGAACCTTCGTGTCAAAGTCCTGCCGCAGTTGTTCTTGCTTTTGTTTCTCGGGATCGGGCCGTTTTTCCTTCTTCTTTTTTCCGTCGCCAAAAAACATGTCGGGGTCAATGCCGGGAGGTAACGGAACGGGCGACTGGCTGCGCAGCTTTTCCAGGCGGCTGGTGGCTTCAGCCAACATGTTGTCGAGCCTTGGATCCCCAGTGGATCCCGGGACGAGTCCTGCCTTGGCCGCCTGATCACGCAGTGTCTGGTCCCAGTGGAGCACCCATTTTTGGGCCAATTCTCGTTTTTCGCGTTCCCATTTCACTGTTGCCTTTCGGACATTGTCGAGCATGTTCGGCAAGTCCTTTTCCAGCTCTTGGGCAATGTATTGCGGCGTGACGTCGTTCAACGAGTCGGCAACGAATTCTCCATTGCAGCCCATGGCGCTCCACTGCACGACGACACCCGGTTTGGTTTCGGTGGACGCGAGCACGTAGAACGAGGCGTTTGTTTTGACCATCTTCAAGTCGACTTCCGCGTCGAAGTTGGCCTCGAAGTGAAAGTCTTGGAAGGCCTTCTTGACTTGAATAAATAAGCTGGCGTCCACATTGAATGCGCCGCCGATCTTGGTTTGCTGAGTCGCATAGATGTGACCGCTGCCGTCGAAGTTCAGCACCATGTCGCACTGGGCTTCGACGGCACTCAACAGCTTGAACATGCCCTTGGAGGTCAGGCCATTGCTATCGATCTTGAATCGGCTGTGCAGTTCCATCAACGCCTTGAGGTTCAGCTTGTCTTCGGGGACGGGAAAGTCGATGCGTCCCGAGATTTCGTCCTTGGTCAGTTTGGCGACGATCCGTGCGATCGGTTGCTGGAGGATTTCGATGTCTCCCACCATCGTAATGCCCGACGTCGGATCGGGCGGCAGCGAGTGGTAGACCTTGACGTTCAGACAGAATTCTTCTTTGGGCAAGGCGGAGAAGCAGACCCACGTCTCCGCTTCCGCGACCCAATCCGCCTGGATCGTATGTGGGTTGCCGTCGAAGTCGATTGCGTTAGGAACGACAAACTCGTCGCCGTCGGTTTTGGTGATCTCGCCGCCGAAACCGTCGAAGGTGATCCAGCCACACGTGATCTTGAGTTTTTCAAGCGTGATACCGAAACCCTTCAGGTCGATACGTCCATCGCTGAAAATCTCGACGCCGGGGCAAGACGCCTTGAAGTCGGAACTCATCTCCAGAAACTGGATGTCGACGCGGAATTTCAAACCGCAGCCATGCCCGTTGGTCTCTTCGGGTTTGAGAAACTGAATCTCGCTGATGGTGACCGGCAGATCGAACCCTTTCAGCGAGTCACCGAGTAACTTCTTGCCATAGTTGGTCAGTGACGCAAGGGCAGATTCTTCCACGTTCATCTTGTCGAACTTGGGCGTCGGCAGCTGACCTTTCTGATACTTGAAATAGATACCGGTCGCCATGACTTCGACGTCAAATCCTTGGTACTGAATCAGCACGGCGATGTTGGCGTTCTCAGAAAAAAGTGACCGGTCACGACGAAAATCGTCACGTTTGATCGTGAATTTGACATCGCCGACCTCGTAGGGTTTGTCAAAGTACCTGGCTTCGATCTCGTCTTCGAGAAACTCACGCGTCAGTCGAGCGGGATCGCGAAGCTGATCGATCAGTTCCAGATAGAGTTCGATCTGACGAATCAGATCTTCGACGGCGCGAACGTAGGGAGCAACCTCCGCTTCGAACTCGTTTTTCTGGTTGATGATATTCCGTTCATGCTGTTGGACCGATCGGACCAAGGCTTGCAGGTCCTGCGCGGCCTCGGTTTGCCCGAGCATTTCCAGCAGCGTCGTATCCGAACCGAGTCGGCGGCTGACAACCTTGTCCAGTTCCACCAAAGAGTCAGCGATGGTGGCGAGCCGTTGAACCGCCTGCATGTCAACTTCTACCGGGCTGTCGGCCGCCTGTTCGATTTTTTGGATCTCGCGTTGGACCGCCTCGATGTCCTGCCGCCAGGACTGGAGGTTTTGGGCCAGTGTGATCGCCGTGACAGCCAGTTCGACGTCGATCTGCTCAAGCATCGCCTCCTGGTCCGGCGTCAATTCGATGTCGCGAACGTTCGCGAACAACGAACTGCTCGCGAGGCTGAACAACAGTACGACCGTCATGGCTGGTAAGTGCAAACGACTGAACATGGTTTTTACTCCGATTCGGGGATGACGTTGCATCCGATTCGAAGCATGCCAGCGGACAAAGGTTTTCAGGAATTCGTCGTGATGGCAACGGCATCCCCGCCGGCCTTACCACCGCTGCCATGTGTTGTACGGCCGGCGGCTCACGCCGATCCGCAAAAAAACAATGTCCGTCCGCGTCGGCCTTTCCGGATTCACTTCCGACGGCTCGCCGATGACGGGTGCGGGCCGCATCATTGAGCCACGGAGCTGCGCCATGTTCGGTCGATTTCTATCCTGCTTGTGGGCAGTCGTGATGTTACTTTACTCGACGGTTCTTCCTTTGCATGGCATCGTCCGCGCGCAGGACCCCGCGGCCGAAGGGCAGCCGGTGGCCAATGTCTTAAAATCTCGGATCGATTGGCACCGCCGTACGGTCACCTTCGGCGTTGCGTCGCCCATCACGCTGTATTCCGTCTCGACACGCGAAGGGATCGCCGCAACCGAAATGCACATCATCGCCGCCGCGCGGCGCACCGCTGATGGCGAAGACCTGTTCCAAATCACAGGACCGGTCGATTCGTTTCTCGAGCACTTAGTTCCGGAAACGCGTAGTTTGTGGTTGCTGGGCGAGAAAACTTCTGAGCGCATTCGCCTTGATCTGCCGTGTCCCGAGATCACGGGGTTGCAGGTCGAACCGCCGACGCATCCATCACAGGGACCCAGGTTGCGGATTCAGGTTTCCGGCCTGTTGCCGGGGTTCCAGGTTCTGCATCGCACCCATCAACACGCTGATGACACGAAACCCCAGTCGCACGCCGGCGAAAAGCCGCTGACCGAGACCGGCTGGAAGTTCCCTCACCTGGTCGCGACCGAAAACACCGCCGATGGCCAGGCGGTAGTATCGATTCAGTTTTCGCCCGACGAGCCAGATCGTATCCACGGCTTCGCGCTGCTTAACGCTGATGGTTCACGATCGCAAACGATTCACATGGCGTTGCGCGACGGCACATTCGATCGCTCCTCCGGCACGATTCCGTTTCCCAAGCGTCCCCTGCCGGTTGACTCGGAAGTTGCCGTTCCGGGAGTTGAACTATTGTCGGTTTCCCAGGCTGCATCCCGCGCTGAAGGTGCGGGATTGCATCCAGTGGTGATCGAACTTGCCACCCATCGGGAGTTGTCGCTCAAGGGGCTGGACGACGTCGAAGTCCTACGCCAGGGTCTGGCACCCGGCAGCCGTTCCCGTATGGGCGAAACGCTGTTGCTCGGTATCGCAGGGGACCTTGCCGAGAGCGGACCGTTCGAAGCCGACCCAATGAACATCGAACTCTATCTCGCGCCACCGCTGGATACGGATGATGGTGGCGGGTTTGTGATGCCGAACGAGGGGACGGAGTTCGGCGGCTTCGAGCCCGATTTCGCCCCTGACACCCAGTGGCAGGAACATGACTTCCAGCCCAATGTGCCGCTTGCGTTGCCCGTCGGGGAGGAACCCGACTGGATGACCTCCAATCCGCCACCGCTTGATTGGGAACCCGATGCGGAGTGGGAACCGGGTGAATCGTTCCCTACGCCCGACACCGAGCCGGACAATTGGTTGGAGCCGGAGCCGTCGGGGCCGGATGGTTATCCAATGGAACCCGATTTTCCCGACACTCTCCCGTTGGAACCTGATCCCTATCCGTCACCCCAAGGATCTGCACTCAAGGATCTGCGCCTCAAGGATCTGCGCCTCAAGGATCGGGAGGGAGTGGCCAAGGGGTCGTCATACGTCGTCCCAGCGGAAACCCGATTATCGTGACTCCGGGACTTCCGAAGCACGAAGACCTGTTGGCGGCGCTGTTGCGCCAGGTGATTGACGCGATCCTTTCGCGATTCGGCATCGGTCAGTTGCCCGGACGGATCGGTGCAGCGATTTCCGAAGCGGTTACCCGCTACGAAGCGATGGTCCAAGACTCACTTATCAACCAGCACTCGGTCAACGCGCTGCCCGTCAAAGCGATCTTTGATCTAGCGGCGGAATCGCTGGACGTTCGCATCGATGATTCCCATCGCGCCGACGCGGTCGCGCAGTGGCGGCAATATGCTTCGCTGCGTTACCACCCCGATTATCTGGATGCCAATGGCAATCAGCTGGTCACCGACGATATCGTGATCGCGTTCGTCGTCTGGATGCAACAGCGAGGGCTATACGATCCGGCAGTCGACATGCGAGTGGCCAGGAATGCGAGTGGACAACCCGAGGTGGTCATTCCAGAACAACCGATCGATCCCGATTGGGACAAGGAATGTTTGACCATCCCGAAGTCGGGTTCGGGGCCAAGCGGAAGCGTGCAGTCATCGGCCCAAGGCGGCCCCGACCCACAATCGCCTTCTCCCCGGGCGCCGGCTCCACAAACTCCCTCGCTACCGAAGCCTGAGCCGCCAACTCCCGAGCCGGAGATCCCCCCGGCACCGGCGCTGGTGACGATTGCCACGAAGCCCGACCTGGTCCGCGTCCCCTTGCTCACCGAGCGTCCGGTCGATGTGGTACAGACGGCGATCGCCAAAGTCGGATTGCGTCTCGATGGGTCGCAACGACTGTTGCCGCAGGACACGATCGTCGCCAGCAACCCGACAGAGAACAGTTGGGTCAAACCGCGTAGCGTTGTCACGCTCGATGTGCTGCGCGTCGTACCGGATGTGTCGGGACGCGACGCCAAGGATGCGATCGCCGAACTGCGCAATCTCCAATTCGCTACCAAGCCACGACGGGATGCCACCTATCGCGACAACGACGTCGTGCTGGCGCAGACCCCAGAACCGGGAACTCGCATCCGACCAGGCAGCCGGGTCATTCTCGATGTTCGGCGAGCCGTTCCGGATCTGGTGGGCCGAAGAGTTAGCGACGCGGAACGCATCGCGGCAGCGGCCGGTTTCGGCTACGGGCGATGCAAGAATGCCATGGACGATGACATCGTTGCCGAGCAGCATCCGTTGGCAGCGGCACCAGGCGGCGAGCCCATGTACCGGGTCCCCAGCGACCGCATCGAAATCCGACGCGTCGAAACGATCGTTCCGAACCTGAAAGGAAATTCATTGGCTGACGCCAAAACGTTGGCGGAATGCCGAACGATCCTTGCCAAGAAGTTGCTGCCCTACAAGTTCGAAACTCCGGTCTCGCTCTATCCAGAAGCCAAAGTGCTGTCTCAGACGCCCGAGCCCGGTGCTCGGATCGATCGGTCCAAGACACAGCTGACGATGCAGTTGGTCGTTCCCATTCCCGATCTCGCTCGCCGCTACACGGTGAACAAGGCGAGATCGATCTTGACCGAACTCGGCATGCAGACGAGGTCGTCGATGCCCAGCTTCCGCAATGACGACGTCGTTGCCCGGCAAGCGATTCTCGGTCCGTCGCATCGGGCGCGCGGAAAGACGTATTGCGCCGCTGGGATGGACATTGAACTCACCGTCGGACGCGTCGTTCCCAACGTGAACGGCCTGGACTGGGAATCGGCGATCGTGCGATTGGACGATGCCGGTTTTCGCCGCGAGACGGCGGCCGGATCGAGTGCGGGCAGTCACGTGATCGCAACGCGCCCGGCGGGCGGCCAGATTGCCGATCCACGCGAACCCGTTGTGATGCAGCCAGGTATCGCGATTCCCGACTTTCGCGGTCAATCCACGCAAGAAGCGGTCGCCTTTGTCGAACGAAACGGCATGCGGGCCAATCTCGTTCGCGGCGGCGAGATGGAAGCCCCTTCGCCCAATATGGTGGGTGTCTCATTGGTGCGCACTCAATCGTATTCACCCGGTCGGGTCGTCCCGATGAACCGTTCCACTGTCATCGGACTGCAATCCATGACATATGTCGAACCGCGAGTTGCCGTGCCAAGCTTGCGGGGAATGCATCCAGACGACGCGAGACGGATGGCCGATAACTCCCGGCTGCACGCACAGCAGATGGGTTACGGCGCAACAACGATTCCCACGAACGATTCGCGATTGGATGGTCAACTCGTCGTGACGCAGCAGCAGATTCGACCCGGTGCGCGTGTCCCGGTGGGAACCACGATTGGGTACGCCGTCGGACGCTACGAGTTGCAGATCCGCGTGCCGAACTTGCGCGGAATGGATCCACAGCAGGCCCAGCAGACCGCGGCCAGCGCGGGGCTTGCGATGCGCCAGTCACGTCAGATCGCGATTCCGACCAACGACACGTATTACCTGGAATTCGATCGCTACGAAGTGACCGACCAGAGTCCACGAGCGGGTACGACCGTTCCGCGCGGCACGACGATTTCCGTGGTGGTCGGCAAGTACACCTGGCAGCGACCGGCTGGTTCACCCGGCGAAGGTATTACAAGTCCCGATGGCATTCGCATTCCGTCGCGCCCGTCGCCAGGCATCGGATTCCCCAACTGGCCGCCACGTACCGCTCGACCCGGCGGCAGCTTCAGCATCCCGCTGCAGTGAAAAGCAAACCGAGCGGATCGGCGCTAGCCGCTCCTCGGAAAACGCGGCGAACGTTACGTCCGCTTCGCGAATCACTTGCGGATGTACTTCAAACGAAACGAATCAACGACGGCCCACTTTTTCGGAGAACCGAGATGCCCCTTCGCCACTTCCTCATTGCGGTCGCGTTCACGTTGAGTGGGGTGACCGGTGTGGGCAAAGTTTCCGCGACCGAAACGGCGATCACGCTCACGACTGTTCCTGAGTTTCGGGGGCTGCGACCAGGGCTTGCCCGCCAAATGGCTCGGCTAGTTGGAGTGGAGTCCCGGACGGGCATGTTCTACATCGATCCCGATAACTGGCAGCCGGCCATGAGGTCGGACCGCGTCTCCATGCAGACGCCACAGGGCAAGTCTTCGGTCGCCGACGGGGCAACGGTCGCCTGTTGGGTCTTCGCGCGTGCGACGCGTGACACGCCGGTGGTCTCGACGCCCGACGTCTGCGGGCTTTCCATTGATGAGGCGCAAGTGCAGCTTGATGCCATCGGGCTGCAGAGGCTCGACGGAAGCTCGCTCTCCCAACAGTCGGACGATGCGGCGACCGAGGTGGTGTTGGAACAGTATCCTCGCGCCGGACAGAAGGTGTTCGCCGGCACGTCGGTCTACTTGCGGTTACGGAACCAGCAGCGATCGGAGCCGTCGCCGGCCGCCCCGGCGATCAACGAAACGGATCTGTCGCTCGAGGATCGTCCCATTCATTCGCAAGCAACCATTGCACCGGGCCTATTCACCAGCGTGCCGCCAGCCGCATGGTTCAGCCTGATCGCCGCAACGGTCGTCAGTCTGTTCATCGGTACGATCTACCGCAACCGAAAAACGGCTTGAGCCAAGACTCTGCGGATTGGAATCTCAAACCATTTTGTCCGCCAGGAGCGAGGAAACCGGATTGTCGAATGTGGTTGTCAGTGTGACGGCCAGAAGACTTCGAGCAAACCAAACGAGATTAAAGATGGAAAACTCTATCACCGTCGCCATCCAAGCACTTGGTGTAATTGGGAAGGACGCAGAAACGGCCCTGCCTGTATTGTGCTCGCGTTCCAGATCAACCGAGGATATCGAGCGGAGTCTTCAACTTGCAAAATCCAGTTCCATCATCAGTCAGGAGCCGGATGAAGGAGTCCGAGCTTATCTCCGCTCGATCCGGTTGGCGTTGGCAAGTCCCGATCCTGATCAAAGAAGACGATCGTTGTGCACGGCGCTGCAGCGTCTAAAACACTTTCAAAATGACAGCGAACTCGCGATTGCTGATCTATCTCAGCTGTTGACATCCGATGTTGATCCGATAGTTCACCTCTGTGCGATCAATGTTTTGCAAGCCATGGGCGTACGTGCGGGAGCGGCGGTTCCGGCGCTGCAAGCCTATGTCGAGAAGAACGACACCAGCAATGCCACCCGCGGGAGTACGGCGACACGAATCGTCGTGAGTCGCGCAAGACGTATCGTCAGGATGCTCCAAGATGCACAATCCATGGGAAGCGGATTGGACAAGCGTGTCGATTGATTGGAAGGGGTCACCATCGCCGAGTGTGGATGAATACTACGATCGCTTCAGTGAGTATCGTAACACCGTCCATGAAGCCTTCGAAGCGTTCAACACCAAAACGCTTCGCGAGCCGGGAAGAGTGACGCTCCTACCATCGAGCGGAAGTAAAGCTGGCCCCATCGATCTAGACGTCACCCTGCCGGCTTCGACCAGCGGGGCGAGCGACACGGAAGATCCTGCGATTTCACCCGATCAGCCTCTTGGGGATAAACATAGATCACGAGCGGGCGACCGCATTCGCTACTTCGGCGAGTACGAACTGCTGGAGGAGATCGCTCGTGGCGGGATGGGTGTCGTCTACAAGGCGCGGCAGGTAAAGCTGAACCGCATCGTGGCGTTGAAGATGATCCTCTCCGGTGAACCCGCAGGGGGAGAAGAAGTCCGGCGTTTCAAGACGGAAGCCGAAGCAGCTGCCAAACTCGATCATCCAGGCATTGTCCTGATTTATGAGATCGGCGAACACAATAGCCAGCACTACTTCTCCATGGGGTATGTGGAAGGTCAGAGCCTGGCTGACAGAGTGAAAGACGGGCCGCTGCCGCCAAGGAAAGCAACAGAGATCGTGAAGAAAGCCGCCGAGGCAGTCGCGTACGCGCATGAGAAAGGCGTTATTCACCGCGATCTGAAGCCGGCGAATGTTCTGTTGAACAAAAATGGCGAACCACGGGTAACCGACTTTGGGTTGGCCAAGCAGGTCGAGTCTGAAAGAGATCTGACTCGAACAGGGGCTGTCATGGGAACGCCAAGTTACATGCCACCTGAGCAGGCCAGCGGCAACACAAAGGAAGTTGGGCCCCGGTCCGATGTCTATTCGCTAGGTGCAATTCTCTACTGCCTGTTGACGGGTCGGCCGCCGTTCCAGGCCTCAAACAACGTCGACACGCTTTTGCAGGTCATCCAACAGGATCCAGTCGCCCCAGCGGTCCTCAATTCGCGAATTTCCCGGGATTTGAATACGACGTGCTTGAAGTGCCTGGAAAAGGAGGCAAACCGCAGATATCAAACAGCTGTGGAGCTTAGAGATGACTTAGGTCGAATTGAGCGTGGAGAACCGATTCACGCTCGACCGATTAGCGTTTTGGCTCGCGGTTGGCGGTGGTGTCGTCGCAATCGAGCATTGGCCAATTCCATTCTTGCCGTCTGCACGGTTGTGCTTGTCACGGCGATTTACATGAAAATTGCCAGCACCAACCACCTGATTGATCGTCTCATCAAGACAGAGGTTGCCAAGCTGCCATTTTTGATTGAACAACTCGATGCGAATTACCTCTGGGCACGCCCGCTCCTTAAATCTCGACTTAGCAGCGTGAAGGAGTCCGGTGACACAAGGCAAGAAATTCACATTCATTTGGCGTTAGCGCGTTTTGATGCGGAGCATGCCGATGCGCTCATTGAGTGGCTGGGCGAGTACAACGCTGATTATCTGATGCTCGTGAAAGAGAGAATTCGACCGTACCAGGATCGCGTTTTGGCCCGGCTTTGGCATCGCTTGAAAGCGTTCTCAGATATCGTGGGCAAGCCCAGATCTGGTCGCACCTATAAGGATCTTCCTGGCGGCGGAACACGATCTGTCTGGAACGATTTGAACTTAAGCGGACGTAATGCTGGTCTTCTGCTGGCAGAATACGCTCCTTCCTCAGACAAATGGACTCTCGCGGTCCGTGATGATCGCGAATACGTATTCTTCCACCACCTGTTCAAACGACCGCCAGTCGGCCCGACTTTTCTTCACACCGGGCCGTTTGGCGAGTAATTCAAAACGGCTTTCTGTTTTGTGTGACAGATCCCCTCATTGACCGTCAACAAAAGGTCGGTAGGCGTTCTATCTGCGCAGGATCGGCTTGGCGATTGGGCCGGCCGCCGACGGTTCCTCATCGTTCCCAAGCAACGGCGGGACGTGTGGTCAAGGGATTCGGTCTTTTTCCAAAAGAAAGACCCGTTGGATCACACATCGCATGTCACGGGGAAGCCAGGTGTCTGCCGGTCCACCGCGCACCACAAGAGATCAAGACGCTGACGCGGCAGCATCGCGGATAGCCCCGCCCAGGTGAATCGCCTCCGCGTTACTGACTGGCGAAGGAATCGAGGCGCGACTGCATTTGTTCCCGGATCTTGGTCAGCAGCCTTCGAACCGTGCGTTCGGATCGCTGCGTCGCCTCGGCAATCTCTTCGACAGTGCAACCTGCCAATCGCATGGAGAACATCTCGGACTGGACTTCATCGAGATCGCTGGTGAGCAATTCGATTTCATCTTCCAGTAAGGCGATACTCGCCGGCGACGGTTCTGCCGACGCTCCGGCCCACGCACCGCCAACTTGGTCGTCATCCGCAACGTTCTGCTCCGCATCGGGATTTCGCTTGGCCGCAAGGTGTCGTTCAATTTGTTTGTTCAGTTTGTTCAGTGCGATCGCGGCCAAGAGACACCAAAGATCGCCGCCTTGCTTGAGTTCGAACCGCCCTTCTTTTGCTTTGCTAAAGAAAGACCGATAGGCTGACTGAATCACATCTTCCGCGTCCAAACGACGGGCAAGCTTTGGCGACATGCGGACGCGAACCAAGGCCGTCAGTCGAGAAACATAGCGTTCGAATAACTCATCGGCGGCAAGGCTGTCATCGGCGCGAAAACGCTCGAATAACTTGATCGAATCGCTGATTGAATCTGACGGGGAAGGTGATTCACTCATGGAAACGCCGCCACTGAGTTGACCAAAAATCGAAACAACTGTGCCCGATGATAACAATATTCCTGAATCGGAGGTCAAGCCATTCACAAATCCCTGTACGATTGGACGGCTGAGAGTCGCCGCTTCCGACCCGGCCGCAGGTTCGCCGCTTCCTGTGGATCCCAACAAGGCTCCGACTACTCAGACTTACCGTGGATCACCACGGTTCCATTTGGCAAGAGGATGTGAAAACGTGACTCTCTTTCTTCCATAAAGAGCGTCACTTTCGTACCGGCGGCGGGACAATAGTGGCCACCGGAATATGGCGGTACAAGTCCCTTTCCGATCCACCTTTGATTCCAAAAGTGCACGTAGATGACCTTGCGATCAGCGAGGCCCTTCCCCTTCTTGATCTCTTCAACTGAGACTTCGGCCACCGATGACGTGTGACGCCACTCTTCGTCTTCACTTACAAATGTGTAAACGGCATTGACCTTCCCCACAATGATGTGACTTGACTGCTCTTGCAGTTCCGCAGGAGTAAGCAAGGGGACTTCGGCCTGACTTAATGGGCAAAATGCGAAGATAATCACCGACTGAAGCAGAATCTTCTGAATCACGATACACCTCGGAAAAGCTGTGAGTGGTATTACACGACAACAGATTGATCCGAATGAGGAGATTCAGTCGGACAGGTAATTTGATGTTTTTTGGCATCAATTCAGATTCAAACGCGAGGCCTCCTCCTCTAACCAACTCAGGTTTTTTTGCTTGAGTCAAGTTCGCCTGACATGTTCAGCCCTCCAGTTCATGATGAACCTGCCCAGATAGGCGGGAACAAAATGGTCAAAATACTCCGAGTCTTGCGGCTGGGGACAGCTGTAGTGAATAATTTAGGACGCTGAGACCGTGCTGATTAAACAGGTCGACCATCCATTTCGGAACCAAATGACGATAGGTGCAGGACCCCAGATTGTGACGTCCCGCGACATGACGATTGCGTTGAATCATTTTGAAAGGGCGTGGATGGACGGTGCGCCGCCGGACATTCAGATATTCATTGATGGTGTTGACAATCCTCAGTTGCGTCACCAGCTCTGCTTCGAATTGGTGGCGATGGATATCGAGTTCCGCTGGCGACGCGCCGCTGGTGGAGGGCAAACGCAAGACGCGCCACCATGGCAGGTCGAGACATACCTTCAGACGTACCCGGAATTGGAAGTGGTTCCCGACGCCACAGTTCATTTGATTTGCGAAGAATACCGTGCGCGTCACCGCTGGGGCGACCACCCGCCCCACGAAGACTACGAAGCCCGTTTTCCTAACCTTCGGCAAAGAATTCGTGACGCCCTGACCAAGTTAGATATCGACGCATCGCAACAGCTGCTCGAAACGCAATCCGGGATCGAGGTCTTCGACGGAACCGTACCGAATACGCACGATGCTCTTGTGAGTTTGCCGGAACAACTCGGGAATTACCGACTCGTGGAACAGATCGGTGCCGGTGGAATGGGCCGAGTCTACAAGGCGTACCACACACGAATGGACCGGGTCGTTGCGATCAAGGTGCCGCCACCGGAATCATTGAGTGCGATCGAATCGGTCAAGCGGTTCGACCGGGAAATCAAAGCTGTCGCAAAATTGACGCATCCTAATATTGTGGTCGCACACGATGCCGATGAGGCCAATGGTGTTCATTTCCTGGTCATGGAGTACATCGAAGGCGAAGACTTGGCGGCACTCGTCAAACAGAAAGGACCGATTTCGGCCAGACAGGCGGTCGACTTCGTTTTGCAAGCGGCCAATGGGTTGAGTTACGCGCATCGTAAAGGCATCATTCATCGTGATATCAAACCTTCCAATCTGCTATTGGAAAAAGATGGGACGGTCAAGGTCCTCGATATGGGATTGGCGCTACTGGAACCGACTCAACACGACGTAGCCGAGTTGACGGCAACCGGCGCGGTAATGGGGACGGTTGACTATATGTCTCCCGAACAGGCACTTGATACGAAGCAGGCCGACGCTCGGTCCGATATCTACAGTCTGGGATGCACTCTCTTCCATTTGCTCACTGGGGAAGGACCGTACAGCAAGGGGTCGATCACGCAGCGCATTCTTGCACACCGGGAACAGACGATTCCGTCGCTAAGAGATCGGTGCCCCGATGCATCGCCAGAGTTGGGCCAGGTCCTGGAAAAGACGTTAGCCAAGCTTCCCGAAGACCGCTTTCAAACCATGGACGAGGTCATCGCCGCGTTGTCCTCGCTGCCGGAAACCGGCGCGGTGGAGCACGCAAACCGTCCGCTCGGGGCGACGTCCGCAGCACCGAATCCACAACCGTTGATTCCTGTTACCAGGGGACCGCTTGTTGCATCGCTTTCGCTGCTCGCGATTGGGTTGCTGTTCGCGTTCTGGGCGGTCGGGATCATTTTCAAGGTCGAAACACCGGAGGGAACAGTCATCGTCGAGATCGACGGCTCAGGCAAGCCAGTTGAAGTCAGGGTCGCCGAAGACAAGACGATCACAATTGTCGATCCGAACGACGGCCAGGAAATCAAGGTCACGGTGGACCGTGAAAAGAAACAACTCAAACTGGACAAACAGGGATTCGAACTGGCCGTTCGTTCTTTCAGCCTCGATACGCGTGACGGGCGCAAAATCCAGGTGAAGTTTGAGCCGATGCCAGATGCGCGACCGCAAGCGACAGTTGTCGATCTCCTTGGTCTCATCGACCCGGAAGAGCATACCATCCGTAATGGACGATGGAGACGTGAAGCCGGCGTTTTGAAGAGTCCATTGGTCGAGCAGAAGTATTCGATCATCGAGATACCGTATTACGCTCCCGAAGAATACGACCTGACGATGCGGGTAGAAAGAGTCTCGCCATTGCCGGAAGTCCTCGGGATCGGACTCTGGGTCAGGGACCGCCACGTCGTCGCTGTCATCGATGGTTGGACGGGACGCGCCAGCGGATTGGAGGTCCTGGATGGTCAAAATGCTTCCGCAAACGCAACGACGGTCAAACGACGATTGATTGGCACAAAAACTCCTCAGACGATTACCTGCCAAGTTAGAAAGGACAGCATCGAAATCGCAATTGATGGGGAGAGTGTCATTGATTGGCAGGGGAACATCAACCGATTTTCGGCACCCATTCCGCAGTGGCGGAT
This sequence comes from Pirellulaceae bacterium, assembly GCA_963704055.1. Classification (GTDB taxonomy): domain Bacteria; phylum Planctomycetota; class Planctomycetia; order Pirellulales; family Pirellulaceae; genus Rubripirellula. The sequence continues at coordinate 312,858 of CAVPGW010000016.1, read as the reverse complement.
TCCGTTTTCACGAAACCTGTATGTGGGAGTAAACAGTGCTGAGTATCACTTTCATGAGATCACGCTGTCGCCACGAAGCTCCATCCGTGACCCGGATAAGCGAGGGTACAGGTTTCCCGATCCCGATCTTCGGGCAGCTGAATGGGCGTTATCACTGGGTGGACGTATTCAGTATGAACTCGCCCGCCGGCGTCAGAGCATCGATCACATTGGGCAGCTACCTGACGCTCCGTTCCGTCTCATCGAAATGGACTTGCGACGAACAGATGCGGAGGGATGGGAGTATGTCGTCACGGAAGGCCTGCAGTATCTCGAAAAGCTGATACTTTCCAGCAGACATGGACAAAGCGACGCGTTCGCATCGATCGTGCGATTGAAATGCCTGCGAGAACTAGACCTGCAGTCGAAGGTCGGAGCTGACGAAGTCGTGACGCCCCAAGTGATTGCAGAACTTCGGGTGGCCTTACCCAATTCTCTAATCAAATGGACCGGCGGCGAGGACAACCCGAGTTGGCACGGTTGGCCATCCGATGCGCCCTCTCCCGCGAATTCTCCTTTCGATGCTCAACAAGGCAAGCAACATCAAGAATTGTGGGCCGAGTACCTCGGTGTGCCCGTTGAATACACCAACAGCATCGGGATGAAGTTCCGACTGATTCCGCCGGGCGAATTCATGATGGGTAGCCGTCCGGACGAAATCGACGCTTTGCTGGAGATCGCGGGCGAAGACGAAGTCTGGCGACAACGCATTGAGAGCGAATCGCCACAACACAAAGTGATTCTCACCCGGCCGGTGTATCTTGGGTTTACAGAGGTGACGCAGGCTCAATATCAACAGGTGATGGGGACAAGCCCGTCCCACTTTTCAAAGCTAGGTGAAGGGAAAGACGCAGTCGTCGACGTGGACACGTCTCAGCACCCCGTAGAGTCGGTCCGTTGGGTCGATGCGGCCGAATTCTGTACGAAGCTCAGTCAGCGGGAAGAGCGAAAACCGTGGTACAGTCGGTCAGGAGACACGATCGAACCCCTGGACGGAACTGGCTACCGCTTGCCGACAGAGGCCGAATGGGAATTTGCCTGCTGTGCCGGTGCCACGATGCGATTCTGGAATGGCGAGGAGGAAAGCGACGTGATGAAGGTGGCTTGGAGCGCCAAGAACTCGAGTTCGAGGTCGCATAAGGTCGCAGAATTACCCGGAAACGGTTTCGGGCTTTTTGACGTGCATGGTAACGTGTGGGAGTGGGTGCAGGATGGTTGGGACGCAAGATTCTACGCCAACGACCTCAATGTTGCGGTGATTAACCCAAGCAATTCCTTCTCTGCGAACTCGCTGCGAATCATTCGCGGCGGCAGCTGGGGCGATGAATCGATCTACCTGCGATCTGCTAATCGAGTGTTTGCTGAGCCGATCCATCGGGACAAGATCATCGGCTTTCGCGTGTTGTTGATGATTGATGATCCGAATGATCGAAACCCCCACCCTGATGAATAGAGCTCCATAGGTCTTTGGGATTATCAGTCCGCCTCCGAATCACTGCTGGCTTTCTCTACGATCCGATCTCTAACCCAGTCTTTCAAATACTCCATCACCAATTTTTTTGCCATCGTTTCCTCCATATCCACGGGGCGGTCATCGGGTTTGCCGTTACCAGGCTCTTGTCTCACTTCACCTGTTTCCCGATCTTTCCGGAAGACTCTTTTGGTAGGTGACTTAGGTTCATAATCTGGATTGTCGTTTGAGTAGTACTGACCATCCTGCCCTTCCCAGACGGTCTTTCCCTTATCCGCTTCCAGGACTGCGTCCGCTGTCGTTTGGCTATCGACCAACCTCGCATCCGGATCGCTTTTTTGAGTCTGTTCCAGATTGGAGCTCTCGTAGATTTCGACCATATCCGTGGCCACTTGCGTGACCGTCAACGCGGTCCCGGCAAAGGGCAAAATGCGTTCAATGATCGCGGCGGCTTTTTGGGAGACTTTGTCGGCGGCCCAATCCTCAAAGAATTCCTCGATTGCATTTTCCCCCCGGGCGGAGTCGTCTTCTGCTTTTCGAACGTTTTGTGGAGCCAAGCCACTATTGCCGATTGTAACAATCGTCGTATCGTGGACCGCAGGCCGGAATTCTCGGTCAATGCGATCTCGCAAGTTCATCAGGTTCAGCTCATATTTCGACGGACCGGATGGCTGTTCGTCATCTGTTTTTTCGTTTTGCCCGGAACCATTCCCCAGAATCGGCCCGCCGCGGGTTGGTCCGTTGTCATCTCCGCCGCGCGGCCCGTCATCAGTGGGAGCACCTGTCCCTGCATTCGATTCCTCAACGCGTGCAGAATCAGAAGGCTGCTTGCTCATTCCACCTTCTTCGTTGACGTAGGTTGTGGTTGTCTGGTCATCAATGATGAAGATCTTTGTCATTTCAATATGAACTTCGAATTCATTCGACGCATCCGACAGAGCGTAACGAACTTCGCCGTCGTCGGGACACTCTTCGCAATAGTACGGCGAGTCCCTCGGTACGTCTGGATGTTGAGGGTAACCATCATAGGTTAGATCATACGAGTCCATCCAATTGGTGACGGCGATCTGGTATGCCCGTTCCCAAAGTCGATCCATCGCATATTCGGGCCAGCTTTCATCGATCTGCGAAATAAACGCAATTGCGAATTCCTGCTGAAGTTCATTTCCATATCGGTCACTAAATGTGTGGCTTTGTAGCAGGTGCACCATCAAACCAATCTGCTCACCCTGGTAACCGAGGTTGCGCAGTTGCATCCGCAGTTCCTCTTCCTCATCTGTTGTCAAATAGTCGGCGACCTTATCAGCGGCGTCGAGGACTTCGTGATGGCGATCGACGATCCAGTCGATCACGTCCTGCATTTCCTGTTGGCGTAGATCGATGAAGTCGTGGACGGACTCCATCCCATGCTTTACTTGGGAGTTGGCGATCATTCCCTGCCGATCTAGCTCGGCAAAGGCTTCATCCACCCGGCCTCGGATCCATCCGGTCGCGAAACCTGGTACGCCCGGAGGCGACGGGACCGATCTTATTTGGTCGCGATAATCGTCCCAGGGATTAATAACGTCCGGATCGAGAATAGCGGATGGCAGTCCCACAATCGATCGGCTGAACGTAGTGACGCCTGAGACCCCAATGCGTAGTTCGGGCAGGGCTTGTGCGAAACCCGCCGGCAGCGAGTTCCTGCCTCGTCAGCGACGCCAAGAGTGTCAAAAGCGGGTGGACAATGTTCGCCATCGTGCGACCAAAAGCCTTGCAAATCCGGGGACAATCGGAGTGGCAGAGTATTTGTACGCCGCCGAAGCGACGAGCCTACGCACCGATCGGATTCCCGCAATCCGATCCAGCCATTCGGCATCCAACTTCGCGAACATCACCATTGCCAAGACCTGACAACCGTCGTGTCTTACCACGCCACCGCCATCGGCGAACCATGTCTCGCTTCGTGTTAAACCGTTAACGCCACGAAGAAATAGAGAACGGGTTAACACAAGCGGTAAACGAGACACCTTCCAAACGTCCGAGAGTTCGGACCGGCTGGAGCGACCGAAGAATCGGTTTCGCTCATAAGTCGCGTCCGTCCAACGCTTTGCTCAACTCCACGAAACAGAGAATCGGCCGCAACTGAGTTGTGTACAGGGAGTCATCTGCCGCGAGGCTGTCGTCGGCCCGAAATCGCTCGAAGAGCAATATCGATTCGGTGATCGAATCAGACATAGCAGCTGCCGGAGAATCAAGTTTCAAGCCATCATTCTAGCGAGTCGTTCTGCTATCCGCCTAGCGATAAAATCCGCGATCCAACAGCGGGAGGCACCCTGACCGATGCGGCGAGTAAGTCGAGTTCATCAACTGGCCTATGACGGCGAACTCGACGCCTTGAAGAGATTGCTGGGTGAAAGCCAAGAAATGGAATCAGCCGACGAGCTTGGATTCACGCCTTTGACCGCAGTTGTACGGTCAGAAAACGGGTCTGGATGTACTACGGTGCCTTGTCGATCACGGATACGACAACAACGCAGTATCATTTGCCCCGTCGACGGCATCGTGCTCACGGTCCCACACGTTTCTGATCGCGGCGTTTGCCTGTTGTCCAAAGCTTCGCGATAGGTTGGGCTACTCTAAGATCGATTGCCGAGTGCCCAACGGGCAATACGGATTGGATCAGATTCCGAGCAACCGCTGACGGTTTCCCGTCAGGACTACGAGACCTACCGGGCACCACAGTCTGGTAGAACAAATCCAGAAGAAATGGGCAATCCGTGATGGAATGAATTGGTTTGAACAAGGAATGTCGCGTACACGGCGAGTAACTTGTTTTGCGACGATGATTAGGGACCGGGACAAGTGGATCACGATTCACCAATGGGGGCGTCAGGACGGGATTGCGAGACGACAGGACAATCTGAAATTTGCGTCAGAATACTGCAGGCAACGTCCGCAAGCCACTTCCTTATTCCCAACAAGAACGCGAGTGACTCTCGGAGTTGCGGCGACCCGTTTGCGCTGTTGAGCAAACACAACCTTATCTCCGCTGGAGAACTTACTCAACCAACCGAAGTTCCAAGCCCCACATTTCCGTGTCATCAAAACCGTTTTGGTTCTTACTAGCAACGAAACGGATCTTGTTCGCCCCCTCATTCAGAAACCTCTTGCGAATCGGAATCGTGAATTGACCCTCAGGAGTCTGAATGGGCTTGACGCTATATCCGTTCACCTCCACACGAGTACCGATTCGCGTGTTGTCGAGTCCAATGATTTGACCCGACAACTCAATGGCGAGCCATTCAGGGCTCGCCATTTCAGCGATATGTGACGCAGGCAACTCAAATTCCCATGTCCACGTAGAGCCCATTGATTCCTGTTGGAAATCACCTGCATTTTGAGTATCCGGACCGAATCTCCCATCTCCGATGTGAATTCGCCCCGGGTGCGAAGCAAGCAGAGACCGCCGATTTTTTTCCTCCATTTCCGCCTGGATGTCCAGAACTTCCTGCTTGAATTGTTTCATCGCATCCGTGCCGGATCCAAGATCATCGTTTTCGTCGGTCAGCATTTCGCGAGCTTCCAAGAGTTCTAGTCTTACTTCGCAGAGCGCCGCGAGATTTCTTGCCTCGCGGTCCAGTTCGCGTGTCGTGTTCCAGAGATCGGACAAGGGGCGAAGCTCGCGAACGGTGCGCTCGCCTGTGTCGTTCAGCATGTTCCAGGCAATTGCGATTGCATCCAGACTTTCAACTCCGTTCTTTAGTTTGAGTAGGAACGTACCGGAAAGACCAGGTGCGGGAGCGAGCAGCTTGAGTATCTCCCAGGATAGAGCACGAATGTTGACAACCGTCTTGTACAAATACTCCGCGCGTTCCACGTAGTCATCTGCAATGAGACCCTTCTCTTTGATCTGATCAATGCGTTCACCTAGCGATCGAATCCGGCTTTGTTGGTTCTCGATCCGCTCGTCCACGTCTTCAAGCTGATTTCCCAGGACTAAAAACTCAGCGAGGTTTCGGTCCGAAACCATCGGCACAAAGTCCTCAATCGGAACAGGTCCATCCGGTAGGCTCGCATTTCCGCCGATCAATCGGATCTGCTCGCCCCTCATGGTATCGGTGCCGGGCCCGCCAACGAGGAATCCAGAATGCTGTCCGCCATAAAGTTCATCGTTCCCTTGGCCGCCAAAGACAGTTGCGTTTCCTGCTGCCGGTCCATTCAACGCGAGGCTGCCGTTCGTCGCCGCCTGATGTCCTGACCAATCGGTGTAGATGATGTCATCCTCTGTGCCGCCATCAATAAAGTCGTTCCCGCCAGCTCCGTCGATCCAATCGCGTCCGGCACCACCAAAGAGCTGGTCATCTCCTGACGTGCCGTGCAAAGTATCGTGATCTTCCTCGCCGTACAGGTGCGTGCCTGTTAGTTCGTCATCTCCCGCACCGCCGTAGGCCCATTCTGAAAAGATTTCGTCTCGGGCAGAGCCCCCGTGAATCGTGTCGTTACCGCGGTTTCCATTCGCAAAAACAGGAATGTGGGTGCGGTTGTCCAACGTATCGTTGCCATCGTTTCCATAGAATTCGATGCGTGTGACACGGTCGGATCTGTACGTCTTCTTATAGATCTCATCTCTCAACGACATGCTGACCATTAAGGTGTCGCCATCGATGGAGATGGTAACCTGGTCATCTTGTTGTGTACCATCGATACGAATGGTACCACCATCGAACCAGGATACCTCCGCATGCCGTTCCGCGATCCGGTTGTAGTCAGGGATGGCGTCATACGGTACGTAAATGGGAAAACTGATCTCAAACTCCTCACGTCGACGTGTCTTTCCATCCTGGACGGTTTCGACGAGGAAACGATCGGTGCCCGTCGATTTAAGCGGTAGTGTTAATTTGACATGCTTCTTCCCGTTCGGCACGAACTCGTGTCGATCGGTTTCATTGACGGTGACGATCACTTTGCTGAGATCGTGAGTATTGCCCCAAAAGCGGAAGCTGATATCGTATGTCGGTTCCTCTCCAATCTTGGAAGTCCGTATGCCGTATTCCCCGATTTCCGCATACCAACCGTCAATTGATCGCCAGTCATCCCAGTCAATACCACGCAGGTGATCGATCGCCTTGTTCGCTGCGTCGAGGACTTCGTGATGGCGATCGACGATCCAGTCGATGGCGTCTTGTAGTTCCTGCTGCCGTAGATCGATAAAATCGTGGACGGACTCCATCCACTTCGTCAAGTTACTACCGGCGATTACTCCCTGGCGATCCAGTTCGGCAAAGGCCGCATCGACTCGGCCTTGCAACCATCCGGTCACAAAGTCGGGCACACCCGGTGGCGACGGAACCGTTCGGGTTTGGTTGCGATAGCCTTCCCAGGGGTCAATCATTTCCGGGTCGAGAATGTCGGATGACAACCCCGTGATTGAACGATTGAAATTGGCGATCCCGCCAAACTGCTTGCGCAAATCGGGAAGAGCTTGGGCGAAGCCCGCCGGCAGCGACGGCAGGGCGCTGCCCTGAATCGAAGTTTGGGGCCAACTCATCCCCGTCATGGCTTGTTCAATCGATTTCATTCCCGCCGTGATCGATTGCGGGATATCCGTCATCGAATTGCCGACCAGTTGCGACTTGAAGTTCCTTAGATCGCCAACTATCCCTCCGCGAAAACCCTGAATGCTGCTGTCGTAGTCGCCGCTGATTCGACGAAATTCTGTGCTGAGGTTGTTTCGATATTCGCTCAAAGGGTTGTTCGCAATCCAATTCAAGACACTGGTCTTGAGCGAAGGCAACAAACTCTGCCCCAGGCTCCAAGGATTGACGTATTCGGCTGCCGATTTTGCCGCTAACTCCAAACGACCTTTGATGTTGCTGAGTTGCTCTCGCATTTTCTCTACCACCGTTTCCACCGCCCAGTTCTTTAAGTCCGCTTCGAGGGCTTGCTCAATTGCGGACCGCGTCGCGGTGGCAGCCGCTTCGGCAGCGGCCAACTCAATACCGTATTGGGGCGGTCGTTTCCCAAAAAGCTTTGGGTACTTTAGATCAAGTCCCGCTTTGATAACCTCCAGGTCCCGATCTGCCTTTCGTATCCCGGCATTGGCCGCACTCTGGAAGGCGTCGAAGACTCGTTGTGCAGCTGAGTCGACCTTTTCACGCAACTGCTTCAGGTCGCTTAAAGGGCCACCTGCAAGTCTCCTCATTTCCTTCCAAACTTCGTCCAGGTAGGACCCATTCTCCTCGAACGCGGAGTTGCGTTTTGCATAGTCGACATGGGCATTCGAAACGTTCGTCAATTCGAAGACGCGGTTGATCGTCTGCCCGATCGATGAAAGGCTGTTCGAGACGTCGTCGAGTACGGATTGAACACGATCCGCCATATCGTTGAGGTGGCTTGCAACCCCCGAAACGATCTGATCTTGAATCTCCGATGCATTTGGAACCTTGATCGATCGAATTTGCCCGACAAGCGAATCGATCTGCGAGACGATTCCTGCAGGAAAACTGGTGAACGGCAGATGGTATTCCGCTGGGTTGGTCAACCGATTCTTTATTTCATTGACCACAAAGTCCTGCAATGCGGACGGCGTATAGAAAGTATTATCCTTTATTTTCGAAGCGATGTCACTGATCAGCCCGGCCGCCTTTCCGCTGTAAATGATATTCTGCGAAAAAATTTGGCTAATCCCCGAGCTAAGCGTGTCAAGCGTGTTGCCGGTTTGTGCTACAGTGTCGGCAAACGCGGGCCGCATCAATTCCAGAATGCTGTTGGACCAGTCGCCGAGGACGTCGGAGATCCCGGTGGAGAGGGCTCCCCAGACGCCGACGTCCAGCGCGACAGAACCATAGTTCATGCCGCCGACGCCATCCGTGGTCACATAGACGAAGAAGTCGGTCCCTTGAAAGCCTGGCTCAGGTTTGTACACGAAGGAACCGTCGCCGTTGATTTCTACGGTGCCATGTTCAGGAGCCTGCGCGATACTCGCTTGCAATCGATCTCCATCGACATCGTAGTCGTTGATCAGCAAGCCACGATCCATGGAGACTGTCAGCGAAGATCCATCGACGTAGTACTGGTCGGGTCTCGCGACCGGGCGATCATTCGCCGGCAGCACGTTGATGGTTGCCGTCACGGGAGTGCTTTCCAGATTTCCATCGCTGACGACGTAAACGAAATGGTCAGGACCGAAGTAGTCGGTTTGTGGTTCATAAACGGCGTTTCCTTGGTCGTCCAGTTCCAAGATGCCGTAGCCGGGGCCTTCGAGCAGCCGTACGGTCAAGCGATCTTTGTCAGCGTCGGAATCATTTGCGAGAATGCTCACGGGCAAAATGAATTGAGAATCCTCAATGATCTCCAGTGTTTCGCCTTTTGCCTGAGGGGCATCGTTGATCGCATAAACAATCAACGTCACCCGGGTCGGTTCACTTGAAAGATGGCCATCCGTTGACTGGTAAGTAAATTCATCAACGCCATGGAAGTCCGGGTTTGGCGTGTACATGAACGAACCGTCCGCCGACAATTCGACGGTTCCGTGCGATGGTGCATCGACAACTAGAACTTGCATTGGATCTCCGTCCACATCCTCGTCGTTGTCCAGCAGCCCGTCTCCCGCGGCGACAATCAGTGAAGTGTCCTCATCCGTCTCGTATGAGTCTTCCCATGATGAAGGAGCGTCATTGACTTCGCGAACCTGGAGTTCGACGACGGCTCTGCCGATCGAAACCCCGGCATCGAAGGCCTCATAGACGAATCGGTCGATTCCATGGAAGTTCGGGTGCGGAGTGTAAACAAATGAACCATCCGAGTTCAGCCGAACGAGTCCGTGGTCCGGAGCAGAGATCAGTTGAACGTTGTGTTCCGTCGATGATAGCGAGTCATTTGCCGTCACGCCGGCGCCCGCTGGAACCAAGAATACGAGGTCCTCCGCACTGACATATCGATCGGGAATCGCCTGCGCAGTGTCAAGAGATGCTGGTGTCACCTCGAATCTCAAGACACGCGTCGTGCTTTGCAATGCAGGAATCAAACTGCCGGTTTGAACCCCACTCCCGCTTTGGTGCTGAAGGGTTAGCTCGACTTCAAACGTTCCCAGGAAACTGGAGTTGGCTGTGATCTGTAATCTGCCCGGCGATTCAGTGGCGGTGCCAATTCCCGACAGGTTGCCTACGTTGATTGAAGGTCCAAATGTCGGAAAAAAGACACCCGGAAGGATCGGCCCTACGAAAGAGGTGCTGCGTGAGGGTTGAGTGATTGACAAACTGGCCGGACTCGCACCAAGGGGACCGATGATTCTAGCGTCAATCCGTACAAGTTTGGCGTTGTCAAAAGGCAACATCCAGCCTCGGTCCGCCAGGTTGTTGTTGGTGGTGGCATAGTCAAGAGCTATGGATGCGCCCTGCTGAATCTTCCAACGCCACTCCTTTTGTATCGGCATCACATCAATATGAAACGTTCGTTGGAACGATTGGCCGCCGGAATCAGTCGCTTCCACCGTAAGGGCAACGTTTGGCTCAAAACTGCTGTCCAGTTCGACAAAATTCTTGAGTTTCAGCAAACCATCGACAACCTCGAAACGTCCATCGCTCGAATTGAATGTGTGCGACACGTCGAGAATATCTGGATCGGCCACCGAGAGCTTTCCAACCGTTGCGCCAGCGACTCCCTCTAGAACGCTTTGATTGCTCAATTCCAGGTTGGTCGGTGCATCGTTGACGGGACGAACATCAATGATCACATCGACCGGTTCGCTCATCGATATTCCATCGAATGCGAAGTAGGAGAAACGGTCGATTCCGTACCAATCCGCATGGGGCAAGTATTCAAACGCTCCGTCTGAATGAACGATCAACTTGCCATGCTGCGTCGATTGGTGAATTAATGCGCTTATGAGTTCGCGATCTGGGTCGGTGTCGTTCGCAAGTACACCTTGTGCAGCACCGATGAACAGGCGATCGTCCTCGTCAACCGTGTAAGAGTCAGCGACTGCTTCCGGCCTGTGGTTGACTCGATCGGCTGTCACTCGAACGTTGTCGATGGATCGTCCATCAATCGGGGCCGGGTAGTTGTCGTACTGCTGAAACTTAATCTGGAAATCGCGGGCGTAGCTGATCCCCGCCAAGGCGACCGCCCTGTCCAGGTCGAACTCGCCACCAGTGAAATCATCTGTCAACGAGGTTAGACGGTGCCATGTCACTCCGTCTTCGCTGATCGCCACTCCGTCGCCGTTGTGGCTGCCGCTGAACTCCGCCGGCATCGAGTGGTTTTCGTCGCCGGTGTTATCGTGATCGAATTGCATTTTGACCCCTGTCCGGCCTTCCAGGTTCAGGTGCAGGATCGCTTCGTTGAGGGCGTAGCTTCCATACTGAGTCGAATCCATCTTCAGCTCGCCGGATGCTGCTTGGATTCGACCGTAACCGGTTGAAGATAGAATCCAACGACTGCTGTCGATCGACGTGAATGAGTCCTCGTAAAGCAACTCTCTGGACGGATTCAAGGGTTCGTTTGGAACGACTTCTACCCTCACGTTGTCGAACGTCGCGACCATCCAGAGTCGCGTAGAAATTGTCGTATTGCTGAAACTTAATTTGAAAATCGGAGGTGTACTCGATTCCCGCTGCCGCAATCGCTTCGTCCAGATTGAATGTCTGACCGCTGAAATCGGTGGTGAGCTCCGTCAAGCGGTGCCAGGTCATACCGTCGCGCTGATGGCAATACCATCGCTGTTATAGTGGCCGCTGAAGATGGCGGGCATCGCCGTATCTTCGTCGAAGATCGAGTCATGATCGACGCTCAGGCGGACCCCGCTGAGGCCTTCGAGGTTGAGATGGAGGATCGCTTCATTGAGAGAGTTGCCGTATCGGGCCGCGTCCATTTGCAGCCGCTGGTCAATCAACTGGATTCGGCCCTGATTGGTCGAGTGATACTCCCAGCCTTCGGCAGCGGTGGGTAGACCATCCTCGAATTGCTCGAAATAGATTCCGCGAGCAATGTCAAAGGGAACTAGATCGCCGGCAAATAATCGGCGACCCTCCAACGCCTCGGTTAGCAGCTGACGCTGCAGCAAATGGCGCCTTGATTGCTTGTGCTCTGAACGATAGCTCGGCAAGAATCGTTTGCGGAGGCGTTTAAGCCAGCAGTTCTTTTCCATCACGGTTCCAAACTCAGTTGTAGTGGGTGTTGAGCATCTAGCTTGGGTTGCCGTAGGTAAATCCGGATGCCCACACCGAACCGGACAGAAGCCTCGCATTTTTGTCAAGGATCTGCGTTCTTCACTAGCTCGGGATGCGTACTGGTTTCGTTGGTCGTAGCTGCGACGTGCGAGAAATACGGCTGGGTTAGCATATTTTCCAACCAAGACATGTTGTTGCGTCCAAGCCAACTTGAGTGGACGGATGACGGAAGGGTCGTGTTCATTCACGAGAATCAGGAGGTGTGGTCACTCGCGACAAGTGCTGCTGGAGACGATCCACCGGTCTGGATCGATGCTGACAATGTTGGCATCGGACAGTGTCACACATGGCCTAAAGCCAATGAATCGCTCTCACGATTCTTGACGACTTTCTGTCTACAAGAGTTGACATTCGGCTCTCGGATGGGTGTTTGGGATGCGGAACTGACCAGGATGTTTCGATCAGGTCAGCCGAGCATCACACCCTTGTGGTTGAACAGAACCTATGTTTGGCCCGACTGCCAATACGATTTTTGCCAAATGGATGATGACGTTCTGGTCGGGACGTTCGGTTCTAAGAACGTGTTTGAAAAAGGGGGCTGACCCTTTCCGAGCGAAACCTGACGCCACCATTTGCGTTCGATATCACTGCCCGTCAGCGGCCGCGTACCAAACTTCCAGAGGGTCAGCCCCCTTTTTCAAACACGTTCTAACGATAGCTACTTCTTTGGTGCGAACAACGAAAGCGGCATTGCTCGAATACAAGCCAATGAAAGCCCGATCGTGACAGTGAGGCTATCAACGTCGACTGACTGGACTGTCGAGATCCACGAGGACGGCTCTGGCGAGGTAGGCGTCTTTATGCAGCCCGATTCAAAGGCGAAGTTCCCGCCCGATACATTTGACTTCCCAACGTTGCGAGATGAATTTCTCAACCGTCACACTGAACAGGCAGATTGTTCCGCGGTACCCACCGCCTTTTTTCTTCGATCGGAGCGAGGATACGCCGATGGCAAGGGTATCCCAGACTGGGAGCTAGCGAAGCAAGTGCTCGAAAAAGCGATCTCTGCAGCAATGAACAAAGGCCCGCGGTTTGACGTATGTTGCCGGAACGTCCCGTTCAAGGGGCCACAAGCCTGACTTGCTGAGGGCATCGTGGTTGCGAGGATCTAGGGTGCGAAACTGGCCTTTAATGCCGAAGTCCTTGATTGCTCTTAGTGCGGTAGGCTGCATCGCCGAATGTCGCTTAATTTTTGCTAAGTCCTTTGAGGATCTGACGTTTCGCTTCTGCACGTGGGACTGAAAGTGGAACGTAGTGTTTGTGCCGTCCCTTGATTCGTCGTGGTTCAATACCATCCGGCTCTCCAACGATTCGACCCGCAACACCCGAGTTCGGCGGGTATGAGTTTGCCTTACCCAGAGTTGCCAGCGATTCTTCTGCGTCTACGAATCTTGTCTCGGACTCCACGCCTGTTTGTAGACATGATCACACCCCCGCCGCTGGTCTGAGAATAGAGGTCTCACGGCCCCCCTTGGGTACCATCGAGAATCTTACGAAGTCTTCCCGCTTGTTAAGCAAAGATCTCGCTCGATGTGCTTTGACAAATGCAATTCACATGCCACTCTTGCGACGATCACGAATGGCCCGCCGTGGGAACGGACGTTGTGCCAGTTGCAGACCCAAGTGCGCGACACCGCACGTTGAGTGCGTCGGTAGGGCTCGCTGGGAAACAGGATCGAAAGTCGAGAATTGAACCCCTTTGATTTTGAATCGCGTGAGCTCCACGTCATCATTTATCATGCGGGAACAAGCTGCTTGCAAGCGAACTCGAATCGCATTGATGATTGTCATCCGCCTGGAGCGATGCGCCCGGAGGAATGTGGCGAGCCCCGTAATGAGCGGATTGATCTGCTTTATCAAAGCGTGAAATCCAGTCTCGCGCACAATCCGTTGAAACCGGGGCCGTGGGGCACGTTGGAAACGCGGTTTGAAAGGCGCTCACCTCAGCACGGCGAACGGTGATATTCGTTTATCAACAAACGATCATCTCCTTCGGGCTCCAGTCCATGAGGCGTGTGAACTCGCTCATGCTGGCGACAGGAGCTGCAAGGGCAAGGAATCAGACATTAACAAACTTAGCATTCGATTCCCAAACTCTCCTCGCTTGCCAATCGCCTTGTCGCCGCCAGCACAGATTCTCTGTCAGCTCACAGTGGTCCCGTCTCGCCACCCTGGTAGATATCCGAAGCTCGAAGACTTCACGCTGCCTCATCCGGCGTTGGAACCGCTATGGGCATCCACGGTCGTTTTCAAGTCACCGCGGCTCGAGACGGAACAGATTCCGCTGTCATCCGGGTCGTCGACACAGCGGGAGCAGTTGAGTCAAGTTGAGTCAAGCAGTGTGCGGATGGTGCTGTTGGAAAAGAAGAAGTGGATGGTCTCCGCTGCAGTTAGTTCCGATGGCCAGTTCGTCGCCGCAGTCGAATACGACGGCATGTTTTCGATCTGGGACATGAACCTCGGTGAAAAGCGTCACGAAAGTAAGGCGGCGGCAAGGCAGAAAAGCACAATCCTCTGCATCACCGCGGATGATACTGCGGTGGTCACGCGAGACAGGGCAGGAGCCCAATTCCTCCGCGCTTGGGATCTCCGGACCGGAAGGTTTCTCCACTAAATTCAAGGCAATACGGTCCAAGTGAACTGTGTCGTTCCGATTCCGAACAGCACCAGGTTCATCGCTGCTGGCGGAAGCTTCAGCAGAGGTGATTTTGCATTACGCGAGCTTGACGCTCATTCGGGGCGTACGATCAGCATCCTCGAAGGACATGACGACGAGGTAGTGTCCGTCGTCGCTGCCGCGGCGGATCGCCGTTTCGGCCAGCCGCGATCACACGCTGCGGGTCTGGGATCTTCATGCCGAAAAGCAACTGGCCTCTTACATTTGCGGGGATCGGGTTAAGGAGCTGTCACCCATCGATTCGACTGGGCGATTACACTGTCACCTGCGTGCCGGCAACGACCACGAAATCAGCCCCGAGAATGTGCCGCTGGAAGAGTTTGCCGTTCGCAGTCAAGGTGGTTGACGCGAGGATCGTCTTATCATTGTGATCACTGTCGGGTTAGAAACCGCTCCAGCACGACTACGGCAGCTGCGGGTGGTATCGGACCAGCGACTTTATTTCGTCAACGGGTACGTAAAGAACTCGGACGTAGCCATGCCTCGAACTAGGCGCGGAATTGGTGCCAGTTCGAGAAAAACTAGCGACTGTGTTGGAATAGCCGCTTCCGCGAACCGCATTCGATCCCACCTGAGATCTGGACAACGCCAGCGTGCTTCGGGCGCCCCCGGGTTTGATCAGATCGGGTGGCGGCGCGAGAACGCCAAGGGTGCGTAACTGGTTTTTGGCGGTCTTGGCACTTCGTCACCCGGCCCGCTAGCTCGAAGCTCATGGCCTAACTCGCATCGGTGTCCGCGCGCGACAGCCCACCGCTGCGCCCAACGAAAATCGCTTCGTGAGCGAAGATGGTCCACCCTCCGCAGGTTGAGAGTGACCGAGTGGAGTTGCTTTACGGCCACTTGTATTCCGTTAGCGTCTGCTGTTCGTCCCGCGTCGTATCCCACGCAAACAGAGCGACAGCTCCCCACCACGCCAGACGCTAGTGAGCCTCTTCGGCCTCGGCTTAGCGAACCGCGGGGTGGTGTGCGCATCGTTTTTCCACCGTTGTCGGCCTCGACAACACGCCCTCAGTGTTAATCGCAGGCTGATTCTCTTGGGAAGGAGTGTCAGAGGTTCTTGATCTTGTGATCGAGGTGGCCACCGGCCATCGACCACGACCCGGCTTTCCTCGGTCAGTACCGACCGACAGGTTTTCCACACTCACCCGACGTGGCCGAACAGACGCCTCGGCGACGTAATCGGCTTGTCCGCTGGCAGTTACGTCCAGGGAAGCAGGTGCCGGCTCGACGCATGTGTACATGTGTTCTCATAGTGGATAGTGTAGATGTACGCATGTCTACCCTTCCCGGTTCCTGCCATGGCCACCGCCTGTGTCGAGCCCCGGCCGCTCTACCGCCCACGCGATCCGCAGGCCTCCGACCTGTGGCGGCTGCTCGATGAGCATTTTGACTCCTTCCAGCAGGTCTACGACGAGCGTTATCAGGCCAAGTACGGCTACTGGCGGCCGATCGTCGAACAGTCGGTGGCGGCCTTTCTCAAGTGCGGCGATCTGCAGGAAGGGTTTGCCCGCGTTCGCTGCCCCGACTGCAAGCACGAGATGTTCGTCGCCTTCTCCTGCAAGCAGCGCTGCACGTGTCCCTCCTGCCACCAGAAGCGGACGTTGCTGACCTCGCTGCACGTGGCCGAAGAAGTCTGCTCGCCGGTCGCTCACCGGCAAGTCGTGTTGACCATCCCCAAGCGTCTGCGAGTGCACACGCGCTTCGATCGCCAGCTGCTGGGTAAACTCTCTTCCTGTGCCTGGACGTGCCTGAAGGCGGAAGCCCGACGGCTGCTGGGGCGCGACGATGTCGTGCCCGGCATGATCGCGGCGATTCAGACGCACGGCGAACTCCTGCACTGGCATCCACACCTGCATGTGCTGATCACCTGCGGCGCGTGGACACCCGAGGGCGAGTTTCTGGAGTTGCCCGAGTTCGACATGGAGCGACTGTTGGTCGCTTGGCAGGACGCGGTCTTCGAGCTGTACCTGGCCGAGGAGAAGATCGAACCGGAAGTCGTCGAGAACATGCGGACCTGGCCGCACAGCGGTCTTAGCCGCCGTCGCTCGACTCAGTCGGTATTTCTGCCGGCGGGCGATCAGGCGGGTATCGAGCGTCTGATCCAGTACATGACTCGCTGCCCATTTAGTCTGTCGCGGTTGGTGAAGGTCAGCGATACGGGACAAGTCGTCTACCAGGCCGAGAAGCAGCCTTGCCGCGCCTTTCCCGATCCCGAGGGAGACGGGATGCAAGCGGGAGTGCCGCGAAACTTTCAGATCCTGGAACCGCTGGATTTCCTGGCCGAGTTCACCCAACACATTCCACCCAAGAGTTCGCACCTGATTCGGTACTATGGCTGGTACTCGAATAAGTCGCGCGGCATGCGGAAGAAGGTGCCGGCGGAAGCATCCGCCCAGTCGTCCTCTGAGGAAGCGACTCCCGGGAAATCAAATTTCCTATCCGCCATCGGGGCGAAGTCCCCAGCCGGGAACGCTATCAAACGTCATCTCCCCGCACCCCATCCTCACCGCCGCCTGCGTCTCCTCAGCCTGAAGATGAAACGGAGCAAGGAGCGCCACGAAAGCAAGACAAACAAAACCGTTCTTCATGAGTTCAACTCGGGTGCGAATGATGGGGGGAACGTATCGCGGCGGGAAATGGCCAGAACTCAACCGCGAGGGGGAGCGGGCAAGAGAAGCAGGAGCCCCGTAGTATCCCCGAGCCTCAAACGCCATTCAACCACCTGCCGCCTGACAGGGACTTGCCCGCCAATGACGCGAAGGAGCGCGAATCGGGGAACCCGAACCTCATCGTCTTCATTTGCGACGCTTTGCGTCATTCGCGGGCAAGAATCGATAGAATGCGGTGATCTATAAAGTGCCGTGATTGTGTACGTTCCACCCTCGATTGGTATTTACCCCATGAACCGATCCATTCATGTGATCGCTTGCTTGAGCTCTTTGTGCAGCGTCTTATTCAGCGTCTTATTCAGCGTCTTGTGCAGCGTCTTATTCAGCGTCTTGTGCAGCGTTGCCGCGGCGGAGAACTGGCCGCAGTTTCGCGGGCCCACCGCGAACGGGTGACGCAGGCAAACGGGGGGACACTGTCGACTGGCTTTCCGACCCACTGGGACTCGAATACCAACGTGCGGTGGGCGGTCGATTTGGCTCGTCCTGGCAACGGCAGCCCGATTGTGCATCGCGATAAAGTCTTCGTCTGCAGTACCGAAGATGTCCGGGGACTTGGCCGCAGCCTGCTTTGCTTCGACGCGGACAGCGGCGAGCGACTGTGGACCCGAACCGTGACGATCGACAAAGAGATGCCGACCCACAAGACCAATCCGTATGCGGGCAGCACGCCAGCCTGTGACGGAGAACACGTGGTTGTGTGGCATGCATCGGCGGGCTTGCACGCTTATGGGATCAGCGGTGAACCATTGTGGTCACGTGACCTGGGTGAGTTTCGACATATGTGGGGCTATGGTTCGAGCCCCATCATCGTGGGGCAGCGTGTGATCTTGAATTCGGGACCTGGCAAAGAAGTGTTCGTCGCGGCGCTGGACGTCAACTCGGGCGAGACGCTTTGGAAACATGACGAACCGGTCGATGGCGACGGAGAGCGAAACCGCGACGCCTTTTGGGGTTCCATCTCGTTGGCCGGTGACACCGCGTATGCCACCGATCAAGCCGGCAACACGGTCGTCTTTCGCCTCTCGCCCAACGAATTCACGAAGCTCGCGGATTGTCCGCTCAGCGATCCCGGCAATGCCACGCCCGCTTTGGCCGGTGGCAGGATCTACGTGCGCACGGATCGAAAACTGTGGTGCATCGAATAGACACGAGAGATAGACAGAACAGATAGACACAAGAGGTTGGACGACGCAGCTTGATTCATGAGGCTCGCGCAAGATTCAACGGCCGAGTTCTGTGTTGCCCTTGAACGCGTGCCCTTTGAGCGTGTTGACCTTGAACGCTTGACCTTGCAACATGTTGCCTTTCAGCATTTGTGCTTCATGACGTGACGTTCTTTGGCAAGACGAACTGCGGGATCTTCATCAGTTCGCCGTCCTTCAGAGGCCGACTGGTGAGCGACGATGCCGGCGACGGTCATGTTCAGCGCCTGGGCGATATCCACCAGCGGCTTGCGGTCTTCGAGAATCGCCGTGACGAACTCGTTCATCAGTTGGCCGTGCGAGCCGCCATGGCCGCCGGCCTGGACGCCGGGTGGAAGCGGCGGGCGCTTGGTGGCGGGTAGCTTCTTTTCCAGCCCTTCGTACTTTGCCGTAGAAGCTACCCTTCTGACCGCGAACCCGTCCCTTCTCGCCGCTGTCGCCCGGTGTGTCCCAACTGACGGCCATCCGCGCCATGCCGCCTTCGCTCGTGCGGAACAGCGCGATCTCGGTGCCGAACGGGTTCTTGTACCGGTTGTTCTCCGGCTGCAGCAGTTCCTTCACGCTCGGCATTCCCATGCACGAAACCTCGGTGAAGCTGCCGCCGGTGACGCCCACGTAGTAGGCGTTCGAGTGCGTCGGATACCATTGCGGCGGCAAGCCGATCCGCCAGCCCTTGTACGAATCGATCTGCTCGACCGAGTAGTGATAGTACTCGCCCTCGGAGTAGATCAGCTTGCCGAACCCGCCGGCGCTGTAGATCTGCCGCATCGCGTGAAGATCTTCGTGGAAGTAGGACGTCTCGAACATCATGTACTTCCGGCCGGATGACTTGACCGCTCGAACAACTTCTCGGCGTCCTCGAGCGATCCGAGAACGGCCGGCACGGCGCAGGCGACGTGCTTGCCGTGTCTGAGCACCTCGATGCAGTGCCGGGCGTGACTCGGGGCATCGGTGGCACAGAAGACGGCCTCGATCGTGTCGTCCTTGACCATCTCTTCGAGCGACGGATACGTCTTCTCGCAGCGGCATGCCTTGGCCAGATTGGCACAGCGATCGGGGAACAGATCGCTGACGGCCACGACTTCGACGTTCGGGTGGTCCTGGAAGCTGAACGCGGCGCCGAAACGGCACACGCCGTAGCCGACGATGCCGACGCGAATCTTGCGGTCGGAGACGGGCTTCCAGTCGCTTCGAAGCGTTGGGATCGGTCGCCGCTTCCTCGAAGCCCTGGATCGGTTGTTCTGCTGGGCCGCGAGCCGCCGCGGTCATCCCCAAAGCGGCGGCTCCAACACCAGCAGCCTGCAAGAAAGAACGTCGTGACGTGGAATCGTTCATCGTAGGTGACTCCTGCAAAAGCGGTCGCGTGTTGCCGAGACGACGTGTCCTTTATAGCTTCTATCGCTTCACCGAATCGTACCCACCGGGAAGTTTTGAAGTCGCGTTCGCGCCCGCCAATCACGCCCCGCCAAGGACACGCCCGCCAATGACGCGAAGAAACGCGAATCGGGGAACTGAAATCGGGGAGTCAATCTGTCAATCTAACGATCGCGATCCGGATCGTTGACCAATCGTGTCGGATTTCACGTCAACGCAGGGTCGCTCCCTGTCCTACCAACGATTCCAAGCATCCTGAACACGAAGAGATTTTCTCAACGCTTCAATTCACTCCGACCCTCCATCACGCCCTGCCGTCGCTTCAAGGGTCGCCCGCAAATCGCGGAATAAACCGTCAATTGGGGAGCTGGAACTTCTTCGTTTCCATTGGCGTCCCTTGGCGTCATTCGCGGGCACCGATTTCAGCGGCACGATCGATCGTCTGCTCGCTGCGGAGTAGAATCGGATTCCCACCGTTTCTTGCTTGATCTGAAGCTCCACCCGACTGACGGCCCCCCGATACACACTGACGAGACACTCACGTGAGACACCCGATGATCAAACACGTCCTCGCTGTTGCCGCCGTGGGCATCGCCTGCATCGTCCGCGCCGATCATTTTCCCAACGACTGGGAGAACGAAACGATGATCGCAAAAGGCAAGCTGCCGTCGCGGGCGACCTCGTATTCTTACGAATCGGCCGAGGATGCACTGGCAGGCGATCGTGATCGGGCCCGTATCGTTTCACTCGGCGGCGACTGGAAGTTCCACTTCTCGCCCGATGCCAACGATCGCCCCACCGACTTTCATACCCCCGGATTCGCGCAGCCGACTGGGACACGGTTGCGGTGCCGGGCAACTGGGAACTTCAAGGCTACGGAACGCCGATCTACACCAACATCACCTATCCGTTTACTGCCGACCCACCACGCATCGATCGCACCAACCCGGCCGGTTCGTATCTTCGCGAGTTCGAGATTCCCGAAGCGTGGGGCGACATGCGGATCGTGCTCCACTTTGGCGGCGTCTCGTCGGCGTTTTATTGCTGGGTCAACGGCGAGCTGGCCGGTTACAGCCAAGGCAGCCGGTTGCCGGCGGAGTTCGACGTCACCGACCTGGTCAAGGACGGTCGCAATCAGCTTGCGGTGCAAGTGCTTCGCTGGTCCGACGGCGGCTACCTCGAAGACCAGGACATGTGGCGTCTGAGCGGGATCCACCGTGAAGTGCTGTTGTTGGCCCAGCCCAATGTGGCCCTGAACGACTTTTTCGTCCGCACGCAGCTCGATGAAAACCTGCAGGACGCAAAGCTGCAGATTCGTCCTCGCATCGCCGCCGCCGGAGTGAAGACCGAGGGATGGAGACTTTCGGCCCAGCTCTACGATGCAGAGAACCGTCCCGTGCTGGGCCAAGCCATGGTGATCCCAGTCGACAAGATCCTCAACGAGCAATATCCGCAGCGGGATAACGTGAAGTTCGGATTGCTGGAGGCCGATGTTGCCGGCCCCAGAAAATGGTCCGCCGAACAGCCCCATCTCTACTCGCTGCTGTTTGAACTGAGCGACGCGAAGGGCAATCTGGTCGAAGGCGCGAGTAGCCGGGTGGGCTTTCGCAAGATCGAATTCGGCGAGGGCAACGAGCTGCTGATCAATGGCCGCGAGGTCAAGCTGATGGGGGTGAACCGGCACGATCACGACCATGTCCACGGCAAGGCACTCACGCGTGACGACATGCTGCAGGATGTCTTGCGGATGAAGCAGTTCAACATCAATGCCGTCCGCACCTCGCACTATCCCAACGATCCCCGACCTCTATGAACTGTGCGATCAATACGGACTCTACGTCATGGATGAAGCCAATGTGGAAACGCACGGCGTCCGCGGTCGCTCGGGTCGAACACGCCATCGTGGCACGCGGCCGTCAACGACCGCATCATCCGGATGGTCGAGCGTGACAAGAATCATCCGTCCATCATCTCCTGGTCGCTCGGCAACGAAAGCGGATGTGGTCCGATTCATGCCGCCGCCGCCGGCTGGATCCGGGACTACGATCCAACACGGTTCATCCATTACGAAGGCGCCAGGGCGATCCAACTCATCCCGACTACAGGCCGGCAGGTGGCAGCCCATCGGAAGGCTGGCCGTTGATGGCAAACCCGGACGATCCGGCCTACGTCGACGTGATCAGCCGCATGTACCCAACGGTCGATCAGCTGAAGCGCCTCTCCGAAGCGTCACAGATCGATCGCCCGATCGTGATGTGTGAATACGCTCATGCGATGGGCAACTCGCTCGGTAATCTTGGCGAGTACTGGGACCTGATTCGCTCCAAACCCAATCTGATCGGCGGTTACATCTGGGACTGGATCGATCAAGGCCTGCAAACCACCGACCATGACGGTCGTACCTCGCGTACGGCGGTGACTTTGGTGACACGCCCAACGACGGCAACTTTTGTCTGAACGGCATCGTGGCGTCGGACCGATCGCCCAAGCCGCAAACTTGGGAATGCAAATACGTCTTTCAGCCGGTCGCCTTCGAAGCGGTGAATCTCGCCGAAGGAAACGTGCGACTGGTCAATCGCTTTCACTTCCAAAATATCGACCAGTA
Source organism: Pirellulaceae bacterium (assembly GCA_963704055.1). GTDB lineage: Bacteria > Planctomycetota > Planctomycetia > Pirellulales > Pirellulaceae > Rubripirellula. The sequence goes on along the minus strand of CAVPGW010000016.1, from coordinate 290,610 downwards.
CGAAATCCGCTGGCAGTTGTCCGAAAGTGGCACGCCGCTGGGCAAAGGCAACTTAACCGAGTGAGCATTGCGGCGGGAACAGACGGCGTCCTGGAGATTCCCTACGAAACGCCGGCGTCAAGCCCGGAGCCGAATACTGGCTTCGACTGAGCCTTCACGAGACGACCGCAGGCTGTGGTGCGAGGCTGGCTTCGAAATCGCTAAGGAACAATTCAAATTGCCGTGGAGCATGGAGCAACCGAGACCAGCTCGCCGTCAACCAGCCCACCAGCGATCGAAGAGACCGCAGCAAGATCGTCGTCGCGGGCAACGGATTTACTGCCGAGTTCGATCGCAAACCGGTCAACTTGTCGGTTACACGCTCCGGGGTGCCGAAATTGACAGCGCCGCTGCGTCACAACTTCTGGCGACCGCAAACCGACAACGACGCCCGCGGCGGCAAGACGCATGTTCAACAAGAAGTTCTGGAAGGAGTTGGCCGGAAAACTTGCGGACCCAATCGGTCGACGCCGAGCTGCAAGATAACCGGGTGGCCAAGGTGAGCGTGCGTCAAGCTCTCGGCAAACAAGTCACGATCAAGACGGACTACGTCGTCGACGGCGATGGCGAGATCCGAGTGCAAACAAGATTCTCTGCCGCTGCGTCATTGCCACCGCTGGTTCGCCTCGGCATGCAGGTGGGAGTTTCCGGCGACTACGTTGACATCGAATATTACGGCAAGGGACCCTGGGAGAACTACGTCGACCGCAATCGCAGCGCGGAGATCAGCAGGTACACGTCGGCGATTCGAGACATGCCGGACAACTATGTCATGCCGCAGGAGAACGGCAACCGCACCGAGACTCGCTGGATCAAGCTGACCGGCAAGCCGCCGGGGATCGCGATCGAAGCCGAAGAGCCGCTGGGATTCTCGATTTGGCCGTGGTCGGCGGAGAACATCGAGCAAGCGAAGCACAGCTTCGATCTCGTGGATCAGGGGTTTTACACCCTCAACATCGACCACCGGCAGATGGGAGTTGGAGGCGACGATTCCTGGTCACCCAGAGCGAGGCCGATGGAGAAGTACCGCGTGCCCGCCGGAAAGTACGATTGGGCATTCACGATCAAGCCAATTCGTTAAGTGGGAATTGGAATTGTTGCCCGCGAACCGTTTCGGCAAATGGCGGCGATCGGCGCAAATAAAAACCTCGCCGCCATGCATTCCCAACTTCGCGGCGCTTCGCGTCATTGGCGGGCGGCTCAGACTGACCCCATGTTCCTCCGACAGCCACGACTTCTCTTGTGACTTCTCGTGCTTTTCGCGGCCGCGCGGCCAGGATAGTCAAAGAGCGGGCAAACTGCGATACTCGCTGCGCCGCATCACGGGTCTCGATCGTCAAAGCAGCGATCTCGACAGGCAACGAGCTTGGGTGCGAATTCTTCGACCATTCCCGCTCGCCCTATTCGATGCAAATTGCGTATGTTAGTTTGCACGAAATTGACCGTCGGCGTCGTTTCGATCACGAAGTCGGTCACTGGAAGAGTTATGAGGTAACTGATGCGAATTCTGGCGGTCTGGGACGATCAGGCTGAAGCCGAACACATCTCGCTGTATCTAGATGTTGACGGCAACGAAGTCACGATGACGACGACTGCCGAGGAATTCCGCGCGGCAATCGATTCGGGTCTGGCGGCCGACATCCTGCTGATGGCCGTTGGGACGCCGGATTCAGAAATCGGATTCGAGCTGTTTGAACTTGCACGCGAACTGTATCCCGAGGCGCCAATCGTGGCGCCTGCCCGCCGTCGGAGGTGTTCCGAGTCGTGCGATTCATGGCCAATGGCATGAACGCCTACGTCACCCGCGATCCCGCTGGGGACTTCATGTTCATGCTGGTGGCGATCATGGAGAACGCGTTGGTTGCCGTCCGCGCGGCGCGGGAAAAAGAGCTGACCAAACGGCTTCGTGAGGAAATCGAGTCGGTGCGCAAACTCCAGGAGTCCGTGCTACCGAAGAATCTGAAAGCTCCGCCCGGTTATCGAATCTGTGCCCGCTACGAGCCCGCTTCGATTCGCGTCGTGGGGGGCCATCCGGTGGCGGTCGCGGGCGGCGATTACTATGACGTTGTCACACTTGCCGATGGTCGGATCGTGCTCCTCGTCGGCGATGCCATTGGGCACGGGATGAAGTCCTGTATGTCGATCATGACGTTGCACACGCTGGTCCGCATGATGCGCGAGAAGGATTACTCGGATACGTCAAAGTTTGTCGAAGAGATCAACAGGGCGCTGTGCGATCAGTCCGTGGTTACCGAGAAGGGCGGCTATATTACGATGGTCTACGCGATCTTGGATGCGGAGGCCCAGACGTTGCAGTGGTCCTCGGCGGGACATCAACCACCGCTGCTGCAAGATCTGTCGACCGGTGTGATCGAACCGCTCGCCGGTCAAGATGCCGGAGGCTTGCCGCTCGCGGTGGACGAAGACGAGAAGTTCACATCGTACACTTGCAGGCTGCCCGACAATTTCCGGTTGCTGCTCTACACCGATGGGCTGGAAGAGGCCTATCCCGGGGACGATGAGAAGGATCTCTTCGGCATCGAAGGCATCATCCAAACGCTGACCGAGTCCACTGAACTGCCGCTCGAAGAAACACTCTCGCAACTGTTTGACGCCTCCGAAGCGTACACACAGGGCAGCGGTCGTATGGACGACACGTCCGCCCTGATCCTCGAGCGTCGCGGCTAAGCTGCGTCCCGGGACATGGCGTCCAACCGGCCGTGCAAGTGGCACCTGGCGGGGACCCGCGGGGGAGGATCGCTATTGGGCGTCGACGTCGTTGGAGCCATCGGTACCGGCGGTATCGCTCACCGCGCCCGAAAGTTCGCCTTCTTCTTCGTCGCGAATATGGATGCAGACTCGGACGCGGTTTGCGTCGTCCTCGCGTCTGTATGTCAACTCGTCGACCAGGTCGAGCACAAGGCTCAGCCCCAGTCCGCCAACTTGAAGATCCTCGACATCGGGATCGTGCGGGGGGGCGTCACGCGGATCAAACGGTTCTCCGCAGTCCTTGATTTCGAGGATGATCTGCTCTCCAAAGAAGCCAAGCCCGATATCGATGGAGTGTTCATTGTCATCGAGATGGGCGTACCGAATGACATTGATAATCAATTCTTCGAGCACAGATTCACCGCGTATCCAGATCGGTGCGGCGTATTGTGTGATTCGAGAAATAGATTGACCGTCGCGTACAGGTCCTTGAGTTCAGACATCCTGTTCTTGATCGACAACTTCAGCACGTCGTCCGCAGCATAGGACGATGCCGACGTTGATTTATTCGGCTTCACCGGTTCGACCTTCGGCAAAGCGGCGGGACCTTCGATCGACGGATCGCCGCCCACCGCTTGCACCGCGTCGGCCAGCTCGTTGTAGACCGGCATCACCCTGTCCATTTTCGAAGTCCGGAGGACGTCATGGACCATGCCGAGAGGGTTCAGCAAGACGAGTTTGCAACCGTTCTTCTTGAGTCGCCGCGTGTGGTCAAACAGAAACCCGATCCCGAGCGACGAGATGAACGTGATGCCGGATAGATCGACGACGGTCGGCAAGCCGCGACCGGATGTCGCATCCGCAAATTCCTCTTCCACCTGTTCGACACCGGTCGCATCGAGACTGCCAGCGAGGGCCACGAGAGAAATATCGTTGCGTTGATGAATGATCAGTTCCACGTCGCCTCTCCCAAGAATCGCCTGATGATGTCGGCATTGTATCGCAAATATGCGTCGAGTGCGTGCACTCCGCGAAGCATTAGACACGCCAAAAAGCTGACTTTCAAGCATCGTGTCTGCTTCTTTGCAGGGTGGCGTCGAGGAGCATCAGCGATCATGAGTGCTCGCCTCGGCGACCCAGGCGATCAGGGACTGAAGTGCGGAGAATTTGCAGCGCTGCTGCAGGCGGGTTGTGCATCAATTGCAGGAACACCCCTTCCGTGCATCCGAATCTGTCATTTCTTCGCCTGGATTCGCCCGCTCTTGACCCCGTTTTTGAGCGTCTTCGTCGTGATCCTCCGCCGGTCGACGTGGGGCAGCGTTTGCTTTGCATGTCACCAGCAACGCAAACAAAACATTCATTCAAACAACAAGGTGGACGTGATGAAACGGTTGCTCATTGGCCTCGCAGCGTTGGTCGCACTGGCGTTGGTCGCGTCGGATGCCATGGCGCAAACGGGACGAGTTCAAGGCCGCGCGACAGGCGGCAAGTCTTCTGGCACGGCGATTCAAACGCGAACGGCCGCTCAAGATCGAGTTTCGCAGTCGCAGCAGCGAAATTGCAGTCCGCGAGGACAAGTTGGGAATCAGCTTTGGCAACCTCCTGGCGTGCTCGCGGCGGACGGAAGCAGCCCCGATCTACGACGTCTGTGGGAAGAGGAGAAGCTGGCTCGCGACGTCTACACGAGTTTGGCAAAGACGTCCACGCTGGCCATCTTCCGGAATATCTCCCGCGCCGAAAGCCAGCACATGCAGTCGGTCGAGCGTTTGCTTCGATCCCGTGACGCCAATGCGGTTCAACTGAACGACACCCCTAGCGTGTTCATCTTTCCCGAGTACCAGAGGCTTTAGCGGTCGTATGATGAGGACTCGGGATCCTCAAACCGCTCAACCTTGGAATGAGCAATCAGGACGATCACCATACCGGCTGCACGCAGCACATTCAGGTGATCGAGCACTTCGCGCCACAGAGTGAGGGCGTGCATGTAGCCGCGGGCATAACCGCCATCCACTTTCTCGATCGATGGGACGGCGTATTGCTCGCAAAGCTTGTCCCAAACAAGACGTTCGAGCCAATCGAGCGAGTCGATCACGACTGATTCGTAATCATGTTTCTCGTTGCAAAGAGATGTCAATGCCGCGATGACGTCGTCGAATTTCGCTGACAAAGGAAATCGATCACAGCAGATGGCTTTTGCCAGTTCCGGTCGGGCCGATCAAGATGGCACAGCGATACTGCAAGACGAATTCACAGTCGAACAGACGAAGCACTTTCTGTTTGGCAATGCGTTTGGGGAAGGTGAAGTTGTACTCTTCCAAGGTCTTGCGTTTGGGCAGCTTGGCCCGTTGCATACGGCGTTGGAGAGCTCTTTCTCGGCGACTGCTGACTTCGGCCGAGAGCAAGCTGGCCAGCACTTCCAGCATGGACGTGTTCTTGCGAGCTGCATCGTCGAGTACTTCTTGGTAGATCTCGGCGATCTTGCTGAGCTTCAGCTCGGCCAGATACTGCAGCAGTAACTCGTGGGTGCGGCGGCGATCAGCGGCCATCGTTCTCCTCCTGGTGTTCGTCGTTTTCGCAGAAGCGATCGTAGCTGGCGGGGTCGGGCTGCTCGAAGTCGATCTCTTCGATCAGTTAGCTGCGTTGAGGGCACAGTTTGGTCGGTGAGGGCAGCTCGCGCCGCCGGCGTTCTTGCAGTAGGATCGTTTCCACGTAGGCGGCATCGTAGGTTTGATACTCCAGGGCCCGTGTGATGGCGGCGATCACATCTCGCCGGCCGTACAGACGAACCAGGTTCAGCAGACGGCGCAGATGCACGGTGGTTTTGACGGGTCGGCGGCAGAGCTGCAGATGGAATTGCCGCGCCTCTTCTCCCAAGGCATCGAAGGTTTGTTCGATTTGCTTTCCCCGCTGGCGACGACGCGACCGGAGTGCCTGCAGTTGATGTTCGGCCTGACAGATCAGTTGGCCGCGCTCGTAGCTGCGCACATGGCGGGCGACTTCCTGCCCCTGGTAAACAACATGGACGTGCGTGGCACTGGCTCGGAGTAAGGCTGTCTTGCGAGCCAGGCTGGCGGGAACCGAATAGCGATTGCCGTCGAAGCTGACGCGGGCATGGGAGTTGACCACCACCGAGACGGTCTGGTCGGTGTCAAACCGTGGTTGCGGAAGCGGGCGCAGCAGGGTTCGTTCCTGCTCGAAGCGATCGACTGGCCGTTGCCCGGTGCCGCGATGCTGCCGGACGTTGGCAACTTCGTCTCGCCAGTAGACCGCCAGGCGGGAATAATCTTCCCAGCAGGTCAACTCATCGTCGCGGCCCTGCAAGGCGTTGCGTTTGACGTAGCGAACATTGGCTTCTACCGTACCTTTCGATTCGGGATCCCGACGTGCGCAGGCAAGTCTCGACGTTGCCTGCGTTGCGGTGGCAAGGAAAGTACCTGCGTCAACGGGAATTGGTAGGCAACCAGATCGTGAGTGATCAATTCTTCGCGGGCCTCGACGACCGCCTGCTCAGGCATCCGCAGCCGCACCGCGATCGTCGTGTCACGGTAGAACGACAACCCCTGTTTGTCGCTCACCGCGGCCAGAAAGAAGTACAACATCACGGCGTCTCTACTGAGTCTGGCAGCGTGCTCACGGAGGAAGTGACGGTCGATCCAGGAGAAGCCTTCTTGAGGAGGGCGGCGGACGCGATCGGGAACGAGTAGTTTCTTGGTGATCATTGCCGGGAATCTGTTGATCGGGATCGTGGCAACTTAAGCCCCCGACTGCGTGCTCCCTATAGTGGAGGACCGCACACGAAGCTGCGTTGAGGTGAACATCGGCAGACCCTGATGCGTTGTCACCTCGCCGGCACGCCGACGCCTCTGCGTTTCATATTCGAGGCAGCGTTAGAGCCGACCGGCCGGAGTCTTGCGGCGCAACCACTTACGTTCACGATCCAGTACGCGGCGGACGTCTTGCGCAGGTGTCTGAGCAATACCGAGCCGGAGTACGCGTCGACCGGCGGCGTGGTTGGTAACAGCCGGGGCGATCGCAGAAAGGTGCGGAATTTTTTCTGCTGCGTGACCACGCGCCACCTCTGTGGCGAACATTGGCTCCCTGGCCGGATAGAGCAGCCTCACGGCGGCGTGCCCGCCGCCCCCGCTCGGCGGCTGCGTGTTGCTGGCGGACCTCAGGCCGACGGCGCCGTTTCTGCTGACGCTTGGCGGCCTGCCACCGCCGCAATTCCGGCCGACATTCGGGGTCGCCGCAATAACGCTGGTTCCAGCGTCGCGCCTGAAAGATCTCACCGCAGCCCTTGCGCAGACAGACTCGCGCCCCCAGAGGTGAGCTTCTAGTCGATGACGACTCGGAGAGATTATGCTGATCGTGTCCCAAGGGAGTTGCTGTCTCCCGACGGGGCAGCCCGAGGGACTCTGCTAAGTCGCTCGGGCACTTTTTTTACCATCCCCGCTGGATGGCGACCTCCATCAATTTAACAGCCGCCAAAAGCCAGCGTCAGAAACGGAGAAGGAGACACAGAAGGACACAGGCAGATGTCTCTGTTTTTATGAAGGCGAGCGAAGGAAACGCGGGGAGAAGTAAACGCAACTGCGCGCCGCCACCCCGCCGCTACCGCGCGCCTTTGCCTCGCTGCTCCCAGTCCAGCTCTTATCATTAGTCTGAACGCGAGCTTCTGCAGACTTGCAATGCAAGGCCAAATCGAGCGTAAGGATACAAAGCCAGGGTCGGGAAATGAACAAATCCGCATATGCGAGAAGCGCAAGAACTGCCGCGGCGTTTCGACGTGAGGCAGGTTGATTCACGGGCGAGTTGCCCCGTGCTTAGACGCCGCGGTTCCTGGCGTGCCAATCAGATTCATCGCTTGGCCTGCAGGCGCGAAGCAGGGAGGTCAAGGCCTGCTTTTTATGAAACAGGTCGAAGAGTAGCCAGAAGATCGTGCTAACTCCTGCAACGAGATAGAGTAGATCTCCAGGACGAGCGCCGCAGTAGTTTCCGATTTCCAACATGCCCCAGAAGGCTCCGATGAACGCGATGGTTTTCGTGCTCGCGTGGTACACTTTGCCGATAGTTGCATACGCAGTCGCCAGGTACCGCAAAGAGCCATTGCTACACCTTGCGGTCATCGGACTCACGATGTTAGTTGGGTATTTCTTGGTCTTAGCTACTGTGGTAGCGGCCGACGCCGACGATCGCGCGAGAATGGAGGCATTCGATTTGAATCACGACGGGAGAATCGACGATTCAGAACGCACGGAAGAGTTTGATCGCGCAATTTTAGATCAAGGAAGAGACACCGGCCGCGCTCTCGCACACATTCTGGGGATTCCGTTGACTGCCGTGTGGTACAGCTTTCTCTTCGGTGTTCTCTACAGCGGTGAGTGGCTAATTAGAAAGTTGTTCCGCTCCTCACGCATTACAAGGAATGGGATGCCGCATTCCGACCACGGGACCGGATGACAAGTTTGTACATCGCAAGACACGAACGGATGTACAAGGATTCTGTTCAGCAAACAGCCGATGACGTCAAGGGTGGCGAACCGTCCTTTAGCGGGCTCGAAGTCTGCCGTCGTATATGCGAGAGGTTGCATCGGCCTGCGAGAGTTCGCTCAGTTTGTTCGGCGCACTCTTCTCAAAAACTTGGACTGGATTTTGGAGAAGTGAGCAGCGAAAAGCCGAATCCGCAGTTGCCCTCGCCTCGTACTGACTTCTACGAGCTATCCATTTGGTATCATGACTGCCGTGGAAGTAACCGGAACTACACACCGTGGACTTGCACCCCACGAAATCACGCCCATGCTGAGTGTACATTAACGCGGAGCCGCCGACCGCGCGTTTTCAAGTGGATCATCAACCGCGGCGGCCCGGTTATGCCAGATGACGATGGCAGAGTATCCAGTCCGATGACTGACATTCCGACGGCAGCAATCATTGCGTTTTGGGCTGGGTCTGGAATCATTCTTGTCGGATGTCGGGATGGACCGTCGCCGCAGCAAGCTGCGCAATTATTTTCTCAAACTGAGGATCACAAACCGGGGAACGCTGAAACCGAGACGGAGGATTCACTGACCTACGTCACCTGCCAAGCTACGTTGGCCAGCCTGGACAAGGACCATCCGTGGTTTGAAGACAGCATTTCCGGCCATGACGATGGGAAGGCTCGTCTGGCTTCGTTTGTACTCTTGGAACCAGCGACCTACGCGAACCACACCGTTGGCATCCTATTCAAGTACACTGCAAGTTCTGAGACGCCATCGCCGCCCAACCCAACAGACGTTGGTGACCGATTTACCTTTCAGATCCCAGAAGATTTCTTTGCGGGGAAGCACAAGACCATCGACAATGCGTCTGTCCGGAATTTTCGTAAGGTCAAGCCATAATTATCGGAATTGGGGTAGGGACCCAGATTGTTCCTGGAACCCTCCCACACCACCTCCTCAGCATGCGGGTCCGCAGGGTGGTTCGAGCAAGCACGAAAGCTCTACCGGGACCTTCGACATTGGTAAGTATCTTCGGCACAAGGGTGCGTACCCGTCCTTTACGGCCTTACCCGATGGTCACCTTTCGTGACGGCGGTTGCATCGACCGAGGCACCGTAGCTCGTGGGAGAACTCGCATCGGTGTCTGCAAGCCAGAGACACCGACGCGCCAATCGCAGCCTGCTTCGGCGCTCCGGATTCATCGACCGGAGCGTCGAAACAGGCCGCAGGCTCGTCCCGAGAAACGTTCGTTTGCCGCTGTATCTCGTTGCCGGAAGCTGCGTTCCGTCATTTCCGCAGGACCGCAGTCCCGAATTGCCATATCGGAAAACAGAACGCGGTCAAACGTTCAAATCGGAGGTTGATGAACAGCCAACGGCGCTCCTTGGCCCGGGGTCGACAGCCGCTCGCCCCCAAGTTGGAGCGACCGCTAACCTGCTTCGGCCAGGCACTCCGCTTGGTCTTCGGTACTTTTCTCCGACGCAGGAAAGGTTGGACATCAAGCCGATTTCACGAAGCGTTTTCAGTTCGGCGCGGAGGTGTTTTCACCGACGCGAGTTGACAGCACTTCGAATTGAATTCGGACCAGGTGGCCGTGGGTGATTGCTCACCCACGGCTCCCACAGACCCGTACGTGCCCACATTAGAGCATACGGTTCCTCAAATCATGGCTTCGCTGCGTGCCTAAGCTGGGAGCGGACAGTGCGGACCGGAGCAAGCGGGTAACGCCGGAGTAAGTCGCAGAATTTCTCCCAGTGCATCGACCGAATGTGGTTGCGGCGGTTAAGCCACTTACGCCATCGGCTTTCGACTTCCTGGAGAAAGCTGGACAAAGATCCTGAGTTTCCCGTCACGCCATAGTACGCATAGTGTCCGCGCAGCTTTTGGTTGAGCTTCTGTTGCTGTTCAGCGATCGGTAAGTGCCGATTGTCGTGGCACCATTGATCGATGCTACGCACGGCTCGGCTGAAACGATCCGAAGCGGTCTTGAGCTTGACCACCCAGTAGCCCTTCAAGGAGACAGCCCAGTAATGAGTGAATCCCAGAAGGTCGAACGTACCAGGACGATCATCTGGTCCATTACGATCCTTGGTCTTGGAAGACGGTGGACGGAACGGAACCATTTTCGTCTTGGTTGGATGGACGGTTAGACCATACTTGCCAAATCGTTTTGGGATGACTTCCATGACACGTTGGGCATCGCGAGTGATCGCGAAACCCAATCACAAAGTCATCCGCGTAGCGGATGAGGAAGGCATTTCCCTTCAGACGTGGTTTCACTTCGTTTTCGAACCAAAGATCCAGCACATAGTGCAAGAAGACGTTCGAAATGAAGGGTGAAATCACACCGCCCTGGGGCGACCCGGAGTTCGGGTAACTCACGTTACCGTCTTCCATGACGCCCGCTTTCAGCCACTTGTCGATCAGACGTAGCAACACGCCATCACGCACCCTCAGTTGAAGAAACTGTCGTAGGTATTGATGATCCAGATTGTCAAAGAACTTCCGGATATCGACCTCTAACACTGTGCCGCCTCTTGGCCGACAGTTCATCGTCTGGTCGCGGAAAGACTTCAACGCATCGTGTGCCGATCGTCCAGGTCGGAAGCCATACGAACAGTCCAAGAAGTCCTGTTCGTAGATCGGTTCCAACAGCATGACGACCGCCCGCTGGAGGAGTTTGTCCTCCAGAGTGGGAATTCCGAGCGGGCGAGTCTCAGTACTTGAGCCACCTTTCGGAATATGCACACGTCGCACTGGCGGTGCTTGGTACGTGCCGGACTTCGCGCGGTCGAGCAGGCTTTGAAGGTTGCCCTCCAAATCCTGTTCGTATTCTTCCGCGGTCACTCCATCCACGCCAACAGCACCGTCCTTGCGAGTGCGTCGATACGCTTCTTTTAACCAGTCGATGTCCATCAGATAGGCGAGCGAGGTGAAAGCCATCTCTGGTGACTGTTTCGCCAACGTTGCTATCCGTTCCTGTTTCGTGGACACGTTTGTCGAATTTCGATGCATTCGTCGTGTTTCTCAAAAACGGTTCCATGATTCGACGTCTCGCTTCCCTCCACTGGCTCCAACGGGGTGAAGTTCGCCAGCTTCATCGGTACTATCAAGACGCTATGACTTCCTGACGCCCATCCCACCGCACTTCGTTTCCTTCGTTTGGCGGTACCTCACGTTCACTCGTTGTGTTCGCTCCCCGGCGGACGAGTGCAGCCGCCAAGGCCTGGAGTTGGTGACCCGGTATCTCCAGCCGGGATTTCGTTGAGGAAACGAACAGGATCTCCCAAGTTCCTGGAGGAACCTCAATTGTCCGTTTGCCATGTTCCAAACCGACGCCGGCAGGACTGCTTGCACCAGACCACTAAAGTGCAGCAGCGTGGCCCTTGGTCATCGAATGGCAAAGGCTCCCACGAAAGGTCTTTCGACGCTCAATAGCATGGCTTTCGGACTCGCTGTCTACGCTTCGCAGTGCGGATTACCCCAACACCACGCAAGACTCGCTTCCAGTTGCTGGTCAGGCTCTACTGGACGGGCTTTTCACCCGCAAGGTTCCGATGAAAGGTTTCAAAGTTGTTGTTTACATCTCATTCCCCTTTCCCAAGCTTTGCTTGGCACAAGCGATGCAACCGCCGCGCCGAAGAGTGCAGAAGACCAACCTTGCGAAAGGCCGATTCTTGACCCTTGACGGGTTCACGAATCAGGCAGATTCATCCCGCCACCAACTCCAGTATCTTGGATTCCGACTTGGCGGACTCGGTTATTCCTTCAATCGTTTCGTACGGCGGGATTCGCGTTGCGTACGTGCCGGCTCATTAGATTTGATATTCTTCGGCACGATCACTTCTTTCCCACGAATGGTCAGCGTCTTGACCAGCGAAACTTGCTCATCGACGGTTCCGCCGGGCACCGCATTGCCGCCGGGAACGAATTCGCCGAAGGGTCGACCGTTTGATTTCAGGTCTGCGGTCAGCAGTTCCCGCAACGCCTTTAACTGATCAGCATAAACAGAGTCGAAGGCGTGGTTCTTCAGTTCCTCGGGATCGGTGTGCAAGTCATAGAGCTGGTCGCCATCCCAAAAACCTGGTCGATCTGCCCCCCGGACGCCGATGCCAAGTCGTCCGATGTAGGACATCGCCCGCGGTAGACGTTCCAGGCTGGAACGTTTGATGAGAGCAATCTGGTCGCTTGGATAGCGCACGGCGATATACTTCCACCGCTTCGTCGCGACACCGCGGGCAAACCCCATTTCGAGGTAGACGTGATCACGGCCTTTGGCGTTCTCATCACCACGCAGCAAGGGCAGGATGCTGCGTCCGTCGATGCGGTAGGATTCAGGTTTTGTTACACCAGCGACGTCGAACACGGTCGGCACCCAGTCAACGTTCTGAACCAGCTCGTCGCAAGTTGAGTTTGCTGGAATTTGTCCCGGCCATCGAGCGATCATCGGAATCCCAACACCATCGGCAGTGAAGAGCGACGATTTACCTCGCCGACCGTGGTCGGGTGCAAACAACACGAGCGTGTTGTCATCGATTCCGACTTCTTGCAGCTTTTTCAGAACCGCTCCCAGCGCGTCATCGATCCATGCTTCGCCGGGTGCAGATTTGTTGGACTCAAAGCCTCTGTCAATGAGAGTCTTTAGCAAGTCTTTTCGGGGAGTCATGACCTGAGGCAAGGACCTGATTTTGCCTGCGCCAGACACCAATGGAAAATCCATCGACCTACGCCACGATCCTTCAGGGCCATGCAACAGCGTCGTGCAATAGTGGAGATAAAACGGTCGATCCTTGTTCTGCTCGATGAACTCGAGCGCCGCCTCGGTTGTCCACTCAGGGTTGTGGTGGGAGTAGGGCCTTTGCAGGTTGCCGCTGTAGACGTGCTTGGCCCACGAGAAGCCAAGCGTCTGAACGTATCGCCGCATTACCCGCTCGTTATGCGCGAACAGGGCACTTGTTTCAGGAGTGTCCCGTAATTCCTTTGTAGAAACATCACGAAATCCGTCTTCACCCTCGTAGAATTCCGGGAAATCCAGCTTCGACTCCAGGTGTACTTTGCCGACCCAACCCGTCGTATAACCCGCCTCGCGCAGCACATTGCCAACGTTCATCCGGTCTCGTTCCAGCGCCATGTTGAAATTTGGATGGCCTTGTTGATCCGGTCCGCCGCAGGCGTCGTTGTAGAGTTTACTGGTCGAGTTGCCGGCAAATCGTCCCGTGGCAAAGCCGTATCGAGATGGTGTACACACAGCACTACTCACATAGGCATGCGTAAACTTCATCCCCTCCGCCGCCATACGATCAAGGTTCGGCGTGTACGTGTCGCCACCAAAGGCACCAACGCTACCTTGATCCTGATCGTCAATCAGAAACAGGATGATATTCGGCCGATTAGCGGCGCATGCCGCTGAAGTCACGAGCGAGCAGAGACCAATCAACAAGAGCGAGTGTCGGATCATGGACGACGTTGTTGCAAGTGAAGGGAATCAGGGTTCTGGGAACGCCGGAAGTCCGCATTGTACAGGCTGCCGTTCAATGCATCGGTCTGGCCACCTCAGCACCTAACGATATGTTCTTCGTGCTGGCCGGCGATGCAACCTCAGCGAGTTTGAGAAGAAAGGATCGAGGGGGTAAGGGCCGAACATAGGCCCTTGTGATTCGTGCGAAGAACGAGCGTCTCCCGGCCGCGGCCAAGTGACTCTCCATTCTGATTCCGCCCCATCCGCCGCTCAGGTGCAAGCCCCCTTGTGCTTAGAGGTTCTCGATGTCAATCGGATTGGTGTCAATGGACCGAGTGAGGTTGTAATGACCGGAACTCCGCTGCTCGTGAGCCTCAACTTGGTTGCGAACCTCCTTTTCCGCGGACTGGTAGAGCCGTCGAATTTCGTTTTTCATCCATTCGTGCAGGGTCACCGCGTCATCGCCATCGTGGATTCTGCTCCAATCATCAATCGTTCGCCACCACTTCACCATGTACGTAAATGCTGCGTATGGTTCGAAAGGCGAAGTCACCCACAACTGACTACAAGCCGGACAACGTTGAAGTCGGATCCAGTTTCCGCACCGAACCTCGACGAGTTTCGGCAACTCCGCGCTGGGGCCCCACATGTCTCGCGAATCAGATTTGCAGGTGACGCACATCTTGGGAGCAAAAAAAGCCGGCACGCTTCAGTCAGGCGTCTTGGCCCTGAGTTTCATCTGGAAGAACTTTCGCTTTTCGCCTCCTGGCGTCGTAAGCTCGCCGATTTCGCTGTATTCACCATCACTCATCGAGATCGTATAGACCATCTTGCCAACGGGAGTCTCTGGGATAACCCAACGAAACTTACCGTCTTCGGTCAGCGTGCCCTGATAGTCACCACCACGGCCATTGGCTAGCTGGGAAATGAATCGATAGTGATCGCCTTCCGCATCGTACGTAATCATCGCGACGGCATCGTGTACCACGCGTTTTTCGCCATTGGGTAACGGCATGCGATGAATCCCTTCAACGATGATTGCCATCCCGCCTGCCTTCTCAGAGAACACTTCCGAACTCTCGAACTCAAATCGGCGCGGCCCCATCTCGATCCATCCACTTCCAGTCCACTCGCCCAACAATGGCTTTAGCTTCTTCATGGCATCCCGTTGCTCGCCATGCGATGGCGCCAATTCTTGCGCATCGATTGCAGGGATTGTTGCAAGGAGAATCGCCAAAACAAGGATCGGTGTTCTATACATGCCTCACCACTGGAACGATGGAAATTGGATCAAGCGTCCAGGTTCTTTGGACGCCGCAGCCCAAATTGTAGACTCCTTTGCCCGCTTACGTGTCAATCAGCTGACAGGGCTGTCGACCACGATCACGAAGGAACGGCTCCTGCGCCGCGACGCAACACTCCAGCAGATTCCCGGCTTCGCTGCACACTTCCCAATACTTGAGCGAGATTGTCGCCAAGCGTGCGTCGACGAATCTGAGCGAACTGCAGGCGACCGATGCATCCTCCGCGAGTTGGGTTGACCACTTTTCGAGCTACTAGCGGCAGGTTCGGCGCCCCTCCTATGGCCGGTGCGGTTGCGTCGTTGGTCGGTAGCACTGAGCGAAAAGAGTAAGCCCGCTTCCACTTTGGGAACGGGCTTCACTTTTTGTTTCACAAGGCTAGGGCTGATAGGTCCGCACCGTGATTGATGTGGAAAGTTTGACCCTCGATCACGAGGGCGGGAACGGACTGCACGCCGGCGGATTCAGCCTCGTCGAGTCGGCTCTTCGTTTCGCCCAAGTGAACAAATTCGACGTCATAACGGGCAGGGTCGAGCGCTCGGGCAACCATTTGTTCGGCAGTGACACAAACGGGGCATCCGGCATGGTAGAACGTGGCTTTGGTTTTCATCGTGGTTTCCGTTTTGGCCATTTGAATATTCTTGCCATCAGTACACGTTGCTGATTGGCGGTAATGTCAGCAGAATAGAGACGGAAAACGGGCGATCAACCAAGCACTATTTTGTGCTATAGGCACCTTTTGGTAAGTCTTGAAATGGAAGGCGATCATTCACGGCATTCCGTGACGGAAATCTTCGAGCAATGTGTCGGTTGCAAGTGGACTCTGCACGTATTAGCGCAGATCCGGCAAGGCATAAACCGACCTGGGCAGTTGCAGCGGTCAGCGGATGGACTGACCACGAAAGTGCTAAACGAAAGGCTCGTTAAGCTTGTTCGTTTTGGAATCCTTGAGAAGAGAAGCTATGCCGAATTGCCTCCAAGAGTCGAATACGAACTCACGTACTTTGGACAGCGATTTGTTGAGATCCTTGATCAAGTACGCGCACTTGCAGGACGAGTTGGAGAGCGAAGATGCTGCGCACCGCCAGATCAAATAAGTGCCGCCTCGCCGCAAATACCGCCTGATCTAATGAGAGATTTCGCGTAGTGTGCTTTGGGGGATTCAAGCCAACTCGCAGCGGGCGATGCAAGGATTGGAGTTGGGGTCGAACCAAGTGCCAAATAAAGGACGGTCAAACGCCATTGGTGGACGTTGGTTGGGGACCGTTCTTGTTCGGTTCGCATAAATGCTCTCGGCGGATGTAAGTGCTGGGTGGGCGGCAAGGAACCATAGCAACTTGGATAAGAGTTAGGATTACTCCTGATACCAATGGACGAGCCCCAGCAATGTGAGGAATAAAATGCAATTCAGAGCAACGGCGTGGCTCGCAAGCGTTCTCTTGGGTGCAATGTTCGTCTGTTTGAGTCGGCAAGCTATCGCAGCCGATCCTTTCTTCACCTCGGATTGGAATACCGAGGTAGGTATCACTAGGAACGCGATCAGCGACGGCGGCAAGTGGGAGAACGTGCGTTCGCATACGCTTGGCGGCACGGTTGGCGGCAGAATGGGGCCACGGTGCGAGGTGTTCCCTCCCGACCATGACTGCCTAAAGGGGCACAACTACCTCTCGGTCTGGTTGGACGGTACAAAGTGGGGAGGAGTGTGGAACCGAGATTTCCGATGGCTAAGACCGGAGGAGGATCACGTCTACTGGCGGCTCTATCTGCGAGTTTACCCGCATCACGTTCACCCGACAAACCTGGAATTCGTCTACGGCCATTTCGTACAATCATTCCAGGAGTACCCGACGAAGATCCCGAACGCCACCAAGAGTTCCACGGTCATACTCGGGTTTCGGGCCGTCAATGCTACTCATTGGGAGCTCTACGTAGGCTCCCAGCCTTGGAACATCACACGCAGCCTAAGTACCCCCTACGAGAAGGTCATCATGCCTGCCAGGGGAAGCGAAATCTTGCCGCTCTTGAGAGTCAACAGGTGGTACCGCGTAGAAGGGCACTACTACCTGTTCTGGAACGAGACTTTCGACGCGGGCAACAAGTGGGACCCACACGTGCCATGCCATCTTTACCTACGCGTCTACGATGAGGACGGCAAACTGGTGGCGGACAACGATGATCTGGTCCTGCGAGAGCGAGGCAACAGCATGCCTCTGATCAATATGAACGCGTGGTACGCACAAGGAAAAAGATGGATCATCGACGGGCAGGTCAGGTCCTGGATGATCGGCAACAACGGTCCCAAGAGCAACGGACATGGCCGCGCCGTGGACTATGCGGGGCTGGAGATCCGGCACGATCGCTGGTGCGGCCCGCTAACGGAATCACGTCAGAGAAAAGACTAGAGGGCTGTCTGACCAAGTAGAACGCGGCTGATCGATAACACCGGGCTCAATTCCATTCAGCTATTCCGGACAAGTAGGTCTCGGCGCGGCAGTTGGACGAGCTTCACGCACGGCCGATCCGCTCCGACGTTTTCGTGATCACACCGCTGCGGATTCGAGGCTTCGATGCACTTTCCCCGGCATCTGGTCCGAGATCTCACGAAGACTGCATTGAAGCGATTTCCCGAACTCCATTCGGTCGATGCAACCGCCCGCACGAAGGAGACAGTGGGCCGGTCGGCGTAAGGACGGATCCGCACCATTGTCGTCCTCCGCTAGGTCGCTCGGTGTCGGTGTCACACGTTCTGGCTTTATGCCCCGAGCCTGAGAATACATCGGCGGCGGCCAAGTCGATGCCGTCCAACCCCGAATACCGCGAGAGCAGTTAGAAGGAAACTCGATGGTTCAGGCACCGACGTGACCGAAACGGAATCGAGCGAAGCAGTAAAGACTTGGTTGCCGCCGGAGACATCCAACTCTTGAGCCATCACGAGTAAACGCGATGAAGGGTCGCCCTGATTCCATTGCGACGCATCGTAGGAAAAGGATCCGGATGTCGAGCCTGCCGTCGCACCGGTCGGAAAATAAGCAATGAGCGAGTAATCAAGCATGCCAGCGGAACCCGGCCCGATTTGCAAATCGATGCCGCCTACGCCGTTAAGAGCGCCAAGGTTTACCTGCTCAGTTCCCTGCCCGTTCATGTTCGTTTCGTTGATCTTGGACCGCACGGAAACGCCGGTTTCAAAGATTCGTGCAAACACGGCATCATCGGCCGCAAAAGCATTTGTTCCAGACGAAACAAAACCAACACGCAAATGTCTTTGGGTGGATCCCACGAAAGGAGAGCCCGTGCTCCCGAACTGAATGCCCCTCACTTTGATCATGACCGGACTGGATAAGAAATCGAATTCAGAGTGGAAGTCATTGCTAAAAATTGACGCTCCCCCGAAATTACTTTCGTTGGTACCGTCGTTATCGCCAATCGTAAAAGTGAGGCTACTGCCGGCTTCAGAGATATCGTTCGCGGAGCCTCCGAATGACGTGGTGCCCCAGTAACCGACGGTTGAATCGCTGTCTGCGACCACGCCGTTGTCGAAGTCGTCAATCAAGTCCGCTCTCCCAACATCCGCAAAAAAGGAAGATAGTGGCGACGATGATCAAGTACCGATCATGATTCATGATTTTGGAGCCCAACTGTGTTCGGGAACAGGTTCGCAATTATACCTGAGAATCTCGTTTGGGCTAGTTTTTCCGGTCGGTGCCACTTGGCCGCACGACCGACGAGTCGGAAATTCAAGGATGCTGGCACCACTTTGGGCGCAGCGGAGAGCTTCGACGCCTCGGCGCTTCGATGCACGTTCCCCGAAATCCGGTCCGAGATCTGGCAAAGATTGCAGCGAAGTGATCGGCGCAATTCGCGCGGGTTGATGCAACTGACAGCGGTTGGATGTCCAATGCACAAGTCAGTCAACGGCTTGGATCACCCCCTTGGCCCCGTCGACGATCTCAATCGCGATGACACGTGACGCTATTAGATCGGCTCGTGGAAGCCGGTAGACCTAAAGACCGTTTGCTCCAGCGAATCGGTGTCATTGTCGCTCAACCTCCCGCGATCTCGAAAAAGATGTGCGTCGGTGATGATTGGAAGCTGGCCAAGGAATGTGTCGATGTTGATGTAAGTTACGTTCTGGAACTCGTCGGCTGTATCGTTATCAATGCTGCAGCGGTACTTTCGCGGAGCGAAAGGCAACTATTTCTTTCCTCGCGGGTACTTTTTCAGAGCGGCTAGCTCTGATTCCACTCCTTTGTCGTTCATCTTTACCATCCAGGCATCGAGCTTCTGACTCAAGACAGCCTTCTGCTCTTGGTGTTCGGGAGAGTCTGCCAGATTATTTTGTTCGCCTGGGTCGTTGCGGAGATCAAAGAATTCTTCCGCAGGAAACATTGCGTCCTTTTTCTTGGGGTGCCCAACTTCATTTCGGAGATAGCGGATGTACTTGAAATCACGGGTCCGCACGGCACGAATCGGAAACGGAATCTCATTGCGTCCGGAGTCGTTTACGATGACGCCGGTATAGCTGAAGAACAATTCGTTATGTAGCTCTTTCACTTTCCCGTCCCAAACGCCCAGCATGCTGACTCCATCAACAGCTTGGGGAACGTCTCCACCGGCAATCTCGATTAGCGTCGGCAACATATCCACCGTGCTGACCATCGAATTGATGTCTGTAGCCGGCTTGATCCTGCCCGGCCATCGAACAACCATCGGAATGTGAATACCGGTGTCGTAAAGCGTGTACTTCGTTCGTTCGTTTTGAGCTTCGTTGTCGTTTAAGTAAATCACGACAGTGTTTTTGTCGAGGCCTTGGCTCTCCAGCAAATCGAGGTATTGCCCCAATTCCGCATCCATCAGGAAGTTGTTGGCGTCGTATCCTTTCAAGCCGTTGGGAATCTCATTCAGATCAGGGCCGTGCGGTAGCGATGCTGCGTGGAAAAGACAGAACGGTCGGTCGTCTTTGCTGGACAGGAACTTTGCGACTTCATCGAATCGCGTCTTACGATGACGGTCTTGATGGGGTTCGTTCGCCCCAGGCACATGTTCCTCCGACTTCTTGATGCGGAATTCCCATTCGTACAGGTCACTGGGTTTCTGAATGCCATCCTTGCCCACGATGCAGGCTCGGTAACCGCTCTCCTGCATGTAGTTGGGCAGCGATTTGATGCCGTCATAGAATCCCGAGTGATTGGGATGTGCACCATTTTTCAGTGGGTACATTCCGGACAGAAACACGCCACGGTTAGGCGTGCAAATAGCTGATGGCGTGAAGCATTGAGTGAAACGTGCTCCTTCGCGAGCCAGGCGGTCGATGTTCGGCGTGTGGCTTGGCTCAGCGCCGTAGCAACCGACACTCGAAAGGAACTGATCGTCGGCGAGATAGATAAAGATGTTGGGACGATCATTGGCGAAGGCAGAGCCGCACAAAAGCACGAAGAAAAGAACGAGTTGGGATGTTTTCATGAGGTTGTACTTCAAGGCGTTGTATTTCAGTGAGGGATGAATGCAAGCGAGCGATTCGATTGGATACCTGGGTCGATTAGATACCCGACTCGCAACTATCGTTCGATTGATGCCACATCGGCTTGCGGATGCCGTTGGTTCATCATAACGATGGAGCGGCAGTCCCAAATTGCCGTCTCGAATCAAAGTCCCGAAATCTCATGCAAATGGGGCGTGAATAAGACACACTCGCAGGCAAGCTCTATCCCCCGTCCGACCGGTGCCCCCTCCGAGTTCGGTGATGCTGTAGACGCCTCGGTGGCGTCTAACGCAATTAGCTTCAACGTCAACTTGCGGTTGGACCACTGTTACGTCACGAAGCCGATTCGCTTCAACGCAGTTTTCCTGGAATCTGCTCCGAAATTCTGAGAAGACTGCGCCAGAGCGATCGGCGCAACTCGCTGAGGGCGATGCATCCGCCGCGCCTTTGGTGGTGGACTCGAGAGGAATCCAAAGGCTACTTCCACGCCCTACGCTTCCCGACCGTTATCCCCAGTCCGTCCATGGCTGAGTTGTGTCGTTCCGGATCGGTTGACCAAGTAGATTCCAACTGCGACGCACAGCCCCGCCAGTAACAGCCAGTACGAATAGGAATCACCCCGAAAGATCAACGCGAACAGAACTCCGAACAGCGGCGTCGCGAATCCAAACACGGAAATCGCTGTGGCCGTGTGACGCCGTAACAACGTTGCTTGAACGGCAAAGCAAATGCCTCCCACCACCAAGCCCTGGTAGAGCAGCGCCAGGATTACCGGCAGCGTCCAGATGTCTTCACCGGTGTCGGGAACGCTTTCCACAGGAACGCTGCAGAACACGAAGAGGGCAGCACCGAACACGTGATGCCAGAAGATCAGTTTGTTCGGTTCGACTCGGGATACTGCATATTTCGTGAAAACGATTTTGATACCCAAGACGAATGCGCTCAGCAGCATCAACACATCACCAGCGAGCGTTGGCAAATCCGGACCTTGCGGTGCCGATTGCCCGGAATCCGCATCGCCCATTTGAAAAACGGTCAGCGCAACACCCAGAGCGGCAAGTCCGATACCGCTGAGCTTGCGTGGCGTCAAATGATCTACTTTGGTGATGAAATGTTCAATCAACGCGACCCAGCCAACATAGGTGCTAATCAGCAACGCGGCGTGGGACGCGTTGGAATAATGAACAGCAAAGTTGAACAGCAGGATCTGAACCAACAGCAGCACGGCAACGATCGCAGACACCTTCGCTTCGTCGGCGTTGGGAAGCAGTGGAACGTGACGCAGCCGACACCAGATCCCCATGAAAATACCTGCCAACGCGAACCGAATGGCTGCCACCGCGATCGGCGGTAACGTGTCTTCGGAGTACTTCACCGCGACCACGATGCCACCCCACAGTGCGGCAGTCATCAAAGCGAGCGAAGCCGCAGTGGTATCCAGGGGTTCTTTCATGAGCCCGATCATATCAGCCCGTTGTCATGATGACTCGGGGGTCTGATGCGGACGCGCACAGCGTTGTTTGACCATGTCCGAATACATGGCACGAAAGTCGCGGTGTACCGTTCAAGTCGCGTTCACTTCAATCCGTTGAGTCGAACTCACTTCACGTGCCGGTTTTGGTTGCAGATTCTTGAAAACCGACGAGTGTTTGAGAACTGGCGCAAACGAAAACGATTCGGGGTAAGCTGTTCGTCCACGCCGCAGACGCACCCCAGTTGATCGAGCGGTTTCAATCTGATTTCCCCGACTCGTTGTAGGTCGCCATGTTTCGCAATTTTCTGTTCGCTGTATTGCTCGTTTACCCGTTTGCGGGGATCGTCATTGCCGGAGAGACGCCGATCAAGGTGACGACGTACAACATTCGTTATGCCAATCCTAACGATGGTGAAGATGTCTGGCCCAATCGGCAGCAATCCGTGATTGAATACGCTAGTGGCTGCGACATTATCGGGATGCAGGAAGTCACCGAGCCCCAATTCGCGCAACTGCGAGAAGGTCTGCCGGAGTTTGACTCCTACGGGGTCGGACGTGACGACGGGAAGAGCGGCGGCGAGCACGCGCCGATCTTCTTTCGCAAAGCCCGATTCGAATTGATCGACAGTGGAACGTTTTGGTTGAGCGAATCTCCCAAGACGGTGGGCAAGAAAGGCTGGGATGCGGCGCTACCGCGAACTTGCACTTGGGTGAATTTGCGGGATCGAAAGAGCGGCCGAGAGATTTTTGTCGCCAACACGCACTTTGACCATCGCGGCGTTCAGAGCGCGGGCCGAAAGTGGGAAACTGATTGCCAAGCAATTCAGCGAATTGCCACCCGATCGCCCGACTGTGGTGATGGGGGATTTTAACTGCCTGCCCGACTCAGAGCCCTACAATGCGATCGCATCGTCGTTCAGCGATGCCAGACTGACGAGCGAGTCCAAGCCGACCGGACCGAGCAGCACATGGAACGGATTTCGAGAAATCGTTCCCGACCGAATCATCGACCACATCTTTGTTCGTTCGATCGGTGTTTTGAAATTGGCAACGGACGACCCAAGGACGGCCAATGGGCGATTTGCCAGCGACCATTTGCCAGTTCAGGTGGTCGTGCAGTTGGGCGACTCAGTTGAGCAATGATGTGCCGCACGCCTGTCTGGAGTCGGTAACGCGGTTCTGACCGCAGATGTCGCGAATTCAAGTCTTGTGGCCCCGACTTTCTTAGAAACGAGCCCTTCGACAATAGTGCGTCGGTGAAATCACCTCGGCAGGTCCGGGCTTGGCTGCACAGTCCCCCAAACTAGTCCAAGGAATCGGAGGAAACTGCTACGAAGCGATCAGCCGAGTTCCGAGCGGTCGATGCAACCGAGGCGAGTTTGGGAACGCTCGAACTCGCGTCGGTGTGTCGGACGTGTATCGGACCGGAGCGATTCGGAGCCGCTCGGTTGCACGCTCAGGACACGCCCACCTTGGTCACGAAGCGCCGTTGAACTGAACTTGCACGGCCGGCATCGTCTGGCTATCAACTTGATAACGCAACTACAGCGGTTTCGTTCACCGACTGCAAATGGGCAACTGGCTTAGTCAAGTCGGCTTGATTCCAACTTCCAGCACGAAGAACAACCGCGAATTGCGCGAGGTCGATCTGACGGACAGGGGAAAGTGTAAATCGACCAAGGCCCGTTCAACACCGAGAAAACCGGCATCACAATGTAATTCACCCGATCGTTGATCGGTGGATTATTGGCCACGCGATTGGGAATCGTGTAACGCCCTGGCGTTCTCGTTATTGTGCATGTGCCGAGCGCAACGCAACATCATCCTCGAGTAATCAAGTCCTTCCATGCTGCATCATTTTCTGCAGCTCGAAATCGACGGACCGGCCGCTGCGGTGTCGGTCAGCGGCGATGGTTCGCTTATTGCAGTGGGAATGAAAGACTCCATCACCTTGATCGATGTCGGGTCCGGGCGACAGTTACGGAGGATCCCTGCCGACGCGGTGGTGACAGGATTGGCGATTTCCAATAACAACTCCGTGCTGGCGGTCGCCACAGGCGCGCCTACGGTGAGGGTGTACGACTGCAAGTCGGGAAAGCTTGTTCATCAGTTCGTTCGACGGATTGTGCCGGACTTTCTACGAACACAAAGGCAAGTTCAGGTGGCGTTTTTCCCGAACAACCCGACGCTGATCACTCGTGGCGAACCGTCCCCGGACGTCACGTTTTGGAATTGCGAATCTGGTGTCTGGGAAAATCTCATCCGAATGCCTCAGCGAAGTGGATCCGTTGTGATGTCTCCTGATGGAATGCATGTTTCTGTCGTCAGTGAACCGGCTCCCAAAGCTTACCGTGGTCACGTAACGATGTATCGCGTGAATCATGGCTTGCAGTCGATTTGGAACTCATGGCACGAAAGCGATCAAGGAGTCACCACTGCTGCCTTTTCGTCGAACGGAAAAAAATTCGTGTCGTACGCGCCCGGTGATGGGATCAGGATCTGGAGCGTCGAAACAGGCAAACACATTGCGAGCATCGACGAGCCGACGAAGAATTCGTACGTCGGCGTCGCATTCGCGTGGGATGCACTTCATCTGCTGACAATTGAACCTCGAACCATCGCTGTCCGTCGGTTGGGACAGGTGAACGCATTAGCCAGCGAATCGAGTCGGCAGCCTGGCAATATTCGTGGGTTCGGCACATCCACGGATGGGACTGTCGTTGTGACATTCAACGCCAATGTGGCGCTGGATGTCTGGAAAGTTGACACGCCCGCTGCGGCCGGAAATTGATTCACTCGGAAAGGCTGAAGTCATGGCACATGAATTCACAAGACGAGAAGCTTTGCGGATTTCCGCTGGAGCGGCGGTCGGGACAGGCGTGAGTAGCTGGACGGGGCTGGCATCCGCGTCGGTCGCTGCGTCGCGACCACTGACTCACGCTGACGATGTCGAAATCGAACGTCTGGCTAGCTTGATCATCGAGACCGACGTTGATCGCGTCGTGGATGTTGTGGTGAGCGAGCTGGAACGAGGACTGTCGCGACAGCACTTTCTGGCAGCCAACTTCATCGCTGGAATCCGGTATCAAGGCCATCACTACGCCTACGTCGCGCATCCCGTCAACATCGTCTCAAATGCGATTCCCGCGAAGTCCAGCCTGCTGCCAATGTTCTGTCACCTTGAGGCATTGAAGACGAGCAAGGGAAGTGAGCGTTTACGAGCGATCGACAAATCAAAGATTCCCTCCATCGGAATTGCGGAGGAGTCCTTTCAGGTCGCGATGAATGAGAACGATTCCGACACGGCGAGTCTTGCGTTTCTCGCTCTGGCTCGTGAGTACGGCCCGAGACGTGCCTACGACCGATTGTGGATGTACGGAGCGGGGCGGAATCATCGTTCGGGCGGTCACACGGCGATTTCCGTGATCAATACGTTCCGTACACTTCAGGCCATCGACTGGCGTTGTCCCGAAACAGTTTTGCAGTTCGCGGTCGAAGATTCTGCCGTTGGCAAGGCGCTTGGCAGCGACCTGTATATCGTGAACCAGGACCGAGCGGCTCGCGTCGCCGAACTACCACCGGCATGGATCAGTTCGAAGAGCCGGAGAGAATCAGTGCTGGACCTGCTCAATCTGTATCGCGACGGTCGACCTGAAGATGCCTGCCAAAAGACGTTCGACTTGTTGCAGCGTGGCGAAGCGGAAGCGGGCACGGTGTGGGATGCACTATTCCTGACAACGGCTGAAGTGACGGCTCGTTATATCTGGGTCGGGTCGAAAATGCTGGCCGGGCATTCCATCACTTGCACCAATGCGATGCACTTCGTCTATCGCACGGTGCATGATCCCATGACGCGATTGTATGCATTACTGGAAGCGGTCGAATGGACGACAAGTTTTCTGGATCGTGAGCGAGCCCGGCCTGCGTTGCGAAAACGCAGCATCATCGACGTTGCGCCGGCTACACTGACTGTCGATGACAAAACACCCGACAGGATCTTTTCGATCATTCCGATTCGAAGGCGACGCCATTTCTCCCCCGTTTTGCTGCCGGAGGCTGACAAGGCTCATGAGCTGGCGTTTGCCTGGGCACAGCAAAATTCGGATCACACACCATTTATTCAGGAAGCACTCCGCCTCGTGTGCCTCAAGTCGACTACGGAAGTCCACGACTTCAAATTTCCGCTCGCTCTCTTTGAAAACTATCGGCACGCAAGCCCTGAGTGGAAACCGCATCTCCTTGCCGCATCGGTTTACGTTCTGCACGGAACGCAGATTGAAGACTCGCCAATTGTGAAGCAGGCACGGAAACGATGGAACTTGGGATAGCGAACTCCCGAAATCGAGTTTCAGTTCAATCCCGATCTCTCCCGTAGCGGCGCTTCACGGTCGATTATCGTGCGTCGATCAAACTCACTTCCATTCGACTTATACGAGTTTCCCGGTATTTTTACTGCTGTAGGTTGCATCGCCCGAAAGCGGCCGCAAATTGACGTTCGCAGCAGCGGTGCGATTCACCGACCGCAGCTGTAGCCCGCGAGATGCGCAGTCAATTCGTTAGCGCTCGTCGCCGCAAGGTAATGACCGGACTCATGAAGGAGCATTCCGCAGGGGAAAAAGATGCTGAGCATAACGCTTGCAAGTAGGATCTGCGCCGATGTCTTACGTTCAGCGGCAACTCTCGCGATGTGGGCGTCTTGCGTCATTTGAATTTCGGATCAAAGGGCTGATGTTGCGGCGGTACGACCGACGTAGTTGCCAACAGGAGGTGATCGAGTATCTGCGAACCGAGAATGCTGGTCTCCGAGAAAAACTGGGAAAGAGACGCATCCTGCTGAACGATGACCAGCGCCGCCAATTGGCTGTTAAAGGTAGAATTCTCGGCTACAAACGACTTTCCGGAATAGGAACTCTGTTTACTCCCGATACGATTCTGCGATGGCATCGGCAACTGATCGCCAACAAATGGGACCACTCGAACAAACGAAGCCAACCGCCTGGACGACCGCGCGTCCGACAAGTCATCGTCGATCTAGCGCTGCAATTCGCAAAAGAGAACCCAACGTGGGGAAATGACCGCATCCAGGGCGCGCTTGCCAACGTTGGTTACCATATCACTGACACAACGGTCGGCAATATTTTAAAGTCGCATGGCATCGAGCCTGCGCCAAGTCGAAAGGCAACCGGCTCGTGGAGCACATTTTTGAAAGCTCACTGGGGCGTGATGGCCGCGGTCGATTTCACGACGGTTGAAGTCTGGACCCGCAGTGGGCTTACCACGTTTTACCTGCTGTTTGCGATGGAGTTGAATATGCGGAAAGTTCACTTTGCTGGTTGCTCGGTTCATCCCAACGAGGCCTGGATGAAGCAAACCGCCCGCGAATTGACTAATCATATCGACGGATTTTTGTTGAACTCGAAACATCTCATCATGGATCGAGACGCGAAGTTTTGTGAATCGTTTCGCGCGTTCTTGAGCGACGAAGGAGTCAAACCGCTGCGTCTGCCGCCTAGATCTCCAAATCTGAACGCCCACTTGGAGCGATTTTTCCGGTCACTGAAATCCGAGTGCCTCGACCAGCTAATTTTGTTTGGCGAAAAAGCGATGTGCAATGCAGTGCGGGAATACCTCGTGCACTATCACACCGAGCGCAGCCATCAAGGGCTCGACAACGAATTGATCGTACCGCTAGAGCGTCCGCCTGGTTTCGAGACAGAGGTCAAAACGACCGAGCGACTCGGCGGATTGTTACGCTCGTACCGGCGAGCAGGATAGCGTTGCCCAACTCTAGGTTTCGGGACACCGAAAAACCGATCTTAATAATGCGGCCCAATACCGCTGCGCGCTGAAGCAGCTCGGTGCCGTTCTCGCCGATGGATTACCAAAACGAATCTCCATCTCGACCGAAAAAAGCGAAGTTCCCTGTACCGTTATCCCGCAATCCGTTGACTGGGATGCCCGTTCGAGTCTTTTGACCCAACGCCTTTTTCATGGCAACACCAATACAACACGCTAGCGTGATGGCTCTACAGTTTCAGCTTGCGACTCAACTGCAAATGTTTCACGATATTGTCGGACTCCAGCAATTCGACGCCGATGCTTGCGAGTTCGGCCTGTCCACGCTCGTAACAACCGGATACCGCGTCGGTAGCCAAGACCAACCGGTAGTCACGCTCGCTGGCCTCATAGATTGAAGTTCGCGGACAATTGGGAAAGTTGCAACCCGCGAATACGAGCGTGTCTACACCGTGCTTCTGTAAATGAGCATGAAGCGGCGTTGCGAAAAAGGCGCCCCAACGCGGTTTGTAGACGACGGATTCGAAGGCACTCAGATTCTGAATACCGCCGGCCAGAAGCAGTTCAGCATCCAGCCGAGTTTCGGAGTGTGGAAGGAGTTCTCTCGCCAGCTGACTCCCGTCAGAATCCGTCAAGAGCATCCGCGCCCCACCCAGCACCGCTTCACGCCGACATACGTCCACATTCGAGCCATCAGCCTGATAAAGTCGGACCATGTGTATGATCGGTTGACCGCATTCTCGAAACACTTGCGCAAGTCGCTCGAATGGCAGGCAGTGCGGCGGTCGTCCCCGGAATCTCCAACGGCGCCCCGTCCAGCGTATCGCGTTGAACGTCAATTGTAATGAGGGCGGCACGTAACCAGTGTGGACTTGTCAGCGTCGTCATCCACAATTCCTTTCACGACTTTCCCGTAACATGCGAAGTCGATAATCATCGCCAGCCGACAGCTCTCATTTCAGTGCCGTCCGAAAGCGTTCTCCGATACCTCGCAGTCGCTCGATTGGCTCATTCGAGAACACGATTCGCACGTACCGACTGCCACGCGCAGTGCCCCAATGGACCATTGGCGTCACAGCGATTCTTCCTAACTCCAGTAAGCGTTTCGCGGCAGTAGAGCCGTCTATTCCCAGTGGCGACACATCAACCAGGAACGACCAACCGCCGTGTGGCGGAATGACCTCGAATTCACTGAGTTCGTCCAATACCAAATCACGCCGGGACTGCCACTGGTCAACACAGGATCGAATTCCATCGTTGGGATCATGGATGGCAGTGGCGACAGCGCCCATGGCGATGCCCGTTTGACAAACCACGTTGCTGATGCTCACACGCGCAATATCGGCGACAATGTTGGACGGGCCGACCACCCAGCCAACGCGCCAACCGATCATGCGATATTCCTTGGAAGCAGAGCCAACCGTGATGACTTTGTCTCGCATTCTAGGAAAAAACGCCGGATGAATGACCGAGCGACCGTCGAAAAGAATGCGTTCCATCGCCGCATCGTTGATGCACCAGCAATCGGCGTGCAGACAGAAGTCAACGAGTGCCCGCCACTCCTCGTCGTTGAACACGGCACCTGTCGGCATCGAAGGACTCATCAGCAGCGCTGCTCGAATGCGCTCCGGATCGATTTTTGTCAGTGCGTCTATGTCCAGCCTCCAGCCCAGAGCGGATGGAATCAGCGGTACGAAGCGCGGGACTCCGCCCGCCAGACGAACGCGGTTGATCAAGCCAACGTAGGTCGGGTCCGTCATCAAGACTTCATCACCAGGTTCCAAGGTCGCCAGCAGCACATTCAGAATCCCGGAAAGTCCCCCCGCGCTGATCACGCATTCGGTCTTCCAATCGTACTCCTGTCCCGATTGTCGTCCGACTAGTGCGGTTGCGGCTTGCCGCATCGAATCCAGCCCGAAAAACGGAAGATAACTATTGGCGGCATCGTCCTCGATGGCCCGTCTGGTGAAGTCGAGCGCCGATTGCGGTGGCCGCAAATCGGTATCAAGATTCTCGAGGCGCAAGACACCGGGATCCGCGAGACGATCTGCGAGATCGCCCATTTGTTCGACCCCGATCTTGGCAATGTGCTCGAGTCGTGAAACGGACATAGCTGCTCACGATGCTTTCATGTTGGCTTCGAGGCGACAACGGAAACGGTGCCGTAGTAGACAGCCCAACTCTCCGAGTGCTGCGAGTCGCGAATGTACGCTTCAATCTCGGTCTCAGTGACTTCTCCCGTCGCGACCAGTTTGGCAGCGAGGGCCTGCTGAGAGGCGGCCATCATCCTTCCCATCGGACTTCCACCACTGCGCAAGATGCAAGCGAGAGTCCGTGGTGATGACTTGCAGTCCCTGTGCGGCGACCCTTTGCGGCAGCTCCAAACCGTATCCTGGATTCAGTCCCAGGTTCTCGAACATCCGGCAGATCGCGTTGTTAACCTGCTGGCGAGCGGCGTCGCCGGCTTGAGTCAGCAGCTTGGCGCAAGTGAAGTCCGGCTCTTCGATGACCAGATAGCCGCCCGGTGTGAGATGCGTGCAAAGTTTTGCCAGGATCTCCGTGCTCGTTCGATTGTGGATCAAGACGTAGCGGCAATGCACGAGATCGAACGGCTCGTCGAGCCTCACATCGAGAAAATCACCCTCGATGATCTGGAATCGAGGGTCCGTGAGGTGCTGAAGATGCTTGGTGTCCCGGTCGACGCCGACGACGCGGCCGCTGGCACCCACGACACTTCCCATCCATTTCATGATGGAACCTGCTCCGGCGCCAAGCTCCAAACATCGCGAGCCGGATCGCAGCCCCGTGGTCTCGAGGTACGTGATTGTCGCGGGATCGAGGGCTTCTTCGATCATCTGAAGGCGTGCGAGTTCTCGGTCGCCTTGATGCCGCTCAAAGATGTACTCGGTCATAGATTCCACCTAATCACCCACCCTGTTGTTATGCTTTTTCACCGAGTCGCCGCAGGGTCGACGCGCCGATCGCTACATGCCGCAGTCCGGTTTCTAATAATGCCACCCCGGACGACAGCGCCCAGGCCTTTGGGTGTTTCAGCAAATCGTTATTGGCTTGATGATACTGTTCGACGACATGGCGGCACGAACAACATGCTTAGTTCCCTAAATCATAAGGATAACTCCAGCTGGCGACGAACCCTTTCATTGGGGCAAGACATGCTTTAAGTCCAGTTGGTTCGCGACGATGGGACGAATTCCTTCTAGCGCCAACTCGCGCCACAGTGAATACACTGCCTGGCTTGCGGCGACCGCAGATCTGCCGAGCATTGGAGACCAAAAAGGGGACGGGGGTGGGTCAGGACTCTTTTCTAGGTCGCTCGGGCCTGCTCGGATGCCGAGATCGAAACGAGCTGACGAGGCGTTTCTTGCCGCATCTCGCTGCTGGAAGCCTCGCTCCGTCATTCCTTATGACTGCAATCCCGAATTGCCGTCCCGGAAAACAAACCACCGTCAAACGTTCGGAGATTGTTAAACAGCCGACAAGGCCCCTTGCTCTGGGGTCGACCAGCCGCTCGCCCCCAAGTTGAAGCGACTGCTAACCTGGGTCGAGTGACGCGCTCCGCAGCGAGTTAGGTTGCCACCGAACCGGCGCACGCTAACGGCGTGGAAGTCGCCCAAAAGCAACTCCGGTCGATCAGGCTCAACTGCGTTCGGTTGGACCAGCTTCACGCACGAGGCCGATCCGTTCAGCCGCTTCGGTCAACAGACCGATGCAGATTCGGCGGTTGTCCGCCGCTTCCCAAGATTCTCGTCACGAATGTGCCGAAGACTGCGCCCAAACGTTTGGCTGTTTCGCTACGACGGGGTAAAATACGTCTGATTCAAAGGAGGCGCCATGATTCGTGATAATCAAGAAAGCGTTGCTGAAGCAGCGAGGAAGTTGTACGACGAGAAGCTCCGCGAAAAACTGGAACCGGAGCACAACGACGCATTCGTGGCAATTGAACCAATTTCGGGCGAGTTTTTTCTCGCGGCTACGTTAAGCGAGGCGATCGGTGCATCGAGATCCAAGTATCCCGACCGCCTCGCCCATGCTCTGCGAATCGGACACAAAGCGACCGTGCATTTCGGAATGCAGGTTCGATGAGAGGTGTTGTCGACAACGGAGGTCGCTCTCTTCTGGCCGTACAACTCCGTTCAACAAGCGACGCGGATTCGGTTGAAGTTGAGGTCTGGATTGACACCGGCTTCACAGGCGATCTTGTCCTTCCGCAAGCGGCCATTGACGCATTGGGGTTGATTCAATCGGGGAGCGTCGACGCAGTGCTCGCAGACGGCTCGCAAACAGAATTGAGAACCTATAGTTGCCTCATCGAGTGGTTCGGAAACGAACGTAATCTCGAGGTCATCGCGAACGATGGCGATTATCCGTTACTCGGCGTGGGTCTGCTCCTCGGGCTCGAATTGCGAATCGATTACCGAAATCTCAAGCTGCAACTTGAACCTGCAGCCGAGGAAACCGCTTAGTTGAAGCCTCGGAGATCAGATTCTCAACGGCGACGAATCGGCCCTTGATGAAATTGGTTCTGGCAATGCTAACTAGCGTAGGGTGGACCAGCCTCGGCATTTTACGAGATGCCGAAACTGCCGTCGGTCTTTGACACCGACGCGCGATACGCATGCCTCGCCTGGGAAAAAGGGGACGGGGGTCTTTTCGTGTTAACGACCCCCGTTTCCTTTTCATTGTCCGGCGCTGATTCAGAGTGCGGGAACGGCCGGGTACAGTCTTGCCACCGGGACCAGCATTGTCAAAGACTTACGTTAGACGCCTTGATTTATGCTGGTCGCTGACCTGCCGGGATACTCCACTGAGTCCAATCCCACGATCGTCTTCTGCGTTTCCGAAGGTTAGTTAGAGTATTCCGTGCAAACTTCAACGGCTTTCATGAAGGTAGCGAGCGACATCGAGAGTGCAGTTGTTACGAGTGAAGAAATGAAAAAGTCACGATGGTGGATCCCCTTGGCTTCGCTGGTCGCAGGTCCGGTGCTTGCCTTCGGGTTTTGGGCCGCTGACGTGTTTCTGTTGAATCCGGACATGTATCCATCCGCATTCCAAGGAGATGCGTTGGCGACGCTCTGGCGCTTAATGGCTCTCGGAACGATTGTGGGTGTCCTTGCATCGATTGCGTTCGCAGCTGTCCTCAAGTCACGAGGTCGTGCCGACACGTGATGCAACCAGCCAAAAGTAAGGGGCGAAAGTCGCCCTAGCCGAAAGCTCTTCACAGCTTCGTAACCTGCGGAAGTTGGACCACTCTGCCGCACGAAGAAAACCGGCTTCGCCGCTTCGGTGCCGACACCTCCGCAGGTTACAGGGAGGTGTCGAGGCGGCGGTGAACAAGATTGCACCATTCAGGCTTGGCGGAATTTCCGGCGGCAGCAGGGACACTCGCCGTCGAATCCGTTATGCAGCTCCGTGAACGCCGTCGGCTGGGGAAGGGTCATGATCGCCTTGAACGCCAGCGGGTCCCGGTGGGCGTAGTGCCGATACGTGACGCCGCCGACGGAATGTCCCAGGATCTCGATCGATGATTCTGGCATGTGCTCGTCGTAATAGGTCGCCGCAGTTTTTCGAAGATCTTTCAAGACCCAGAGTTTCTCTTCACCCGTTTCAACATCCTGCTTGGGCTTGACCCCCGCCAAGGCGCATAACAGCTGAAACTGTTTGTTGGGCCGCGAAGTGCCGCCTGTGAAAACTGGCGCGTCGGGCTGGGGCGTTTCCGGCCGGATGCTCTTCAGATGTGCGTGGACGACCCGGTTCATCGGACGATGGAATTGCTTTTGGGTTTTGACCCGCCGGTAAAACAACCAGCCATAGCGAGACTCCTTGCCCTGTCCATTCGGTGGTTCGGATCGCCACGTCACATGACGCCACAAGATCGGCTCATGGAAGCCGGCGGACATGAATACAGTCCCTGTATCGACCCCATAATTGAAGAACACGACCAATGCCGCTCGCCAGTAATGCCCAACCGTGAAAGGCTGGTGCCAACCTCGCAGTCGCGGCAACTGGTAAGTAGCGAAGTACAAAGCGTTGAGATCCGGTTTCGTCAGGTAGTGCCGGCCGGCGACATCGCGTTGTGGCTTCGGTTTCGGCAATGGAGGAAGCTTTGGGAGAAACTCTTGTTCCCACGCCCACGCCAAGATGGCTCGCAGATTTTCACGCGCCTTGTTCGCCGTTCGGCCGGGGTTCGAAACCGCCATTCTCGGCGGCCTGGTCATGCACCCAGTCCAAGAACTCACGGATGTGGGATCGGCCGATCTGGTCGACATCGACGCCATTGCCCCAGGCGGTCCACTTGGTGACGGTCGATTTGTATTCCTTGCGGGTTCCGCCCGAAAGTTTTTTGGCAGTCAGGTACTTGGCTGAGATCGCTTCAAGGCAGTTGGACATGGTGACGACTCCAGAGCCGTCGACCTGTCACTCCAATGTTCGGCTCCTCCGCCAGCCGATAGCCGGTGAATAGGCTTCCTGCTGGAACTCCGGTCTCTCTTTTGAAAAATGGCCTCGCAGCCCCTTCGCTGCACGTTCACCCCAAAATAGTCCGAAATTCCTCGAAAACTGCGTCGAAGCAATTCCGCTACGGCGCGGAGAGCGATGCATCCGACAGCACGAAGAAATCGCGGTTCGTGCGGTCGGTGTGCTTCACCGCAGCGTGTTATGCGTTCCCTCCGTTGTTAACTCCCTTTGCGGGTTTGAGTCCTATCAGGGGAGGTCCTGCACAGGGGTCCTGCACAGGGGTCCTGCACAGGGAGGCCGGGTAACCGGCGTCCCTACCGCGACGGGGCCAGGTTGATTTTAAATGATCGTTGCTGATCGTCAGGGCGCAGTGCGGGGCTGGTTCGACTGAGTGCGAAACTGACGTTCGATCGCTTTGAGTCGCGATGCATCGTTGAGGCTGTTGCTTTCCGAAGGATCCTTCGTGAGGTGAAAGAGTTCAACGCCATGGGCCTTGGCTTTTCCATCCGGTTGGCGAGTGTTGGTTTCCAGCACCCCCTTCCACAGATCGAGCGAATCCGACGATTGTGTGGCCTGGTAGGCTGCCCAGGTGTTGTTGATTTTCTTGTTGTTCTGTTCCCACGGTCGGTTGGATTGGATGAAGAGAGAGGTGCGGACGAGCGGATGATTGGCCGCTGGAGTCTGCCAGACTTTGGAAAAATCATAGCTGTCATGAGCTTGATCCGCGTCCACTTTCGCGCCCGCGATCGTGGCGATCGTGGCGAAGACATCATGCAACCCGATGAGCTGATCTCGC
This sequence comes from Pirellulaceae bacterium, assembly GCA_963704055.1. GTDB lineage: Bacteria > Planctomycetota > Planctomycetia > Pirellulales > Pirellulaceae > Rubripirellula. The sequence continues at coordinate 255,604 of CAVPGW010000016.1, read as the reverse complement.
ACCACTTGATTCGCTGGGATACCGTTATCCCAGCGGACAATGAAGGGGATGCGGTGGCCGCCTTCGTAGACGAAACCTTTTTCACCACGCAGCGGACTTCCATCGTCCGCGACACCTTGCGCATCTCGATGAATCAGTTGGGGATTCTGCGCACTCACCTCCAAACGATTACCCCCGTATGGGATGTTGTCTTTAACGTCCCGGTAGATTGGATCCGACCAGGTCGAACTGGGGCCAACCGCTGCGCCGTTGTCGCTGGTGAACAGAATCAGGGTCTCTTCCAAAATCCCCAAATCGGTAAGTTTTTCGATGAACAGACCCAGCGCGACATCGCCTTCCAGGATCATGTCCGTCCGCTTGTTGACCGTCTGTCCGGCGATAGCAACTGCACCGGGGGCAGCGAGTTCTCTGGTGTTCAGTGGATCGTTCGGATTGAACGCGACGGGAGGGGCGTAGGGTGAATGCCCTGCTTGCGAGCAGTAATGAATGAAAAAGGGTTGTTCCTTTTCCCTTTTCGGCAACGTGTCGATCTATAAAGCCGAGAGCGTCGCGCATGAGTAGCGGTCCGACCGTCTCGGTGCTCCAGTTGTCCATCGCGTATACCGAGTTCTTCTTGCCACGCTTTTCACTACGAAAGTGTTGCCGAGCCTCCGTATCGTTCTCAAAGGTCTCCCAAGTCATGCGATCATTGTTCCAACGCGTCAGCCGATCGTTCTGGAAAAACGCGTAGGGTTCCGACTGAATGCCCGCCGGCAAGGTGAGTGAATAGTCGAAGCCGTGATCGCGGGGGCCATCTTGAAAACGCTGCGAGAGATCCGCGTCGCCGTAATCTTTCGCGGGTGTGCCGTCCTTGCGGAGAAAGGTCGAACCGAGGTGCCCCTTTCCGAAGAAGGCGGTGGTGTATCCCACGTCTCGCAACCGATCCGCGATCGTCTGCTGACCTAACAATATCTGGCTCCCCTCGAAATGAGACCAGGTTCCGCCCGGCAAACGCCCCCGATAAACGTGGTTGCCCGTGAGCAACGCGTATCGAGTCGGAGCGCATACCGAAGCGGACGAATGAGCCTGCGTAAAGGTGACTCCCTTTGCCACGAGCGCATCGAGGTTCGGCGTGGCGAAGCCGGCCCCGTCGGGATTCAAAGCGCACACATCGCCGTAGCCCATGTCGTCCATCAGAAAAATCAGGACATTGGGTGGACGGTCCGCTCCGACCAGTGGCGAGGCGTTTGCAACGAGAATCAGGAAGGCAAGGAGGCAATGAGCTTTCATGACGGTGAGACTTTCACATGCTCAAAAAGGTAGTGGACCTGCGCGGCTGCTCGCAGGAGATAAGTCGACTGCGTTTCTATCTCGACCTTGTCGGATTCTCTTCCCGCTTCGGTTTCCAAGTTCCGCCCGGGGTCTTCTCGAGGCCGTGGTCATTCGCGGACACGATCCATTGAAAAAGCTTACGCTGTAACTCTTCTTTCGTGTTCTGATGCTCGGAGGATGTTGCGAGGTTATTAAGCTCCCACGGATCCACGTCGAGGTCGTATAACTGCTCGATCTCTTTTTGAGGCCTGAAGAAGTAAGCCTGTTTGGGAGTCAGCTTTCCCTCTTTGTGCATTTTTCGAAGCAGTGGCAGGAGGGGTCTGACATTGTCGGTGTCGAGATACTTCTGGCCGGCGTCGAATGGGGCTTCCGGCATGAAGTTGTAAATGTATTTGTACCGCTTGCCCACGACCACGCGGCTGCAATCGACGATCTCGTCCCAGCGATCGCGCGCACAAAAAACATAATCGTTGGTTTGATATTCAGGATTGGAAAGAAATGCCTGGCCCTGCATCTGGGCTGGATGATCGATTCCAGCGAGAGCCAAAATGGTGGCGGTCAGGTCAATGCCGGAGACCAGGTCATCGACGACTTTACCCTGTTCAATTCCTTTCCCCCAAATGATCAACGGACATCGGATACCATCTTCGTAGAGATAACCTTTGCCGCGAATCTGACAACGACCGTTATCACCGATCCAAATAATGATTGAATTCTCGAGCTCTCCTTTTTCTTTGAGGTCCGTAAGGATTTGACTTGTTTCCAGATCCGCCTGTTCGATCTGGTCGAGATAAGTCGCCCAATCCAGTCTGACTTCCGGCGTATCGGGAAGGTATGGCGGTATCTCAATCTCAGCGGTGTTAACCGGGTCTTCTTTGCTGGCACGCAAATCCTGCCAGCGTGAATCATTGGCCTGGCGGTGCGGTACCTGGAGCTGGATTTGCTGAAAGAAGGGCTGTCCCGGCTTTGGATTCGACTTGTCAAACATGGGCTCATCGAGCCGTACATTGATATCCGTCTTGCCGCTTTTGCGTTTGATCACTTTCGAGCCGAGAAGATTCACATATCCGGCTTGCCGCAGATAGTGTGTCAGGTAGTGCAGTCCCGGAGCACCTTTCACGCTGCTGCGATGGTTGTGCCCGTTGCTGGACGTCTGATACATGCCGAGCATCAGCGCGGTGCGACTCGGCGAACAGATGGGTGAGTTGGTGTAGAAACGCGTGTAACGAATTCCACTGTCGGCCAACTTGTCGAGGACCGGCGTTTTCACTCCATCGGTACCGTAGCACGCCAGGTCATTCCCGATATCTTCCGCCATGATCAAGACGATGTTGGGGCGGGCGGAATCTTGCGCCGCAATCATCGATGCAGCGCTGACCATCATTACCGCACTCATCAGTGCTGTTCTAACGGTTTGTGCATGTTTCATCGCTTTGCTCCAGCATGAGAAACTTTGCCGCGGAACAGACACGCATCAGGGATGATCTGTTTGGGGATTCCCTGACTGGACCATTGCAGTGTTAATGCCGGTGTGCCGTCGGCGGGAACCTTCAGGAAGCCGCGGTAGCAAAGCCCTGCGTCGCTGGATCGCGAGAGGTGGGTTTCCACCGCGAACGTCGCAGCGGTGTCGGTCCTCAGCGGTTTGAGCTCATCGAACTCCGGCACCCAGGGCCACAGCCCCTCGTAAGTGGCCAACTCCACGCCTGAAGTGACATTCAGATTCACGGCGGGAACGAGTTCGGCGTCATAAGGTCGAGACTCAACTTTGTCGGTACCTGGATCGAAAGGATCATCCTTTTCGATCTGCCGTACCTGGAGCACACGATCCTTCATCCTCTGTTGCAGATCATCAAAGTAAGCCGACTGACCATCAGGGGGATGCGTGAAGAGATTGGTCGCTTCCTTGAGATCATGACTGACGTCATAGATTTGGAAGTCGTCGGCATGCGAGCGAATGCCGTTGCGAATTCCCTTGTATCCGTCGACAAAGATGACCTGCTGATTGCCGCGGGGGTCCTTGGCGTGGTTTGTAAACTCGGGGTATCGCGGTACGCTACCGGGCTGATTGAATTCCACGTAGACAATGCCTTCGCGGCGGCGGCCATTTCCGGTCAGGGTCGGCACAAGTGAGACACCGTCACTGCGAGCCGGTGTGGGCCACCCGGCCAAATCACAGAAGGTTGCCATCCAATCCTGAAATTGTGACGGAGTGTTGTCGGTCTGCCCTGCCGTAATCTTGCTTGGCCACCAGGCGAGCGTCGGCTGACGCACACCACCCTCGTAACAGTCTCGCTTGATGCCCTCAAACGGGCCAAACGAGTCAAAGGCAGTAGCGCTGTAGTTACCTCCCGCAATGTAGTGCACATCGTGTGGACCATTGTCCGCGCTGAATACGACGAGCGTATTGTCGTCAATTTTCAGATCGCGCAGCGTCTGGAGCAGGTCGCCGACGCAGTCGTCCATGCGGCGAACGAGCGTAGCAAAACGCTCTTCCTCATCTGTCCAGCCTTTCCCCACATAATCCGGATGCCGCCATGTATCGACTGTCCCTTCCGCCGTGTTAATCATGTGGCCCGGTGTGCCGATCCATTGCACACCACCGTCCGTTCCAGAGCCGTCCGGGTAACGGGTTGTGGGAAGTTGCAGGGCCGCGTGCGGCGTGTCAAACGAAAGGTAGAGAAAGAATGGTTGTTTGGCGTTAGCAGCACAATGATCCATCACCCATTTCTTGGCTCGGGCGGTGAACAGGTCAGGCGTGAAGCACTTGTCGAGATCGGCGGAGATCTCGCGGTCATTCTCGTAAAGTTCTTTGGGACTGCGATGGGACTCCGAACCACCCAACGGCCAGCTGTTGCCCGGATAGTGTTGATGCCCGTCCACATGTCGCACGTAACCATGAAATAAATCGAAGCCACGTTTGGTAGGGTAGGCCGCCCAGGTTGCTGGCGAGTTGCCTTCACCCTGCGTGCCATACTTTCCGACTAGCGCCGTTGCATATCCCGCCTGCTGAAGCGTGCTTCCCAACGTGTGGTTATGTTCCAGCGCGTTGTCAAAGTCCCGGTTGCGAATGGTGCAGTGACCTTGATGGACCCCGGTCAGCAACGTTCCACGCGCCGGAGCACATACAGGAGCACCGGTGTAGTGCTGGTTGAGAATGAGCCCCTCGGCCGCCATCCGGTCAAAATTGGGCGTGATAAACTTCTTGGTTCCGGCGATGGAATTCTGCCAGAGCACACCGATGTCGCCATAACCAAGGTCATCCGCCAGTATGAAAATGATGTTCGGCCGACCGAGTTCTTTGGCAGGATTATTGGGGGCCAGTCCCTTGGCCACTTCCAATCCGTCCGGCGTGCCGTCACCATCGGAATCCGCCTCATTTGGATTGGTCCGGTAAATTTGAATTTCATCGGCGTCTGATAACAGATCGCCGTCCGTATCGTCAGCCAGGCCGAAGGTCGCAACGCCAAGCGTGACGGCAAGTGTCACCAGTAAGTGGCTGGTTAGTTTTGCAAGCGACATTTGTAATCCATCTCGGTGAATGATCAGCATCGCCTCTGTGTGATGATTCTTGTTCAAGTCTTGTCGATCCTTGTTTGTGATTCTGAAGTGAGCCGGACCGATATGATGAGCATTTCGGCTATGTTCATACCGCCATGGTCGAGCGTAGAAAAGCGGGTCTCGTTCGTGCCCAGCTGGAGTCGCTAACGTATCGTCCGAGTCTTCCAATGGGTCCCCCAGCCGCCGGTGTTTTTGAGCTGAGTTTCGGTGACAACCGAAAACGACCGACCGCACTTGCCACCTAATCTTCGAGCGAGAGGTTGGGCCCGTCGTCGAAACCCTCCTTTGCGAGTGTGCGTTGAAGTCTTGGTAACCTCCAATACACACGGCAAACGCTGAGGGTTTCGAGTTTTTTATCCAAATTCAAAAATCAAGCTTCGCTTGATCAGGGATTAGGTGCTCACCAAAATTACGATACCGCGGAACCAACTACTCAACACCCTCAAACCCAAATCAAAGAAAATATTCAGTCATGAACAAACTGCGCCCAATCCTGCTCCTTGCGATCCTCGCCTTGGCGACGACCGCGCCGTTCTCAAATGCACAAGCCCAACAGCTCTCCGAACGGCAACTGTCTCAATTGCTCAGGCGTTTTCCCGAAGCGGATGCGGACGGCGATGGCAAGCTGACCCAGGAGGAGTTCAAGGCCGCCTACCAAAAGGCGCACCAATCCCGGCAGGGGAATGCGCGCCCGGCCTCGCAAGCAAGAACGCAGCTTTTATATCATCCTGGATGGGAGAAGGATGAATTTCCTCCGCATGCGGTAAGCCTCAAGACGCCTGATGAGATTATGGCAATCTATAAGGACGGCCCCGCGGGAAAAACATACGTGAATTCGGGCGACGCCCTGTCCTTCCCCAAGCCTGCCGACGGCATCATGCGCATCGTGGGAACGGGCCACAGCTTCATGGCGCCCGCCTACAGGACATTGCCCCTCATTTCCCGGGCAGCCGGCTTCGAGCAGCCCCTGTGCCTGCATACCGGCGGCGGCGTCACAGGAACCGCGCACTACAAATGGGAGCAGGAAAACGGCATCTTCGAATTCGACGGCAAGCCCCTGCCCAAGCTTCTGGCCGCCATTTCCAACGCGGAGTGGGAGGCCATGATCTGGGGCCACGGCCCCCCCGACGCCCGCCCGGAATTCTACACGTGCTGGATCAATTTCTGCAGGCAATACAATCCCGACATGAAGTTCTTTCTCGCCGACGCCTGGCCCCAGCTACATCAGGTTTGGAGGCTCTTCAACCTGGAAGCAAACCCAGAGTCGGAAGCGTTCTTCACCGATGAGGTCCTCGATCAACTGGCCGCCGACAGGAACACTACCTTTGCAAGCCTCGTGAACGTCCTGCGCGATTCAACAGATGATGTATATATCCTGCCCACCCACGATGCCATGACAGAGGCCGCCAGACGGTTCAACCGGGGCGAACTTCCCGGCGTTGAAGGCCTGCATAAGTTGATTGGCGGAAAAGAGCGTTCAATTTGGAAAGACCAAATCGGCCACTTGGGTCCCGGGTTCGACCGCCTGGAGGGCTATGTCTTCTACGCCACGCTCTACGGGAAATCCCCTGAACTCATTTCAGAGCCTATCAACTTCAACGATGACCAGAGCTTCCCAAGCGCCGCCCTGGACAAGACTTTCCGCGAAATCGCCTGGAAAGCGGTGGTGGAGCACCCACTCTCCGGTGTCACCGACAAGAACAGAAATGGCATCGGCGATCATCTGGAGTAGCGTTTCATTGGAGCCTGGTCCCAACAGTTGCTTTTACGGCTCAGACTGCACGTCATCGCGAAGACGCCGATCGCCGTCTTCCGCTGCGTCCTAACTGCGGTAGGTGTATTGCACCTCCTGCACGAAGCCTATCGCGTAAGTCCACGAAGTTGGACCAGCTTCACGCACGAAGCCAAGCCGCCTAGACGCGTCGGTCCGGACACCGATGCAGATTCGGGGCTTCGTCGCAGTTTCCCCGGATCCAATGGCAGGTGCGCTACATCAATAATCGTCTACTTCTTTTCCAATATGTCCACTTGGGTGGACACAAGTTTCCACTTTCCGTCGCTCCTGAGAAAAACGTCGGTCCAAAACTCGTCATGGTTGAGATCTTGCCCGTTACTTTTGACGCCTTTGTTGTGTGCCCGTCCAATCGAGATAGCGGTGTCACCGTAAATGCGGATGTCGAGTTCGAATACATCAATCTCTTTGTAGTCCCATGCATTAACACGCCATGATTCGATAAACGCCTTCTTGTCCTTTACCACGCCAGTCGGCAGAACGGTCTTGAAGTCGTCGGCGAGCATTTTCTCGAACCATTCGAGATCCGGTTTGATCATTGCTTTCGCAAAATCGTGTTCAAGCTTCTCGATCACTTTCTGGTCCGCTTGTCGAGATGCATCATCTGCCGCACTGGGCGTCGATACGAGGGCGATGCTGAGAAGTGAAGCCACGAACAAAAGGGTACAGAATTTCATTGTGGTTCTCCTGGGAAGGAAGAGATAGGGAATTGGCACATATTTGAATTGCCAACGGAGTTTGGCTGTTGACTGCGTTTTGCAAGCTCCTATTTATCGCTGACTCGAATCCACACATCTTGGCATTCATCGGCAGGTTGACCCTCGACGGTTGTTGTTCCTGACCACGAGTGCTTGTTGCCATTGTCCGAAACAGTTATGGCAAGTTCACTCCTGAATCTCTTTCCATCCGACGTGCTTCCAGTCTGATCGTTGATGCACTTGCCATTCTTTTTGTGAACTACTGAGTCCGTCATTGATTCGCCAGAGTCAACAATTGTTTCTCTGATTCTCTTCGATGCGGCATCGTACACAGTGATCCATGTTGCTGAGCCACCTCCTCCGAAAAACCGACCGGTCATTGCGTTTCCGTCCTCAACAATCTTCGCCTCAAGGTAACACTTAACTCTATCTCCCTTTTTCCCAAGCCCCGGCCAGTCAGTTACCCACACAACGTCGCCGACCCAGCGTCCTTGCACTGCTTTGCAATACTCCTCGAAGTCGGCACGGGACGATTCTTGTGCGAGTGCTGGTGTGGCGAGCAGCAGTGTGAAGCAGTGGCAAGCATTGCGAGGCGGTTGTCAATTTCATCCGAGAGTCCTCCGCAGAGAAAGATTAGGGGGTGCGACTAACGCTAGGTTAGGCGATGCAGCACCCCCGCTGGTCCGATCACTCTCCCTCCTTGGGCCTGCTGCGACGGTATGTCCCATGCTCATTTCATGGTGCTTCAGCGCCCAGCAAAGCGCATGAGTGTATGCGGCTGCCGCGTCGGAACTGAATTCTGACGAGCCGATGTCGGGATTGTTCGAAGCTCCCCGCTCGACATGGGCACTTGGCTTCGGTTGCCAGTCGAGTTGCGCAGACCGTGACTCGGACAATTCCTTCCAGGCCTGCGCCGAGGGTTGTTCATTCGCCTCGATCTGCGTTTTGGCAAAGGCGATACTTTCCGCGCTATGCGCGACTCCGGGGTGGACAAACTCGGCCTGCACTCGGCTCGCGTTGAGTCCACTGACGGCCAGAACCACGATGCTGAATCGATTCAGCCAAGCCGAATGAAATCGAATGTTTGCATGCATGAGTGGTGGGATCCGGTTTTTAGAGTTTCTGAAACTGAGCCGTCGGTTGTTCGGTCAACGTCTTGTTGTCCGGCCGCCCGGCGATGTTCACATTCTCCTACGAGTCGGTCTGGTGATCAGAGGATGTTTTGATGGTTCGATGGGAAGTTTGTTTTGTTGTTTGCGAATCATTACATAAGGAGCTGTTTTTTTTCCACCAATGAGGCTGTTTGGCTTCACTTTCTTTAGCAGCGCCGCGAGCACGCACCAAGCGCCCACCAATGAAGGGGCTGCGTTGGCATCGTTGTTTTCAGATGGATCCCGAAATAAGCCGCGAAAAACTGTTGATTTCATTTCGTCGGGTCGTCCTTCCAAACAACGTTTCCTGTCTGCTTTTCGATATCGAGCCGAACCGACGCGTGCGCGAACTCCCGGGTGTAAGTGTAGCCGTCACGCACCGCCGGCCCGTTCGGCGCACCCAACAGGCGGTCATACTCTGGCGGACGTGTCATCCAGGTCTCGCTGGTTTTCGCGTCATAGCTGTCTTTCAAATCGAAGTAGCTGTACTTTTCGGCACAGACAAGAAACATCGCCAACTGGTAGTCAAAACGGCTCTTCGCATCCCCGGCTCGCCTCTCACTTCTGCCAACAGCGTTGTTGCTGCTAGCGGAAGACCGCGGGGTCTCATCCGCGTCTTGCTGGTTGCCGCCCAGCCCACACGTGAACGCAATGATGGAGCCTTGCCGTGCGGCTTGTTGGAAGGCCTCCATTCCTTTGGCAACATAGTCTTTCTTCGGCATCCCCACGGCGCCTTCGAATCCCTCGATGTAGGAACCGTCCAACATCTTCATATAGCTGAGACCCGAATCTGGAAAACGTGCTCTCAACACATTGGCCACCATGAGCTTCTGCGGCCCGAGCATCTTTCGCGTATCTTCCATCAAGGTCACATATCCATCCAACTCCGCGGCTTTCTTCTGCTCTCCTATTTCATTTTTTAGGAAGACTGGTTCCAGGATCTTGACCACACCGTCAAGGAAAATTCCGTCAATGGCCGGGTCGGAGCAGACTTCTATTGCGGCGGCGATCCACCAGTCGCGCAGTGCCTTGTTTGTCAGATCGTACGCTTGGATACGGTCGCGTATGAGTTTGTCGTTGCCATCGCGACCAACGAGAAAGACGCCGGGAATGTCTGCCAATGACGAATTGGCGGCGTAACCACCGTAGTGCACGATCACGTTTCGGTAATACAAAATCTTTGTGACCGGGTTGATCGCCTTGACGGCCCGGGCGGCCTTCAGCGTTCCTGCCTCAGTCGAGCCGGAATCCCTGTTGCCTGTGCTCTTCTCAAATGTAATGAGCGGAAACGTCGCGAGGTACCGAATCTCTTCATCAGTGAACGCGGTATCCTTTCGGATATGCACATACAAGGGCACGCGATCCCAAGAGAAGGCCGGCATTCGCTCCTGATCTGCCAAGGGCGCGACCGGTTCTGTAGCCGGAAGCCGACTGGGCGGCGCAAGCAACACGGCAAGAAGGGTAGCCACGTAAATTGGTGTCATGTTGTTTCTCAATAGGGGAGAAGTCGAAACTCTCGGCGAGTTTCGCTTCGAGAACCTTAACGGCATTGGGTGGATGGTTTCATGATGATCTCTCGTTCATACCTATTTGGTATGGATACGGAAACCGTTGACGATTTTCCCTGGCAAGGTCTTGGGCAACTGGATCGTCAGACTATCCGAAGAACGGTTCCACACGATTTTCTCGTCGCTGCCCATCAACTCAATGGATTCAATTTCACGTTCAAGTAATCCGCCGACCGCCAGCGTTTTGATGACAATGTCCTTTGTCGGCGGGGCCAGCACGAAGGCGTAGAGCACACCGTCTTTCGTGGTGAAGCGAATATCTTCCTCAGAGAAGTTCGCATGGTTTTCACCCTGTCGGCCGTCTTTGACTTTCAGTGGCCCTTCACCAAAGGTCTTCCAGGGGCGGCTACCGTAGATTCCTTCGCCGTTGATCTTCAGGAAATCGCCAAAGGCCGTGAGATACGCCAGCCTGCTTTTCAGGGATCGTCCCGTCGCCCTTGAGCGCGACGTTGAGCATCACCACGCCATTTTTGCTGATGGCGTCCACGGCGTTGCCGACCATCACCGGGATACTCATTCGGTTGACGGCGGTTGCTCGATAGAACCACCCTCCCGAAAGATCGGTCGCCCACATCCAGGGCTCGGGCTTGATGTCCCCGGCACCGCCTCGTTCGAGATTGTAGGTAAAGGCTGCGCGGTCCACACTTGGATCCTTGAAGGAGAGTACGACGGTTTGCTTGCCATCGTTTTCCTTCAGATCGCGATTGAGGAAGTCCGTAAAGAGTTTAACGCCGAGTCCCTTGCCGCCACCGATTTTCGGATAGGGCGAATCGTTGTTAAACATGTCGGGGTCATACTTCTCGATGATCTCCCAACAGCGGGCGTACCAATGTTCGTTCCAGCTGTCCTGGGTGGCGTAGCCTTGTGGATCGAAATCCATATTGAACAGCTTCCATTCGAGAGTTCCCGGTTTCTGGTATTTACGCGCATTGGCAAAGAAACGAGGCGACCAATAGAGATGGGTCGAAACACCAAACTTAAGTCCGTGTTTCATCGCGGCCGCCTTCCATTCCTTTAACGTATCACGCTTCGGGCCCATCTTGACCGAGTTCCAGGGATGGAAGGAATCGTACATGTCGAAATTATCGTGATGGCAGGCCACCGGCATGATGAAACGTGCCCCGTTGTCCTTGACGAATTGAACCAGAGCATCAGGATCCCATTTTTCAGCCTTGAACAACGGAATCAGATCCTCATAGCCGAACTCCGACGGATGCCCGTAGCGCTCGGTGTGCCATTTGGTCAACGTCTCCGACATACCCATTTTGCCAGCGTAATCAGCTGGGACAACCGAATACATTCGGCGCCCGTAGTGGGATCCGTCATTGGGACGGTTCTCATCTGCGGCCGACGAAATCCCCCAATGAAACCAGACGCCGATTTTGCCGTCCTCGAACCACTGCGGCACCTGGTAGTGTTCCGCCAACGACTCCCATGTCGGCTCTATTCTCGGCTCAGTCGTCGGCTCAATCCCCTGGCCTGAAGCGACGGATGCGAACAGACATACCCCAATGCATACCTTCAGATAATTCATCGATAATCTCCTCTAATGTTCGGTGTTGCGCAAGCCGACTTGGGACAGGTCGATCGGGACAATGCCCATCTCCAACGCGGGAGATCCCGGCTTAAATCGGAAGTCGCCGTTTTCCGGGTCGACGAACATCGGGTCTACCGACCGACTGTTGGCGTCCACTCCGTCACCTTGTTGTTTTTCCAGCATCTGTCTTCCCAATTCTGGATCAACAGCGCAGTAGTAGATGTTGAAATCAGTCTTGGCGTCCTTCGATCGCGCCAATTCTCGCCCTCTGCTATCCTCGGTTTTCCTTCCCTTTCCCGGAGCCAATTCATCGATGAACACCGATTCTTTGTTCACCGAATAAAAGATATTCGCGTTGATAACCGCACCCGTCAAAGGCCCTTCTCGCAGTGACAGGTAGTAGCCTCGAGGCGGCGCAAGTACGTCCGCAACAATGTTGTTTTCGGCACGATTGTTCAGCTTCAAAATGATCCCTTGCGCCATGCACTTGTAAATCAGATTCTCAGCGATGAGCGTATCTCGCTGTCCTCCGTCGGTTCGAATCGCGGCCTGCATTAGCATTGGGGTGACCAAGTGATGGATGTAATTACGACGGATCACGTTCCCGGCACCTGCGCCGCGAATGTAGATTCCGTTGCCGTCGCCCATGGTTTCCATCACGTGGTGGATCTCGTTGTACTCGACCTTGTTATCACGAGAGTGAAGGAAGGGGCGAACATCTTCCAGTTTCGGATTTCTAGGCAAGTCACCTACTTCATGCTTCCGGATGGTTCGGGAAAGCTCCCGGCCGTTTCTTTCGAAAGAAGTCGGTCATGAAACCAGAGATGATCATTCCACTGTAAGGCATGTCATGGATCAAGTTGTTCGCCACACGATTGTTACCGCTCTGCCAGACCATGATTCCAGGCGAATGCGAGATAGATTCGCCCCATATGATGAATGTGGTTGTTGAAAACGAGGTTGTCTTTATTCACGTCCTTGGTTCCCGGACCGTAGCCGCAGAGCAGGATGCCGGCACTCCCATGTGCTCGATATGGTTACCGGAGATTTTGTTTTCCTGCCCATGCAAATCCACACGGATCGCACCGCTGCCACTGTGGGTAAAGTGACATTGCTCGATCAAGCAGTTTTCGGTGCCGCGTATCGTGATGTACGCACCGACAGTCACCAGGGCCAACAGGTAGCTGCATCGTTTATTGATTTCGTCTCTCAATCGATCGAGAATGGTTCACCGGGACCCTCAATGAGGAGATAGGTTCCTCCAGCGCTGAGTGTTCCGAAGGACTCGCGGGTTCCACTGGACCACATCACGGTAACCCCTTCGACTCGGTCGCTCGCTCCGATCCCCGCTTTGAGAATCCGTTCATTGCTACTCATGTAACCGTCGCCAGGGAGCAACCATATTACACGCTGCCGGCCACTGGCGACGAATCTTACGATCGCCCCGATCGCATCTCGTGAACTCTCCGTCCCAATGCACTGAAAACCGATTCGGCGGTTGTCGGTTTCGGTTCGATTGACGAGTAAAGTCGGCGGAGCGTTCTGATGCGTGACAATCAAGTCATCCGCCAAATCACGATCAACATCAATTTTCCAAAGAGCGCGTCCGATGTGGTTTGTTGACAGGTAGGGGCCCCCATTCGTCATGTCGGCGGGCTCGAACGTGCCGATCTTCCGATCGCCGCATCAATTGAAAAGGTTGTGCGAGAGGAGGCTGGTCCGGGCCAAAATCGCCGATGTGCCCATTGGTGATAGCCAACTCGTCGATGCCGTCCGCATCCAGATCGATCGCCTGTGTGCCGAAACCGACGGTCATCAGAGTGGGTTCGACCAAGCCTTGGCCAGCGGTGCTGTCGGCCCATAAACCAGTTGAGCGTTGTTCGTAGTAGATGTTGTACTCGCGTGCAAACCCGGTGACATACAAGTCCAGGTCTTGGTCACCGTCAAAGTCGCCGCAGGCGATTCCCATCGATGCCTGGGCGAGCGATTGGCCGTCGACAGCAACACCGCTCGGCACGGCAATTTCGGCGAGGCCTTGGTCGGTGACTTGAAGCAGATGATTGGCCGACATGTCATTGGCGACCAGTGCGGATGGGCAACCGGACATCAGACCGCCGGCAAGACCGCCCGCACGTCTTTGTCCCCCAAATACGTTGTAATCTCGCCCATCGCGATCGTATTTGCCAGACCATCGAGGCAATCGCGAAAACGCCCGGTGTCATCGCGTGGCTTGAAGAAGCCTCGATGTCCTGCTCGGGCACGCGTGAAACGGGCTGTCGCAACAGGTTCCTCCAGGTCGCTGTCCCACGGTCCGACCATGGTTTGCCAGGTGCTGTCCCCCAAGCATGCCGCATAGTTGGTGCGACCTAAAGCAGGAACCAGAGCTCGCGGTTGATTTTTGTGGACGAGTTCGACAAGCTGCTCCACGTAGTCCTTGGGCATGTCACCGGGTGTATCGAACCAAACGATTTCAATTGGTCCGTACTCAGTCGTTATCTCGTTGACTTGCGGCAAACACTTGTTGGCAAGGTAGTCATCGAACGTCGCGGCGTCACCGTTTTCGTCCTTGGTCGGACCGCCATTGCCGCCTGGAAACGTCCAGTCTTGGTTGTGCGAATAATAGAAGCCAAAACCCAAACCTGCTTCGCGACACGCCGCAGCGAGTTCTTTCATGGGATCCTTCTTCCAAGGCGTGGCATCAACGATGTTATCCCCCAGAAGCAAACGGCCCGACAAATGCCGGGCCGTGATTCTAAGTAAGCAAAGGCGAACGCTACTGGTCTGCTTTCTTGGTTCGTTCCACTCGCTTGAACGTGTATACACCACTGGGGCCTTCGACAATGCCACCCGTGCGTTCCAAAGCCTGCCAAGTGAGCGTGTCCTTGCCTGTCTTCGTTGTTACGGTTTTGATGGATGTTTCTTCGCCTTCGCCATCAATCCCCTTGGCAGTCAAGGTCGTTGACTTCGCTGCCTTGTCTAACGTCTCGGTGCCCAGAGTCATGCCGCCCACTGAGTTCATTCCGCCGTATGCGATTTCTTTCTTGTTGGCGTTCCAACCAATTAACGCCTTCCCTGAAAATTCGGTGCCTCCCTCCGACTTAATTAACCAACTTTCCTCGACAACGCACTTGTTAAGAACCCGCTTCCACGAGATTTCAAACACAAATTGCGTTCCTTTTTCGCCGAAGTCTGGCACGTCTTCGAGCAATGGCCCCTCGCATCGCCAAGTACCGATGAACGGTCCATAACTCTTCAGATGCTCGAAGCTTGGACCGGGCTCGGCCTCCTGCCCATAACTGACACCACAGGCGAGAAGAATCACGGTCAGTGCAGTAACAATCTTTTTCATAACACACCTCCTGGAAGAAGTTGAAAATGGAACCGGAAACACAGGATTGACGTTGCATCAGATTCGATGTTGGATTGCTGGCGAGCACTACTCCTTGGTTTTCGCCTTCCGTTCCCGCTTCACTTTGCGGATAACACTTCTCGAAACGTCGCCGTTGTCATATTCGGCCTCCATTACATACTCCGAATCACTATTCTTGATCAGATCGGCCTTTCCCTGCTCCCAGAGCATCATGATGGCAACGCTGGTGATCGGCTTGGTCATCGAAGCGATGCGGAAGATCGAATCCGTCCGCATCGGTTGCTTCTTTTCCCGATCCGCCATACCGACCGCTTCAAGGTGAACGACCTTGCCGTTTCGGGCCATCATCGTTACGCCACCGGCGATCTTGCCGTCATCCACAAGTCCCTGCATGAAGCTCGAAAGTTCGCTGACTTTCTGCGCAGAGACGCCGACATATTCGGGCTTGGTGGCAAGTCGTTCTTGGGCCGATACCTTCGAGGCCAGAGTAAGCAGAACGCATGTTGCCAAGGCGACAACGCTGCTCGAATGTCGGATGATGCGAGTCGTCACGGCTTCTCCCTGATCGATAGCGGTTTGCGTCGTCAGATAAGCATTCGCCCTTTCCCAGCAAAGCGGAAAAACAATGCTACCAGATCATTTCTGGTACGGGTTCGAGACCGTTGGAAAAGCGACATTTTGGCGCAAGTCAATTTCTTGATAGCTGCGATGTCGAGCGGTAGGTTGCGGCTCGGTCACCTTCAATCAGCCGATTGTTCGCTCCTCTGCGGAAGTCCTTCACGCAGATCTCAGCGACAAGATGCAGACGGCAATCAGAGATGGTCGTCCTCATCCCACGAAAAAACCCTCACCGGAGCATCGAGAATGAATAATGTAGGGGCAATTAAGTGGACGCTGGCAAACCTGAAGGAACACGGGGCTAATGTCACCTTGGCCCAGCTGGACCAACGCTTAGAGTCGGAGTCCTTGCCCGAGGCGGATCAACAGGATTGCCGGGAGTGGTTGGATGGTGTGCTGGCTACGCAAGGCCCGCAATATCGGGCTCTGGATGCGTTGGTGCTGAAGCTTTCAACCATTGGCGCCGCCATTGCTCAACGGCTGAACCAGACTGACCTCGAACAACTGCCGTTACTTGGCTACCCCCTGATCGCCTCACAGGCGCTGTAAAGGCCTCGCGCTTTGATCCGCCAAGTTAGTCGCGATTGGACTTGGATCTCGCAAGCGCCGGCGCTAGCGCGCTTCTCTCGCCAATCAGGTCGTCCGTAATGAAGGCGGGTTCGTCCGGCCTACCGTTGCCTGGGAGATATCGAGGCCGAACTGCTCCCCACTCGGTGTTGATCGCATGGGCGGCGGACTACAGCTCGGACGGTTCGCATGCCGTGAATGTTCGGGACGTTCAACAGTCATCGTTCGGGATGGCGATTTCCCCGACGACGGGAGGCGCAGCGATCATCGTCCGGTTGAGGCGGTTGACGTGGGTGGACCGAGAGATTGAAAGCCAGCCGATCTGTTGGACAATTGACCAAATGGCCAGTGGCCAACCATCTGGAGGACGTGAAAAGGGAGGTTTGACGGTACTCGCCTTCGGCCCTATTTCGACGCTTCGGTGTATTTCACCGACGCGAGTTAGCCTGAATCGCAATCCGCTTCGGTCGATGCAACCTCCGCAGCGAAGGTGGACGGATGCCGAGAGTACTAAAGGCTGGCATTGCACCCTAATCTCGGCCAGGCCGCCGTCCGATGTGAGCGTCCGCAATGCATATGCAAGCGTTGTGCATGGCAAGCATCGTTATGAAACAGTCACGCTGTACCAATGGCACAGCTAAAGTAGGTCCGCACATTTCCTTGACACGGGTGAGTCATGAACTTTGTCTTAAAACCGTGGTCGTTTGCCCTGTTTGCGATCGCCGGATGGTTGAGTCGCGAACAACAAAAGGTAATCGAGTATCGGCGAACCGAGAATGCTATTTCTCCGAGAAAACTCGGGGAGAGACGCATTCGATTTTCCGGTCGCTGAAATCCGATACGTAATGGCTGGGTCAATCGACATCGTCGTATAGTCCACCGGGGGGCCGGTGCTCGGCTCTGACGGTGTTGTTACCGATGTGGATCGAATGCGGAATCTGGAAGTGATCAAGCAGCGGCGATAGATAATCGGTGTGCCTGTTCGGCGTCTGGCGAAGCACCTTGGTCGTCTCGTCAGTGAGGCCGCTGTCGTGCTTTCCGGCAATGATCCGATCGCTTAGCGCATCGGTGAATTCGTCGCCGACAAGCCAGTAGCATTTCAACGCGAATTCTTCGCTCATCACGCTGGGGCTGCCGTCGGCTTTGAGGCCTCCGAAAGAGTGCTCGACGAATCGAATCCGATCGGGCAGCCAGATGCCGCGTTTCCCGTGCCGCTTCCAATCGATCCGCGTTTCTAACGGGGGGGCTTTGTACTTGGTGCCGGTTTCGATCTTGACGGTTGTTCTGTTGGGCACCATGCCCTTGGATTGTGGCCCTTGACTGTTTGGTATTCGGCAGGCTGTTGCAGCAGTCTCTCGATTGACATTAAGCTCGATTTAACAAAGTCGACTCTTCCGCCTTTGATCCATTTGCAAAATGTTGATTGGTGTTTCGGATCATCGAAAGACTCTTGAACTCGAAGCAGAGTCTGCCGTGCTTTCAATCGACGTTTCCGCAGATGGGAGATTGTTGGCCAGTGGCGAACACACCGGTGTGCTGAGAGTATGGGATTTGAAAAGCGGTCAGGAGATTCACGGATCGTTAGCCCACCCCGGGGCCTTGCCATCGGTCACTTTCAGTCCCGACGGCACCAGGCTGGCCTCGTGCGACTGGGATAAGATGGTCCGCCTCTGGGAGGTTCCATCCTGCAGCATACTAAAGTCGCTCGACAATTCTCGGGGCGTCACCAGCGTGGTGAATAAGCTGGGGGAAAACAAAACATTGTTCGGTGGATCCCTATGGATGAACGCTGTCACGTCATCTTGGGTCGAGGGCACGGATCCAGTACTCGATCGATGGAGAAGACGTTAATTCCGAAGGACAATTCATTGTCGAAAACGATCTCTACGCCGTTCATCCGGACAACAAAAAAGAGAACCAAGACGGGCCGGCGACGAGCCGTGTGGCGAAAAAAATATTTGCATTGGAGCTGCCCGTGCGCCAAAATCCGGCGTCGGTTAGCGCACGTTCCTTTCTCTGCCGGGCTCTGGACGCTTGAGTCATACCTTTTCCGCTCGATGGCCCATCCGTTGGTCAACCGGCTAGCATCGAATCTTTTCGGGCTGACGGCGTGCTTTTCGACATTCGGCAGCATTCTTATCGACGGAACTTCAATCGATTCCACAAGGAGCTTCTGATGAGTCCTGTTTTCAAAGTCGCCGGTGTGGTCCTGGCCGTGTTGACCATGGCAACAGCCCGGTCCGAAGAAATCGAGGTCGCCAGCGACATGGCGCCGGTCAAGGTGCGGGATCAGGTTGTCGGCCAAGTGGCCAAAGGCGATCGGTTCGAAGTGTTGCAGCGAAATTCCGGTTGGGTCGCGATCGAGTTTTCCTCCGAACAGGGACCGCGACGGGGATGGGTTCTATCAAATCACGTCAAGACACTGATCGAGGAAGAAAGTCCGGCGCCGGATGAACCGACCTACATCGTTGCCGGTGTCGACCTGAAACTGGACCTGGTCCAGGTCGCTTCGCAGGGTACCAATGGATCGCTGGCAATGCTCGCGGTCCTTCGAAATCGCGGGGAATCGGATCTCGAGTACGACGTGGAGAATATTCGACTGTTGGTTGACGGACGTCAGGTCGAGTCGGTTTCCCGCCAGGCCGGCAGCTCGCGCAGCTTCAGTGATCGCGTCTACGCGGGGTTCGGCGACGGGGGCAGAATGCTGCTCCGATATCCCCAGGATTTGGACTTTCTCGAATCGGGACGCTTGCCGGCAGGCGGAACTGTACAGGGCTGGTTACGCTTTCCGTTGGCTGGCGTGCGACGAGGTTCCGACCTGTCGAAAGTCGCCTTCCGACTTCAAGGGAAGCTCGGCGACGAGGACTTCGACTTTGATTTGCGGAACCGCGCGGTCTCTCAACTCCGCGCCCAACAGCGCCCGTCGGAACTGGACGAGTCGGTCCCTGTGATTGAAGTTTACGGCGGTTTGAACGCGCTGAATTTTTCCGCTCTCGAAGCAATGGTCGAGCAGGACAATCAGAACGCTCCAAAAGCCGCCCCGCAAGCCGCTCCAAAAGCCGTTGTGAAAATGCACGGGGACACCTCCATCCTGGATCCATACGTGCTTGATCAGCTGAGCAGCAGCCCCTACCAGCGACGACAGTCAAGTAGGAATCGCTTTGTCTTTGTCATCGATTCGGCTTCCAAGTCGCGTCAGTACTTGGGAGGATCCTATACGATGATTTCTCGAAGTCTGTTAACGTCCGAGTCCGAAGCCGAGGCAGCCATCCTGGTGCTTGCCCAACGCGACGACGCGACCAGCGTGCTGAAAGGCTTCCTGGCGCATCCCAGACCGGACGTCCGCGCGGCAGCTGCGTCCGGTTTGGCCAAGTTTGTCCAGCAGGAGCAGGTCGCCGCTGCGTTAATTGAAGCGGCCAAGGATCAGGACCGCACAGTGCGGGCCGCGGCCGTCCACGCGCTGGGTGGCTACGACTGGGCAATTCAGCCGTCAACCATGAGTTATCGCAGCCAGCGTTTAACGGCCGCGTCCCCCACGCAACCGGTCGTCTCGGCCGTGACAGCAGTCCTGAATGATTCCGATCGCATCGCCCGATTGCACGCGATCCGCGCCGCCGGACGAATCAATGATCCCCAGCTGATCGAAGAATTGATCAACCGGCTCGAGGATGACGAATCGGGAATTGTCTCGGCAGCCTGCAGCAGCCTGGGAGAGCTGAAGGCCGAGGCCGCCGTTGATGCCCTGCAGCAACTTCGCAAGTCGACCGACCGTAGCCATCGCGCCGCGGCGATCTCTGCTCTGGGAAAGATTGGAACACTCTCGCCAGTCGATACCGTGATCGCACAACTGAACGAAGGTAATCCGAGCTACTCCGATTTCCAGACGCTGCAAAAGGAGGCGGATCCAAGATCGGTGCAGCCTTTGATTGACTACCTTGCCAGTCCCCACGCTTCCTCGCAATACACGGACCAGGCCGCCAGTACGCTGGGCGTGCTGGGGGACCGGCGTGCGACCGACACATTGCTGAAAATGTTGCGTTTCGGAACCCGTTACTCCACCGAAGTCCCGGAAGCCCTCGGCAAATTGGGCGATCGTCGCGCCATCGAGCCGCTCCGGGAAGCCGCGCAAGTCGCCGACATGAATAGCAGTCGCAAAGCGGCGATCTATCTGGCCCTGCTACGCTTGGAATCCGACGGTGTGCTCGAGCAAATGGGCAAGTGGTTGCAGGAAGATCCGAAGGTCAGCGGAATGTCGACTTCGCAACTGTTGAGCGTGATTGGCAACAGTAAGTCGGAAAAGGCAACCGAATTGCTCGCACCCTACCTGGATGATTCGTCCAATCTCCGCATGGCAGCTGCCGGACTCCTGCGACAGGGGACGCCCGAGGCAGTCGCGCTGATCGAGGAGCGATTGATGGACGAGAGCTACAAACTCGGATCGACGCTGCTCTCGGTACTGATGTCTTCTCGGAACGAGCAGTCCGAGAAGCTGATTCGCAGTGCTGCCAAGAGCGGCAATGAGACGACGCGTGGGGCGGCCGAGAACTACTTGCGCACCCTGGATTCCCGCCCGGTTGATCGGAACAGCGTCCATCGTTCCTTGATTGGCAAAATGTACCCTGCCTTTGAGGTGGAACACTGGATCAACGGGGCCGCGCCAACCGCGGATGACTTGACCAACAAGGTGATCCTGCTCGATTTCTGGGCGGTGTGGTGTGGACCCTGCATTGCCACATTTCCCGAACTGCGTCGCTGGCATCAAGAGTATGGCGACGACGGGTTGGAGATCATTGGATTGACTCGTTACTACGGCTTTGGCTGGGATGATCAGGCCAAGCGACCGATCCGTCTTGATGAAAAATCCGAGAGGATCGAACGCGAAGGTCTGAAACAGTTTGCCAAACATCACGAGCTGAAACACCGACTGGCCGTGCTGCCGTCCGAAAGCGACGTGACAAAGCAGTACGGCGTGACCGGCATCCCCCAGGCTGTCCTCATCGATCGCGCCGGCAAGATTCGGCTGATCAAAGTGGGAAGCGGCCAGAACACCGCCGAATCGATCGAGGCAATGATTCTCCGCTGCCTCAAGACGCTCGACTTCAGCGGACAAGCACTGACCGACAACGAGTTGAAGGAACAATTGGAAGAGGCCGGGGAGTTCACGCGTCTGAACCTGCAGGGAACCTTGGTCACTGCCGATGGACTGCAGGCACTGGTGGACTCGAAAAACCTGGAACACTTGGACCTGGATGGCACCCCGGTCGGAGACGACGCGCTGGCTGTCGTCCAGGCGATCGAGAGCCTGCAATCGATCGGCCTGGCAGCCACGAGAGTCACGCCTGAAGGAGTGGAGCAGTTGCGGAAGGCACGTCCAGACTTGGAGGTTCGGATCGACCAATGGTCATCCTGGATGAACCGAGATGATTACCAGGAATACTTCAACAAGGTCGTCAAAGATGGGGTCTTTCCGCTGGAAGTCCAAGCGAAGGTGACCGAGGAAGGCAGTCGGTACCGGGCTCGCTTCATGCCCAACCCGCCCGATCGCGATCTGGTGTTCCGGTCCATGCACGGAGTGACTCACGCGCAGTACCGTCAACGGGAAACCGAGGCGTTGAGCCGCCGAATGCACGCAGTCAGCCTGACATCGTTTGAAGACGCCGAGGGCACCCGGCGATACAGCGGGACCTGGGTCGAGGGGCCTAACGAAGTTTACTGGCGGACGCTCATGATCGCCGCGACCGAGGCGCGTGAAGAAGCGCTGCAGCATCGCGCCGAAGGAGATCTCGAGGCCGCCGCGGCCGACTGCCGGCGAGCCATTGAGGCCAAGCCCGACTACCTGCTGCCCCACCTCACCTTGGGATATGTTCTGTTGGCGATGGAACAAGACGAAGCCGCCAAAAAGCCGTTTGGGGAAGTCGCTCGGCTCGTGGAGCAGATTCCCGAGGACGAGCGTCAGGGCAGCGACTGGGGATACCTTGGTCAGGCTCTCTACCGACTCGGCAAGTGGCAGGAGTCACGCGAAGCATTACAGCGGGTCATCGAGATCCGGGGTGAGAAGGAACCGACCGTCAAAGCCGGCCCAAGGTGGCTCTACCTGGCGATGACCCTTCACCGTTTGGGCAAAGAGTCTGAAGCCCAGAAGATCTATCAGAAACTTGTCGAAGACGCCGGTGAAGACGGGTTTCAAAACCAGGCTAGACTCCGAGACGAAGCGGTCATCCTGCTACGCGTCAAGGAGTAGAGCCCGGTGACCGGCGGCAACGAAACTGACGCCTTGGGCGGACTCCATCTTCGACGGTCCCACCAGGAAAAAGGGGAAGGTTTTTTTCTGCGCTCTGCTGCTAGCAACTAGTTTTCGCCGTTGGTCTCCAGCAAAGCAGGAAAACCGTCTGCACGCTTTTCGGGACACCGACGCGCCGAAATGACCATGCCCAACTTACACCGGCTCATCGACCGGAGCGTCGAAACAGGCCGCAGGCTCGTCCCGAGAAACGTTCGTTTGCCGCTGTATCTCGTTGCCGGAAGCTGCGTTCCGTCATTCCCGCATGACTGCAGTCGGCAATTGCCGTACCAGAAAACAAATCGCCGACAAACGTTGAAATCGGAGGTTGATGAATAGCAAAACTGCTTGCGCTGGGATCGAACAGCTGCTCGCCACCAATTGAGAGCGAATGCTAACCTGCGTCGGGCTGCGCACTATAGCGAGCTACTTTGCCACCCAACCGGACCACGCTAACCGCGTATTAGTCGCCGCAAGAGCAAGTTCACTAGGCTACGCTCAACTGACATCGGGATGGACCAGCTTCACGCACGAAGCCGCGCCGCTCGGACGCTTCGGTCCGGAAACCGCTGCGAGTTAGCAGCTTCGCTGCAGTTTCCTCTCAATCTGGTCCGAGATTTTGCGAAGAGTGCAGCGAAGCGATCGACCGAACTCCGTTCGGTCGATGCATCCTCTGCGAGTTATCAGCAACTTATTAAGGGCCAGTTCCGTTCCCTTGGCTATCCGTTTTTATTGTCGACAAAAACTCCTCAATTGCATCTCTCACCGGTTCGGAAGACCGTTTTCTGTTGTCTTTAAAGAGTTCCTTTTGTGAGGATGCGAGTCGTTCGGGTGGATCGGCGTATCTGCGGTATTCAGCAAGAACAGGATTTGTGTGCGATAGTTCGGGGCAATCCTTCTCCAGTGAACTCCAAGTCGACTGGAATTGCCCAACGTCCCGGCCTACACGTGCTTACTTGGTTGCTAATGGACGTGTTCCTAACTGCCTGCTGGACACTGTGGATAGGTTCATTGTCAGACCAACTCCGTTTCTCTCTGTCTATTCGGCCACAGATGGAACCAGCAGACCTAGGTCGGTTTCGTTGGCGACGACGGTACGCTTTTCCGACCGTCGTACAAATCCAACATCTCATCTACGACTCCTTGGGTCATTACCTGTTACGTCTGACCATCATTAGTCTGTCTGCTCTTAGTCACATGTTCTTTTTGTCCGTCAACCCGCTGGTGCAAACATGTTCCCCGTGTAAGCGCATGTGCATGTGGATCGGGCGTATCGCCCGGTAATACATGGATGCGCTAACACGGTTGACCAATGGAGGGGACCAGAGGCGATAGGAAAGGAACGGATGGAAGGGAAGGGAAGGAGTCGTCTATGGTTCATTGCCCGGAATGGGGTTGGTTGGTTGGTTGGTTGGGCGTTCTCGTTGTGGTGAGGTCATTCCTATTCGTGGTTGGGTGTTCGTTGTTTGGTTGGTGCAAATGAGTGTTCAGGTACTGGGTACCTCTGGTTGGCGTCACATGCAAACCGAATCCGTAGCCACCGAACTGCTCTGACACCTTCTTCTTTGATCGGTTGTACTTCTTGTACCAAGCTGAAAGCTCATTCATGGCTTCGTCAGCAAGTTTCAAGTGATCAAGCGATTCTCCCCGGTCGATAGGCGCTGGAAGCGTGAACACAAAGGAAAGCAAGCGAACACGAAGGTCATCCGCGAAACTTGCTTCAAGTCTCTCCGCAGTGATCAGGCTTCTGTTGTAAATGCAGATCGGGCAGATGCGTCTCTGGCGACAATACCACGCCCTCTGCGGTGTGTACTAACTGTATGACGGGTAGCGTCGGTAGCAACCTGAGTTTTACTTGCTTCTCGTCATAGACGCGCGAAGTCGTAGTGAATCAGCGTCGCTACAACCATCGGTCGCGTACGGATTCGTGCAGGGGCCACAGAAACCGTAGTTCAATCCAGATCCCGATGAGCGGTAAACAATCGATGGGGCGACGTTCTACGTCTGGGGAAGTAGGTTAGCTTCAATATGTTCTCGAAACTCGGCAGTGACGCAGCGGACCGTGATCGGAGCATCCCCAACTGGGCTGGCGTTGATTGGGGTACTCGTTTGCCGTTGGCGTTGTACTCAGCCAATAACGCGTAGTACTTGGCCTTGGATTCGGGCGAACCAAACTTGCCAAGGAAGAAATCTTTGCCAGCCAAGGTCACCCGGGCTTGGCCGGAGATGTGGTAGCGGTAAGCGGGTGCGTCGATACGTTGGCGTGCCATGCAGGCTCTCCGAATGGAATTCCTGGGTAGGGCTTACCCAAGAATGATTTACGGTGAGTCGCACGGTCAAAGTGACCGGTAACGCCAGAGGAGCGTTTCGACCGGGAAAACACGAGATATAAAGTATACACAGAAAATCGGGGCGACACGATTTGAACGTGCGACCTCTACGTCCCGAACGTAGGCTCTACCAGGCTGAGCCACGCCCCGATGCGTGTTTTACGGTGTTTCCGACAAGTTACCATGTCTACGATCGTGCCCTTCGCACCTGTTTCGGGCTGAAAAGCGTAGAGGAAGAAACTAGGCAACTATTCTAGGAGTGCCCGTCCAAAAACCAAGAGGGGCACGGCTAGCGTTTCTCGGTTCGTCCCGTGCTCACTGAGTAAATGGCTGGGGTCTGCTAGCAGGCTTTTTCAAGTTAGCAAAACGGTCTCGGTATCAAGACGTGCTTGCCAGTCTGAATCACCAACGGCTGCTCGCTATTCCCCAGTTTTGGACCAAGCGGAGCCGGCGCGTCATCATTGCGGAACTGGACGCACCACAATTCCACCGACGATAGCTCTGCATCCTCGCAAGTCCTTTTCCGGGTCGCTGAATGTCGTTCTCGTCCACATCGGGAGGCGTGATCCCTAGTATGTTTCTGAGTTGCCGAATCAGCTTGCTCATTGCATTGTCGCTCGGATGACTCTTGCCCCTTACACAAATTCAGTTTTCCGCAATCACTTCTGACACGGACGGTTTCAGGGCCATCGAAGGCAGGAAAAACTGCCTCCTACATTCGGGACATGAAACGGTGACGCCACCTGTTACGCAGTTGGCGATTCCATCGAACGGATACCAGATTCCCTTTTCCATGATGCGGTATTCCAACTCGAACGGAACTCCGCATGGGCACGACCAAACAATTTTGTCCGACTGAATATTTGATTCAACAGGGTTCAACTGGTAGTCCATTTCTTGCACCTCAACCACGCCAGTCCATTCCGCAAGTGTAGCACTGCTTGACATTCTCGTTTGCAGCCCTTCGCATCACTTTTTCTCGGGCCAGTCGCTACGCTCTTGACTGCGGAATTACAGCCCAATCCGCAACCGTTTCGGGCGGATGTCGCTTGACACTCAACAGTCGGAGCAATAGTTTCCTGCCTTTGACGGCCCACCACGAGTTGAAGGGAATGACAATGGCAAAGAAAAAGACGGCAGCACCACCAGCGAAGGCGATGACCAAGACCGAGATCGTCACTGCTTTGGCGGAAGGTACGGGCCTGAGCAAGAAAGAGATCGTCAGCGTGTTCGACGAGCTTTCCACATTGATCGGAAAGAACCTTGGCAAACGAGGTCCGGGTGTTTTCAATGTGCCCAGCTTGATGAAAGTGAAAGTGATCCGCAAACCGGCGACGAAAGCCCGCAAGGGAATCAATCCTTTCACCAAAGAGGAAACCATGTTCAAGGCCAAGCCTGCCCGAAACGTGGTCAAAGTGCTGCCGCTCAAGGCTTTGAAGGACATGGTTTGACCCGACCGGCAGGCCAGCGAGAGCTAGGCGCTTGACCGCTCCAGGGCAACGTCATCCAGCAGCTTCATTCTCGTGTCTCGCTTACTCACCAATCGAAAACGCTGGGTGGTGCGTCACGTCATCCGGCAGGGCCGGGTTCATTACATCGTGGCCGTGCTTGATCAGGTACGATGCCCTGACATCGCCCGGCTTGGAGCCGGTGCCGTGAAGGAATAGGATTTTCATGGTCTCTTCCGTCTACACCCCTGGCAAAAACTCGATCCCAAGCCATTCTCGCAGCAGCACGACCGGGGCCGCAAGCACCACGAATGGAAACGGCAACACGACTGCCAGCGGGTAGCTCCACCACCGTGGCGGCTTGGCTGGGCGATCCTCTGGCACTGTGCAGGCCGGGAGGTAGACCATCAAGCCGTACACAAACACCCAGAAACCGCCGATCAGGTTGGACGGTTGGATGCTTGCCTCGGCAATCGATCCGGTGATGCCGAACAGCAACAACACCTTCAGCGGCGTAAACTTCCACCAGGACAACATCAGCGCCCAAGCGATGAACATCGGCACGAACACGACGACGCTGTGGAAGCAGACGACGACAAAGTAGTTCGTCGAGGCCGTGATGTGCGCCTCTTCCGGCGTTGTGCCAAACACCGGAGCCAGGTTGGTCATGGTCGTGGTGATGACTTCTTCGAGCAACGCCATCGCCGTGCAAAGCAAGACGAAACGGACCCGCCAATCAATCGGGATGGCGATCAGCTTGGGAACCAGCTTTCTTCGCAGCATCGGCGTCAGCGAGCCACCGATGACGATCCAAAACAGGATCAGCCCATCGGCCATCAGGATGACTGCACGGTCAATCGGCTTGCCCGAACCGAGCAGGAAGATATTGAGCAGGGTGACAAGCAGGCCAGTGTAGATGCCGATGGCGATCAGAATCCAGCGGGTGATTCGGTCAGCTCGTGGCGGTGATGGCGAAACCAATTTTGCCTCTGGCGAGTCGTTCGGCTCCGTCGCTGGATTTGAGGCGTTTTTCACTGTGGAGGCCGTCGTTCTCGCATCGTCATGTTCGAGGAAACCATTCGCTACTGTCCACCTTTCTTGCTTCGAGCCCAGCGTCCCCACACACGCAGATATTCAGCAACCAAAAGCTCGCCGTTGTCAACCTCGATCACGACCAAGCCGCCATTGGCTTTGGCATGGGCGTAATTCCGCCGCCTCCTTCAGCGGGTCGGCGACAAGATGGCAGCGGCGAACCCGCCCCTCACGTTCACGAGTCAGCAGTCCTGCCCGCTCCAAAACCCTCAGGTGCTTGGAGATGGCGGGAGCAGAAACGTGGAACGGCTCGGACAGTTCAGCGACGGTCATGTCCCCGCTGGCCAACCGAGCAAGCATCTGCCTGCGAGTTGGGTCAGAAAGGGCAAAGAAAGTCTCATCAAGTTGGCGGCTGCGGGAATTAAACAAATGGTTAATTGCCGCTGGAGCAAGTTACCGTGTCAAGGCTGAGGTGCCGTCAGAACTGACTCCAAAGGAACTGCCCCGCAACTACAAGGCACAGTCTATGGAACAGGCTGGCGTGGACTATGGGACTGGAAACCTTGGTTTCAATGGGACTTTTGAAGACTTCAGTTCCATAGTCGCCGAATGGCTGAGAGGCCGAAATCGCCGCAAACACAACAAAAACAGCCACTTACCGCTGGGGCAAGTGGCTGCTCGTGAGTGGAGGCGGCGGGAATTGAACCCGCGTCCCGCGATGCATCCACGCTGGCGTCTACGTGTGTAGTCGAGCTATTTCAGTTTCTCGAGGAAACCACTTCGCTTACCGCGGCGCTGCCCGACAGGCTCCGCTGCTCGCTAACCCGAATCAGTTTTTAGCCCGCCGCGTCTCGAGTAGGACGGCGAGCGATCCAGAATTGTGACGGACGGAAAGGCGACTCTGGCAATCCCCTAACAATCCGGGCTACCTGTTCTTAGGCGGCCAGTGCAAAACTTTCGTCTGCAACTAAAGGTTTTGATCAGCTTTTTACGTGGCCAACTGATCAACCACGACACGCAACCATCGCTTCAAGACATCCGGTCGAATCCAGATCACCCCCAGATTCAGCTAGACAATGGACAGCTACACCAGGTCTCAGTCGGATTCAACGTGAACGCTCTCCATGTGACCACCTGTACTATCCGCCTCGACGCCGCAAAAGTCAATTCGATCGAGCTGACGAATCTCGGCCTGCAACGTCCCAACTTGACTCAGCCGCGCCAAAA
Organism: Pirellulaceae bacterium; assembly: GCA_963704055.1. GTDB lineage: Bacteria > Planctomycetota > Planctomycetia > Pirellulales > Pirellulaceae > Rubripirellula. Next base: position 227,117 of record CAVPGW010000016.1, on the reverse strand, counting down.
GAGACAGAATGTCTCGTGTGGGTTCACCCGGACGATTGCGAGCCCAACTTCCAACGCCCACAGGTCCGCCGATGATTCGCCCCGCCGATCGAATTGCTGCTCGCAAGACCGCTCGTCCGGCCTTCACGATCGTCGAAATTTGCAGCATTCTGCTGTTCATTGGCGTCTTGGTCGGCTTGTTGCTGCCGGCGGTCCAGGCTGTCTCGTGAGATGGCACGGCGGACCAGTTGTGCCAACAATCTGACGCAGGTCGGCTTGGCGACGCACCACTACCACTCGGCGTTTAAGCAACTGCCGACCCAGCTTTCGGGAACTGACGGCAACATCATCGTCGGCAAGGATAATGATCGACGACTGAGCTGTTTCGTCGGTTTGCTGCCGTTCTTGGAGATGTCCGGGTTGTCGGAAAAGATTCGCCAGCCACTCGATCGGCGTGGTCCGGCCTCCGGCAAGCGAGATGTGGTACTTCAATGACGAGTTCGAGGCCGCCGGCGAGGAAAGCTGGACGATCAGCCTGACAAAGGTCCATGGGTCGCGGGCGGTCCGGAGCCGTTCCAGTCGAAGTACTTCCCTTGGTTGACCGAACCTGCGGTGTTGCGTTGTCCGAGTGATCCGGGGATTGGGTCTCCCTCTTTTGGACGCACGAACTATGCCATCTGCCTTGGGCGACGGTGTGGTTGCTGCCGACTCGGGGCCAATGAAAGAAGTCAAAGGTGTCTTCGTGCACGATCCCGAGTTGGCCAAGCAAACGAAGGCTTCCATGCGAGGTGTGTTTGTGCCGCGGGTCGCGATGCGGTTCTCCGACACCACCGATGGTCTTGTCCAATACGCTGATGCTCGGCGAAATCGCCACCGACCTGGGCGACCAAGACATACGCACCAGTCCGGCCGCAGGGCCCGGTGCAGAGGTCTTGCGCGACAATCCCGCTTGGGCTCGCCAGGGCGAATTGATCGATCCAGAGCGTCCGATGTTCTGGGAAAGTGGAAGGCCGTCAACAGTTTTGGGCGGCGACAGTTCCATGCGACGTGGATTTCGCTGGGCCGATGGAATGCCCTTGTATACCGCCTTCAACACGATCTTGCCGCCCAACCGCGAGATCACATTGCGCGATGATCGAGACGATTGTTGGGGCGTCTTGCCTGCGAGTAGCCGTCATCAAGGTGGTGCCCACGTCTGTTTCGCGGACGGTGCGGTGCGATTCATCAGCGACAGCATCGACGCGGGAGACGATTCCCTGCCCACCGTCTATGACGGCAGTTCAAACCCGCCTGGCAGCCAGAGCCCTTACGGATTGTGGGGAGCGCTGGGGACGCGTGCCAGCGGCGAACTGAAGGCCTTCGACTTTTCAGACCAAGCCGAGTGAATTGTTGCCTGTGATCGCCCAAACGGGCGAATCCCCAAGCGGCGTCATTGTTGAACGGCTAGCCGCAGGCGTTTGTAAGGCGATAGACAGTCGCCTGCGGCTTGCCGTTAAACGATTTCGCTGGATCGACGGTGAACCCGAACGGCTTGTCGTTAGACGATTCACTTGGCGTGACCGTGGAGTGCTGATGAGAAAGTCGTATCCTCGTTCGCTGGAGTGATGTGTTACACTGCTCGGAATTGAGGAATCACTGCTCCGCCACGACGGCACTTATCTGATGAGCCAAGCTTCTTCGTCCAACGAAGGAAATCGATTCGGCACGTTCGCAGGTGTGTTTACGCCCTGCGTGCTGACGATCCTTGGCGTGATCATGTTCCTGCGTTTCGGGTTTGTCGTAGGACAAGCCGGCGTGTTGGCAGCGCTGCTGATCGTGATCGCCAGCAAGATCATCACGCTGCTGACGACCCTCTCTTTGTCCGCGATCGCGACCAACACGAAAGTCGAAGGGGGCGGAGCGTACTTTCTGATCAGCCGCAGCTTGGGCCCGGAATTCGGCGGCGCGATCGGGCTGCTTTTCTTTGCGGCGCAGGCATTTTCGGTCGCGATGTATGTGATCGGCTTTACCGAAGCGCTGATGAACTACCTTCCCGACAGTGTTTCACCAGCGCTGGTCGCAACGATCACCAACATGATCGTCTTTGGCTTGTGTCGCGATTGGTGCCGCTTGGACATTGAAGATTCAATTCTTCATTCTTGCCACCGTTGCGGCGTCGCTCGTGTCGTTTTATCTGGGGGCATGGCAGTCCTTTGATTCATCAACTTTGGCAGCCAATCTGGGACCCCATTTCTCGGAAGGCCAATCGTTTTGGACGATGTTTGCGCTCTTTTTTCCAGCTGTGACCGGAATCATGGCGGGAGCCAACATGTCGGGCGACTTGCAGAACCCGGCGCGATCCATCCCTCGGGGAACACTGGCCGCCATTTTTGTAACGGGCACGATCTATGCGACTCAGGCAGTATTCCTGGCTGGATCGCGTAGTCACGAGGCGTTGGTCGGCGACAATCTGATCCTTTACGACATCGCGTTGATGCCGGCACTGATCGCGGCCGGGGTATTTGCGGCCACGATCTCGTCGGCGCTCGGTAGCATGATGGGGGCACCGCGAATCCTGCAATCGCTGGCTCGCGACAAACTGTTTCCAAAGCTGGGAGCGTTGGGAGCGACCTCGGGAAAGAACGCCGAGCCGCGACGGGCGATCCTGGCGACATTTCTGATCGCCGAAGCAGGCATCTTGCTGACCGACCTGAATACGATTGCGCCGTTGATCACGATGTCGTTCTTGGTCACGTATGGATTGTTGAACCTGGCGACCTTCTACGAGGCGATCACCAAGAACCCGAGTTACCGCCCTCAGTTCAAGTTTTGCCACTGGTCGACGTCGCTTGCCGGTGCAATCGGTTGCGGGGTGGTCATGGTGTTGGTCGATTGGCGATGGGCGATGGTCGCGGTGGCAGTGGTGGGCGCCTTGCACTCTTACTTGTCACGCGTCGAATTGTCAGCGGATTGGGGCGACTTGCACAGCGGTTTGCTGTTCGAGCGGACGCGGCGCAACTTGGTCAAGCTGGAAGACGAACTGTATCACCCCAAGAATTGGCGGCCATTCGTATTGGCACTCAGCGGCCAAGGATTCAGTCGTCCTCAACTGGTTGTCTTCGGTAGTTGGCTGACGGCCGACACAGGCATGCTGACACTCGGGCAAGTCATTCCCGGTGAGCTGGGTGACCGGCGTCATCGACGGGTCAAAAAAGAGAAGATTCTGCACGCGATGATTCGCAGGCAAAAACTGAGCGCGTTTCCCGCGGTGGTGGTCGCCAGTGATTACATCGCAGGCGTCGAAGCGTTGGTCCAATGCCAGGGCCTGGGTCGACTGCGTCCGAATATCATTCTGCTCGGTTGTCCGTTGACTGTCGAGCGGATGCGCGTCTTCGGTGGTTTGCTGAGAAATTTGGAGGCACTCGGACGCAGCTCCGTTGTGCTGCGCCGCACCGACGAACCCAAAGATGATTGGGCAGCCCCGATGGGGTCGATTGACGTTTGGTGGCGCGGCCGTGCCAACGGCGAATTGATGGTGTTGTTGGCGCATCTGATCCTGGATCACGAGCAATGGCAAGGCCGAAGGCTTCGCTTGTTGCGCGTCGTTGACAACCGAGCCGGCATCGACGAAGTCCGCTCGCATCTGAAAGGTTTGCTCCGCGATGCACGCATCAAAGGCTCTACCAAGGTGGTCGTTTCAAATGATCCGTCAACGGCGATTCAAACCACCAGTCGCGATGCAGCATTCGTGATTCTGGGGATGCAGCCGCCGGAGCCGGGAACAGAGGACGAGTTCTTTCGTCGCACAGAGTCTCTCGTTGGCGCATTGCCACGAGTTGCCTTCGTGCAAAGTGCAGGCGGAATGCGGCTGGAATCGTAGAAGCGTGGAGTGGTACAGTCTTGGCTGCTGGTAGTGGGATCGGCTGAAATGGACTTGTCGTTCGCCAGCCCGACGTCAGCTGCCGATGTCAGCGTGGCGACGGCGTCGCTAGCTCCAACACAGTTCCTGGAGGAGTCGCTCTCCACATCCAATTCGGTAGAAGGCCTACTTCAAGGGAGGGAGCGTGGTCGGTTTCTCGACACTTCTCGGTTTTCTCGCAGCGATATTCTTCAAGACGCTGGAATAGCGAAAGCTTTGCAACTGTCGTCTGTCGCCTCGACGAGTTCAGCGACTCAGCTAGTTCAGCTAGTTCAGCGACTCAGCACCGAATTTCTTCGGATCGACCTTTGTCCTGTCCATGGATTTGCCTACCTCGTGCCAATGTTCGACCCGCTCATCTTCCGGGCGCCAACACAAATGAACTTGGCGACGATTCAGCATCGCGGGAAAATCAATCGACCCATCGAAAGGTTGGTGAGCTTCCAAGCCGAGGGCGGCTAGCTCGCTGAAGCAGACTTCCAAACGACGCTCGTCGCTGGCGAGCGAACCGCGGATATCAGACAGTTCTTCGCGGTAGTTCGGTTGATCAATCGTCGCCGCCAACTTATCGATTTCGCTCAGCTGGGCACGCTGCGCATCGATCGAATCGCTGAGCTGAACGATGTCCGCCACGATACGGCGAACCAGCGGCAGCATCTTGGTCGCCGAGCACGGTGTAAACGCACTGTCGTGGCCCGCAGTCGGATCGTTGTTGTCGCTAATTGCCCGGACCATTCGCTTCACCAGTTCAGTCGAGTCAAAGAAAGTGGATGAGTCTTACGAGTTGTTGGATTGGTTCGCCATTAGTACGACGCAGCCCGCGATGAATGGGTTCCCGACGCTGGCGTTTCAGTTCAAGCAGCCTAATTTGTCAGGCTCTTCAGCACAGGTGAATGGGCGTACACTTTTTTCTCCGTTGCCGGGTGAGCGACATGACAATGTCCAATTTGAATGCAATTGGAGAGGTATTTTCCGGTTGTGAAGCCCATTGTAAGGTTCTAGGGGTCAAAAAACGTGACTTGTCAAGGTGGATTTCCTTGACGCGCCCAATTTTTGACCTAGAGTTGAAGGTGTTAGGAAAAAGCGAATGGACATGGAACGAGATTCGCGGACGCAACCGGCCTACGTAGCGGTGAGAAGAGGATCACGAATGAGAGTGATTCTGGTTGGCATCGGGACTGTAGGCTCACACGATTTGAAATGACTTTGGGCCGGTTAGGAAAGGACTGGAACATGCTGGTTTTATCTAGAAAAAAGAACGAAAGCATTGTGATCAACAACGATATTAAAATCGTTGTTGTGGAAATCCGTGGTGACAAGGTACGTCTGGGAGTGGAAGCTCCCCGCGAAGTGCCAGTGCATCGACGGGAAGTCTACGATGCGATTCAACGAAGCCTTGAGTCCGGGGATGCCCCCGTTGAGTCATAGGTTCCGGATGGGTAGAGGATCCTTGCGAGGTCGCGGGATCCGACTCCTCCCGGTAAATTTGCTCACCTCTTGCGCAATTGTCTCTTCGCGCCGCCCATTTTTTGCAAATTTTGATTGACTTCTAGGTCTGCAGCGAAAGAACCGAGCGGTTCGTCCACAGCGACTCCGCGTGAACCCTTGACGAGTTCGGGCCGTCTTGGTTAAAACCCCGCCTTGCCACAAACGATACGTGCGACAAGCAAGTTGCTCCAAAGAGATTTTTGGCGAATAGACGGCCCCTTCGTCTAGCGGTCTAGGACACCGCCCTTTCACGGCGGCGACACGGGTTCGAGTCCCGTAGGGGTCACTTTTTGGTCCGTCATCGGAATGCACGAAACTCGGGTTTTCACGTGCGTTCGACTGGTGCACGCGAAACAACTACCTATCAAAACTGCTCAAGCGATTTGGCCTCGATTGTGATGGCGTCTGCATCGCAGCCGATCCCTATAAGATCACTCAATGCTGATCGGATCGCGGTTTGCGTAGATTCGGCATCGCGGTCAAAAGCGATCAGCAGTCGCCTCTCGCAGCAGCTTGTCGCCTTTGCATCGGTACAGACTCCGTAGAAGGCCAGGAAATGTCCTGGCAGCTTGACGAGTGCGGTTTGTCGCCAGAAGACAGGTCCTGGCCTAAGCCGATCGCACCCATCAGTTGGAGCGATGGGCCGTTAACGGCCTTCTCGGAGACGGTAGCCCAGAAAGTCATCGAGTTCAGGTTCGGCTTCGATGGCTTGGACTGTCTTTTCAATATCGTACTCGACTCGGCGGAACTCGACCGTTTCTTCGTCGAAGACGACGTAACAACTGCGTGGATCCCCATCTCGGGGCTGGCCGACGCTGCCGACATTGATCATCAATCGCTGACTACGGTCGCTGGTGTCGTAACCAGCACCCGTGTCGGCTGGCCGAACGAACCGCAGGTCAGTCGTGAAAACACCTGGTACATGGGTGTGACCTTGAAAACAGAGGTGCGGGACCAGCGAAAACAGCTTCTCCATCTTCTTCAGATTTTGTGTATCTTCGGGGAACACGTACTCGTTTGTCGGTCCGCGGGGCGAGCCGTGGACGAACAGCACATTTCCCTGGTCAACCAATCGCGGCAGAGAACAAATCATCTGCATTCGCCTGCGGCTTGCATCGGGGCCGTCGCTGCCACATTCAATCTGGGCTCGTGTCCAAAAAATCGCTTGTTCGGCCGCGACGTTGAACCCTTCGGGATCGAACAAGGCACTGCTATCGTGGTTGCCCAGGACGCAAAACTCGAATTCCGCAACACGATCGAGGCACTCACACGGTGCGGGGCCGTAGCCGATCACGTCGCCCAAGCAGACAATTCGATCGACATTCTGATCCGCAACATCCGCCAACACCGCTTCGAGGGCGGTGAGGTTTCCATGGATATCGCTGAGAATCGCGGTTCGTGTCACGAATTGCGTCGTTGGCGGAGGGAAACGTCGGTGACCTGACTAGCGTCCATGTTTGATCCGATCGCCGAGTGCGTCGGATAAGTCGGGGACATTGTAGATCTTTTCGGCGGTCGTATCAAAATCGTAGTTAATTCGACGATAGGTGATCGTCTTGTTGTCCATATCGAGAACGACATAGCACGAACGATTGTCATCGTCACGCGGTTGACCGACGCTGCCAACGTTCACCAACACCTTCTCGCTGCCGAGTTGGTAGGTGTTGTCATCACACTCGTGAGGCGAAATGAACTCGCACTCGGTCGTGAACACGCCAGGCAAGTGCGTGTGCCCCATGAAGCAGTAGTTCTTGACCTTGCCAAACAGAATCTCCATCTTCCGTTGGTCGAACACATATTCGGGAAACACGTATTCATTGGTCGGGTCCCGAGGCGATCCGTGAACAAACTTGAACTCACCCTCATCGACTTGGCGAGGCAGTTCGCCCAGAAAGTCCCAACGTTTGTTAATCTGAACAGGAGTCCCCGGACCGTTGTCCAATTGGTCGCGAGTCCAATAGATCGCCTGCAGTGCCATCGGGTTGAAGCCGTCCGGGTCGAACAGCGCGGCTTGATCGTGATTGCCTAAAATGGTGGCTTTGCAGCGCCGGATCACCAAGTCAAGGCATTCGCAGGGATTGGGCCCGTAGCCGATGATGTCGCCGAGACAGTAGATTTCATCTACCGATATATCGTCGATGTCGGCCAGCACGGCCTCGAGGGCTTCGAGGTTGCCGTGAATGTCGCTGATCAACGCTCGCTTCACCGGGTGAATCCTATACTTTTGACGGGCTCAAATCCGTCTTGATGTGTGGCCTGTTGGACCCGAATTGTAAGGGGAACCAAAAATTCTCAGCAATCCCACGAATTCTGCATCGCGGCTGTTCGTCACTTCCCCCCCTCAGCATACCGTCCAATTGGCGATTGAGACGACTGGAAGAAGCGGGTCAATCGCGGTTTTATCTGGCTCCCAGGTCCTGCGGCAGGCGAATCTCGATCCCTTCTCTCGAACCGCGGCGACCTTGGCCCCGGCGATCGAAGAGACATTCCGCTGGTGCGGTGAACGGAATCACAAGCCGGAGTTGATCTCGATTGCCGACGGACCAGGATCGTTTACAGGACTTCGGATCGGGGTGACAACTGCAAAAACTCTCAGCTATGCGCTCGATTTGCCGTTGGTCGCCGTTGATTCTCTGGCCGCCATCGCGGCGGCTGCCTTTCAAAGCAACCCAGCTGTCGGGTCGTTGTTGGTGGCGATCGACGCTTATCGTGGCCAGATCTTTACAGGTTCATTCCAACGAAAGGAACTGCTCCCCCCGATCGATTCGAGCGGCGGTGATTCGCGCGTTTCCATCCCAGATGATTGGACCGCTCATCCGAGCAGCGTGCGGATCGTGAGTGCTTCGCAGTGGGTCGAACTGCTGCGGGATCTACCACCGAATTTCTGCTTTGCGGGCGATCGTAAGCCGCTAGGTGATTTGGAGAACGAGCGAATCGCGCGGGGATGTGACGCGATCGGCGTCGGCTTGTTGGCAATTCGTGCTGCCATGCAGGGAGCCTTCACCGATCCAATCCGTCTGGTGCCGCGATATTTGAGGGCGAGTGCGGCCGAGGAAAAGGCTTCCAAGGGTTCAAGTCGCGGCTGACTGAACGGAAGAATTCTCGATTGGGACAAACGGCGAGTGCGCCTGTAAAGGCGTTTGATCAGCGGGGTATGAGTCCCCGTCAGGCTAAGCATCGTGCGGGAAATAAGTGTCGGCGTGCTCTCCGAGCTCGCATCGAAAAGCTGGGACCGCAGCGTGATCGGTGACGACAGCGTTGTGACAAAAGATGTGCCGCCCGGTGTCGTCGTGGCAGGCAATCCAGCGAGAGTGATACGGGAGATCGAGTGATCCGCACTCGAGGTGGCTCATTCACGCCAATGCTGGGGTTGCCTTAGCAGGTGCGAGCACTCACTCCCACGGGTGCAAGAATCATCGCGGCGACACTTGCTGCCGCTGGCCCAATGGACACGGACGTGAAGAGAGCATGGCCGAATGTGAAGTATGCCGCTCATGATTGGCGTGCCAACAAAACGAGAATGCAACTGCCATCGTCGATGACGTTGATGCCGGCTTCGCGTGCAGATTCGCTGGCCTGCTCGTCTTCGGCTCCGGGTTGCATCCAGATGTGTTTCACTCCGGCCGTGATTGCGTCGGCGACGATTTGGCGAGTCACCTCTGGTGGCGTGATGATCGAGAGGGATTCGGGGACGAGCGGTAAATCGGCGATCGACGGGTAAGCTCGATGACCTTCGATTTCGTCTTGAGCAGGATTGAGCGGATAGGTCTCGCGGCCGGCGGCGAGGAGTGCACGGAAGACTTTGTTGCCGTATTTATGTTGACGGTTGGATGCGCCGGCGACCACGTAGGTTTTTGCTGCGAGAAAATTTTCGATTGCGTTCATTGTGGCGAGTATTTCTTGAGTTTCTCGGCGTTTGCGGAAATAGAAACACGGTGCCTGCGCATCTCTAATTTTGCGAAGGCGAGATTTTACGCCAACCATCGGGCTGCGAAAGCGTTTATCTCTCAGAACACACAAGTCACATTCACAGGCGAGCGAGTAACGAGCTTTCTGACGTTAACGAATATTCAATCCACGATTATGTCGTGGGACAACAACGGCACATCCGCAGGCACGAAACAATTGACGACGATTGCCGTCGACGACGGGATTGGTAACATCACATCGCTCGCACCCGTGAATCTGGTGTCGCTGGGCGATAAGGTGCTGTTTGAAGGCGACTCGCCGGGCGTTGGTCGCGAATTGTGGGGCAGCAACGAATCAATGAATCGGAACGGCAGACGTATCTCAAAAATGCCTACCGAGTGTTGCTTACGCGGGCTCGGCAGGGAATGGTCATTTTTGTTCCCCATGGCGACCCAGCCGACCCGACCCGCGACCCTGCTTTTCAGGATTCCACTTTCACCGGCTTTCTACTCGCCAAAACTGAAACGGACGTTTCGGCCAGTGAAATTCGAGGTTGCGTTGGTAAGCGGAGCCTGACAGCCTGTTGATTTTTGAGAAACCGGACTCCCATAGTCGCCATTTGCCCCGCAAAAGTTGCATTTTGGACGCTACGATCGGCGGAGCGAATCGAGCGACACTGGATTCTCGATTGGGACAATCGAGCGACATTGGGGATTCTCGATTGGGACAATCGAGCGACATTGGGGATTCTCGATTGGGACAATCGAGCGACATTGGGGATTCTCGATTGGGACAATCGAGCGACATTGGCAACTATGCGTCGCGGAGTCGCTGCGTGAATTCTGGGAACGCTGCCCGAACTCTTGTCCAGTTGGGGATGGCTTGGGCGCCATTGGGGTCTTTGCGGAAAACGCCGGCAGCAGTCGTAATGCACTCCGCGAACGCGTCGATCGCGGTTTCTTCCTCGTGCCGATCGTATTGCAGGTCATTCACCAATGCATCCGCGGCGTATTGGCGAATCGCATTCTGCGCCACCCTCAAGTATGACGATCTCAGCGTGATGAACATTGCCTCGCTCATCACCACGCCCTGGCTGGCCAGCGTGCGGAAGACCGTTGTCAGAATGTCGATGGCCATTCGCATCAGACCCGAATTCGGGTCGTCTACCGACAGCACCTGGTGCTTGTGCTCGTACAAACGACACAGGTCTGTTTGACAAACCCGTTTTAAAGATGTGTTGCGATAAACCTCGGCAAGCGTGCCAACTTCCAGACCCCAGTCGCTGGGAATTCGATTGGTGCGAGCCAGGTTTCTTGTCAACGAGAACTCACCCGACAGCGGATAACGGAAGTTAGCGAGAAACTGAATGAACTCGCTGTCGGGAAAGGTTCGTGCCAGGGCTCGTACCAATGGGGTCACCAGCAGGCGTACGACACGGCCATGCATGCGATCGGTGACGCGGGCGTAGTAGGCCTTGCAGAACTCGAAGTCGAGCGCGGGATGCACCATTGGCAGGCAAAGTCGCGCCAACAGCAGGCGATCGTAATCGACGATGTCGCAGTCATGCAGCACAAACGTTTCAATTTTGGGATCGTCCAGCAGATAGCCGAACGCTGTCCACACGCTGCGGCCCTTGCCTGGGGTCGAGACTGCAATCCCCGAGTCGATCAGCTCCGCGTACAACGATTGGACTTGCGGCCCATCGGTCCACAGCACCTTGGCTCTATCGCCCAGTGGAGCAACCTTGGCAAGTGTATCTTCATAGTCGATCCGCTCAGGTGCGACACCGAGGCTGACCACAATCGTGTCAATGTAGTCAGCCTCGCTGAGTTCTCTGACGATCCTGTCGAAGGGTTCGGCACGCATGTCAGACGCGGTCACCGGCAAGACTAATCCGATGGGGGTCTGTTGAGTCGACTCACGGAGCATGGCTTCGAGTCGATCCAACTGGCCGGTGCGAAGGTCATGAATCGTGGTGACTAAGTCATGCTGATAGAAATCTGGCATCGTGGTGGCAACCTCTAGCGAAGGACGAGACGTGCTACAGAATTGTTCCAGACAATACCGAGCATCTCTTTAACGTAACGTCCCAGCGATCCGCTGAGAACGTGTTTGAAAAAGGGGTCTGACCCTCTGGAAGTTTGGTTCGCGGCCGCTAACGGGCAAGGAATCGAACGCCAGTGGTGGCGTGAGGTTTCTCTCGGAAAGGGTCAGGCCCCTTTTTCAAACACGTTTTGGGAATCGGCTGAACGCAGCAGCACGCAGTCGTCGGTTGAACTAGCATTCGCAGAGGTTGACGGCGATTGCCAAGCCACCCTCGGAGGTTTCCTTGTACTTGGCGTCCATGTCTTGTGCCGTCTGCCACATCGTGCGGATGACGGCATCGAGTGAAACTCGCGCCTTTTTCGGGTCTCGCTGCAACGCCAATTGTGCGGCCGTGATGGCTTTGACCGCGCCCATTGCATTTCGCTCGATGCATGGGATTTGAACAAGCCCGCCAATTGGATCGCACGTCAAGCCCAAATGATGCTCCATCGCGATCTCGGCCGCTTCGGTCGCTTGCGCTGCGGAACCACCAAGGCACTCGGTTAGCGCCGCCGCCGCCATCGCCGAGGAAACGCCAATTTCCGCCTGGCATCCGCCCATCGCCGCCGAGATCGTCGCGCCCTTCTTGAACAGACATCCGATCTCGCCAGCGGTCAGCAAAAAATCGATGTATGCATCTTCGGGCAAATCACAAAAACAAAGACTGTAAAGCATCACGGCCGGGATCACTCCCGCAGCACCATTGGTTGGTGCCGTGACAATTCGACCCATCGCCGCGTTCTCTTCGTTGACCGCCAATGCAAAGCAACTGACCCAATTCAAAACCGTTTGAAAGTCTCGCGGCTGGTCCTGAATCGCGGTCATCCAATCGGCAGGCGATGCCGGACATTCGCGGCCCAACAGATTCGTTGCCATCGTCGCCGCACGACGTTGCACCTGCAGACCACCGGGCAACACCCCTTGCCTGCGGCAACCGCGATGAATGCTGCTCAACATCGCATCGCGGATCGCGGACAGTCCCGCACGCACTTCGGCATCGGTTCGCCAACTCAACTCGTTCCGCATCACGATCTCGGAGATTCGAGAGCCGTTGTTGCAACAATATTTGAGCAACTGTTCGCCATTATCGATCGGACACGGCAATTCATTTTCAACCGCATCGCCCGGGTCGCCTTCCTTCACGATGAACCCGCCGCCGATCGAGTAGAATAACGCATCAATCTCCGTCGCATCGGCTAGATGAGCAGTGAATCGAATCGCGTTCGGATGAAAAGGCTGCTGAATGTCTTTGTGAAAGACGATGTCCGCATTGGGATCGAAGTCGATTGTCTTTGTCGACCTGATTTTGATTGCCTTGGAAACGGCGATCTCGTCGATATGAGCTTGGATTGAATCCACATCGATCGTTTCAGGGTCCAGCCCAGCAAGCCCAAGCTGAACAGCGAAATCCGTACGATGACCTCGCCCAGTCTTGGCGAGCGAACCGTACAGGTCGACAGAGACTCGAGTCAGCGAGGCCAGCGACCGCGGCGTCAGTTCATTCAAGAATCGCTGGGCAGCTCGCCAAGGCCCCATCGTATGAGAGCTGGAGGGCCCCACACCGATCTTGAACATGTCGAAGATACTGATTCGCTGCATAGGTCCGACCGCGATGAGAGAACGAGGCAGAGCTAGCAAGTATCGCACATCCACGGCAACGCGTCGTCTGTTACGACAGTGATTCTCCGCACGATGCTAAGCAGACCGCGAAAACATCATGCAACCGATCCATCGTCATCGGTTGCGTTCGCATTACGAACCAACTCTCGAAAAGTGGGTCGCAACGACTTATGTAGAAATCGGGCGAACGAACCATCGAGGTCGCGGGCGGCGATTAACTCGACAACATCTGCAAAATCCTTGTGCGTCCGACGCAAGTTGCTCATCCCGCATGCAATTTTCATTTCGATCAATCGGGAAAGGCGAACGACGGAGAGGCCCTCACGCTGCTCAACATTCAGTTCGCCAATCGGGTCAGGGATCGTGACTTCGCTGCCCTTACCTGCTTTCTGACCAGAAATCAAGAATTGAACCGCGATCCCGCCCGGCGTGCGAAACTCTGCGTTGGTTTCATCCCAAACAAGTCCGTCATCGGACAGAAGTTTCCGAATGGTATCGCTTTCGCTCGAACGGATCACGAGATCGAGGTCGACGGTGTTCCGTTGATATCCGTGCAGGCAAACGGCCACACCGCCACAGATCGAATATGGAACTTCCGCAGCGGACAACAGTGCATGACAACGCTCCGCTACGTTCCAGAGCGACTCGTTGCCAAGCATTCGGTACACCTTCTGCGCTGTGATCATGATTTGTTCCTCAGCATTCGATTATACCCCGACGCGCAGAGTTGAAAACGAGTAATTCTTGCGGTCAATTGCGGACCCCCGTAGGCCGACCTTTGCTCAGGTCGACCAATCCGCCATGATTTAAGGAACAATGGTCGACATGGGGACAAGTCGACCTACGAAAGCCTCTCGGTTTCGCCGAGCACTCGCAACTGTAATTCGGAATGAACGCACAAGAAGAACACGACGCATTGCTTGTCACCGCATTCAACGAGGCGATCATGTCTGAACTCAGCGATGCGATCGCCAAGATTCGTCATTGCCTGCAACAGCTCTCCGACGACCAAATCTGGTGGAGACCCAATGAATCGATGAATAGCATCGCAAACTTGATCCTGCACCTTTGCGGCAACGTCAGGCAATGGGTTGTTGCAGGTCTCGGCAACGCCCCCGACTTGCGTAACCGTCCTCAAGAATTTTCCCAGCGCGATCGGATACCGGCCAGTCAACTGATGGAGATGCTCGACAATATTGCCCTCGAAGTCCGACACACTCTTCATGATTTGACCGCCGACAACTTGATTCAGCGGAGAATCGTACAGAGCTTCGACGTTTCGGGTGTAGGAGCCTTGATCGAATCGATCGCCCATTTTCGTGGTCACACGCAGGAGATCATCCACATGACTCGGATGCAGCTGGGCGAATCTTACGAGTTCGAGTTTGTGCCCAACGCTGACCAACAGGGTGGCACGGCAAACTGATTCGGAAACGAGATAGAATTGAAATTCGTCGCGTCCCGTGTTCCTTCGTGCGGTTGTAAAAATTTAGGACGCCTTATACTAGGAACGATGAACGATGACCCGCAAGATCTGGACAAGGCTACGAACGATCAGTCGGATTCGGCCTCGCCGCAGTTGACAGCAACGGCCTATCACGAAGCGGGGCACGCTGTGATGGCGTTGTCTTTAGGACGGCTCATTCAAAAAGTAACGATCCAGCCCGGCAGGTCGCAATTCGGAGAGACGCGACTCGGTGTCTGTGAAATCAGGAAAGGGCGATCGAAGGCTTCGCGGAGTTTGCGGCAAGACGAAGTGCTGATTCTGTTCGCCGGCATGGTTGCCGAAGCTCGCTTCACCGGACAGTATTGCCAACGGGAGCGACTCAGGATCTCCTCGCGATCAGGCGTTTGTTGCAGGATCGTGCGACCAGCGAGAGTCAGGCTCGAGCGACTCCAGCGCCGCTTGCTTGACAAGACCGAACATCTGCTCCGCGACGAAGGTCATGCTAGGGCCATTGAGTTGATCGCAGGCGAACTGATACAAAACACGACCATCAGCGGACGAGCGGCTCGGCATTTTTTCGAGCAGGCTTTGAAGCAAGTTTCTTGAGAGAATCATGGCAACCAAGACGGAACACGGATTCGATTTGGAGGCAGCCACCGAGGCGATCGCTGAGGAACTCCAGTCTGCCGCATCGCCAAGTGGCTGGCGGCCGTCGAGTTGCTCAATGCCGGCAACACCATCCCGTTCATCGCCAGGTATCGCAAGGAAGCGACTGGCGGGCTCGACGAGGTCGCGTTGCGGGCCATCGAAGATGCCTTGGAAAAGGCAACCGCCTTGGCCGCTCGCAAAGCCACCGTGCTGAAAACGATTGACGAACAAGGGCAGACTCACGGGCGAACTTCGCTCCAAATCGAGAGCTGCACCGACCTGCGTACGCTCGAGGCGATCTACTTGCCTTTCAAACCAAAGCGACGAACCCGCGCCACCATCGCTCGCGAACGAGGGCTGCAGCCGCTCGCCGATCTGTTGGTCCGACAAGACAAGCTGGATGAATCGAAACAAGAGACGCTCGCCAGGATTCGTCAATCCTGACTTGGAAGTTCCCGACTGCGACACGGCCTTGCAAGGTGCGCTCGATATCATCGCCGAGCAATGGTCCGAAGACGCTGACGACGCGAACTTGGATGACCGAGCAAGCGTTTGCAAGCGGCAGGGTCACCTCGCAAGTCAAACGCGGCAAGAAAGAGGAAGCGAGCAAGTACGAACTGTACATCGATCACCAAGAACCGGCCGGCAGGATTCCCTCGCATCGGCTGCTTGGCGATGCTGCGCGGAGAAGCGGAAGGTGTCCTGCGAGTCGGCGTGGCACTCGATGATTCGCAGGTTGTGTCTCACCTCAAGTCACAGTTCGTCCACAACCGCCAATTCGAGTTCCACAACGAGTTGGTCGCGACGGTCGAGGATTGCTACGAGCGGTTGCTGATGCCGGCAACCCAGTCCACCGTCCTGCAAATCCTGAAAGAAAAAGCGGACGAAGAAGCGATCGACGTGTTCGGCAAGAACTTGCGTGAACTGTTGATGGCGGCGCCGGCTGGACCGCGCGTGACCATCGGCATCGACCCGGCTTTCGCACCGGTTGCAAGGTGGCGGTGGTCGATGGAACCGGCAAGTTTCTGGCCAACACCACGATCTACCCGACGCCGCCCAAAAGCGACACCGAGTCGGCCGGCCGCACGCTGCTGGAGCTGATCAAGAAGCACGACGTCGAACTGATCGCCATCGGCAACGGAACCGCGTCGCGCGAAACCGACGCCTTTGTCGGTCAGCTGATCCGAAAACACCAGTTGCCCGTGACGAAGGTCATGGTCAGCGAGTCGGGGGCATCGATCTATTCTGCCAGCGAACTTGCGGGCAAGGAGTTTCCCGACTTGGACATCACGGTCCGCGGTGCGATCAGTATCGCACGTCGACTGCAAGACCCGCTGGCCGAGCTGGTGAAAACCGATCCAAAGTCGATCGGTGTGGGGCAATACCAACACGACGTCAATCAAACCCAGCTCCGCAAATGCCTCGATCGCGTGGTCGAATCGTGCGTCAATCATGTTGGCGTCGACCTGAACATGGCCAGCGTCCCGCTGCTGTCGCACGTCGCCGGCATCGGTCCCAAGTTGGCAGAGAATATCGTCGAATATCGCAACAGCAACGGTCGATTTACCAATCGCAAGCAGCTGACGAAAGTTCCCAAACTGGGCAAGAAAGCGTTTGAGCAGGCGGCCGGGTTCCTGCGGATCCGAGGCGGCGATGTGCCGCTGGACAACTCCGCCGTTCATCCGGAAAGCTACGCGATTGTCAGTCGGATGGCCAAGAAACTGGGGGCCGACTCCAAGTCACTGGTCGGCAACGCGACGCTCAGTCACAAACTGAAGGCGGAGGAATTCGTCGACGACAAGTTCGGCATGCCCACGATCGTCGACATCATCGCCGAGCTTGGCAAGCCAGGGCGAGATCCGCGCAGTGAATTCCGTGTCGTCAACTTCGACGACAGTGTCAATAGCATGGAAGACTTGAAGTCCGGCATGGTCTTGGAAGGCGTGATCACCAACGTCACGCATTTTGGTGCCTTCATTGACATCGGCGTGCATCAAGACGCTTTGATTCACATCTCTCAATTGGCGAACACGTTTGTCAAAGACCCGAGCGAAGTGGTCTCGGTCGGCGACGTGACGAAAGTCAAGGTGCTGGAAATCGACATGCCTCGAAAACGGATCTCGGTCACGCGCAAATTCTAGATTCTGCCCCCAGCGAACGCCCAGTAGGACATGGGAATTCAGTCTGGACATGGGAATTTCGGAATCTCGTCTGTCCTATCGCGAGATGGATGCGATAAACTAATCGCCGCTTAACGATTCTCGGACCCATTTCTGAGAACGTGTTTGGAAAAGGGGACTGACCCTCTGGAAGTTCTCTCCGAAAGGGTCAGCCCCCTTTTTCAAACATGTTCATAACAGCCTTCCTCGTGAACGGAGTCACGCCATGTCCGCCGGCGCTGTCTGTGCTTCCTATGCTCGTCTTGACCAAAGTTCGCGTCGCCTTCTTCAGCTCTGCGCGATCTTCGATTCGAGCATAAGACGTCAGGACATCGCCACGCTGTATATCGAGTCGGGTTGCACCGGCGGGAACGGCAAACGGCTCAGCAAGACGGACGTCGACAAGACAATCGTAAAGCTGCTGAAGCAGAAGTTCCTTGTGACTGGGTCATACGGCAGCGTGCGCGTCGATCCAGATCTCCAGGACATGGCGGTTCAGGATTCGATCCGCGACGATTCGTTCCAAAAGCTCAACGACGTCGTCGCGAAGAAGCGTCCGCGCAGCTACTTTCACGGCGACGAATCGACTCGGAATCTTCGGATGGCTTTCTACCAAGGCAACGTCGATGAGTATCGTGCTCACTTGCGCGGCAAGTCGCGCGATTCGAATGTCAAACTGCTCAACCCGTTCAGTCGCGATATCTTCGATAACCTTGATCCGATCCTCCGCGAACTGTACCTCGCCGACGTGGTGCCGCGGATCATTGTCAATGCGGATGGCAGTCGAGAGTTGCTCGCCGCGTTCGACGAATTGATCGACGCCCAGTCGTCACATGAAGATGACTTTTTGGCTGCCTGGCTGGACTTGGCCGTCGCACGCGGCGACCTCGAATCGCTTGCACGACTCGATGACTTAACCGGCAGTAAACTGAACGAAGTTGCCGGCTGCACGGCGTTGCTGCAGGGCGACTTGGAACAGGCCGAAGTCTGTCTCGGCGCGGTCATGCCGAGCGGGAAACGAAAAAGTAGACTGTCGCCGATTGGGCATTTGCCGGCACTGTTGAATTTGTTGCTGTTGTTTGAGCAAGGCAGTGCCGAGTCGATGGCCGAAGCGCGGTCGATTGTCAGTTCGGCGACGAAGGCGCGGAAAGCCTGCTACACCGGTGCGATCGCAATTGCTGGAGCCGCGATCGCCTTCAAGCAATCGCCTTCATCGCCTGCCGCGTTTGCCATCAATCTGCAAGAACTCTGTAGCACGCCGCTGGAAACGCTGTTGGCCGGGTACTTTGCCAACTGGCTGCTAACCGGCGACGACACCTCGTTTCAGATCAGCAACCTGGTGCAAACCGCCACAGCTTATCGCAAGTCAGGACTGCAGTGGTTCTCAGCCGAAGCGTCCGGGCTAGCGGGCAAGTCGAAGTTGAAAACAGCCGCCGCGCAGACCAGCAAGCACACCGAAACACACGCGCGCTTGGGCACCAGCAGCTTGGTGGATCTGGTCGAGCCCGAACCTTTTTGGCAGCGGTCGCTCAACGCGATCGCGCAGCTGGGCACAGTGATTCCGTGTACGGTCGAATCCACGGTGGAGACCGAACGTGTCATCTGGGAACTGAACACCCGATACAACGGGATTCAGTTGGAGGTCTTCCAGCAGAAGCGGAAGGGGAAAGAGTGGACGAAAGGCCGCAAGATCGCACTGCAGCGGCTGTACGAACAATTCGCTGATCCGGCGTTTTCATTCCTGACCGAACAGGATCGTGCGCTGTGCCGCGCGCTGGAGTCCAGTACCGAACGCAATCACTACGGTTATTGGGAGACTCACTGTTACTTCGATGACCTGCGAGCCGCGCGGGCGATCGTTGGCCATCCCCGAATCTATCCGGCAGGCGACCGCGAGAACCCGATCGAAGTTGTCGAGCAACCGCCAAAGCTGGTCGTCTCTGAGGAGAAAGACGGCCAGATCAGCCTGATTCTCGATCCCAAACCGAAACACGACGAAGCGTTTCGAAAGATCGTCGATGGCCGACATCGCGTTGCGATCACGTTTTTCGACGACCAACATTTGCAACTACACCAAATTCTTGGCGGCGAGTTAAAGGTCCCCGCAGCGGCGGCAACTCAAGTCGTCAAGGCCATCGAACAAGTCGCTTCGTTGGTCACCGTTCATTCAGAAATTGGGCATGCGGAGATCGGTGCCAATCAGTTCGATGATGCATCGGCTGCCGGCGGCGAGACGGTCCAGGCCGATGCTCAGCCACACGTTCACTTGCTGCCTTACCAGGGCGGATTGCGGGCCGAGTTCTTTGTGCGACCGTTTGGCGACGACTGGTCCTTTCTGCCGCGCCGGTCAAGGTGGCGCGAACGTCTTTGCCAACATCGATGGCAAACCGATGACGGCCCGGCGAGATCTGGACGAAGAGCATCAGCGGCGCGATGATGCGATCGCTGCCTGTCCCGAAATCGCGGCCCGCGCCGAGCACGAATCGTCAATCTGTTTTCCTTCGCCGATCGAAGCCCTCGAAGCGCTGATCGAATTGGAGGACTTGGTTGCGGAGCAGAAGATCGTGATGCATTGGCCACAGGGCCGCAGTTTGAACATGGCCGGTCGCGTATCTGCGTCGCAATTCCAAGTACAGATTCGCAAGGACCGCGATTGGTTCGCCGCGACGGGCAATCTAAAAGTCGACAAGTCGCTCTCGCTGGACCTGATGCAGTTGATCGACCTGGTCGAAGCCAGCCCTGGGCGGTTTGTGAAGCTTGACGATGGACGTTTCTTGGCGTTGACGACACAACTGCGGCAGCGAATCGAGGAGCTTGCTGTTTACGGTGACCGCAGAACGAACAAAGACAAGCTGCGGTTTCCCCGCGTGCATGCCGCCGTACTGGAGGAACTCAGCGATGTCGGTGAAACTCAAGTCGGACACGCACTGGAAGGATTGGGTCCGCCGCATGCGTGACGCCGCCGACGTGCGTCCCGAAGTGCCGTCGACGCTGCAAACCGAATTGCGAGACTACCAGCTGGAGGGATTCCATTGGCTCGCGAGGCTGGCTGCATGGGGTGTGGGCGGCTGCCTGGCTGACGACATGGGACTGGGCAAGACGATCCAGGCAATCGCGCTGTTGCTGCACCGCGCTGGCGATGGACCGGCGCTCGTCGTGGCCCCTACGTCCGTCGCATTCAACTGGCTCAGCGAGATCCAGCGGTTTGCGCCGACACTGAATGTTCGCATCTTTGGTGACGGCGATCGGAAGGCATTCCTGAAGGATCTGGGCCCGCGCGACGTCGTGATCTGCAGTTACGGATTGTTGCACACCGAAGCCGAAACGGCTCCAATCGCAAGCATGGCACACCGTGGTCCTGGACGAAGCCCAAGCGATCAAGAACATGGCCACGCAGCGATCGCAAGCGGCCATGGGACTGGAGGCAGACTTCCGGTTGATCATGACCGGCACGCCGATGGAAAACCACCTGGGCGAATTGTGGAACCTGTTCGAGTTCATCAACCCAGGACTGCTCGGATCGCTCGAGAGTTTTCAAGATCGCTTTGCCGTGCCGATCGAGACGCGATGGCTGCCGCGAGATCGCGTCGCCGGCTGAAGAAGCTGATCCAGCCGTTCATTCTGCGCCGCACCAAGTCACAAGTGCTGCAGGAATTGCCGCCGCGCACCGAAGTCACCTTGCAGGTCGAACTGAGCAACGAGGAAGCTGCGTTCTACGAAGCGTTGCGGCAACGGGCGATCGAGAAGCTGGCGGACGTGGCCGACGGACGCTCGCAGCATCTGCAGATCCTGGCCGAAATCATGCGATTGCGGCGAGCCTGCTGTCACCCGCGGCTGGTACTGGACGATTGCCCGATCGCCGGCTCGAAGCTGGCGTTGTTTTCCAGACGTTGGACGAACTGCTGGACAACCATCACAAGGTCCTGGTCTTCAGCCAGTTCGTCGACCACCTGGCGATCTTGCGAGATGAGCTGGATCGCAAGCGTGTCATATCAATACCTCGACGGCAGCACGCCGGCCCGCAAACGCAAGCAGAGCGTCGAAGCATTCCAGGCGGGCGAAGGCGACGTGTTCCTGATCAGCCTGAAGGCCGGCGGGCTGGGCTTGAACCTGACGGCGGCCGACTACGTGATCCACATGGACCCGTGGTGGAACCCGGCGGTCGAGGATCAAGCATCCGACCGCGCCCACCGGATGGGTCAGCAGCGTCCGGTGACGATCTACCGCTTCATCACCCAAGGCACGATCGAACAACGCATCATGCAATTGCACGCCAGCAAACGCGACCTGGCCGACAGCCTGCTCGAAGGCGCGGACATGAGCGGCAAGCTGACGGCCGAAGAATTACTCAGACTTATTCGCGATTAGCAGCGGTGTCCTTGGCTGCTTGCTGTTCAGCGGCAAATTGACCGCGAAGTTCCGTGATCACCGCATGGGAAGCAACCGTCCTGTGTGCTTACCCCCGCGCCCCAAGATCAATCGCGCCTAACTCTTCGGCAATCAAGTAGGAGCCGTAGCCCGACGCCGCGAACGCGATGGCAACCAGCCGGAAATCGCCCAAATACATCATCACGGCAAACAGGAATAGCAGCGGGGTCAGCATTCTGAACAGGAATCGAGCCATTTCGTTTGCTCCAATCATCGTCCGTTCGTGGGAGAAAAGTCGGTCCGTTGGAAGAGTCCGCGACAACAACGGGTGTTGTCCGCAGAACAAAAATCCGAATCGGTCCAATCGTGAGCAAGGAGAGAACTTCGAGGTGAGACCGCTTCCGGACTTTGGCTTTTTGGGGGACAATGGCGATTTAGGTGATACCGACCAATCGCTCCATTGACCAAACCAACCCACCAGAGTCACGAACTTGCCAAATCTATCTCCTGCCGGAACACAGCTTGTCAACAATCTTTCCCAAAGGCACGGTGTTTCCACGGATGCGGCCACTCATATGCTGATCGCGGTCTACAACGGCAACGGCTCGATGGCACAATTCAACCACCCGGAATTTGGTGGTTCGGGCCAGTGGATGCGGGGCGGCATGACGATGGTCAGCGACTTGTTCAACAATGCATTGAAATGTCAGGTCGACAATATCTGTAGCGACATTGCTAACGAATTGGCCAACCACCAGCAGACGCCGCTGAGCGGGTCGTTTCAGTCTCAAAGCCAAGGTGGCATGCACAACCAGGCACAAGCGTCGGGCGGCATGGGTTCGGTTGGCTCAGCAAATAGTCTGTTCGTTCCGGATCCCAGCGAGAACTGGTGGCCAACTGAACTGGGCAGCCCAACGGCGATCGGATCACAAAATCATGTCCGCTACGCGTACTTGCGCCAGCCGACGTTTGGCGGTGAAGACCGGTGGCCAGGTTTGGGTCTACGACACCCTCGATCATCACATCGGTGGCTTTTCTCAGCAGCAAGGATTAGGTGGGTCGATTACGTTTACGAGTCAGCACGGGACCGTCAATCTTTCGACGCTGCCAGTGGTTTCTCGTGACGGCGTACCGCAAGCTCCGGCCGCGGTTCCCCAACCGGTCGTGCAAGAACCGTCTCTCAGTACGCCACCGGTTGGTGTTGATGTCAACCAGGTTCCTCGGCCAGAGACTCTCAATCACAATGCGCCGACACAGCCGACTGACAAGTTGGTCACGAGTGAAGAAGTGATTGCCACCTTAGAGCGTCTCGGCAACTTGCTCGAGAAGGGTTATCTCACCGAAGATGAATTCGCGACGAAGAAGGCCGAGTTGCTGAGCAGGCTGTAGTTCACGATCCGATAATGAACAAGCGATATGAAAGCACTGATACTCCGTCAAATAAAATCGCCGCTGCAACTCGAGGACCGTGCGAGTCTCACTCCAGGTTCGGATGAGGTTGTCGTTCGCCTCAAGGCCGCCGCGCTGAACCGGCGAGACTATTGGATCACCCAAGGGATGTATCCTGGGATCGAGCCGCCTGTGATTCTTGGATCTGACGGCGCCGGAATTGTCAGCCAAACCGGCAGTCGCAGTCGGCAACTACTGGCAGGGCCGTGAAGTCATCATTAACCCGGGACTGAATTGGGGTGATGACCCAGCCGCTCAGTCAACAGACTTCACGATCCTCGGTCTGCCTCTCGATGGAACGTTCGCCACTGAGGTCGCCATTGCGGTTTCACAGCTCCATGAGAAGCCCGCGCACCTGAATTGGCAGGAAGCTGCGGCGCTGCCGCTGGCCGGAGTGACTGCTTGGCGAGCTTTGTTCACACAGGGACACTTGCAAGCTGGCGAGACGACTCTGGTCAGTGGAATCGGCGGCGGAGTCGCCACGTTTGCTTTGCAGTTTGCCGTGGCCGCCGGAGCTGACGTCTGGGTGACATCTTCGTCAGCTGAGAAGATCAAACGCGCCGTTGAGCTCGGAGCCAAGGGAGGATTCAACTACAAAGATGAGAACTGGGTCAAGTATTTTCGCGAGACTGCCAGCGCACCGAATCTGATTGTCGACAGCGCGGGCGGCCCTGGATACGCCGGGCTGATCGACCTCGCCGCTCCGGCCGGTCGCATTGTCAACTACGGTGCGACAGCCGGACCACCGGAGAAGCTAGACATGTTCAAGGTGTTTTGGAAGCAGTTGCGGTTGCAGGGTTCGACGATGGGATCGCCTACTGACTTCGCAGCGATGCTGAAGTTCGTGAACGAGAAAAAGCTCGCTCCCATCGTTGATGTGGTGACGCCGCTGAGTGAAGGCAACGCGGCAATTGAGCGAATGAAATCATCACCGCAGTTCGGCAAATGCGTTCTCGCGATTGACTAGCGGATTTTCATTTTTGGTGTAGCCTCGACGAAACCTGGTAGGCCAGGACAGGGAGACCGTCCGGCTTAGCCGTTGCGTTTTTGCAAGGATTTCCGACGCTCGTCGTTTGGTATAGGCACCGAGAAGAAAGTACATCACTCGATTGGACAGCCGCGGAGCGGCGGAGAATGAGCCTGGGGTAGGGGCGAGCTTTCAGCGAGCAACCGCAGCCCCAGGTTGCGGTTGCTCCACGACATTTCTCCCCCGCGGCGTTTCGGCGGCTACGCCGCCGAAACGCCGCGGTTCTTTCGGGTTCGCTTACCTGGGGTTACACCAGCCTCGCTGTCGCTCGTTGGTTCACCCCAGGCTACCCTCTTTCACCGCTCCGCGGTTACCCAAATCTCATCACAACCGGCATCCTAAGCCGGACGGTCTCCAAGTCCTGGCCTACAAAGAACGTGCACATCGAATTTGAAAATGCTCTAGCGTTCCAGTTCGTAGTGACCGCATTCATGCGGTCTTCCGCAACTACCCGATGAATCGGGTTACTACGAACGATAGAGTTGCTCGCAGAAACTTACTCCTGCCTCGTTTCGACCGTGCTCAGCAACTCGAGAGTTCCGATACTCCTCGTTGTTGAACGCATCACGCGTCCCGAAAGCGAACTGGAATGCCAGTTTGCAAAACGAGTGAGTTTGCTGGAGCTCGTTGTAGAACTCCGGTGCGATTTTTCGCAACTTACCCAAATGAAACCAGGGGATGTAGTGAAAATCGTGATGCTCGGTGTGTAGCCCAAAGTTGAACGTGATCCAGTTGACCCAACCGTAGTTCGATGCGCTGGGCTGGTAACAGTTGTACCCATGAAAATGCGAGTTGCTGAGCATCAGACCGAACGCCAATGGATGAAGGAATCCAGTCATGAACAGCGCACTTAAGAATAGGTACGCGATCGGCACCCAGCCGAACAACGCATACAGCGTGGCGATCGAGGCAAGCGCAACCAATGGATAGGTGACGGCCCACATCTCGAGTTTGTAGCGTTTGTAGCCGGAAACCAGATGCTGGTCAGCTAGCACGGACATCGCGAAATCGGTCGGCTTCAATTGCCGATAGTAGATCGCAGTGGCAAAATAGACGACCAGGCCAACAATCGCCCGCAGCACCTGGGTAATCAGCATGAACGCCGAAATGGGCCAGAACAACGGCGTCGTCACCCAAGTTGTCATCCTCCGCACCCGCGGGCCGGGAAGATGACCAAAGATACGGTCCTTCATCGCCAACAGAACCGATCGACGTCGTTTCACGAAATCCTTTTTCGAGCCAAGGTGGTTGTGATGGACATGGTGCTCGATCCACCAAGTGTGATGGCCGGGAAACAGCATTGGCAGGGAGCGTGATCGTAAACAGAATTCGGTTGGCGGTCTTGTTCCTGAAAACCAACGAATGATTGCATTCGTGTGCCAGGTTGAACAACGCATAGTTGATCATCGCGCCAAAGCACCACGCTGCCAAGACGATCACCCACCACGATTGGCCGACCAGGGCAATTGCGATCCCGAATTGCAATGCGACGACGGCAAGGCACAGCAAACTGGTAAGCGGAACCGGTCCGAAAAGTGCTTTGACTTCTGGGTGACCCTTGAGAATTTGCTTCGCGCGATTGCGATGCCAGACTGCATCGGGTTCGTGATCCTTGGGGATTGGATCGCAAATATCGACTTCAAACCCGGGAAATACAGGCGCTGGTGTACCCAACACACGCCAATGTAGCTGAGGAGTAAAGCCGCCCGGGACCATTTCCGGTTCAGCTGGTTTCTTTAACATCATCTCGCTCCACAAAAGAGCGATTAATATATGTTCCCACGATGTCGTCCGCAAACGCGCGTGGTCGACGCATCCACACATTATTCGTTCGGCAGGTGTCCGTCTAAATCATGCTGGCCCTGCTTCGTTGACGTAGCGGCTTGGGTCGATTCGGCTCTGACTTGCCCAAAAGCTCCAATTTTACGGTCGTTTCCAAATATATGGATGAATTCACTTTGACGGTTTGAGGTTACGACTATCCGATCATCGTGTGACTTGTTCCATTGATGGTAATCCTGAACCGTTGCGATAGGGCAACCAACTCAAAAAGGAAATGAAACCATGCGAACTATCACAAGATCCTTGACCGTCGGACTCTTTGCGATTGTTATGACCTTCGCATTTGAAAGAGACGCAAACGCTCAATACCCGGTCGCCGTTCAGCCGGCCGTGCCCGCCGTGGTCGGTTATGCTGCCCAGCGTCGCGGTCTGTTTGGTCGAAGGGTCGTTTATCGCCCCGTCGTGGCACCGGTTCCTGTCGCACCGGTTGCTGTGGCGCCCGTCGTGACCGCAGCCCGCCCAGTTATCGCCGCACCCGTCACAGTGGGATACGCTCCCGCTGTTGCGCCGGTGACTGTTCGGTACGCGCGAGCCGTCGCGCCGGTGACTGTGCGATATGCGCCTGCTGTCGCCCCGGTCGCCGCCTACCGGATAGCACCCGCACCGATCGTAGCGCCGGTTCGAACGTATCGCGTCGCCGTACCATACGTTTATGGATTCTAGATTGACGGCGGTTTTCGACTGGTACCTGACCCGTCTTCGATTGGCGGCATTCGTAGGCCAGGACCTGTGCCTGGCAGGCTTCACCGTCGCCTGTTTTCGCGTAGGATTTCCGACGCTGAGTCGTTTGCCTGGATTCGCCGAGAACAAAGCAAGTCTCTGCGATTGCTCATCCGCGGAGCGGCGGACAGAATGTAGCCTGGGGTAAAGCGCGAGCCTTAAGCGAGCTACCGCAGCCCCAGATTGCGGTTGCTCGCACGACATCTCTTCCCCCGCTGCGTTTCGACGGCGTAGCCGCCGACACGCCGCGGGGGAAAGTTTCCTTCAGGATCGCTTACCTGGGTTGCACTTGCCTCGCTCCGCTCGTTGGTTCACGCATGGCTTCGCTCTTCACCGCTCCGACGGTTACCTTGATCGCGTCACAACCGCGTCCTAAGCCAGACGGTCTCCTTGTCCTGGCAGGCTGACGTTTGCGGTTAGTCGCCGGGACAGTTCCCGGCCTACGCCGAATGAACATTTTGCGTTGCTCGTCCGACGGGAACAGTAATACGTCAGGCCGTCATGGCTGGCTTGGATCGCCGCGTTATCGCAACCCACTCTTCATTTCGACAGCACAGACCGGGCAGTACCCCTGAAGACCCAGTTGGCTCGTGGTCACGCTTCGCGTCGACGCGCTGGGTTGAGGAGGAGCCGATCTTGTTCCCGATTGAGCGATCGCGGTGCTCCCTAGCCCCAGCGATGCGGCCGCGGCGACCAGGAGGAATCGGTGCGATTGAGCGAGGAAATAGCTGGACATAAAAGTCTCCAGAGCGAAATTCAGACGCGTACTTGTGGTGCCCAGGCGACAGCGAAGGGCGTATCACTTAAACATGCCTGTCCGAAGCTTCCATCCGCCACCGGACCGCAAAACGCGTGGCAGACTTGCCCCCAAAGATGTTGCCGGCGGCTAACGCGTGATGCAGACTACGAAGCGACAATTTCTCAACCTGCGTCTCAGGAACCCATCATGCCTGACCCGTTTCTCGCTGCCGCGATCGAGGAAGCCCGTCAAGGATTGGCCGAAGGCGGCATTCCGATTGGCTCTGTGCTGGTATTGGACGGCAGCATCATTGGGCGGGGCTACAATCGTCGGGTGCAGAGGTCGAGTTCGATCCTCCACGCCGAGATGGATTGCCTAGAGAACGCTGGGCGGCTGACTGCGTCGGAGTATCGACGCTGCACGCTTTACTCGACTCTTTCGCCCTGCGATATGTGCAGCGGTGCCGCGCTTCTGTACGGGATCCCTCGAATCGTGATTGGCGAGCACACGACGTTTCAGGGTCCGGAGGCCTACGTCCGTTCCCGCGGTGTCGAGTTGCGGATCATTGGTGACCCGACATGCGTCGAACTGATGGAACAGTTCATCGCCACGCACCCGCAATTGTGGCACGAGGACATCGGCGAGTAGCCGACTCGAGTTGCGAAGAGTCGAAAAGGTTGGAAACCACGACGAGAACGCTCTATGATTCGGATGCTCCTGCTTGCAGCGCTTGGCTTTCGGAAATCCTCTCGATCGATGTGACAACATGAAGATGAAATGCGGCAATCGACTTGTTCTGTTCTTCGCTGGGTTCTGCCTGGTGTCAACTTCTCTCCGCGGCGAAATACGCGTTGGGTTGTCACAGGTGGACATTACGCCTCCGATCGGCGGTTTGACGACAGGATATTCGTCGCGCGAAGCCCACCGATGGCGTTCACGATCCCGTCTCCGCCAGGGTGATGGTGCTCGAGTCGGATGAGACCTGTGTGGCGATGGTCGTGTGTGACTTGTGCGTCTACAACTCCGCCTGGTTGCACGAGCAGATGTCAGCGGTCGGCGTCGACCGACTGTTGCTGTTGAACACGCACACGCACGCCGGTCCAAAGCTGTCACAGGACGATTTTCCTTCTGCGGATAAGCCATGGCGAGATACGGTTGACGAGCGACTGTTGGCCGCGATCCAGCAGGCGAAGCAGGATATGTTCAAAGGCTTCTTCGCCGCATCGGAGAGTCAGATCCAGCTTCGGCTACAACCGACTTGTCCATCGGGGTGATTTCTCAGTTACGCATTTTGAAAACCCAGAGCGGATTCCGTATGGCTCTGTCGACCGGCAGGTGGGTGTCATCCGGGTGACGGACGAGCAACAGCGGGTGCGGGCCGTCCTGGTCAACTATGCTTGCCATCCAGTCGTTCTCGGTCCAAGAAATCGAAAGATCTCAGCCGATTATCCCGGCGTCACGCGAAAGATCGTGGAAGAGAGTTTCGGTGAAGATTGCATGTGCATCTTTATTCAGGGTGCCGGCGGCGATATCAATCCCTTGATGATGGCGCGCGGCGATGATCGCGATCAAGACTTCGATGTCGTACAGGCGATGGGGGAGTCGCTGGCCGCGGAGGTGCAGCGAGCAATTCTCTTTCATCAAAGATGATCCGGGTGTGTCGAAGTCATTCGCCAGCTCGTCGGTTCAGACCGATTTCCGCAACCGCTGGGAACCAGAAAATAAGCTCTCACTTCGGCGTGACCAGTCTGCTGATCAACGATGAGATAGCGGTCATCACAATGCCAGGCGAACCGTTTCATCACTTTCAAGTCGACTTCCGCAACAAAGCCAACGTGAAGCACTGCTATCTGTTCGGCTATTGCTGCAATGGGCCTTACGACTGGCCAAGATATCTGCCCGATCTTCTTTCGGCCGCGCGCGGAGGATACGGCGCGAGCGACACGACGCTGGCCGAAGTCGGTGCCGGTGAACGCCTGGTCAATCAAGGGCTGGTCCAGCTGTTCACCTTGCAAGGCCGGCTCAAACCCAAGCCACAACGCCACACGTTCGACGGTGATTTGTTGGATTAGGTGTTCGCAGACAGTAGGAAGAGCGGCGGGCGTCCAATTCCTATCTCACATCGCAGCATGGTTGCATGCTAACCAAGATATCAGGCCTGAGGCTAAAGCATTTTCATGTTTCTCGTAGGCCAGGACTTGTCCTGACGTCACTTCCGCCAGGACAAGTCCTGGCCTACCGAGGATCCCACATCAATGATGGAAAGCTGCTCTACGCGCCCTTCGGCTTACCGAAAAGAATGCCCTTTCAAGACAGCAAGAGACTCCCCTCGATGGGGACGAAGCGGGTCGCGGCCTGAATCAGGGATGCCGCTGTGAGCTTCCTCTCACCGTACACCTCGACCTCCACGTCGTGGGCTTCTCGGAGCTTACTGACCACGAGGTCGAAGTCGCCATCGCCGGACGCCAGCACGGCCACGTCAATCTCCTTTGCGAGCTCGATCATGTCGATGGTGATGCCGACGTCCCAGTCACCCTTCGCGGAGCCATCGCTTCTTTGAATGAAGGGTTTGAGCTTTACCTCGAAGCCGATGCCTTGAAGGATCCGCTGGAACCGGATCTGCTTCGGGTCTCCGCGATCGATCGCGTACGCGAAGGCCCCGACAACCTCTCTTCCCGAGGTCGCCTGATCCCAAAACGCCTGATAGTCGAAATGACATCCGTGGCTCTGTTTCACCGTGTAATAGACGTTCTGTACGTCCACGAAGACTGCGACTCTGTCCATCGGGTGTCCTCTATTCGTGCTGAAAATCGAAGGCAGAGTCTTCCATTGAGAAGCTCGCTGCACAACCTGTCCCCGCTTATTCCCAAAACCGTGTCATGCTTCGTTTAACGCCAGCGCGCAGGCGACTGCGTATGCCCTTAGCAGTCGCCTGCGGCTTGCCGTTAAACGATTTCGCCTGGATCGATGCCGAAAAACGAACGGTATTGTGTTTATTTCGCAAACCCCTGGCCAAGAATACGCCATGAATCCGGACGCTACGGCCTATTCCTGAGTCAACAGCCGCGGCCCAAACGCCTTGATCCCGATCGCTCCCAACGGCGCCGTGACCACGATGCTGAGCACCGCGATCGCCAGGATCACCTGGCCGCTCTGCTCTGTCATCGAGATCATTTTCCCCTCCATGACCATCGCTAAGGGGACTGCTCCCATGGCCGCCTGCACCGTGGCCTTGGGCCAGTAGGCGATCACGCAGAAGAGCCGCTCTTTGGTATTGAGGTCAGAACCGAGCAGCGACAGCCAAACTCCGATGCTCCGAGCCGCGAGTCCGACGGTCAGTATCAGTAACCCGACTCCCACAAGGGATCCGGTCAGCTCGCCGATCCGAACTTCCGCGCCGATGTAGACAAACAGCAGGATTTCGGCGAGCACCCAGATCTTTTGGAATTTCAGTGCCAGACGGTTTGCGAGCACATCGTAGGTTTCGAGGATCACAAAGCCTATTGCCATCACCCCCAGAAGCGCCGCAATCGGGATCGTTGCTTTGACCTCTGGCATCTCGCACACGTCGTAGAAGACGACGGCGACGATCATGAACAAAATGATTTTCTTGGTGTCTCGCAAATGGTACTGCTTGAAGAACCACACAAAAGCGAAACCGATTCCGGACCCGATGGCGCCGCCCAAAACAATGCCAGCGGGAACGCCAGAGCAGGTAGCCCAGGTCGACGCTGCCGCCGGCCGCCAAGCCGGCAAACACGCCGAAGATGGTAATGGCGAAAATGTCGTCAACCGATGCCCCGGCAAGAACGAGTGTCGGTACTTCTTTCTGGTTACCGAAGCCGTTTTCCTTGAGTTCGAGCATCTGAGGGACCACGACAGCCGGGGAAACGGCGGCAATGATGAAGCCCAGCATTCCGGCTTCGAAGAACGGGAGACCCAGCAGAGTAATAAGACGCCGCAGTGACCGCGACGCCTTCGGCGATGCAGGGCACGAAGCCCATCCGGATCGCGGGCCCGCCGATTCGATTCAGTGTCTCTCGGTTGATCCCCAGCCCGGCGCGGATCAGGATCACGATCAGAGCGACTGTCTTGAACTCCTTGAGGAGCACAAGAACCTCCGGGTCGATCAAGTCGAGTCCACTGGGGCCGAGGACTACCCCGCCAATGATCATGCCCAATATACCGGGTAGGCCGAGTTTGCTGAGAACCAGGTTCCCAACTAAGGCGACGAAAATGATCAGGGCGATGTCTGTCAGCACGCCACCGCACCTCGCTGTCGCGCGTGCCGGTAATCTCTACTCGAATCATCTTTCATCGCTTCAATGCCAAAAATTGGTTAACATTCGATCGTCAACAAGCCGTACCCAGTCGAATCGCTTTCCCTTCGAGATTCTTGAGTGAGCCGGTATGTTACCTATCGACCTGGTGTCGTCCGGGGCTTCGTGTTGTCTTTTTGGCGCGGTGCAGAGTTGCCATCACGCTCCGCCGTGATGAATCCCGACATTGTGTCATGCCAAAGCGAATCGGTGAATCGTAACGAAGCATTCCCCGATCATGACCTCCACGATGAGCGATCTCGCATTGCGGGCTGACCCTCGATACGAATTGGAAATGCCATGAGCAAAGTGCAAATCTATGACAAAGCCATGTGCTGCTCGACCGGCGTTTGCGGACCGCAAGTCGATCCCGTGCTGCCGCGATTCGCCGCCGATCTGGATTGGCTGAAAGCCAAGGACACTCGGTCATGCGGTTCAACCTGTCGCAAGACCCAGCGGAGTTCGCCAAGCACGAAGTCGTCAAACAAATGCTCGCCGACGAAGGCGTCGAGTGCTTGCCGTTGGTGATCGTGGACGACCGTGTGGTCAGCCGTAGCGAGTATCCATCCCGCGAGAACCTGGCGATGTGGACGGGCACGACGATAAAGCCAAAGCCACGCTGCCGATGGCCGATTCCGGCGGATGCTGTGGCGGTGATACCGGCTGCTGCTAATGTGCGAACGCAATGCTCTGTGCATACCGAGAACGACGATGCAATTCCTAAGACTCCGACGCGAAACCTGTTCTTCACCGGCAAAGGCGGCGTCGGCAAAACGTCGATGGCATGTGCGACCGCGGTTCAGTTGGCCGATCGCGGTTTGCGAGTGCTGTTGGTTTCGACCGATCCGGCATCGAACCTCGACGAAGTCCTGGGACGCGACATTGGCGAACGAACCGACGGCGATTGAGTCCGTGCCGAACCTGTTCGCCATGAACATCGACCCCGAAGAAGCCGCTCGCGAATATCGCGAACGAATGGTCGGCCCGTATCGCGGCGTGTTGCCCGACGCGGCGGTGGCCAGCATGGAGGAACAGTTTTCCGGTTCATGCACGCTGGAGATCGCGGCCTTCGACGAGTTCGCGAAGTTGCTCGGTGACAAAGACGCGACCAGCAGACTTCGATCACGTCATCTTTGACACGGCACCGACCGGTCACACGTTGCGATTGTTGACGTTGCCGTCGGCGTGGTCCGGCTTCATGGAAACGAACACTTCGGGAACGTCGTGCCTCGGGCCGCTCGCGGGACTGCAAGCACAGCAGGCGATCTACAAGCAAACCGTCGATGCACTCGGTGATGCGGCGACGACCACGTTGGTGCTGGTGACTCGACCGGAACCGTCGGCGTTTCGCGAGGCCCAGCGAACGAGCGAGGAATTGCAGAACGCTCGGCGTCAGCAATCAACATCTGATCGTCAACGGAGTCTTCAAGAGCCAAACGCCGACCGATGCGATTGCCGTCGCGATGCAGCGACGAGGCGATGACGCGGTTGCGGCGATGCCCGAAGCGATTGGCAAACTTCCGCGAACCACGATCCCGCTGGCGAGTGCCGGACTGATGGGCGTCGATTCGCTGCGGCAAGTCGGCCAACCGTCGACGAGTAAGCCAGCGATGTCCGCAGCCTCGATTCGTCAGCTGGATTCTTATCCCGACGGACTCGGTTCGTTGATCGACGAACTTGCCGCCGTCGGTCATGGCGTGATCCTCGCGATGGGCAAAGGTGGCGTTGGCAAAACGACCGTCGCGGCGGCGGTCGCAGTCGCCTTGGCCGAGCGTGGTTTTGACGTGCATCTTTCGACGACCGACCCGGCGGCTCACGTCGCGGCAACGATCGCGGCGGACGAAATCGCGGGTTTGACGGTGGGCCGCATCGACCCGGCGAAGGAAACCGCCGACTACACCGACGAAGTGATGCAAACCGCCGGCGCTGATCTGGATGCAGAGGGCAAGGCACTGCTCGAAGAAGACTTGCGTTCGCCATGCACCGAAGAAATCGCCGTGTTTCGAGCCTTCGCCAAAGCGGTCTCCGAGGGACAAGATCGCTTTGTCGTTTTGGACACCGCACCGACGGGCCACACGATTCTGTTGCTCGATTCGGCGCTCGCGTATCACCGCGAAGTGTCTCGGCAAACGACCCAGATTCCCGAGTCGGTCGAGAACTTGCTGCCGCGTTTGCGTGATCCCGAATTCACTCGCGTGCTGGTCGTGACGCTTCCCGAAGCAACGCCGGTCCACGAAGCGGCGAAGTTGCAAGAAGACTTGCGACGTGCGGAGATCGAACCGTTCGCGTGGGTCATCAACCAGAGTCTCGTGCCGCTCGAAGTCACCGACCCGACTTTGCAAGCGTGCGTCAACAACACGAATTGCCGTTCATCGACGAAGTCAAGTTCCACTTGCCAGTCGCGTCGCCTTGATCCCCTGGCAAGTCGATCCGCCGACCGGCCTCGCCGGATTGCGACGCATCGCAAATTCAAAGACAGCATTGGCGCACGATTCGTAATCCAAACGGAAGACAACCCAAGGACGCGAAATGGCAAAGAAGAACGTTTTGTTTCTCTGCACGGGCAATTCGTGCCGCAGCCAGATGGCCGAAGGCTGGGCACGTCACTTTCACGGCGACACGATCGAGCCTACTCCGCCGGCATCGAAGCTCACGGCATGAACCCCAACGCGATGCAGGTGATGAAGGAGGCGGGCGTCGATATTTCCGGTCAATCATCCAAGCTCGCCGATACGCTGAAGGATGTACCGCTGGATCTGGTCATCACCGTCTGCGGTCACGCGGACGAGAACTGCCCTGCGTTCCTTTCCAAAGCCAAAGTTGTCCACGTCGGTTTCGACGATCCACCGAAGCTTGCGAAGGATGCGGCCAGCGAAGAAGAAGCGCTCGACCACTACCGCCGAGTCCGTGATGAGATTCGTGATTTCATCCGCGATCGGCTACCCGGAATGTTGTAAGCCAAGAATAACATTCCTCGGGTGGCTGGTGGTCGAGCGTCAGCGAGCCCCCAGGTTTTTAGATCTAGCGTTGGATTTCCTGGGGGCTCGCTGACGCTCGACCACCAGCCACCCATCACCACTCTCCGGCGTACGGCAAACGATCTGTAGGATAAGATAGATGTTCCGCTCCGAACGAATGGTTTGCGAGAAAGAACAGATGCAGCAACAGAAACGATTGATCGACCTCCATCGCTCGTCTCGCGTGCCTCGACATTCGGGCGGGTGCTCACAGCGCGCTTGGCTGATCGCCTTGGGCGCATCGGCGACCGCCCCCTGGGCGCATGGTCAGGATAGTCTTGGGTCTTTGTATTTGGCAGACGATATCGATCGAGCGGTCAATGCCGGCGTCAAATACCTGATCGAAACGCAGCGTCCTGATGGCGGAATCGCAGATCGAGGGCATGAGATCGCGATGACTGCCCTGGCGGTCATGGCGATGGCATCGATCGGCACCGAGCCGATACCGAATTCGAGGGCTGGTCGAGCGATGAAGAGCGCGATCGACTTTGTTCTGGACGATAGGCAGCGAGATGCCCAAGGATACTTTGGCGGCCGCGATGGATCACGCATGTACGGTCACGGGATCACGACGCTGATGTTGACCGAGATTTTGGGAATGGGGGCGACGCCCGAACAAAACGCAAGAATTCACACGGCACTGGTCGATGCGATCAAGCTGATCCTTGCCGCCCAAGACGTGCCCAAGTCCGAGAAGCTGCAAGGCGGGTGGCGATACACGCCGACCAGTCGTGACTCGGATCTGTCCGTTTCCGTATGGCAATTGATGGCGTTGCGGTCGGCAAAGAACGACGGCATGGACGTGCCTGGGGAAGCGATCGAAAAAGCACTCGCCTATTTGCGGTTTTCTTACGCGTCGCCACTGTCGCGTGACGGCACGCCGCGCGACAAGATCAGTGGCTTCAGCTACACGCCGGGCACGCACCATCCGTCTTTCACGATGTCCGCGGCTGGATTGTTGGCAATGCAGGTTTGCGGCCAGTACGACTCGCCGTTGGTCGAAGGCGCGTCCGAATGGTTGCTGCAACATCCGCCGAAGATGAACGAGCGGTTCTTCCACTATGGCATCTACTACTATGCCCAGGGCATGCACCAGGCAGGCGGCAAGTACGCCGAACAGGCCGATAAGATCGTGCCGGAACTGTTGCTCGATGGACAGCGGAGCAACGGCGCCTGGCTGGCCCGCAACGGCGAAGAGCGAAACGTCGGAACGGTTTACGCGACGTCGCTATCGATCCTCAGTCTGAGTGTGCGCTACCACTACCTGCCGATTTACCAACGTTAGGACGTACTACTTTTTCATGCGCGACTGCATCCACAGTGCGTATTCGTCGATCGTGACGCGTCCGTCGCGGTTTGTGTCCGCCGCTGCGGGACTCATCAACATATTACCCCACTCGGATGCGGTCAGCACTTATCGTTGTTCTTGTCGTACCGCACGATAATCCTTTCCACCGTCTTGACGTACTTTGGATCAGGCTTTCCGCCGACAATTGGGGGCGGCGAAACGCTTGACGATGAACTCGCAGATTCGCGGGACGGAGATGAGGAAGCGACCGGCGATTCCGCCGAGACCATCGCCGTCGAAGCACTGGCGAGTTCCACGCCTTTCAACGCCTCGTCAGCCGTGATCACGCCATCACGATTCAAATCCGATTGGAAGAACTGGTTCAAAAGCTCGTCACTCCACTCGCTCGCGAACTCAGCCATCGTGACTTGACCATCGGCGTTAGCGTCCTTGTCGGTAAAGAAGCCCGGGACTCCTTCGGGTGTCTGACGGCCCGCCAGGGCTCGATAGGACTTGCGTTCATTAAAAACATCCGGCACTTCGGCTTGTTCGTCTCGGCCACGGCCCCGGCGTCGGTCATCCTGCTTCGAGCGTGCCTCTTCTTCGCCTTCTCGGCGTCGTGCGTATCGCACCGCCAATTCGCTGACGGAGATTTTGCCGTCACGATTACGATCGAAGTCCATCGGGTTGCCTGAGAAACGACTCGATAGCTCTTCCTTGGTCAAGAATCCATCCTTGTTGCGGTCGTAGCGACGCATGCGCTCTTCCGCCTCGCGTCGATCGTCGTCGGTCACAGGAACCGACAGCATTTCGGCGGTGGCACCAAACCCGAGCAACGGCTCAAGCACTTCCTCTGTGCCGAATCCGGGAACCAACAGTTCTGGCATCAACGCATCGTCAGCTGCTTGCCGGGTGTCTGTCGAATCTCGACCACCCGCCTCGCGCTCGCTACGCATCTTTTCAAAGCCCTCGGTGAGCTTCTTGAGCGGAATCGGTTTGCCTGCTTGGATACTCGGATCGGACTGAGACATCCGCGAGATCATGAACTGTGCCGGTCCCTGTTGTTCGCTGACGTCGATAATCCCGTTGCCGTTGGTGTCCAAGCGGGACAAGAAAGAACTTGGGTCAAAGTTGCCACGGCCTCCGCCAGGAGGTCCACCGCGACCGCCACCAGGAGGTCCGCCGCGACCACCACCAGGAGGTCCACCGCCGAACCCGCCACCACCGGGAGGTCCACCACCTCGACCGCCAAAGCCACCGCCAGGGCCGCCTCGACCGCCAAAGCCGCCACGTCCTCCATCACCACCCCCTTGGTCGCCGCCTCCGCGGAAACCACCTCCGTCTCCACCCCGATCGCCTCCACCAGAGGGACGCTGGGCGCAAAGACTTGTTGCGGTCAGCAAGGAAAGTGCCAAAACCGAGAGAATTCGTGTTGTGTTCATGTCAATTAAAACCCCTCTCACGTGCGTGGGTTCCGTTGGTTCCGCCAGGCGCAAGAAAACCTCGTTAGCGTACACCAAACTCCGAAATCCGTCGAATCGAGCCACCTGGAATCACCAGTTGATGGCTGCATTGAGCAGTTTTGTCGGCGTTTCTTCTGCTGTGCTCGATAGGGTGAAAGGGATGAATGGCACGGGCATCGAAACCTGTCGTGGGCGTGAAGCAGACGGACCCACAGCCCGACTGCAATCAGATTTCCACAGAACGCCACATAGAGGCATGAAAAAAGGCGGACGGAAATGCAACTGAAAGTGGCGTTTGTGTTGACGCTCCTTGGCTGAGGCCCAATTGCATACGGCCTGAGCTTGGAAAACCATTCCTTCATCAACGCGGGCGTAGCAATCTCCGCTCGTGCGATCCCGTTTGCATTGCTCTGCGATCCGAGAAGGGAATCCGAGAAACAGAAATCGTGCTTTTTGGACTTCCCATATTGCTCAATGTAATAGTCTGCTTGATCATCTGGGTCTTCTGGGTTCTTGCACGACTTTTCCGCCACTAGGTGCCAAATGCCGATTCTCGGTTCTCACGTTTCCGCGGCTGGAGGAGTTTCAAAGGCGATCCAGCGGGCGATCGACGTCGGCTGCGATTGCGTCCAGATCTTCACCAAGAACAACAACCAATGGGCAGCCAAGCCATTGGCTCAGAAGGAAGTGGATGCATGGTCCAAGGCGATGGCGCAGTCGAGCCTGACAAACCCGATCGCACATGCGTCTTACCTGATCAACTTGGCATCGCCCAAAGACGATCTGTTCCAAAAATCGATTGACGCGTTGGTGGTCGAACTCGAGCGAGCGAACCTGTTGGAGTTGGAAGGATTGGTGGTGCATCCAGGTGCCTTCACCGACAGTTGCGAAGAGGACGGACTGAATCGGATCGTTGACGCCGTCAGCGAAACGCTTGGTCGTGTCGAGCCTGGTTCGTGCAGGTTGCTGCTGGAGAACACGGCCGGCCAAGGTACTTGTCTCGGGCACACGATCGAGCAACTTGCCTTCATGCTCGACGGAATCAACGACAACGATCGCGTCGGCGTCTGCTTGGATACCTGCCACGCCTTCGCGGCAGGCTACGAAATCAACATCGACAGCGGGTTTGCGAAGATGCGGAAGGAAGTCGACGATCTGCTACCGCAGAACTCGATTCGCGCTTTGCATCTGAACGACAGCAAGAAGCCGCTGGGCAGTCGCGTCGATCGACACGAACACATCGGTCGTGGCGAAATCGGACTCGACGCCTTTCGTTTCGTGTTCCAGGATCCGGTATTCGGTAAACTGCCGGGGTATCTGGAAACGGAAAAAGGCACGGACGAGGAAAGTGGCGAAGATTGGGACGTGATCAACCTGAGAGTCCTCCGTGAGTTAGTGTGATGTTGATGCGATGGGTCGTGGTGTCGATTCTTGTTGGCTGCTTCCTGGTGAACCCAGCGGACGCGGCAGAGCCACGCCCCAGCTGGATATGGGAGCGGTCGGAGGAGCCATCGAGCCAGCCCGTCGAGTTCACTCGCACCTTCACAACTGACTCGATCCCCACGTCGACGCAGCTTCGGTTTGCGCCCGCTTCGGCGAACCTGAAAATTTCTCTGGACGGCCAAATCGTTGCCGCCGCCGAGCCGTACGACCCTATCCAAACGGTTGAGATCGAACGTCCTTTGAATCCAGGCACGCACGTCATCAGCGTTGACGCCGTCGGAGTCGAAGGTCCCTCGGCATTTTTCCTTCAACTCGATCTTCAATACGAAGACCAAACGCGGCAGTCGATCATCACGGATGAATTGTGGCTTGTGTCGGCTGGCGGTGCTGCCGAAAACCTGGGTGCGATCGACGATCGCTTGATCATTCCCGAACGTCTTCGTGTCGGAATCGATGTCGTTGATAACTACGAACAGTGGAAACAGGCACTCCATACCGGCGATGCGGATGCCGAGCGAGGTACCGATCCCGCGTCCTTCTTGGTTGCTCCCGGATTCGAGATCAGCCTGGTTCGATCGGCGCTGAAGGATGAGGATTCTTGGGTCAGCATGGCCATCGACCCACAGGGCCGCGTGATCATCGCGAAGGAGAAACAGGGCTTGCTGCGAATGACGTTGTCGGAGGATGGCAGCGAAGTGACCGCAACCGAATCGATCAACGAAACGCTCGAGGAATGCCGCGGACTGGCGTTCATCGGTGGTGATCTGTATGCCAACGCGAACAACTCCAAAGGGCTCTATCGACTGCCACGAAGCGGCGACAAGTTTGGGTCGCCGATACTTCTATATGAGTCATCCGGAGGCGTGGGACATGGCCGCAATGACCTGGCTGTCGGGCCCGACGGGAAACTCTATTCGATTCACGGCGACTCGGTTGACTTACCCCAAGATGCGATTGATTACACGTCGCCTTTTCGAGATGCCCGGCGCGGCAAGAAAACCAACGAAGGACATTTGCTGCGGATCGATCCAAGTTCGGGCGACGTCGAGGTGCTCACTGCGGGGCTGCGCAACCCGTTTGGAATCGATTTCAACTCCGACGGCGAGATTTTCACGTATGACGCCGATGCGGAGTACGACATGGGTTCACCTTGGTACCGGCCGACTCGAGTCAGCCAACTGCTGACCGGTGGCGATTACGGTTGGCGCGGTGTGACCAAGGAGTGGCCTTCGTATTACCACGATCATCCCGATAACACCCGGCCGAATCTGGATATCGGGAAGGGATCGCCCACAGCCGTCAAGTTTGGCACTCGCAGCAATTATCCCCGCCCGC
This sequence comes from Pirellulaceae bacterium, assembly GCA_963704055.1. Classification (GTDB taxonomy): domain Bacteria; phylum Planctomycetota; class Planctomycetia; order Pirellulales; family Pirellulaceae; genus Rubripirellula. Next base: position 186,874 of record CAVPGW010000016.1, on the reverse strand, counting down.
TACCGTGACTCGTTGTTCATTCTCGATTGGGCTTACGGTCGGATCATGGCCGTACACATGGTCCCGCGTGGCAGCAGCTATCTGATGACTGCCGAAACGTTCTTGAAAGGGCGCCCGCTGAACGTAACCGACTTGGACTTCGCACCCGATGGCAGCATGTACCTGGTGACCGGTGGTCGGAAAACGCAATCGGCTCTGTACCGCGTTCGATATGTAGGTGTTGGCAGCCGCGAGGCGACCGCAAGTCGTTGGGAGTTGGCCAGCGATCGGTTTGCCAGAAACTCGCGACACTTGCGCCGGGAATTGGAGGCGGATCTCGCGCAGCCACCGAGCGAAAAATGTCTCGTCCGCGTTTGGAACGTACCTTTCCAATCCCGATCCATGGATTCGCCATGCCGCCCTGAACGTGATCGAGCGTCATCCAATGGAGATGTGGCAAGACCGTGCGCTGGCCGAACAAAACGTGACGACGGCATTGCAAGTTTTGACCGCGCTGGCTCGTTCCGGAGAGCAAGAAAGGTTTCCCGCGATCATCAGTCGGTTGAACGAGCTGCTGCCGGCGGTGAGTTCGCCCAGCTGATCGACTGGCCGCTTTCTACGCGTATTGGCTTTGCGTTCATGGCGCCGATGGGATTGAATCCAGATTGAAGGACGCGACCCTCTTGGCGCTGGGAGGACAATACCCGAGCCAAGTCTATGCGGAAAACAGGTGGCTCAGCGAGTTGTTTGTCGCACTTGCCGCCGATGACGTCGTTTCCAAAACGATTGGCCTGCTGAGATCGTCCGAGAACCAGACCGAGCAGATGCATTACTTGTACGTGCTGCGGAACGTTCGCGATGGGTGGACCATGGAGGATCGTCGCGCTATTTTGCTGGGCTTGCGCAGGCGAAGCACTATCTGGGCGGGGCGGGAATGAACGATTTCCTCAAGAGGATCCGCAAAGAAGCCGTCGCGACACTCGATCAGGACCAGCGGCGCCGACTCGGTTCCTTGATCGAGGAGACACCGCCAATCGAAGAATTCGTCTCGTCCACACCGAGATCTCTGGTCAGAAAATGGACGGTGCAGGAGTTGCTCGCGTCCGCAGACGGACCAGCGGCGACTGGCGATCGGAACCGCGATCTGACACGGGGCGCCGAAGTATTTGCCTCGGCATCGTGCGTCAAGTGTCATCGTTTCGGGACCCGCGGCACGCTGGTCGGTCCCGATCTGACGGCCGCAAATCGCCGCTTCAATCGACGTGATATGTTGGTGTCAATTATCGAGCCCTCGAAGGTGATCGCCGAGAACTATCGCAGCCTGCAACTTGTCACGACCGACGGCAAGGCCTACGTCGGACAGGTGACGACCGGTGGCGATTATCGTTCCCCGGTGCTGCGATTGTCGACCGATCCCACGCAGCCTTTGAAGACGATCGAAATCGCAAAAAACGACATTGAATCACAACAGCTATCGGACGTTTCCTGGATGCCCGAGGGCTTAGTCGACACATTCACGAAGGACGAGATTCTGGATCTGATCGCGTACCTGGAGGCAGGGCGATAGCCAGTGTTGCTCGGTTGTCCCAACCGAGTTTCTTGGGAGACTCGGTTGGGACAACCGAGCAACAAAGTGACCGAGCAATCGGAAAGAGACTCGGTTGGGACAACCGAGCAACAAAGGGACCGAGCAATCGAAGAGACCGGTTGGGACAGAGCAGCCGAGCAATCGGAAGAGACTCGGTTGGGACAACCGAGCAACAATGTCAAATGGTACTGAAGCATGAGTCAATCGGCTGTTCCCTGTCCTCACTGTGGTGGTGAGATTCGATCCGACGCGAAGTTCTGTCGCCACTGTGGCAGTAGCGATGCCGATGGCTGGCGTGACGAAGAGTACTACGACACCGATGTCGACGACTTTGATTATGATCAGTACGTCGAGGACAACTTTCCCGAAACGGTCGCCAACACACAGACTCGACCGCTGTGGCGTTTGGTTGCCGTGATCCTGTTGACACTATTCGCAATCGGTTTTTTGTTGTTCTGATGCTGTCGACCGCAGGTGATATCGATTCGAGCGGACTTCGCGCAGCCGAGCAACTGCTTACGGACCAGGTCTGCTGCGCCGTCCACTACTGCGCTGCGACCGAATCCACGAACAGCCTGGCTCTCGGCGAGGTCAATGGGCAACAGATTCCGAGTCAGCATTGCCCCAAGCTTTATCTCACTGACCGGCAAACTTCCGGCGCGGCAGACATGGGCGGACTTGGGTCAGCAATGATGGCACACTAACTTTTTCGTTGGTGATCAACCGCCGCTTGCAGGCAGATCGCGCGTCAAAGCTGCTGTCGATGGCGGTGGGTGTCGGCATCGCTCGGAGTCTTGAATTCGAGTTCGCGCCGATTCAAGCGAAACTGAAGTGGCCAAACGATGTTCATCTCGGCGGTGGTAAGGTCGCGGGAATTCTGCTGGAGACGAACCAGAACGTGGCGGATCGCGTTGTGATTGGTGTCGGCGTGAACGTCACAGCAACTCCTGATCTCGGCGACGACCCAGCGGCCAGCGACGTTCAATCGGTTGCCCGGTCGGTTGGACGAAGCGTTGAGCGCTACGATTTGCTGCAGCCGATCGTTGTCAACATCCTGCAGGCGATTTCCAGCCTGGCTGAAGACGCGGGAGAGCTGGTTGCTGAGTTTCGATCGAAGTGCCTATTGACGGGAAAAGAGGTCAGCTTTCGAGATCGTGAGGGGGAGTATCAGGGCGACTGCCGCGGAGTCACGGAAGATGGCGAACTGATCGTCCAGACGCCTGCCGGCCTCATGCACCTGCAAAGCGGTGAAGCACGGTTGGTACGGCTGCGGAATAAAGCTTGAGGGGGTGGCTTGAAGGGGTGGCCGCTGGTCCGCAAATCTGTTTTGTTGTAGGCACCTTTCCATGAACCCAAGATGAAAGAAACATGACAGAATCTTCTCGGCCGGTTGTGCTCGTAACCGGGGCGGCGACTGGTGTGGGCCGCGCAACTTCGCTGCGATTTGCGAAACTTGGCTTTGACGTCGTTGTCAACTATTCGCGCAGCAAGTCTGACGCTGAACAGACAGCCAGTGATGTCAATGCGCTGGGTGTGAAAGCGTTGCTTGTCTGCTGCGACGTTTCGGACGATGCCAAAGTTCGCGAGATGCTCGAGCTGGTTCGGCACACGTTTGGACGGCTCGACGTGGTGGTCAATAACGCGGCCACGACGAACTTCATCGAACATGCGGACCTGGAAGGGTTGACCGAGGAGATGTGGGACCGGATGCTCGACGTCAATCTGAAGGGAGCCTTTTTTGTGACCAGAGCTGCTGCCAAGCTGTTACGCGAGGGAGACGGCGGATCGGTCGTGAACGTCAGCTCGGTCGCGGCGCTGACCGGCAGCGGCTCTTCGATCGCGTACTGTGCCTCGAAGGCCGGGTTGAACACGATGACGAAATCGCTGGCCCGCGTGTTGGCACCGCAGGTTCGGGTCAACGCTGTCTGTCCCGGTCCAATCGACAGCCGCTGGATTCGGCAGGGGAATCCAGACTGGGACTTGGGACAGATGGTCGCTTCGTATCCGATCCCGAAGGCGTCTCAGCCGGACGACATCGCCGATGCCATTCTCTTTTTTGCGGTCGGAACCAGCATGGCGACCGGCCAGATCCTGAGCGTGGATGGTGGACAGACGTTGTCGTGACAACGGAGGCGTCAACGCCGAGCATGTCGGCTACATTCGATCGGCTGACCGACGATGCTGGCTCGACAATTTAGGATATTGATAGTGGACTAGCGGTGCCTGCTAAGAGTAAACTCCAGCTCTTGCGTCCGCTTTGCGGGCGAATCAGTTCCCCCCACGATTACAAAGAGTCTCCGATGAATTGGAAGTCTGTTAGTGCACTTCTGCTTGCCGCCGTGATTGCTGTTCCCGCTCTCGCTGCGGACGATGAAAAAGGCAAGAAGAAAGGCAAGAGAGGCGAGCAGAACGCGGCCACGCAGTTACTCAAGCAGCTGGAGGAAGTTGGATTGACCGAAGATCAGGTCACAAAGATCAAAGAGATTGGCAAGGTAGCCGGCGCGAAGATGAAAGAGATTCGCGAAGCTGCCGGCATCACTGTCGAGCTGACTAAGAAGCGCGCAGAAGTCGCAAAGTCAATGAAGGACTCCGACAAAAAAGGCAAAGAGCTCAATGCCGCCGTCGACAAGGAAGCCGGTTACTCAGAAGCCCAATCGGCGGCGCTCGCCAAAGCGAATGAAGTTCGCACGAAGTTCCGCGGCGACGTCATGGCTCTGTTGACCGCCGAGCAAAAAGAGAAATTGCCGAAACAACTTCAGCGAGCTGCCAAAGCCGGTGCGAAAGGCAAAGGCAAGAAAAAGAAAGACGCAGCATAACGCCGGTGGGTGCTAACGCACCTCGAACGTTGCCATCACAGGGTAGTGGTCGCTCAGGTCACGCTCGTCAGGGGGAAGTTTCCAGTAAGCATCCCCATGTTGCTCGGGCGTGTCTTGTTTGCCACGAACGGTCAAGTCTCGTCGCACCTCGATCTTTGTGAAGACAAGATCGGGGCGCGACGGGTCATTTTCCAACAGAGACCGACTGCAAAAGATCCGGTCGAACTGACGACCCTCAAGCAAATGAGTTTGTCGTTTCCCCGAGGCTAATCGTAAGTTCAGATCGACCAAGTCATCGTCCGTCGTTGGCGACTCGAGCCCACTGGCGATTCCCAAGTCACTCTGTTTGCGAGTGGTGATACCCTTTTCTTCGGTGTTGAAATCACCAAGCAGAATGACGTTCTCACCCTTCTTGATCGCGTCGGCGATCCAATGATGGAGCAACCGGGCTTGCCGTAACCGCACCGGTTCGCCTTCCGCACCCGACCTCAGGTGACAGGTCATCAGCAACACGCGTTCGTTCGACTGCCCGCTGGGGAATTCCAAAACGGCCATCAGATGTTTGGTGACATCGTAGTAACGGTTGTCCCTGCGCATGCGTTTGGGGTATGCCCCCTGGAACAGCGATAGCGCGTCTACCGGCGGGCGAAACATGATCCCGACATCCTGCTCGGTAAAATGGTCGCGGCTTTCGATCCCCAGCTCCTGATACTCCAGCTTGTGATTGCGCGTCAGCGCCCGAGAGAGGTAGTACAGCACTCTTCGGTTTTCGACCTCCTGAACGGCCAGCACAGTCGGCTTGGACTCGGCAATGCTGCTGGCAATCGCGTCACGTCGCCAATCCCACTCGGCTCGACTCGGCGCGGCCTTCTCTTTTCCCAGCTTGCTGTAGTTGTCACCGGTCTCGTCGTCATAGAACCACTCCAGGTTCCAAGTCATGACGGTCAGCGGCTCCACCGCCGACCGTGCCGCAGACTGGCTGTCCAGCGATTGGGCCGGGCAGTCCAACGGAACCGCAACGGCAAGGCAGGCGAACAAGAAGGTTCTCAAGTTGGACTCCATGGGGGGTGTTGTGCGAGTTCCGTTCACCCAGAATCGTGGGCTCTGTTCATTCGGACAATCGCCAGCCTGATCGACGAGGATGGATCAATCGCATTTCTCTGTCGCGACCCGGCGATTGTAAGTGTGGTTTGCAGTCTAACGCCAAAAGCGTCATGATTCGACTGAAGAAGCTTCGACAGCAAGCTTCGCAGACTGTTCGATCTATCCGGATGGAACACGGAATCCCAATGGCCAACGCCAGTATATCTGTTGCAGCATTATCGCGTCTCGATCCCAGCGACGCGAATTTTGCGGTTGATGCGATCGAATTGATCCTGCCGATGGCGATCACTCGCGGAGCTTCGGATGTTCATCTGCAGCCTCGTGAGAATGGTTGGGAAGTCCTGTTTCGAATCGACGGAGTCTTGTCGGTTGCCGAGACGCTGCCGGGTGGCGGAGCGAGCGACCCGGTCACTCGGCTGATGGTCTTGTCAGGTCTGCCCACCTACCGACGCGGGCAACCGATGGAAGGGCGGTTGAGCTGGTCGAGCAAGAATCCGCTGGATGAAAAGGTCTCGATGCGGTTGGGGATCTATCCCACGGTCCACGGACCTCGGGCGGTCGTTCGATTGCTGCGTAAGGATGATTCGCACGATTCGATCGAGTCACTTCAGATGACGGCTGATGTTTCTGATCAGCTTTCGCAGTTGTGCGGTCAGACGGATGGTGCGGTGCTGTTGTCCGGACCAACCGGTAGCGGCAAGACAACGACCATGTACGCGATGCTGCGGCGAATTGCCGGTGAAACGCCGCGCCGAAGTGTGATGACGATCGAGGACCCGGTGGAAACGGTGATCGATGCGATTAGCCAAAGCGAACTTGATCCCTCCAGTGGCATGACGCTCGCATCGGCGTTGCGAAGTGCAGTTCGCCAGGACAGCGAGGTCTTGCTGGTAAGCGAAATACGTGACCCGGAAACCGCCGAGGCCGCGTTGCAAGCCTCGTTGACTGGGCATTTGGTTTTCTCGTCACTTCACGCCACGGATGTTGCCGCCTCCTTACGCCGACTGGTTCAATTGGGAGTGCCGAGCTACGTCATTCGAAGTGGTGTCCGGGCGATCGTGACTCAGCGACTGCTACGGCGAGTTTGCCAGCGGTGTCGCGGTGAATCGGCGGCGCGAGTGGAGTCGGACTGCGAAGACTGTCTGGGGACTGGTTATCACGGTCGGATGCCGGTTGCTCAGTGCATTCGGTTTGACGGCAGCGATCCGGTCGGCGAAGCGCTTGCCGAGACGCTTGAGTCGGGTGCGTCCGCCACGGAAATGCGGCGGGCGGCCGGCGCAGCGGGCGCCGTGGACCTTCACGCGGTGGCCCGCCGTTGCATCGACCAGGGCCTCACCGACTCGGCCGAAGTCTACCGAGTGCTCGGGCAACCGTAGGGTGGACAATGAAACGTGAGCCGACGCCCTAGCGACTTCGGCTTACGGAAAAGTGTATCTTGATCAAGGCTCTATGATCACTACCCCGGCAACGCGTAGCGATTCAGAAACGCCGCGACCGTTGAGGTCACATATTCTATATCCGACTGCTTTTCGCAAAGTAGATGGTCCGCGCCGTCGAGCGAGACCAGGCTGACCGGCGCGGATGTTTCCGGTGATGACTGAATCAGCCCCATGATCCGCAGTGCATGATCGAACCCGACCATGGCGTCCTGGGGTGAATGCAACACGAGCGTGGCAGCCCTGACCTTTGAGATCAATGCGGGCAAATCGTGAGCACGAAAATCCTCGAGCATTTCGCGACGAATCTTCCAATTGATTCCACCGATCGAAACGGTGCCAACGCCGGTCGTCTCGATTCTTGGGTCCAGCTTGGTCAGCAGCAATTGCAGATGTTGCGTTTCGCTGGGCGCGGCCAAGGTCACGACTGCTCGGGGGTTAAATTCCGTTGGCGGATTCGATCCGGCGATGGCCAAAGATGCGGCGCCGCCAAAACTGTGCCCCAGCAAAGCGGTGACGGGACCGAGTTCGACACTGGCGAACTCGATTGCAGCTCGCAGATCGGCGACGTTCGTGGTGAAGCTTGTCTTGGAAAAGTCGCCCCTGCTGTTTCCCAATCCGGTCATGTCGAACCGCAACACCGCGATCCCCCAATCCGCGAGCCCGCGCGAAATGCGGACAATTGCCTTGAGGTCTTTGCTGCAGGTGAAGCAATGACTGAAGACAACGATCGGTGGTGCTGATACATCGTCGGGGCGATCGACGATTCCGGCGAGTTCGAATCCCGATCCTCCGGCAAACCTTACGCGATAAGAAGAGCGTGCCACTCGGTCGTCGGTCAGTTCTGGCCGTTGGGGTTGCCGATGCGGCCAGCCCTGAAAGCTTCCGCCATGGCCATCGGGACTTCCGCTTCGGCCAACACCAGTTGCGATCGATTTTCGGCAACTTTGGCCTTCATCTGCTGCTCTTCGGCGATCGCTTCGGCGCGACGTCTTTCCGCTTGGGCGCGGGCGACGCGAGTGTCGGCTTCCGCCTGATCGCTCTGCAAGCGAGCACCAATGTTCTCCCCGACGTCGATGTCCGCGATGTCAATCGAAACGATCTCGAATGCCGTCTGTGCGTCCAAGCCGCGGGAAAGCACGACGCGAGTGATCATGTCAGGATTCTCGAGCACGTCGAAGTGCGATGCGGCTGACCCGATTGAGCTGATGATCGCTTCGCCGACGCGGGCAATCACCGTGTCTTCAGTGGCACCACCGATCAACTGAGAGATATTGGTTCGCACCGTGACACGAGCCCGCACCCGTAATTCGATGCCGTTCTTGGTGATCGCGCTGAGCGTCGTCTTTCCACTGCGTGACGGATCGGGACAATCGATGACTTTCGGATAAACGCTGGTTTGGACTGCATCCAAAACGTCTCGGCCTGCCAGGTCGATTGCGGCCGCCTGGTCGAAATCGAGCGGAATCTCGGCCCGGTGTGCCGCGATGATGGCGTGGATCACGTTCATCACGTTCCCGCCGGCCAGATAGTGGGCTTCCAATCGACGAGTGCTGATACCGCTGTCGCGATTGATATTCAATCCGGCCTGGGCCGACATGACTTTCGCTTGAACAACGACATTCGGATTCACTTTCGTAAAGTGCATCCGGATCAAACTGACCAAGCTGACATCGGCGACCGACATGTAGGCCTGGAACCAGAGTTTGAAGTAGCGGAGGAAGAAGAAGACGAAGGCGAGAAAAAGAAAGAGTAGAAAGATCCCGCACGCGGCCAGCACCAATCCGCCTATCGAACTGTTCTGGGCCAGTAACGATTGGGCCAGTAACGATTGGGCCAGCAGCGATTGGGCCAGTTACGGGACTCGCCAGAACCGACTCGGAGGGGATGTCAGTGATTGGAGTTGAAAGCATTAGAGAGCCAAGCACCATCGGTATTTATCTCCGCGACCGAACCGTCATCGAACTTGATTACTCTTGATCATAAGGGTACCAACGCGGCGTGCAAGTATCCGGCCTTCGCGAGCGACGCTGGAGCGGAGGCCAACGAAGTTCGGCATGATGACCAGATTCGTACCAAAATGGTGATGCACCGGAGCGAAAACTGAAGTATCCTGACTATTACTGGGTGACAGTTTTGTTGCTGTCGAGCTTGCGGATCGGCCCGCCGGCGCACCTGGACCTCGGATTTTGACATGGAGTTGGAATCCGAAGCCTGTCCAAAATTTGGCCAAAAGAGTCTTATCACATGCGCGATCAGTGGAACCCAGGTGACTGGGCGGTTTATCGAAAGAGTAAGCGAAGCAGTTCTCCCGGACCTCGAGCCGCGAACGTCGTTGCCACACCGAAGGGCGAGACCTACGCGTACGTTGTCGATAAATTCTGGATCGTCGAAAATGTGCTTTCAGGAAATCGGCTTGAGTTGCGAACGGCACGAGGTAAGACGCACGTGATCAACGCCGATGATCCAAGTCTTCGCAAGCCAAGTTGGCTTCAGCGGCTGCTATGGCGGAACCGTTTTCGAGTTGTCGAAGCCGCCTCTGAGACTCCCCATTTCGCGGCGTAACAGTCGAAGATCCGGATCGTGGTTAATCACGACTTCCAGAATTTCTGGGCGAGATAACGCGGTTAGACAAACTTACTGAGAACTTTGGCAACCTGCTCTGGGTCATCTTGCTGCTGAAGATTTGCGATTTGGTCTGCCGGCAGACCGATTTTCTGCAAATGGCTGACGAGCCGTTTCCAGATCGTAGCCCTCTTTTTGCCCTCACTCAGGTATAGTTCCGTCACTGCTTCCTGAGCTTTTTGCAGACCGATCGTGTCGCGGTTTTGGTAGTAGTTCTTGATGATCTTTTCTTGGTGACGGCTGCGTTGCGGAGGCATGTTGGCGGTCTGGCGTTGCGTGTTGAGGGAACAGAAATCGTTGACTCCCCGATTATCGGCTGTGGCTGCCATATTCTATAGTGGTGGTCCCAATGTTCGCCCCACGATTTGTTTTCGCGAGTGGGTTGCGCTCGCCAGCGCATGGTTCGCGTTGCGGCCAGTGAATGCCTGACGGCGGTAGCAACGAGAAATGCGTCCCCGGGATACCCGTAGGAGCCTATCGAAAAAGGGGTCTGACCCTCTCCAAGCATTTGTTTTGGTCGTGTTGTTTCATGCCCTCCACAGAGTCAGGCCCCCTTTTTCAACAGGCTGGTAGGGGTGGACGCATCTGTTGTGATAGCATTGAAACTTTCTTTCAGCATTACAGTGAGTCGGGAATGACCGTTTGCCGTGGCGTCCGTGGAGCAACCTCTGTTCAAGCGGACGATCGTGATCAGATCCTCAACGCGACACGACAGCTGTTGGGCCTGATCATCCGCCGAAATGGTATCGAAAAGGAGGATGTGGCCAGCGCCCTGTTCACGGTCACCAAGGATCTGGGAGCCGAGTTTCCTGCCTTGGCAGCCCGCCAACTTGGATGGCTGGAGGTTCCACTGCTATGCGGCTACGAAATTACCGTGCCTGATTCATTGCCGCTGTGCATCCGAGTTCTGATTCATTGGAACACCCGCAAGGCGCAATCGGAAATTCAACACGTTTACCTGCATGAAGCCAAAAAGCTGCGACCAGATCTAAGTTCGCTGCCGCCTGTTGACTTTGAAGAACTCGAGCAGTGGATCAACGCCCGACTTTGCGAGGAGTAAAGCTGTGGCAAAGAGTGCGAAAATACGTTGGGTCGCCGATCCCGAACTGAGCGCCGCCCACTCGGCGTACGTCGTGGCCACTGGTGCGCCATGTACGGATTCAAAAACGGAGCAACTGCTGGTTGGTCCGGTAACCGACATCAACAACCGTTTGCTGTCGTCGTCGATCGATGTCGCGATCTTCTGGCAACACTACCTCGCTGGACTGTTATCAGGCGCGGAGATCAGCGAGGCTTGCGCAGCGGCGCTGATGTGGGGCGGCTGCAGCGAATTGCAGGTCGAACAGACCGGCAAAGCGATTTCCAACCGCCTGAGCGATGCCCGCCAGGCGTACACTGGCCGTTTTCCGAAACTGGGGGAGCAGCTGGAGTTGCGAGCCAGACCGCTGCGCGAAAAATGGGAGGCGGTTGGGCCGGGCCTGCTACGGGACGTCGAACGCCAGGTTTGGGACAACAGTCCGCCCAGCGGTTGGTGGGCCTCACGTTTGACCGTGAAATTGGTCCAGCCCATTCGGGGTGGGGACGGAGGGTACGCCGCAGATGATCGAAGGATTTGGATCGAGGCGATGTTGACGGACGTCGATCAAGAGGTCCCGGAGGTTCTTCGTGTGGCGTGGCTGATCACGCGGATCGCGATTGAGTCGCATACCCGGAGAAAAACCGGCGAGCAGTCCCTGGCCAACGCTTGGTCTCTGGTTGCTGTTCCTTTCGTGCTGACCGCCGCAGCCAACCTAGAACTGATTCGCCCGCATCCACTACCGGTCCAACGCGCGATGGAGCTGTGGCAACGCAGCGACGCCAGCACCGCCGAAACGTTGGCGAAATGGTGGAATGGCTTTCGGCAATCGCCAACGCCATTGCCGGTCGCGTTACAACAACTCGATCAATTGCTTGAAGCAGCCGAGCCAGGCAAGAACTTGCCATCCACCGATGACGAGTTGATGTAGCACGGCGCCAAGGGATGGCTTGTCGACGCTCGACGACCTGCCACCTGCCACCCTGCCACCTGCCACCCTGGGGAACGCAATTCTAAAGCCGCCACGGCCTCTCGGATGAACCGGGAAGTCAGGTCTACTGAGCGCGAATCTCGGCGGTCAGCAGTGCTTTGGCGGTAATCGATTGGTCGCCCGCCGTAGCGATCACGATCGTCTCTCTCTGTGGACCGGTGACGATCTCGGTGGGAGTGAATTCCGGGTACAAGACATGCAGCTTTTTCGCTTCGCTAGTCGGTGCGAACTTGATGTCCCATCCCTGTGCCTGAATCGAAGCTACCTGGAACGGTTTTTCTCCAACAAGAATTAGTTTTTGAGTCACTTTCTGTCCAGGCTTCAAGCTGCCCAGAGCGATCGCTTGTGGAGAAACCGTCAATCCGCTTTCGACCTGCCCGCTGACTCGTAGCGGGACCCTTGGCATCGTGCGATCATTCGTCAACACGACCAACTCGTCTTGGAAGAAACCGGTGGGAGCGTCTTCCCGTATCGCCACGCTCAATTCGTAGTCAACTCGGCCGCCGCTACGCGTGACTTCGTTGAAGGACGGCATCAACCAAGGGCGATTGCTATGGACGTCGAGAACCTGCCAGTCAGGTCGGCCAGCATACAGGATTTTCGAGGACTTTGAGACGCCGTTGCCTTGGTCGATTTGTCCGAACTCGATCGCCCCAGGATGGAATACCATGTCGCTGCGGATGTATCCGTCAACGCGCAAACGGACTTCGGTATAGAACGGCTGATCGATGACCACCGTCAACGTTGCGCCCTTCTTGCCGCGAAAGGTGTTGGTGTTGAACCGCGCCAGAATCTCTCCGGTCTGATTCGGGCCGATAAAACTGTTCTCGACAATCGGTGTCGTGCATCCGCAACTCGCTCGAACCGATTGGATATGAAGCGTGCTGGATAGGTTGTTGTGAATCGGAAACCGGAATTCGGTTTTCGCGGCGACGGCGACAGTACCGAAGTCGTGGCTCTTGACTGGAAACGTCGTGTCGGACCAGTCTGCGGCATTGATTGCGGTAACTCCGATCAAAAGCGCGAGAGCGAGTGAGCAAACGCGGATCATGAATGACTTTCCAGTGGGTGCGGTCCAAGACAGATTTTGGTTCTCAAGCATCCTGCTGTCGGAATGCCGGGGCGGAGATCGAGCCTGCTCGTTAGCCCCGCGAAACCGGACGACAAGATCGCACTCATTCAAACTAGCGACATGCCAGCATTAGGCAACCGGAAAAGCCCAAATAACCGTGCATTTCGCCAGATTGGGGCCTAAAAAGGATCCGGCGTTTTCTGGTCACGGCCTGGGCGACCGGTTCGGCAGACATTGCAGCCTCGGTCTGCGTGCTCGCGGCAGTCTGGGATTTCCTGGCCCGCTCGTTCGTTGCCGTTGGGACCAGTCGCCTTAGGCCAGCGTGACGGCCGAGACGACGTCAATGACGGCCAGGGCGGCTATTACCAATTTCAGGATCTGCTTGACGCTCCGCGAGGATGGATCCTAGCCCCACACCAGCGGCCAACTTGTTGCCAGGGAGTCATCCCCTCACAAAAAAAGCGGGGTGAGCCCCAATGGGACTCACCCCGCGTCGAAGTCGCTATCGTCCTGCGTACTTAACGTCCGCTTCCAGCGGACTATTGGAAGCGAATGCTTAGCATCCACATGCCGGGGCTTCGCAGCCACAGCTAGGTTCAGCTTCACAGCCACAAGTTGGGCCTGCATCGCAACCGCTGTCACAACCGCCGCCACAGTTGAACAGTCGCTTTAACATGCTCTTCAGCGGGCAATCGCGGCTGGGTGCACAAACGGGTGCACATCCGCCGCAGGCAGAAGCCCCGCAAGCCGAAGCTGCACAACCGCAAGCCGCACCGAGGTCTGAAGCCGAAGCAACTCCGGTCGAGCAGCAAGCAGGTGCGGGTGCACAAACTTGAACTGGGACCTGCTTGCAGACGACTCGAGGAACGCACTTGGTGACAGTGTAAGGTTCGCAAACCTTACGGCACTTGGCGACCTTGATGGTCTTGGTGTAACACTCTTTGCGGCACTTGGTTTCGCAGACCGTACGGGTACGGCACTGCGGAACTAACTTGCATACTTGGTAGCTGCAAACTTTGGTCTTGCACTCCGAAACCATCTTGCAGGTCGTGTAATTGCAAGTCTTGGTGCGAGGCTCGCAGGTGTAGCCCGTGCAAACGGTGTAGTTGCAGGTCTTGGTGCGGCATTCGGGAACCATCTTGCAAGTCGTGTAATTGCAAGTCTTGGTGCGTTGCTCGCAGTCGTAACCGCAGCACACTGTGTAGTTGCAGGTCTTGGTTCGGCACTCAGGGACCATCTTGCAGACGGTGTAGTTGCAAACCTTGCTGCGGCACTCGCGAACCAGACGGCAGGTTGTGTAGTTACAAACCTTGGTGCGGCACTCGGGAACCCTACGGCAAACAGTGTAATTGACTTGGCGAGTACGGCACTCACGACGGTACTTCGTGCAGCAAACTTCCTTTTGCTCGCAAGTCGGAACCCAGACTTTCTTGCAGATCGTCTTTGGCGGGCATTGAACGCACTCGACTCGGCACTTGCCGGGGCAGTAGACATTCTTGCAAGTTGAAGGATCGTAAGTCCATGTGCCTGGCTCGCGGACCACTTTTCGCATCGTGGGACCAGGAATGGTCTCGGTGCGGGTGTCCCAGTGGCCGCCACGAACGGTGACCGTACGGGTGTAGTTCTCAGGAACCACAACGCTGTAGTTCTCGGTGCGAACCTTCTGCTCACGCACGGTGTTGTAAACCGTGTAGTTGATCGTGCGGCTCTTGGTCTCGTAAACCGGCTTCATGACGGTGTAGTTGATCGTCTTGCTGCAGGTTTCGTACACAGGCTTGTTGACCGTGTAGTTGATCGTCTTGGTGCGAGTTTCGTACTTTGGCGTCCGCACGGTGTAGTTGATGTTACGGGTGTGCGTTTCGTACACAGGCTTGCAGACGGTGTAGTTGATCGTCTTCGAGCGAGTTTCGTACACAGGCTTACGCACGGTGTAGTTGATCGTTCGACAGTGAGTCTCGTAAACCGGTTTGTTGACCTTGTAGTTGATCGTACGAGACTTGGTTTCGTACGTTGGCACCATCACGGTGTACTGAACTTCACGAGTCGTCGTTTCCGGAACCATGCGAGTGGCTTGGACCTGACGATCTTCGTAGTAAGTTTCGGTGCGGTTACGGTACCGAGTTTCTTGAACTTGGTCGTAAACCGTTTCCCGGACTGTTCGCATCACGGTGTAGGTTCCGCCGGCAACCGGGGCGCAATCAACGGCACCGCCGTCAACCACTGCACCGCCGTCCGCCACGACTCCACCGTCAACGACAGTATTTCCACATCCACCACAGCCTTCGTAGCTGATCGCACCACAGTAAGCGGCGCTGGCAGTGTGTGCCCCCGCAACGATCGTACAGATCGCAACGGCTGGCAATATCCACAGCCTTTTCATCTTTTGTTCTCCACTGGAAACAACACGTTTTTTAAGCTAGGACGTAGCTTTCGATGGCCACCAGTGCATCAGCACTGGAAGCCGTTCACCAATCTCCGCGCAACGTTTGAGCTGGGAGGCTTGCGGTTGACCGTTTCTGCCGGCTTTGTTTCGCGTGGGCAGAATGACGGGGTTGCGCAGCCGTTGCGCGTAAACGAAACGGATCTCGATGCAATGACTACATCGACTACGGATGAAGCGTTGACCACGCAAACAAGAACGCCAAGGCAAAAGAGAACGATTGGGGTGCCCTAATAGAACAGCCGTTCTGCCATTGCAGGTTATGACAAAGCTTTGCGTTGCAACTGAACCGAACTGAATCAGTTTGAATTGCTTTCAGCGGCACCTGGCCATAGGAACGCTGTCACCCGCACATTCGGCAGCGCAAGCGGGATACAGGAGTGCAGGAACGAAAAGTAGCCAAGGAGAATCATCTCCTTGGCTATGTCGCTGGTTGGATAAGTTGATCGTTAGGGCAACACTCTTAACCGACCACTACTCCTGCGAAATGCAGTAAAGGTGCTTGTCGGATCGCACGATGATCTGGCCATCACTGATTGCCGGTGTACCGCTAAAGGTCTCTTTGTCCGCGGTGATTTTGTTGGTGGACAGCAACTCAAACTCATCGCTGGCTTTGATCACGATCGTGGTTCCATCACTCTTGACGTAGTAGATCTTGCCATCGGCGGCGACGGGCGACGAGTAATCTTGCACACCAAATCCACCACCACCGCGACTGCCAAATCCTCCGCCACCTCGACCGCCGCCGAACCCGCCTTCCGGTCGACCCCCGCCGCCCGGACCCGCCGCCCGGACCCCGTCAGCACCGGGCTGGCCTCGACGGGCATCTCCGCCGCGGCCACCGTCGCCGACGGGCCGACCCCCGCCACCACCGAATCCTCCCGGGCCGCCACGGCCTGCTGCGTTACTCGCGCCGGGCAATCGTCCTTCAAAGATTGATTCACCATCCTTCGCGTTGATGCATTTGGCGACTCCGTTGCTGAAAAAGTAGATGCGACCGTCTTGAACCAGTGGCGTGCCGTACCTTGCCGAGTCATTGCCGGTCCAAACCGTATTGGTCTCCGTCACGTCGCCTTTGCCGCCCACTTTCACGGCAGCTGATCCGCCTCCGCGGCCTTCAATGCCGTAGACGATTCCGTTCGATTCGACGACGCTTGAGTTGTACTGGTCCGTATCCATTGCCTCGCTATACCATCGCAGTTTTCCTGTTTCGGGGTTGAGTCCCCAAAACTCATAAGGAACGCCGATGACCAAGTCGGTGCGATCCTTCTCGACTTCAACCAGCAACGGAGTTCCCCAGACGTCAGCGAGCCCGTCGGTTTCCTGGCGCCATACCTCTTCACCCGTTTTCTTATTCAGCCCGACGAGCGCCCGGCCTTCGGCGCTAGCGGTGACAATCACCAGATCATCGTGGACAATCGGACTCGACGACGAGCCCCATTTCCTGTTGTCGCTCTCTGTGCCAACGCTTTTCTGCCACAATTGATTGCCTTCGAGATCGAAGGCAAAGACGCCCGACTTTCCGAAGAACGCATAAACGTTCTCGCCATCAGAGACTGGCGTGTGCGAGGCATAGCCGTGCGATGGTACGCCCATTCCCGAATACGGGTCTTCAGGCTGCACCGCATCGACCGACTTTTGCCAAAGAATGTCGCCGTTCTTGCGATCAACGCAAACCAGGTGCCGCTTCAGGTTGTTGATATCGCCTGGGTCCTGGCGGTCCATTCCGTAACCGGAATAGCAGGTCACGAAAACGCGATCGCCAACAATAATCGGGCTCGATACGCCCGATCCCGGCAGCTCCGCTTTCCACTTGATGTTCTCGGTTGGACTCCATGTGGAGGGAGTCGCTGACGAATCGGGGCTGATTCCAGATCCGTTTGGGCCGCGGAACCGAAGCCAATCGGCATGGCACAACGACATCGAAAAACAGATCGTCGCTGAAATACCCAGTAAGAACCGTTTGCTGAACATGAGAGAAGTACCACCAGTGCGAGGAGAAGAAGCCATTTTGGGAACGAAGCCCGGTTTAGAAACACCGGTTTTTGCACATTGTTCCGAATGATCCAGTCAGGCGGAGAAACAACTTTGGGCCGCAACCAGTCTTGTGGGGTCCGCAAGCTTGGTCCGCCTGCCGAATCTGCAGAATTATGTTGAAAACGGCAGTTATAACCTCGCCGCTGTCCAGCCGCGGGTTAGAATCTTTGTCTATTCGTGTGATGGGGTGATTACCGCGGGGGCGCCGTTTATTCTTGATGATTGAACGAAGCCAGCTAATGGACGATCAGGAGCGTGAGCGAATTTGGCTGTTGCCGTTCGCGATTAGCTTGATCGCAACGGTCGCCGAAATATTTGTCAGTTCGCTGGCTCCGCTGGTCGTTCCTCAATTGTGCGCCGCCGCGCTTGGTCTGAAGCTCCCGTCACGACAGTTCTTACTGCTTTGCATCTTGCTTGCGGCCGCGATCTGCTTGCCGATGCTTTACGATTCCGGCGGTGGTCATTCTGCCCAACGCGTGATCGGCTTGGTCGGCTTGCTGGTAATTGCCTCGATCCGGATCCAGCCTTTCTATCCGCCCCTGCTGAAATGGTCGGGTCGCTTGTCGCAGCCGATATCGCTCGCCGACAGCTCGGTGGCAACGTCTTTCTCGACAGATCTGCATGATACCGAGCACCTAAACGGTGAAGGATCGGAGTCGGACTACGCATTTGATCTGGGTCGTGCTAATGACTTTGTGCCGCCTGCGTTGGAGCGACTGAAGGCGAGCGGCTTATATGACCCGAAGCAAATGCGGATGATCGAGACCGAAATGCGCTTGCTGGAGGGGCACAGCATCGCAATCAATTACGCATCGTCGCTGCAAAAGGGCGATCAGGTTGGAAGGTTCGTGATCGACGAGCCGCTGGGTCGGGGCGGGGAAGGAAACGTGTTCCGTGGCTTCGACGCACATGGAAAACAAGCGGCGATCAAAATCTTGCACAACATGCGTGTCAGCGACCGTTTTCGCCGTGAAATGCAACTTGCACGACATTTGGCCCACCCGAACATCGTCACGGCTTACGAAGTCGGCGAGTTCCGCGGATTGCCGTTTATCACGATGGAGTTGTTGAAGGGCCCCGACCTGCGTGTCCAGGTTCGTGACTCGGGTCCGCTTGATTGGATGGTCTCGTCGCACTACATCTTGCAGACGGCTCGTGCTCTGGCTCACGCTCACCATCGCGGCTTGATTCATCGTGATGTTAAACCAGGCAACATCATCATGGACGGGGACGGTGTTGTAAAACTAGTCGATCTCGGATTGGCAGCGCTCTGTGCGACTGACACGATGGACAGCGTGTTCCAGTTCGAGACCCACAAAGGCCACCTTGCGGGAACACTTCCCTTTATCGCTCCCGAGCAAGCCCGCTCGCTTGCCAATGCGACCGCACGCTCGGACATCTATGGTTTGGGCGCGACCTGGTTCTTTTTGTTGACCGGCGAAGCCCGCTTACGGGGCACGACTTTCGCCGAGCACTTCGAGAACTTGCTCGTTCGTCGACAGTTCCATTCCCTGCCGAAAGATTGCATGCCGCGTCCGCTGCGAAGAATTTATCGGCGCATGGTTGCGTACGATGCCAAGGAACGCTACGCCGACTGCGATGAGTTGACTCAAGACCTTGAATCCGCGTTGGCGATGGCAGGCGAGTCGGTATATGCCGAGGACGTTCACGTGCTGATCGTTGAAGATAGTCGCACGGACATGCTGTTCACGATCGAAATGCTCCGCGCGTCGAACGCGAGCCTGACGATCCATCAAGCGAGTTCACTTGGCGAAGCGATCGAACTCTACCATCGGCTCTCGATCGACGTGGTTCTGCTCGACCTTTCGCTAACCGACAGTAGCGGCGTGGAAACGGTGGAGCGATTTCGAGAGGTCGCCAAGCAGGTTCCCCTGGTCGTGTTGACCGGTTCTTCTCAGGACGGGATTGGAGCTCAGTCCTTGGCTGCTGGTGCTGATGCGTTCGTTTCAAAAACTGGCTTGACCGCGTATCGCATCGAACGGTCGATCTTTGTCACGCTCAGCCAGTGCGAACGGCCACAGAATCTCAAGGGCTGATCCGTCGTCAGAACTCAATGTCGACTGGCCTCATGCTTCCGCATCGAAATCCTGAAGACGTCAGCCGCCCCAACGATTCATCAGCTGATTGTCCACAGCTAATTGATCCAGGATCCGGCTGACCACGAAATCGACGAGTGAGTCGAGCGAATCGACGCCGTGGTACCATCCCGGCATCGCCGGCAGAATCACCGCGCCGGCCGCGGCCAAACGATGCATGTTCTCGAGCTGCAGAACACTCAGCGGTGTCTCACGCGGTACGAGCACCAACTTTCGGTGTTCTTTCAAATGGACTTCGGCGGCCCTCTGGATCAGATTCGACGCAGCTGCCCTGGCAATTCCGCTCAACGTACTTCCGCTGCACGGACAGACGACCATCGCACGCGTGCGAAAAGAGCCGCTGGCGATCGGCGTCATGTAGTCGTCGTATTGGTGAAACCGCAGACGCTGGTCGATTCTTGAAACTGCCATTTCCGCGATCGATCGCGTCGCCTTCGATTTGCTCCACGGCGGCAGATATCCCACTAATTCGGCAAGATCCGGCGTTCGGATATCGACATCCAATCCCAATTCTTGACGGATCACCGCGGCGCCGCTGGGACTGATCGTAAGATGAATCCGAAGATCCGTTTGCAGCAGCACCTGAATCAATCGGACTGCGTAGATCGCACCGCTGGCACCCGTAATCGCCACGACCACGGGTTCGTCAGAATCTTGTCTTTGCCAATGAGTCGCCGGTCATGACAGAGCCTGAGCCTGCCTCTCGGGAATCGCCTTTGTACCTTCATAAATCGTAGCGACTCCGAAAGTCAGCGGCGTGAATCGCACATCGACCAAACCCGCGGCCGTCATCCGATCGGCGAGTGCCTGTCCGTCAGGGAACTGGCCGACCGATTCAGGCAAATACTTGTAAGCCGATTTATCGTTCCGCGCAAGCCATTGACCGATTCTCGGCAAGATGCTGCGAAAGTAGAATCCATACGCTTGGCGAAGTCCCCACACCCGCGGACTTGAAAATTCGAGGACCATGACTTGGCCACCAGGCCTGCAGACTCGCGTCATCTCACGTAAACCCTGGTTTGTATCCGCCACGTTCCGTAGTCCAAAAGCGACTGTCACACACTGGAAATGGTCGTCCGGAAACGGTAGCGATTGTGAATCGGCTTCCAAAAAACCGATTCGATCCGACGGCTGACCGTTGACCCGTTTGTCTCGCGCGATCTCGAGCATCGCGAAGCAGAAATCGCTGCCAACAACATCGACCGTTTGCGGGGCGTGATGAGCGATCGCAATCGCCAGATCACCCGTGCCAGTACAGGTATCCAACACGGGAGCACCGTCGACACCGGCAATCCCGGGGTCCAGTCGCAATCGACGTACCGCCCGCCAACGCCAATAGCGATCGATGTTCAACGACAGCAGGTGGTTCATCAAGTCATAGCGAGGAGCAATCTGGCGAAACATCTCGCGGACTCGCGAATTGCTCTTATCGACCGATTCAGCGGCGTCGCTCGGCGTGGGTGCTGGGCTGCTAGGTGCCACCGCGGGAATCGTCATCGGGGTATTCGTCGAACGAGGAAATCTGCGGCGAATTGCAGGTCCCAGACCGCCAGATCAGGGTATCAGTGTACCAGCGAGATCCATCTCGGTAAGATCGCATGATGCGAACCCTTCTCTTTGACATCGATGGCACGCTGCTGATGACCAATGGTGGCGGAGGTGGAGCCTTAAAACTGGCGATTCAGCAGGAGTTTGGTCTCGAATCGGCCTGCACGGACGTGAATTTTTCTGGTCGCACCGATCGATCGCTGCTACCTGAGTTGCTGGAGCGGAACGGACTTCCCAGCGACAACGAGCACCGAGAACGTCTCAGTGACCGCTATACCAAGCTGTTGCCAGAAGTGTTGTCCCAGCGCGGCGGATCCGTCCTGCCGGGGACTGTCGATCTACTGAGTCGATTGTCCGGCGAGTCCAACCTTCGCTGCTATGTGATGACCGGAAACCTGGTAGCCACGGCAACACAGAAACTTGAGCATTTCGAGCTGCTCCATTTCTTTCGCGGTATTTTCGGTGGTGATCACGACACGCAGCGGAAAGCACTGGCCGAGCGGACCGCGTCGGTGATCCGAGATCGTTACGGCGATTCGGCAACCGATGACATGGTCGTCATTGGTGACACGCCGGCAGACGTCCAGTGTGGGCATGCGATCGGTGCAAAAGTCGTTGCCGTCTGCACGGGCTTTCATGATCGAGCAGCGTTGGAAGCAGAGAATCCGATGTCGGTCCATGACGATTTTGCAGACGTCGAAACGATCTTCAAACTCTTGGTGGCTTGAGTTCATGATCTTGCACATCGACATGGACGCTTTCTACGCCGCGATCGAGCAACGCGATCATCCGGAACTGCGTGGCAAACCCGTTGTGGTTGGCGGTTCAGCGGCGCGAGGAGTTGTCGCGGCAGCGAGTTATGAAGCGCGTCGGTTTGGCATTCACAGCGCGATGCCCGGACGTCGTGCGGCCGAGCTATGCCCCGAAGCGATCTTTGTTCGCGGCCGGCTCGGCGACTACGCCGAAGTCGGCCGCCAGGTGCGAGAGATCTTTCATCGATACACTCCAATCGTACAGCCGCTGTCACTCGACGAGGCCTTCCTGGATGTGGCGGGAGGTGAACGACTCTTTGGCGACGCAGCCACCATTGGCCGGGCAATCAAGACCGCGATCAAGACCGAGCTCGAGCTAACCGCCAGCGTAGGTGTCGCGCCGCTGAAGTTCGTAGCCAAAATCGCCAGCGACCTGAACAAACCCGATGGATTCGTCGAAGTCGCCCAGCCGGACGTGATTGCGTTCCTGGATCCGCTTCCCGTGTCGCGACTTTGGGGCGTTGGCCGAGTTGGACGAGAGAAACTTGCCAAGTTGAATCTGCACCGGATCGGTGACATTCGACGCTTTGACGTGAGTCTGCTGCGCGACAAATTCGGCAGTTGGGGAGAACACCTATGGAAACTCGCCAACGGGATCGACGCTCGCAGGGTCGTGCCCGACCGGACCGCAAAACAAATCAGTCACGAACGCACTTTCTCCGATGACATCGCCGACCAAGAGAGTGCTCGAGGCGGTCGTCAGCTACCTGTGCGAACAAGTCGCGCGTCGACTGCGACGGCATCGGCGGGAAGCGAAGACAGTCGGCATCAAGTATCGGCGTGAAGACTTCCGAACGTTCGCACGATCACGCACGTTTGCACAACCGACCGATTCGACGGACGAAATCTTCCGCACTGCTGCCGAATTACTCTCGGAAATGCGGCGTCGCCAACCTCGTCCCGTACGATTGATCGGAGTCTCTGTCGGCTCGCTGACCGAGAAAGGGTCGCCCAAACAACTCTCGCTGTTCGAACTGCACGAGGGCGAGTCCTCGCAGCGAGACGTAGATAAAGTCGTCGATTCACTGAGCGACCGGATCGGCGGCGACGCGGTCTACCGCGCCACCAGTCATCAGTGGATCCAACGCAAGAAGTAGCGTGAACACCGACCGTGGAGGAGTGTTTGCTCCTGACACCGCTCTCGCCAGCTGCAGCGAGAGACTGCGAAAGCAGTTTCTCGCGATCATTTCACGCGAACCGATCAAGTCGATCCGCCGATGCAGCGACTAGCTGATCGGTGTCGGGTCGTAAGGGATATCTTCGATCAGGTCTTTGGGCAACGCCGCAACGGTCAATCCCGCCGCCGTGGAAATTCCATCGACCGCTTCCTGAGCACGCTGCACAATACTCTCGCGAGTCTGGCCTTTGTAACTCTGGCTCGATGCGCCGGGGCTGACCGGGCCTTCGAAGCCGATGGAAGCCAAATGCGTCACAAGCTTGACGTGATTCAATATGCCTTCTTGTTCGGGCAGCACGCGGTCAGTTGATTTTGCTGTGCTGGGGTCTGCATCTGGTGACAACGAGCAAAGACGTACCGCGACAATCTGGTCGGCAGTCAACTCGCTCAATTGGTCCATCGCACCATCCCCGACAACCCAATCCCAGGTGTCGATCAAGAAGCCAACGTTGGACGCGCTGATGCCTTTGACGAGTGCCACGAAACCTTCGACATTTCGCACGAACGGGAACTCTCTCCCCGCCTCGAGTTCCTTGCCAGCCGAGAAACCGATGCCCAGTTGGATGCCTTTGCCGCCGAGAACCTCCGCGATCTCGCTGAGTCGACCCTTTTGGATGTCGAAGTACTCGTGATACGGTAGTCGGTCAGTCGCCGCGGGAACGCGTATGTAAGATCGAGTCGCCCCCAATTCTTTCGCCAACTCGGCAAGCGGGTGAAGCCCACCAAGTTGGGCACCAAAAGCTTCTTCGTCAGCATCCAGGTTGATGCCGCAGGTTGAATCCACCGATAGCGATTTTGGCGGCCTCAAGATACTTCGCAGCATCTTTCTTATTGGTTCGCTGCGCCCGTCGCAGCATCTCGTCCATGTCAATGTCCATGCTCGTAAAGCCGTAAGTCAGAGCCAATTCAATCAGCTCGCTCTGTCGGCCATTGATACCGAGTGACTGTGGCGAAAAGTTCTTTAACATTTGATTCAATCCTGTCAGATGGTTTCGTTTGTGATGCGATCATTCGCTCGCCCATTCGTGCCATCGCATCGATGGCCAGCGAGTCGAGCGAATGTCTGTTTCCGTAGTTGGCATGATCGCCATCTGGCACCGTTCTACCGGTCGATCATGCCCTCAAAGACGGTTGGAGGGTGGTGTGAATTACGATGAGGTCCGCGTCGGACGGCGAGAGTATCGCAGAAAGCTCACGATCGAGCCAAGGGGCGTTGTCAGACCAGGAAATCGGTTTGCGAAAACCGTCCGTCCGAGCGGAAATCATTGGTCTTTTGCCCTGCATTCCCGCCGTTAGCAGCCTGTTGAAAACAGGGGGCTGACCCTTCGGAGGGCATCCGAGCAGATGACCAAAACGAATGCCCGGAGAGGGTCAGAGCCCTTTTCCAACAGGCCGCTAGGAGGCCTTGCAGCTTTTTGGCTGGGTTGGGTTGTGACCAGAAGTCTCCTATAACCAACCCGACACTGGTCGGAACTAAGCGGAACACCGACGTCATCAACATTCGAGGATTACAGCCGAGTGCCTGACTCAACCACTGACGCGATCGACGCGAAAACGGCGACCGTGGTTTTTCTGGGGACTGGCACGAGTGTTGGCGTACCAGCGATCGGTTGCCAGTGCGAGGTCTGCCAGAGCGATAACCCGCGAAACAATCGAACTCGCTGCGCGATCACCATCCACTCGCCCGCCGGCACGATTCTGGTCGACACCCCGCCAGATCTACGTACGCAACTGCTCCGCGAAAAGATTCCGTTGGCCCACTGCGTGCTCTTCACGCACGAACACGCCGATCATCTGTTCGGGCTAGATGACTTGCGTTTGTTTCCTTTCCGGCTCGGCAGGCCCGTACCGCTGTACTGCGATGCCCATGTCGAAGCACGCATTCTAAAATCGTTCGACTATGCGTTCAGCGATCGCGAACCGACTCATCCCGGCGCGACCCCGCGATTTGAGTTTCAAAGGATCGAACCGTCCAAGCCATTCGAGGCACTCGGACTGACTGTCACTCCGATTCCGATGAAGCACGGTCCGCATTTCGACGTACTCGGATTCCGAATCGGCGACTTCGCTTACTGCACCGACACGAATTACATTCCCGAATCATCGCTTGAGCTGCTTGGTGGACTCGACACGTTCGTGGTCGGCGCACTGCGGGAGAAGCCTCATCCAACGCATTTCAATCTCGATGAAGCGGTGGAGATTTCGAGGAGAATCGCTCCGCGTCGCACGCTGCTGACGCACATCTCGCATGACTTGGATCACGACCGAACTTGCGCATCGCTTCCCGAAGGCATCGACTTGGCGTACGACGGTTTACGGATTTCAATTTCCACCGAGCGAACACAATTCAAGCGTGACAATGCAAAAGGAGAGCTAAATGAGTGAACTTACGAATTGTAATCGTCGGAGGTGTGGCCGGCGGTGCTTCGGCGGCGACGCGTGCGCGGCGGATGAACGAGCAGGCCAAGATCATTCTGTACGAAAAGGACGAGCACGTTTCGTTTGCGAATTGTGGGCTGCCCTATCACATCGGCGAAGAAATTCCCGATCGTGAATCACTACTCGTGGCGACGCCGGAGTTCCTGCGAAAACGTTTTCGGTTAGACGTTCGTGTCCGTGAGGAAGTTGTCGCGATCGATCGCGGCCAGAAAACCGTTTCGGTTCGACGCCAAGATTCCGGTGAGGTTTATCAGCAACCCTATGACAAGCTGATTCTGGCCCCCGGCGCCAGCCCGATCGTACCGCCCTTGGAAGGGGTTGAAGCCGACAACGTGATGACGCTGCGGAACATCGCCGACATGGATCGCATCAAGTCATTGGTGGATCTCGATGTCGCAAAGCGGGCAGTGGTTGTGGGGGCAGGATTCATTGGGCTGGAAATGATCGAGCAACTTGCGCGACGCGGAGTCGCTGCCTGTTTGGTGGAGCTTGCAGCCACAAGTGTTGCCGCTCATGGATCACGAAATGGCACAGCCTCTTGCCGAAGAACTGCGGCGGCATGATCTGCCGTTGCATCTTGGCGTTAGCCTGCAGAGAATCGAAACGGATGGCGGCATTGCGAAAGCCGTGCTGTTGAGCGATGGGACTCGGATTGAGACGGACCTCGTGATCCTGGGAATCGGTGTTCGCCCCAATGCCACACTCGCGATGGATGCGGACTTGTCGATCGGAACCGGGGGCGGAATCGCGACGAACGACTTCATGCAGACAAGCGATCCAGACATCTACGCTGTGGGCGACGCTGCCGAGTATCTGTATGGACCCACGCAGTCGCGCATGAGAGTGGCGTTGGCCGGGCCTGCCAATCGCGCTGGGCGACTGGCGGGCGAGCATGCCGCCACTGGCAGCAGTTGGCCGATGCAGCCCGTGATGGGAACCTCCATCGTCCGCGTCTTTGATAAGACGGCCGCTGTCACGGGTTTGACGGAGAGTCTCGCCAAACGATTCGGTCGCGAAGTGCAAAGTGTCACGATCGTAGCGAACCACCATGCCGGCTATTTCCCAGGTGCCGAGCCGATGACTTTGAAGTTAGTATACCAAGCCGACGATGGCAAAGTGCTGGGTGCTCAAGTCGTCGGCGGCGAGGGGGCCGACAAACGAATCGACGTGATTGCGACTGCGATGCACTTCGGCGGGACTGTCCGTGACTTGGCCGGTCTCGACCTGGCTTATGCCCCGCCATTCGGTGCGGCAAAAGACCCCGTCCACCTCGCGGCTTTTGTCGCCTGCAATGAACTTGACGCGGTCGAATCGTTTTGCGCCGCCGACGCTTCACTCGATGGCATGCAAGTGGTTGACGTGCGGACGGCTGCGGAAGTCGCCAAGACACCGTTGGCTGGTGTCCAATCCCCGCTTCACATTCCCGTTGATGAGTTGCGAGATCGGATTGGCGAACTTGACATAACGAAAGAAACGGTGGTCAGTTGTGGCGTCGGAGTCCGCGGCCACATCGCGGCGCGGATCCTGAAGCAAAACGGCTTTCAGGTATCGAATCTGAGCGGTGGAGCCACGGTCCGCAATCGGGCTTGTTCGACGTGATCCTGGTGCGCGCCAGCGGCTAGGTTGCTGGGTGTTTGGGTGGCTGGTGGTCGAGCGTCAGCGAGCCCCCAGGATGCCTCCCATTCACTTTTGCCGCTGGGGGCTCGCTGACGCTCGACCACCAGCCACACAATCTCGCTCACGTCACGGATCATGCCTGGGCCCTTTGGGTGGGGTTGCGAATCCGACAACTATGTTAAACTTCCGGCCCGAAAATTCTGAATTTCCATTCACCCCGAGATTTTGAAACATGCGTAACACATTGATGCCGATCCTGGTCATGGTCGCCGTGGCGACGGTCGCAGTGCCGATTGTCGCAGTGCCGATTGTCGCTTGGCCGAGGGTTGCCGTAGCTGACGAGAAAACGAGCGGCGACACCGTGGCAAAGATCACGCCCGGCCCACCGGATCCGAGCGAAAGAGATAAGCCAGGGAAAATTGACGCGGATGCTCCCCAGGAATTCAAGACAACCGATTCCGGGCTGAAGTATCGAATCTTGCGTAAGAGCACAAAGAGAAAACCGACGGCGAGCAACCGCGTCGACCGTTCATTACAAAGGCTGGTTGGATAACAAGAAGATTTTTGACAGCTCGTATCGTCGTGGCGAGACGATCACGTTTGGGCTTGCTCAGGTCATTCCTGGATGGACCGAGGGAATGCAGTTGGTCGGTGCCGATGGGATGATTGAATTAGAGATTCCATCGAATCTCGCCTACGGAGCACGCGGCGCCGGCCGCGATGTGCCACCCAACGCCACGCTGCACTTCATCGTCGAACTGTTCGACATCAAATAGGCCAGCGTTCGTAGCTCGATTTGTTTGCGGCTATCTCAGCTGGTGTGATTCCTTGTCGCGCCATCGCCAACAGCGACAGAACTGCAGTGACTTTGATGGTCGATTTTCATCTCCACATCGCCAGCACACTGGGGCTCTTGCTGGGCATCTGCCTGGCAGCTGGTTTGTTTGCGGATGTGCTGCATCTGCCCAAGGTCACGGCATACCTGCTGGTCGGTTTGCTGGTCGGGCCAAGTGTTCTGGACCTGATTCCGGAAGGCCATGTCGAGTTGTTCGAGCCGGTGTTGAAGCTGGCGATGGCGGTCGTCTTGTTCAACTTGGGTTGTGAATTCACCTTTACCAAGGTGCGACGCGTGGCCGCGCATTGTCTTGCGTTGTCGGCTGCGGAAATCGGCACGACTTGTGGTTTGGTGACGTTTGGTCTGTTTGCGTTTGGCTGCAGCTGGAGCATGGCTCTGCTGTTGGGCTGCCTTGCGGTCGCGACAGCGCCCGCGACGACAATTTTGGTTTTGAAAGAATTTCGCTCCGAGGGCCCGGTTACCGAGAGTACTGGCTTTCTGGTCGCGATGAACAACTTTGCCTGCATCGTGCTGTTCGAGGTCGCTTTTCTCGCCATCCACTTGGCCAACGGAAAGTTGCAGGTGCCGATCACGCGTGAACTGGGCATTCTACTGCAAAACATTGCTGGATCGATGGCACTGGGCGTCGCCGGAGGATTGCTTGTCAGCTATGGGTGCGGCCTCTTGAACATGAAACGCTGGCTGGTGTTGCTCGTCGCCACGACAACATTCTTGTTGGGCGTGTGCGAGTCCTTTGATATTCCCTACATGCTGACGTTTTTGGTGATGGGAGTCACCGTGGCTAACACGTCGGACGTGAAGACAAAAATCGTTGACGAACTCGATCACTTGTCCGGCCTATTGGCAGTGTTATTCTTTGCCGCCCATGGAAGCGAATTGGATGTCAACGCTTTCCTGGCTGCGGGCACGATCGGCGCGATCTATATCGTCACGCGCATCGCCGGCAAGTGGATCGGTGTCTACGTTGCGGCGCGGATGACACGCCAGCCGCTTGAAGTTCGTCAGTGGGTCGGTAGCTGTCTATTCGCTCAGGCTGGTGCGGCGATTGCGCTATCGACAATCGCCGTGAATCGGGATCCGGAACTTGGCAGGCCGATCCAAGCAATCATTCTTGGGTCGGTGGTGGTGTTCGAGATTGTCGGGCCGTTGTTCATTCGTAAGGCGTTGCTGCAGACGGGCGAAGTGCCGCTGGCACAAGCGATTCGCCATATCCACCGCACGCCTTTGGAACAGCTTCGAGATTTGGTCGATCGATTTCGCGCCGCGGTGCGTGGATCGGCTCCACCGGACGCCAGTGGCAGCACGGTGAAAGTCTCCGACTTGCTTCGAAAGACAAAGGGGATTCCCCAATCGGCCGACTTCGATGCCGTGGTCGCTCATATCGAGAACAGCCATGACAATACCTACCCGGTTGTTGACGATCGCATGTGCGTCGTGGGCGTGATCCGCTATCCGCTGCTCAGCAATGTGATGTTCGACTACAACGTGACGCAACTGGTCCGCGCCGAGGACCTCGTGACTCGTTGTGGTCCGTTCCTAACGCCGGACGAACCTGCGGCACGCGCTTTCGAGCTGTTCCAAATCGAGACGGACGACTGCATTCCCGTCGTCCGCCGTGAGGAGCCACATGATTTGCTCGGCGTCGTGCGTCGCAGCGACGTCATGCACGTGCTGATCACGCAGCGGCGCAAGACGAAATAGACGCGACGTTTGGATTTTCTGAGATTCAGGGCCAAACCACCCGCGCACCAATCGACGGCAGCGGCTAAAATGGCGGTCCCGCCACCCTTTCCCCAGCTGCTGTCGAATCTCCGATGTCCCGTGCTCCAGTCATTTCGGTCTGGCTCATCTGCACCACCCTGTGGGCGTTCGCACTTGAGACGCGACGACTCACATGGCTCGGAGTCCACGAGTTCTGAACTGCCCGTAAGTTTCGAGTTGGATATTCAACCGCTACTGACCGCGTACGGATGCAACTCGGGAGCCTGCCACGGCAAGCAACGCGGACAAAACGGATTTCAACTTTCTCTGTTGGGCTTCGATGCCGATTACGATTTTAAGGCGATCGCGAGAGACGCACGTGGCCGGCGGCTGTTCCCCGCGGCACCCGAAACGAGCTTGATGTTAACGAAAGCAACCGCCGAACTTCCCCACGGTGGCGGGCGACGTTTCGATTCGGAATCCGATGCTTACCGAACGCTTCGGCAGTGGATCGAGCAGGGGACCCTTCGACGCCTTGAGGGCGAGGCACGTTTGGAGCAGGTTGTCTTGGAACAAAGCGAGTTCTCGCTTGCACCCGAGGAACAGGAGTCGCTGCGGGTCATCGCTCACTACAGCGATGGTTCGTCAAGAGATGTCACCGAGCTGACCACCTACCTTTCCAATCAGGACGCCGTCGTTTCCGTTGCGTCCAACGGTCAAATGAAGGTTGGTCCCCTTCCCGGCGAGACCGCGATCATGGCTCGCTACATGAATCACATTTGCGTCGCCAATGTGGTCATTCCGCAAACAGAGCCTCTAGCCGAGGAAGTGTTCGCGGAGTTGCCGCGATCAGGTTTTATCGACGACTTGGTGTATGCGAAGCTGCAAAAGCTTGGGATCGAACCGTCACAGCCCATTTCCGATCCGTTGTTCATGCGTCGCGTTCATTTGGATCTGATCGGGCGGCTACCGACGGTCGATGAGGCTCGTCAGTTCATCGGATCGGATGCTCAGGACAAACGCGAAACGCTCGTCGACAGTCTGCTCGGGCGTCGTGAGTACGCGGATCATTGGGCCGGGTATTGGGCTGATCTGCTTCGCCCGAATCCTTATCGCGTCGGCATCAAGGCCGTGTTGAACTATGACAATTGGATCCGCCAGCAGTTTCGTGACAACGTGGCCTATGACGAGTTTGTACGCAAACTGATCACGGCCAAGGGAAGCACATGGCACAACGGTGCCGCGACTTTGTATCGCGACCGCCGCAGTCCCGAGGAAACCGCGACGATGGTCAGTCAATTGTTCCTGGGGATTCGATTGGAGTGCGCGAAGTGCCACCATCACCCTTTCGAGCGATGGAGCCAACAGGATTTTTATCAGTTTTCAGCCTTCTTTTCCAAAGTTGGCCGCAAGGGGACGGGTTTGTCACCACCAATCTCCGGTGGCGAGGAAATCGTCTTCACATCGACCAAGGGTGATGTGAAGCATCCCTTGACCGGTGAAACGATGACGCCGACAGCTTTGTTCGGCGACACTTCGACGACTGCAAGCGATGCCGATCCGCGCGAATCGCTGGCCGATTGGATGACGTCATCCGAGAACAACTTCTTCGCAATGGTGCAAGTCAACCGGATTTGGGCGACGCTCATGGGCCGCGGTTTGGTCGAGCCAGTGGACGATTTGCGGAGCACGAATCCGCCCACGAACCCGGAACTGCTCAATGCACTCGCCGCAGACTTTCAAGCGTCCGGCTATGACTTAAAACATCTGCTCAAGTCGATCACGCTTTCGAATGTCTATTCGCACAGCTCGATCGCGAATTCATCAAATGCATCCGACCTGATGAATTACTCGCGGCACTATCGGCATCGATTGCGCGCCGAGGTCTTGATGGACGCGGTGGCGGATGTTACCGAGACACCTGCATCGTTGCCAGGCATGCCTCCCCAATCACGAGCCAGCCAGGTCTGGACTAATCGCGTCGATTCGACATTTCTCGATACCTTTGGGCGTCCCGACGAAAATCAGGATCCGCCTTGCGAACGAACGCCCGATGCAACCGTGACACAGGCGCTGCACTTGATGAACTCTCGCGAACTGGACGGCAGGATACGCAGCGACGACAGCCGTGCCCAGCGTTTGGCCGCGAGCAAGCTGGCAGCTAGCGAGATTGTTGATGAACTCTATTTGGCGACTTACTCCCGTTTTCCCAATGATGGCGAACGAGAGTACGCGGTGGGCTTGATCGAA
This sequence comes from Pirellulaceae bacterium, assembly GCA_963704055.1. Lineage (GTDB taxonomy): Bacteria > Planctomycetota > Planctomycetia > Pirellulales > Pirellulaceae > Rubripirellula. The sequence goes on along the minus strand of CAVPGW010000016.1, from coordinate 155,194 downwards.
TCAGCGGAAAACCGTCGCGCGGTGCTCGAAGATTTGATGTGGGCCATGATCAACTCGCCCGAATTTTCAATTCAGAACTAGCATCACTCCGAAGGAGTGCCAACTATGGGACGACTGACACACAATTGCGAGGGGATTTCGCGTCGCGACGGGCTGAAGCTTGGATTGGGAGGCCTGATCGCAGGCGGTCTGTCCGGGGCGCTTCGCGCGACCACAGCCTCTGCGGGCGCAGCGGCCGAGTCGGCGAGCGTCGCCAAGCAAGCGGATGCCTGTATCCTGGTTTGGCTCGACGGTGGCCCCAGCCACTATGAGACGTTTGACCCCAAGCCGGAAGCGCCGATCGAGATTCGCGGCGAGTTCGCCGCAATTGCCACGCGAACTCCTGGGATCCATTTTTCGCAGCCGATGGAGCGGCTGGCTGCGATTTCGAATGAACTGGCGATCGTGCGTTCCATTCGACACGACCAAGGAAACCACGGCGCCGGAAACCACTACATGATGACCGGTGCCCCGCCAAGAATTCCGGTCGGCTGCGGCGCGTTTGTCAGTTTCCATCCCAGTCTCGGTAGCGTCGCCTCGCATCAGATCGGCGCACCCGAAGGCATTCCGGCGTACTTCTCGATGCCGAGAATGTCGAGGTCGGGCGGCCCTAATTTTCTTGGCGCCCGACACGCACCCTTTGTCGTTCCCGATGACCCGAATCGCTCCAGCTTCCGTGTCCGCGACGTGACAATCCCCAGCGGATTGACGGACGCACGCTTTCAAACACGGCAGGAGATCCGCGGTCAGATCGACAAAATGCTGAGAATCACCGACGCGGCCGCGGGGGACCCTGTGATGGCGGCTGATGAGTTCCTAACGCAAGGTTTGCAACTGATCAGCAGTCCGGACGCGCAGGCTGCCTTTGACATTCAGGCGGAACCGGATGCGATCCGCGACGCATACGGTCGTCATTCGATCGGGCAACGTGCGTTGTTGGCCCGCAGACTGGTCAGCGCCGGTGTGCCGTTTGTGACCCTCTATGAAGGCGGCTGGGATCATCACACTGATATCTTCAAGTCGTTCGAGAAGAAAATGCCGCCGGTTGAATCAGCAATCGCGGCGTTGATCGAAGATCTGAAGCAGCAGGGGATGCTGGAGCGGACCTTGGTCGTCGTGTTGGGTGAGTTCGGTCGGACACCCGAAATCAATAATCGTGGTGGTCGCGATCACTGGTCCAATGCAATGAGTGTGATGTTCGCTGGAGGTGGCACGCCCGGAGGACAAGTGGTGGGGGCGACCGACCGCCAAGGATTTGCCGCGATCGAGCGAGTCCTGTCGCCGGAGAATTTTGTTTCGACGATCTATCGAAAACTTGGAATCAATCCCGATCTCATGCTCCACACGCCCGAGGGCCGACCGGTGCACCTGGTCAGTGACGCGACGCCCATTTCTGAGTTGATGGGATAGCGAGTTGTTGTGTCGAGAGCAATCCGTGGGACACGTTCGGCAGATCTGTGCCTTGCTCGCCGTGGCTTTGTCAGCCAGCACGGCGATCGCACAAATTCAACTCGACCGTTTCTATCCGCCCGCCGTCGCGATCGGCGAGGAGACCGTGATCAAAGCGGAAGGTAAGTTTCCCGCTTGGCCGGTCGAAATTGTCTGTGACCGAGACGAAGTCAAAATAGAAGCTGCCAAAGAATCAGGCGAGTTGACACTTGCGATCCCGGCCGGCACTGCCCCCGGAGTTGCCTGGGTGAGGATGCACGACAAGACATCCGCATCGAAACTTGTTCCGTTGCTGATTGAACCGATCAAGCCGCTAGTCGAAATCGAGCCGAACAATAACATCGCCGCAGCAGCAAAGGTAGACCTGCCAAACGTTGTCGTGGGACGGTTGGAAAAGTCTGGCGACGTCGACTCCTTTCGCGTCGCTGTTCGCCGCGGACAAACACTGGTTGTTTCTGCCACGGCTCATCGTCTGCTGCGATCGCCGATGGATGCTGTCTTGCAGTTAGTCGACCTGCAAGGGAATGTCATCGTTCAATCCGATGACGTCCGCGGCATCGATCCGCAGATTGTCTATCAGGTGAAAGACGACGCAGAGTTGCTGGTCAGAATCTTTGCCTTTCCCGAGACTCCCGATAGCACGATCGGATTTGCCGGCGCCGCTTCGTTCGCGTATGTGCTTCGCGTCACCACCGACGCGTTCCTTGATCATGCTCTACCACTCGTGGTGGGTTCCGATACGGCTGCTGCGATTCCCTTCGGATGGAATCTGCCGCGCGGCGCGAATTTGGATCATTATCCGGCGACCAGCACTTCGCCCGCGGTTGCTTACCTGCCAGGATGTTTGGGTTGGCAGTGGCAGGTATTAGCGACTCAAGAGGATGCGGCCAGTCTGGTCGAATCGGAGGATGCAGCCGAGCCAACCGTCGCGGAACAGCTGCCCTGCATATTTTCGGGCCACATCGGGCGGCCGGGCGAGATCGATCGCGTTCGAGTGGAAGTCGAAAAAGGAAAGAAGTACCGGGCCAGCGTTCAATCACGCGAATTCGGTTTCGCGATCGACTCGGTGTTGCGGTTCGTGGATGGCAAAGCAGGGACGGAGCTGGCCCGCAACGATGATCGATCGCGTGACCAGTACGATGCCGCCGTCGAGTATTCACCGAAAGAAGACCGGCGAGGTCGAATTGCAGATCTCGGATCTCGCGGACGCCTTCGGTCCGCGGCATGCCTACAGTGTCTTGATCGAGGAGTCGAAGCCATCGTTCGCACTGACCTTGGCCGAGGATCACTATGCCGTGAAAGCGGGCGAATCGGTTGAGATCGCGGTTTCGGTTTCCAGGCTGCAGGGCTTCCAAGCAAAGCTGCGAGTTTCCGCCGAGGGCTTGCCGGAAGGCATTCAAGCCGACGCGATCGAGTCGGACACCAAAGGTGGCTCGGCAAAATCGGTCAAGCTCAAGCTGACGGCCAGCAAGGATGCAGCGGCCTACCAAGGCGTTTTCACGATCCTGGGTTCCGTCCTGGATGGCGATGGCATGCCGACAGAGGATTCGTCGACGGCGTTCCATCAACTTCGAGAGGTCGCGGGGCTGAAAGAGGTTTGGCTGACGGTCGTGGCGGCGAAGCCCTGATCCAACTGCTGCTAAGATAGCGTGGCTGGTGGTCGAGCGTCAGCGAGCCCCCAGTTATTTGTCCTTACATCCCGCAATTCCGGGGCTCGCAGACGTTCGACTGCCGGCCACCCCGTCATCGTGGCTACCGACCGCTCTTGTGCAAGAATCCAACCAAGGGACCAAATCTCGACCGAGCGGCTAATGTCTTGCCCTGGGCTCTATTCGGATCGATTTCCGTCTATATTGTTGGCCCAGGAAACGCCTTTTACCAAATTCAAACTCGGAGATCCAACGATGTTGCGTCCAATCCTGTCCCTCGCTGTTTTATGCACACTTGCCTCGGTCGCCATGGCTCACTGCCAGGTTCCTTGTGGAATCTATGGCGATCAGCTTCGATTCGAGCAGATGCTTGAAGACGAACACACGATTTCCAAAGCTCAATTGCAGATCAACGAACTTGCCGGCGGCGAGGTCGATGCTCAGGCCGTCAACCAAATGGGTCGCTGGGTGACGACGAAGGAAGATCATGCGACCAACATTCAAAACACGATCGCGGCCTACTTCCTTGCGCAGCGAATCAAGCCGGACAGTCCAAGTTACATGAAGCAGTTGACAGCTGCACACGCCGTGATCATTGCCGCGATGAAGTGCAAGCAGTCGGCGGATCCGGCAACCGCCAAGGTGCTCGAGAAATCGATCTTCGATTTGTACCGAGCGTACGAGGGCAAGGAACCAGCGTTCGAACACTCGCACTGATCGTTCGTACTTCGTTTAACGGCAAGCCGTTCATTTTTCGTTTAACGGCAAGCCGAAGGCGACTGCGTCCGCCTTCAACCGTCGCCTGCGGCTTGCCGTTAAACGCTTTCTGCGGAAGTGGTCGGGTCGTCCGTCAGCTAGCGTGCGTTGACGCAGACAATCTCTTGCGAATCGAGTGTTCGGCGTCTTGCGGCATCGACGTCGGGCAGGAAGTGCGCTTGAAACGGACGACTGACGACCGGAGCGAGGCCAGTGGAATAACTCAACTTGCGTCTTGTCTCAACGCTCAATTTCGGAAGCAGCTTTTCGACCGCATCAATCGGCTCGGTCAGGCCAACGATTGCCACGCGGCGTGACTGTTGGACCAGCCCGCTGATCTCGTTGAGCAGGTCATCGTCCGCGTCTTCATCGATCAGAAGTGATGTGTCGACGATCGGGCGATCCGGTAGATCAGCCAGCGGAAGCTGCTCGCACGCCATGCTCGAGCGGCAGTCGCAAGTACCCCAACATTAGCGCCGTCCTCGCCACTGCGATTGAATTGCAGTCGTACGAAATGAATTGCTCGTTGTGCAGCAGCAGGATCATTGTCACGACTTGCGTGCCACCACGACAGCTGTACTCGGGACCGCCCAAGACGGTGCGAGTCACGGCGATCGAGTCGTCTGAAACTGGATAGTAGTTGATCGTCCATTTTTTGGGATCATGACTTGGTGCCCGCGTCGGAGCCCATCGACACAGCTCTTTGCAGGCACGTGAATCCACGCCCGAGGACTTCGCGATCACTTGGTAGCCGTCCATGCGGCCGCGATCAGAGGATGCAAAGACGGCTTGTTCGACTTTCATGGTCATCTTGCTTTCAATTGCACCGATTCAAGTTTGCGAAACAATCCATTTCAACGGTTCAATCACGCCGCGCGGCTGGATGTGCAACGGGATCCGCATCTGTCGGCCACTCGTGTCAGCCAGCACGCCAGAACTTCCCGCGACGCTGGCTGCAAAGAAGGCATGGCGTGAAAAGGTCCGACGACAAAATTCGAATAATCGCGATGTGTTGTTGGCAGCGAATGCATGCGGATCTTCGATGGCCTCTGGGCATCCGTCGCACTTCGTAAAGACGATCGCGACCGCTGGACCAGCCGCACGGCCCGGTTTGCCATCGCTTGCCAAACCGTGGAGCTGCGCGATATACGAAGCCAACTTCATCGCGAACAGGTCTTCGCCGGATCCCGCATCGCGCACACGCATCGAATCACAAAGAATCATCAAGCCACTCGACTTGTGCACGACGTGTTGGATCGCGGGAAAAATCCCGGCCTGATTGACTTCCATTGCGATTGCCTCACCGGCAAAATCGGGTGAGATCAAATCAACGTTTCGTGTCGACTTTTTCTCGGCGATTGAGATTTGGCAGTGCAGCCACTTCCAAGCGTCCGCTTCCGATGGAGTCTTCTCGGGGAAGGTGCGGCGTTCAAGTGCCGTGACAACTTGTTCGAGCAAGTCGACCGAGAAGGCACTTGTTGCCGTGCCACGAAACTCCTCGGATCCCTTGCTGAGAATGTCCAGCAGCAGACCAAGATAGACGGTTTTGCCGGCGTTGCTTGGTCCGAGCACCGAAACGAAATTTTGTGAGCCGACGCGTTGTGAAACCGTTCTCGAGAGCGTGGCAGGCGTTTGGCAATGGGCGCAAAACTCGTCACTTTCCGCAAGCCGAGTCTCGCAGCATGCGCAGTCCAGCGCGATCGGAGGAAATCCGTTGATTAGTTGACTTGGCGTGGCAATCATGAGTTCGCTTGTTCCGTCGCAAGGGTTTGGGAATCTTCAGGCGATGTAAGTGTGTTTCCGCTGACGCAACATCGAAATCCGACGTTCGGGCCGCGAAACAAGAGGGGCTGTCCAGTTCGGAATTGACATGTTGCCTGGGAGTGAAAGTAGGTGTCAAAGGCTCCACCGCGAATCTCAGCCATGGTTTGGTCCAACGTGACCGATACACCGGTTTCCGCGTTCGGATGAAACTGAGCGTCGACCCATTCCCATACGTTTCCGATCAGCTGTCGAACTCCGTTGGGTGTGCAGCCGGCGGTCAAAGCGGCAACCGCAACCGTATCACCGATGCCGCTGTCCCAGGTGTTGGCTTTGCGTGGATCGAAGGCATCGCCCCAGGGATACCTCTGATTCGTGACATCTCCGGCGTGTCCCATCGGCCATGTCCCGGCTCGTTGCCATTCCTCGCTGGACGGCAATCGCTTGCCCACCCAAGTTGCATACGCGTTTGCCTCATACCAGCAGATGCCGACCACGGGATGATCCAATTTGTCCGCCGGAGGCAGCACCGTCTGACCAGAACCTCGGACCGGGAAGACCCGTGCTATCAGCAAACTGCAGCACGTTTGGCAAGATTGCTTCGGGCCAGTGCCTGGGATTACTGTATCCGCCCGACTGAACGAACTTTTCATAGTCAGCATTGGTAACGCAGTCACGATCGAGAAACAATGCATTCAACCTCCAGCATTTCATCGGCGGTCTTCGCTGTCTCGAATCCACCGGGCGTGGCGATGAAGACGTCGTTCTGGAGACAGATTTCACCTGCTGGTACGAGTGCCATTTCGTGCTCGAGCACCCTCCATGCACAAGCCAGCGATACGTCGTCGAAAGGCATCTCGTTTGCGTTGGACAGCACGCGGCAGTACCGTCGGTCACGGATCAGACGCCTGGTATCGGGCGGCGCATCGATGACATCCGGACATTGGCCGGTTTGCGTTGTGTCGTCGGTCGTGCGATGCTTCCAAACGCCGACTGCATCGGTGATCAAGGTTGCTAGTGACACATCAGTCTCCACAATGGTTTGAATCGAAAAATGAGTGTGCGGTTCATGGTCGATTTCCGGTCAGTGAACGCCCCGATTCGGCGTCTTCGCGGGACCGGTCGATATTTGGCCGACTGGACTCAATTTCGCGACGCAGTTGTTGGAATTGTCGTACGGCGAAGTCCCGAGTTTGGGCCTTCGGAACTGATTCCGTTTGATTGGACGGATGAACGTCGCCGACGAGCGACGATTCGGTGCGTGTTGCTGTTGACTGCGGTTGCCGGAGCGGAGGCTTCGTGCGGCGGGGCGGTTCGCCACGCTGCTGGTCGATCCACCTTCATATCCAGCCTGCCGTGGTGGGTCCTTCATCTGCAGGAACTTTCGCTGTTCCTCTTCCAGTTGCAACCAGGCTTGGGTTAGCTGCTGAGCCTTCTCTTGTGTTTGCCGTTCGTCCGACTTGCGTTTCGCCTCCAAGAGAACCCTTTCGTTTTGCAACTCTTTAAAGCGTTTCTGCAGAATCAGATCAGGAATCTTTGTGGGATCGCATGACAGTGAGCCTTGCTCCAAACGCCGAAACCAATTCGACAGAAAGGCATCGACGTCCGTGATAATCGCTTGCAGTTCATCAACGATATCCTCAGGGCTTTGAGACCCATCGCGGCCGTCGAGAATTAGAGGACTGGTGTTTTCCATGTTCGTGTGCTTCGAGAGGATTGAATCTCGTTTGTTAGTATTCCACTCGCTTCCAGAGCTTGGCGATCCTTGTTGCGATGGATGCATCTTTGGCTTCTTGTTTTTCCTGTTCATGAATCTCGCGAAGATGCTCTCGCAAGGTTCGGATTTTGAGCGCAGTCTCAGTATCGAATTGATTCTCGGTCTTGGGCATCTCCTCAATGTCTGTCAACTTGTTGGAGAGCTCGAAACGCATACGCGAGACTTTGGCTTGTTCTTGAGCAAGGCTGACACGTTCGTCGCGGAGGGCCCGTTCCTGCTCTTCGGCCTGTTGTTCAAGCCGTCGCTCGAGAGCAAGGCGTTCTTTTTCGGACTCCGCAAGTTTGTCCTGTAGTTTGACGTTGCTCGACTGCAATTGCTCAAGAGTCTCTTCATAACGCTGCGGAGCCCGTCCGCCCGCGGCAGCCTGGCAGAGTTGCTTTTGCAGTCGCTCCTGCTGCAAACCTGACTCCTGAAGACGGTGTCGCAGCGCATCGATTTCTGCTTTGTGTTCGTCCTCGCGTTGGCCGATCCGTTTTTCTATGTCACCGACCCAAGCTTCCAACTGGCCGCGTTCCTCTTGCTCGGATCGACTGGCGACCTCGGCTGCGAACAGCATTTCCTCGAGAAGCGCGACGCGTTCGTCGCTTCGGTTGGCCTCGTCGATTAGCTCCTGCATTCGTTTCAGGACTGTATCCGAGTCGTCCTCCAAGCTTGCTGGGGCACTCGATCGCTGATCCGTCGTTTGGCTGAACTGCTCGGCGTCTCGCTGAGCGAGTGCGGCTTGCAAGTCCTCGATTTCCGCGTGCAGCAAGGCGACTGTCTCGCGATCATAGGTTTCCTCTTCCTCGAAATCGAAGAAGCCGGCATCGAATTCGGTCGAATCAGACTCGCCCATCGGTTCGGGCTGCACCGGCGGTTCAACTGAATCGTGCATCGCAGGCGTCGGTTGCTCGTCAAAATGCTCCGCGACGTGCTGCTGCTACCCCACGATTCCCCTGCATGTCGGACTCGACTTCCTGTGGCGGCGATTGTTTGGTACCCCAGCGTATCTGGTGTTGACCAACTTGAATGAGATCGGCGGCTGCGAGCTCGACTTTGCTGAAGATTGTTTCCCCATTCACCTGTGTGCCTGCGGCGGACATCCAGTCCTGGACCCAGACCTTGCCGCCGTCGAGTTCGATTCGGCAGTGGATATCAGACAAGCCATCACCGGCGAGCTGTAGTCTGCAGTTCGAGGATTTTCCCACAAAGATGCCTTCATTCGGCATCAGCTGGCAGTGGTGGGTCGAACCAAGACTGTTGGTCACCGTTAACGTGATTGTTTCTGATTGCGTTTGTTGCGAGATCATGATTGGACTCCAGCAGTGAGCGCGTCGACTGTTTTCAAGTCCCCGTCGTGGTGGTTGGAAGTGTCGCTGAACAGGACGCTTGATTGAGTTTCGGCGGGCGTTGAGGATTCGGGTTCAGCCCCGTCGCCAGGTTCTTCGTTGGAAAGAAGTCGGTCCATCGCGCGAAATAAGAGTTCCGCAGTGCATGGCCGGGTGATCACTTCGTCCGGGAAGAACCCAACTTGCTGCTGCCAGTCGATGTCTTGCGTGCCATCGGTGTCCACTAACGCGATGCGTTTCACGTTTGCCGCTTTCGGATGTGGGGTTGCGAACAATTTGCCGATCAACTCGCAGGCCGCCTGGTCATCGGCTGCGAACACCAGTGTGTGGGGCACGGATCGCTTCAGAACCAACTGTAGCGCGAGTTTGTCGCGGACCACCTTGCCGGCGTAGCGGTTGTCAGATTCCGCCAGCGATGCCCGCAACATTTGGGCGGCGGCCGCACTGGGTTCAAAGACAAGGAACTGACCCGCAACGGCTTGTGTTCGCTGCTCGACAAGTTCCGCCATCACGAACCCGCGGAGAACTTGCCGGACTTCAGCCACTTCCCAGCCCAGCGTGTCGGCAAGCTCAGTCGCGTCTTTTGGCTCTGCGAGCACATTCAAAACTTTCATGTGCCGCGCGGTTAGCCCTGCACGATCGAGATTCTGACCGCGGATCGCACGGCGTACAAAGGTGTGGTTCTCTGATCGCTGACCTGCCGCTTCTTCGTCGTAACTCGCTCCTTCGACGAGCAAGGCCAGCAGGCTGATTTCCAGCGGCAGGTTCTTGTGAAGCACGTTTCCAACGCTTCCGGGCTCGAATCGAAACACCGTCAGTTTTTGCGTGAATGCGATCCGCACAAGCATCGTGGCCTGATAGCGAAGCAGCTTGATCATCAAACGTGGATCAAGAACCTTCTGGTCCAACAGCTGAACGAATCCATCCACCTCCGCACAACTTCGCCCACCAATCGTCATTTTCAAGACGGGTGCCAGATTCTGCAGCGACTCGGGCAATTGGCGAATCATCGATTCGACTTCGCTGGGATCGATTCCAGAAGCGTAGATGGCTTGAATGCGACCCTTTTCGAGATGGAATCGAATCCGGGTACGGTCGGCTTCGACTTCCAGCACGCCCGCTTTTTCACCATTGTTCAGAAAATCAATCAGCTCGCGGAGTCCGAAGCAAGCAAAGGATCCCGCCAACGCCGCCTCGTCCAATTGCTGGATGACTTCCGGTACTGCCGTGCCCTGCGACTGCGAAGAGACAATCATGGCTGCGGTTTCCAACGCATTGGCCACCGTGGTCCGCAACAGATCCTCCGTGTAGGGCTTGGGGAGCATGTCGACGACGTTGTCTAGATCGATATACTCGGCATACGCTTTCTTGCGTAGCGTCGAGCTGACGACGACCGGGATCAGTCGCAACTCTGGCGATTCGACCAACTTGCAACAGACTTCGTAGCCGGTGGTTCCCGGCAGTTGATGGTCCAACAGGATCAGGTCGGGTCGGATCTCGGCAGCAAGCTCCAGGCCTTCTTCGGCGTTGGGTGCAAGTACCACTCTGTATCCGACCGGACTGAGGTGCGTATCGACCAGCTTTCGAATGGTCGCGCTATCGTCGATCACCAAAATTGTTTTGTCACTCATTGAATCTCTCCGCTTGGTTGCAGTGGCGTAGGTGAATTGGCTGGCAGATGCCGAAGTTGTGGTATCTCTCTCAACGCCGCGTCGAGCGCTTCATCGGCAAGTGGTTTGATGAGGTAGTCATGAGCTCCGAGCTCCCTCGCTCGATCGGTGAACTCGTCTTCGCTGCGGCTGCTGATAATGACCACCGGCGGAGGATTCTCATGTTGGTCCGAGTTAATCTCGGCCAACAGCTCCATGCCGCTGATGTGAGGCATCTCCATGTCGCTGAAGACGGCGGCAAACTGCTGTGTTCTGGTGATTTCCAACGCTTGTCTGCCGTCACTCGCTTCGACAATCTCCAGAGGGTAGCGCTGCAGCGATCGGACAACCCGCTTTCGAGCACTCAGCGAATCATCGACGACCAAGACTCGCGGTCGAGTCGATTGGGCATTGGCGATACGACTCGGCGGCGATGATTGCGTCTTGCTTGGTGCCTGCAGAAGCTGACGGTGGGATTCGACAACTCGGCGGGCATCCAGGAACAGCACCGTCTGGCCCATCCCCGACAGCGTGGCACCGGAGCAAAACGGATGATGCTTCAACAACGAGGGCAGCGGACGCACAACGACTTCCTCCGGTCCGACAATCTCGTCGACCAACAGCGTTACGCCGGTACTGCCGTCTGAAGAACCTGCCGCCGGGGACGCTGCAGGCGAGTTCGATTCGTTGGCAGGATTCTTGCGGTATGCTTGTCCGAATCCCAATAGCTGTGAGAACGAAAGGCATGCGGATTTCGTTTCGCGTTCGCCCGCGCTGTGAACCGACTGCATCGGCAAAGCAAACAACTGACCCGCCGATCGGAACACCATCGCGTGTTGGATCACCGACGGCAGGGGAAAACTCAAGCGAATGCGAGTGCCCTGCCCAGGCTCGGAGTCAACCTGCAACCAGCCACGCATGCGTTTCAGCGTGGAGGCGACAACATCCATTCCTACGCCTCGACCGGCAACCTGGCTGGCCGTCTGACGAGTTGAAAACCCTGGTTGGAAAATCAATTGCGACAACTCTTCGCGACTGGCCGCTTGATCGCCCGCCAACAATCCTGATTCGACTCCGCGGCGGCGAATCGCGTCGTAATCCAAACCGCTTCCGTCGTCGCGAATCTCAATCACGAACAGGTCTGGACCCGACATCGCTTCGAGTGTGATCGTACCCACGGGATCCTTGCCGCGTTGCGCACGTTCATCGGCGGATTCAATTCCATGACAAACCGAATTGCGGACGATGTGCAGCAGGGGTTCATACAGCCGTTGCTGCAGAGATCGTTCGATTCCCGCGTCTTCGCCAACCAGACTCAATCGGACTTCCTTGGATTCGGCTTGCGCGGCATCGCGAACGACTCGCTGCAATCGCCGGAAGAGACCGGACACAGGCGTGCGGCGGAGTTCAACGAGTTCTTGACGGAATTGGCGAATGAATTGCGAAACCGCAGTGTTCCCTTCCGCGACAGGCCGGGCACAGTCACGGACACGCTGTGCGACTTCCAACACATCGTTGGCGACTTCCGAAAGCTGCAGTGATGTGCACGTGTCCTCTTGGTGCCACTCCTCGTTGCTCAGCAGTCGCATTTTGGAAACGCTGCCGATCAGCTCATGGTAGTTTTCCTGCAACTCAACCAGTTCAGTCTCACGGCGATTGCGCAGCATCACCAGTTCCGCCAACATATCCATCAGACGGTTCAGCTGTGATGACTTCACACGGACGGATTCGTCGTCATCTGGACCATCGGCGAAAGCTGTTGGCTGCGGAATCGGCGATTCAACGGCCTGGCAAATCTGTTGGTGTTGCGGCGTAACGGAGGCTGCGGTCGGAGCGGTTGTTGGCATTTCCTGACGACCGGATATCTGCGAGCGTATCGAATCGACACTGTTCAGCAAAGAACTGATGTTCGGTGCCCTTTTGGCGTCGTGATCGTCGCGGAGCGTGTCTTCCAGTTGATGGAGTTGATCTGCAAGCTCCGTTAAGCCAACGCTCGCCGAAGCGCCTTTGAGTGTGTGGAGTTCTCGACAGATTTGATTCAACGAGTCGGCATCACTGGCGTCTGATTCCAATCGTAACAGCGAATCCTCCATCGAGCAGAGACAGCTCGATGCGTCATCCAGGAACGCTTCGCGAAGCTCGGGATCAAGCGAGTCGATGGAGACTCGCGAGGCTTCGAGATGCGGGGATGCCTGTTCCGCATGTTCGACTGTGCGCCCTGGGGCCGCGTGTGCTGCCCCGACACGCGCGGCCCAGGTTGTGGGGCAATTTGAACGTCAACTACTAGATCCGCCGCGCCGCCCAATTGAGTTAACAGCGAATTGATCTGTTCCGCACTGGGAGCGACGACATCCGCATCTGTGTCCGATTCCGGAACGTGTTGTTCAGAATCGCTCCAGCCGCCAAAATCCGCGTCAGCTCCCTCGAGCTCGATGTCTTCAGGTGTCGTCAGTTGGTCACCCCAACGGTCGATCTGCTCGAGCGCGAAGTGTTTCCATGAGGTCGGACGAGGATTGATCGGCTCCCACGACCGTGCGGATTTCTTGCAGGCTGGCACCAATGAATTCCGCAGTTTCGCGATCCCCGCCGTTTTGCTCGTGCAGATCCAAGATCTGCCACACCAGCGAGACGAACTCGTAGAGTGCCGACTGCGACGTGTCCCGCGTAGCCCGTTGTAGTTCTGCGATCAGCTCACGGGAATCGTCAAACGAGAATTCGTCGATTGCCTCGGATTCGTTATCGCTCGTGAAATTGAAGTCCATGATTATCCCTCTCAACCAACCGAAACTGTATTGGACGACGACATGGACATCTCAAGGGGTACCGCCGGAGCGATCGCCTGCGAAATGTCGTGGCCATCGGAGTCCATCGCGGACGTGCCACCGCAGCTCCTTAGCCGATCAACGGCGTTGCTGAATTGTGGCGTTGAGTCGGAAAGTGCTTTCATTGTCCAGTTGGCGCTTTCGGCGTTCCCACGATGTGCCTTGGCAATCTTGGAGATTTGCTCGACCGCAAGCACAACGTCTTGAGTGAGATGAAGTTGTTGCGTTGAGGACTGAGAGATCTGACGAACGTGCTCGGCGGTATTCTCGGAGAGACTGCAGATTCGCTGGAGCGAGATCTGTGCCGAGGCGGCGCGTTCAACTTCGTTTTCAACCTGATCGCGCTGGCGTGCGATTCCACGGATCGACTCTTGAGTCACCAGTTGCATCGAATCGACCAAGCTGGATATCTCGCGAGTGGCATCGGAAGCCTGTTCGGCAAGTTTGCGAACTTCATCGGCGACGATCGCAAATCCACGACCGTGCTCGCCGGCTCGAATCGATTCGATCGATGCATTGAGAGCCAACAAATCCGTTCGAGCCGCAATGTCGCTGATCGTTTCGACGATCGCACTGATCTCGCGTGACGGATCGCTCAATCCGCTCAGCTTCTTCTCGCAGTTCTGTGATTGGGCGCGTATTGCCGCCAGGCCGTCAATCAGTCCGCGTACCGCGTTTTCAGCTTCTGATGCTGATTGGTTGGTCTGCTCCACGGCCGTTCCTGCCGACTTCGCATTGTTCGACACCGATTCGATGGTGGCCGACAGTTGTTCCACATGCGAGGTGGTCTTGATGACAACGTGCCGTTGTTCCTCAGCACCATCGGTAATCGCTAGAGTGTGTTGTTCGATCTCGGTGGCACCGCGATCGATCTGATGCAACTGCGCATGGAGCGTACTGCCTAGTCCCGCAAGCAGATCACGCAACTGGTCGCTGGAGGGCTCGCCGGTTGCACCGCGCCGATTCAACATCGTAATCATCGACTGAAACTCACGGGCTTGCTGGCGAGTATTGGCTGCCACACTTTCCCAACGGGCCGCGACCTGACCGATCCGTTTGCCGGATTCGTCGAACTCGTTGAGGCCAATCACCAGGCTCCGCGACGTTTCGTGGTCGGAGACTACCGATTCGAGGGCTGACAATCCTGCACGGACGCGGCCGGTGGTGAACCACGCGGCGGCAGCCAAGGTAACCAGGGACAATGCCCAAGCACATGCGGTTGCAGTCGCCGTGCCGGATTGGAAGGCAACAATGACCAACGCCGCAGTCGTTGCGGCCACTGCCGTGTGAGTCGCCAGAAATAGGGTGTGGAGTTTCAACGTTGGCTCCCTTGTTCTTCGTGAGAAATGCGAATTGGACTTTGTGCAGCGAGCCAAAGACTCTCGAGCGACTGTTGCGCCATCCGATAGAGGGTGATCGGATCGAGCACGCGTACGATTTGATCGCGATACATCGCGGTTCCCGTCACCGGCGTCGGATTCAAGTCGTCTGGTCGAAGATCCGGTGTGACAAGTGTTTCCAGTGATTCAAGTGCCGCGGCTTCGGCGATCAGCATCGCCCAAACGCTGTTGCCATGGATCACCATCAACTTGCCATGCGTCTCGGTTGCCTGTTTGGTGTCGACGTTCATCAGCCGCGTCAATGACAGGACAGGTATGAATTCGCTTCGCAGGTGGCAGATTCCAGCCAACGATGGATGGCAGTTCGGAACGCGAACCAAATCAGGAGCGATCGCAATTTCACTTACCGAAGTGGCAGGCAGCGAAAACCACGAGCGGTCACAACGGAAGATGCAATGCTTGTCGGACCCGGAAAGGTCGTGCATCGTCGCGGTTCGGCGAAGTCGCGCGCACGTCAGCTACGGTCATGTTCGTTCCTCGCGATTTCAATGTCATGGAAAACTGGAAGCGACCCAAATCAGGATGCACTCTGCATTTGACTGGCAAGTCGACGTTTGATGGCGTTCAGACGCTCCAGCGGATCTTCATCAGCGAAGTCGTTGGCCGGTGCGACGGTGGCTGGTGCGACGGTGGCTGGTGCGACGGTGGCTGGTGCGGTTGGCTGCTCAGCTGGCGGATTCGTTTCGTTGATAGCGGCCGACGGCGGATCGCCATCGAATTGCGTCGACCGAGCCGTCTCACAGTGCGTTGGAGTCTCACGAACTTCTGGACTGAATGTTTCTTGCTCGCGCCGGCACTGTGAGCACGATTGAGAAAGCGTTTGCAGACGCTGCTGCGTCAGCTCAATGAACTCATTCAGTTCTGACTGCCACGTTCGGAAGGTCTCCGCGTCGAACACCTTCTGCTCCAACGCCGGTCTTGTGCTTTCGTTGGTCATCGACGCACCTCAGCAGGCTTGCGGCGCAGAATCGCGCTCGTCAAGCAATGACCGGACAGTAGCCAGCAGTGTTTCTTCGGAGACTGGCTTTTTCAGGTACGCCCCAAGTTCGCTACCCAGCGCTTCAAGATGATTCGCCATTTCCTTTGTCAGGAAGATGATCGGCAGCTCGGGACACCAGTCCGCCAAAGCGAGAATCTGCTCGCATGCCATGTAACCATCCATTTCCGGCATCTGAATGTCAAGAATCACGAGGTCGGGTCGATCGCGTCGTGCGACTTGCACCGCCTCTAATCCATCGCAAGCGATGGACACGTCGAAGCCGGCTTTGGCGAGCGTTCTGCGAACGAGAGCACGAATCGTGCAGCTATCATCCGCGACCAAGATCTTGGTCTGATGCATAGGTCTCTCCCATCGACAACTGCCATGCGGGTGCAGGTAAGCGGTCTTTGGTCTAAAGGAACAGATTATTTTCGGTGGCCCGGCGATCTCAAGGAGACCCGTAGCTTTGCGTCCCGATCTCGCGATCGGTTTGCCTTTGTCTGACAACCCGTTCAGAGTCCCACGCAGCGTGAGAATGAAGTGGTGTTGTTATCCCCGTCCACATGAAAGATGGGTCACTTCCCGCCGAAGTCAAACGAAATCGAGGATTGCATTCTGGCCTCGTCTGACGCGACGGGGCTTCGGACGTGGTGTTACTGCATCAATTGAAAGGAGTTGACTGATCAGCTGGATGTCCCGTGGCAATTGCCGACCAATGACAGACTTGAGCTGACCGAAATTGTTCTCACGTTACAGGTTGGCCTGTCCAGTTTCTGATGAATTGGAGGATCACGAGACTGGCATTACGGTTTTCGGGAGCTAGCACTGCTGCAGGATTCGATTACTGTCAGGCTGCTGGTATATGAATCGCAACGGCCGAGGCCGCTTGGGGAAATTGATGGACGGCGAAACCGACGATCTGTCGGAGGCACCAAGGGCCTTCGAGATGGTGACTCAGCTTCCCGCCGCGCTGAGCTGGCTATAGTTTACCGTCAGCATGCTGACGAGGTATCTTCGAAGACATGCGAATCCAAAAGCGCACAGGACATGGTGGAATGGCTGAGTGACATGCTCTCGCTCGCCGCTCGGCTCCCATCACGAACTTCCTTTTTTCTCTTTCCAGATCCAACGG
This sequence comes from Pirellulaceae bacterium, assembly GCA_963704055.1. Taxonomy (GTDB): domain Bacteria; phylum Planctomycetota; class Planctomycetia; order Pirellulales; family Pirellulaceae; genus Rubripirellula. Next base: position 138,453 of record CAVPGW010000016.1, on the reverse strand, counting down.
GTGCCCGATGCAGTACTACAAGCACGACTTGCGCAGCGTCGAAGATTACCTGCATCATCGACCACCGTATCTGCTCGTCGATCGGATTGTGTCGCTCACCGAAGACGAAGCGCTGACGGAGAAAGTTGTCAGCGGCGACGAGTTCTTCCTGCAAGGCCATTTCCCAGGAGCGGCGGTCTTCCCTGGCGCGATGCTACAGGAGTTTACAACGCAAACTGCCGGCATCCTGATTGCCGCAAATTACAATCCCATGCCGCAGTACAACACTCACGACCCCCACTTCAACTCGCTTGCTCTCGGTGTCTTGATTCAGGTCAAGAACGCAAAATTTAGACGATTTGCGAAACCGGGAGACGTGCTGTGTGCGCACGTTGTGCTCAGGGATCATACCGAAAGTGTCTTTGACTTTCAGGCAGAGATCACAGGGGATGGCCAGGAAATCATGCGAAATGAATTTCGTTTGGCAAATGTTGAATCAAAGTTACTGCTTGGATGAGAGGACAGTGCGGCTTGCATCGAACAACCAAGAAGCTAACCGGTTACCATCGCTCTGTGCCGAGCTCACCTTTGAACGGCCCGACCACATCAGGTGTGATCCACCCACCGTTGAATTTTCCGGGCTGCGGTTTCACACGTTCACCCGCGCGTAAACACTCCATCAATGTTGGACAAAATGCGAAGTTTTCAGCGATGGCCTGGAACGGCGGAGACGTTTCTTCGTAACTCCATGCGACAAATTCTCGGGGTGCATTCTGCAGCTTCAATTGCCGGTAGGCCGCCTTTTCATTCACAGAATGAGCGAACCGGTTGCGGCGCGAAGCAACTCCACTCGAGCGTCCGCTCGAGGAAGATTCAACGTCGGCGGACTTGATCTCTCGAGAACACGCTTGGCGGCGTTCGACCGCGCGACCCCTGTCCCCTGTCGGGCGTCAATCAGCATGGCACCCCACGATTACCTCACGAGGATCATTCTCGATTCTCGGTGGTCGAGGATCGTCCCAAACTTACCCCTGCCCTTCGTCGGGCGATTCGGCGATCGATGGGCGCCGATTCCCTGAAACTTCCATTGAAGCTGGGCGGTCATGGTTCGTGGAGATTCTGAACTCACGATATGCCTTCGCATCAAGGGCGGGATGCGGATTCTGCATTCATTTCTGCGCAGTCGTTCAACTGGTTTTGCTCAGGATCTCTTCAGCCGCCCGCTCGCCGCTACAGATCGCGCCGTCGATACTCGGTGTTGCGCGGTGGTCACCACAAACATAGGTGTTCTTGAATCGGCTTGGCTCTGTCAGGCGTGGCGGCAGAAGAACGGGGTCAAGCTGACGTCTTGGCAACGCTTTGCGGATTCGGTAGCGACGCAGCAACTCCCAGTCCGAAGCACTGTCGAACCACTGATTAAGCTGGTCGCGAATCTCCCGTTCGCATCGGTCGACATCGTCCCACAGCGTATTCACGTAAGCCTGTGATACATTGACGGCAATCAGGCCTTTCCCTTGCGGGGCGTAGTCCGCGCAGACATCGGACAGGAATGCGACTGTTTGTATCGGCCCCTGTTCCGCACCAGCGAGATACAGTTTGCTACCCATGTTGGTCGGCGATTTGGCCACGAAGTAATAGGTAAGCGCTTCGCCCCACTTGGCCTCCAGCGCCGGAACATCCAGGATTCGTGCTGCGGTGTCGGCCTCGGTCGCGACCACAACGTGATCGCAATCAATATGTTGGCCATCGTCGCAATCGACCCCTCGTTCGGTAATCGCAGCGACGCTCTTGCCGAGAATAACACAGTCATCGGGGAGCGAATCAGCGAGCTGGCGTGGAATCGATTCCATTCCGCGTTTGGGAAGACAGGCGGCACCTTGAGCGAACATGCGAAACGCGAACTCAAGCATGCGGCTGGATGTTTCAAGCTTGTTGTCCAGCATCACTCCCCCAAAGAACGGGCGGAAGAATTGTTCGATGATCCGCTCGCTGAAACCATAGCCGCGAAGAAACGCCGCCGATGTTTGTTCGGGACGCTCGTAGAGTTTTTCAATTGTGCCCCTGGACACATCCCAACGCATTCGGGCCACTCGCACCTTATCAGTGAACGTTCCCATTGGGTGAGTCAACGTGCTGATTAGCGTTGCAGGCTGACGCCAGGGATCAGCGAACTCTCGGAACTGGTGTTCGGTCCGAATCCATGCACCGGAGTCAAAGCAATGCAAGTCGAGCGGCGGAGTAATCAAGCTGACGTCGGCACGCGGGATACGAGCTGAGCAGCACTTGAAATCCGTGATCGAGCGTGAATCCATCCACCACATCGGTGCGTACACGTCCCCCAAGTCGATCACCGGCTTCCAGCAAAAGGACATTCCTGCCAGCGCGATGCAACTGCCGAGCGCATGCCAGCCCCGATAAGCCACCTCCCACGACGATCACATCATGCATCGTCGTCCGCCTCCCGGATGTCGTGACAGTCGGTCTTCATCTTAAATCCCCCTCACGCGCATCGACCGAATCGGCTGTCAGAAACGCAGAGCATCTTTGTTCGAATGTCTTCTTTTGATAACGTGCTATTGTTCGGAAACGACAAGTACCAGAAATTGGTGGCGGGCGCCGATCGAGCTCGCGGTCTGGTGCAAAGGTCTCCGAGACCCACCGTTACGCAGTCACTGCCCGTGGATCCCAGGTTATCATCGCGTTCAGCGCCGCCCGCAACACCAATATTCAGACACTGACGCGGTTCGCCGCCTGAAAATCTGCGACCCGTGCATAGCTCACGGCTCTGCGTTTTCAGTCGCTCCCAAACTTACGCAGAGTGCGTATTTCCGACCGCACAATCGTGCCGACAAAATCCCAGGACTCTACATCGTGGGAGGAGGCACTCATCCGGGAGCGGGAGTGCCCGGCGTGATCAATACGGCGAAAGCAACGTGCGGCTTGGTCGCGCAGGATTTTGGAGTGCTTGCCCAATCAATGCATCCACGTTAACCCATCGCGCATCCGCTTTTGCCTTTGACGACGTCCCTGCCGAAGGTGGCGAGATCATCCGTCAGAACAGTCGTTCGTTCGCGTTTGCGTCCCGCTTGCTGCCGGCAAGCGTGAGGGACGATGTAAAGAAACTCTATGCTTGGTGTCGATGGTGCGACGACGCCGTCGATTCTTGTGGCAGTGCGGACGAGTCCAAGCAGCGTCTCGCGCTTCTCCGCGAGGATGTTCAGCGGATTTACCGCAACGAACCTACCGAGCATCGGGCTTCAGCGTGGCTGGCCGAGTTGGTCGACGAATACGGCATTGATGAAGACTTGCCTCGAGCCCTGCTTGACGGCATGGAGATGGACTTGAAACTCGCCCAGGTTTCTTCCGAGGGCGAGTTACTTCGCTACTGCTGCCACGCGGCGGGTGTGATGGGGTTGATGATGTGCAAGGTCTTCGAGGTCACCGATCCACATGCACTGCTGCACGCCAAGTCGCTGGGAATTGCGATGCAACTGACGAACATAGCACGCGATGTCCGAGAGGACTGGCAGCGCGGACGATGCTATCTGCCGCAAAGTTGGTTGCCCCATGGCGTCGACGCGTCATCACAAGACGAGGTTCATGCAGCCGTACGCAGGATTCTTGATCTCGCGGAGGATTACTACGAGATCGGAAACGAGGGCATGGTCTATCTGCCATCCGCCGTTCGCCCCGCCATTCGTGTGGCCGCTGCCGTCTATCGCGAAATCGGCATGCAGATTCGTCGATGCGACTACCGAGTCTTGCAAGGTCGAATCGTCACCCCCCAGTTCCGCTTCTTTTCGAGCGCGGTCATGGCGTGGGCAAGCGGTGTTGTCGCCGACGGCAAGAAATACCTGGGGCTTCTGAAAAGCCATCCGTCAGTCTCTATTTGTCGGCATTTGGGTGCCGTCGATACTGTCCTTCGGATGTTTGCTGTTCGCTTGGCAAGGGGCAAGATCATGACAACGCTTGCCATCTTCGTTTTAGGCCTCATCGTCACGGTCATCACCGGCGCCGGCGCGATTTTGATTGGGCTTCAGGAAGCCTCTGATCCGAGCCAAAGTCGTGTTCAAGATTTGACAGATCTTGAAAGAAAAATCGTAGGACGCGACGAAAAAGCGGGATGAGTGAAACGCCGATTGCTTCGGATTGTCCCCTTGGGCGTCGCCAGTAGTGGTTGAGGGCGTCGGCATCGCGGCTTTTGGCTGGTCATGGCAGCGTCGCAAATTCCATAGGGCACTTCGTCAGGGTTTCCAAACGCCATCTCAGCTGACGACGTCTTACAATGAGTTCTGTTCACTTCGGTGGATGGCGAATGATGCGAAGTGTCAACATCGGCTGGCGTTAATGACTCAAACTATCAACTTTCTGTTCTATCAGGTTGGCTGGTTCGCTTGCGTTTTGGGCGCTGCCTGTCACAGGCCATGGTTGGGGGTCGCCGTTGCCTTGTCTTTCGTATGCCTTCATATGATGCTAACGACCGACCGGCTTAATCAAGCTCGCTTGCTTTTTGCTGCACTGAGCGTTGGAGTTGTCGTCGATACGCTGCTGTTGATGTTGGGAGTTTACGGCTTCACGGGCGGCTCAATTGTGGACTGGTTACCACCGGTCTGGATGTCTGTTCTTTGGATTCAATTTGCAACAACTTTTCGTTATTGTCTCGCGTGGTTGAGCGGGCGTTACGCCTTGTGCTCGATCGCGGCACTGATCGGAGCACCGTTGGCGTTTTTGGGGGGAGAACGACTGGGTGCTGTGTCATTCTTCTCTCCACGCATCACGAATCTTCTGATTCTTGGCACGCTTTGGGCGGTTGCGCTACCGATGCTCATTTTCGTTTCCGATCGTATCCACGCGAATGCCGCTGATGCGAGCTACCTTCGTTTCTCAGCGTTCTGGCGGCGTCAGGATTTTACGGGATGAGACCCGTCGGGAAGCAAACGAGATTTATCAGAGGGTCACGTCTCGCTGGACGATCCGGTAATCAAAGTCTTTGCTGGAGAATGGGTACAGGATGTCCTCAGAAAGCTGGGGATGACTGAAGACGAAGCCATCGAGAGTCAGATGGTCACTCGCCGCATCAAGCAGGCACAGCAGAAGATCGAGGGAAGAGCATTCGGGAGCCTTGATGCCGAATCAGCAGCCCAGTGGTTGGCGAAGAATTGCCCCGAATTGAGCCAGAAGTAAGAGCGGAGTATGCTGATGTTTGGCTCGATCCCACACGGCCAGAAGCTTGTTGGCACGGGTGTGATAGCCAGACTCTTCCATGATCTCCCGCACAACAGCCTCTCTTGGCGATTCGTTTACGTCTGCCCAACCACCAGGAAGCGTCCAAAGGCCGTCTGCCCGTTCTTTGACAAGCAAGATTTGGTCATCACGAAAAACTGACCCACGCACATCGACCTTCGGCGTTGCGTAGCCAAACGCTACCAACAACTTGCATTGGGACATTTCTGACGCTACTCCGCATCCACCAGGTCGTACACCCGCACGTAATCCACCAGGAATCGATCCGGCAGCTTCGCCTTGGTGATGTCGCCAGCCCCAGTCGCCAATTTCGTCGCTCAGCTTGATGTACAGCGGCACTTGGCAGACGCCGCCGGCATCGGTCCTCCATGTCTCCTTGCCGTCCACGTAGAAAACGTATTCATCGGCCTTCCACCACAGAGCGAACGTGTGCCAGCCCTCCATGACGCCGGGCACGGTGGCGACCTTGCCCTCGGACTTGTGTTCCTTGCCGTAGCCGTCCCAGTGCAGTGCGTGCTGAACTCGGTCGTCCAGCCACGGCTTCTCCATGATGTCGATCTCCGTCCCATCCCGGCCTTCGTCGCCGATCTTGCCGACGCTGGAGTTGTACAGCCAGAACGCCGACCAATGGCCCGGCTGGTCTTGCAGCTTGATTCGAGCGACGTAGTAGCCATGGGCGTGCTCGAACTTGCCCCGTGTGCGAACGCAGGCGTCAAGATACCGGTCGCCGTCCTTGAACGTGCTGATCGCCAAGATGTCCGTCGCCGTCCAAGGAAACGGCCTTGGGCGACCACCATCCGTCCCGACGCTTGTTATTCGGGCACGTCCCATTTCGATTCGTCCAGCTTGTCGCCGTCGAATTCGTCGTGCCAGACCAGTTTCCAGGTCTTGCCTTCGGGTGCTGGCGGAAGTTGATCGTCGGGTTCGTCAGCCTTTGCAGAGACCAGCCAGTAGTCCGAACAGCAGAAGCGGCAGCAGAGTCTTCATCGAGTCGATCTCCGGTCAAAGATGGAACAACTGTCGCAGATCTTACCAATGAATGATGTCGGTTGATAGAATCGAAGATCGCTACACCTTGGGACGGTCGAATTGAGGTGAATGATGTTTAAGAAGCGCCATGCCGTATTGCTGATGGCCACAGTCGGTCAACTTTGTTGGCTGTCCTTTGCTTGCGCAGATGATGCTGACGGGGTGCGAATTGTCCCCATAGAATCAAACGAGGTTCTGGCGAATCCCGGCAAACGAACCTCCAGAACGCGTTCTCGAGCGCTCGAACGAATCATTCGGTGGTAAGCCGATAGACCGCTTCGGTGTAGCCTTTTCGCGAATGACTCAGGACGGCACGAAACAGACACCGAGCTTTTCGAGAATCACCTGTCGAAACGCTTCACACCGACTGGCCGAATGGTCCAATGAGGGCATAGCCGTCGCCTCGCCCGACCCGGTTTGCGCCTTGGTACTGTTTGGATCGCCGGACCCGGTTTGCGCCTGAGCCGTTTGCGCCCTGTTGCTGTTTGCCTCGGAGGCCGCCAAGTGCCTGCGCACCGCTCCGCGTGAGATCTTCAGTGTCTGAGCGATCCGCCGCTGGGAGTACCCGGCGGCACGTAAGTGAAGTCCACAAAGTCGAATCCGTTTTTTGCAATCCATTGGATCTCGCCGATTGGATCACGTGCGGGGTGATTCATAGCGCCGATTTGCATCTGCCTATCCCGTCACTCACTTTTTGATTCGGACTTTGTAGTTTTTTCGGCTTTCATCGTACTCAATCCTAATCAACTTGTTTTTCTGCAAATCTTCGAGCAGGTCGGAGAAGCAGCCGTAACCGTAGTAGCCTTCGTTGAATCCGGGGTAAACACGCCGAATCGCTTGCTTCAGCGTTGAACCCCACAAGGGATCGTAGTCCTGTTCAATCGACTGCAAGACCTCGACCACTCGCTCGAATGCTTCCTGCTTCTTGTCTTTGCTTCTTGTCTTTTGTCTTGGTCGTCTTCTTGGCGTCTGTTGATTTCTTTGCCGTGCGAATCAAATCATCGTAGTAGATGAACTCATCACAGTTGCCGATCAGCAAATCCGATGTGGACGCTTTGATGCCGCAGCCGATCACCCGTTTGTTGTTCTCCTTCAGCTTGGACACCAGTGGCGAAAAATCGCTATCCCCTGAGACCAAGGCAAACACGTCAATGTGATCCTTGGAATAACACAGGTCGAGAGCATCCACGACCATGCGAATGTCGGCACTGTTCTTGCCACTGATTTTGGTTTGGGGAATGTCGATCATTTCCACACCTTGGGCGTGAAACTCCGGCATCGAATCCTGATAGTTGTTCCAATCGCAGTACGCTCGTTTGAAAACGATTCGTCCTTTCTCCAGCAGGCGTTTGAGTATCAGTTGAATCTGGAATTTCCCTGCTTTCATATGACGCACGCCAATGGCGAGGTTTTCAAAGTCGATGAAGACCGCAATAAGTGGTTCGTCAGACATCTATGACCTGTGGGAAAGTCTTGGGTGAGTCAGATCAAGACCGCCCCAATGCGATGACGGCTGAGTTCTCCGCATTTCTTTTTTGACCGTGTTTGCGTTCGATCCTTAGCTACTGCCGGATTTTAACTGGTGGCAGTGGGGTCCGATAGAATACAGTTCTGAGGGTGCTTGAGAATGGTCTGCGACTGACCAAAGAGACTGGGGCCAATGCCGAAGTTGTGCAACTGTTTGCTGTGCTGCATGACTCAAGACGGTTGAATGAATCCACCGACCCGGAGCATGGCCCCAGAGCTGCGGAATTTACGGTGGAATTGCGTGGCAGAGTGTTTGAGTTAGTCGCAATAGAACGGAGGACATTCACTTCCCGCTCACCCTGAGCACTCTCTGTCCACCGCTGCAAATTTTGGATTGTCAACTTGGCCTCCAGGTCGGCAAGACCATCGACCTCTTTCGGCAGCAGCACCACCATGGATAGATTGCCATCGCCGTAGGGCAGTTCGAGAATTTGAAGATCATCGATTGCGCCAAACCGAAACTCATCCAATCGGTTCATCATGGGGACGGGAACTTTGTCCGTGACCGTCAGATAGAAATCCTCGTCCTTAGTAGCCTCCTTTTCGAACGGATCGGCCCAGATTCCGTGGAAATAAACAGCGTTGGTCAGCACTAGCTTTGTGTCGGATGACAGTACACCCACGGGAAGAAGATCTGTGATTTTGCTTTCCGTCTGCTCTTCGACCCAACCGTTGATCGTTTGTCGGGCACCCTCACTTTCGGAAAAGTTGAGGCGGGCAAGTTCGGCGCCGTAATTGTCACGAGTCAATCGCAAAAACTCGGGCAGAAACTCGTAACTTTCCTGTCCCCAAAGACGGTTTGCCAAATTCAGTCGGTTGCCCTTTTCCTTATCCGGCGTCGTCCAAAACGCGTGCAGCTTCTTCATCCCATCGTGAAGCTGGTCCTTGGGCATCTGGAAATGGAGAGTCGTTGCCATCTCCGCTTCGGTCCCACCAGCCGCCCCGGCATAGGTCATCGCCAAAGCCGTTGAGATACTGCTGGGTGAAAAGAAAAGGTTGCCTTCCTCTGTTCGCAGTTGTTGATACAAGTCCAGAGCGAATTGGTTGCCGCCTTCCACGATTCCAGACACGTCCATCGGGGTGTTCTCCTATTGCTTGACGGCATCGGCAGGACCCCATGGCTTCTTGAAGAGACCCATCACCGCTTCTTCCTAAGTTCATTCACTTCATCACGCAGCTGCCCAACTTGATGACGTAATTCGTCGAGTTGCTTCACAATTTCGTGCATCACGTCGCCGCCGTGATGTTTCTGATGTTCATGCAGTTCCCGCTCGGTGGCTTCGGCTCTTTCAGCGACGTGTTCCGCAACATCATGCAGCCCTGCCTGATGAAGATGATCGACAGCGATCCGCATGTGTTCCAAACGACGGGCGACTTCATCCTGCGGTGCATCGTGTGACTCACGCAACATAAGTGTCAGCCTGTCCCGAATGCCCTCAACCTCACGACGAACGTCGGCAAGCCGTTCTTTGCTTCCACCAGTTTCTTTGAGTTTCCTTTCTTCCAATAGCAGCATCCTAAGCTGCTCTTCCATCTCCATGATCTCGGCCTTGCGCTGATCAGGGCGGTGATGCTCTAGACGCTCGGCCTCTTCGAGTATCGCCATGGCTTTGCGTTCGAGGTTCGCTGCCTCCTGATGGTGTCCGTGTTCGGCGAGCTCGGCAACCTCTCGCTGCATTGCTTTGGCCTTTTCCCGAAGCTCATCCGACTCGGATGCCCAGACAACCGCAGTGACGGCCAAAAATGAAAATACGATTGCTGCCAACTTGATGGAGGACATGTTGCTTCCTTTTTGGAATGGTCAAGTAATCAGTTTGTGTTTGGTGGTGTTTGTACGACTTTGATCCAATCAACTTCCAGTTTGAACGGACCAGCTTTCTTGTCGCCCAAAAGGATCCCCAGTCCGTTGACCTCACTGGCGTCGAGCTTCTCGTTCGGAAACACTCTGCCTCGCCATGTGGCCACGAACTTGTCTACGGGCATTTCTATCTCGATCCATTCGTCCCTTTTCGTCTTGAAAGATTGGCGGTAAGAGTTCCTTGTTCTTTGCGAATACAGATTGAAGTTGTACTCCCGACCGTCACCACGAACTCGGGCCACAATCACGTCATCTTTCGCAAGGCCAAGATCCACACCTCTGGCTCTCACTGACGCGAAGCCACCGTTGTTCTCCAGCGACAATGTGCCGAAGAATTCCATTTTCTTGTTTTCGTTGACCTTGAAGCGGCCAACTGAGCGGCCACCCATCACACCATCGTTCACTGTCTGCCACGGCTTAGCGGCGTTAGGGTCGTCGAACTTGAACAAGACTCGTCCCTCTTCCTTGGCCATCAGTGGGGATACTGCCAAAACTAGTGGTAACAAAATCAGCGTTCTGGGTCTCATAAAACTTACACGGCTAGGTGGAGGGCATCTTAAACGGGCCAATCTTCTTCAATGTACCGTTTCACCAGCGTTGCGTGGCAAGGCGGCGTCTTCAGATCATCGCTGTCGCCATTAATCTCGTAGCAACCGACAATTCAGGCTGATATTGGGCCAACTGCCAAGGCTCGAAGACTGTTTTGATCTCAGTGACAAAGGCAGGAATTTCGGCCCGAAAATGGGCATCGGTCTCAGCAGCTTCAAGGAGGTTTCAGAACTTCTCACCGACCAGATATTCCAACGCTTTTTGCGTGCCGAACTCATCTTCGATGCCTTCAGCGGCCTCGCACTGCTCGATCCGGATTTTGTGCGGCTCAGTCATGCGTCCTTTCAACCAACATACGCTTAACGATTGGGAGTGAGGCACCACTTGGCTCGCCGTCGAACCTCCTTTGACGAGCGATTGGCCAAATTTCAGACTCTTGTCGGACGCAGGCAACCGCTGTAGTAATATCATCAAGTAATAACATGGCGCGGGTACTGGCCGGCTACGGCCGCGGGAGATTGTGCAAGCTACGGACACCATGTCAGATCGAACTAAGTCAGAGATTATTGCCGAACTTTGCAAGGACTACACTGAACGGGTCCGCCGTGGTGAGTGTCCCACCGCGAGCGAATACCAGGCAAGGTATCCTGAGTGTGCTGAGGAAGTAGAGCGTTTCATCGCGGCGAAACAAGTTGACGAGGCCTCGGATTCGGCCGAGGGTGACTCTCCGCGAACGACTGCAGAGGCCAACCGAACCGTGAGGAACGTGCAGCCTGAGCAGATCGGTGACTTCCGCATCATTCGGCAGATCGGTCGCGGCGGGATGGGCATCGTCTACGAGGCAGAGCAGATGTCCCTGGGGCGACACGTGGCGTTGAAGTTGCTGCCTCCGCAGATGCTAGTGGACGCTCGCCAGCGGCATCGTTTTGAACGTGAGGCTCGGTCGGCAGCCAAGCTGCACCACACCAACATCGTTCCTGTCTTCGGTGTGGGTGAAAGCGACGGGTTCCTGTTCTACGCAATGCAGTTCATTGAAGGCCTCGGTTTGGACGAAGTCCTGAGCCAAGTACGACGGAAACGCGAGCAAGACGGTGTCAGCAGCCGTATCACGCTTGGCTCCCTTCACGTTTCCCGCAGGGACTTGACGGTTTCTGAGATCGCTCAATCTTCGCGGTCGAGTAAATCCTGCGGGGGAGAACTTTCGATCAGCGACTCGGAGCCGGGCGATGACAGTGACGCGACTTTGATAACTCCTTTGGGCAAAGCCGCTGGTTGCGAATCCGTATCCGCTGGTTCTGCAACCGTTGGCGATCTTTCCGATTCGTACTCGTCATCCGATTCAGTTGCCGACTCGTCTGCTCAAAGTACGAGCAGCGCTGCGCCGCCAGTCACTCGAGCGATGAAGTATTGGTACAGCGTTGCCGACGTTGGTCTGCAGGTCGCGTCCGCGTTACAGTACGCTCATCAGCAAGGCGTTTACCATCGCGACATCAAGCCGTCCAACTTGTTGCTCGACACGCGCGGTACGGTTTGGGTGCTGGACTTTGGCTTGGCGAAGGCGAGCGATCAACATGACTTAACGCATACGGGGGACGTGGTTGGGACGCTGCGTTACATGCCGCCCGAGGCATTTGAGGGCAGAACAGATGCTCGCAGCGATATCTACTCCTTGGGACTCACGTTGTACGAAATGCTCGCGCTGCGTCCGGCCTTTGACGAGTTAGAGCGTCGTAAGCTGATCAATCAGGTCACAACTCGGGAGCCAACGCGGTTGGACCGATTGGATCGCACGATTCCCCGTGACCTGGTCACGATTGTGCATAAAGCGATTGACCGTGATCCGCGGCACCGCTATCAGACGGCGGAGGAATTGGCCGATGACCTGAGTTGCTTCAAAAGTGACAAGCCGATTCAAGCACGTCGCACGTCGACCATCGAGCATGTTTACCGCTGGTCACGTCGCAATCGAGCGTTGTCGACGGCGATTGCGTTGATCGCGCTGCTCTTGCTCACCATCAATATCGCTGGTCCCATCCTGACGATCCAACTCAAGCAGGCCTACGACGCCGAGGTCCTTGCTCGGCAACGTGCCAAGAACGCTTATGAGTCAGAAGTAGTGGCACGCAATCGCGCCAGCCAGGCCGAGCAGGAGGCGGTCGCTGCCCTGGCATTGGCCAAGCAGAAGGAACAAGAAGCGCTTGAGTCGTTGCAGTTGGCCGGGCAGCGGGAACGTACTCTCAATCGAACGCTGTATCGGACTGAGATGAGCTTGGCCGGACAAGCAGCCTTGGAACGCGCCGGCATTCAGCGCGTCTGGGACCTGACGGCCGCTTGGCACCGGGGCCCCGTGACGAGGACGTGCGTGATTGGGAGTGGTACTACCTACACGGGCTGGGGCGTCTGGACCAGAAAACCATCCCGATCGGTGGCAACGCTCAAGCCGTTGCCTGGCATCCGAGCGGAACGCAGATCGCCTTGGGCCGGGAAGATGGCACGGTCGAAGTCTGGAATTTGAGACTCGGTCGGACGGTGTTCAGTCACAACCAGCACGCCGGCCCAGTTCTACACGTCTGCTGGAACTCAGATGGATCCTTGCTGGCTTCGATTGCCAGTCAAGATGATCAGCTCAGAATCTGGCAACCCGCGGCTGAGCGTGAGTTCCGGACACTCAAGCTACCAGGAAACAGCGATTGGTCCGGTTCGGTGTCATTCAGCCGGAACGACCAGCTGCTGGCGGCTGATGGTCGCGATCAGATTCTGATTTGGGATCTGCAGACGGGAAAGCAACTGCGGAAACTCAACATGCAGGAAACCGGGCAGCGTGGCTTGGTCGCCCACCGATGATCGAATCGCCGCCGCTTCGAAGCAGGGACGAATCACGATTTGGAATGGTTTGACGGGCAAGCAGTTACGTACTTTGCAGGAGGGTTCAAGGTGCCTTGCTTGGGATCCTCAAGGTCAACGTCTTGCCTTTGCCGGCCAGGATCGCCGCATTCACGTTTTGGATTTAGCCACAGGCGAGCAGTCGAGTAGTTCTGTCGGGCATGTTGGGGAGATCACGACCCTGGCGTGGGACAGCAGTGGCATGCGACTGGCCAGCGCTGGCCGAGACACCACCGTCAGGATCTGGGGACTGCCAGGCTGCGATGAAATTGCGCGACTCCGTGGCCATGCCGGCACGATTACTTCGCTCGACTGGAATCCTTCGGGAACACAGTTGGTGACCGCCGCGCAAGACGGGACGATCAAGATTTGGGACGCTGAGCGAACCGAAGAACAACTGTCGTTGCAGGGCGCCGCGGCAGCTGTGCAGTCTACCTCGTGGGGAGCACAAAGCAGCCGCCTGGCAGTGTCGAGCGGCTCGTGGACTCACCTGTGGAATGTTGATCGACGAGCCGAAGAGTCGACGTGGCACGGTCAGTTGTCGGCCATCAACCCAGCCGACGATAGGATCGCCATTGCCTCCCAGTCCGACATTCAGATACGCGACACGGAGACCGGCAAGCTGATCAAGCTGCTGCAGGGACATACTCAAGGCATCACGGCGCTTCGCTGGGACCGTGAGGGTAAACAGCTTGCCTCGGCCAGTTGGGACGGTACGGTGCGCATCTGGGACGTGGCAGAGGTAAAGCAACACACGACTCTATCCTTATCGCACAGTGACCGGGACTTCTGCTGGAGTCCCGATGGGTCTTGCTTGGCGACGATTGGCAACCGCGAAGTGCAAATCTGGCACATCGAAAGCCAAGAAATTCGCCTCGAGTATCTGGACGATCATCAAATTCACGCGATCGCATGGAGTCCCAATGGGCAATACATCGCCACGAGTGGATGGGATCACCAGATAACCATTTGGGATGCGTTGACTGGCGAAACGGTCACGGTTCTGACCGGCCATACCAGCCCCGTGACGTCGTTGTGCTGGAACCCACGAGGCACGCGTCTTGCCTCCGGAAGCGACGATCACATGGTACGCATCTGGGATGTCCAATCGCGCGGCGAGTTGCTTTCGCTAAGCGGGCATAACGATGGCGTCACCAGCGTCGGTTGGAGTCCGGATGGATTGCGGATCGCCTCGGGTGACCGACAAGGTAGTGTCATGATCTGGGATGCCAGCTCGGGACACTTGCAGGAGCATACACCGCAATCGCTCAGCATTCTCAATCGCAGAATCGACTTGGAACCAAACCTCACGGATCTGGCCCTCCGCGCCGAAGTGCTCGAAGAAATCGGCCGGCACGAAGCAGCGGCGGAGGATCGGCGAAGAATCCGATTGATCCGCGAGGCAGATTTCGATGCACTGGCGAACGATCCGGTGGCGCTGGAATTGCTTGCCAGCGAGTTGTCCGCCGAACTCAGCACGAGAGAAGCCGCCAGCTGGACTCGCATCAATCCCTTTGAGATGACGGCTGACAACGGAGCCACGTTGTCGTTGCAGCCCGACAGTTCGATCTATGTGAGCGGTCCCGATACGGCTGGCGTTCAATATGAATTGAGCTTCCGGGTGCGTGCCCCCATCACCGCCCTGCGGTTGGAAGCGATTCCAGATCGTCGGCTGCCTCACCATGGCAGCGGCCGGTCAGCGAAGAATGGCAACTTTCACGTGGCCGAAGTCAATGTGTTTGCAGCGACGTCAACAGATGCGAAGTCCTTTGACGAGGTCACGATTGAAAAGTGCACCGACGATATGCCCGATGCTCCTGCCGGCCGCCGAGCCGTCCAAACCATCGACGGAAACCGACAGACACGGTGGGACCCCTATCCCAACCACCTGCAGCAGCGTTGGGCCGTTTACGAGTTTGCCGAGCCTCTCGCAGCGGAGGGGGAGGACGTCGTCATCCGGGTACGAATCGATTCGGGGATCAGTCCGTGGGGACCTCACGGTTTGGGTCGCTTTCGACTTTCCGTCACCACGACGGATCGTGTCGTACAACGGGAAGAGCTGCTGCAGTTGTTGGCCGGCACGCGCGGGATCGGTATGGCGCACCTGGGCGGCGTCTATGCGATGCTGAACGAGACACAGAAGGCACTGGCGGCCTTCACCACTGCGCTGAGATCAGCCGCAGATCATGCGAAGCGGCAGGCGATCGTTGCTCTGGCCAGTCGATTCGATGGTGTCGCCGACGAACTTTTCAAGTTGCTCCCGGAAGACCCTTGGGTGATGTTGGCGCGAGCTGATTCGCTCAGCGCAGGCCCGGATGCGGCGCTCGCCGCTGAGATACGCGAAAGTGCGATCACCGTGCTCCTCGAGCAAGCCACCAGTTCTCCGCAAACCATCCTTCTTGCATTGAGTGAAGTAGCTGATACGTTCCAGGACCGTGGGCAATGGGATGATTCGCTGCAGCTGTTGCAGCGGGCCCACCAGCAGAGCCGCGACCTGCTTTCGTTGGAGCACCCGCAGACAATCGATCTGCTAGGCAAGCTGGCTGAAGCTTACGATCGGCTGGGGAATTGCCGGCAGGCACAAACGTTGCGACAAGAGGAAGTTGCCCTGAGGCAGCGGCACCAGGGAATGCAGAACGCACAGACGCTTGCCGCGTGTCGTGCCCTGGCAGAGCTTTATGTGCGGAGCGGCCAGATCGCCGAGGCGATTTCGTTGCGTGTGCGGATCGCCGAAGCCGCTCCGCAGCAAGACGTCAACGCATCACAACAGGCAGCTTTCTTTCTCGTCTGGAAAGGTGATTTGGACGAGCACGCGGCCCTCTGCCGCAAATTGTTGGAATCGGCAGAGGAATCGCCAACGATGAAGGCAGCCCGCGATTTTGCCAAGTCCGTGACCATCTGCCCGGGCGTCGACTCGCAACTGGTCAAACGTGCAGTCAACTTGGCCTCCCAGGCAGTCACAGCCGCTCCATCGAATAGGTGGGGGCACCTTGCGTTGGGGATGAGCCACTTTCGACAGGGCGATCTGGCGCAAGCGAACGAGTGGCTGACAAAAGCGGCCGATACTCCAACGCCGCGAATCCACCTTCTCGCTCGCGCGCTGCTGGCCATCATCCGATTTCAACAAGGTGAATTGCAGGAAGCAAACAACCATCTTCAAGCGGTGGAAGAGGGACTCGGTCTTTTCGCCCTCATCGACCTTCACTCGCCGTTTGCCATGCATCACGATGATCTGGCAATTTGGCTGGCGTTGCAGGAAGTCCGCGAAGTGATGCAAGTCACGCCGGCCGACCATCAGCAACAGATCGAGCGGGTGCTGCAATGGCAGCGCGAGGTTGTCGAGAACTCACCAGACGATACGCTCAAATCGCTTCACCTGGCTGCCATGTACGCCTGGTTTGGGCGAGATCGTCAGCACCACGAGTTGTGTCAGCGATTACTTGCGACGGCACGCGACTCGGAGCAGCCCGCCAACTTTGAAAGGGCGGCCAAGGCGTATTTGATTCACGCGGCCCCGCAGCCCGATCTGTTAGCATCGGCGACCGTGTCGGCGGAAACGGCCCTCGAAGGCTTGCGCAACAACGCTGATCTACTCCCCTGGGCACAGCTAACTGCGGGAATCGCTGCCTATCGCCGGCAACATTTCGCCGAGGCAGTCACATTACTGACCGAAGCCCAGCAAGCATCCAATCGTTTGATTCAGGGCCCTGCATTGCTGTTTCGCACAATGGCGCGTCTGCGTCAGGGGCAACGAGAACTCGCGGAGCAAGACTTCGCCCGTGCCGATAATCTGATCGGGTCGCTTCCAGACAGGACATCCCTGACCGAGGAACTATCGCAGCATGACGAGCTAATTTTCCGGCTGGCCTACGAAGAAGCGAGACAGCAATTGGCCGAGACAACGAGCGAGAAACCGTCGCTGGCTGACTAGCTGGACGGCCTCGGGTGTCGCTAAGGGTATCTGTGCTCCGTTAACAGCCATGGTGTGTCTCCTTGTAACAACAGAACAGCGGGTGTCTGGAAGACAATACCGAAACGCTGAACGTTCATGAGTTGCTTTTCGGTGCCGTCAGCCACCCGCGCCATTGCGATCCCTTGGGGCTGGCAGAAACGCTCCAGCGGTGCGAAAACGAGTAATGAGTTCCTGATCAACTGACCCTGGAGCGGCACGATTTGGCCCACTTCGGACCACCACGAGGAAATACATTGGACACGATTGAACTGGCCGACGGTGGGCTGCTTTTTTACGACGAAGCATTTCTTCCGCCCGACCTGTCCGACCGATATTTCGCAGACTTGCGGGATCATTGTGCATGGGAACAAAAGCCAGGCGTCTTCGGTCACATGCAACCCCGCCTGACGGCCTCCTACGGTGATCAAGGCGTCATCTATCGCTATTCCGGCACAGTGAACGTCGCTCTGCCGTGGACCGATACCTTGTTGGAGATCAAGCAACAGATCGAAGCTGTTCAGGGAAGTTACAACTATTGCCTGCTGAACCGATATCGGTCGGGAGCCGACAGTATGGGTTTGCATTCGGACGACGAACCAGAGATGGGCAACGTGATTGGTTCCCTCTCCCTGGGAGCAACGCGCAGGTTTCGGATTCGGCATAACGCCACGAAAGAAACGAGGACGTTTGCGGTGGGCAACGGAACGCTCATCATCATGGCGGGGACGATGCAGCAGTTTTGGAAACACGAAGTTCCGAAGACCAAGGAGCATGTCGGGGAGAGGATCAATCTGACGTTCCGAGAGATTGTGAAGCCTCAATGATTGTTCGCCTCACCCATGAAGTGGCGTTTTGATCTCGATCCCGTCGCGGGGCAATCGCAAGTAACTTTTCAATCTCTTTTTCTCAGACGGTCGGTCGACTACCTCGGCTTTTTCAGCAACAGCAGCAACACGCCAATAGCGTTCGTATTTAAGTATCGATCCAGCGAGATTGTTTAACGGCATTGCGTTTACACCCCCGGCAGAAAGTCGATGCCCAGCCATTCTCGCAGCAGTACAACTGGTGCCGCAAGGACCACGAAGCAAGCTGGCTGTCGCGACAGCCAGCGGTTAGCTCCACCACCGTGGCGGCTCTGCTGACCGGTCATTCGGCACTGTGCAGGCCGGGAGGTATCGAACTGGGCCGGGTTACAGTACAGTTCAGCAATCTCATCCCCTTTTAGTGACCGAGGAAATAATGGCAAAGGTTGATCAAGCCGGCCCAGTAAAAGATAAACCCGTGGCCACACCGAACCACACGGAAAAGATCAAGTCCCAGGTGTTGGGGAAAGTCGGCAGGCCGCCCCGTCTGCATCGTGTGGAGGTGTGTCAGCACCACGACGGCAACTACCGGGTCAACATTTGGGAGCAGCTCGAGCCGATGGGGGACTCCGCTTTGTTTGCTGGTGTCCACATTCGGTCGTCCTATTATTTGAAGGTATCGGATACAGGTGAGATCATTCGCAGCAACCCGCCGCTGACCGAACTCGGTTTGCCGACCTCGAAGCCAAGCTAGCATTCCAGAACTTGCAGCGTTCGACAGGTAGTGCTGGGGATGAGCAGGAGTGCTACGTTCGTCTCTGATTCGCGATCGCTTCAAGCTCGTCGATCAGACTTGCCTGTGCCGCATTGATCTTCTGTCTTGCGGTTTCAAGATCAAAAAACTCGGCCCGATCAATCTCAGCGACTTCCATTTGCTGACCGGACTTCGGGGGCCACTCCATCGAGAAGGTATTGCTGACGATTGTCGCCGGATCACAATCACCCTCGAACGCCCAAGCGTGAACGACCTTGCCGCCTTTTTGCTTCACCTGGCCCAGAGGGATGAATGGGCCAGTCGCCGTTAAACCAGTTTCCTCCTTGAATTCCCGCCGGGCGGCATCGAGGAAGTCTTCATGCGGTTCGATCTCACCCTTGGGAATCGACCACGATCCTTCGTCCTTGTTCTTGAAGAATGGTCCTCCGGGATGGGCCAGAAGAACCTGCAGGTTCCCGTCGTCAATGCGGTACATGAGTAGGCCAGCACTGACACGAAAGTTTGCCATCAATTTAGTCCCGTCACTTCGCAAAGAATCGAACCAAACACACGATGCCGTTCAGCAACAAGCTGATCACGATACAACTGACCATGGGGTAATTCTATCCGGGTTCCAGCCGAATCGAATCGGCGAATCAGCGGCCAGCTCTGGAATTGCATCACCAACGTGCGTTAGGTTGCATCGCCCGACCGCACGAAGCTCACCGCAGGGAGCAGCTTTTCGTCAGCACCGTCGCGTTGAGCGTGCCACGGCTCACCTCAACTGGCGGCGCCACGTCTGATTTTCACCCACCGCATGATGTGTGTGGAACGGATGACCTTGCACAAAGTCCGCACATTCGTTTCGGACAAACGCATTAGGGTCCCAATGGCGAGGCGCCGAGCCCTTCGATGACCAAATAATCACCGCCGGCCACCAGATTGCCCAGCGACTCGTTGGTGCCGTCGGGCCAAATCACTTGGACGTCTTCGAGCCTTTCAGCGTCCGACACTCCGAAAACGATGCACGCTTCGTTGACACATTGGAATCCGTTTCCGGCAAGCAATTGTTGCTCGAACGTTCGGTCATCACTGGTGAAGCGGATGCGTGCGCCGATCGCATCGCGATGCGTCGATCTGGCCCGCAAAAAGAATCGCGTTTGCTTGGCAGTGGTTTCGGATCGATTGATCAGCAGGGCGACGGGGTCGAATAGATGGGTGACGATCAAGTCGGATAGGCCGTCTCGATTGGCGTCCAGAGTCGCGACGGCGCGGGCCAGACGATCCTTGGCGAAATAGTCGCCCAATTGATCTGCTTGCATCACCTGCCATCGGCCGCGCGTGACCTGCTTCAAGAGTTGAGCGGGTTGCCGAAACGATCGTCCTTCGAATTGAAAGTCGTCGATGTCGCCGTTGGCAATGAACACTTCCAACGATGCCGTCGTTATCGACGTCGATCCACTGAGTGCCATAAGCGAGCATTGGCTTGGAAGAGTCCGCAAAGCCCGCGACCTGTGACTCATCGGACCAGACCCCGTCGCGGTATTGCTGGTAGTAGGTATTGTGATCGTCGACAAAATGCGTCAGCAAGAAATCGATGTCACCGTCATTGTCGGCGTCCGCGGCGGCGATGCCCATCGAGGCTTGGGCGATCGATCGACGGTTGAACGCCAATCCACGAACGGGAGCTTGTTCGGAAAGCCCGAACTCGTGCGCATCAACCGGCTTCGCCCAATAATGATTCGCCGTCATGTCGTTGGCCACATAGGTTTCCAAGCCGGGATGATGATCCAAATCTCCGATCACCAAGGCGAATCCACGGCCCTCTTCGTGCGGCCCAAGCCAGCGGGTTGCGTCAGAAAACGTTCCATCGCCATTGCCAGCCCAAATCCGGTCCGGTTCGGAATCAAAGGCCATGGGATTGCAAGATCTGGCTTCACCGATCGATGGTACGATGCACTTCTGGCTCAATGGTTTCTCGCCACGGCAGTAACCGACTTCGAAGATGTCGGCGTGTCCATCGTCATTCAAGTCGGCGATCGCGACCGAAGTGGTCCATCCGGTTCCATCGAGTTTGCATTGCTCGGTGACATCACGAAACGTCCCATCTCCGTTGTTTCGATACAGACGATTTTTCCCAATGTTAGCGACGTACACGTCCGGCCAACCGTCGGCGTTGTAGTCACCCACCGAGATACCTTGCGAAAAACCACGATCGATCAGCGACGAACTGTCAGTGACATCGACAAACTTGCCCGCTAAATTTCGATGCAGGCGATTGGGCCGGGAGTCCTCGCGATTCGGCGTCCCATCCATCACGGTCAAATAGGTATCGGGCCAGCCATCAAGATCAAAGTCAATCACGCCTGCGCCGCCCGCTCCGGATTGATAAATCATCAATCCCGATTCTTGGTCGTCGGACTTGCCGATGGCACAAACGTGAAGGAGCGATCGCGCCGGGGCTTCGTTACGGAACCGAAGGATTCCGTCGGAGCTTTCACGCACCGGCGGCGAAGCTTCTTCGGCAGACTGACGCCAAGCAACCGCTGGAAAAGAGGACAGGTCCATCTTCGTGGAAACCATTTGCTCGGGCAGTTGCCAAGGCGTTGCTCCCGTCAGTTCATTGCGAATCGTACGAAAGGTCTGCTCCAACCTGGGATCGGGATGCTGTTTCATCGAATACCCGATCATCAACCAATTCGTTGCCTCCCACGGGCGCCCGAGTTCCTGCAGCGTCAGCGCGAGATCCACGACCGCCTTTTGAGAGTCAAAGTCCCAAGTGCCCAACGTTGCGATGTGACTCCGCAACGTGGCAATTTTCTCGGCGCGGCGAGCGGCAAGCTCCGCCTGTTCCTTTCGTCCCAGTTTGGTCAGCGAGATCGACAGCCCATGGAGCGCCTCGGGATCGTTCTCGTTCAACCGCACGGCAGACCAATAGGCGCGGGCGGCCTGCTCCATCGATCCATGGCGGTAGGCCCAATTTCCCCCTGCCATCCAGTACTGCGAATACGACTCGATTTCCTGCGGCAACGATTGACTCCATTTCTCAACCGATTCGGCCTCGTCGAGTTCCACGAGTGCCCGACCATACAACGCGAGGGCAGGCAAGAAATCGGGATGTTGTTTGACAACCGGCACGAGTGCCTCTTCAACTTCCTTCCAATTTGACTCCGTGACCTCAAGTTGGGCCAACGAAAAAACCGGCCGAAGGTCGTCCGGATTGCGAAGCGAGTGCGGATTGGCAAGTCGCATCGTGCGTCTGCGGAAGCGTCAAATCGGACAACTGAAGCAAGATACTCTGACTGCCATGCTTTCGTTGTACCAGCCACTGAAGATGCTCGGCAGCCTCGTTCTGCAAGCCGACTCGTGCAAGGAAAGTGGCCAAGTTCTGCCGTATCTGCAGAACGTCGGGATAGTCCTCGACCGCGTCTCGCAAGATGGCGATCGTGTCGAACGGACGCTCCGCGGTGATCGTTGCCCCCGCCCATTTAAACCACAGCTCCTTGGAAGGATTGCTGGAGGCCTTGACCGCCGCTGCGAAAAACTCGATCGCTGTCGCCACGTCGTTTGCCTGGATCGCACCATCACCGGCCATTTCCAAGGCAGCTGGATCGTCGGGGTGTTCCTGCAAATACCGCTTGAGCACTCCCCGAGCCGCATCGAAATTTCCAGTCGCGATCAATCGACGCGTTTCGTCCAGGTTTTCCGGCGAAAGTTGCGCGACTGCATTCGGATCGTCGACACCATCTTCAGGCGTGCCACGGTCGCATCCCATGCAAAGAGCGAGCACCAGGAGGCCACTCAATAGCAGTCGTCGCACTGTCATCGTGGCGCAACACATACCCAGAAAAATTTCCACTTTTTTTATTTTTTTTGCGGAACCAATCGAAACTTGGTATTCTCAGCAGTGCTGTGAATGGCAGCATATCGAATTCATTGAGAATGATTGAGGTGAAATGATGATGAAATCAAGAGGAAAACGCGGGTTCACGTTGGTGGAGCTTCTCGTGGTGATCGCGATCATTGGGGTGTTGGTTGGCCTCTTGCTACCCGCTGTTCAAGCTGCCCGTGAAGCTGCTCGGCGAATGAGTTGCAGCAACAACTTCAAGCAGATTGGTCTTGGCATCCACAACTATCATTCAGCATACAAGCAGCTGCCAACGCATATGACGGGAACCCAGCCGGGTATTGGTCCGTTTGCGCCGGGACCTTGGTTCCGCCCCTCTGATTTTGGAAATCGTATGCGTCTGAGCATGTTGGTTCCAATTTTGCCGTTCGTTGAGCAACAAGCGCTATGGGAGCAGATCAGCAACCCAAATGCGGAGCGAACCGACGGCAACACCAGTGCGGCGATAGGAACCCCAACCAACCCCTGGCCACCCATGGGACCGACACCCGACAAGATTCAGTACAAACCTTGGTTCACCGAAATCCCCACGTACCGCTGTCCAAGTGATCCGGGCGTTGGATTGCCCGCATTGGGGCGGACCAATTACGGGGCTTGTCTTGGCGACTCGATGTGGCTCATTCACCTCGGTCCCTACGACAACAACCGCACGATGGTCACGAGCGGTCGCGCACAACACGCTCGAGCTGCCCATCGCGGTCTCTTCAGGCCGCTGCAGGACTCCAAGTTCCGCGATTGCCTCGATGGCCTGTCGAACACGATCGCAATGGGCGAAATGATTACCGCTCTGCAAGATGGCGACAAACGCGGCAACGGCGTCGCGACCAACGGAGGGAACTCGGGCCCATTCGGTTTGGCTGAGCTGCGGGACAACCCCAACCTTTGTACTGACAACGGCTATATCGATCCGGAACGGCCCCAATTCTATCTACCGCAGTGGCAACAGCGGAACCGACGCAACTTCGCCCGAGGTCATCGCTGGGCGGAAGCCTTTCCGATCATGAGCGGGATCTCTACCATCCTGCCTCCAAACCGGGAAACGTGTGGTCGGTACAATGCGTTGGGGACTTGGTTGATTGCAACGCCTTCAAGTCGGCATCAAGGTGGTGCCCACATCTTGATGGGTGACGGAGCGGTCATCTTTATGACAGATTCAGTCGAAGCGGGCGACTCACGAGCGCCGATGGTTTGGAGGAACGGCATGAACGTCGGCCCACCATCCAATTTTCCGGGATCCGAAAGCCCGTATGGACTTTGGGGCGCACTAGGTACACGTGCCAATGCAGAAACGATCGAAGAACAACTCAACCAGTAGTTTCGAGAGATCTTCACGCTGCCTCCCACTTTGCTGTAGCCCAGTGGGCGGCTTTTTTCATTGTTAGTCCACCCCGCAAACCCAAGAAAGAATCGATGAAGTCAGTTTACCTTTGTATGGTGGTTTTTTGTGCCTCGATTGCAGTCCCTGGCTGCGGGGAGTTCAGAAGAAAACACGCTTGCGACGGAAGGATGTAACGGCCGACGACATCGCCAAATACGAAGCAGAGTTAGCCGCCGTGAACGCCGCCGAGAGCTATGAAGACGACGCCGGCGACGATGCGGAGTAGTGCTTTGTCACGACTAAGAATGAGGGTTCAATGTGCTTCGGGAAAAGGGGTCCGGTGTGATGCCTTAGCATCGTGCCGTCTTCGATCGTAGTCGACGGTAGCCGATAGACGAGGCCAACACCGAAGGGCTTGTGCGGGGAATAATAAAAATATTATTCGCCCAGCGGATTCGAAACACGACCTTCCATCTTGACGAGACAGGCACGCTCGAAGAGCCCTTGAGGAGCATAGGTGAGATCTTGGGGATGCAGAACGACACCTTGGAAGGTGAATTCAGGCAAGGGTTCGGCACCCAGCACTGCAAACTCAGCAACGAGCAGGGCCGCAAGACAAGTCGCGGCGACGGAAAAGGAGCCGCGCGGAATTCGGGAGTGTCCGGATCGCTGACGTTATGCCATTTGCCGAAGACGCCGGTGCGGTAGCCGTTGGTCTTCAAGCCTTCGGCGATGGTCGTTTCGTCGAGATCAAGTTCCCCGCCAACTTCCGGCGCCGTACCAACGCGAATCGGATGCCGCCCGGTCAGTAACATTGCCCGCGTCGGTGAACAAGGAAATCAGGATGAATATTTGATGTCGCATTTTGTCTGTCTTCATGTTGTAAACTTCTTCGTCGCCGCTCGAATAGCTGATGTAAGCCCACTCTTCCGTTCGCACATTCCCATCGCCCGTTGCTAAGCCCGAATGGACGGACTTACCTCACAGCGACTTTGACGCGACTGCCAGACACGGAGTGCAAACTCACAAAAGACCCCGTACCCTTTTCTGCCCGGTGACCTTGCCAAATAGCCAAGACGAGAACGGCTTGGAAGCGAGCCGGTGGAATTCGGAACCGGGGATTATGGAAGCTCAACCCACTGACCATTGAGCATGACTTGGGTCACGCGATCCAAATCCCGGATCGTTTTTGACGGATCGCCTTCGACCACGATCAGGTCAGCAAGCTTCCCGACTTCAATGGTCCCCAGCCGATCCGCGACGCCGAAGAACTCAGCCCCCGTTTTGGTCGCCGATGTCAAAACGTCCATCGGTTTCATTCCCGCTTCAGCCAACAACTCAACCTCTCGCAAATACGCTTTGCCGCGGCCAGCAAACGGTGCCGAGGTATGTGATCCGACCACCACCTTGGCACCGGCTTCGTGGCAGCGACGAAAAAACGACATCATGTTCCTGAACCCGGCTGCCTCGGCTGCTGTCGCACCTTTCTCACCCGCTTGTCTTTCAAAGACTGCCAATGTTGGCGAAACGAACACACCTCGTTGCACGATCAAATCGATCAGTTCGTCCACTCGCGGGTTGTTTTCGAGCTGCACTTGCGCCCATAGCCGGTATCGCCACTCGTGTCGCGCGCCGGAGTCGGCTGTTACCAGTGATTTGAATTGTTCGACTTGATCCTTTGTCGCAATCACCGTCCCAAAACTGGTGATGTGCTCGATCCCGATCACGCCCGCTTCGATGGCGTCATCGGCATCGACCAGTTCCAAGTGGGCGGTGACCGGTACGCGACGCTCGTTGGCCGCCTCACATGCCGCCCGAACGTGTTCGAGTGGCAAGCGAAAATAGACTTTGATGGCCGAAGCACCCCGATCAACATGATCGAGCACCGCTTGCTTGGCCTCTTCCGCGGTCGTGATGACGGCAGCCTGATCTGGCCAGACCGCCGGCGGGGCATCGAGGTGTCCACCACATAGAAATACTCGTGAAATTGTGGCGTCGCTCGAAAGCAGCGTCGTATAGTATTTGAATGGATGCCCGGGATCGCGGAACGACGTAATTCCGTTGTGAAGCTCAAACTCGATCGGTCGCTGGACCGAATCACGCGAGTGGAAGTGCGAATCAAAGAGTCCGGGCAAGACAGACTTGCCGCTTGCATCCAACACTTCCGCTCCTTCCGGGATCGGCGTTTCGGAGCGGACTCCTACTTTGACGATTCGATTGCCACGGACGAGGATGCAGGAATCCTGCAGCGGCTGCCCACCATTTCCGTCAATCAGTTTTCCTCCAACGATCGCAACCACCGCATCGGGTTGCGGCGAGGCGAGCACATTCATTTCTTGCGTGTGGGCTTTGCAGATACCGAGCAAGGCTGGCATCACCAAGAGCAGGCATGCGAGTATCACTGATTTCCAACTCGACTTAATGTCGCTTTCTCGGCACATCGGTGGCTCCATTGTCCGGCAGCATTGATTGATGCTAGCCCGGCAAAATCGTCTTGAAAAGTTGCAGTTGATCGGGATGCTCATCGGCAATGTTGGTGATTTCCCAAGGTCCATCGCAAGGTCATACAGCTCCGCCTCGCTGCGGCGCATCGCGATTTCAAAGGTCATCTTTCGTTTGAGCCGGCTCCGCGTTGGAAATTGGATCAACAACGAAAGCCGCGCTAGTACACTATCGAGTTCGTAGCCTCCAATGACCTCCACTTGATCGCTTCATGCAATCGCAATCACACCGTTCAGCAACGATGACATGCTGGCCATTGTAAGTATTGGCGATGTCATCCGTCATGCACCAGGGTGCATCGGCAAGCCGAGTTCGCTAAAAGTTCCTCGCCATTGTTTCTCGAAATCTCGGACCAGATTCAGGGGAAATTGCAGGCAATCTGCTAATCTGCTGAGGTGTTCACACCGAAGCGTCGGAGCGGATCGCGTTCGTGCGGGCGGCTCGTCCAGACTCCTGCAGGAGAGAGTGACCCGGCGCGATTACTTCAGGGCGACTTCCGCGCCCTCAGCTTACTCCAATTCGGAAGACAAACTCGGGAATTGAATGTCCGCCCCATTATCCTCTTCGAGACGCCATGCTGCTTGACTTATCGCACCAATTGTTTTGGGATCGGACCGAGCGAAGGCCGGATGAGCTCAGCAGCGCGTCGATACGAACGAAGCAAGCCGCCGAGGCGCTCCGTCGTTTTGATCTCGGCATCCATGTCAGGCGGACTATCTAACGGCACAATCAGCTCGTGGTCTAACAGCCTGTTGAAGTGTTTTGAAAAGGTCAGTCCGAGCTATTCGCTGCCAGACACCACTGCATCCTTTTAGCGAAATCTGCCTGGAACGCCTTTCGCCAACGGCTGACCGTTGTGCGGGGATCAAACGATTCGGTGGCGGGGAGATCGCGATACCAGCCATCTGGCTCGCGTGCAAATTGACCACCCCATCCGGGCTTGGTCGGTTCGTTGGGCTCGTTTCCACCTCGCGGCAGAAAAAAGAACCATGACGGCGTGTCTCCTTCCTTCAGGCAACCGTGCGGGTTGGGAGCAGTCCAAGTTTTCGTCGGATAGCTCGCACCGAGAGGACCGCACGAAAGCACGTTCCTTTCGATCCACTGACGGCTCGTCAGCGATTCGTCGCCAGTCAGGTACATGCCGCGGTAAGTACCAAGTCGCTTGTCCTCGCCCTGAGGAGCCTTGGCGAGGAGGTACTGCATCCCCGGAAACTCTTTCCGCATCCAGTCCGCGATACCGTCCTGATCGTCAATGTCGTAGACGCGAAAACGCTTGGTAAACTGCACCCAACCCTCCTCGCCGCGCGATCGTTTGACTTGCCACAGAGCTTGAGCCAGATCCGTTTGTCCGCCCCAGATTGCGATGTTCAATGGCCGCTCCGCTGAGCCAGAGTCAATTCGCTCAACCAAAAATCGACTGCCTTCGCTGTCGTGCATCGCACCGATGTGGTCAGGGCCGCGATTCGGGTTGCCGGATTTGACCGTTCGTCGAAGCTCGTCGGCGTCGGGCCAATCGTCCGCGTGTCCCCGCAGATTCGGCAGCACCTGCTTGTAGGCGTCGATCAGTTGCAGGATCAAATCAGGGCGGGTGATCGCCATGTCCAGCTCGCCGCGAGTGCCGGAGGCACTGGCAATGATCGCTTCAACGTCGAACTCATTGGCATACATCAGCAAGCGAATCAGCGACTGCGTATCGTCTGGATCGCCTCCGATGTCCGTCAGCACCGCTAGCCGGGGCCGCTGAGCGAGCACGGCCGGCATCGCGAACAAAAACAGCACCAGAACAAAGCAAAAACGCTTCATTTTACCAAGTCAGTCCAAGTCGGAGGTGGTTTGTGCTCGCAACAAGTCTTCGCAGGACACGTGCTAAACGAACAGCGGTAACGGTTCGTAAGTGTCACCTAGGATGGGTGTGGGGTCGGTGCCCAGCCAATCTTTCAGCACCGAGGCGTAGACTTGTCGGAAGTCGTACTCGTGTTTCAAATCGCCGTCTTGCAGGTCGGTCAAGTTCGGACGTTTACCGACGATACCGGCTTTGACGCCGCCTCCGCACAGAAACATCGGTCCGGCCGCGCCGTGGTCGGTTCCTTCGCTGGCGTTCTCGGCTACCCGCCGACCGAATTCGCTGAACGTCATCACGCAGACTCGCTTGCCGTGGTCATGAGCTTCCAAGTCGCGAACCAATGCGCTGACCGCATCGCTCCACTGTCGTAGCAAAATGCTGTGTGTCTGTGACTGTTGGGCGTGCGTGTCGAAGCCGTCATGCTGGACGTAGTAAATTCGAGTCGTCAGTCCCGCGTCGATCAATTGTGCAACGACGCGCAGTTTGTTGCCGAGTTCCGTCTCGGGATACTTGACGTCGCTACGATACCTCTGAGCCGCTTCGGTCACACGCTCGGCTCGCCGCGATCGCCGACGTGGTGCTGGATTGCAGAAAGCTGAGCAATTCATTGTCGACGGTTTCTGTTGCCGGGCGGCTTTCTTCAGCAACAACCGCAGCGATTGCTTGTCGTTGCCTCGCAATTGAAACTCGGCGAGTTCTTTCACGGTCGGCACGCGGACATTGGTCGATGCGATCGCGAACGGTTGTTGTTCATGGCCCAGATGCAGAGCGGGAACATCGCCGCCGGCGACCGATGGTTGCTTGTCCAAGAACCGACCGAGCCATCCATCGGGTCGCGGTTCGTCTTTGCGACGGCAGGTGTGCCAGATGTCCATCGACTCGAAGTGCGACCGATTCGGTTGCTCATAGCCGACACTGCGAACGGCCGCGAACTGGCCGTCTTGCAATAGATCGTACACGCCTGTCATTGACGGATGGAAACCAATGTCGTCATCGCACTTCAAAACGTCGCTGGTCGGAATCGCGAGTTTGGGACGAGCCGATCGGTAGTCGTCGTCAGCGTAAGGAACGATTGTGTTCAAGCCATCGTTTCCGCCCGACATTTGCACGACGACAAGAATTCGCTCGTCGCTGGCATCGTTCGCTTCCCCCGCCGCGTGAGCAAAGCAGTTGGCAAAGCCGCACCGACACCGATCGCGGCAGCACCGCCAATCGAGGTGCGTAAAAAACTTCGTCGACTTTGGTTCGTGGAAAACAGCGTTGTCATTGGAAGAATCACCCGAGCTGGCAATGGGGAAGGGAAGTGATGGCATGCAAAAGCGAACGCAGTTGTTGTTCCGAGTCACCCCTATATGAGTCGACGGATTGTCGAAGCTGGGACTTATTCGCGTCGTCAATCGAACCGCGAGCAAACATTGCTCGAAGTGCTCGATCGCCTGATCGGTCGTTCGCACATCGTGGCTTTCCAAATATTCCGAGAGACTTTTGCCGTCAAAGCGAGTCGCGTCATTTTCTAAAATGTCAGCGATCAAGTTCGCACGTCCAAGCAACGTCGACGAATTGATCCACGCCCGGCCACCGTCCCAGCCTTTGACATTGGGCGGATAGAACAAGCCTTGCCCGATATTCAGCAAACCTTTCGCAACCAATTGTGTGTTTGTGGTTCCTTTCAGACATCGCAGTATCCCAATCACCAATTCGACCGGTGACTTGATTTTGCGACCGACGCAGTGTTGATGAGAAAAACAGGTTGCTGCCCAGAATCCTCTTCAAGACCGGAGCCACTTGCAAATCATGCTCGCGAAACAAATTCGCCAACGGTTGCAATATCGCATCCGTCGGACTCGGGTTCGTCACTGACGAAAAAGCGATACAACTTTCTCGCGAGAAAACGTTCGGCGGCCGGCTGCTCCAGCACAATTCGCACGCCATCTTCGCCGTCGAAATCGCCGCTTTGCTGGAGCACCGTTTTTTCATCAGAATCATGTTGGTAACGATTCTTGCGAAACTTCTTGTTCTTGATCTCCCAGCCCGTAAAGCAGCGTGCGAGTTCCAGCACGTCCGATTCGCTGTAGTTGCCTTCCCCCAGACAGAACAGCTCCATCAACTCACGGGCAAAGTTCTCGTTCGGATGCGCCTTGCGATTGATCGCTGAATCGAGGTAAATCAGCATCGCGGGGTCTTGCGAAATTTGATGGACCAGATCACCAAAATTGCCCAAAGCATGTTCACGCAAAAGCTGGTTTTGATTCCACATCATCCGTGCATCCTTGACCTTTTCCGCTCCGGTCGCGAAGTGCCCATGCCAAAACAGCGTCGTCTTTTCGAGCAACTGGTTGGGCGTGTAGAGCAGGCGATAGACCCATGCCGCGGACAACTTCGTCGGGTCACCGCCCGCCAAAGTCGCTTCGGCAAGTGCATCGGCGGTGGATCGAAATTCCGTCGATTCACGATTGTTGGGCAACCAGTTCGTCGACCACTTCAGCCGGAGTTCGACTGACCGCCTCGTCGATCCTGGCGAGGTCGGCCCCGAAGCCTGCACGGCGATACAAGTGCGCAACCAAGGATCGGTCCCAAGGTCGATCGGTCGTCGGCTCGAACGGTTGCCAAGCCCAAGCGGGATCGATGGATTGCATGTCACTCATTGCTGCTACTCCGTTTCCGAGTTCACATCGACCGCCACATCGAACGTCATCTGCGAGTCCGTAACATCCAGGTTCAGACGAACGTCGCGAAAGAAACCGAGCAGTTCCAGCAGCAAGTCGATTTCGCCCTCGGCGGCTTCCTTGCTGTGCCCTTTTTCGAGCATGTTGTTGGCGACCAACTGCGAGCGATTGGCTTGCAAGATTTGCTGCAACGTCGTCGCCTCGACAGTGGCCACCGTATTTGACGGATCCGCGGTTGCGTTTTCCGGCACGTCATCCAACGCGATCAACTCCCGTGCGAGGGTTGTCGTACTTGACAAGATGATACGCTGGCCTGCGAAGGCCAGCGTCGGCGAAAAGTTGAAATTGATCTTTGCATCAAGGCTCTCTCGCTGGTCACGATCCGGCACGTAGGTGGCCGTGATGAGTTGAGCGTCGCCGACGTTCTCCATGCCCAGGTCGAGTTGCGGTTGTCCGTTCAGCGCACCGGTGACGTTCAGGAACCCGATAAAGCTCTGGAACACCCGACGTAGTTCGGGTTGAGTTTCTTCTGGATTCTTCATTCGAAACTGAATCGCAAACGTGGGCAACTTGATCGCGGGTTGTGGCAGCACGTCCGTAAAGTCCTGCGACTTGCCGACGATTTGCACATCACTTTCCAGCGAACCGAGAATATCCTCGCCAAAGTCGCGTCCGGAGAAAAAGGTCGTCAGTTGGGTGTCGGCAACTGCCAGCTCGTCGTTGGCTCGATCGCGAGAGCAAGTCGCCTGAGCGAAGCCACATTTGCGACAGGTCTCGGTGAGACGACAAGGCGAACAATCGATTCTTGACATTCAGAAGCGGTGGTGCGGCAGCCAGTTCGGGTGCTCCGAAAAAGTACTCACGAGGTGATTCCCAATTCCGATCGTGTGGCGTGGCGATCTGTAGCGACAGTCCGTCGTCATTCAGATCAAATTTCGCTGTCGCATAGGGCGTGTGACGAAGGTTCGCCAAGACTCCGCCAAGAACAAGCTCGCCAGGAAGTTATCGACCTTCTCGTTGAAGACATCCTTTGCGACGCCTGCATCACGCAGTGCTTCAATATCGAGGAATGCCGAAACCAATGGCTGATTCGTTTCCTGTGACTTCAACTCGATAGCGCGAGGGCGAAGGTTGCGTTCGTTTGAAGAGATTTTTCTCCCCGATCCAGGTACTGGTCAATGATCGCCTTGCCCAGTTCCGATTTGTTGGTCAGCAACAGCCAGTCGTGCATCCGCACCATCTTCAATTTGTCGCTGACCAAATCGGCCATAAAGCCGCGATAGTCACCTTGTTTCGGGTCGCCACCTTGCATTTGCCGAACCGCCAGCACGAATCCGCGAAAGCGTTCCAGCGTTTCCACATCGGACGAACGAATCAATACCGCCACACCACCGTCGGAGGAGTCCAACGCGACCGTGACACCGCGATCGGCAATCGTCGCGATGGCTGTTTGCCATGGTTGCTGCATGCTGCCTTCAAACGCGGCCACACCGACCTTCAATTTCCCAAGAGCGCCTGATTGAACCACTGCGTCATAGGCTGGCATCGCTTCGAGTCGTGCTCGTAGCGGATGATTCAGAATCGTTTTCAGCCCGCCTCCCAGGTCAGAAACCTCGGCGTAGGCGACAACCGTCTCCGGCAACAATTCGGTCGCCAGGCAGTCCGCTCCACGCGGCGGCTCGGCACAAGCTGAGCCCTGATAAGCACAGTAGCTGATCAGAATCAAAACCCCACTGATCGTTCGCATCGGCAGCGTCGTTCGGTTGCTCATTTTGCTATTCTTTTTCAAAGGTAGATTTCAAGTTGTCATTATATTCGCGTCAGCGGGTTCTGACTTGGTATCCGTTTGTACCGCTTTGTCAGCTCCATTGGCTGCGACCGATCGACCTGCGATAATTGAGTTCGTCATTCTAAACAACTTTCGGCCCCAGAGCTTTGCAAGTGAGAACCCTCCGCATCTTCATCGTTGGTTTGATCGGACTCATGACGCTCGATTCCACAACGATCGCACGAGCTGAAGACATCGTTGAACATGGATTCGCCAACAGTGACGGCGTGAAAATTCACTACGTGACCGCCGGAAATGGTCCGCTGGTCGTGATGCTGCACGGTTTCCCGGACTTCTGGTACACGTGGCGGAAACAGATTCCCGCGATCGCCGAAAACCATCAGGTGGTTGCGATTGACCTGCGTGGCTTCAACAAGAGCGACCAGCCCGAAGGCGTCGAGAACTACACGATGCCCAAACTGGTCGCGGATGTCGAAGCCGTCATCAAGCACTTTGGCAAGGCCAAAGCCACCGTGATCGGTCACGACTGGGGCGGCATAATCGCCTGGTCCTTCGCGATGCAGCATCCGGAGATGACGCAGCGACTGGTAATCCTGAATTTGCCGCATCCTGCCTGCTTGACGCGTGAACTCGCGAACAATCGGGCTCAGCAGCAAGCGTCGGCTTATGCTCGTCACTTTCAAAAGCCAGATGCCGCCTCCGAACTGACCGCCGAAGGACTGACGTTCTGGGTCAAAGACGCCGAGGTCCGCGAGAAGTACATCGACGCTATGAAACGATCTTCGTTTGAAGGCATGCTGAACTATTACAAGGCCAACTACCCACGAGAACCGTACACCGAGCAAACCGATTTCCCCAATGTGAAGTGCCCGGTGCTAATGATCCACGGCCTCAAAGACACAGCGTTACTGGCTGACGGATTGAACGGAACGTGGAAGTATCTCGATCAGCCACTGACACTTGTCACCATCCCCGACGCCGACCACTTTGTTCAGCAAGACGCACCGCAACTTGTGACTGACACGATCACACGTTGGCTCGCATTTCATCCCGTGGAATGAACATCGCATTTAAAGTTTAGACCCGTAATCCTGGTTTCGTTCGAGGCGATCATGATGACCAAGACAGTGAAGCGATCAAATCGTCGTACGTGGCTGAAGACCACGTCGGCCGCCGCTGCCGCAGTGGCGTTTCCAACCATCGTGCCTGCTTCGGCACTTGGCCTCGGAGGAGCCATTGCTCCCAGCGAACGGATTGTGCTTGGCGGACTTGGGATCGGTCCGCGCGGTACGGTCGACCTGAAGTGTTTTCTTGCGAATTCGGATGTGCAGTTCGTTGCGATCGCGGATTTGCAGAAATCACGTCGAGAAGCGGTCAAGGCGTTGGTGGATGAGACCTACGGAAACAGCGACTGTGTTCTGTACCAAGATATGTATGACGTGCTTGGTCGGAGTGACATCGACGCCCTCTTGATCGCCACCGGCGATCGCTGGCACACGATGGCGTCCATTCTTGCTGCCAAAGCTGGAAAGGATGTTTACTGCGAAAAACCATGCTCGCTGACGATCGCCGAAAGCCGTGCGCTCGCCGATGGATATCGAAAGTACAACCGCGTTTACCAAGCGGGAACGCAACGCCGCACGATCGGCAACTTTGAGTTTGCGAAGAATCTTGTCCGCGACGGTAAACTCGGAAGACTTCACACGATTCATGCTAACACGCGGCCACCAGCAACCAGCCACCACTGGTTGCCGGCCGAACCAGAACCGTCCGCGGATGTTTGCGACTGGGATCGCTGGCTTGGTCCGTGCCCTTGGCGACCCTACAACTCCGAATACGTTCGTGGCCGCTGGCGTTTCCACTTCGATTTTCACGGCGGCGGGATTCTGGAATGGGGATCGCATACCGTCGACCTGTGCCAGTGGGCCGCCGGAAAAGACAACACCGCACCTGTCGAGTACATCCCCAACGCGGACGGTGTCGAATGTATTTATGAGGATGGCTTGAAGCTGGTCATGCGTAGCGAGGGTTGGATGGGGATGGGAACCTGCAGCGTTCGCTACGAAGGCGACGAAGGCTGGATCGAGACGGGTGACAGCGGAAACTTTATTTTGAATCCTGAATCGCTGCGAACCCAACAATCGGTGTTCAACCGCCGCGGGACCGATCCGACGACGCACATTCGCAATTTCCTGGATTGCGTGAAGACCCGCGAATTGACCAACGCCAACGCAGCGGTCGTCGCTCAGTCGCATGTCGTTTGTCATGCCGCGTACATTGCTTGGCAATTGGGACGGAAGTTGAAGTTCGATCCGATTCATGAGGAATTCGTCGGAGATGAAGAAGCGAATCGCATGCGCAGTCGAGCGATGCGTCAACCGTGGCACGTTTGAGTCGAGAAGACATCATCATGCAACATTCCCAGGGCAGTTCCTGGCAGACGACTTACGAGAAAAACAAACATGATTCACGCAAAATTGATGTTCGCCTCCTTTGCCGGAGTTCTGCTGTTTGCTTCCACGAACGGGTTTGCCCAACAGCCGCTACCCGCCGAGGGCGATGAGACGCAATTGCTCGCCGTCCTTGAGTCCGACGCGGAGTTGTTTGACAAAGCCAAAGCATGTCAGCGACTCGCCATCATTGGCACTTCGAAGTCGGTACCCGTTTTGGCACCGTTATTAGCCGACGAAAAGCTGTCGCACTACGCGCGTTTCGGACTCGAGTCCAACCCAAGCTCCGATGTTGATGATGCATTCCGCGATGCACTCGGCCGGCTCTCGGGTGAGCAGTTGATCGGGGTTGTCAATTCAATCGGTGTCCGCCGCGACGCGTGCGCAGCGAAGGCGCTCATCGGGTTAGCGAGCAACGACAATGAACAAGTCGCCGCGTCCGCGCTTTCCTCACTCGGGGCGATTGCGTCACCCGCATCGGTCGCAGCGATTCAGCAATCACTCAACGGCAAGGAGTCACTGCGAGTTGCGGCGGCGGAAGCGTGTTTGACGGCTGCTGATACCTTGCTGGCCGACGGCAAGAACGCTGAAGCTGCAGAGATTTTCACGGCACTTGGGAAAGCGGATCTTCCGAAACATCTGAATGTTGCTGCTGCGTTTCGGTCAGATTCGATCCGGCGCCGATGACGTCGGCCAACTGATGATGCAATACCTATCGTCCGACGATAATGACTTGTTCCGAATCGGACTCGAATTGGCTCACCAGTTGCCTGGGGAAGAGACGACGCGAGGACTGCTGGATCAAATGAAGTCGATGCCCACTTCGCGTCAAGCGTTACTCCTGTACGTGCTCGGCAGGCGGGGGGACGCGTCAGCACTTCCTGCCGTGCTTGAAGCTGCCGGCAGTGACGTTGCGGCGCTGCGTGTGGCTGCCGTTGAAGTACTAGGTATGATCGGTGATCAATCGGTTGTGCCGACGCTGCTTCAATCAGCCGAGTCGCAGGATGATTCCGAGCGGCAGGCTGCGGAACTGAGTTTGGCGGAACTCAAGGGCGCGGACGTCGACACACTCCTGCTCGACAAGCTGTCCGCGAGTAGCGGTCGGCAGCGGATTGTGCTGGTCAATGCAGCGGGACGGCGAGGGATTTCGGATGCCATGCCCAAGCTGTTGGAGTTGATGACGTCCGACGACGCGGATTTACGACGCGCATCGATTGACGCGTTGGCGTTGACCGTGAGTGCCAACGAGTTGCCTACGATGATTGATCGATTGATCGCCGCCGATTCGGGGGAAACATCTGGTCCATTAAGAGACGCATTACAGAAAGCGTGTCAAAGGATGGCAGATCGTGATGCGGCCTCGACGGTTTTGCTCAGCCGCATGTCTGGTGCCTCACCGGCAGCCAAAGCCGAATTGTTGGACTTATTGATCTACGTCGGCGGTCAGAAGGCGCTCGAAGCAATCGGAACGGCAGCCAACAGCGATGATGATGCTTTGGCCGACGCGGCAACACAGGCGCTCGGCAAGTGGCTGACGCCCGACGTCGCGCCCTTCTCTTGGAACTCGCCACCAATGGAAATGAGAAGTATCGAGTCCGTTGCTTGCGGGGTTACATTCGAGTCATCCGGCAATTCGGATTAAAACCCAACCAGCGGTTGCGGATGAGCAAACAGGCATTCGGCGCCGCAACGAGAGACGAGGAACGTAAACTTGTCCTGGATACCTACACGCGATTCCCCGCCGTATCGAGCCTCAACGCGGTGACGCCGCATCTCGGCAACCCAGCTTTGCAAGAAGAAGCAAGCAAAGCGGCCGTGATGATTTGCGAAAAGATCGTCAACACGGACCGCGAAGCAGTCGCCGCCGTCATGCCAAAGATACTCGCTGCTACCAACGATGCAGACACGATTCGGCGGGCCAACGTCGTGATCTCGCAAGCGAGTGCAGAGTAGCACTCGCCGCGTTTGATCGGCCGCATTGCAGTCGTGTGCTTCCGATAGAGACCACGGCACAGTGAATGGATCTCGGATCGCAGGTAGCAGGCTCTTGCCCGGTGTTGGCTTGAGATCCTCGCCGGCGTAAACCGACGGATATTCAGCCCCTGACACTTGCAAACAAGTCGACATCACAGTGTGGCGAATCAAAAGCAGTGTAAGGAAAAAACGGTCGCTGGTCGTTGGCCGCTTCGTCGAGGAACTTGAGTGACCAATCGGCGAAGACATCCGTTGTGTGCCACTCCCAATCTGGATGCAGCATGTTCTCCGGAGCAGCGGTTGGTGCGATCACGAGTCGGTGCTTTTCCATCCAAATAGAAGTCAAAATAATCACTCCAATCTCGGGCCATTCCAGCCGTGGCAAGTCCGGGAGGATCGAGAGTATCCGACCAAGTCGACAGCCTCGCACGAAGACGGGTTACGGATGCGCGCATTGGTTAAGTCGATCGATCAAACCGTTGGGAGAGCGTAGTCAAACGACGAAGTTATTCCTGACGGATTCCTACGTCGACTTGGGTTGGCCAAAGAAATCACAAATGAATCGCATCGCGTCGGTCGACGTAAAGACGCCAACGACGAAACCGCTGTCGACGACGGCTGCGGCGTCCGTGCCCCTCTGAAGCATCTTTCTGGCAACTTCATCGATTGGCTCGACGGGGCTAACCGTCAGCGTGTCCGACCGGCAAATCTGTTCCAGCGGCGTCGCGGAAAAACGATCACCCAGCTCGAATCTCGCCTGGAGAAGTCCTCGCAACGAGACAATGCCTTTCAAATGTGATCCACTCATCACCGGCAGGTGGTGGACGTTGTGTTGCTGCATCAGGGCCATGGCTTCCTCTGCACCCTCACATCGTTCCGCCTCGACCGGCAAATGGCTCATGTACACTCGAACGTTGGGCGCGTGTCGTCTCATCGGTGTGCTCCTACATCAATCACTGGATTTTACGCACAATCTGGGAGGGCGTGGCTGCCGCATGGAAGCGAGGCTCCCAAAGCGGTTGGCGCCATCGGATCCAAGTACATGCTGTTGCCCAGCGGGGGAGGGGTCGTGAATGTTACCGCAAGCTGGGACTACCAAATCCCAACGCAAACCTGAGCTAACTGCGAAACCTCGTCCGATGCCAGGCGTTGAAAAGGATATGGAAAAGGTTTCTCGTACGCTCACCGCGGTGTCTGACATGGGATCGAAAGTAGCGATATTGCATGGAAGCAGGCAATCATCGTTGAAACGAGTCTTTGTCTGCCTTCTGTTTGCGTTGGCGGCGGTCAATTGCGCGTATTCACAGCGATTTGACCCGAGAACCGCGGTCGTAAGGGGGGGTCGACCGATCGTCCACCAGCAAGGGTACATCTTCCTCGACGGTCGCTATATTCCGCCACCCTATGAGGTGGAGGTGCAGGGCGAAAACGTCAGCCTGAACGGTCTGATGCTCACCGATATCGATCTGTCGAATTACGAAATCGCCCCGCCAAAGAGTCCCAATCGTGGAAATTTCATGTTTGGCAGGCGTCGGTTCACCCGCGACTCTCAACGACCCGGTAGAACGCAGGCAAGGGAGTTTGCCGGTGTACTGATTGTAGCCCAAATGGGCACGGCCGTCGTGTTGTTCAAGAACCGACCACCCCTGGCGATGGAGATGTCCCGAGAGGGGCAGGACTTGATCAACACTCTTTGCGATCCGAAGAGCATCCAAGATGGTAACCATGGGATTCCCGAAACCTTAACCGCCGAAGTGGATCGTGAGACTTGGACGCAATTGGTTTCGGAGTTCCAGCCGACGACGGAGTTCCTGGCCCGAGCGACCGAGCAAATTCGGCAGCAGGAGCAGATTCAAGCGGTCAATGAAGCGACGACTTACGCAAACGTGTTCGCCGGTCGTATCGAATATCCCGTGACGATCTTCGCCATGATTGTCGTTGTTCTGAGTTTCGGACACCTGCTGTCAAACAAACCGGTGATCGAAATACCGTCCGACGGCAAGCCGGATTCCATGCACGCACAGCGGATCGTCGGTCGGTCGCTGCTGATCGTGGGAATCCTCTCCGCCCTTGATCTCGCGTGGACCATCGCTGCATCCCAATCAGGGACCATGCGCGAACTTAACCCGTTGGGCAGTCAACTAATCGACAATCCCCTGCAGCTGGTCATCTTCAAGCTGGCAGCCTCATCGACTGCGATCGGATTGTTGTACTGGCTACACCGGCAACCGATCGCGCAGGTCGCATCATGGTGGAGCTGTCTCGTGCTGACACTCCTAACCGCCCGTTGGCTAACGCTTCACTCGATGTTCCTGTAGCCGACGACATCAACGCCAATTTAAGGCGCACCGCTCGCTCGGTCGTTCCCCAGCGGCACTTGCTTAAGGCTCTGCAGGTAGGCAATCAGGTTCTGCACTTCGCTGTCGTTCAAAGTCTTCAGTGTGCCTTCGGGCATCATCGAAATCGGTGCGACTTCGCGAGATTCGATTTGTGATTTTGGGATCGTGATCGGCTGCTCCCGATCGGCGACGCGCAGCTTGAGTTGACGCTCGTTTTCTTCGGCCGGAACGCCGGAATAGATTCGTCCGTCGTCGGTCAACACGATGTGCATCTTGTAGGCGTCCTGAATGATCGCACTTGGTGTCAGGATATTGCCCAGCAAGTACTCCAGGTTGGTACGGTTCGCTCCGGTAATGTCGGGGCCGATGTTGCCGCCGTGTCCGTGCAATTTATGGCAAGCGGCACACGTACGATCGAAGATAGCTCGACCGTTAGATGCGTCGGCTTTGTTGATCGCCTCGCTGGTCAGCAATTCGCGGTACTTGGCAAACATCGCTTCCTTGTCGGCGCCCAATTCTTCGATTTTCCCCCAAACATCGATAAACCGATTCCCGACAACCCGTCGCAGCAACCGTGCCACGTAGGCCGGAATGTCTCGCTTAGGAACGTCGCCGCGGCGAATCGCCTCGGTCAATTCGTTGCCGTAAACCGGGCGTGACGACAGCGCATGCACGACCTCCTGTTTTTCCTCCTCCGAGAGTCCGGCGTACCGCTTCAATAGTTCTTTACCCAACGCGATCTCGTCGTAGGCGGCAACCGCCCTGATCGCATCGCGGCGAAGGGAATCGTCCGAAAGCAACGCGACCAGCTGCTCCTTGAGTTCAGGACGTTGCCGGCCAGAAAGTCCCTGCAGTGCCTGGCGTCGATCATCCACATTGGCTGACGTATCAAGGAGGGTCGCCAGCATCGTCTTGGCGGCGACACTATCGCCGAATTGCTGAGAAAGCTGCAGGGCGATGCGAGCTGTTTCGCCGCCAGCCGCTCGCAGTCTCGGATAAACCTCCGCCCATCCGTTGGGTGAGTTCATGTCGAAGCGACCATCGATCGCATCTCGCAGACCAAGCAGCATGTTCAACTGATTGCCGCCGGTGGTCAGGCTGATCTTCTCCAATAGCCGGTCGAAACGCTCGGCATCAGCAAGTCGACGAGCCATGTGTCGAGTCAGCATCGGGATTTTTGCCGATTCGGCGAGATCAAGACTGCGGTCCATGTTCTCCACGACGAGCGGTTCGAGCCCGAACCAGATCATTTTGGGAAGGTTGTGATCCTCGGAGTCCTCGTCATGCTGAGCCAGTGCTTCGATGATCGACCATTTTGCATCAACGTGTTCGCCACCTAGACGTTGCACGGCCGAAGCCAGATAGAGTCGCACCACCGGCGAGGAATCTGATTGTGCCATGGTGACAAACTGATCCATCACCTGCTTTGGTGGATCGAAGTCTTCACAGAGAAGTTGAATCGCCCAAGCTCGAATGTACTCGTTCGAATCGCGAAGTGACTTTTCCAGTTGGTCAACCGACAGCTGCTCGGTGACGTGCAGCGCCCACATTGCTCGCAGACGCAACTCGACCGATTTGCCAGTCTTGAACATCTCGCTGAGCATTTCGATCGCCGCTTTGTCGATTTGGTTTGTCGCCGCGCGCTGCTGCAGGATCACCCGTGCCCGCCGCGCGTGCCAGGCACTTTCCACCTTTAGCAGGTTCACAAGGGCCGCATCGTTCAGCTTGGTCAAGTCGCTGTAGCGATCAGCAAAG
Organism: Pirellulaceae bacterium; assembly: GCA_963704055.1. GTDB lineage: Bacteria > Planctomycetota > Planctomycetia > Pirellulales > Pirellulaceae > Rubripirellula. Next base: position 97,332 of record CAVPGW010000016.1, on the reverse strand, counting down.
TCGACGGCGTCTGACTTCTTGGACGTGATCCGGAAAATACGACCGGTCTCTTTGTTCAACACCTCTTTGCCGCAAATGTCGGCGTCGTGCCAATCGAGCACATAGATCGCACCCTCGGGACCGATTTCGATACTGAAGCCGATCCACTGAGCGTTATTGGCTAACGCGAAATCGTCACCGTGATGGCCGACAAATCCGCTCCCACTTGGTTCCAGAATATCGGTCAGCACGGCATGTTCGTGAATGTTGGCCATGAAGATGCGGCCTTTGTATTGCTGCGGAAATGCGTCGGACAAGTAGATACGCGCGCCGCCGTGCGCCGACCGATGGCGGTGGTCGGCGATCGTGCGAATGTCGCTGTACACATGGCGGTTGAAGTGGCTGCCGCCCTGTCGATGGTAGATGCCGCCGGGAATCACATGCCACAGATGAGGTATGACACAGGCCGTGATCAACAACTGGCCCTTGTCGTCATAGTCGATTCCCCAAGGATTACTGAATCCGTGAGCCACGACCTCAAAGCGGTCTTTCGTGGGGTGATAACGCCAGACACCGCCGTTGATGTCAACCGGCTGGCCGTCAAAGGCAATCTCCTTGGGGAAAGGATCGCTGTGTTTATAGATTTTACCTGTTCCAGCAGGTTTTCCGACACGTGATGGCGTCGCAAAGCCTTGGCAACCATACAACCAGCCATCGGGACCCCAAATGAAACTGTTCAGCGTTTCATGGCGGTCGCGAATCCCCCAGCCGGTGAGTCGAACTTCGATGTCATCGATGTCGGCCTTGTCATCGCCGTCACGATCGGGAACAAACAGCAAGTTGGGTGGTGCGCCGAGCCACAGTCCACCCATGCCGACGGCGATTCCTGCGGGAAACGGGATGCCTTCCAGAAATACTTTGCGGTTGTCGGCCACGCCGTCCTGATCGGTATCTTCGAGAATCAAGATGCGGCTGTTGCCGTCGTTGGAGAAACCAGTTTGTCGAGTCTCGTAATCACGGTTCTCGGCGATCCACATCCGACCTTTTGAATCCCAGCAGAACGCCATCGGCTGAGTCATCATGGGTTCCGAGGCATAGACGTTGGCTTCAAAGCCATCCTGCAGCGTCATGCTCTCGACTGCTTTTTCGGGCGTCAGAAATTCGGCCTTGCGGCCTTCTTCTTGTGCCAGTCGCCACTGCGCCCATGCCATTCCTTGACCGCTATAGGCCGACCACTGATCGGTTAACGCAACATCGTCCAGCTCGCCGGTGAATACGACAAACCGGTGTCGGATCGTTTCTTTCTGGCCTTGATTGATCTTCCAGTCACCCAGGCGGGCACGCACCGGGCCAACGCCGAATTGCGAGTCGACTCGCCAAGGTTGAGGGAATCCTGCGTTTTGCGGATGGTCGAAAATGGCAACGTGAGCCATGTCGTCGCGGCCATCAAGCTGCATGCCGACATCGGTCCAGACTGCTCGCTGTCCCTCTGCACGAAGATCAATCTGCCGAGCGCTGTTAAAGACACGGCCAATGCTTCCTGGCTTCCACGGCATCCGCAGAAACAACCCACCATAGTCGTACTTACCGATCGTCACATCGACCAGCGCTTCGCCTGTCCACTCGAGATCGATCAGATAGCGATCACCGCCGTCGCGCATCGTCCAAATCTGGGACTGGCGAAGCACGGCGGTTCCGTCCTCGCCAAGCAGATCATAGACAGTTTGCCATTGAACACTGTCGCCGACAGTAGCCGCTTCGGCCGTCAGCACGGTGGCCGAAACTCGCTTCCAGTGGCTGGCCTCGGGATGATGAAAATAGTCGCGACCATTGACGCGCGTAAATCCCCAGTACAGACCTGTTTGGTGTTTATGATGACCAGGGCTGAATTCGGTGAGGATTCCATTTCCATCCGGCGCCACAATCGGGTGCAGATACGGTCGGAAGTCTGCCCGCGCCACCTGCGTCAAGATTGGCTTTGCGATGCCCCCACGGTGAATCAGAATGTTGTCACCAGCCGCATCAAGCGACGCCGTCAACGCGGGCCCATCTTGAGCGTGAAGTTGATGGATTACAGAGAAAGTTACCAATACGGCGAGGAACAGTGCTGAGCGTTTCATCATTCACATTTGAGGCATGGAGACGATGGTCGGATTTTAGATGCGTATCATAGCCTGCCGCTCCGCCTGCCGGTTCGTCGCTGGGCTATAATCGGCTCCGCTCAACTGGGCTTTCCGTACCCCCGAATCATTCCGCCCGACCCAAGCCACAGGAATCCATGATGCTCCGTTCGTTCAGCTTCGCGTTCACAATTGTCGTTTGTTCACTCTCAACTGCATTGGCTGAAAAGAATGTGACGATCGAAACCAAAATCGCTTCGCTCGGGTCAGCGGTGATCGAAGAATCGTTTGATGCCCCGCTCACCGAGACGGCGGTGGCTGCGAAGGGTCAGTGGAAAGTCGTCGATGGGGTGCTCCTTGGCAAGGAATTGGCTGCGGACAAACATGCAGCCGTGTTGAACTATCAAAAGAAAAACCGCAACTCCGTCGTTCGATTTTCGTTCAAGTTGGATGGCGAGACAAAGGGCTTCAACTTCAGCCTCAATCACGCGGGCGGCCATCTGTTCCGAGTCGTCGTTGCTCCCACGAAAATGACGTTGAATCTAGACAAAGACAAAAAGGATCCCGAATCGAAGCCCCAGGTTCTTGCGACGGCGAAGGGAGAATTCGAGCAGGGGAAATGGCACACGATGCAAATTGAGATGCTGGGCGACCGCGTCGTGGCACAAACCGACGGCGGTTTGATCGTAGAGGGATCACATGCCAAGCTGGACACGGACAAACCCAACTATCGATTCGTGATGCGCGGCGACTCGCTGGCCATTGACGACCTTCACGTTTGGGACGTGAACTGAGTCCGAATGTTCTCAGTTTCGGGATTCCATTTGTGCAAGGTCTCGGTCATTTGTGTCCTCAATCCATTCGTCCAACAGCGATTGAAGCTCGACGAGTGTTTGTTGATATCGCGGGTCCTGAGCCAGATTGTGAATTCATGCGGATCAGTTCGGAGATCGTACAGCTCTTTGTGCGTTTTGGTTTCTGTCAGAATCAACTGCTGGATCTCGGTCAGTTTGCCTTGAGCATGGAGCTGCATGATCTCGGCCAGCATGGGGCGGTAGTTCCGGACGCAGGCGCATTCTCGGTAGCCGTTTTCAGGGGTGTAGTTCCGGATGTACTTGAACTGTTCGGTTCTGACACGGCGGATGTGGTCTATCACCTCGTCAATCAGATGCCCAGCGGCGAACATGTGGTCTCGTTTCCTTGCACGCGGCCCAAGGATCTGTTCCAGCGAATTGACGCAGCGATCGAAGCACATGAGATCAAACAAGAGACCCCACCTGATGCTCAGGCGGGGTCTCCATGACTTTCCAATGATCGAGAGTGTTGGCAATCTCAAATCACCAATTGAACTCCAGTCCAACGTATCCGCCGTGCAGAAGGTAGTTGTCATCGGCCTTCACCGTGAATGCATCGGCCAGTGATGCGTAGGAGGCGGGATGCGAATCGATGGCATTGGCGACTCCGGTAATGCCCAGCAGTCGGTATCCACCGCGCACGGTCCAAGCACATCCGATGCGATAGCCGAGCCCAAGATCGAGTTCGCCTAAGGTCGCCAACGCGGTATCGCTCATGCCACCGACGGCACGACTGCACAACGGATCGGTCGCACCGGTTTGGGTCGCCGGCGTCGTGCGTGTTCCGATGCAGTGATCGACTTCGACGTGGTTGCCGTATAGACCAAACTTGCCGCCCACGTTCAGGTTCAATCGGCAAGTGAGCATGTAGCTCAGCCGCGCACCGAATTGATAACCATAGAGATTGTTTTCGATGTCAACCTTCTCGTAAATGTCTTCCTCTTCGAAGTCGAGTGTTCCGTCAACATCGAAACCACGCTCGACAAAGTCCTTGGCTTGGAACCAGCGGAAGCCGTGGCTGGTCATGACGCGAATGCGACCGCCACCGCGAGCCAACGGACCGGTGGCTCCACCGAAACTGTAACGCCCTGCATGTGCAGACCTGTCGCCGAAAATTCGTGGTGGACAACAATTTGTTAATCCTGCTCGCCGAGCGCCCATGATACCGAAGCTGAACAGGTTTGCTTCGATGCCTTGGAAGAACAGGTCACGCTTGATGTACATGCCGCTGGCGTTGTTGGCGATATGGTTATAGACGGTATCGAGGCCAAGCGTGGCATGGTTTAAATCAACGTCATTGTAGGCTGTGCGTGCGCTGGTGATCGCGCCAGGTGCGTTGAACCGCGTCAGACCTTGTGTTTGCGGATCCCAGTTCATGTAAGTGACACCAACACCCCAACGTCCGGACTTGAAATACCGACCAAACGATACGTCAAATCCGGTGGTGGCTTCTGGATCAGCAACAGATGAATAGAAATCGCTGCCCAGGCCCGTGGCAAGGAATTCACCATTGCCTTCTTCCAACGTCCAGAACAGCAGGTTCGAGCTGGCAAACCAGGGGAACATTGGCCGTTGTTCGGTGCATGGCGTCGACATCGCATGCATGTACGGGCTGCTTTGGCATGACTGGCAACCATTGCCGACAGCCACGGCGGAATGCAGCGGCTCAGCGGCGGGAACCGGATCGGGCGCCGGCGCTGGGATCTCTGTTGCCGGAGCCGGCAATGCCAATTCGGTGTCAGCCCTTTTCGCGGGCTCCTTTACCTTTTCTTTATCCGAGATCGGATAGAAATTGTTCCAGCGTGCCGGGGACGTATAGGTACTTTGTGCATGGACGATCGCGCCGGCGCTCAGGCTCAGGCAAACCGCGACCGCCCACAGTGTATTGGTTCTCATAGAAGCAAATCCTTTTCTTAGTGCTTGCCGCGATCGTTCACCGCCCCTGACGATCGCATCAAGTCTTCAACACGCCAATGATTGCGGGAAAGACGATTCAGCGAGATAGGAGGTAGGGACGATTCTTGCCGCGCAAGCCGCAGGGAAATGGGTGATCCGTTACCCAGAAAGAGATTCCGTTCTTTGGAAGGAAGACCACAATCGTTGTGGGCCGCCCGTCCGTAGGTCAACATCGACCATTCAGCGACACCGCTTTGCAGCGATCGCCCATAATCTCTTACAAGCGCTGCTGACCAGGACTACAGAGCTACCATCAAGTACATCGCGCCATTCCTTGATTCAGCGCCAAGTCCTAGCGGTCGACTAATCGTCAAAAACTCACGCGGCGCGGTGTGGATTTACCGATCGTAGTGGCCAAAGCAGGCGCGTCTGATGGATTCCAAGTGGCTCACTTCCGACTGAAGGAAAGTCAACGCGGCGCCGTGCTCAATCGTCAAAGTTAAGGATCTGGATCTAGCCTTTCGTAATCGCCCTATGCGGCCCCTCAGCGCGCGGCGGTTGCATCGATTGCGCCAAGTAAGCTTGAGAGAGGGGAATGAAATGTAAATTACAAATTTGAAACCTTTCATCGGAAGCTTGCGGGTGGAAAGCCCGCGCGAGTAGAGCCTGACCAGCAACTGGAAGCGAGTCTTGCGTGGGGTTGGGGTAACCCGCACTGCGATGCCGACCATGCTGCGCACGGTGCCCGCAGCGAGTCCGAAAGCCATGCTACCCGAGCGTCGAAAGACCTTTCGTGGGAGCCTTTGACCTTCGATGAACAAGGGCCACGCTGCTGCACTTGAGTGGTCTGGTGCAAGCAGTCCTGCCGGCGTCGGTTTGGAACATGGCAGACGGATGATTGAGGTTCTCCAAGAACTTGGGAGATCCTGTTGTTTGCTCAACGAGATCCCGGCTGGAGATACCGGGTCAACAACTCCTGGCCTTGGCGGCTCACTCGTCTGCCGGGGAGCGAACACAACGAGTGAACGTTGAGGTATCGCCAAACGAAGGAAACGAAGTGCGGCGAGATGGGCAGCAGGAAGTCATAGCGTCTTGATAGTACTGATGAAGCTGGCGAACTTCACCCCGTCAGAGCCAGTGGAGGAAAGCGAGACGTCGAATCATGGAACCGTTACTTGAGAAACACGACGAATGCATCGAAATTCGACAAACGTGTCCACGCTGGCAGGAACGGATAGCAACGTTGGCGAAACAGTCACCAGAGATGGCTTTCACCTCGCTCGCCTATCTGATGGACATCGACTGGTTAAAAGAAGCGTATCGACGCACTCGCAAGGACGGTGCTGTTGGTGTGGATGGAGTGACCGCGGAAGAATATGAACAGGATTTGGAGGGCAACCTTCAAAGCTTGCTCAACCGCGCAAGTCCGGCACGTACAAGGCACCACCTGTACGACGTGTGCATATTCCGAAAGGTGGCTCAACTACTGAGACTCGCCCGCCAGGAATTCCTTGCCTGGAGGACAAGCTCCTTCAGCGGGCGACCGTGATGCTGTTGGAACCAATCTACGAACAGGACTTCCTGGAATGTTCGTATGGCTTCCGGCCTGGACGTTCGGCACACGACGCGTTGAAGTCTTTCCGCGACCAAACGATGAACTGTCGGCCCAAAGGCGGCATGGTGTTGGAGGTCGATAACGAACCAGACGATCGTCCTGGAACCTTCGACCTTCTGGGATTCACTCACTATTGGGCCGTGTCCCGGAAAGGTTACTGGGTTGTCAAACTCAAGACAGCCTCCGATCGATTCAGCCGCGCTGTGCGCAGCATTGATCAATGGTGTCGCCACAATCGGCACTTACCGATCGGCGAACAACAACAGAAACTGAACGCAAAGTTACGCGGACACTATACGTACTACGGCGTCACCGGAAACTCGGGGTCCTTGTCCAGCTTTCACCAGGCAGTCGAAGAACGATGGCGAAAGTGCCGTAGTAGTCTGAGATTGGGAAAGCCAATCACATGGCGAAGGGCGGCAGGATATGTCGGTTTGGACAACGGAAGGGTTCACTCATCGAGAGGGTTCTCGATGAACGTGCAAGTGGTCCAAAGAAGATTGTGGGAACAGTCTCAGCAACATCGGAAGCATCGTACAACGCGATGGATTGCCGCGTCATGTGACCGAGTGCTGGAACGTTCTCCAAATCAAGACAGACTGGAAAGCCGGATGCTTGGAAACTTGCACGTCCGGTTTGGGGTTGGGGCGGGAGGTGAAACTCCTCCCGCCTACACCACCTGGGTGAGCAATCACCCAGGGCCACCTGGTCCGACGCGAGTTGGCTCAATTTTTTCGGCGCAGTTTCCTCTGATTCTCTGACCAGTTTTTGGACAAGTGTGCAGCCAAGTAGCTGACTCATCTGTTGTCCCCATCCGTGTGACAGGAGGTTGGGAGGGAGCCGCATTCACCGGTTATCGGTCGGCGACGGACCCGGGGATCGAGGCGAAGGGTCGACGGCCTCGGAGTCGTCACCATGTCGACTAGCCTTGAATCCGCCTCAGCGAAGTATCTGTCTGCCGCGAGATTGGCTTGATCCCAATAGAGTTTTTGGGGGCTTGCCACACATTGATTCAAAGCACGGATTACCCACTGTTTTCCTTCGTGAACGACTGACGCAACGGATGGGATCTCAGCTAATTGGCATCGACAAGAGCCTTAATTGCAAGGACCAGAACACAAATCAGCAGTCCGATCAATGCGGGAACCAGTCCGAAACCCGAATCAAAGAGCAGTGTTCGTATCAAGCTCCCTTGGTTTCCTTTATCGAAACGCTCAATTGATTCACCAAATAGGTACGTACCGAATGCAACCATCGCAAAACCCAGGACACTGCATCCAACAATCCACCAGGTTCCCGCATCCATCATCCATGGGATCATGCCAAAGCAAGTGCCCATGATTCCGGTCAGTAAACTAGCGATGACTCGATCGAATCTGGATTGCTTCGTTTTCATGAGATTTTTCAGTTCTTTCCAGCGTTGCCCGACTTCCCGTCTGGGATAAAAACGTCGTGCAAGAAGCTGGGACGGCGGGCGGCGGCAATTTGAAATCCCATCTCAGCGCTGGGAATCCGATCAACAATGAAAGCCTCGATAAAAGGTTGTCCAACCCGCAGGCTCCCACGACCTCCAAAGGATGGCTTCGTACAATAGCGATCACACCCTATAGCAAGGCCGATATCCTCGCCATTATCGATATTGGCGATGTCTTTTCCAGGTGCACGCGGGTGCATCGTTCTCCGCGCCGTAGCGGAATTCGTTCGACGCACAGATCGCGAAATCTCGGAGCAGATTTTGGGGAAAGTGCATCGAAGCCTCGAATCTGCATCGGTGTGTTCACCGACGCGTCCAAGCGAGTTTCCTTCGTGACAGCGAGTTGTCCAACCGAAGCAAGTTACGAGTGATGGAGCAGAGGGTCTTTAGGGAAAGCCACACGCCATCAGTGTACGCGGATTTGAAATGGAATACCTGCGCAACCCACGCCGGATCAAGATAAGCGCCCGATCCGCATTTCGCCCCCGACCCCGAATTCCTGGAGTCTGAGTACCAGGAGTCCCAGGCGGATGGGACTCGCGAGTTGCAGTTGGTACTTGATCCCGACTTCTTTTAGAGCCGGGGCCAAGTCGCCTGCTCGTTCTTTCGAATGGGAACTGCGGCCGGCTCGCGGTGCGTGCAGAAGGGCTGCTTCAAGCCTTCGGACAACCGTGTTGTGCCCGACTCTTGAACCATCGACGTCCAATTCGCCGCGTCTGCTTAGCTGGAAACGCGCTTTGCGCGTGGCTCCCACTTACTCGATACGCAGAATCTGGCCGAGAGAGTGGAAAACGCTCGCCATCTCTGGCAAAATCAGGGGACAAGTGGGATTAAAATCGCTATCAGTTGGCGAAAAAGCCCGCAGATATTATCAGTAGTCTGCGGCTGGAAAACCCGAATGTGACAGGATACGGTTAGCTCAACGATTCGTCAGCGCACTTTGAACTGCATGTTGCCTCATTGTGTACCCTATCGGGAGTTGAGTTAGCTCAGGTTGGTGAACTTAAAAAGGCATTCCCATCCGCCAACTAGCAAGAATTCTTTTTCGTTGACCGTGTCATGAAATCGTTCCAATGTAAGTGTCCGTCCTGCGATACCCTATTGCGGCTTTCCGCTCAATCGGGCGGCCAAGTGAAAACGACTTGTCCAACCTGCAAGAAGTCGTTTCACGTGAACGTGCCTCAGGCAAAGCCCGTACCCAATCCGGCTGCCCCGCCTCAGCCCCAGCCGGAAGCAGCCAATCCATTCGATTCGTTGCCACCTGCACCTCAGCCAACGAATGCGACAAGCCCGGCCTACCAAAATGTTGGTCGGCCACAGCCAAAACGGAAGTCTCAACCGAAACGCAAGTCGGGGGGCAAGCAACCAATAAAAAATCGGCAATCAAAGTCGATCGTGCCATACGTCATCGGCGGAGTGTGCCTGCTGTTGATCGCCGGAATTGGAATTACTTTTTTAATGTTCGACAGAGAGGATCTCAAGAATCTCCAACCGGCGGCGATAGTTGCAAATGTGCAAACCGCATTTGATTCGCGCGACAACATCAAAAGCGACTTGGAAGAATTATCAAAACGCGTCGAAGTGGTTGGACGAGCGATTCCGAAAGGCGATCAAACCGAGGCTTCCGCGCAAAAGTTATTGGCTTTCCAACGCGAGTTTGAGGAACTGATGCTTCGAGCTTGCCGCTTGGCCCCCAAATCCATCGACCTAGACGAAGCGACGATCAAAGTCCACCGGGACCCACCGAACAATCCACCGAACAACGGAACTCCCCCAGGATCGACCGATAACGGACCGCCAAAGAACATCTTTTGGATCGCCAATTTGACCGCGAATCCGAAGCACAAAGTGACCGGCGCCATTACGAAACTGACGATGTTGCGCGGATCTGTATTTACGCTGATAACGAGCAACGCCGTTGAGTTGCCCGATCCATTGACACACCAACACGAACTTCTCGATTGGACCGATGAGGACCGTCGGCACTTGGCGATTTTTCGTTTGCAAGGCCAACTGAAACGAGACTTCTCGCGAAAACTAGCGTCGATTGATCCGGCTGCTCCAACGGATTCTGAACTGAGGCAACTTCATGGGATCATTGACGATTTTGCTAATCGTGCAAAAACACTGATCAACGAGTCGGGAAAGAGCCGAATGCTCGTCTTTGTTCCAAAAGGGACTGCCTACAACCGCCAGGAAAGAGCGTCCGCCGTAGCTTTGGCAAAGTTGTCAGCATGGATTGATGACTCGGGAACAAACAACCAACAACTGCAGTTTCTCGTCGCGGAAGCCCGTCGATTGGACGAAGACATCGATAGTCTGATCCATCGACCGAAAGGGACTCCGTTGGTGTTGTCCGAGAGGACGTCATTCGAACGCTACCAAGCGATGCTCGATGAGGAAGAAAAAGCTAAACAGGAACGAATTGCCAAAGCGAAAAAAGAGGAAGAAGATCGCCGCAAAGCAGAGGCAGCCAAGCTTGCCGAGGCAGAGCGAAAACGCGATGCGGAAGAAGCGAGAAGAAAGAAGGAAGCCGAAGAACGTGCAAAGATGGGGTCTCCCGATCCATCTTCCATCGCTTCAGGGGGCGCCGTCAGCGGAGGACGCTTAGGTCCTCCAACAGGCGGCGGGCCAATCGTAAATGGACCAGTCGGGCCCCGAACCATGGGACCTCGCGGTCCATCCATCCCGCGTGGCTCGAGTGGATCGAGATTAGGCCTCGGCGCAAATCGCGCGGAGCCAGGCAATTTCTCCGATCGCAATGGATCACGGTTTCGCGGAGGAAGACCAACTGATCGGCCCGCGATGCAAGCAGGACCGAATGACGTGACCATCAACGTTCCAAACGCGGGCAATCTGGACACACGAAAGATGTTGCCGCAAATGCCCAAATGGGTGCGGGACTATTCCATTCAAATGTCGAGCAGCAATGGAAAGATGAGAATCTTGATTCGCAACTATGATCGCGACTTATCGGATTTAGAACCGTGTTTTCCAGATCTTCAATTTGAATCGACCGACGCTGAAAATCGCGTCATCAAAGCCAAACGCAAGGAATAGCGTTCTGTAACATTGAAACAATTTGAATGTTCACGACACGCTACGCTAAACAAATATCTGCTAGTTTTTGCTCGAAGTAATTCAACTTCGGATCGGCGGACGCCTTTTGCCGGTCGCCATCTCGACGATTCTTGTCCGTTATAACAGCGACCATGTCGATGCACGTGCTCGCGTAACCACTGAAGCAGAGGCTGGAACTCGCCTTTTTCGATTCGATTCATGAGCCCAGGGATCTGTTCGGTGGCAGCAGCAGAAAGTTGCGCGGCCACTAGATTTCCGAGCGTGCAGGTCGGAAAGTAGCCGATCAGTCCGGCGCTCCAGTGGAGGCAAGGCTTCGGGGGCATCCCCGTGGATTTGTCGTTGTCTTTGTGGCGAACGAAAGAACCGCGTGAACAGATCTAACTTTGTTTGATCGACCCCGTTGATGCGCGTAGCCAATGTCGAATGGTCGAGATCGTCGAAGACGGCAGCGGTGCGAAACAGGCCTTTAAGCTGAACGAGTTGGTCGAACCGCTGCTCTACTTCTGGGACTTTGAGTTTGGCGACCCGTAATTTTCCGTCGATGCCGGACACCATTGCTTTTGGGGTCAGTGCCGACTGATGGTCAACGACCGCGGGCTATCCATCTTTGAATCACTCGATCTACCCGTTGCTTTTTATCGCACGACGCTTCCCGAGGGTCGAGACCTGGCTGGGCTTTCCGGTGCGTTGTCTTGGTTCACTTGTCATGCGACGGTCGAAGCGGATCCGGCTGCCAGCAAGAACTCGATCTGTGACCATTGCGGTGAGTTCACCGAACGACGCCGAGGATGAAAAGCAGGCTGAGATGGCCGCGTTCAATCGTGCGAAACGCTTAGCGAGCGAATTGATCGAGCGTCGTCGCTTCGCTAAGGCCCGTGAGCAGATTGAGTCAATGGAGCAGCTAGCAAGATCGACAGACGATGAATTCAAACGATCGTTGCGGCTACAATCGGTGCTGAAATTGTACGCTCGCGTGAAGGATTCTGACTCCGTGAAATGCCTCTTTCGTCGATTGAACAAGGAGGACCGCGAAGAGGCAAATCCATACAGCAAGTTCGCTTCGTTGGGCTTGAATCGAGAGGCGATCCGCCTCGCTGAGCGAACGGTCAAGAAAGAACTGGAAGAGCTTGCGAATGTGGATAATCCCAACATCCATTTTCCGGTAAGCGGTCTTTGTGACGCCCTTGAGTTTCTCGTCGATCAAGGGGAATCACAGCGAGCCTGCAAGTTGCTGAAAAAGGTGCTCGCCGAATGTGAGTATTGGCCGGTCTACGAATTTGGCTGGACGACCTCGGCCGTTTACACGATGCTTGCTCGTGCAGTTGCCAAAATCGATGGCCCGGAAGCGGCGACGCAACTCATCGAGTCGGCCTTCGAAGACGCTGCTGCTGAAAGACGACCAAATTGGCGAAAGGGCGTGACTCGTGACGCGATCGATTGGGAAGCCGATCTTGGGTATCTCGACGAAGCCATCGCGCGAGCCAAGAAATTGAGATCACCACGCGAGCGTCGATTCGAAACTGCGAAACTCCTCGCTCGAGCGAGACATTGGAAAGAGCTCAGAGAAGTCTGCCAGACAGTTGCTTCTCCCACCGAAGCAGACCATTTGCAGATTCGACGGCGATGTTCCTGATGGTTGCGACCGTCATACGCAGGTCGATACACTCAAACGCCTAACCATCGTTGGAAGGCGACAGGGTTCAATGCCTGAACTATCCGTGTGTCTCCGTCACCCGGATAGTTCGAAATTCGTTCTGTTACTGACCGGAGGACGTGAAGAAAGAACATCCTGTTCAAGCGAGAGGAAACCCTGTGTCGGCTGCTCTCGCAGGCTGCCCCTGCCCTGAGAGTCGCCAGAGCCACCAAGCAAGTCCGAGAGGCCATGCTCAGTTTCTTCAAGGTTCAAGCTGAAATCGCCAAGTACCGCGAGACGGACAACCGAAAACTCTGGGATAACCTTCAACGCCACCTTGAGGGCCTCGACCAGCAATGACCTAATGGAAGTGTCCCCAGGGGAGAACGATTGTAATGATCAAGTCAAATTTGACCTGGACAAGAGCGCCAATCCGCGTGTTCCTGGCGACGCTGCTTCTCTGTGGCCTGGGCGGACACGCTAGCGAACCGCCGGAGACGCAGGCTCCTGACACACGTTCCGGTGGTCGCAAACAGGTGCTCATTGTCACCGGCGAAGACCATGGGGCGCACCGCTGGCAAGAGACCACACCGCTGCTCCGGACGCTGCTCGCGCAGGATGATCGATTGGATGTGAGCATCGTCGAGGACTTGGGGTTCCTCCGCTCACCGGAGATACATCACCAAGCCGCGATCGTGATGCACTTCAAGAACTACGATCCCAAAATCCCTGGTCGAGCCGGTTACGAGAACCTGACGAAGTTCGTCGAGCGGGGCGGCGGTCTGGTCATCGTGCACTTTGCCTCAGGGGCATTTCAAGAGTTCAAGGATGACTTCGTCAAAACCGCTGGTCGCGTGTGGGACCCCAAACGCCGCGGTCACGATCCCTACGGTAAGTTTACCGTCAACATCGTGAACAACGATCATCCAGTCACGCAGGGCCTGGACGATTTTGAGACGGCCGACGAACTCTACACCTGTCTTGATGGCGAGACGCCGATTCAAATACTTGCCGATGCCGAGTCAAAAGTCGACCGGCAACGATACCCAATGGCACTGGTGCTCAAACGCGGCAGTGGACGAGTGTTTCACACACCGCTGGGGCACGACGTCTCGGCACTGAGCAACTCGGGAACGGCGGAACTCATCCGCCGTGGTACGGCGTGGGTGGCCGGGCTTGAACCGGCGCGGCGGCAGTAACACCCATTCCCTGAAACCCTGACAGGAAAGATCGTTTTTCTGCGGGAGGAGCAAACATGATGCAGATTGGATTTCACACCGACGCGTTCAATTCGTCCTATTGGAACTTCGAGAAGTGCCTGGAGTGGGCCCAGGCAAACGACGTTCACTTTATCGAATGCGGAGTGATTGATGGCGTGAGCTGGATTCACGGACTCGGATACCAGCCGCATGTGGCACTCTACGAGGACCCGCTGCTTCTGCGTCGAAAAATGGAATCGTTTGGTATCCAATTCTCCCAGGTCGATGCTGCATTCCCGCTCTCAGGCAAGGAGGGGCCGCTCTACGGCGTACCCTACGTGCTGAAGACCATTCCGTGGGCCAAACATGCCGGATGTAACTGTATCGCAACAACGGATGGACTCTGCAAACCGGAAGGACTTTCGGACGATGAGGCGATGGAGATGATGAGGCGAAGCTACGCGCAAATCATCGAAGTTGCCGAGGCATACGAGATCTTCATCAATGTTGAAGTTCACGGCTACTTTACGACCAACCCCGATCGCCTTGGTGAGATGCTCCAATTCTGTGACAGTCAATTTCTCGGGTTGAATTTGGATACAGGCAATTCCTTCATTGCAGGCCAAGACCCCGTGGAGTTCTGCAAACGATTCAAAGACAAAATCCGTCACGTTCACATCAAGGATGTCAGTGAATCGTTGGCTGCTGTGGCACGAGGTGACCAAACGGGCATTGCGGTGAGCCAATGCGCGATTGGCGACGGTGTCAACGCAGACAATATTCGCGAGATCATTTCGATCCTGCATGGAATGCAATATGACGGTGTCTTAAGCATGGAATGCGAAGGTGCCGGCGGACCGATGATCGAGCAATCGCTTTCATGGCTTCGAGGAGTGCTCGCAAGCCACTGACCAACGCCCCCCGAACAAACGATTCATATTGCCATGACCGACCGAACAGAGACAACATCATTAGGCCCACAACCGCGTCGCGATTTCTTGAAAACAACCGCTGCGGGAATCGGCTCTGTCGCAGGACTCTCGCTGGCTCGCAGCGCTCATGCAGCCGGTGATGACACGATCAAGATCGGCATGGTCGGCTGTGGCGGGCGGTGTACCGGTGCTGCGATGGAGTCGTTGACCGCCGACCCGGGCGTCAAGCTTGTCGCCATGGCTGACTTGTTCGAGGATCGCGTCAAAAGCAAGCGAGATGCTCTCAAGAAGGCGAAACCGGATCAAGTTGAAGTCGACGATGACCACTGCTTTGTAGGCCTCGACGGCTACCAGCGTGTCATTGAAAACGTAGATGTCGTGCTGATTGCCTGTGCGGCAAAATTTCATCCGATGTATCTGATGGCTGGCATCGAAGCCGGCAAGCATGTCTTCGTCGAAAAACCTCACGGCATCGATCCAGCCGGCATCCAGATGGTTCAGCAAGCGTGCAACCTTGCCAGAGAAAGAAACCTTGGCGTGCTTTCCGGACTTCACAGCCGTTTTCACACGAAGTACCGCGAAACGATCGAACGAGTTCTGGACGGCCAGATTGGTGAAGTCGTCTCAATCGAAGAGAACTTCATTCGCGGCCCGTACGGCAACACGTCTCGCCCCCAGGACGGGCGCGAACTGGAAATTCAGTACGGCAACCAGTACCGATTCTCATGGCTCTGCGGTGACGACGTGACTCAGTCGCTGATTCACAATCTAGACCGAGCCACCTGGGCACTCGGTGGTGAAGTACCGGTGGATTGCCACGGATTCGGCGGTCGCTCCGGCCCCCAGGACTTGCTAGGCGATGTTTTCGATCACAGCAGTGTCGTTTATCGTTATGCAAACGGAGTCCGCCTGTATGCTTTCTGCCGCACCACAGCAAACTGTTACAACGAAAGCTCCAGCATCATCCTTGGCTCGAAAGGCATCGCCGAGCCATTGAAGGGAAAGATCTCGGGTGACAATGATTGGAAATTCGCTGGCCGCGACGGAAGCCCGTATCTCGCCGAGCAAAAGGCATTCATCGAATCAATCCGAGCCGGCAGCCCACTGAACTGTGGTGACTACATGGTGAAAAGTACAACGATTGCCGTCATGGGTCAGTTATCCTGTTACAGCGGAAGAGCGATCACGTGGAACCAAATCAACCAATCGGATTACCAGCTCCTTCCAAAACCAGAAGATTGCACCTGGGACATGCAACCACCCACTACCCCTGACGAAAACGGCGTCTATCCCGTTTGTGCGTCACCGGGCATTACCAAAACGGTCTGAGCAAAGTCGGTGACGAACGATACCGTTTACGATACTCCCGGACTGGCCGCGAAATGTTGACGGACAACCTCACCCTGGAAATCCTCTCCGACTACATCTGACCGTGGTGCTACCTCTGCACCGGGCGATGACCTATAACAGCCGGCCCGCCCAGGAACTCGCGAGGTCAGCACCACGAACATCAGTGGTTCTCGATCGAAAGGTTGTCGACGTAGAAAACGCTTTCGGAAGTTGCGTTGCTGGTGAAGCCAAGCCAGGTGAGTTGTTCGAATGCGGGGCTGCCGTTTTCAATGTCGTTGAATTCCTGAGGTGGCTGGCCGGCGGGAGTGACGGTCAGGTTCCACTTGCCGGAGTTCCCTTTTCCAAGGTCGGCTGCGATCTCGAAGCGAACCCACTCGTTTGCCGGCAGTTCTAGCAGCGTTTTGCCGCCGACGATCAGCCGGTTCTGGACGATGTTCAGCGAGGGGCCAACACGATAGGGCGAACTCCGCCAGTCGCGCCATTCGTAGTTGATGCTCACTCGGGGCTCAACCAGCAAGTCCAACTTGCAGACCGTCGTGCCGCTCTTGTGCCCCGGTGAATAATAGAAATGGGGATCGTAGGAGAACTTCAGGCCTGACGGTATCCCCGACCTTGAGGCATTGTTTGCCGGAAGCCGCCTTTTCCGCAGTGACTTCGATCACATCGCCGCGGCCTTCCACGTGGGTTTGGGCGATTCGAGGCCGACTGCCAGCGGGTGTCTTCTCGAAGTCGTCGTGGATCGCCACGGGCGGCGGTCCCGGGGCCAATTCAAGCGTGGGCATCTTGGCCTGGGCCGCCTTCTCGATCCATTTCGCGATCGCCGTACACACCGGCCTCGCTGTAATCGAAAGGCTTGAAGCCGATCTTCAGCGCAGGCGAGTCGGGCTGGAGGCGATAGTCGTTGTTCTCGGCATCCACGAACAGCGGATCGGCGATGATCGGAGTGTTGGTCATAACCGAGTTTCTGCCAAGCCTGGAGATCCATGCCGGCGAACGTGACGGGATCTCCTGCCGCGTTGAAGTAGCAATTGTTGTCGACCTTGGCTCGGATGCGATTCCAGGGACCGCCAAACAGGGCACCGGTCTTCCAGTACACGATGTTGTGCTCGAGCGTGAAGGAAAGATGGTCTTCGACTCGAGTCGCCGCGATTTGCGGGTTCTCGCTGCAGACCAGAATGTTGTTGCGAACGACGTTCTCTTTGCCGTAGTGCTGGTGGAAGCTGCCGGTCTTGGTGTTGTAGACCAGATTGTTTTCCATCGTGATGCCGGTACTGCCCTCGTCGGTATACAGTCCCCAGCCGCCGTAGGAGTAGGCGTAGATGTCGTGGAAGATGTTGTTGCCGATGACGGTGCCTTCGGACGGACCCAACGTGTAGATGCCGCCCATGTCGCTCAGCACGCCGTGGCCCAGATGATGGACGTTGTTGAAACGGATGCTGTTGTTCTTGGCGAGCCCGTCGCTATATCCCCAACGCCAGCCGGCGGAGATGCCGGTGTAGTAGAAGTCGGCGATGTCGTTATGAGTCACCGTGTTGTCGCCGCTCTGTCCAATCCAGACGCCGACCGCCTCCGTGTAGACCCGTCCGCCATGATGGATGATGTTGTTGTCCACCGTGATGTGATGCGTCCGTTCGGCCAGGTTTCCGCGGATTCCGCCCTCGCCGATGCGAACACCGCCGGAGCCGAGGTCGGCCAAGTAGCAGTGGCGGATCTGGCAGTCTTGGCAGCCGCGACGGAACCAGACGGCATAGTCGCCCGTGTGCAGGATCTCGCAGTTGACAATCGCCACGTTTCGCGCGCCGTCCGCCATCACGGCCGCCTCGGTCGCAAAGGCGGCTTGGTACGGGGCATAGCCGTGCGCCGGCAGTCGATACGAATTGTGCTGGAACGAGAGCCCTTGCAGCGTGACATGTTCGACGAACTGTTCTTGTTCGGGTTTCCCCTGAATCACGACCAGCTTTTCAGCGACGGGAGCAACGACTTGGGCCTTGGTCATGTCCTGTCCGGGCAAGCGGCATGTAGTACAACGTGCCTGTCGCGGCTGAGGAACCATTCGCCGGGCGTGTCCAACGCCGCTTTGAAATTCTCGAGATGGAAGCGAGTGTTGACGGGCCAGCCGGAATAGCTCTTCAGCTGCTCGCCGACGGTGATGATCGTGTTGGCGTCGAAGTCGATCTCGCTGAGGAATCGGCGACTGATGCACCACTTGTGGAAGGCGACGAGCGTCACGTCGTGAAGTTCGGTGCTGCTCAGTCCCTTCAGCGGTTCGAGAGACTTGGCCGGAACTTCGGTGGTGCGGCGAAACTGGCCCGGCTTGCCTGCGACGGGGACCTCCGAGGTGTCGCCCATGTAGTCGTAGAAGCGGTTGGGCGTTTTGGCTCGAACCGCGCGGACGCCATCGACAACCAACTGCTCGAAGTACCACTTACCGGCGGCCGCTTCCGGGATCTCCGTCTTCCAGATTCCGTTTTCCGCGGGCTGGAAACCGGTGATGATCTTTCCACCCGAGATCACGGGTGACGCGTCCGGAGCGCTTTCGTAGCTAATCGGACAAGACTTCGTGCCGCTGTCTTGCGGTGTCAGCACAAACGGCTCGGTAATCGAATAGACACCGTCGGCCACGATGACGCGGACGGGTTCGTCCAGCGGGCCCGCCGATTTCCATTGGCGGATGATGTCGCGGGCTCGGGTGAGCGTGGCGACTGGGCCGTCGGTCCGGTCCGTGTTGGGCTGATTGTATTTCCCGCTCCAGGCGTCGTTTCCGCTCGGGGAGACGTGGATCGTTTTGGCAATGGCAAATTGCCCGGTGATCAGCGAGCCAATCAGCAAGGCGGCAATGGAGTGATGTGGTTTCTCATCGTGGCAGGCCTGTTGTTGTGTTGGTCGCTATAGCAAGATCTTCCTCTGGAATCATCGCCATCATTGATCGTATCAGGTTCGTGACGAAATGGGCGTGCCCCGAGCTTGTGCGTGAATTTTTTGAGCTCGGAATTGGATCGAGCTTTCTAACCGGCCCTCGAGTTTACGTCCCTGTTGCACTACCAATCTGGGCGTCTTGCCCGAATCGATTGCTTCCCAAAAACGCTGCAGGAGATCTTCGTAGATCCCCTTCACTCAACGCCCTTAGGGATTTTTGTCGCGTCAATCACGGTCTTTTTAACGGCAAGGTGCCAGCCTCCGGTCGTAGCGGGTGCGCGGAGAACCGTACGCTTTGCGGCTTGTTGATGTAGTCAATTGGCCGACATCAACTGTGAGCCGCGGGCCGTAAGGCACCGGCACTGCGCGAATGCTCGGCCGTTTACCGGCGCGGCTCACGAAATCAACAACCCGCTTTCGCCCTTACCATAGAAAAATGCTTAACGGCGTCTGTGAGGCGTTCAGGGGTGGCTAAGTGTGCCAACGTCCGGCGTACTTCATTTATCCAAAGGCGGGAAGACGATCGTGCGCATCGTCGCTTTGTGCAACGGGGATTTTTCGCGAACCCAATCCTGTGTTCGGCGTCTTCATTTTTGAACACGACAAATCAACCGCTCACAATCGCGAGCAAAGACTTCCGATGTCACACGCGACATTGGACCTTTTTTTGTTTCCCCACGCCACTGAAATGGGCTGGTTGCTGAGACGGTCTAGCGGCGGTCTGAAGAACCGCAGACGGGGATTCGAGCGTCTCTCGGCCCGCTGAAGAAGTTAGAAATGTGAAGGGTGAATTGTGAAGCGTGAATTGTGAAGCTGGCATGTTCCAAGGAGGCGACTGATCCTTGCAAGATCGGTGGAAAGATTCGATTCCCGGTGGGTCCACTCGGTGAGAAATGTGGGAGTGAAGCCATGACTTTGTATGACCAGCAGCTGACGCTGCGGTTACCGTTTGCGATGGCCGACCAACACCTGCGACTGGAGCAGATTCTGGCGGCAGATACATCGCGTTCGTGGGCGCGGTGTTTGCCGTTGCTGGCGGCTTTCGCACTGTCCCCACCAGAAAGGCAGTTTGCCAAGCGATTACTACAGCGAAAACGCAATGTTTGGCTGTTTCGCAGCAACCAGCGTCAGTTCTGCGGTGACTTCATCACCGTGGATATGTCGGCCGGGGTCGCGCGGCGGCGCCCGGTTTCGGTAATCGAGCTGAAATTGGGTGCTGAGCTGAAACTTGGAGGTGGTGGAGCGGGCAACCAATTGCAGGCAGCCGGTGCTGCCGTGACAGAAATCGCAGTGACTGAGAAGGTTATCACAAACGATGCAGCGGTGACGCTGATGTGCGGTGATGGCGACGCGATTCTGGAATGGATTTGCTCGCGCGGAATCAGCACCTGACAACAAGTCGCGGAAGGTAGACGGATAACGCCGATGCTTGCGGTCAGTGGCGTCTGGTTAGACAATGAAGCCGTCCATGTCAAAGGCGCTTCCCGCTGCAGCCAAAAGGATAATGTTCATGAAACCTCTGGCGAAGACTTCGGTCGCATATCCACGCTCGCGTTTCTTGTTAGCCGCCGGAAAGATTTTGTTCGCCGCGGTGATTGGTTGCTCTGGGCATTTGCTGCCCGGAGTATGCGGGGACGAACCGACAGCAGCGAATGACAGTGCGTCACAAACAGCAAGCATCGTCTCGGCTGACCCACTGCTTGCGGACAGCAGAATCCATGGTGGGTTGGTGGTGCTGGTTGGATGCAGTGACGCCGAACTGGCCATCTCGCTGGCCGAGTCCCCCAATGTGCTCGTGCATGGGCTGGTCCGCGATGACAATGTGCTCGAAAAGATTCGTCAGCAGATTCGCAACGCCGGGTTGTACGGCCGCGTGTCGATGATGGCGTGGAGCGACCGCCATTTGCCTTATGCCGATGGGATGGTCAACTTGCTGTTGGTGCCCGATGAAGCCACCGTGTTGGCTCCGCAGGAAATTGACCGGGTGCTTGCACCGCTGGGTGTAGCGCGGACACTCCGAGACGGCAAGCTGGTATCGCATCGCAAAGGATGGCCGCAGGACGTCGACGAATGGACCCACTCGCGCTACGATGCCTCGGGCAATGCGGTCAGTAAAGATCGCCGAGTTGGCCCACCGCGACATCTGCAATGGGAGGCACTTCCGCGCTGGAACCGTGGCGTCAAGACGAGCAGCCTCGTCAACGCGCGAGGCCGTCTGTTCTATATCCTTAACGATGCGCATTTCGCTGTCCGCTCACAAACCTGGTCGTTGATCGCCCGTGATGCCAACAACGGCATCCAGCTCTGGCGTCGTGGGTTGGCCGGCTGGGAAGGATCACAGGGTGGCAAAAAAATCGGACCTGCCCAAGTCCATCGACGGCTCGTCGCCAGCGGAGACAGGGTGTATGTCACTCTTGGGGAACGCACCCCAGTCAGCGTTCTCGATGCAGCCACCGGCAAGTTGCAGCGCACGTTGAAAGGCACGGGGCCGGCCGAGGAGTTGATCCTCTCCGACGGAATCCTGGTCGTTCTCGTGAACCCGAATACCCCGGCCGGAATTCGACGTGGTGAAGGTACTGATATGCGGTTGGTGGCCGTGGACCCCGAGACTGGCAGGATCGCTTGGGAACACGCTTCCCGAATGATTTTGCCGCTAACCATGGTCGCCGACGGCGAACAGGTGATCTTCCACGATGGCAAGGTGATCCATAGCCTGTCTCTGAAGACAGGCGAACCGAGATGGACGTCGGCACCGACGGGGCAGAGCATTGCACGCCGCGATCAGGCGCATCCGGATAGCCCCGGCGCAGAGCAGTCGACAATCATCCTTGCGCCGCAATTCGCGCCAACCATGATTATGTACGACGACGTGGTAGCGTTTGCCGGGGGAAGGCAGATCAATGTTCTTTCGGCCAGCGATGGCGCGGAGCTGTGGCGGTCGGACTATGCCGCGACAAACTACTCAGCTCCCGTCGACTTATTCGGTTTCGAGGGATGCCTGTGGGGTCCCGACAAAGAGATGAACTTGTGGCGACCGGTGGACGACAATATTGACTTCAACGCTTACAACCTGCAGACCGGCGCCGTGCAGAAACGCGTGGAGGGCGACTATGGATTTCGCTTCCAGCATCACCGTTGTCACCAAATGAAAGTTGTTGACGGCAAGGTGCTTGCCGGCCGCGCTGGCGTCGAGTTTCTCGATACGCAGACAGGCGATGTGGCGGCTCACCACTGGATGCGCGGGAGTTGTTTTTATGGCGTATTGCCCGCCAATGGTCGGTTGTATGTTCCACCACACGACTGTGCATGCTACGTTCGCGCCAAGCTTTCTGGATTCATGGCATTGAACGCCAAGCCGCCGTCACATAGGAACGAAGTTTCCGAAAATCGGCGGCTTCAACGCGGCCCCGCTTACGGCACAACTGAGACGGATGACACGATCCAGGCGGCCGCTGACGACTGGCCGACTTACCGGCACGACACGGCACGTTCCGGACGGGCCAGCACGCGAGTGGCCCCAGAGTTGTCGCTCGGTTGGCAACGGAAAGTGGGTGGTAGGCTCACTGCACCGGTGGTTGCCCAAGGCCGGGTCTATCTCGCGTCGACGGATACGCACATGCTCCATGCGCTCGACGCCGCGACAGGTGAAGAGGTCTGGCAGGCAACTTTCGACGGTCCCATCGACTCTCCGCCGACCATCTACCAAGGGCTCGTCCTGTGTGGTTGCCGAGATGGCTCGGTCTATGCGTTGCGTGCAGATGACGGAACGCGGGCTTGGCGTTTTGTTGCCGCTCCGGAAGAACGACGGATCGTCTCGCGCGGGCGGCTGGAATCGGTCTGGCCGGTCAACGGCAGTGTCCTGGTGGAAAAAGATGTGGCCTGGTTTGCGGCCGGCAAGTCCTCTTATCTGGACGGCGGAATACGTCTTTACGGCTTGGACCCGCACACCGGCGAGAAGAAGTTCGAGAAAGTTCTTTCGTCGCGTGCTCCTGATGGTTCCGAAACTCTCGATGAAGAGGGTGTCGACGGTTGCCTCAGCGGGATCCTTTCCAGCAATGGTCAGCGACTCTTCATGCGACATCGAGTTTTCGATCTCAGCGGCGAATCGAAGCAGGAACGCATTGTCCATCTTCACGGCGCCGATGGATTTCTCAGTGAGGATACGACCCACCGCCTGCTGTGGACTTATGCGCCCATGTTTACCTCACCGCACCAAGGCGCATTCTACGACATGCGTCTCAGCCGAACGATGTTCCCATCGGGGCGCATCCTGAGTGAAGGCGAAGATACGATCTTTGGATTTGGGCAGAATCACTACAACCGCATGTCGGCCGATCCCGGCGGGGAGTGGGCACTGTTCGCCGCGCATAAGCAGAACGACGTGCCGCTGGACCTGACGGCAAGAGAATATCGCAGCTTGGCCCTGAGCAAGAAAAAGTCGGTCCAATTTCGATGGTGGAAACCAATTCCAATCCGAGCCCGGGCGCTGGTGAAGACTGACGAGGTCTTGTTCGTTGCCGGTCCACTGGGCAGCGAGTCGACCTCGCAGGACGCACTTGACGGTAACACCGAGGCAATGCTGCTGGCCGTCTCTCCGGATGATGGTCGCGTGCTAGCCGAGATGACGCTGCCGAGCACGCCGGTCTGGGATGGAATGGCGGCCGCGGCTGGCAACCTGTTTGTCTCACTTGCAAACGGCCAGGTGCTTTGCCTCTGGCCAATCAGCTCCGGAAGGCCTGGTACGCCGTTGTCCGTCTCGGCATGGCGTCAAACACTCCCCCCTGTAAAGCTCACCAAGGAACCGGGGCTGGTTGGTCATTGGCGTTTCGATGAGGGCCAGGGCATGCTCGCCCGCGACGGCTCCGGCCAAGGACATGACGCCAGGGTTTTTGGTCAATGGGGCCGAATCGCTGATCGAAATTGCCTTGTCGCTGACGGACGCCCGCGTGCCGCCGTCATTCACGACGCGAAACACCTGCAATTCGGCAACGACGATTTCACGTTGGCTCTTTGGGTCAACGCTCAGGCACACAGTTCACGTCTGTTAGGCAAAGAGGCTTTCCCCGAAAACTGGTGGGTGATCAACGTGCTGGACGACGGGCGTGCGGAGTTGGTTCTTGGCGAGGGTCGGGGTGCCGGCAAGAATGTGCGTCGGACGACCGAAGCGTCCCTTGCGCTCAACGCCTGGACACACCTCGTTGCTGTCGTCGATCGAAAGGATGACGAAATCCGTTGGTACGTCAATGGTCAACCGAATGGGCGGCAATCGATACCGAAAACGATGACCAAAGGGCTGGATGCTGCCGGTGCTGATATCGACATTCCCTCGAAGCACAAGCCCTTTCGGGGACAAATCGGCGACTTGCGCATCTATCGGCGGGCAATCAATGCCCAGTCTATAGCGGAGCTGTTTGAGCAAGAAACAGACTACCGCCTCGCCAAGCCGGAACCGGAAGAAGATGCGTTGGATTAAGTATCTTGCGTGAGGCTGGTCCAACCGAAGCGCTGAACGAACTGACCTAACATGCCAATAGGGCCACGAACTAGCCCTTCGTGTGTTCACGATCAACTGGCTCCTCGTATTTCAAGAGATACTTTCGTCGTTGATCGAAGAAGTCTCGCAGCGTTTGGGCATTGTCGCGTTCGCTGGATTCGCTCAGTGTGGTTGTCTGTCGAAACGCCTCGAGAGAATCCAACTTTCGAGTGTCAGCAGCGACCTCGTTCTCGATCATTTCTCGATGACGCGCGACAACCGGCTCGACATTGTTCCAGTTCAATGATTCTTCAGCGATCTCACGCACGTACTGCAGATACTTGGATCGTAGTTCTGGAACGGCTAATAGTCGGCTGCGAAGTGGCATGCGCGGATTGTCAATCGCAACGAGGGGATCGAGTTCAACACTGCCGTGGTCAGGGCCACCAGGTCCACGGCCACCAGGTCCGGGGAGGCCAGGACCGCGGCTTTCAGCACCACCATCAGGTCCGCCACGACCTCGCCGCTGGTCACCTTGATCACGCCGCTGTCCGAAGCGACCTTGCCCGAATCCCCCTTCGCGTGGCGGTCCGAAACCATCGCGAGGTGGCGGTCCGAAACCATCGCGAGGTGGCGGTCCGAATCCACCGGGACCGAAACCGCCTGGGCCCCCGGGGCCTCTTCGTCCCCCAGGTCCTCCAGGTCCTCCAGGGCCTCCAGGGCCACCACGCGCACTCACAAACGCTTCATTCATGTCGTGCGGGAAAAGGTGAAACCGTTTGTCCTGGTCTAGGAACAAGCTGTAGTCACTGGCTCGTGTCCAATACCCATCGCGGTTGACCAGTGCGACGTCCAACGCCAGGAACCGCAGCGTTCGATCGATGTCGAGCATCGGCTCGAGTGCACTTTCCAGTTCGTCAAGCGGTGTTTCATCCAGCGTCTTGCACAGCAGCACGAGGGCTTTCCATGCTTTAGTTCCGTCATTGGACTGCATGTCATAACGCTGCTTGTATTCTTCCAGGTCCTCCCCAAGGTACCGCAGGCCGCCGTCAGCGTGAGGACTTCCGCTGACCTTCCAGCGTGTGCCTTTGGTCGATTCAAAGTGCTCGGCCAAAAAGTCTTTGTTGAATTGCTGAACATTCACGTAAAGGCCCCAACTTTCACCGTTGATCACCACGCGAACGTGATTCGCTTTGGGGACGGAAATGTACTTACTGGCGATATGCGAATACAAAACGGTATTCATGAAGGAAGGATCGCCAGCGCTGTTAAGCAAATTAAGCGTCTGATAGCCGTACAGCCGCTGATCCTCGTCCGCCAAATCCATCGAGACATTGAAGGACCGCTTGTACCCGGTCGGAACCATGCCGTAGGACGACGCACCACGAAATCGCATGCCGACGTTGGAGTATTCCTTGCCATCGACGATCATTGTCGCGGGAACCTCGATGTCGGTGTTTTTCAAGTCCTCCAGTTCCTTCTCCCAGTCTTCGTTTTCGAATTCAATGAAAAGAGTCCGCAGCACGGTCGGATCGTAGAGTCCCGCGTCGGGATACTGCTCCACTTCCTTGGGCGTGACTTTTCGCCCAGGCTTTGCCGGTTCGAGATTTCCGCGACCGCGTCGACCGCCGGGTCCGCCGAAGCCACGACGCTGGCCCGCTTCGGACGTCGCTGCCTGCCGCGCAGCTGCTCGTTCCTCGCGATCAAGCCAACCGTTCTTATCCTGATCGAATCGCTTGACCAGTTTTTGTTCTTCTCGCGGCCCTCCGGGACCACCTGGCCCTCCCGGCCCGAATCCACCCGGTCCGCCGAATCCACCGGGTGGCTGAGCGTCGGCCGGCGCCGCCAAACAGACACAGGTCACTAACAGTCCCATTCGCAGGCATGATTGTTTCATTCTCAAGTCTCTATTTGTGATGAGGAAAGTCATGGGGTTTGTGGATCCTGGGATGGTGGCGTCGTCCAAATCGATAGCGTCGCCTTGTTCTGCAGAAGGTCGACTGTCTTGATCTCAACTCTTGCTACATCCAGTCCGGTCCGTTGTCGCAAATCAGCCAACAGCGATTCTTGGTGCGCATCGCCAAGCCACTCGAGACGGTCATATTCGATCGTGAACTTGGATGTTTTTTTCGCGCCGCCTGCTTTTCCGTTTCCGTTTCCGTTTCCGTTTCCGTTTCCGTTTCCGTTGACTTTTTCGTTGCCAACTTCATTCGACGCGTTTGCCCGGAAAGGAACGCGACCCACGATCCATTCCTTCAGCATGGTGGCGGCAACGATCAGCGAGTTGACCAGGGCGATTTCGGCATAGCTGGTTTTCTTGTTCGCAAGTGAATTGATGACGCCGATTCCAATGACGATAAACAGGTATGTCATCTCTTTGGGACGGATGGCATCGGTTCGGTACCGCAGCACTCCAAAGACAGCGAACAGGCCGAGCGCGAGACCAAGGTCCAGCTCCAGTTTCTTCATCGTGAAGCAGATAAAGAACACGGTCACGTTCAACATCACCGCCGTGAACGCGAATTCCCGCTCCCTTTGGCTGGGGTAGATCGCAAACACGACAATCAGCGATAGAAAGACAAGGTCGATCGCCAGCCGGACCAGCAGCTTGAAAATATCGTCGTCGTAGAGGGGGACTTCCAGAAATTCCATAGTCAAGTTCAATTTGCCCAATCAGCAGATGACGGCTGACGGGACGGTGCGATGACGGGATTCGGTGCGATGACCGGAGTCGGCCTCACGCACTGCAATGCGAGAACGGTAGCAGCGGAGGGCCAGGAAACTGGAAAAATTGATGAAGAGTCGACACGCTGCGGTGAGATCAGTGTCTAGCCGCGGCCTCAGAAGACCCTGGCAAGCACTTGAAAACGCGAGCCAATTGCGGAGCCCAATGGCCTCGCAGCAACTACAGCGATTCCTCGTCACTGTTGATGAGACGCAGTGCTCGCTGCTGTACCTCTCGCAGTCGCGGATCGTCGGCGGGCGCAAAACCCGTCAACAGGATCGAGGCTTCGCGATGCAGTAGCTGACATTCGATCCAATCGAACCACGGAATCGGCATCGAGCCGACAGGCCGTTGCGCGATGGCGTCGATGAAGGCGTCAATTTCTTTTTCTGCCTTCGAAAAGGTTTCGCGGGCTTGATCGGCTTGGCCGCTGCGGTGATACGCCATAGCAAGTGCCGGAAGCGCGATGGCGTTGTGTGGCCAATGGTCATCGTCGAGTGCATCACGAAGTCTCACGACGGCTTCGCTGTACCGCTCCGCCCGATAAAGCGAGACGCCTGTGGTGTAGAGCGTCACTCCGCGTGGAAAGCGAATTCGCCTGGAGTCTGGCTGTTCGGGCGGTCCACCGAGTGGGAATCCTGGTCCCCGCATCTGCGGCGGGCCGGTTGGTCGTTTGGGAGGGCTTCCGTCCCGCGGGCCTGTTCGACCGCCGGTTCGAGCATTTGGCGGAAAGCCGGGCCGCCGCTGTTCCCGTCTACGTTCGTCGGTGTCGAATGCCGCGAGCATTGCGACTGCCCGATCGGCCAAGACGTCGGGATCGCCAACCGGCTCGGTCGCCATAACGCAACTGCGAATCAGTGACATCGATGGACGTTGGTCCTGCTGTTCGGCCTGCCCGAGCATGGTGAGGCAGTACTGGCGATACTTTTCTATGTCGCCATTGAACAGAAACAACTGCGCAATCGCCCAGTTCGCCGGATTGTCGCTGGGCACCCCCAGTTCAATCGCCTTGGAAAAATCCTTCGCCGCCAAATCCCAAAGGCCGAGCTTGACTTCCAGCGAAGCTCGTTCGGTCCAGGCGTTGTAGTAGTTGGGCTGTCGCTCGATAGCCTCGGTAAAAGCGACGTACGCTTCTGTCCAGCGCTGGGCATCGGCATGAGCACGACCGCTGGTGACCAGCACGTTGGCTTCCTTCATGCGCGTGGCGAACTGCGCTATTTCTTCCCGAGCCTCGTCCGCCTCCTGTTGCAGTTTCAGCGCGTGTTTCAGGGCTTCGTCCTTTTCGTTTCGTTCAGAAAAAGCGACCGACGCCTGCCACACACTGACCGCCGTACCGAGGACCATGGCGGTCAGGATCAGGGAAACGGTTACAATCGCCGCTTTATTCCGGCGCGCGAACTTTCGCAGTTGATACAGCTGCGAGGGTGGTCTTGCTTCGATCGGCTGCTCATTGAGAAAGCGACGGATATCATCCGCCAGTTCGCTCGCCGATTCGTATCTCCGCACGCGATCTTTCTCGAGCGCTTTCATGACGATCCAGTCCAGATCGCCGCGAACGGCCGTCGACAGCTGCAACGGATTCCGTTTCCGAATCGCCTCCACCGTCGAAGGCGACGCTGCGACCGTTGTCAATCGCGTACTCGGCTTGGGTGGTTGTTCCTCCAGAATGATACGACGTACCTCGTCGAGACCAGCCGAATCGAAGCGTTGACGCTGAAACGGCGTCGATCCCGTCAGCAATTCGTACAGCAAAACGCCGAGCGAGTAAATGTCGCTCCGAGTGTCGACGTCCAAACCGCTCATTTCCGCTTGTTCGGGACTCATATATAGCGGCGTACCGATCATCGCCGCGAAGCGCGTGTAGATCGTCTTGTCAGTCAAACTCTGACCCACCGCTTTCGCGACGCCAAAATCGATCACTTTCGGTACCGGGACTCCATCATGCAACGTCACCAGTACATTTGACGGTTTGATGTCTCGATGAATGACGCCTTTTTGGTGAGCATGTTGCACAGCGCCGCAAACCGCCGCAAACAATTCCAGGCAGTCACGGAGGCTTAGTTCGTGCTGGTCGCAAAAATCGGTAATCGGGACACCGCGTACCAATTCCATCACGAAGTAGGGCCGTCCAGTCTCTGTCGTCCCCGCATCGAACACTCTGGCGATGTTCGGATGGTCCATCATCGCGAGAGCTTGCCGCTCTGCTGCGAAGCGAGCGATCACTTCTCGCGTATCCATTCCCGGTTTGATGATCTTGATCGCGACCTTGCGGCGAACCGGTTCCTGTTGCTGGGCCACAAATACCAGCCCGAATCCACCTTCACCGATCTGTTCCATCAATCGATACGGTCCGATCGTCGCGCCGGCCCCTTCTGCGATCGGCTGGCAGAGGAAGGTGGAATCTAAATCGTTGGCTCGATCATCCGACAACACGCCAATCGGCTGGTCGAGAGGATTGTCTGGCAAGACATGAGCCCCCAGTAATCGTTCCACCGCAGCACGAAGTTCGTTATTGCCCACACACGCCTGGTTGAGATAGGCCGCCCGAGCCTCGGCAGTTTCCCTGTCGAGGGCTTCGAGGAAAATGGATCGTTCGGATGATTCGGACATCAGCCTCTGTCCAGCAGAAATCGTTGCGGTTGCCATTGACGGCAGTGGTACAAGCCCTGTTCGTGATGCGAAATTCGGCAGGGAGCGGGGCCAAGGTTTTTGCCGCATTCCGACCGATTTAATCACTCGCTGGCCTCGATTTCACGCCGCAACCAGGCTCTTGCGTACGCCCAATTTCGTTTCGTGGTCCGCGAGGAAACTCCGAGCGCCGCGGCGGTCTGGTCGATGGTCAGCCCGGTGAAGTACCTGAGTTGCACCAATTTTGCCAATTCGGCATCCGATTCGGCCAGTTTGATCAGCGCCTCGTCGAGTGCAATCAGCGTGTCGCCGTCATCGACTTCGAGAACGGCATCGTCGTCCCGCAAGTCGCATCGCGCCATTGCCCCCCCGCGTTTGAGGCTCTTTCTGCGCCGAGCGTTCTCGACCAGAATTCTCGCATTGCCTCGGCCGCTGCCACAAAAAAATGCCCGCGATGATCCCATTGCTCGACATCTTCGTCACCAACCAAGCGAAGAAACGCCTCGTGAACAAGTGCTGTCGGCTGTAGCGTCTGGCCGGAAGCCTCCTGCGACATTTTTTGTGCCGCCAATCGCCTCAACTCATCATAGACCAATGGCAGCAGTCGACTCGCGGCACGGCGGTCACCTTGTTCGATCGCATTCAGGATCTGAGTAACATCATCAGGCATTCAAACAGTATAGAGAAACGCAATCGAAAGATCATGCCGCCCCATTGGTGCCCCGACCGAGAAGTCTTGCCAACGTTTCCCACTCACGCCAAGCCAGAAGTCTCAAGTCCACTCTGTTTGGCTACCGGGAATCGAATCAACAAAACGAAGTATGCAAGAACTACCGACTCGTACCGCGCACATTTTGCATCGGTGCCCAACAACTGCTGCAATAACCGCGATCTTTCGCGCCGCAGCGAAATTGGTTCGACGCGCAGATCGCAAAATCTCGGACCAGATTTAGAGGAAACTGCGCTGAGGCAGCCATTCTGCATCTAGCCCAGTGCTTAAAGTACGTCTGCGGGGACTGATGCTGGCGTCCCAAAAATTGTCGTAGCGCCGCGACAGTGCACGGCGGATCGATCGCCGCGAACCTCTGCAGACCAATACGACCAAATTACCGCAAACGGGCTTCGAAACACCGAGCGAACACGTTTCCAGTGATGAGCGCGCGAAGACAGCGATCGTCGAGTATGGCGATTACCGTTGCCTCGACTGCAAAAAACTGCAGGATGTCTTGAGTCATGTGCTCGGAGAACATTGGTGTTCCGGTCAAATATGTGTTTCGACACCTGCCGCTGATTTCTTCGGACGGCAATCACCTGGATCGTGCAATCGCCGATGACTTGGGTGCGATTCTGGTATTGGCAGTCGCCTACAACCACGGAATCTCGTGGGCTGCGGTTGGCGTGCTGGCTAGTGCATCGGTCAGGTTTGGCTCGAAAACCGCATGACGCTTCGTGGAGGCAAATAGATGGAGTCGGGTTGCTTTGCGGCATCGGCTTCACCATGTCCATCGTCATCTCAGCCGAGCCGTACGAGCCAGGCCAAAAACTCGAGTCTGCCAAGATTGCGGTAATGATTGGGTCGATCACCGCTGCGGTCTTGGGGACGCTCTGGCTGAGATTCATCTGCCCCGAACAGCCTGCGTCTGTTAAAGAAGAATGAAAAAATGAAACGAAAATTTGATCGGCACTTGAGTTGGGACGATCACAGCTACCGCGACTGTGATTGCACTGATAGTCTGAGTTCTCAAAATATTAATTCACTTGGAAAGTCGCAGGTCAATGTGCAGCAGCAACGGAACGATTGGGAGATAATTTCAGCCTCCGAATTTGAGGTCCCCGGTTCGCCTCCCAATGAAGCCGCGCGCGGCCAATCACGCCGCTTGTGGCGTTGGTTTCAGGAGGAAGTTTTGCAGCGACCCGAGAAGGTTGACGCGGGCGGATCGACGAAGTCACGAGACTGTTCCGCCGATGAGTTGGACACCTCCTTGATTGACATTGACTGGAACCTGGCGGCGAGAGTTGTATCCGTCGATTTAAAAAAACGGTTGGAAAGCAGGCCAACGGACGCGCATCCCTTGCTCGTTCTGGTCGCTCCACCGGGCTGCGGTATCCCGGATGTTCTCGAGGCTGTGGCACGGGAGCAGCAACTCACCATTCTTGCTGAGCCGCCGACCAGCGAACTTCTTGGCGATGAGAATGCTCACTCGCATTTTCTGCAATCGTTGGATGCGTGCAACAATCAGACTCTGGTGGTCCCGCGTTTAGAGCGATGTTTTCTGCGTCACGAGGCGGGCCTGGCATTGGTGCGAGCCGTCGCCGAACGGTTGATGTCCCGCCGCCGCGTGTTGCTCGGCTGTGACAGTTGGGCCTGGGCGTTTCTTCAACATGCGATTGGAGTCGAAGACTTGCTCGGATCGCCGCTGACTCTTGCCCCGTTTGATGCGCCGCGGTTGGATGCCTGGTTCCGGGGTAGCTACGATTTGCGGAACATTGAGTTTCGTCAGTGCCGAGACGACGAACCCGTCTTTATCGAGCCAGCGGCAGACTCTGAAAGTCATCCTGAAGAGTGCGAACCAGAAACATCGCTGCTGATCAAAAGCCTGGCTGCGAGAGCCCGCGGCAATTTAGGAGTGGCCCATGCACTGTGGCGATCCAGCTTGCGAATTTGCGATCTCGAATCAGATGGCGACGAGCCGGCAATGGAATCGTCGCGTTCGACACTTTGGGTCGTCTCCCCGTCCGAGCTCGAGCTACCCAAACTTGCCAATGGCGCGGATCCGCTGCACCGTTTCATCCTGCATGCCCTCTTGCTGCACGCTGGTTTGTCAGTGGCGACACTGGAGACCTTGCTGCCCTTCTCGCGCGAAGATATCTGCCGCCGAATGAGCGAACTGCGTGCTGCGGGTTTCGTCCACGAGCAGAACGGCCTTTTCCAGGTATCGCTTGCTGCCTATCCCGAGGTGCGCCAAGACTTATGCGGCGAGGGGTTCTTGGTGGACGCATTTTAGACTGCATCGAATGACCTTTTTCACTCTTCAAGACCGGGACTGATGACCATGCCTGACGCGCAAGGCACCGACAAGCAAATGACTCAGATTCTGCGGGACTGGAGCGAGATTCGGCTGCTGGAGGCGGTCATCGTGCTTGCTGCCGGCATCGCCCTGGTGTTGGCGATCAAATGGCTCGTGCCGCGGCTTACCGAACGCATACCGGACCGATTTCGGCTTTGGGTGCTTCCTTGGGAGCCGATCTTGCGCGTGATGGTGGTGTTGTTTCTGTTCGCCTACATCATTCCCTTATTCATCAACCCCACGCCTGAAAATCTACTTGCCATTTCCGGCACCCTGGCGGTCGCCCTAGGTTTTGCTTTTAAGGATTACGCCAGCAGTCTGATCGCCGGCGTGGTTGCTTTGTATGAGCGGCCTTATCGCAACGGCGACTGGGTGAAGATCGAAGACACCTACGGGGAAGTTCAATCCCACGACTTACGGACCGTCCAGATTCTCACGCCCGAAGACACGTTGGTTGCCATCCCTCATGGCAAAATGTGGACGACAGCCATTTACAACGGAAACTGTGGACAACGTGACTTGATGTGCGTCGCCGACTTCTATTTGCACCCCGATCACGACGGCATCTTGGTGAGGCAAAAGCTGCACGACGTCGCGATCGCGAGTCCTTATTTGAATTTCGATCGACCGTTGATTGTGGTCGCTGCCGAGCAACCTTGGGGGACACACTATCGTCTCAAGGGCTACCCCATGGACGGAAGGGATCAATTCATGTTCATCACCGATTTGACTTTGCGCGGCAAGGCGATGCTGCGCCGCTTGGGCGTGAAACCTGCTGCCGCGACAACCGTTGCTCAGCCAAGCGTTTAGAGTGTTTTTAACTTTCATCAGGTTCCGCAGACAAGAGTGAGGTCTTGGGGAGTTAGCTTCGGCACGGCGTGGAAGCAGTCCAAATCTAAGCCCATTGTGGAATTTCATGCTGCTCTCTGACGCTCGCGACAACCTTGGCTTCCGATCCCTATCCCGATCGCGATAGCTATCAGCTGGTGCGCCAAAATGCGCGATCATCACGAATCGCCTACGTGATAAAGCATGCTCTTTTAGAACGTGTTTTAAAAAGGGGTCTGACCCTTTGCCGCGGACATGCGATCGCAGTTATTCGCTACTACCTGAACGAAAAATGAACACAACGTACCGACTCACAGAGGGTCAGACCCCTTTTTAAAACACGTTCTTAGGACCGCCGTCGATCTTGTTATCACATCAAAAGAGGGCCGACAAAAAAGGCAAGCAACGAACAAGCAAACGACACGGCACCTGTACGGATCAATTGGCGGCGCCACCTTATCGCGGAGTAGAGCATTCCGAGTCCACTGCATGCCACGCAAACCGTCTCAGCGAGGATATTTGCGGGCAACGGGATTCCCATTTGCGATGTATAGAACCAGTATTGGTAACCACCATTTGCTGCAATGCCAAATATGCCCACGCAGAGGACACAAGACAGCCAGAACATGACAGTGCAAATTGGTGAACCCTTGCGTTCGGCGTGGACCGGCGTAGCGTCTGGCGGCGAGTAGGGATTGTGACTCATGCGTCGTCAGAGCGGTTCAATCGGATAGCGTGGGCGTTCACGGGGAGACGCCCATGTGGTTCCAATCGAACAATCGCCCCATGCGTCGCTCCCGTTGAACGCATGGTTCGTGGCCCGCCAGTGGTGACGATGTTCGATCAGTTTTCGATTGCCAGACAGTCTTCGGAAGTGGGCCGCGCGTGGCAAACATTCGAGGCTTGAACCGCACCGAGACCGATCGGGGCATACGGCAGCGGCACCCGTCACCACGGCGGGAAAGCCGATCATCCATGTGAGCCAATGCGGCCAGGCCGGACTCCGGCAGTTCGAGGAATCGACGAAAGGAATCACGACCATTAGCATATCAAGAAAGTAGGATTTCTCCTCCGGTATAACCGCCCAGCCGAAGCATTCAAGATGTCGGAAAGAGCCGTTTGGAATTCGAAAACTGGTTTTTTGCTTGCGGCTTTGGGATCGGCAATCGGTCTGGGTAATATTTGGCGATTCCCGTATATGGCGTATCGCAACGGCGGCGGGGCCTTCTTGATTCCCTACTTGGTCGCGTTGTTTGTGGTGGGCATTCCTCTGCTAATGCTCGAGTTCGGCTTGGGACACTATTATCGTCGCGCGTTCCCTCAGTCGTTGGCCAGAATTCATCCGCGTTTCTCGTGGATTGGCTGGTGGGCAGTCTCGTTTGTGATGTTCGGGATCGTTGCCTACTACGGAGTCGTGATTGCATGGTGCGGTAACTATCTGCTGTACTCAGTGACCCAGCCATGGGGAACGGTCGAAGGGGTCAACGCATTTTTCGACGAAGAATTTCTGGGAGCGGTTGTGGACGGAAAGCCGTTCTTGTTTTTTGACGAAAACGCTGCTTGGTTTGCCGGGCTCGATCTTGGAGCGATGCGTTGGCAGGTTCTGATTTCACTCGGGCTCGTGTGGCTGGTCAATTGGCAGATCACACGACGTCACCTTCAGCACGGCATTGAGCTTGCCAGCAAGATCTTCATTCCAGTCCTGATTTTACTCACGATTGTTTTGGTTGCCTGGTCGTGGAATTTCGAGGGTGCGGCCGAGGGACGCAGTGTCTATTTAACACCACATTGGCCGCACGTCTTTCAAGCTCAGACTTGGATCGACGCGTTCGGCCAGATCTTCTTCACGCTGTCGATCGGCTTTGGCATCATGGTTGCGTATGCGAGCTACCTGCCACCCAAGTCCGATATCCCCACCAGCGCATTTCTTGCGGCGATGGGTAATTGCGCATTTAGCATTTTTGCTGCATTCGCTGTCTTTGCAGCGATCGGCATGCTGGCTAATCATCACGGTGTGGATCTTTCCGAGATTTTGGTTGTTGAACGCGATGTCGCGCAATTGGAGCAAATGAAGGAAAGCGATCCGGCAGCTTTTGCCGGCCAACAGGAACGCTATGCCGAACTCACCGAGCAACATGCGACGAACCAACAATTTCAATCGCAGATGAGCACATTTGGATTGCTGTTTAAAACTTATCCTGCGATCTTGACCGAGATGGGACCGATCGCGGGGCGATTGTTTGGCGTGTTGTTCTTTCTTTCCCTACTGATTGCCGGTGTCTCCTCCTCAATCTCGATCGTCGAGGCCTTTATGGCGGCGCTGTGTGACCAATTTGCCTGGTCGCGCCGGCGAACTTCAGCGATTTTGTGTTCGATCGCCTTCCTGCTGGGAACCGTGTTTTGCACACAGGCGGGATTGTTCATGCTCGATTTGGTCGATCACTTCATTACCACATTTGGTCTCGTGCTGGTTGCGATCTGCGAGGCATTGATCGTCGGCTGGATCTTTCCCGCGAAAAGACTTCGCGTTCATCTAGACGAGCATCGCGATTTTCGCTTCGGCAAGGTATTCAGCGTCATCACGCGTGTGCTGATTACGGCGATGTTGATGTTGACTTGGCTTGGTCTCGGCCAAGTGGAGTCGATACCGATCGCTGCGGGGATCGCCAGGCTGGCATTGCTAGCCGGCGTCGTCATTCTGTGGATCGATCAGCACTGGCTCGATTTTGACATTCGCGTCATCATTCCCATTTTGCTGCTCGTTCTGCTGGATCAAGCACTGGTTCAGGAGTTTGATAGTGCCTACGGTGATTACCCCGTGGCTGCCATTGTCGGTATCGGACTAACGTGGCTTATCGGTACTCTGGTCATCGGCATCGTGTTGGACAAGTTGCCGTCACAGGTGTCTGCGGATCAAGAACTCGAGGACAATGGGGATGACCTCGCAGCAACCTAAGGACGGTCGATACCGACTTGTCCGGCAACGTTGAAAATTCGCTATCGATGGCGTAAAGATTCTGGTGATGGCGGATTTCATCCGAACGCTTGTTGTGACCTAACCTTGCAACCAGAACATCTCTTGCGAGAGATCGCCCCTGCCACTTGAGATTGCATCCACGAACGCAGCCTCTGAATGACGAGCGAACGGGCATGATTTCCAGCGGTTCAGCCAAATGGAGACATCCATTTCCCAGCAAAGCGTGCTTCCTTTCTATCGCTCACAAGATAGGACATCGTGCTGTTCGTTGTCTGTTGTCGCGAAGTAATGAAGGCGGCATCATTGTTGCGAACAGTCGTTCTGATCAGTCAAGGGCGGAATCCGGCTGCCTTTTCTGCCGACTGGTGTGCAAGGTACGATACCAGCTCGCCAACGATGCGTCGTGAGACGACTGTAGCCGCCACGCCGGATCGTTGGACGCCCCGCGTCTATCGTCGGATAGCGTTCTGACGGCTCACCCTTGCCTGGATTCGATGCACATGACCTACGAAGAGATCTACGCACACAGCATTCAACAGCCAGAGGATTTCTGGCGCCGGCAGGCCGAGCAGATCTGCTGGTTCGCTGAACCGGAAGAGACTTTGTTTCAAGATGATGAGGGCTACTATCGCTGGTTTCGCGGTGGCAAGCTGAACACATGCTACCTGGCGCTCGATCTCCATGTTGAGCAAGGGCGTGGCGATCAGCCGGCTCTGATTTACGATTCGCCGGTCACTTCAACGCAGTTGGTGTACACCTACCAGCAGCTCCGTGACAAAGTAGCCCGCTTTGCCGGCGCACTCCAGGAGCTGGGCGTGGGGCACGGCGATACGGTTGTGATTTACATGCCAATGATCCCTGAAACGATCGTGGCCATGCTCGCTTGTGCACGCATTGGAGCAATCCATTCCGTCGTGTTTGGAGGATTCGCCCCACATGAGTTGGCGATTCGCGTGGATGAAGCGACGCCCAAAGTCTTACTGACGGCCAGCGCGGGCAAAGAAATGGACCGCGTGATCGATTACCTGTCGATCGTCAACGCGGCGCTCGACGAGGTGGAGCATCCGCCCGAGCGATGTGTCGTGAAGCAACGCGCCTTTCATCGAGCAGAATTGTCGTCTGACCGTGATCTTGACTGGGAAACCATCAGCGAGGCCGCGACACCGGTGAGCTGGGTGGAAGTCGAGGCCACCGACCCGCTCTACATTCTCTACACGTCGGGTACGACCGGCCGCCCGAAGGGGATTGTGCGTGATCATGGTGGACATGCGGTCGCCATGAAATACAGCATGAATGCGATCTACGATGCCCATCCCGGTGAGGTTTTTTGGGCGGCTTCTGACGTCGGCTGGGTCGTCGGTCATTCCTACATTGTGTATGCCCCCTTGATTCAAGGGTGCACCACCGTGCTGTACGAAGGCAAGCCCATCCGGACACCTGACGCCGGTGCCTTCTGGCGAGTCGTGGCCGACTACAAAGTCGGAGTTATGTTCACGGCCCCCACGGCCATGCGGGCAATCAAACGCGAGGACCCGGACGGCAACTTAGCCAAGACCTACGACATCAGCAGTCTTCGATACCTGTTTCTGGCCGGTGAACGGTGTGATGCAGCCACGCTTGAGTGGGCACAGAAATTGTTACGCGTGCCCGTCATCGACCATTGGTGGCAGACGGAATCGGGTTGGCCCATGGTGGCCAATCCCGCTGGCATTGAACTCTTGCCCATCAAACCGGGTTCTGTCACGAAACCCGTGTGTGGTTATGATCTATACGTGCTCGACGCCGCCGGAAACGAGTTGCCGCCGCTCGAGGAGGGCTCGATCGCCATCCGCCTGCCGTTACCACCCGGCAACTTGTCAACGCTCTGGCAGAATACGGAACGATTCAAGAACGCGTACCTGGCAACCTATCCGGGATACTATCTTGCCGGTGACGGCGGCTACAAGGACGAGGAGGGCTACGTCTACATCACGGGCAGACTCGACGACATCATCAATGTGGCCGGACACCGGCTTTCGACCGCCACGATGGAGGAGGTCGTCGCCGCGCATCCAGCCGTTGCGGAGTGCGCCGTGATTGGCACCGCAGACGAACTGAAGGGGCAAGTTCCGTTTGGGTTTGTGGTTCTGAAGGCCAACGCCGATATCGCTCCCAGCGAACTTCAGCGTGAGATCGTAGCGCTCGTGCGTGAAAGGGTGGGGGCCGTCGCCTCCTTCAAACATGTGGTGGTGGCGAAGCAGTTGCCGAAGACACGCTCAGGGAAAATCCTACGTCGCACAATCCGCAGTATGCTCGAAGGCGAAAGCATTCAAACACCGTCGACCATTGAAGATCCGCGTGTGCTCGAAGATCTAGCGAATACGGTGCGAGAGCTGCGTGTTCGCAGCGACATAAAACCTACCAGTTCGGGTCGATGATTGCTGCGCGAACTTGTTGGTCCTTTAGAGCAATCCGAAAGGCAGGCGTCAGACCGTTCGGGCGAGAGTGTTCTCTCTTTTCGGCCTATCCGCCAGCGATGAACTCTACCTGTGGAGCTGCTTCGGAGGACGCGATCCTTCCCAATGCTCGCATCGGAGATTACCGAGCGAAAAAGAAATGAATATCGTCCGACGCTGGGCAGCTCAGCAGAAACTATCTTCGGGTGATTACGTTCGAGGCAGATCGGTGACCGGTTGACGCATTCGGTGGGATCGCCATCCTTGACGGGCAGTGAACACTTCAAAGGTGCCTGGCAGGTAGGTGAGATGGGATTCGGTATCGCGATCAAGGCGTTTTGCGCCGCTTTGTTTGACAAACAAAAAGCTGAACAGATCGAGCTTCTGCTCGCTGGCCAGGGTGTCTCCGGCGGGGCGATTTCAGGCCCCGAATCGGAGAAATCACGCCCGCAGACAGAGCCACCGGTGCCGCAGTCGCCGCTGCGCGACCCGGCCGTCGCACTGCTGGCCACGCTGCAACGCGAGGCCCGGCTAGTCGATTTGATCCAAGAGGACCTGAGCCAGTATTCGGATGCTCAAGTTGGTGCCGCAGCCAGACCCTGCCTGCAGCAATGCGGCGGCGTGCTGAAGAGGTTGTTCGAACTGCAGCCTTTGGTCGTCGCCACCGAAGGTGCAACGGTCGACGTTGGGGACAATGCCTCGCCGATGCGTTACCAATGGATCGGCGAAGGCACTGCCGAGTCGGGAAAATTGATTCATCACGGTTGGAAGGCATCGAAGGTCGAGCTGCCGACATGGGCGGGCGATGCGGAGGATGCCAACGTCATCGCACCGGCGCAAGTCGAGGCAGTTTAAGGCGTTGGGGAAGTCGATTTGTCCCAAGTCGACTGATTCCTGTTCCAGCATCACATTGGACGACTTGGGGCACGTCGACCTACAACAGACCACACCATGGGCACACGTTATTGCATCGGCATTGATCTTGGCACCACCAACTCGGTGATCGCCTATGCGGCGCTGCCAGAAGACCTTTCAGCGGGCGGCGAAAAATCGGAACCGTCATTGCAGTTGCTGCCGATTCCCCAGCTGATCGGGCCGGGACAAGTCGAATCGCGGCTTTCGCTTCCATCGTTCTTGTATCTGCCCCGCGAAGGGGAAGTCGAATCACTGAAAACAGCGCTGGTCGATGATCCGGCGGCTGGTATTGCCGGGTACTACGCACGACAGCAGTCGGCAGAGAATCCGCAACGGGTTGTCGTGGCGGCCAAAAGCTGGCTTTGTCACGGACGTGTCGGGCGCACCGAGGCGGTGCTGCCGTGGCAATCGCCGCCGGAGGTGACCAAAGTCTCAGCTTTCGATTGCACGCAGCGATTCCTCGCACACCTGGCCGCCGCCTGGCATGCGGCGCATCCCGATGCTGCGTTGGACGATCAGCAGGTGGTGCTGACTGTGCCCGCCTCTTTTGACCCTGCGGCGAGAGAGTTGACCCGCCAAGCTGCGATCGAAGCTGGTTTGCCCGACCACTTCGTGCTGCTGGAAGAGCCACAAGCGGCCGTTTACCGCTGGCTCGCCTCGCACGTCGACGATTGGCGAAAGGTGCTGTCTGCCGGCGACGTGTTGCTGGTCGTGGACGTCGGCGGTGGCACGACCGACTTGACTCTGGTCACCGTCGACGAGGTTGACGGCGAATTGAGTTTGCAACGCCTCGCCGTCGGCAACCATTTGCTGCTGGGCGGCGACAACATGGACCTCGCCCTGGCTCATCACGTTGCGACTTTGTTGCAGGAGCAGGGACACGATCTGGATCCGTGGCAGAGCGTTTCGCTGTGGCACGCTTGCCGTGACGCGAAAGAACAATTGTTGGCCAGCGAGGGACCTGACGAACAGACAATTTCCGTGCTCGGCCGCGGCAGCTCTCTGATCGGCGGCACGATCTCGACACGTTTGACCAAAGATGAAACGCAACGCCTGATCGTCGACGGCTTTTTTCCAACGTGCGGCGCGACCGATCGACCCCAGCGTCAAGTGGCTTCCGGGTTCCAAGACATCGGCCTGCCATACGAAGCTGACCCGGCAATCACCAAGCAGGTCGCGGCCTTCCTGGCCGATCATACCGGCGAGCTGGGAGAGTCGAGCGAGAGGTCACAGACGAGCGAACCGGAACAGTCCCGCGGCGGATCGAAACCGACCAAAACGATCGCGGCCACGCACCTGTTGTTCAACGGCGGTGTCTTTCGCAGCGAAACGCTTCAGCGCCGCATGCAGGATGTCATCAACAGCTGGTGCCAAAGACCGCCGTCGATTCTCGGCGGGCCGGAGGATCTTGACTCTGCGGTGGCACTGGGTGCGGCATACTACGGTTGGTCGAAACAAGCCGGGGGCATTCGAATTCGCGGCGGCACGGCCCGCTCGTATTACATCGGCATCGAAACGTCTGGCTTGGCGATCCCCGGTGCGCCGCGGCCGCTACGAGCTCTATGTGTGGCGCCGCAGGGGATGGAAGAAGGAACGGAAGCGGAGGTTCCGTATGGCGAGAAGGGGGGCGGCGAAGTCGGCTTGGTCGTCGGAGAGCCCGCGCGATTCCGTTTTTTCTCCTCGACAACACGCGGTGACGACACCGTCGGTACGCAACTCGATCGCTGGACACCCGAGGAATTGATCGAGGGCCAACCGATTGAGTTGACGTTGACCAGCGAGTCAGCCGGCGACGATCCGTTCGTACCGGTGCGGTTTATCAGTCGCGTGACCGAACTGGGAATGTTCGAACTTTGGTGCCACTGCACGCGCAACGACGACCAATGGAAAATGGAATTCAATATCCGTGAACGTGTTTGAAAAAGGGGGCTGACCCTTTCCGAGATAAACTGCGTTCGATTCATTGCCACTTAGCGGCCGCGAACGAGACTTCCAGAGGGTCAGACCCCTTTTTCAAACACGTTCGAATACGAAACGGGAAGACACTTTGCCGGAACCGAATAACGCGTCTTCAATCGAAGCGGAAATCGCGTCACGTTTTGTCGTCGGGATCGATCTCGGGACAACGAACTGTGCGATGTGTTATGTCGACACGCTCCAGACCGAATGGTGTGTGGAGACGTTTCGGATTCCTCAATGGGTTGATCTCGGGCAGCTCGAAGCGAGAGAAACGCTCCCGTCGTTTCACTACGAGTTCGCGTCAAGTGAGGCTGCTGGTGCCAATGCGGGTTTGCCTTGGGAGAGCGGCAACGAGTCGGCCGCGTCATGTGTGGGTGTCTTGGCTCGAGACGCCGGCCAGCGCCACCCAGGACGCCGCATCGCCTCGGCGAAGAGTTGGCTGTCGCATGATGGGGTCGATCGATCGGCTCACTTTCTTCCCTGGCATGGGGACGCCGACGTGCCGCGTATGTCTCCCGTCACTGCGTCCTCTCGCTACCTTGCTCATCTGCGGTCGGCGTGGGACCACGCTCATCCGGACCATCCGCTCAATCAGCAGGACGTGGTGGTCACGTTGCCGGCGTCGTTCGACGAAGTGGCAAGGGAACTGACGATCCAGGCCGCCAAGGAAGCCGGGCTAAGACGCGTTTATTTGATCGAGGAACCGCAGGCGGCTTTTTACGCTTGGATCGATCGACACCGCGGCGACTGGACTCAGCGTGTTCATCGCGGACAGCTGATCCTGGTGTGCGACATTGGCGGCGGAACGACTGATCTGACACTGATCCGCGTGCAACCGGCAGGCAATGCGGGCGATCACGTTCAGTTCCATCGGGTCGCGGTCGGTCGCCATTTGATCCTTGGCGGCGACAACATGGACTTGGCCGTTGCGAAGTTGGCCGAGAAAAAGATCGTTGATGCTGGGCATGCGTCCGCGCTTTCGCCGAGCCAGTGGGATCGCTTGATCCAGGCATCACGCGATGTCAAAGAGGCAATGCTTGGCGATCAACGTCCCGAGGCTTACACGATCAACCTGGCGGCCGAAGGCGCAAAATTGTTGGCCGGCGCAATCCAAGTCGAATTGTCGGCCGAAGAAATTGATCGCACGCTGCTCGATGGCTTCTTTCCTCACGCCGAGCTTGCGGATCGTCCAGCGGGAGGGCAGAGCGGCTTTCAGGAATTCGGGTTGCCCTATGCAGCCGACCCCGCGGTCACGCGTCATTTGGCAGAGTTTCTGAGCGAACATCGGCGTAGCGGATTGGAGGATCAGGATCGTGAATCGGCCGATCGTCCCGATTTGGTGTTATTCAACGGCGGCGTCATGGCGGCCCCTACGATTCGCCGTCGCATCGTCGATTCGCTCACGCAGTGGTTTCGCGCAGCCGGTGAGTCTTGGGAGCCGCGCGTGCTGTCGTCACCGCGGCTTGATTTGGCGGTTGCCCATGGTGCGGCGTACTACGCCATGGTTCGCCGCGGACAAGGAATCCGGATCGCTGCGAATCTGGGCCGCTCTTACTACATGCAAGTCCAGCACGATCCTCCCGGGGCGATCTGCCTGATTCCGGGCAACGCGGAGACTGGACAGCGGTTTCGTGCAGACAACCATCCGCTTCAACTCCAAGTTGGCGCGCCGGTGCAGTTCCCGCTCTGGGTCAGCAGCACGCGGTTGGCCGATCGCGTCGGCGAGTTGATCACGATCCAGCGATCGGAAATGTCAGCACTGCCACCGATCTGCACGGCGCTGGTCCGCGGACGGAGACGTGAAGAAACACAGCTGCACGTGTTTGTCGAATCCGAACTCAGCGAGATCGGTACTGTCGGGATGTATTGTGTCGACGCCGACCATGGCAAGCGATGGAAATTGGAGTTCGACATTCGCAGCACGCTGGAGACCGATCGCGGTGCGCACGAAGGAACCGGGGAAGCAGCTGGTATCGTCGACGCTGATACAATTGCAGCCTGCGCCGATGCGATCGCGTTGACCTTTGGCGAGAACGTCGAGATCAAACCGAATCAAATCGTCAAGAAGCTACAGACGCTCACCGAGACCAGTCGCAACGGTTGGCCGCCGTCGCTCCTTCGCGAACTTTGGCAGTTTTTGGTTGACGATCAAGAGGGGCGTCGCAAGTCACCGCAACACGAAGCGCGTTGGCTGAACTTGACTGGCTTTTGCTTGCGGCCAGGGTACGGCGTCGCGGTGGATGATTGGCGCGTGCAACAAACGTGGCGGTTGCTGCATGGCAAGCTGGCGTTTACTGCATCGCAGTCGCGGACCGAGTCGCTGATTCTGTGGCGGCGGATCGCTGGCGGACTGACCGCCGGCCAGCAACAACAACTCGCCGCGCCGATGTTCGCCAGCCTGAAGGGTAAATCGGGAAGGCTGGAAGCACACGAAGCTGGCGAAATCTGGCGGTTGATCGCGTCGCTGGAGCGATTGAGCGTGCCGGAAAAAGTCGAACTAGGTGAAACCGCACTGAAAGAACTCCGACGCAAGAAGAATGAAAAACTGCGTCCCGCGTTGCTGTGGGCGATGGGAAGGCTCGGTAGCCGGCAACCGGCTTACGGCCCGCTCAACACCGCGATCCCCGTCAGTCGCGTCGAGCCATGGATCGAGTCGTTGATCGCCATCGATCCGCCGGAAACTGCCTTGCCGCTCGCGATCGTGCAGCTGGGTCGAAAGACGGGAGACCGATTTCGCGACCTCCCCGAAGCAGTCCGCAGCCGCGCGGCAAAGTACTTGGAATCAAGGGCAGCGCCGGAGCACTTCGTGACGTTGTTGACCGAAGGTGGCAACCTTGATCGCGAGGAAGAGGCCGCCGTGTTTGGCGATTCGTTGCCAC
Organism: Pirellulaceae bacterium; assembly: GCA_963704055.1. Classification (GTDB taxonomy): domain Bacteria; phylum Planctomycetota; class Planctomycetia; order Pirellulales; family Pirellulaceae; genus Rubripirellula. The sequence goes on along the minus strand of CAVPGW010000016.1, from coordinate 52,396 downwards.
TGGGGATTCGCCTGGTCCGCAGCTAAGCAAACAGTCGCGGACGCTCTGGCAAACACACGCCCGACCAGCCCCCCAATCGCGACCCGATTCTACTCGAGGACGTTGAGGTCGCCAACCATCGAGCAGTCACACGGCCTGGCGACAAAAAACACGAGAAGTTACACAAGGCTGCGCTCGATTCTGCTGGCTTCTTGTGTTTCTCGTGGCGATCATTTGCGATAGCGACCGACGGTTGCCTTCAAGGAGGTTCGTGAACGAACGTCATCGCGTAGATTCGTCCGGTCGCTCGCCGCTGTGGTCGGCGGCAAACTCGCTCGCCTTTTGCCTCGCTGCTTCAGCATCCTGTTTGATCTTGTCTTTGTCGATCGTCATCTCGATGTTTGTTTCACCAGGTCGATCATTGGTAGAAACGTCATACCATCCACGGTAATACCCCACCGCAGCGACAATTATCGCGAGGATCACCAGCGTGCCCAGGAACTTGCGCATTCAATTGCTCCAACATGTGATATAGGTGACCGTCGGCAGCCTCGTCCATCTGCGAACGCAATACGGCTCATCTTTCGTTTAACGGCAAGCCGCAGGCGACTGCGTCCGCCACTATCAGTCGCCTGCGGCTTGCCGTTAAACAATCTCGATGAATGAATGCTGAAATATGAACAGTGTTGCCGTTTAATGAGTGCTAAGCAACGGGTTACGGTACGTTCCGTCGCGAGACTGCATTGTTCAGCATTCGTAGGCCAGGACTTGTCCTGGCAGCCTGACGAATGCGGTTTGTCGCCAGGACAGGGAGACCGTCCGGCTTAGCGGTTCCGTTCTTGTTAGGACTTCCGACGCTCGTCGTTTGGTATAGGCACCGAGAAGAAAGTACATCACTCGATTGGACAGCCGCGGAGCGGCGGAAGAATGTAGCCTGGGGTAAGGGTGCGAGCTTTCAGCGAGCAACCGCAGCCCCAGGTTGCGGTTGCTCCACGACATTTTTCCCCCGCGGCGTTTCGGCGGCATAGCCGCCGAAACGCCGCGGGGGAAAAGTTCTTTCGGGTTCGCTTCCCTGGGGTTACACCAGCCTCGCTGTCGCTCGTTGGTTCACCCCAGGCTACCCTCTTTCACCGCTCCGCGGTTACCCAAATCTCATCACAACCGGCATCCTAAGCCGGACAGTCTCCAGGTCCCGGCCTACGCCGATCGCACCCGTCAATTCATGATGGTCGTGATGCTAGCGTCTCGGGCGTGCATCTCGCAGCGCCACACGCTGACCGGCCAGTTCACGCAAGAAGAACTGTTGGCGAGTGTCCCCGGTTCCGTAAAGATAGTCGACATCGACTGTACCCCAATCGTCGCTTGCTGCAACGGGGAGTTGTCGCACTTGTTGGGCAAAAGCCATCAATTTGTTCTGCTGGCCGGCTTCGCTTCGATCCGTCACGACCACAAGTGTGCTGGCGTGCAGATCGTCGCGTGAGGCACCCAAGATACGGTCGGTGAGGTATTGCTGGTCTTCCGAGATGACAGGTAACTTTGGGAACAGGAGTCGCATGTTTCCTGCAATCCGCATGTCCGACGCAACAATGATGGCAGGCGAGTTTCCGATCTTGTCGTGGATCGTCGAAGCCAATTCGTTGTAGGGCATGTTCAACCAACAGTACTTGTGTCGATAGCGACCGATCAAGGGCCGCGCGACGACCGCTGTCAGAACGACGAACATCGCACAGAAACCGATGGCGCAGACACGATTCATCACCTGGCGGTCGGCTGGAAAGAAGTTCTTCAATCGTAATGCAAAGTAGGCCGGCACCAAGACAACGAAGGGCTGAAGCCATCGATTCTTGAATTCCAAAGCGTGTCCCGACAACACGAGCAGGCAGAGCACGATCGTGATCGCAACCAGGAAACGTTGTAGCAACAGCGCCGTCTCGCCGACTGCGTCGCATGCCGAATCAACTTGCTGCCTGGACCGGTTTTGCATGTGGCGATGAACGCAGGGAAGGAACGTTGTCAACGTGACCGCACAACAGCTCAACGTCGAAACCGCCAACGCGGTAAAGCCGGCGCTGACATCCTGGAACCAGTCATTGGATTGATTCGTGGTCAACGTTGCCACTGTTTTGGACGAGATCAATTCGACGTGCGTGCGCATCCAGATCGCGTGGGGAAGTACTAACGCGGCGGCAATTGCCACAGCCAGCGTGATTCGCCAATCCAACAGCTGTTTGCGATAGGTCGGCACCGTCAGTCCAGCGGCGATCATGCCAACGATCACAATTGCAAAGTTGTACTTGGACAGAATTCCCAAAGCGGCGGCAATTCCGATCAGAACATACCATCGAGTGCGGCCGTCCTTGGCGAGACTGACGACACTGTAAAATACCAGTGACGTGACAAAGGTGGCTGCGACGGTATGCGAGAGGTCACGATGACTCTCCCAAGCGATCTGAGGAATCGTCAGAATCCCGAACGCGGCCATGACGCCCAGGCTAATCTTGTCGGTCGCCTTCCGAACCGCGGCAAAGACGAGAAGATAGGTTCCGCATAACAACAAATTCTTAAGGGCTGCCAGCGAGAAGACCGAGTAGCCAAAGATCTCGAAGAATCCCGGTTTGCACCCAGGTATAAAGCGGCGGTTGGCTGTTGTATCCGTACGACAAACACTGCGACAGAAAAACCTGCTCCGACTCATCGTAATCAAGTGATGGCGAGACAAAGTGGCGAGCCGCAACGTGCAACGAAAAATAGACAACCAGGATGACAGGCATCCGCCAGCGTGTTGCCGAAAGCCAATCAATCATGTTTGTTAGCCTGCTTTCCGTGCTGGCCGATGGCCGGCAACATCGCACGTAGCGTCGGTCGGCTCGCGATCACGCGGGTACAGACGGACACCAACGAACGCGTCGGTCGGCTGTTGGGAATCGGACGAAAAGCTGTGGCGGATCGCGTAGGTCGCATGATCGCTCGACTCGTGATAGATCCGCGACATCATCTCCGCCATCACGCCGAAGCAAATCATCTGCAGCGATGAGAGTGCGGCGAATGCGCCCATCAGCAACATGGGCCGTGAACCGATGTCTTCACCAAAAACAAACTTGGAAACGAACACGATGCTCAACATGATCGCGCCAATGGCGCCAATGCCCAACCCGATCGATCCGAAGAAGTGACCAGGGCGGGCACGGTACCTCATGAAGAACAGCACCGACAACAAATCGAGAATGACGCGTAAAGTCCTGCTAATGCCGTACTTCGACGAACCAAACTGACGCGGTTGGTGATTGACGTCGATTTCTCCGATCTTGGTAGGATGCGTCACCGCGGCCACCCACGCGGGGATGAAACGGTGCATCTCGCCCATCAGCTTGACCTGCTTGATCACCGACGCACGGTAGATCTTCAAGCTGCAACCGTAGTCGTGGATCTGGACGCCAGTCACTCTGGCGATCAGCCGGTTGGCAATCCATGACGGGATCAACCGCAGAAACAATCCGTCTTGGCGTTTCTTGCGACGACCGACCAACAGATCGAGGTCATTGGCTTCGAGGTGCTCGACCATGCGGGGAATGTCAGCCGGATCATTCTGAAGATCTCCATCCAAAGTGGCGATCAAGCGGCCTTGTGCCGCATCGATGCCAGCCTGCATTGCCGCGGTTTGACCAAAATTCCGCTGCAGACAAAGGATCCTGACCGGGATTCTGCACGATGAGGCGGCGTCGATTGCCCGCTGATAGGTCCGGTCGCTGCTGCCGTCGTCGACAAGGATGATCTCGCAATCGCCCACTTGATGCCGTTCAGCGCCCGTTTTCGCTACGTCCCCATTGCCAAGGGCGTCGCCAATGGCAGACAACAACGGCAAGACGGATTCGTCCTCGTTGTACAAGGGGATTACGATGGAGAGGTCAATCAGTGAAGTCACTCGTTCTGTCCGTCGGCCAGTTGTTTATCTGTGATGATCGGCGATCCCCGGATTTCGTCATGAGACCTATAGGAAAATTCCACCAGTTACGTCCAGTGATTCGTCTCGCTAAACGCGTGAAACCGGAAGAGGAAACATCGCATTTGCTTGCATTTCAATTTGGTTGACCAACCTCTGGAGAACCGAATCACGCGGTGACAGTTCTCAAGCGAACGTAGTACCTCGACCATCATGAATTGACGGGTACGATCGGCGTAGGCCAGGACCTGTCCCGGCGACAAACCGCATACGTCAGGCTGCCAGGACAGGTCCTGGCCTACGAATGCCGCCAATCGAAGACGGGCCAGGAAGCAGGTTGATCCGCTGCACTTAGGCCCGACGTGATCCTGAGTCAGCTGATGAATTACGGAAGATCCAGTATTTCAGCAACACTGATTTTTGAATCCAAATATCACGGTGGCCGGCCAACGTGACGTTCTGAAGCAGCTACCGTCGGGCTCCCTCGTACGTCGACCTGTCCTCAGGTCGACCCATCCGCCATGATTCAACGGTAAATGGTCGACTTTGGGACAAGTCGACCTGCGAAAATGGCGCTGTCAAGCTACGCAGGCAACACAATGATTTTTCGACTGACCCACAGACTCGCCAGAAAGGTCAAAGTGGGTAATCTCGAAGAGATAGCGATCGATGACGACCCGCTGGCCGATTGGTCATGCCGGCTGTTTGTAGCTAACCGCAAGCCGTACATCATGATCAGCAACACGATGTCGCTGTACTCGTGTGTGATCTACGGAAACGGCGTCACGGATCGTGAGCTGCTTGTCCGCAAAACGCTCGATGCCATGGGCCAGTGCATGAGGGCAGACAATTTGCAGGGTTCGTATCAGCGGTTCGTCATTCCATCGAGTACCGAAGTGAGTTTTGCCAAGACGATCAATCGGTCCGTGACCGGATCGATGAGCGACCATGTGCACGGTTCGAAGCTTTATCTCTCAGATGGCTTGGCACCGCCGGAGATCGGCATCCGACTTAACGACACGCCGTTGTCTGCTCTCACGGGTCCAGACGGCCGGAGGTACGCGGCGCCTCGTGCCGTTTTCGTAAGATTGACCGACGACGCTCGACAACGCGACCTACGAAATCTCACACAGCGGGACGATGGGGCTCGTTGATTCAACCAACTGCTTGATCGTCACTCCCGCAAATGCCGCTTCGGTCGCCGCGTAGGCGCGGTCAAGCTCGGTGTGCAGCGGGCACAGTTTCGTATGCGACTTCAACCCGAGTGGACAAGAGTGGATTCTCTCCAAGGGCGAGACCGCGTTGACTACGTCCAGGATCGTTAATTCCTCCGTATTGGCGGCAAGTTCGTAGCCGCCACCCGGTCCTGGACGCGAACAAACCAAGCCAGCCGACGACAGATCCTGCAAGACTCGGGTCAGGTACCGCCGAGGCACCTTCGTCTTCTCGGCAAGATAATCGGCCGATGCGGGCTTCTCGGGCTGTCCGCTCATGCAAGTGACAGCCCTTAACGCATACTCGGCCGTCTTGGAAAGCATCGTTTTCTCGCGTTTTTCTAGGATCCGGCGAAACCTGCACCTTGACATGCACGTTTAAATCTGTACCTTTGTGTGTAGATCTGGAGTTTACCCCGCCTGCCGGCCATCGGCAACTTCCAACCCGCCATGAAAAACACACTTGCAATCGCTGCTGGACTGTTTGTGCTTGCCTCCGCTGTTGTGCGTCCGACGCAGGCGCAGATGGGCTCCTTTGGTGGTCCACCCATCAACTACATGACGGCGGAAGTCAGCGATCCAGTCGCCGAGCTTTCGGCAAAACTCGAGTCGGGTGCTCTGAAACTCGACTACGACGAAAAACTTGGATACCTGAAGTCGGTCCTCCAAGCGCTGGACGTCCCGGTCAGTTCTCAGACGCTTGTGTTTTCCAAGACCAGTTTGCAATTGCATCGGATTTCACCCCGTAGTCCTCGCGCCGTCTATTTCAACGACGATGTCTACGTTGGGTTTTGCCAACGAGGCGACGTGTTGGAATTCGCATCGACCGACGCGCAGCAGGGAGCGATTTTCTACACGCTGAAGCAAACACGCGATGAGCCGCCCAAGATCGTCAGAGACCAGGGCGTTTGTTTGTCCTGCCATTCATCGAGTCGAACTCAAGATGTCCCCGGCTATCTAGTTCGCAGCGTGTACGCCGATTTCTCTGGTCGCCCGGTCTACGGTAACGGCACATTTACGACCGATCACACCAGCCCATTGAAAGAGCGATGGGGTGGTTGGTATGTCACCGGCAAACATGGCGACATGCAACACATGGGAAACGTCATGTTCAAAGAGAGTGAAGGTGACTTGGATCGCGAGTCCGGGGCGAATCTTGAATCCCTTGACTCGATTGTTTCCACCGAGCCGTACCTGTCCGGTCACAGCGACATTGTGGCGCTGATGGTGATGGAACATCAGACTCAGATGCATAACGCGATCGCGGCAGCGAACTACGAAACACGTCGAGCGATTCATCAGTCGCATCAGATGAACGAGCTACTTGGTCGCGAACCTGGACACCTGAGCGAGAGTGCCGAGCGGAGGATCACCCGATCCGCCGAGCGAGTGCTCTCGTATCTCTTGATGTGTGATGAATTCGCGTTGGAGAGCCAGGTCTCGGGGACGAGTGGCTTTGAGAAGGAGTTTCAAGATCGTGGTCCGCGAGACTCACAAGGCCGTTCGTTGCGTGATCTGGACCTAAATCAGCGACTCTTCCGGTACCCCTGTAGTTACCTGATCTACTCGTCCGCCTTCGACGGATTGCCAGACGAAGTTCGCGGCCGGGTACTCGCCCAACTCAGCGACATATTGGAGGGACGCGACGATTCACCCAAGTACGCTCACCTTTCGTCGCAAACACGCCGCGAGATTCTGGAAATCCTCCGTGAAACGAAACCCGAGTTCAATTCTACGCTGTAAATATGCTCGCCTCAGAAGGTGCTTTGAAAGTCGCCTTTCGCTCCTCGGCTGTGAATTTATGAAAGTCGTCGTTCGCTCTGCGAACGAGCGTTCGTTTGCGGAGCAAACGACGACATTCCTTCGCCACTTGCGAATGAACTCACAGTCTATCCGCGAAGCGAGCCACAAGAAGCGACTGCGCCGTGGCGTTCTTGGGCTCATCGCACTGTTAGTTTCGCAGATACCATGCGCGGCGCAGGTCAGGATCGAAGAACCTCCGATCAATTACAGCGAGACCGCCGATGACAACGCTGTGACAGCGTTGATCGAGCAGATCAAAGCCGCTGAAGTCAAACTCGAATACGAAACCGGGACGGGATACCTGCGTTCGCTATTGAAGGAATTGGAGATTCCCGTTTCTTCCCAGGCTCTCGTTTTCTCGAAAACGAGCATGCAAGTCCGCTACATTTCTCCGCGCAACCCTCGCGCCATCTACTTCAACGATGATGTCTACGTGGGTTGGGTGCGTGGTAGTTCCTTGATGGAGATCTCGACGAGCGATCCGAAACTCGGCGCCGCGTTTTACACGGTGAACATGACGCCGCGAAACGCCTACATCAAGCGTGCGAACTATGATTGCCTTGCCTGCCACACGACAACCCTAACGCAGGGCGTTCCCGGACACACCGTTCGTAGTGTCAGCCCAATGGTTGACGGCACCATGGATGCTCAGCAGCCATCGTTCGTCACCGATCACACCAGCCCTTTTGCCGAGCGTTGGGGCGGTTGGTATGTGACCGGACGAGGCGGCGATATGGAACACATGGGCAATGCGTTCCTTCGTCTCGGACTACTCGAAACGAAAGACAATGCAAATTGGCTGAATCTTCGTGATCAGTTCGCGACGAACGATTGGCTTTCTCCTTACAGCGATATCGTCGCGCTGATGGTCCTGGAACATCAGACCCAGATGCACAACACGTTTACCCGAGCGAACTTTATTGTGCGACGTGCGGTTTACGACCACAACTTGGCCTACGGTGTCGGTGATTCCGACGCGGAAGTATCGGTTCCCATCGACGCTAAGGAAGAAATGCAAGCGGTCATATCGCAAGCAGCCAATGAAGTCGTCGACTTCATGCTGTTCGTGGGCGAGGCCCAGTTGACTTCCGAAATCAAGGGATCCGTTGTCTTTGCCAACGAGTTCACGGCGCGCGGTCCTCGCGACAGTCGTGGACGATCGCTGCGAGACTTCGACTTGAAGCAACGACTGTTCCAGTATCCCTGCAGCTATTTGATCTACTCTCTAGCATTCGACTCACTCGATGATTCGCTTCGCCAGCAGATCTACCTCCGGCTTTGGGATGTGCTCAACGACGACAACCTTCCGGAACGGTACAAGCACTTGGATCACGAGACACGAGCATCGATCCGTGACATCTTGTGCAGCACCAAGGATGGGCTTCCCGGCTACTGGTCGCCGTCGGAGTGAAATAGGCTGCAGACCCGGCGGTGTACCACTTCCATCACTTGACTTTACTTGCCGGTAAAGTAAAGTCGCTGGCTATGCCCTTGTCCCTCCAGAGGTCGTGCGGTTGCTAAGTCGCTGCTTGGCAACAAGCTACTTCACTCTCCCAGAGGGCATTGGTCTCTACACAAATGTACGACATCGACTTTCCCACTCTCTGGCTCCCCTCGCCCCCGAATTCCATGCAAGTGGAGCTTGCTTGGAATTCGGGGGAGAGGGGGTGGGGGAGAGGGGAGCCAGCATAAACAGGATGAAGAACTTGTGTAGAGACCAATGCCCAGAGGGCGAGTGAATTCATGTCCGTCAACCTTTGCAGAACTGAAACTTAAGAAACGCACGACCTCTCTGGGCAACGGTACGGCCTCAAATCCACGCTCTGGCGAGCTAGCTACCACGGAAAACCGCGTTGAAAGCCTCTACTGTCGCAGCCAAGCCGAAATCCCGTCGTAAGCCGCGATCTCATGCACAGCGCGTCTCGGCCACATCCGATGCCATCATGACAGCGGCAACCGAGCTGTTTCTCTCCCAAGGCTACGCAAACACGAACCTGGAACAGATCGCGGCTCGTGCAGGTGTCACCAAGCCGACGGTCTACAGCCACTTTGGATCCAAAGAAAAGCTGTTGCGGACGGTCACGGATCGGTCCGCGGAACAGCGCGTCAGCACTCTCACTGGAAAACTGACACCCAGCGATGACCCGCGTGCCGACTTGATAAGTTTCGGAAACGCGTTTCTCTCCGTGGTGCTGTCAGATCAAGGCAGCAAGTGGGAGCGATTGGCTGCGAGCGAGTCGGTCGATCACCCGGAGGTCGGGGCGGCGTTCTATCAAGCAGGCCCGGCTCGCGTGATCGAACTGTTGCGTGTCTACCTGTTAGCGCAAAAGCGAGCGGGACGATTGGCGATTCCGAATCCTGCCCGGGCGGCCGAGCATCTGCTGGGACTCTTTCTTGGGCTAGAACTACTGCGCAGCCGAATCGGCCACGCTCCCAAGTCCACGGCTGAACGCAAGCGACATTGCCGCGAGTGCGTCGACCTGTTTGTGCGGGCTCACGGAGGTTCTCAGTCATGAATTCTGCGATGCAGGGAAATCGACCGCGGATTATGGCCTTATCGCGTCGATGGCTTTTCTTGCCACCGATCATGCTGGGGTTGGTCGTTGTGATTACGCTCGCCCGTTCGCAGAAGGTTCTGCCTCGCGTGGAACCGACCGAAGAGGCCAGCCCGCTTCGCGTGGTGCAAGCCAAACGCCAACTGCTCTCCGCATCCAGCGTGGGCTATGGGACGGTGAAAGCCAAACGGGTTTGGTCGGCGGTTGCGGAAGTCGGTGGACGCGTGATGAAGACGCTCCAACCGCTGCGTTCCGGAGTGTTCGTGTCGAAAGATCAACTGTTAGTGAAGATCGACGCGGCCGATTATGAGCTGCTTCGGTCACAGCGACAGTCGGAACTCGACCAGGCAATCGCGGACCGCGCGCAACTGCAATTGAGCGAAGAGTCCGACGTTGCATCACTCGTCATCCAGCAGGATTTGCTGGCAGTTCGCAAAGCGGAGGTTGATCGATTGGATACGCTTCGCGGCTCCGATGCTACCTCGCGAAGCGAATTGGATTTAGCCCAGGCCGCCTACTTGACGCAAGCTCAAGCAGTTCAAAACCTCAAGAGCTCATTGCAGATCCATCCGTCGCAGTTGCAGGCCGCGCTGGCCAAAATCGAATTCGCCAAGTCGCGTCTGGCAGAGTCGGATCGCGACCTTGAGCGCACGGAAATACGGGCTCCGATGGACGGATTGCTGTCGAACGTCTCGTTAGAGATCGGGCAGTTTGTCGGCCCGACCCAGCAACTCTTTGAATTGCTGGACATTTCCGCTGTTGAGATCGAAGCACAGTTCTCACTCTCTCAATTGATGTCGTTGCTGCCGCCGCAGTCGGCCCGACAATCGACGGAGATCCCGACCGGCAGCGAGCTCACGCAGGTTCTGTTGACTAATTTGTCGGCAACCGTGGTCTCGCGGAGTGGCGAAATCGAGCTGCGTTATCCAGCTACGCCAATCCGCCTGGCTGAGCTGATCGACCCGCGGACGCGAACGTTAGGAGTCGTTGTCGAAGTCACCAGCGAACCATTGCGTGCGACAGTCAGTCCTCCTGGGTCGACCTTGGTGCCGCTACGGCCTGGCATGTTTTGCGAGGTGGTGCTTCAGAGCAGACATCACCATGAGGGTGTGTTGCTTGATCGCACGTCCGTCGACGGCAACAGTGTCTACATCGTCGATGACGAAAGCCGACTACGCCGTCGGATGGTTCAGGTCCAACAGATATCGGGCGCGAAGTTGGCTGTAACCAATGGTCTGCAGGAAGGCGATTGGGTGGTCTTGAATCTGCCCGTCACACCGAGAGAGGGCATGTTGGTGATGCCGCAAGTTGAGAGTGACCCCGAGATTGCAATGCTGCCGAAGGAAGCTGCAGAAAATTGAAGCACGTGAACAAACCGGCCCGCGAGTGCTGATACTGCGAATTGACCTTGATGATAAACTCGTTGGAAATCCTAACCCGAAGCGTGGGTTTTGAAGTTGCGAGTTTCGCTAGTGCCGGAGGCACGGCAGCATGTAGCCTGGGGCGCGAGCTCCAGGATTTGTAATCGAAAACGACCGAAAGCCCCGAAGGGGCGACAGCATTGTGACCGTTCCGTTTTCTGTCGCCGCTCCGCGGCTAAAAAGCGCAACTTCAAAAAGCGTGAGCGAGCCCTGTTTTGGCAGTGTTTCCTCGCTCCCTAACTCATCGGGAATCTTCTCATGATTCAATTCTTCGCTCGGCATCCCACCGCCGCGAATCTATTGATGGTCATGATGATCGCCGCAGGACTGTTGTCACTCGGTGGAATCCGGCGCGAGACTTTTCCCGATGCGATGCCCGTGGAAGTCGAAGTATCGGTGTTGTATCCGGGCGCTGCGACGGAGGAGATCGAACAGTCGATCGTGCAGCGGTTGGAAGAGGAACTTGAGGGTGTTCAATTTGTCAAAGAAATGCGTGGCGTCGCGGCCAGCAATCGAGGCAGCGTGACGCTGGAGATGACGGAATCGGGCAACTACACGGCCTTTCGCAATGAGATCGAGAACGCCGTCAATTCAATCCCCGATTTTCCCGCACTCTCCGAGCCGCCGTTAATCAAGCGGCTCAATACCAAAGACCCATTGTTGGATGTACTGGTCGAGGGTCCGTCGGATGCAGTTGCTCTTAAGGCGTACTGTGAGTCGCTGAAAGATCGGCTACTGCGGTCGAGCAGCATTTCTGAAATCGAAATCACGGGTTTTGCTGATCCGGTCTTACGAGTCGAGTTGAGTACCGAGGCACTGCTGCGGCATGGCTTGAGCCCGACTCAAGTTGCTGGTGCGATCTCGGGCCAAAGCGTGGACCTGTCGGCAGGCAAAATCGAATCGTCACAAAACACGCTCGTGCGAGTCCAAGAAGAACGTCGGGGAGCCCGCGAGTTGGCAGACCTGGTGATCTCGGCCGCACCGGGCGGCGGAGAAGTTCGATTGTCCGATCTCGGGGCAGTGATTGACGAATTCAAAGCCGAAGAAGACTTGATTGCCGTCGATGGCAGACGCAGCGCCGTGTTGAAATTCCTGAAGGCGAAGACACAGGATTCGATGAACGTTGCTGCCGAGCTTAAATCGCTTTTGGAAATTGAGCGACAACGCAATCCCCACGTCTCCTTGACCGTCATCAATGACAGTTCGGTGCTGGTCAACGATCGCCTCTCGCTCTTGATCAAAAACGGCTTGCAAGGATGCGTGATGGTGTTTGCCGTGATGTGGCTGTTCTTCAGTGCTCGGCTCTCGTTTTGGGTCGTCGCCAGTTTGCCAGTTTCGTTTCTGGCAGCCTTTGCCATGGTTCCAACGGTGGGCCTGACGATCAACATGGTGACGATGGTTGGATTGCTGATGGCCATTGGTGTCCTGATGGACGACGGTATTGTGATTGCCGAAAACATCGCGCGGCGTCGCAAGCAGGGTGAACCGGCCATCGTCGCCGCGGTCGAGGGAGTTCGCGAAGTGGGTGGCGGGGTCTTCTCTTCGTTCTTGACGACCTGCTGCGTGTTGGGACCGCTGATCTTCCTAAGCGGCGATATTGGGCGCGTCCTCCGCGTTTTGCCGATGATGTTGCTGTTGGTGTTGGCCGCCAGCCTGATCGAAGCTTTTTTGATCCTGCCGGCCCACCTCGCGCACTCGCTTGAAAAACAGGACCACGCCAGTCAACCACGTTTTCGCAAACGAATCGACTCGATCATCGACTTTGCTCAAGAGACGGTTGGACGCGCGGTCGACTGGAGCATCCAGTGGCGGTACCTCACTCTGGGGTTGGTCGTGTTGGCATTCCTGCTGACGATCGGATTGTTAGTCGGCGGCGTCGTTCGCGGACAAGTTTTTCCCAAGTTAGAAGGCAACACGATTGTGGCCCGCGTCTTGATGAAACCAGGGACACCGCTGGCACGAACCCGCGAGGTCGTGGCCGATTTGGAAACAGCACTGGATGCGACCAACGCGTCCTTCAAACCGATGCAACCAATGCAGAGCGATCTCGTCGAAACGACCTGGGTGCGTTTCAACGAAAACATGGACGCAATGGAAACGGGCCCGCACGTGGCAACGATGTATGCGGACTTGTTGACCAATGAAGTCCGCGACGCTCGAATCGCGGACGTCGTTGCCCAATGGGAAGATCGCCTCGGGCCTGTGGCCGACTCACTGAAAATCACTTTTGACGAACCGCAGATCGGTCCCGCTGGCCGCCCGATCGAAGTGCAACTTTCCGGCGTCCCCCTGGCTCAACTCGACCAGGCGTCGGCCAGGATTCAAGAGTATCTGCGAACCTACGAGGGTGTCTACAACATCACCGACGACACGCGGCGAGGACAGCAGGAACTGCTTGTACGCCTGCGACCGGGCGCCGTCGGCTTGGGTGTCACCGCGCAGGAATTAGCGAGGCAACTGCGAGGCTCGTTTCAAGGACTGCTTGCCGACCAGGTCCAGATCGGCGACCAAAATTACGATGTGGAGGTGCGTTATTCGATCGCTGACCGCAATGACTTCTCTGACCTCAAGGATGCCCTGGTGTTTTTGCCAAGCGGCCAAGCGGTTCCGCTGACAGAGATCGCGACGCTGGAAGTCTATCGCGGCTGGTCGCGAATCGGTCGGCTCGACGGACGGCAAGTTGTCAACGTGTTGGGCAGCGTCGATTCCGACCGGACCAATACAATTGCGGTGCTGACGAAGTTGCGGACCGAAAAATTCCCGGAACTCGAACAGCGGTTCCCGGGGATCGAAATGCATTTCAAAGGCGAAGCGGAACGGGGCGCAGAAACCGGCGGCTCGTTGTTGTGGGCCGCTGCGATTGGTTGCCTGGGTGTGTTCGTGATTTTGTCATTTCAATTTCGCAGCTACATCGAACCGATCATCGTGATGGTCGCAATTCCGTTCGCGTTGGTCGGCGTTGTCTGGGGTCACTTCCTGTTTGGATTGAGTCTGAGCTTGCCGAGCATGATGGGCTACGCATCACTTGCCGGGATCGTCGTCAACGACTCAATTCTGTTGATGTTATTCCTGAAGGCCAAACGTGGAGCGGGCGAGGACGCATTCACCGCGGCGTCGCAGGCCAGCCGCATGCGTTTTCGCGCCGTGATGATTACATCCTTGACAACGATTGCCGGGCTGATGCCGTTGCTGTTGGAACGCAGTTTGCAAGCCCAAGTGTTGATCCCGATCGCGATTAGCATCTGTTTTGGGCTTTTGGCGTCGACCGCCTTGATCTTGCTGGTCCTGCCATCGCTGTACATGATCTTGAACGATTTTGACCTCACCTCAAAAGTGACAAGCAGCAAGCAAGGTGAGTGACGGGGTCGCCGGAGCGCACCTTGCAGTTTGCCGGCGGAAACAAAAAGTAGCCGTCACGCTCCGCCGTGACGATCACCCGACCGGGTGGCGAACCATCAGATTTATTCTCGTCGAAGAGATCGTTTGGCCACGCCCCAGCTACGATCAACCGTGATTTCAATGGAAAACGGTTAGGTCGGGCTGCATCACGACGGAGCGTGATGGCTACTTTCGCGAAGCGGGGCTGCTAAGGAAGCGTCAATTCAATCCGAAGATCGATGCGAATGTTGTCGATCGTTCTGAATCTGGCCTGCACATTCGGGACACACGGTGTACCGCAATTCGGGAACGGCTTGTGCCTCGTACATTCGCAGCTTGAGCGCAATGTTCTCCATGTCCAACCAGCCCGACGGCTCGATCAAAGATCGCTTGCAGAAACTGCACATGGTCAGAAAATCGTTCGACCGTTTCTGTTTGGGGTCCAATAGGGCAAGGCGACGTTGAGGCAAAGCCCGCAGCAAAACGCTTTCGTACAACAGCCGGCCATCGCCCTGATCACTGATCGTCAATTGCATATATCGCTGTAACGTGGGCGAATCACAGCGAAATGGCACTGTGACCGGATTTCCGGAAGAACGAACGTGATCGTTGATTTCCTTGTATAACGCTCGCGTGGGTTCATCCGAGATGAATTCCCAGAGCACCTGTCCAACGACCGAAGTTTCGCTCAGTCCGGCGGCGTTATTCTCTTGGGCGAATGCCAGCCACCAGTGGTCGACAGAAACGATAGTATCCGCCTCGTCCAAGCAGTACCGATAAGTGGGTTGCGCTTGGGCAACCATGGTCTCGTATTTTGAGTTTAGGGTGAAATTATGGCGACTATACGTCCTGAGCATAACGGGTTCGCCTCGGTGACGCGAATCCCGCCCGCTGGGCGATGTTCGATGACTTGTCACCGCATCATCCAATCGCACCCTAGTGCCTCGACCATCATGAATTGACGGGTGCGATCGGCGTAGGCCAGGACTTGGAGAGCGTCCGGCTTGGGAAGCAATGGGAGACTGTGTTTTTGCGCGATTCGCGTCACGGTAGGCACGAACATTTTGACTCCTACAACAATCCGGCAACTGCGGAGCAGTGAAAGCCTATAGCCTGGGGTGAGGATTGCGCGCTCTCAGCGAGCAATTCGCAGCCCCAGGAATTGTCATCCAAGCCATTTTTCCCCGCAGCGATTTGGCGGCTACGCCGCCAAATCGCTGCGGGGAAGGTCTTTCGGTTTCGCTTACCTGGGGTTTCACCAGCCTCGCTGTCGCTCGTTGGTTCACCCCAGGCTATATGCTGCCACCGCTCCGCGGTTCTTATTCTTCGTGTTGAACTGACAATTCCTAAGCCGGACAGTCTCCTTGTCCTGGCCTACGAATGCCACCAATCGAAGACGGGCCAGGTACGAATGTCACGGGCAGAGCGAGCGTTCGTGCCGCGACATGCTGGTGTCCAGCCTTTAGGCGATGTTCAAGGGCGAGGAATCGGCTAAAGCCTACACACCAACTCCTCATGCCCGTGCCATTCGTACCTGACCCCGGCCGATCCCAAAATCAAGCTGTGATAAAGGACTAGCGTCCGGTTCTCGAATGCCGCAATCATGGCACTCAAGCGCGTAGCAGCTGATTTGTTCGCCACCCGGTTGCCGCGAAAGAGGACGGCATTTTGCGTGTGGCCGCGGGGTCTACGGCTTGGCGGCGAGTTCTCGTGGTTGGCTGCCGGCGGTGTCGTCCAGACGACGCGATGTTGCCTCGAACAACATGTCGAACGTCCCTTTCTTGGCGTCTGGATATCGCCGTCGCTTCAACGGAATATCGCACTTCACGCCGGACTTCTCGATAATCTCCCAAAAGATCGTTTCCATCTGTGCCAAGTTCTCCGCGAATCGCTCGCCGTAGGCTTTGTCATCCAGTTCGTCCATCAGCGCCCGATTCGTTTCGATGATCACGGGCATGTCCCACGCGTCGATCGTTCCGGTCGCTTCATAATGCGGGACCTGCTCGTGCCAGGTCCGAAAGAACTTCTGCATGCATCGGTTGATTTTATCGAGCCGATTGATCTTGAAAAAATGACGAATGCCCATCGATGGGCTGGCCGCTTTTCCATGGCAAAAGATATATCCGGAGAGCGTCCAGTAGATCATGTAGTCCCACAAGATCTTGACGGGCATGACTTGATGATTGCCGAACAAAGGGTATTGGTTCTGGTAGACGACCGATGTGCCGGAATGCATCCGGTTGTATAAAAAGTCGTACAACGGAGCGTGGAACCGGTTTGTCTTCCCCGCCAAATCACGTTTGATCAACTCGCAGAGGTAAGTATTGCCGTAGCCGATGAAATCGCTGCCGGGTGAGTAGAAGGGGTCCAGGAACATGCCGGCTTCACCGGTGATTCCCCAGCGTCGAGCGGAGAAAATCTGCTTGCACTCCAACGCGAACCGTTTGATCGCCAGGAAGTCTTGCATGGAATGCTGGCGGACTTTTTCCGCACACTGCGGCTCGTGCTGATCAAGCCACATCAGTGCCTTTTCTCGCGAGTTGAAAGTCGACAGTGGATGAATGTTCTCATCTGCCACGATGCCGACACTGGTCGCGCCGGATGCCAGTGGGATCAGCCACACCCAATAACCGTCACCCATCAAATGGTTCGTACTGAGCCAGCGCGGGTTGGTCTGTTCGTCGTAGTCGGCTCGCCACTGTGAATCGGTCGACCAATCATCGACCTTGATCTCGGATGGGATGCGAAACCAGACCGCATTGGCATGGTGCGGCGCATCGCTCTCAAGTCGAAGCTTGCGTTTCAGAATCGCGGCCCGCCCGCTCGTGTCGGCAACCCAGCGGCTTTCCAAAGTCGTTTCGACATCGTCGCGAACGTACTTGACCTGATGATTGGCGCGGCCGCGAGCGAGCTTGACGTCCATGATCTTCGCTCCATCGACGAACTCGATTCCCCGCGATCGACAGCGATCGGCAAGGAAATTCTCGAAGCGTCCCCGGTCAAGCTGAAAGCTTGGCGTAGGCGGAAAATCGTGTCCACCGAGTTCCAAACGACGCTCGATCGCAGAGTTGTCGCCAGCGCCGAAGAAAAACCGTAGTCCCAGCTTAGGCAATTGGTCATCCATCAGATGCTCTTCCAGTCCCAGCACCTTCGTGAAATAGTGCGTGGCGACTTCCACGGTGGACTCGCCGACTTTGAAGGCAGCTTCGGGGACTGGATGGCGATTCTTTTCCAGCACGACGATGCGGGCTTCCGGAATTTCCTGGCGGCATTGCAGTGCCAGCGTCAGGCCCGCCAGACCGCCGCCGAGAATTGTCACGTCGTAAGGAGCCGGCGAAGTGATGTGGTTTGTTTGTGTTGCCATCTCTTGAAGTCCTCTGATGTTCGTTAGGCTAAGCAAGGAATGTGAGCCAAGTATTTTCGTCACGTCAGTAGTAGCCGCGAACGTTTTCGTTCGTCACTACAATACGAAAACTGCGTAGCAGTGACAGCGTTAAGCCTGGGGCTAGGACAGCTCGTCTCAGCGAGCAATCCGCAGCCCCAGGACTGTCACAGCCAACCCGTTATTCCCCGCGGCGTCTTGGCGGCTACGCCGCCAAGACGCCGCGGGGATGGTATTTCGTTGGGTCGTTATCCTGGGGTTACACCAGCCTCGCTGTCGCTCGTTGGTTCACCCCAGGCTATAGTCTGCCACCGCTTCGCGGTTCTCCTTCTTTGTGTTGAATTAGCACTTCCAATACTGAACACTCTACAGAATGTGCTAAAGATTCAATGCCTCAAAAACTCCATTCAAGCGATGTTTCGCACCTGAACTACCTTCTTCTTGCCAATTCAGTTCCGGCTGCAATCTTGTCACGCGAGTAGCGATTTCCGATGCCAAGTCTCGCAACATACCAACGTTCCGCCGAAAACGCATTTCCAAGGCATCGTCGTCAAGGCGATCTCGCAGCTCGGCATTGAGCTTTCTCAGAATGTCGATCTCATTCTGATTCACAAACACTGCTGCAACGTCTTGCCCATCGTCCACGGCATCCCAGTCCCGGAAGAACTGCTGCATCTTTTGATTCAGCCCGCGTAGCGTTTCGATACCTTCGGTGACCGTGCTGAAAAATAGCGGATCGGTCAGCTTGCCGTTGAAGTAGAACAACGCCGGGAAACTCCAGTAAAGTGCGTAGTCCCAGACGTACTTCAGCGACATCACTCGGGCGTTGCCGAACAACGGATATTGGTCTTGGTACGTTTGCAGGTTGTCGTGGAACAGAGTTCAGGAAGATGCCTTGGTAGCGGGCAGCGATCAAGTCGATGGCAGTTCCCGCACGATCCTCTGCGATCAGGCTACAAATCATCGTGTTGGCGATGGCAATGTAGTCGATGCCTGGGGAATAAAGCGGATCGAGAAAGACTCCCGCTTCGCCAGTGATGGCCCATCGCCGTGACGAAAAAACCTCTCGACAGCCATGACCGATTTTCTTGATCGCGCAGAAATCTTGAAGCTCATCACGATGCGGTGCAATGGCGGCGGCGCAAAACGGTTCATGCTCTTCGAGCCACCGCAAAGCCGAATCGAATCGGTTGAAATCCGACAGCGGATGCAGTCGTGGGTCAGCCACAATGCCAATGCTGGTCGCGCCGGAAGAGAGCGGGATGATCCAGACCCAATAGCCACGACCTAACAAGTGATTCGTGCTGAGCCAGCGCCGCGCGACTTTGCCGGCACGCGACCGCCAATCGTGGTCTTCACACCATTCATCAACACGAATGTCGGTCCCGATGCGAAACCAGGCTGCGTTGATTTCATGCTCAATGTCTTCGCGCAAGTTCAGCTTTCTTTTCAGAATGGCCGCACGACCGCTGGCGTCGACCACCCACCGCGAACAGGCAGTTCGCTGCGATCCGTCTTGCACGTAATGGACCGTGTGTGATTCGTCGCCGGTCGCAAGGTCGACTTGCTTGACCTGTGCCGTCACGAAGCTCGCGCCGGAGCCGGACAAGGACTCGGCCAAATGGTTTTCCAGTCGTCCGCGGTCCACCTGGTAGCCCGGCGCGGGGAAGAACTCGCCCAGCCCGACCTCAATACCGTGCGCGATTGACTCTTTGCCGTTGTTGAAGAAGAACCGCAGCCCAAACTTCGGCAGCTGATCATCGACAAGATGCTTTTTCAATCCGACTTCCTCGGCCAGGTAGTGAGCGCCAACTTCAATCGTTGACTCACCGACCTTGAATGCGGCCTCATCAACGGGATGGGGCCGCTTCTCCAAAATCAGGATGCGAATCTCGGGATCCTTACCGGTCAGTTGTCGCGCCAGCGTCAGACCGGCCAGACCTCCGCCCAGAATGGTGACATCATAGTTTTCCGTTGATGCAGACATGCTCTACTCCTGATCCTTTCTAGCGGATGACGTTCCTTGGTGCTGCTTCTCGTTTGTGTACTTTGCGACATCGGTGATCCAGTACCTTGACCTCTGAAACGGGTAGGTGGGCAGTTGGATCTTATGACGGGGACAAGCGGCATCGTATGCATTGAAGTCCGGGACGATGCCGTTGACATACATTTGCCCGAGCGCCGTCAACAGGCACTCGGTCTCATTCTGGCCCCTGGACATGGACGGCATGAACAGCGGAGCCTTCCCAGGCCAGCAACTCGCGGCGAATTCGCTCAGATCGGCGCCCGGCCCGATCTCGAGCACAAGCTTGCAATCCTGCGCGGCCAGCGCCGCGACGCTGTTGGCAAACTGAAACGGTTCCGAACAGTGCCGCTTCCAATAGCTTCCGCCCAGCAAGCGATGAACGGGAACGACGTCTCCGCTGAGATTGCAGATCAATGGGCGGTCGGCGGGGAAGTAGTCGACCGTATCGGCGAACTGCTCGAATTCGTCGAGTATCTCAGTCGACGCGGTTACGCTTTTCCGCTCGGCTACCAATCTCTTCTTCGCCGGCCACCAGCGCGGGCTCTTGCAACTCCACGCTCGTCAAGCGACTCCGCTCGGCCACCAACCTCAAACCGTCTTCCCAAGTCATCACGCCCGCCACGCAGGCAGCCGCGTACTGTCCCAATCCGTCACCGAGCACGACATCCGGCTCGACGCCCCAACTTCGCCAAAGCTCGGTCAACGCCGCCTGTAAAACAAATAGCGCCGGTTGCTTCCACGAGGAGTCGGAAAGCAGAGCCTGATCGCGGAAGAGCGCATCGAGTAATGAGCCCTCTCGGTTTTGCCAAAGTTGTTCGCTGCAGCGATCGACCACACTTCGGAAAACAGGTTCGGTCCGGTACAGGTTTTCGCCCATCCCGAAGTACTCGGAACCTTCGCCGCTGAACATCCAGGCCATTTTCGGTGACTTGGAAACCTGTCCGCGTATCACACCTGGAACGCTTTCCCCACGTTCCAGCGCCCGTAGGAGTGTTGTCGTTTGCTGGGCGGAATCCACCACCAGCGATGCTCGATGCTGCCAGTGCTTACGTCCGACCGCCGCCGTGTGACATGCATCCGCGACGCTGGCCTCGGCGGACTTCTCGAACCAATCGCCATAACGCTTCGCGACCTGGGCGAGACCTGAATCCGTCTTGGCACTCAGCACCAACAAGTGATGTGTCCGCGGCTCGACGTCCACTGGTACCGGTGCGTCGCTGGCTGGCAACCGACTCGAGCACCACATGCGCGTTGGTGCCGGTCATGCCGAGCGCCGTGACGCTCGCGGTTCGCGTGTCGCCGCTTGGCCATTGCGTCGGCTCGACGACCATCTTGACCGGGATTCGATCCCACGCGATGTGCGGACTCGGCTCGTCGAAGTGCAGCTGACGTGGGATCAGCCCCTGTTGCATTGACAGGACGACCTTGATCAAACCGGAGATACCGCCGGCCGCTTCGAGGTGACCGATGTTCGCTTTCACCGATCCGACCAGCAACGGATTCTCCTTCGTTCGGCCTTGCCCGAGGACGGCAGCGGCGGCGCCCATCTCGATCGGATCACCCAAGGCGGTTCCGGTTCCGTGAGCCTCCAGGTAATCGACATCAGCTGGTTTGATTCGCGCATCCTGCAACGCTTCGCGAATGACTCGTTCCTGCGAGCGTCCGCTGGGCGCGGTCAAGGAACCGCTGTACCCGTTATGTGAAATCGCGCTTCCGCGAATCACCGCCAAGATTCGGTCTCCGTCACGCTCCGCATCGCGTCGCCGCTTCAGCACAACCACGCCGCATCCCTCGCCCCGTCCAAAACCGTCGGCGGCGGCCGAGAACGATTTGCAGCGACCGTCCGGAAGCAAGCATCCCAGCTTTGCAAAGCAGCAGCGAGTTGGTCGGGGTCAAGATCGCGTTAACGCCGCCGGCCAACGCCACGTTGCACTCACTCTCGAGCAAACTCTTGCTGGCCTGGCAGACCGCGACGAGCGAACTGCTGCTGGCCGAATCGATGGCGATGCTGGGACCTTCGAAGCCGAACATGTAGCTGAGCCGTCCGACACCCGCACTGTGTGACAATCCAGCACCCCGGAAGCCATCAATGATGTCCAGATCGTCATCGACGTTCAGCTGAGCGTAGTCGTGCGACATGATTCCCATGAAGACGCCGACACGAGGATCGGGCGACTGATGCGGAGCGATTCCAGCATCCTCCAACGCCTCCCAGCTGACTTCCATCAGCAAGCGATGCTGCGGATCGATCCAACAGGCCTCTTGCGGCGAGATGCCAAAAAAGTCTGCGTCGAAATCGGCAATCGCCGGCAAAAACCCACCCTCCCGCGTGTACATTTTTCCCGGCGCCGGAGTAGGGCTGTAATACTTATCGACATCAAAGCGGTCCGCCGGCAGCTCGCCGACCGCATCGACGCCGTCGCACAGGTTCTGCCAAAATTGCTGGGCATTCTCGGCGCCTGGGAAACGACAACTCAGGCCGATGATGGCAACGTCGTCTCGCTCCGTTGTGACTCTCGCGGCCACCGGCTCGATCGGTTCGGGCAGCTCCCGCAACAGACTCAGCAAGTGCTCCGTCAATGCGAACGCGGAAGGGTAATCGAACGCGATGGTCGGCGAGATCGTGATCTCCGGCTCGAGCTGCAACTGCAAACGCGTGCTCAATTCCACCGCCATCAGTGAATCGAGTCCGAGTTCGGCGAGCGGCGTTTCGGGATCGGGAGCCTGAGCAAGTGAAAGTATCTGCTGCAATTCGTTCTGGACGTGAACCGTCAGCAGCTTCGTACGCTCGCCTTCTTGCAAGCTGCGTAGCTTTTCGACCAACTCCGAATCGCCTGCCGCCTCGTTGGAGAGATCCGGTGCCACAACATCGAGAATCGGCAGGGCATACGCTGAGAGCCGACGACGAAGCCGCCGCCAATCAACATCGAGCACTGTTGCCTGCACGGCCCCACTGACAATCAGCTGTTCCAAAACCTGGTGCGACTCATCGGAAGTGAGCGGTGTCAGGCCCTGCAAGGCGAGACTGCGGACGACCGTTTCGCTAGCCGCCATACCTTCATTCCATGGCCCCCAATTGACGCTCAAGGCAGGCAGCCCGGCGGCGGCCCGCGTCTGTGCCAATCCGTCCAGGAACGCGTTCGCGGTGGCGTAGTTGCCCTGGCCCGGCGAGCCCAAGATAGAGGCGGCCGATGAATACAAGATGAAGAAGTCGAGTGGCATCTCGGCGGTCATCTCATGCAGCAACAAGGCGCCACTTTGTTTGGGCGCGAGCACCGACTCAAAGCGAGACCATGATTGTTCCGCCATCAAGCCATCGTCGAGCAATCCGGAGGCGTGAATCAGCCCCTTGAGCGGCGGCAGTTCCCGCTTGATTCGCGCAAACAACGCCGATGACATCTTCTCGCCGACTCACATCAGCGAGTTGAACATGGACTTTGCAACCTGTCTGCTCGATTTCGGCAATGATGTCGCGAGTCGAATCGGTGGGCTCCCGCCGCGACACGAGCACGACGTGACCGGCACCGCGCCGCGCCAACCAGCGGGCCGCTTGCCGGCCCAGCATTCCCAGACCGCCGGTGATCAGGTAGCAGGCATCTGGATCGACCGTGAATTCGCTGCCCAGCGGCGGTGCCTTGTTGGGAATCAACCGTGCAACGTTCGCTTGACCTGAGCGTAACGCGATCTGGTTTTCGTGCGACTCGGACAGCACAAGATCGATCAGCGATGATGTCGATGCCTGCAAGTCATCCACATCGATCAATCGGCAGCGAAGACCCGGATACTCGGCCGAGACGACGCGTCCCAATCCCCAAAACTGACTGACCTGCGGCGAGACCGATTCGGATTCGATTCGTTGCCACACCACCTTGCGTGATGATCTGGAAACCACGAGCGAACTGTTCCGTCCTCGTCTGCCTCAACGCATGCAGCAAGCCGAGCATGCCGCCGCAGACAAGCTTGGTGCTGGATGCCAAATCTGTCGGCTGCGAAGCGTCATCGCCGCTGCCCGCCAGCCAGACCAAACCGTCCAGACGTGAATCTTGATCGGCGGAAAAACAGTGATTGAGCACTGCAACCCACTGCTCGGGATCATCGCCTGAGATCGTGCAGGATGCATCGTCCAGTTCCGGATCTCCCGCGCCGCGACGTAGTTGCACATCGACGCAGTGCTGACCGCGCTGGATCAGCGCGTCGGCGAATTTGTTTGGTTCTGCACTCGCCTCGCGGACGACCATCCAGTGCCCGGCGTCGCCATCGGTCGAATTGAAACTCGCGTTTTGCCAATTCAGCGCATAAAGCAATCGTTCCGGGCCGGAGCCTGCAAGTTGACGCAGCGCCGCACGTCGAACCGGACGCAGTCTCAGTTTTTCGATGCGGGCGATGACCGTTCCGTCCTCGTCGAACAAAGTCAAATCGGCAGTGCGGATCTCACCTTCCGACTCACGCCACTGCGCGTGACTCCAAACCTCGCTGGAAACGGAACCGAAGCACTCCAGGCTCTCCATTCCAACGGGCAGATAGAAAGAAGAATCGGCGTCCTGCAACAAGCCCACGGCCAGCGACTGGAACGCCCCGTCCATCAACACCGGAGGAATGACGTAACCGAGCAGATCGTTCGCCGTCTCCAACTTGGCCAACACTTCGCCTTCACCGCAGTGGAGTTCGCGGATCGTTTGAAACTGGCGTCCGTACTGCAAGCCAAGCCCGTAAACCGAATCATAAAACTCAGACACGTCGATCGACTGCGGACATCTCGCGGCGATTTCGGCGTCGTTCGATCGTGTCCGGCTTCGCCGGTTCCGAAGACGACACGTTCGCGGTGAAATTCCTCGTCCAGTGATCGGTCTGTTGAGGCGTCGAATGGATCTCGATCTTGGCTGGCTGCTTGGATTCCAACCGCACGACTGTCTGAACGGAAGTCGGCTGGGACAATCGCAAAGGCATCTCGAAAGCAACTTCCTGCAAGCTACCTTTCCCGCTGATCGTCGCGAGAGCCATTTCCACGTAAGCGGCGCCGGGGAACACGATGTCGCCGAAGACTTGATGGTCGTCCAGCCAACGAGGATTGTCGGACGCAAGACGATTCTCGTAGCGAACCTCGTCAGGCACACCAGCTAACCGCCGCTTTTCACCCAGCAAAGGATGCTGCGAATCACGCTCGGCCTGGCTGGCTTGCGGCTTGGCGGGCCCCCAGTAACGTTGTCGCTGGAATGGGTAGGTTGGTAACTCGATCCGTTTGCGTTGCCACGGATGATCGAACGCGACAAAGTCCACCGCTGCGCCGTGCACGTACAGCTGAGCCAGTGAGTTGAGCATGGACTCCGTGTCATCTTGGTCGTTGCGGAGCGAGGACACGAACGACGGTCGAGTTCCAGGCCAACAGGTAGCGGCCATCGCCGTGAGCGTCGGTTGTGGCCCCAGTTCCAGCACGACGTCGCAGCCGAACTCGGCCAGCGTGCCGATGCTGTCGGCGAACTGCACCGCTTGCCGTAGATGCTGTCCCCAGTAATGACCGTCCAAGATGTGGTCCGCATCAAGCAACTTGCCGGACACGTTGCAAATCATCGGAATCTCGGCGGGTCGAAATTCCATCGCTGCGGCGATCTGCTGCCACTCGTCCATGACCGGATCCATCAAGGCCGAGTGAAAGGCATGGGAAGTGGCAAGACGTTTGCAGGTGACGCCGTTTTCGGACAACGCATCCAACGCCGAGAGAATCGATTTCTCCGGCCCGCTGATCACCGTGTGTGAACCGTTGGCCGCCGCCATCGAGAGATCCGGGTGGGCAGTGATGAACCGCTCGACCTCAGCCACCGGTGAGAAGACTGCCGCCATCGCGCCGCCGGCGGGCAACGAACCGGTCAGACGACTTCGCTCGCTGATCAGCCGCAGGCCATCTTCCCAACCGATGATGCCCGCCACGCAAGCGGCGGCAAACTGACCCACACTGTGACCGAGCACAACATCGGGACGCAGCCCCCAACTGCTCAGCAATTCCGCCAAACCGACCTCCACGGCAAACAGTGCTGGCTGTGTCCAGGTCGTGTCATTCAACAGCGCCTCGTCGTGAAACATCACGTTCAACAACGAGCCGTCACGCCACTGCCGAAGCGACTGATCGCACCGATCGAGTGCATCGCGGAACACGCGCTGAGACCGGTACAGCTGTTGGGCCATGCCGAGATACTGAGCCCCTTGGCCGGTGAATTGCCAGGCAACTTTTGGCTTACCGCGAGCGGCACCGCGATACAAACCGCTCGCGTCACCACCTTTTTCGAGTTGAGCTAATTGCGTGTCTGCGTGCTTCGCCGAATCGGTGACCATCGCGGCGCGTCGCTCGAAATGCCCGCGTCCCACGCCAGCGGTGTGACAGAAGTCAGCGAAGTCGGCATCGGGATGCTCCCCCAGCCACTGTCGATACCGACCGGCCAACTGCTGGACCGCCTCGTCCGCCTTGCCACTGAGCACAAGCAGATGGTGAGCGCGTAGGAGACTTGCCGGGGGTGGTGCTTGCCTTGCAATTGGCGGCGGGCTCTCGAGCACCGCGTGGGCATTGGTGCCGCTCATCCCGAACGCACTCACACCGGCCACGCGTTTTCCCTCGCGTGGCCAAGCGGTTGGTTCGCAGACAATCTTGACGGGAAGTTGATCCCAAGGGATGTGTGGGTTGGGTTGTTCGAAGTGCAAATGGGGCGGAATTTGGTCGTGCTGGAGGGCCAGCACCGTCTTGATCAATCCCGCAATTCCGGCCGCCGCTTCGAGATGCCCGATGTTTGTTTTTACCGAACCGACCAGCAGTGGATTGTGCAGATCGCGGCCCTCGGCCAGCACCGCGGCGGCGGCCCGCATCTCGATCGGATCGCCCAATTCCGTTCCGGTCCCGTGAGCCTCCAGATAGTCGACCGACGACGGTTCCAGTCCAGCATTCTGCAGGCAATCGCGAATCACCCGCTCTTGCGCTTCCCGGTTGGGTACGGTCAATCCGCTGTTCGAACCGTTGTGAGTGATAGCGGATCCGCGAATCACGGCCAGAATCGCGTCCCCATCCCGCTCGGCATCCGAGAGCCGTCGTAGCGCCAAGACGCCACAACCCTCGCCGCGTACATATCCATCAGCGCGAGCGTCAAAGGCCCGCGAGTTCCCGCCGGGCGACAAGGCCTTTAACTTGCAGGTTAACACGGCGGTCTTGGGTGATGCCATCACGTTGACACCGCCGACCAACGCGTGATCGCACTCGCGGCGATGCAAGCTTTGACACGCCAGATGAAGTGCCACCAAAGATGACGAACAGGCGGTGTCGACGGCCAGACTCGGTCCCTGCAGCCCCAATTGGTAGGAAAGTCGTCCGCACAGGAAACTGCCCGCCGAACCGGTCGCGATGTATGGATTCAGATTCAGCAGCGAGTCGCTGCACTCATTCTGATAATCGTTATGCATCCAGCCGACAAAAACTCCGGTACGCGGACCAACCACTTCCGCTGGCCAGCCCGCCCTTTCAAGTGCTTCCCAGCTGACTTCCAGCAGCAGGCGTTGCTGGGGATCGATCCAAGTCGCTTCGCGCGGCGAGATCCCAAAGAAGTCGGCATCCATGTGATCGATGCTGTCTAGAAATGCGCCCCTGCGCGTGTACATTCGCCCTGGTGCATCCGGGTCAGCGTCAAAGAACGAGTCAAGATCCCAGCGGTCGGGCGGAAGGTCGCCAACTTCATCGGTGCCCGCAGCGAGACTCTCCCAATACGCTTCTGGGGTATTGGAGTGTTGCGGAAAACGACAGGCCATCGAC
The DNA here is from genome assembly GCA_963704055.1 of Pirellulaceae bacterium. Classification (GTDB taxonomy): domain Bacteria; phylum Planctomycetota; class Planctomycetia; order Pirellulales; family Pirellulaceae; genus Rubripirellula. Next base: position 24,912 of record CAVPGW010000016.1, on the reverse strand, counting down.
ACGATCGCGATGCCCTCGTGTTGGCCGCTTTCGGCGTCGGCGAGTTGTTGCTTCAGCTCGCGAATCTTGCGCAGGGCAAGCTTCGTCGGCGATTGCGATGAGGTTTGATCAGGAGTGTTTGACATGCTGGTTCACTCATTGACTTCGCGGAGAAGAGCTTCCATCGCTTGCTGTTCGGACATGTTCTCGATCTGCTGTTCGACGTGCCCGTCGGTGCTCGAGTCGACCGCAGCGCCCCGCGGCATCGAGTCGGTCGCCCCATCCAATTCGAGTGACGCCAACAAGTGTGCTGCGAGGTCGGAGATCTTTGGATGGTCGAAAACAATGGTCGCGGGGAGTTCCAGCCGCGCGCCAATTTGGGACTGCAACCGATCGCGAAACTCAACGATCAGCAGCGAATCCATCTGGTCGTCGATGATCGGCGCAAGCGGATCCTGCACATCGTCGCGCCCAACGAGGACTTTCAATTCATCCCGCAGGAAGCCGCAGAGGAATCGCTCGCGGCTTGCCGGATGTGTGCCCAGCAATTGCTCGATCAACGGGCTGTTATCCTCTGAGCCGCCGGCGCTAGCCGCGGGCCCTGCCTCTGAGCCGCCGGCGCTAGCCGCGGGTACGTCATCGCAAACGTCGATCCCTTCGCGGCCCGCGGCTAGCGCCGTCGGCTCACCGGAAAAATGCTGCCAACCGGGTAGCGGGACCTCTCGCAATTGCGTCTTGAGCACCTTTCCGGCCGGGTTGCGCGGCAGCTCATCCACAAACACAACTTGTCGGGGGACTTTGTAAGACCCAAGGTGACGCTGGCAATAAGAGCGGATCTCATCCTCCGTCGTCTGCGACTCCGCCGCGCGGACAATGAACGCGACCACTTTCTCGCCAAGAACCTCGTCCGACCGTCCGACGACCGCCGCCTCCGCAACCGCCGCATGATCCATGAGCACTCTCTCGACCTCGGCCGGAAAGACTTTCAGGGCGCCGACGACAATCATGTCCTTCAATCGGTCCACGATGTAGAAGTATCCTCGCTCATCAACTTTGCCGATGTCACCTGAGTAAAACCACCCATCGCGAATTGCAGCGGCTGTCTCCTCGGGGCGATTCCAGTAGCCGAGCATCACGTTGGGCCCCCGAATCGCGATCTCACCCGGCTCGCCCGGAGCGCAGGTCTGGCCGGTCTCGGGATCGACAATCTTCATCTCGACCAAGTCCACGGGCGTTCCAATCGATCCGGGCACGAATTGGAGGCGATGGTTGTAACTCGCGAAGGGAGCTGTTTCGGTCAGCCCGTATCCCTCGAAGATCGGCATCTGGAATTTTTCGTACCAACCGCGACTCAATGGTTCGGGCAACTTCGCCGCGGCCGAAAAACAATATCGGATCGAGCTCAGATCAGCCCCTTCGCAGCTCTCCAACATCAACTGAAAGGTCGTGGGAACGCCGAACAGCATGGTCACGCCGTGATCGCGGATCAGCCGCTTCGACTCGCCCAGGTCAAACCGACGCTGCATCACGATCGTCGCACCCACGTTCAGCCCGGAATTCAGCAGCGCGTTTTGTCCGTAACAATGGAACAACGGCACCGACAGCAGCAAACAGTCCTCGGTTTGCATGCCGCAAAGATGATTGAACGCATGAACCGTCGCGCGAACGTTGCGATGAGACAGAGTCGCCCCCTTGGGAAAACCGGTCGTTCCTGACGTGTAGAGAATCGTCGCGGGATCGTCCGGTTCCATCACTTCGTAACTGCCCTCACCGATCGAATCGCACGATCCAAGCCGCTTGTCGCCGACCAGCAACCCGTCCTCCGAAACTCGCAGCACATGCTCGGTGCAATCAGGCACCTCGCGATTCATTGACTCGACATGCGAATCGGTACCCACGAGTGCTTTGGTCTCGCAGTCCGAGAGAATGAACGCCACCTCGGCGCCGGTCAAACGCGTGTTGATAGAAACGGCAATCGCGCCCAGCCTCAGGCACGCGTAATACCACACCACGAACGCGGGAACATTGGGAATCACGATCCCAACGCGGTCTCCGCGACTGATTCCCGCTTTGCGCAGCACCTGAGCAGCCTGCGCCGTGAGACGTTCCAACTCGGCATAAGTCAGATGCTGGTCATCGAGGATGATCGCATCGCGGTCTGGAAACAGACGCGAACCGACGATGATGTTTTCACAAATATTGATGGCAGTACCAAGCGTGAGATGGAAACGGCGTTAGGCGTGTTTGAAAAAGGGGTCTGACCCTCTGGAAATTTGATTCGCGGCCGCCAATGGGCAATGAATCGAACGCAAATGGCGGCGTAAGGTTTCTCCGGGAAAGGGTCAGACCCCTTTTTCAAACACGTCCTTAGCTTTGATGGTCAAACTCGTCGAGTGACTCGACGATTGGCGCCACCGCCGCCACGATCGATCCTTCGCCAAAAATGCATTCCGCGAGTCTCGCCAGATGGACCTCGAGCGATTGGTCGGCGTCGTTGAATACCAACGGTGACAGCTCGCCCTCGCGGCAGCCGACGGTTTGGTAAACCGCTTCGTAGAGCGGCACGACCGACGATCCAATCAGTGCCCGTCCGTCATAGTGTCCGTGCGTCAGATACGTTCGCAAATCGACGGACTGGACAGCAAAGATCAACGCCACCGACGCGTAGTGGGTAAACAATTCCACGCATCGAGAGGCGAGCTGCGCCGAACCCCAACTCAGTCCATTGACGTTCTGGTTGAATTGCTCTGCATGTGTCGGAAAGTGCTCGACCAACGGATTCCCATAATACGTCAGCATGGGCATGATCGAGTTGCCGGTGATCTGCAATCCCTTCAAGCCCATGTTGAACGAAAGTTTCTCGTTGCCCTGCAGCGAAGCCGGCAAGCCGCGATTGAACTCGGGAGCCACCAATCGCGCGATCTGTACGTCGAGATGTTTGGCCAGCAGTCCGAGAAATCGACGGAGGTCATCCATCGCCAAGCCAATGTATTGACCCAGGAAATTTCCACTCTGGTAAAACTTCTGCTGATCGCCGTCAACCAATGGATTGTCCGTGATCGAATTCATCTCACGCTCGACGACGACCGGTGATGCGAGACATCCCCTCGACGATCGGACCCATGTACTGCGGCAGACATCGCAGCGAATAACAGTCCTGCAAATGCTCCCGATCGCCCGTCGTGTCAGTTGACGTGTGGTCGTTGTTCGCCAGCAACCGCCGCATCATCGCTGCCGACCAAACCTGACCTGGATGCGGTTTGCACTCGTGCACGAACGGCAAGAACGGCTCCTCGTGCCCCAACAAGCCTCGCACCATCATGGCGTGAGCGGCAAACGCGACCGCAAAGAGTCGCCGCGATGCGTGAACACAATTCGCCGCAATGCCGGAGGAGAACGACGTTCCGTTGACGATCGCCAGCCCCTCTTTGGGCAGCAACTCCAGCGGCTCGAGACCGAGTTCAGCCAATGCCGTTTCGCCGTCGACACATCGGTCGCCCAACATCACGCGACTCGCTGCCCCCTGACCGGTGATCGCCCTGGCGATGGCTGCCAACGGCACAAGGTCACCGCTGGCACCGATCGATCCGAGTTCGCTGACGACCGGTACGGCATCCGCATTGAGAAATCGAATCAACCTCTGGACGACTTCCAAGCGAACTCCCGAAACACCGCGCAACAACATATTGGCTCGCAGCAGCATCGCCGCCCGGACATGCTGCCGCTCAACCGGTCGACCCGCTCCGGTCGCCAAGAACGACAGCAGGTTGGCCTGCGAGGCTGCCGCCAATTCGCCGGGCACCGGAACATCGGACATGCTTCCAAAACCAGTCGTCACGCCGTAAACGCGTGCTCCATCATCGACAGCCTGGCGCACCAAATCTTGCGAAGCCCGCATCCGCTCCAAGACTGCCCCGTCGCGGGTGATCTGGACGTTGGGCCGGCCATGTGCTGCCCAACTGACTTGCTCGATCGTCAGACTCTTTCCGCAGAGAGTCAGGTCGCTCGCCGCCGCCGAGCGTTTGACCGCCGTGGATGATCGGTGAATGTGTGACATCAATGGAGCTCGTCTGCGGTTTTTTGCATCAGTTGCACCATCATGATCAAATAAACCGCCGGCACAAAATACAGAGCCAGATATTGTTGCGCCCTGCAACACCCCCCGCAATGGCGATCCTCAGCGGAGGCCAGAATCCATCGCCGCCCAGCACCAACGGAGCAAAACCGGCCATTGTTGTCCGCGACGTTGCAACACCCAATTGACGCGAGGGATTGTCGCAACGTCCGAAGATAGATTCAACTGGGCCACGGCCCAAAGTGGGGGGCATCCGCCACGTCGGGGCCTTCACGCACGGGGGATTGAAGCTCGACGCTGGTGATCCCCCACTTGTTCAGACCAGCCAGCGGTGTCTCGGTGGCGTCGACAAAGGCGGCCGCTTTCCGCGGTGCATCTCATCGCCGGGAATACTAGCATTCACCAACGCCACACGCCGGGTCAGCACGGGCTCTTCCATGCGAGGTAGCCTCCGGTTCGACGTCAAGCCGGCGGTGAGGATGATGCCGACCGACAAACACCAGTAAACGCGGATTCCGATAATGCTGAGTCGAGACGGGTGATAGCGGATTTCGAGACCTCTGATTTGGCCGGTTCGGGCACGTGTGCGATTTGGAGAAGCCCCCATCTGTTGCACGTTGAAAGGGGCTCAACCAACTGGCAACACGAAAATCGGTAAGCTACAATCGGAGTAATCACAGGGGGTTGTAGCTCAGTTGGGAGAGCGCTGCGTTCGCAATTTAGCGATGAGGCGTTTTTACCGGCTCTGCCACAAACCCGACCGATTTGGGGTCGTAGCTCAGTTGGGAGAGCGTCGCGTTCGCAATGCGAAGGTCGAGAGTTCGAGTCTCTTCGGCTCCACTGTTTCATTTTTGGTCGGCCAAGGCGTGTCACAAACGTACTTGGCACCGCCACTCTGGCCTGTCGACCTCTCTGCCGCGTGGATGACAAGAGAGGTTTGTGATGACTTCAACCGTGAAAAGTGTTTGCCAGGAGTTTCGCGATCGTGAGTTTCCGAAGCAAAAAGACGGCACTTGGTATCGCTACCACCTGCTGATTCAGCGTTTGGAGAACAAGCACGGCGAGCTACCTGCTGACGAGTTTGGTCCTCGAAAGCTCGCTGACATGCGGGATACCTTCTTGGAAGCGAACTGCTGCCGCAAATATATCAACCAATGTCACCGTGATCTGGTTAATGTGTTTCGTTTTGCTGTTAGCCGAGAGTTGGTCGGCGAACAAACTTGGGTCCGGCTCAAAACGCTTGATCTATTGAAGACGGGCGAAGGACGAGAGACACAGCCTCGGCAATGGGCGTCTCGCGGTCGATTCCGTCTGGGCTCGCATTGTCGCGCCGGTCGATTTCCCCGGAGCGCGTTAGTATGTGGCCGGTACAACTTAGCATCGTGCGGGAAATTACTGTCGCTCTTTTTGTCGGCGAGCTCTCCGAGCTCGCTACGGTCCCAGCTTTTCGATGCGAGCTCGGAGAGCACGCCGACACTTATTTCCCGCACGATGCTTAATCAAGCAGCGAGAGGCGTAATCAAGCCATGCGACAGATCTGGATTCCCAAGGCAGGGCCGCCCGAAGTTCTTGAGTTACGCGAGGCCCCAGATCCCCATCCACAAGCCGGCGAGATTCGCATCCGGGTTGAAGCAGCCGGAGTGAACTTTGCGGACATCGTGGGCCGCCTCGGCATCTACCCCGATCTGCCTTCGATGCCCGTGGTTGTTGGATACGAAGTCGCAGGTCGCGTGGACGCCTTGGGCGAGGGGGTTGATGCCGGCTGGCTAGACCGCGATGTGCTCGCCCTGACCCGCTTTGGCGGCTATAGCGACGTGATCTGCGTTCCGCATCGCCAGGTTGCTGAGCGTCCGCAAGGAATGAGCGCAGAGATAGGGGCAGCGATCCCGGTCAATTATCTCACGGCCTACCAGCTAGTGTGTGTGATGGGTGGTTTGCGTTCGGCAGAAACGATGCTCGTACACTCGGCTGGGGGCGGTGTAGGCGTCGCGGCCATCCAGCTTGCCACGCACATTGGTGCCAAAGTCATTGGAACTGCCTCGCTACACAAACATGAGTTTCTTAGGCAATTGGGTGTCGATCACTGCATCGATTATCGCACGGAGGACTTCGAGCAGCGCGTCTTAGAAATCACCGACGGTGCCGGCGTGGAACTGGTTCTCGATCCCGTAGGTGGCACATCGTTCAAAAAAAGCTACCGCATCCTGGCTGCCCAGCGGGCGGCTGGGCATGTTCGGAATATCTTCCGCAGTCACGGGCAAGACGAAGAGCTTGAAATCTCTCGTCAAAACGCTGGCCTCGATGCCCTGGTTCCAGTTCACGCCAACATCGCTTATTAATCAGAACAAGGGGGTATTTGGTGTCAATCTGGGGCACCTCTGGGATGAAATCGAGCGTGTGCGAGATTGGCTGCAGGCGCTGCTTGATCTGTACGAGAAGGGTGTCGTTCAGCCGGTTGTGGATGCAACTTTTTGCTTTGACGAAGCCGCCCAGGCGCACCACTACATCCAGGACCGTAAGAACATCGGTAAGGTGTTGCTGGTTCCCAGCAAATAGTCCACTGATCGGATGCATGGGAAGGCCCTTGCTGACTAGGCCGCCTCGGTCGATGGAAGCGGAGTCACTTGTTAACGCACATTTTCCGCGCATCGGTCAGAACACCGAAGCGATTTTCGGGCGGATCCAATCCGCCTCGGTCGATGCAACCGATCGTACGAAGGGGACCGAATGCTTTGGTTGTTAACGATCAGTTTCTCAACCCTGGCGTAATCCGACGCCGACTAGCACACCGAACGCAGCCATCGAGGACTCGACAAGAAATTGCTTGTGTCGCTTGCGCCTGATGCTCGGTCGAGTTTTTTGACCCTACGAGTTATCTCCCGACGAAAAACCATTCCAATTTCGATCAGAGGTGATCGTGTTTCACGGCATTGGTGCTTGCAGTTCTGACTCGAGTTGCTGCCGCCAAGTGCCATCAAGGTCTGATTGTGAGCGGAACACGTTTTCTGATCTTGCAAACGTTAGACACACAACGGATTGACCGCTGGATCTGGCATTTGCTAATTGTCCCAAAGCATCCGCCAGCATCCGACACAAGTTCCAGCGTCGTCCCTCCAGGCAAGCATCGCGTCAACGCCTGAGCGTTTCTAAAGGAAGAGTTATGTTGTTGAATTCCGCGCGTCCATGGATTGCGTTATGTTTTGCAGGTTTTTTCGCAACGCCATGCGCGGTGACGGTTGCCCAAGAGACCGCTCCAATGATTGCAGATCAGGCTGCACACCCGCTTTTGCCAGTCATCCGTTACGCGACCTCGCATTCTGTCTATATCCGCGAAAACATTCGCGACTTCTCCTGCCGAATCATCAGACGTGAGCGGATCAATGGAAAACTTCAAGAACAACAATCCGCAAATATGCAAGTGCGATGTGATCAGCAACACGATGACGGTTCGGTGCAGCCATTAGCTGTGTTCATGCAGTTCGTGGCACCGAGAACGATCAGAGATCGGCGGGTCTTGTACATGGCAGACCGGAACGACGGAAAGGTGCTGGTCCGCAAAGGGGGCAAGCTAATGAAACATATGAAACTACGAGTCGATCCCCTCAGTGCTCGCGCACGGAGCGAAAGCAAATACACGATCATGGATGCTGGTCTTGACAAACTGATGGATCGATTTGTGCAACAAGCCAAGGACGATATGGAGCGTGATCCGACAGCTACCAATACGCGCGTTTCGCATTTCGGCAACGCGATGATCAACGAAAGGTCATGCACGCATATTCAAGTCGTTCATCCCGAACAGGCCGGGGGAATGGAATTCCACAGTTCCAGCCTATACGTTGACAACGAGTTGCACGTGCCAACCCGACTGGTGGTCCATGGTTGGCCGGAGCGCGAAGGCGACCAGCCACCGGTGAACGAGGAATGCACTTATGTTAATCTGCGGTTAAACCTTGGGCTGACCGACTCCGACTTCAGCGAGACGCTACTCGCAGATGCTCCCAGCGCGCAGGCGGCGACCGCGGTGAAGCTAACGCGATAACAAGTTGCGAGGTCGTTCCTTCAAAGGAGCGCCCACGTTTGCTCGCATCCGCACCGACTTGGCCGCATTGAAACAATCGACCAAGGGCAATCCGCCAAGAGAGTCTTTGCCAACGGTTGCCGTTCGTAAGGCATTGGAGATCGAACAGATCGCAACCATCACGCACGGGCAGGAAGGGAGACGATTGGTGGGTCAGTCCGAGTCGGCGGTGCGAGGCGTCGCCCTTCTGCCTTCCGACGAAGTGCTGATCTGAGACGAGCTTTTGGGTCTGAAAGGACGTAGCCGGATACCGCGGGGAATGACTACGTTCGCCGCGGCCGATGCGACCGGAAGCTCATCAGTCTCTGGCTTGCCTCGAGGAAAACTTTCCACGAGCAAAACATCGCCGGCTGCCGTGTATCCAATTTGGAAATGGCACTCGGCCCTAGTCACGCGATCCGGCCGGCCTGGGCGCATCAGCTTCGCTATGCCGACCCATTGAATTAGCAAATCTCCGTCCTCCCGGAACTCACCGAGTTTGACCGTCTGCTCCCACTGCATCTCCAGCTGCTGGTCGCCGTCGGGTAAGAATCGATTCGGCTCGATCACGTCGGCAGGGCGACATTTGGTTACCTGGTCACCCTCAATGAGCAACAGCACGACGTCGTTGCGGCCAGCGATTGGTTTGTACTCGACCGCGCAGGCTTTGTTGTCACCGCGCCATTTGCAGCGAACGATATTTCCTTCGACATCGGATTCGAAGAGGACCCGGCCTTTATCTTGGTCGGCAAGCTTGAATGTTCTGCGTCCCAACGAAAAATCAGCAGGCAGCCTGAAGGCCAATCGGCTGTCCGGAGATGGCCAGTGGTGATTCTTCGTAGCCGTGTAGGGTCGCCGCGCGGCAGGAATCTGTGCCGCTTGCCAGTTGACCTGCAGTTGCTTGAAGCAGTACATACCGAAGAAAATGACAACGAAAACCATCGCACCAATCAACGTGATGATGATCGAGCCCCGGCGGTGGTGGCGAAGATGGTTGGATTTCATGTTGACCTACAAGAGTACGTGCCACTGACACTACGCTGACAGCGCTGCCCGAATTGACCGCAACGGTATGTAGCTTGGGCATCTTGCAGGGTAGCCGGGCGGAAAGAGGCCCAATCCTTCAACGCCCGACATTGGGCCGTTACAGATTCGGACCTGAGTAATATTCCGATTCTGACGCCAAGGTGCCGGTTATCTGCGATGATCCGATGAACCGTCTACAGGCTGATCGTACTAGCCCGGAAGAACCTCATAGGTATTCTGGATTGACCATCGAACGACCGATTCTTGGCATTCAGAACTAGTTACCGAATCTCCGTCAATTGTCGCGTCGCTCTGTTTCACTTCGGTACTGAAAGTGCCTTCCGACGAGCTGCGGTGAACCATGGTTCAGTAGTACAGCCGACCAAGTGAAATCAGATGCAAGAATGACCAGTTCATCACAACGTGTGACTGTATCGGAAACCAACTCGCTCAGGTCCGGCATGACATGCGCCTCACACAGGCACGAAGGCATACCGCTTGGGTCATCCGGGAAGATGAAGAACTCCTGTTCTTGCAATTCGCCATACGCACGATCTGCGGCTGCGCCGCTTTCAACCATTCGCGATTCCTGTCCGCGGTGCGCAGATGCTACAAGTTCTGGAAACGTGGCAGTCCAACGCGCGAGCATCTTCACTTTTTCTGACTTCGGGATGCATGAATAGGCGACACCACATTCCCGAAGCCGTTCTTCCAAATCCAAATTCATCGCCGAAAAGCACTCCGTCTTCTGTGCGTCTCTTACCATCCTCAACTCGGAGATCGTACCAAGCAGGGGCGTTTTCTATTCCGCTTCTTTCTGCTCGGACCGCCGCGATTCATCCCTCCGACGGGCGCTGGGTAGATTTCCCAACAAACGTCGCTTCGAGGTTGTTGAACGACCTGTACGGCCGGACAGCGGTAAATTGGGAAAACCCCCCGGCATTCTCCCTACGTTTGTCGATACTCGCCTTCGGCCCTGTCTCGATGCGTCGGTGGCACGACCGAAGCAGATTAGAGAGATGCTCAACTCGCGTCGGACCAGGTGGCCCTGGGTGATTGCTCACCCAGGTGGTGTAGGCGGGAGGAGTTTCACCTCCCGCCCCAACCCCAAACCGGACGTGCAAGTTTCCAAGCATCCGGCTTTCCAGTCTGTCTTGATTTGGAGAACGTTCCAGCACTCGGTCACATGACGCGGCAATCCATCGCGTTGTACGATGCTTCCGATGTTGCTGAGACTGTTCCCACAATCTTCTTTGGACCACTTGCACGTTCATTGAGAACCCTCTCGATGAGTGAACCCTTCCGTTGTCCAAACCGACATATCCTGCCGCCCTTCGCCATGTGATTGGCTTTCCCAATCTCAGACTACTACGGCACTTTCGCCATCGTTCTTCGACTGCCTGGTGAAAGCTGGACAAGGACCCCGAGTTTCCGGTGACGCCGTAGTACGTATAGTGTCCGCGTAACTTTGCGTTCAGTTTCTGTTGTTGTTCGCCGATCGGTAAGTGCCGATTGTGGCGACACCATTGATCAATGCTGCGCACAGCGCGGCTGAATCGATCGGAGGCTGTCTTGAGTTTGACAACCCAGTAACCTTTCCGGGACACGGCCCAATAGTGAGTGAATCCCAGAAGGTCGAAGGTTCCAGGACGATCGTCTGGTCCGTTATCGACCTCCAACACCATGCCGCCTTTGGGCCGACAGTTCATCGTTTGGTCGCGGAAAGACTTCAACGCGTCGTGTGCCGAACGTCCAGGCCGGAAGCCATACGAACATTCCAGGAAGTCCTGTTCGTAGATTGGTTCCAACAGCATCACGGTCGCCCGCTGAAGGAGCTTGTCCTCCAGGCAAGGAATTCCTAGCGGGCGAGTCTCAGTACTTGAGCCACCTTTGGGAATATGCACACGTCGTACAGGTGGTGCCTTGTACGTGCCGGACTTCGCGCGGTTGAGCAAGCTTTGAAGGTTGCCCTCCAAATCCTGTTCATAGTCTTCCGCGGTCACTCCATCCACACCAACAGCACCATCCTTGCGAGTGCGCCGATACGCTTCTTTTAACCAGTCGATGTCCATCAGATAGGCGAGCGAGGTGAAAGCCATTTCTGGTGACTGTTTCGCCAACGTTGCTATCCGTTCCTGCCAGCGTGGACACGTTTGTCGAATTTCGATGCATTCGTCGTGTTTCTCAAGTAACGGTTCCATGATTCGACGTCTCGCTTTCCTCCACTGGCTCTGACGGGGTGAAGTTCGCCAGCTTCATCAGTACTATCAAGACGCTATGACTTCCTGCTGCCCATCTCGCCGCACTTCGTTTCCTTCGTTTGGCGATACCTCAACGTTCACTCGTTGTGTTCGCTCCCCGGCAGACGAGTGAGCCGCCAAGGCCAGGAGTTGTTGACCCGGTATCTCCAGCCGGGATCTCGTTGAGCAAACAACAGGATCTCCCAAGTTCTTGGAGAACCTCAATCATCCGTCTGCCATGTTCCAAACCGACGCCGGCAGGACTGCTTGCACCAGACCACTCAAGTGCAGCAGCGTGGCCCTTGTTCATCGAAGGTCAAAGGCTCCCACGAAAGGTCTTTCGACGCTCGGGTAGCATGGCTTTCGGACTCGCTGCGGGCACCGTGCGCAGCATGGTCGGCATCGCAGTGCGGGTTACCCCAACCCCACGCAAGACTCGCTCTCTCAAGCTTACTTGGCGCAAGCGATGCAACCGAGGAGAGTTGGAGAAAGGAGATTCAAGAGCGATAAGGGATAGCTCCATGCCCTTGCGAGCCTGCGTCAACGCGCTGACAGACCAAGATCACCGGCGACCGCGTCGTTTGGTAGTTGGTAATAGAGCGGTGGAATCGATGCGGTGAAGGACGAGGTCGGTTTTCTAGTCGCGAGGTCGGTCCGCTGCATCACCTTGTTCTTGTACATTGAGATCGAGGGTTGTTTCACAAGAACCAATGTGTGAGTTTCGCTTTGGTATCAGGGCTGAGAGCGACGATGCCATGCGGCGAAGAACTGAAACGCCACTCTGCCGATGCGGGTCTCGCCTCACAGCTAACCTTGCAAGCGGGACACGTCCATCGAGAATGCGCCCTAAGTCTTCGGCAAACATCTCCATTGTGGGGTACCTGTGACCCGGGTCCTTGTGCAGCGCTTTCATAATTACGAGGCTCAAGTCCTCGGAAACCTCTGTGTTGATTGAATTTGGTGGGACAGGAGTCAGCGCTGACACGTTCCGAATGACTTCCAGCAGATTGTCACCGTGAATTGGTGTTTTGCCAGTTGCAATGTGATACAAGGTCGCTCCAAGCCCGTACACGTCAGTGTGTGGGCCGATATCGTCGACTCGGCCCTCTGCCTGTTCTGGCGACATGAATTGCGGGCTGCCTATGACCGCGCCCTGACGCGTCATGTCATCCAGCAGTGGCGAAAGCTCACCAGCAAACTTGCGCGTTTCAACCGAATGCTCAACGAAGGTTTGCACAGCTTCGAGATTGAATGACTTCATGGTCAGCCCAGAGCGGTCTGCGCACTTTATCGCCAGTGTCTCAATCGGATCCTCATTGCCTTCAACTGGTAGAAGTTGTTTGTTTTCGTTTGCCATGCGAAGCAGATGTTGATCCAATGCGGAAACCTGAAATGTGCAGCATGATTGATTGATAGCTGCGAGAGGCGCAGAAAACTTGACAAGACCGAAATCTGCAATCCTCGGTGAGCCGTCAGAAGCAATGAGAATATTTGCGGGTTTCAAATCGCGATGCAGAATGCGCCTTCCGTGAGCGTGCGTGAGGGCATCGGCGACATTCTTGATCGTCTGTACGCGCCAGTCTAATCCAAGTGAAGGTGACGTGGCGATGTAATCGCTGAGGCAGCCGTTCTCCGCGTAGTCCATCACGAGAAATGGGCAGCCGGAGACGACGCCAACATCTCGGATCTTGACAATATGTGGATGATTAAGGCAGGCGTAAGCTTCGGCTTCGATGCGAAATCTCGCGAGCTCATCAATCGTGGCGTCACGTCCAACCAGTAGCATTTTGACTGCGTACCTGTAACGGTTGTCGTTGCGTGTTGCGAGGTACACAACTCCCATACCGCCGGCGCCGAGCTGGGATTTCAATTCGTATCCGGGGATCTTTGGGATCGCTGACAAGCGAAAGACTCCAACACAACATCGGGGATCAGTCTGCGGCGAACGGCGACTTTGGTTTGTCGCAACCTACATTATTGCAGTTTGGAGGCGATAAGTGGCTGACAGCTACTCCAAAAAAGATCTTCGCGCTAAACTGAGCCAATTTAGCTTTGGGGCAAGGGTCAGACCCGTAGAACAACGCACCTTTATTAGCGGCATGATTCGGCCATTGGATTATCTGCCGCCCGCGACACAGCGTGCTGCAGACCCGAAACTAAGGAGGATTTAGGTAGTACCCACTTTCGAGTTTCTGAGTTGTTAACGCAGCAAGGCTAACGTAGACCTGTTGGTCGCCTGCAAGTTGCACAAGAAAGATACTGTCGTGGTCGTCCGACGTCGCGACATCAATAATCGTAGCTGTCTGTCCTTCAACCAAGTGTACTGTAGTCCCTTCTTCGGTGATTCCGGATCCCCTACTTACAATCACACTGGCTCCAACCGTGAGAGCGTCGTCCCGTGTTGACGACTGATCAGATTATCGACCAAGGAGGGCGGCGACAACAAGAAGAATGGCCGCGAGATCAGGGCTCAACTGGCGGAAAAGCTGCATTGGTAACTGTTGGATGCAGTGCTATCACATGTTTAGTGAATTATGTTGCCGCCGAGCAAACACAGGCGAGCGTTTGAACTTTGCCCCCCCATGAAACCGATTTCGCTACGGCGCGCAGGCCGATGCAACCGCGTGAAGTTAGGTCGACCGAGTGCGGTCGCATTAACGACCGCTTGCGCGCCCTTGAATCAACGCATGCTGTGTCACACCAGAGCGGGCAGAATGCTGTCTCGACGACAATTTGAAACTGTCGTAGGGAGCGCGCATTCGAACACACTGACTCGACAAGCGGTTGAGTGCGCGGCCGACCCGTCCCGAGACCACTCATCGACATCTGATCTCGCGTATGCGAGCAATTCCATCTCACCGGGACGCCATGTCTGATCGAACCAGGACTCGAGCGGCCCATCGCAGGCGTTATTCCGGTCGCGTAGAAATGGAATGCGGCGCGGACATCCTGCAACGACACACCATCCAGTTCCCCGGTGGAGGTGCCGCCCGGAAAGGATGTCTGTCAGTAGCTTTCGCCGGGACACCAATAGAACCTTTTGTCACGTGGTTACGAGATCAGCGTCTTGACCGTGACTGAGCCCGCATTTGCCGCTGCTTTGAGGATCGCCGGCATGCGCTCGTCCGGCTCGACGGGCCGCCCCTTCACGATGCCGATCGCGGCAAGGCGCCCCAGAATTTCGGGGTTCTCGCCCATCAGGGGTTCGGCCTGAACGACGATCCGAGGGAGTCGGTCGAGCCTGGCAAAAATCGATTTGCTGCGTGGAAACGGTCAGTCATCTCGGGCACAATGAAGACGGCCGCGAGGAATGGAACGGCTCCTTCGGAACTTCTCGCGTCGGGCCAATCGTTTTTGTCCCACCCCCTTTTTCTCATCATTGAACGTCTTCTCAAGCGGGCATTGTGATGGCGCGGACCGACCGATCGAACAAATTGCTGCACACCGTCTGTTGCCTTTGGTTGCTTTCCATCTTGCTACTACAGCGAGCAGTCGCTCAGATGGACCCGGTGGTTCTGCCGAAGGTTTAGGACGCAACGGTCTTGATCAAGTCCGGGTCGGGCGAGCAAGCGTCCTCGGGCAGCGGTTTTGTCGTTTGGTCCGGGGACGGCTACAGCTTGATCGCCACCAACGCTCATGTGATCGAGCAGCATTTGAAATCGGGCTCAACTCCAATGGTTGATTGCGTCTTCAACAGCGGGCAACCGAACGAGCGGTCGGTCAAGGGCGAGATACACGGCGTGTCACAATTGGACGACCTTGCGCTGTTGAAGGTTTACGGTCTGACCAGTACCGCGAAACTCGAGGCCGATGGAGGTCTTGTACCGTCGGAGACTCAGCGGGTCTACGCCGCGGGGTTTCCGTTCGGCCAAATGCTCGCCATCGGTGATCGAAATCCAAACTTGACTATCACCGAAACCAGCATCACCAGCATCCGGCAATTGGCCAGCGGTATGCCGGAAGTGCTGCAGACCTCCGGCGGCATCGATCTTGGCAACTCGGGCGGCCCGGTCATTGACGCCGATGGTCGACTCGTCGGCGTGTCGGTGGCGAGGATCCGCGACTCGTCGATCGGGTTTGCCATCCCTGCATGGAAAGTGCAAGAGCTTCTGCCGTCATCGTTGTCGGATGTCATCTTGACGAAGAAGTCGGACGAAAAGAAATACCGCTGCAGCGTCAATCTCACAGGGCTTGAACATTCCGGCCAGACACAGATGCCGGAACTGGTGGGACTGAAATACGACGCGAACCAATCATTGGCATCCAAATTCGACAACGGATCCTGGTCGAGCATCCCTGGTTTGAAAACGGTTCCTTGGTCGACGCCATCGACGCCCAACGACACGCCTTTCCGACGGCACACGGTGCTGATCGATTTGGAGACGATCGCGGGATCGGGCGATCAGTTTGTCTTTCAATGGCGAATGCAAACGGGTGTCAATCGGAAATCCCGCTCGGCCGAGTATCGGTACAGCCGGCCGATGTTCATCAGTCGCGAGGATATCGCCGACGTTGAAAACGCGATGAAGCAGACGTCGGCTTCGCCCTCGGCCGCAGCGGCGTCCGGTCAAGCCGGTCTGCCTGATGAGACGATTCTGAAATTCGACGCGTACATTCGGCGGTGCATTCCGGCTGGCGGCGGTCGCTACCTCGTCTTATCGTTGTCCAACGGAGACATCGTGACCGTCGACCTTGCGACCAAACAACAAGTCGCCACAACGAACGAACCATCAGCGAACATTCTGGTCGCCGGAAAGACCTCCGTCGTTGCGTTCAACAAGGCTCAGCGGAGCATGACGACATTCCGATTGCCCGATTTGGAATCGCTGGGAACCAAGACGATTCGTGACAGTCCGATTGTCCGCTTTGCCGATTGGGGCGCCGACACCTCCGGGCCGATCGTCGCCGTCATCCAGCCGTCGGGTGCAAAAACACTCGCTTGTCGCCAATCTCAAAGACGCCGGGTACATTGTTGTTCTGTCTTGATGGTTTGACGTCTCGTCTCACCGGATTCCTCAGCATCTGAATGAACTCGGCGTCTTCTCCGGGCGCCTACAGCATTTGTTCTATGGCACCAGTCGGAAAATCTTTGTCATGCGTAAACACTCGGCCATCAGGTATCGCGAGGACGAAGCTGTTGTAAACGTGACCCTCGCTCTCCGCCAGAAATGACCCGCCAAGCCAGATTCCGTGTTCTTTCGCAAGATGCTTGAGCATCTGCATTGGCTCGCCATTCAGCGGGCGGTGGGCATGCATCATCGCTGGATGATAACCGAGTCCGGAAGTAAAGAACTCCGGAAGCACAACTGTCTGAGCCCTTTTTGAGACTGTTCTCTCAACGAGTCGAGCCGCTTTGGTCATATTCGCTTGCACGTCTCCAAGTGCCGCATCCATTTGAATTGCAGCAACGGACATCCGATTTGAAGCAGTCGCTCAAACCGCGTGGTAGGGAATTGCTGCCGTCGCCGCACAACCGATAGCAGCATTGAACTGTCTCCGACTCAGACGTTTGCTTGGTATGGACATCGCAACTTCCCGGTAGAGAGGCATATTAGAGAACTTGGCTGGAACGCCCAATTATTGCCGTTTCAAATCGCCCACTCAATAATGTGATTGAAGCTCCGACGCGGCACCGTCGCGAAAAACCGTTAGGCGCGTGGTTTCGAAGTGCGGTAGGATCGTCGGAACGAGGTCATGCCATGTCCTCTGGTTCGCCAAGTACCGAGTACAATCAACCATCCCCAACTTGAAACTGCCGCGACTTGGTCGAGACCTCGTTCACGCAGGCGTTTCGCTCGCGCTCGTCCGCAAACGAGCAACAGGTCGCTCGGGGCCGCATGCAATTCTTGATCGCGAAGGAGGCTAGGGGAAGTATCTCCCGGCGGACTCCGTTCCCTGGATATCTACTGAGTATGGTTCAGCGACAATTGGAAGTCCCACGATCCACCCTCGGTGGGCCAGCGCTCACTAGTGGCTACCGTTCAATCCCTAATCCAGCTGTGCTCTTTTCACTCAGTTGGACCAAGACATTACTCGCCGCTGGCAGGATATCGATCGTCGCATCGGAAGCGAGCAGGTTCTCGACCTCCATCACTTCCAAAACCGTATCGAGTATCTCCGGGTCCTTTTTCGCGAGTCTCGTTCAACTCCTCGCCGACGATCTGCGGTCGCGAGGCAGCCGCCTCGGCCATTTTCTGAGAGACCTTGAAGGCCGTTTCACTCTTGATCAAGACCGACCCGGTTTTCGCCGTCCTGTTTCATCGCACTGGTGACCTGGACCAGACGCTTCACCACCTTCTCAGTGATGTTCTGGACCATTTGGACGTCCGTGAACGCGACCTTGCGAATGTAGACCGACCCCAGCTGATAACCCCACTTCTCGGAAAGCGGCGAAACCGCTTGGCGGACCGTACGGCTGAGACTGTGCCGATCCTCCAGCATCTTCTCCATCTCAAGATTGCTGAGTGTCGAAATCGTTGAACTGGTGACGTTCGCCTGAAGTGATCCCTCCGGGTTTGCATTGGTAAACAGATAGGCGACCGGATCCTTGACCTGCATTTCGTACCAAATCCCGACGCCCATCGGCGTGCCCTCTTCCGAGTTCACCATTTGGCTTCGCAGGTAGTGTTGCCGCAGCGCGGTATTGACGACAGTACCGTTTTCCGAAGAACGGAATCAGCATCGCCTTGGGGCCGAAATGCGAGATCGGGAACTGCAGACCCGCTTCGTCCAGCGTACCGATGACCTTGCCGAACAACGTGAACACCTGGGCCTCGCACTCTTGAACGCACGCGTAAAGTCCAAAAAGTCGAGCGAGTCCCAGCAAGATCGGGATCGCAAGCAAGCCGGCAATGAATGCAGGAATGTCAACATTATGCTTGCCCTCCTGTGAGTCCGCTGCTGGATTGCGTTTGAATGACCCGCCCGGCACGGCGATACAGGGGAACTCGCAAGTTGCGAATGTAAGCTCGCAAGCATTCCGATCCGCCCTTCGGTTTTGATTGCCGACAAGGTGTCGGCGAGTTCCCTGAGCGGTGCGACCTCGGCCTGAGCGTTGTTGGATGCAATCTCGACGGCCCGAGCACTCATCGTGATTTGTTGCTCGGCGTCGGCGCGTGCGGTGCTGATATCGGCAGCGACTTGATTGCGCGTGCTGTTGATCGCCGATAACGCCCGGTCGACCTCTCGCGGTGGGTCGATCTCGGTGATCAACGCCGCATCCAATTCGATTCCGTAGCGGCCCGTCGTCGAGCGGCACTGTTCTTCCATGTACTGATTCAGCAACGGCAGATTCTTTCGCAAGTCGTTGATCGAAACGCCTTCCGAGAGCTCGACGGCGCTGCTTTTCGGATCCACCTTCACCGATCTCGGCTTCCGCCAACAGACTCTGACCTTTTGGGTCGACGAAATTGGCGATCCGTTCCCGCAACACGGAAACGAAGTAACCCATGACATGTTCCAGCGGGCTGGTCACGCCGAACAGAAACGGATACAGATTGTTTTCGCTGACCCGATAACGGATCTGTCCATTGACCCCGTGGTCAGGTTGTCTTTCGTGACCGCTTCGATCGTGTCCTGGGCTCTTGGATGGGTCCCACGACAGATCAACCGCTTGCGTCGCGACGCTGACCTTGTGGACTCGTTGCCAAGGCAATTTGAAATAGGGGCCGCCCGGTCCAATCACGCGGACTTGCGGATACTCGTATCGATTCTTTTCGTCGTCCGAAAGTGGCGTCTCTGGCAGAAGTCGTGGTCGGTAGTGTCTGCACTGCGCCGAAACTGGTCACGACGGCCCGCTGATCGGGTCGAACCGTGTAAAGACAGCCGATCAGAACGCGACCGTTAGCGTAAACAAGACCCCAGCCAAGACAAGAGCAACGAGACTCATCACTGCCTCCGCTGCGAAGTTGTGGAGACATGACGAATCATGGTCTGCGAGTCCCAAGATGGAGGCGTCGAAAGCGAAAACGTTCAGCTCGAAACCGCCCAGCCGTAACCACGTTCCGCAATCGTGACGGGGAAAACGAGTGGAATAGGCCTTTCACCGACGATCGGATGCCAAGATTTGCGTACCGTCGACGAATACAGTGCGGGAAAAGCTGCCCATTTCAGCGGCACAAACCGAGCCCGGTTTTCTCCCGCCGAGCTCGGTCGTTAAGATTCTGATTGGGTCCATCCATTCACAATCAGAGGATTGCTCATGCGAAGCCGTTGCCATTTCTTGACGCTTGCAGCGCTCTTGTTTGTTGCTGCGGTTGTGGAGAGAATCCGTTCAGTGGCGCCGTTGCCCCTGAGGAATCTGCTGACGATCAAACAGTGGTGAGTTCTCCGGATTCGTTAGACGGCGAATCGTTGGCCGTCGCTGTGGAGATTGCCAGCGCGGACCGCTTCCGCAAGCGCATCGGCGAGCTATTCGAAAGTGTGCTTCCGACCTTGGATCAGGCACGCGAACTAGTAGATCGGCATGCCGGGCTTCCGGACGACTCGCGAGTTCCGTTCAAACCCGATAAACAATCCAACTCTGCCCAAATCAACGAGTTACTGGACCAGGCAATCGAAATCCTGGGGGTCTCGGACGTAAGCGACTATCGGCAACGGATCCGTGACGCGAATTCAGCGATTGCAGCGTCCCATACAAACATTGCCGACTACCGGCTCCAACGGGTCTCGGCATCCTGGGCGAAGGACCAGAGCCAGCTAGATAAAGTCAATCCATTCGAACTATCAAAGGAAGCTTTGGATCAACGTATCGCCGACGAGAACGCTGAAATCGAGCGCCAAGAACAACTCCTCGTTGAACTGAAACAGACCTTCGCCGATGAGTTGACGAAGATCGGGGTGGAGGTGGATGAAGATGGTGTTGAGTCGTTGCTGTCCTCGGTTTCGGGTGATGACATCGTCACGATGGCAGTCGTCTTCGACAACATCAAACAAGTAACAACGCAATTGCAGGAACTGACGGAACAAAGCGGCGAAGCACTCGACGTGTCGAAAAGATACTATGGGATGTATGTGGTGATGATCCACGTCATGGACCGGATTCAAAAAACGTTCGTCCGCGACATCAACGAGAAACACATTCCCAAACTCATTGAATTCGCTTCAAAGGCCGACCAAAATATTGAGCAAGCGCGAGCCTTGATCAAGATCGATGGAGGCGACCCAGAATTGTTGAACGCCAATATTGCCTCCAATGAGCTGACACGCGAAACCGCGAATCTGTACGTCGAGTATCTACAGCGGAATGCGGATCTGATTGCCGCGGAAAACAGGCGGGCCCAAAAGAATCTGGCCACTGCCATTAACACGTACGACACCGTGAAGCTATCGAGTGACGTAGCAGCGCTAATGAACACGGGACGTCGTGATTTCGAGACTTTAATGAAACTGCAAGTTCCAGCCCTTCGGGAATTCAGCAACGAGGCGATTCGCAAAGAATTCCAACGGATGACGTCGGAATTACGCGGCGGCGGATGATCCGGCGAGACGGATAGATTGCGGCCAGTTCCGCACTTCGCTTGACCACCTGCTAGGTGGCCGAAATATCTGGTGTGTGCACATCCACCGCCAGCAGCGCCCAGCCTGCCCAGAAGCCGTTAGCACTTGCCGGTGATCGGGCCAACAGACCTTGGTTGGCTGAGCCGATGCAACCTGCGGGGGTAAGACCGTGCCGAGGGCGATACCATCGCTTGGGTTGGCTCTCGGTCGTGCTTCGTCACGACGGAGCGTGACGGCAACTTTCTTTGTCACCGCGATCCCGTGTGGTCGAAAAACTGAAACGAGCGTTTTGGCCGAAAATTCTCGAGCGTATGTCGCTTGGCATACCCAGGTTTTCGGTCGAGATGGATGCCAACGTCCGACACCCGCGGCGAAAAACCAGGTCAAACCCGAGGATGCGAGCAGCTGTCTCGGCGCCATCCGGCAAGGATCAGGACGATCAATTGCCACGGCTGCAGCATGAATTTCATCAGCGTCTTAGTTGATCCACGGTCCGTCGTGGGCCGAATCGTCATAACATGCACGGTCGTCCAAGCAAACACGTAGAATCTCCGATGCGAGATTCACCACGGATTCCTTCTTCATTTCAATCCTTATATCTGCCATTCGATGCTCTTGGTCTGAGTTCGCGCTCATGTACGGATTGGACACACGCTACTATCCGGGAGGAACCATCAGTTCGTTGCGTCTGAGAATCCACTCGTAGGATCGGCGGGTGGCATTACTTCTCTGCGACCATTTTCAGCAACTTTTCAACCGGGTTCATCTCGCAGATACTGGTAGCAAGCTCTGGTCGTTCCTTTCGCCACGTCACATGACGCCACAAGATCGGCTCATGGAAGCCGGCTGACTTGAATACAGTCCCTGTATCGACCCCATAATTGAAGAACACGACCAATGCCGCTCGCCAGTAATGCCCAACCGTGAAAGGCTGGTGCCAACCTCGCAGTCGCGGCAACTGGTAAGTAGCAAAGTACGAAGCGTTGAGATCTGGTTTCGTCAGGTAGTGCCGGCCGGCGACATCGCGTTGTGGCTTCGGTTTCGGGAATGGAGGCAGCTTTGGGAGATATTCTTGTTCCCAAGCCCCGGCCAAGATTGCCCGCAGGTTTTCATGAGCCTTATTCGCAGTCCGCCCAGGATTGGAGCCGCCATCC
Source organism: Pirellulaceae bacterium (assembly GCA_963704055.1). Classification (GTDB taxonomy): domain Bacteria; phylum Planctomycetota; class Planctomycetia; order Pirellulales; family Pirellulaceae; genus Rubripirellula. The sequence continues at coordinate 2,880 of CAVPGW010000016.1, read as the reverse complement.
TCTGCAGCCTTCTCATACACCCAATCCGAAAAATCCCGAATGTAAGATCGGTTGATTTCGTCGGCATTGACGCCATTCCCCCAAGCAGTCCATTTGGTGACGGTCGATTTGTATTCCTTGCGGGTTCCGCCCGAGAGCTTTTTGGCGGTCAGGTACTTGGCTGAGATCGTTTCAAGGCAGTTGGACATGGTGACGACTCCAAGGCCGTCGACCCGTCACTCCAATGTTTGGCTCCTCCGCCGGCCGATAGCCGGTGAATAGGCTTCCTGCTGGAACTCCGGTCTCTCTTTTGAAAAACGGCCTCGCGGCCCCTTCGCTGCACGTTCACCCCAAAATAGTCCGAAATTCCGCGAAAACTGCGTCGAAGTGATTCCGCTTCGGCGCGTAAGGCGATGCAACCTCAGCGAGTTGGGTGATGCAATTTCAGAGCTTGCTATGGCCTGATTCTCGCCCTTGAATCATTCCGCTCTGATCGTCATATGCGAGGCGAGCGGAGCTGAAACCGAACACCCAGTCTGACCCCGGCGCCAGCTTTCCAACTATTCTTTCACCCTACCTGGTGCAACGCATCGCCATTCGCACAAGCGGCTGGGCGACCTCTACCGCGCGGCTGATGAGCTGGCCAGCATGGCAGGTTTGCTCGAGGTCAATTGGGATGCCCCTAACGCGCTAGTCTGCGGCAATCGTATCCGCGATCGCCTGAAAGAACTTCGGCGACCATTCCGCATGCCGAGGCCCCTTGTTCCGGCGAACCTGTGTGATCACTAACTGTTGCTCGGGATCGACCACAAAGACGCAGCCGGAAAACGATCCGTGGCCAAGCGTTCGTGGGCCAAACAGCAATTCCTCTTTTTGGTCGTCAGTGAGATCGATGCCGGATCGCCGATGCCGAATCCAATGCAGTCCCAGCCCTTCATCCTGGGTGTAGCCGCCATCGGCGACGCGAACAGGCTGGGGGAGAAGCAACTTGAATGTCTCCGGCGAGATGAACTCCAGTGCTCCATACCGACCTTCATTCGCCACCCACTGGGCCAGGATCCCAAGCTCCATCGCCGTGAACTCTCCGTCGGAGCTTGCATTTCCCATCACGACATCGCCGAACTCGAGCGGTCCAAAGAGGTGGTCGTGGTAAATCCGAGCCGCGCTCCTGCCAGCAACGATTTCCATCGCCTTGGCTGCCAATTCGAATCCCAAACCGCAGTACGCGTATCGCGAGTTCGGTTCATTGACATCGATTCCATTCAAGACAATGTTCTCTAAGTGTGGGTTCTTCATGCCTCCGAACTCGCCGTGCCCTGTCAAACCACTGGTGTGATTGAGACACTGATGAAACGTCGGCACGTGCGGGTCATTCTTGGGGAAGTCGGGGAACACCGAAGAGAGTGGAGCGTCGAGATCGATCAGACCTTGATCAACAAACTGACTGAACATCAACGCCGTGACCGTCTTGGTCAGCGAAGCGGTCCAACATCGATAGTCCAGGTGCACGGTGGCTTCACTTCCATCGCAAGCGAATGCCCGATGCGTGATGATGACTCCGCGTCGTGCAACCAACGTCACAAACGGCTCGCCGGAATCATCGGCCCAAGCCTGACAAATCGCGTCGATACGTGCTTTCGCGTCCGGGGCGACACCGGCCTGCTCCGCAGTCCCGCGCGCAGCTCCCTAGCTGGCGTTTCCAATCGCCGGGGAGGTCGCAATGCTCGCACACTGTCCTGCAGTCCCAGTTGTTTCAGCTTCAGCGCGAGGTGATGTTCATCATTCATCACCGATGCCGATTCGATGTACCGCGCCGGTCGGCCAAGCGTTTCAGACTCGAATAGGCCGGCCAGCAGGATCGCACCTTGTTCGCTGTTGATCAGTGCCTGGCCGACCATTCCCGATAGCAGCCGAACAATCTCTTGCTCCCGCTCGCGCCAGGGGGTAGGCGACTGAGGGCTAGGGAAGTTTGGCAAAGCGACTTTCAAGTCGAGTGACGATCCACTGGCAAGATCAGGTGGAAAGGCAAAGAAGGTCAGAGCACGCCGCAGTGGCGTGCCGTTGGGGGCCATTCCCGAAATCGAGGCCATCCATCGCCCCGGGTGATTTGGTTGCGGAAACTCGTTCAGGTCGGAGTCAAACCAACGGACGCGAAAGTTGACATCACCGTGCAGTCGTCTCACCTCGTCGACGTCGCGCCAGATGATTCGAGGAACGGTGTCCGGTGGAACGATCCATCCGCCAAGCCTGGCCGGGACCAATTCCTGACTCTGAAACCGCTGACGCTGCTCGGCGAGCGTCAGCTTCGCTGGATTCTCGACAGTTGCTGCCGTATTCTCAGGCGGCACTGCGGAAGCAATGCTGCAAACCATCAACCATGCGACGATTGTCGCCGTCTGCAGCATCCACATCATTCCGGAATCCCTCTGCTGGTTCATCACCCACATGATTGATGCAACACGCGTCAACGACCTTTGTGTTCAAGCATCGCTCCGCATGTCTTTCCCCATCCGTAACCGATTTGGCGGTTCTGTGTTGTTATTGGGGCGTTCGTTGTCTCGCCTTGCTGTTCTGCCCATGATACCAAGTGATTGCTGCGATCGGCTCAAAGGGCTAGGGCTTTCAAATTGGATATTGCCGAGCATCGAGCACTTCTCGGATTGAGGAGTCCCGCCTTGAGCAAAATGCTCGACTGCGAGGCGTGAGATCGCTCTATCTTCTGTGTCCGCCCTGGGAACTCCCTTGACGTGGCGGGCCGCACTGAGGTCAACGATCGGGACACCGCAGCGTTTCAACTGACGACCGAAGGAATCAGTCTCAATCCTGGCGATGATCCCGTCCCCGCCCCATGTTTCCAGCCATGCGGGTGACGGTGCGCCAGGTTCCTGCTCCGTTAGATAA
>CAVPGW010000015.1:0-65371 GCA_963704055.1 Pirellulaceae bacterium | reverse complement strand
ATGGCAACATCCTCGGGTGCTTCGGCTTGTTTCCAGTCGTCATGGGAAAGACTGGGGCCGGCTCCGGGCACCAACGCGTGCACGTGCCAGTGCGAATCCATTCGCTGGTTCCAAGTGTGCAGCACCATCATCGCCGCCGGATCGTAGTCCTGCTGAGATCGAATCGCTTTTTGCAAAGCTTTCCAGGCCGACGTGAACAACAACTCCGCCAGTTCGCCGCGATTGGCCAAGGCCATCTCCGACAGTTCACTCGGCAACGTGAAGACGACTTGATAGTACGTCACATCGTCGAGGATCAGTTCTTCGGCCCTGGCTGCGAAGTCGTAGCGTTTTCGTCCGCTACAGACAGGACAGTGCCGGTCGCCGCAGGAATGATGAACCGTCGTGACCTCGCCGCAGTCGTCACACTGATACGTCTTGCCGCCCAGTGCCGCGGTCCGGCACAGCGACAGTTTCGCAAGCGTACTCCGCACCAACGCGCAAGGCGACGACTTCTTGACGTAAGACGCCGCTGCGATGCGAAGGATCTGGGCGACGGTTAACTTGTCGGCGGTCTCTTCGGTGTGTTCGGATCGTTCTCTTTCGAGTTGTTCTCCTCGGGCGGCCTGTACGTCGGCAATTGCCTCACCGGGAGCCAATCCAGCGGACTGGGCGCACTGATCAGTGCTCGCGGCGACAGTGCAGATAGATCATCGTGGTGACAAAGCTGGCGTGACCGAGCAATTTGCTGATCGTCAACAAGTCCACTCCCGGCTTCGAGAAGTCCCGTCGCGTAGCTGTGTCTGAGCACGTGCGGATAGACGCGTTTGTTGATCCCCGCTCGCCCCGGCCGACGCTTTCATCGCTTTCTGAATCGACGTGTCCGCGTAGGTTTGTCTGGTCGTCTTGCCGGGGAACAGCAAGTCGCTCGGACGGTACTTTTTCCAGTAGACCCTCAGTTCCGTCAAGAGCCTGCGGCGAGAGCGGCACGAGCCGTTCCTTCTTTCCCTTGCCGCAGGCGACCCGGATCAGCATTCGGGCCGAAGTCGATGTCGGCGATCCTCAGGTGGGCTGCTTCGGAGAACCGCAGCCCCGCCGAGTAGAGGGTCATCAGAAAGGTTCGATGCTTGAGGTTGGGTGTGCATTGTAAGAGCCTATCGATTTCGTTGCCGGCTGAGCACCGTGGGCAGCGTCTTGGGACGTTTGCCGAACGGAACCATGGTGACCGGCCAGGGCACGCGGATGGGTGTGGGTGTAGAAGAACCGTAGCGCACAGACGGCTTGATTGAACGTGCTGTAGGCGACCTTCTTCTCTTGGATCAGGTAAAGCTGGAAGGTCCTAACGTCTTCGACGGTTGCTCGGTCGAGCGGTTTTTCGATAAAGTCGGCAAACCTTCGCACGTGGTAGGTGTAGGCATCGATGGTCGACTCGGCGAGATTGCGAATCATCATGTCTTCGGCGAGGCGACGAGTGAGTTCGCACTTACGGTCTTTGTAGGGGGTCATGGTGTTGGTCCTTGACGAGGAACTGACGCGATTCACTCGACCAGGAGTGAACGACTGTCTTTCCAGCGTGCTTACCAAACGCAAAAGCGCAAGGCCTTTTTATCAAAACGTTCGCTACAACCGGCCCTCGTCCCTGACAGCCGAAAGCCAACAGCAAGCGGGCACAAGTGACCGAACAACTCAGCCCCCGAGAGTCGTTGGCAGGAAGCCAACTCGGTGCCTTCGCAGGATGCGTCCCCGCTCAACCGAAGAGAGAACAACGTGGAGCCAGAGAGACTCGATTAAGTTCAACGTTGGACATCACGGGGGACGGAGGATTGATTGACCATAAGGGCGAATGCCGCAAGCCGTCCTCCCGTGCATGTCATTGTTCGTCGTAGTTTACCGAAGCGAACCTGCCAGAGTCAAAAGTCGTGTCTCCAATGGTCGAGCCTGAGTGGTGAGCGCACCATCGCGAGCGCCGTTTTGTCTGCGCATCAATCAGCAGCGTGTTCTCCGCCTGACGTCGCCAACCGCCATCCAATTCGAGCATCTCTTCATGTGGCGGCACCGAATGAGTCAATCAAGGCCACGCCCTTACGCCGACTCGCCGTCGTTGAGCGCATCAATCACGAACCTGGAATCGTCAGCGATAACACTTGTGAGGACTCACACGACGAACGCCGGCGTTAACGGGGCGACGCCAATGTGGTTTCTATCGACCAATCGCCGCATGCGTCGCTCCCGTTGAACGCATGGTTCGTCGTAGTTTACCGAAGCCAACCGGCCAGAGTCAAAAGTATTCGTTCCAATGGTCGCCCCGGGATTGCCGAGCCGCACCTCATCAAGCACCGTTTGCGATTGCACCGATCAGCAGGTGTTCTCCGCCTGACATCACCAAACCGCCGTCCAATTCGAGCCATGTCGCCGCGCCAATGGGTCAACCGTCGCGATCGCACGGACATCACGAACCGGAATCGAAACACTGTAGAACTCACGCGACAAACATGGGCATCACATCGCAGAGATCCGACCACGCGAAGCGTCCTCCGGCAGCGAAGTCGACGTGGTGGCTCCGAAGCCAACCGGCGTAAATCGTGTCTCCAGTCGACCGGCATAGCCGCACCATCACACCGTTGTATTCGCATCGATCAGCAGCGCTCCGCCTGACGCGCCAACCGCCATCCAATCAGGCGTCTCCTAATGACATCTACAAATGTCTCGCCATCGCCGTAGATCACACACCACGAACCTGGAATCGTCAGCTCGCATCGAGTCCCTGATCCGAGAACAAGTAATTATGTGAAGGAAGAGTACGAAGTATCCGCCAAAAACCACAGGAGGAGTACGAAATATCTCCTTCCCCTCGATGGTATGGGCGACCCCGCTTGTACGCAACAATTCGCCTTGCTAAAATCCCTGTATCTGAACTTTTGATCATCTGCTACATGGGGGCATGAAAGATGTCGGCTGATCGGTTTCGACGGGCACTTTCGCTCATGAATCTGAGCGAGAATGAACGGACTTGGTACCCGAATTGGGTCCAGGGATACGCCGGATTTCACTCGATGAGGGAGATCTGGGAGCACGGTGTTGGTGAACTTCGACTGGACCAGGAATCGGTCATTGCCTATCTGCGGTCGCTCCGTGATTCGGGAGTCGCCGCTTGGCGACGCCATCAGGCGGCCCGAGCGCTGGAAGTTTATCAAGGGAGCGTCCTCCGCAATTCGGTCGTCGACTTTCGGCCCATCCGGGAAAAGTTACAGGAAATCGCCAGACGCGAAAAACGCACTTGCGGCGCGGTCACATCCGCCGAGGCAGCCCTGGTGGGCGGGGAAGGCAACGCCGGCCTGATTGATCCGGGTGAGCCGGAGGTGATTCAGCGGATGCGGGCTCGGATGCGCGTGCTTCATCACCCGATCAGCACAGAACAAGCCTACGTGGGATGGGTTGCGAGGTTCATCAGGCACCTTGATGACGAGCGATTGGAAAAGTACGGCGAACCAGAGATCGCAGATTTCTTGACCGATCTTGCGGTCACGGCAACGGTGACAGCAGGGACGCAAAACCAGGCTCTATCCGGCCTTCTGTTCTTCTACGAAAAAGTGCTTGGCCGCGAAGTGCGGTTCATCAACTCAGTCCGCGCCAAGATCAGCAAGTATCGTCCGATTGTGCTGACGAAAACTGAAGTCGCGGAACTTTTTCCCCACTTCACCGGCGTCTATCGCATTATGTTTCTGTTGATGTACGGCGGAGGCCTACGGCATCGAGAATGCCGCACGCTACGCGTCAAAGACATCTGCTTTGAAAACTATGAGATCTTGGTACGTAATGGCAAAGGTATGAAGGATCGGATGACCGTGTTGGCTGAGAACGCGGCACCGCTGTTGAAAGAACACCTATGCAGCGTTCAGGCGATCCATCAGGGCGATTTGCAGGACGGCTACGGTGAGGTTTATCTGCCGTTTGCTCTGGCACGCAAGTATCCCAATGCGGCACGTTACTTCGGTTGGCAATACGTGTTCCCATCGCCACGTTTGAGTCGTGATCCTAGAAGCGGAAAGCATGCGACGACATCACTTGCACGAGTCAACGTTCCGAGATCATTTTAAACGGGCGCTGGGTCGGACCGAGATCGTCAAGCCCGCCGTTCCACACACGCTGCGGCACAGTTTCGCGACACACATGCTTGAGGACCGTGCTGACATTCGCACCGTGCAAGAACTGCTCGGCCACAAAGACGTGAAGACGACCGAAATCTACACGCACGTGATGAACCGGCCGGGTCTTGCGGTGACCAGTCCATCGGATAGCTTGGGCTTGGTCTGAAGGCAACATTTGCCATGCGATCAAGGATCAAAGGTGAACAGCGAGGTGCGGTTTAATGAGTCCGCTCATCCCAGACGACCGGGTGAACCGTCTCGCCGCAATCGTCAATGGACATGGCGTGTGCGGCCTGGCGTACATCTGCGTTCAACGCATGACCACGAAATCCGTACTTCAGCAAGTTGTGCGTCGCATGTCTTGCCTCGGCAAAGGGAAGACCAATGGCACCGGCCGTGTCCCAGACGCCGTGGCAACAGTAGACTCGCAACCGTTTGGGAATCGTGAAGAAGAGTTGCCGGTGGGGGACCGGGGCCAGATTGTCTGGGCGGTCGTCTCGGCGGTCATCAGAGTCCGTTTCTGGTGGCAACTGGGACGAAGGCAGCGCTGCTGGCAGGAGAAGGCGACGAACATCTCGTGGCGGCAGTCTGGGCAGCGGACACGGGCGAAGCCGAAGTGCAGATCGCCGCAGCGAAGGAATCGGCGGGCAACCTCGCCGATGATCGGTCGCCGAGGACCGTACTGTTTTGCGTATCGCCGGTGATTGGTCCGCTCGAACTCGGGTAGGTATCGCTCATCGCCTGCAATCCTACGGGTCGCAAGATCAGGAGGATTTGAGATGCAAAGGTTTGAGGTGCGGCAGGGTGCGATCGGTGCAGTCGCAAAGGTGGGCGATCGAAATCATTGGCGAACATGGACGACGACGAAGCCGCTATCATTCAATGAGCCGGTCAGCCGGACACGAACGAGTGTCGTGTTTCGGTCTGGGCGATGGTTGCTCCGCGTCAAAGTGATCGACGTGAAGATGCACAACGGGTATCGATGGGTATCGATGGGTGGCGATGAAATGAAACCGTATCCACCGATACCGGTATCTTGGTTGGCCGCGTTTTTCGCAAGCGAACCAGGCGTCGTCGCGGTTTCGCTGATGTTGGCTATCGCGATGGGAGCAGTGTGATCGTAGCGTTCATGGGGTTTATGAACGGAAGCGTCACGGCCAAGAAAAGATATTCACGTCGGCGTGGACCCGGCGGCGAAGTCTATTCACAAACCGCCGATGCCGCGGCATTTCGGCGTTTTGATTTACGGGATGAGTTTTCGGATACTGAAGCGATGCTGGAACCGCAAAATCCGTCTTTTTAGCGGGCCGCGGCAGGAAGCGAACGTTTTCCGGAGCGTCTTGGCATCAGTACGAACTCCGCACAACGCATTTCAAAACGCGGACGCTGTGCCGTCACGAACCTATTGGGTCATTCACTCGTCCATCGTGAACCCAATCTTCACCGTAACCTGCCAATGATGGATCCTGCCATCTGCAATATCACCGCGTGTTTCAACCACCTCAAACCATCGCAGGCTATGAACCGTTTTTGCGGCTCGCGATATCGCGTTCTGTACTGCTTCTTCGACGGAGGAAGCCGAAGTACCGGTGATTTCGATCTTCTTGTAGACGTGTTCAGACATTGGAACTACTCCGATTACATTGGTGGAACGAAACATAGGCGTCTGCTTCTATTCATTATGACCAGTCTTCTGAGCTCGTATCGACACTTCACCGAGACTTCTTGGCGCGGCGTCCAAAAAGGCAGAACCAGGCCGTTTTCAGCGCGCGGTGCACGGCGTGTTAGGGTTGATTTGGTCCAGAAGTTGCTCTGCGCGAACAAAAGATGGATCTTGCCGCGACACGAAGTATTCGCATCGATAGGCTGATTCTTCTCGCTCACGTGCCGATCTGAAAGCCCGAGAATCTAAAGGGCAAGAAACTATTCATTGTCAATAGCGGCGACGCATCGAGCCGAAGCGTCGAGAAGCAATACGAAGCTGCGCCCGAGCCGAAGAAATTGGTCCGACTCAAGGGTAATGCTCACGCTCAGCACATCTTTCGCACCGAGGAGGCTGATGCCTTGGCAAAGCTCATCGTCGACTGGTTGAGAAGTGGCGAATCGACAACAAGACGATAAGATCCCTACCGAATCGGAATCCAGTCGAGTATCGAGAAACGACCGTTCTTGCTGACCTTGCATGCAGACTCTACTTGAAGCAACGCGGCAGCAGTCGCCCGGTACATTGTGTGTACGCCGGGCTGCTTGTTCGCCACGTTTCATGTCAGATCTTCACTCGGCAAACCATGCTGCAATCGCAACGACGAACGACATCCCCGTTGGCGTCAAGAGCAGCTGATCGAAGGCGGTCGGAACTCGCCGCGCTTTGGTTCGTCATCGTCAATCTCCGTCGGTGATTCAAACGGTTGCATCTTAATCACCAATTTTCCGGCGACGGCTTGAGGTTGTCCTTCACAAATCGCTGGGATCGGCTTCGATCAGGTCGGCTCCGCTTAGGTTTGCACCGCTGAGATCGGCACCGTTGAGATCGGCTTCGATGAGATAGGCACCGCTGAGATTGGCATGCAGAAGTTTGGCACCGCAGAGATTGGCACGGCTGAGATTGGCACCGCTCAAATCGGCACCGCTGAGGTCGGCTTCGATGAGATCGGCACGGCTGAAATTGGCACCGCTGAGATTCGCTTCGAAGAGATTGGCACCGCAGAGATCGGCATGGCTGAGATTGGCTTCGCTGAGATCGGCATCGAAGAGATTGGCACGGCTGAGATCGGTACCGCTGAGATTGGCTTCGCTGAGATCGGCTTCGATGAGATCGGCTTGGCTGAGATCGGCACCGCTGAGATCGGGGATCTGGTCGCCAGCCAGACGCAACTCATTCCATCGCTTGACACCCTCTTTCCCACCTCGCAGCATTGCGGTGGCTTCTTCCTGTCTCATGTTGCTTTCCTCACCCAACCAACCAGCCGAGCGGTCCATTGTAGCGTTTGCCGCATCCGCCAAACGCAAGCTGCTTGATCCCTTACAGCTCGATCCCGCACCTCCAAGCGACAGCAAAGGGAAACAACCAGCTCCTGTGACACCGTCTTACCAGTCGATGCTCCACTCGCCCGCTGAGAGAGAATCCGTTCCCATTCGATTCCAATGTTCGTGATACCGGCTGCAATGCGAATTCGAACGATCGCGCATGCCCGGACGATGCGAAAACGATCAGAAAAGGAGCAATCGCAGAAAGTAGTGTTCTCATTTGTTATTCCGCAGCTTCGATTCCCCGAACGGTATCGGAGAGGATCGCCATCAAGTCATACGGGCAAACCATCATCCCGTTCACGACTTCAAGTTTCGGAAATTTGACATCATGATCAACCCATTTTTAATAGGTCAGCCATAGTTGTCCGCGAAATGGGCAAAGAAACGCGCGGAATCTGTCGGTCTCAGGTACTCCCCAGTTCATCAATGAATGAAATTCTGCTACTGCCTCCAGATCGTTTTGATTTAGCATCGTGCGGGAAACAACTGTCCTGTATTTCCGGCGATCATCACGACGGAGCGTGATGGCTACTTTGAAGTCGCGACAGTTATTTCCCGCACGATGCTTAGTCGATCGGATCCGTGCAGAAACGCATTGTGGATTTCCGTCAGATCGTCCATTTGCAGCAGTAGCGATTCATATTTGAGCAAATTTAGTTGCGACCTCAGGAATCTAAGTTCTGGCATCAGTCCGCCCAACACACCGGGAATGATTACGCTAATTTCAATCAAGCCGAGTGAAGCTACCCTTCACGCTTTCCGTCTTGCCGCCATCACCTTTCCATTGGACGAGCGTCGAAGACTTGCTCTCTGATTCCTTGGTGGTCTCATATGTTCCAGATCGCGTCTTGCCGTCAGGACTTCGTTCGCTGATTTCGCCTTTGAGCCGGGACTCGGTCACCTTAGTGAAAATCGTTTTATCGCCTGACTGAACCAGGAGAAATTCGTTCCCCCCGAAATGTGGGGACGCTTCGCAGAGGCACGCTCGCGAGTTGCACACGTCGTGGTCGATCGGGGCCCTCGGATCGTCGCGAAAGAGTTGAAATCGCTTGAGATTATCGCAGCGCCGGTGCGTGACGATTGACATTCGCTAAGATGCCACGATTGTGCCCAAGTCGCACAACTTCGATTAACTGCTATCAGGAATGACAGTGTTGAAACTCGCCACTTGGAACGTGATGCTGCCGGTGTCAGAGCCTCGCCGCGAGGCATTACGCTCACATGTCGATCAAGAGCAAGCCGACATCTGGGTTCTTACCGAAACGCACGATGGCTTTTCGCTCGGCTATCCCTACTCGCATTCGTCCGCTGCTGGTCGTGACGGGCAACACAAAATCGAACATCGTTGGGTTACGATTTGGTCGCGTTTTCCGATGGAAAAACTCACGACTTCGGATGAGGCAAGGACGGCCGCTGTCCGAATCAACTGGGATTCTGAATCGCCGTTTATCATCTACGGGACGGTGCTTCCTTGGATTGGCAGCGAGTGGCGAGGATTTGCCGGCGCCAACGGTTTTGCTTTTCGTGAGGCACTTGCCGTTCAAGCAGCGGACTGGAAGCAGTTTCGGCAAGAGCATCCTGATGACGAGTTCTTCGTGATGGGCGATTTTAATCAGGATCTGGTGACACCGCATTACTATGGTTCACTCGCCAATCACGCTGTGCTAGAGGCAACACTTCAAGAAGCTGGCTTGGTTGCATTGACTGGTGGCGAGGATGATCCGATTCGACGCGACTCTGCTCCCTGTGCCTGCATCGACCATATATGTGCACGCGCAGATTCAAAGTGGCGAGCCGACCCGGCGATCCGCTGGCCTGAAGTGGCCGTGCCCGACCAAAGGCTCACCGACCACTTTGGCGTGTCCATAGCATTCACGACTGTGACTTAAATTTCACTGGCCCCAACAAACAGACTAAGGCACGTAACTGGCAGACTCGATGTTGGATTTCGCTTTCGTGGCGCGACCAGCAAAGGAATGGAATCCGGTGTGCCGGGTAGTCAAGCGGGATGGAGACCTCCCAGAAGACGAGACGATAAGCGATCATAGGCCGATGGAGTCGGTGCTCACGCCACATACTCGGGCTCGGTGATGAGCCACACCTTCCGACCCACAATCAGCAGGAGGATAACAAACAGCTATGCCACTGAGAATCGCAAAGCAGGGCGCTATGCTCACCTACTTCGACGGAGAAAAATGGCGGTCCAAGCCGGGACTGTCTCTCCAAGTTCTGAATCAGAACGTGACCATTCAACCTGGAGTGACGCTGGGCCGCCTGTTCGATCTCGTGGCCGAAGATGACGACCTCGTTGACTTCATCGCAGCATTTACTGGCTGTGATGTACGCACCCTGCACCGACGTGATCGCATGGTTAATGAGATCTTTTGTATTCCCATCGAGATCCTCAACGAGATTGGGGATTACGAGGCGGTTCTTGATGACGAGGGGAATACTAAGGAAGTTTCGGCAGATGTGATCAAGATTAGTCGTGATGTCCGTCTCACTGACGCTCTCGACTCTTTCGAGGTTGAATGGAACGTCAAAGCCTGCAACCGTGAACACGATTTAACGTCCGCCGGTCTCGGCAAAATAAAACATTCGGCCACATCACGACGCTGGAACTGTGGATCAGCGATCTCGAGAATTACGTGTGAGGACAACGGCCGTAGAATCATCGCAGAGCACGACAGCTACCCCCTTCGGCTAATAGATCTGCTCGGGGAGATCTACTCGCCATTCGGCAAGTCACCTTACCCAACTTACAGCCTGAAAACCATTTCACATTGGCAGGACATTCTCAGCGAGTCTGCGGACGACGAGACGGTCAGCTGCCTTATGAATGCATTGTGCGAACGTCCGCCTAAGCCTCACGTCGAAAAGAAGTCCCAACAGTATTTGTGGCCGAGCCAACCTGAACACAGATCTCAGCCTGATTCACGTCGCATCGAAAAGAAGTCCCAAAAGTACTTGTGGCCTCAATAACGTCCTGACGGGGCGAAGGATGACTCAGTGGTGCCCGAATCTGGGGCACGATCAGGGCTCTTGATGACTGGCCATGGAAAAGCCAATTGCCACGTCGTAGCAGACGCTCACGTCGGCGATTTGTCTTCTGGCCGGCCCGGCATGCACGCTTCCAGCATCGCTTTGAGTGGCTCGGGATCGGCCAGTCGGTGATCGTTGCCAACTTCAATGAGCGTCTCAGTTGGTAAGCCGCTGTTTGTCAGAAGTTCTTCCGAGTCGGCGAACGGGATCACATCATCTTGGCGTGAGTGAATGATGGTGGTGTTCGGTTTGACGGTCGTGGCCGTTCCCCAATTCTTCCAAGCCGGGCACAGAAGCACGAGCGGTGTGTCGCCGCTGTCCATGTTGACGGCGACTGCGCCGCCACGACTGGAGCCAACGACAACATCGGGTCGATGCTCGCTGTATTCGGCGTTGGCGATGCGAACGGACTCGTCGAAATCATCGTCTGGCAAGGCCGGATTGATGACGGTGTGGCCGTGGTCTTTGAGGTAGCTCGGCTTGAGGCCACCTGGGACTGATTCCCAGCCATGGAGAAAGAGGACTCGCATCAGATCACCCCCGCGCCCCGGTACAACCCTGGCTCACTGCGCCATGCAGGGGCCTGAGTAGGCAACTTGTGAGCCAGCGGCACCCAGGAAATTCAAACGTTTTTCAAGCTTCGCCTCGACCATATCTCATTACGCGGTACACATGAATCGGTAGGAAAACCCCTAAATTTGCGGCGACACGGTCGCCCAGTCCAACTTCTTGGAAAAATGAGCCAAGTTCGTTCGCGCATGCGCAGAAGTTCCTTTGTCAGCGGTCACAGCGGCTTGAGTTATTTCCCAGGTACAGACAGGCGTCATTCCATCGACTCGAGACTTTCACGCACACAACCAGAAGGACAATAAGCAATCGACAATAAAACTGCAAAGTGCCTGGCGGACGAATATGCCCACGGCGCACAGGACAATTATTTCTCCAGCCACCGCGGAATCTGGCATCTTGAAGATGAAGCAGGAGGCGCTATCTCTGCCTCATTCCCAGCAAGCCGGCGCCGGTTTTGAACGGCAGAAACGTTTTTCGTTGAGCGATCAGCCGACTGGCGATAGAGAGCGGTTCTTGCCAGTAGGAGACGAGAGAACCTCATGCTATCGCATTTCGGCTGATTGAAACTGGCGTCGTCCATTGAATGAGCGTCGCGTCAGTTTTTCCCGGTCGCGGAGAGCATGATCATAGCCAGTGGCGGAATATTGAGTTTGAGGCTGTGGTCACGTCCGTGGCTCGGCACTTCCTCCGCCTCTTGTGCCGCCCAGATTCCCAACGTTACTCCCACCGTACATCTTCGAGTCGCTGTTGATAATTTCGATGTATTTGCCTGGTAGTGGCACGCCGATTCGATAGCCAATGTGCGGGGCGGGCGTGAAGTTCAAGACAACGACAATCGAGTCCCCAGAGCTGTCTTGTCGGCAAAACGTATAAATGCTCTTTTCCGCGTCATCGGCCGCGATCCAAGAAAAGCCTTGCGGTTCACAATCCAGTTCGTGAAGCGCGGGATAGTCCTTGTAAATGCGGTTCAGGTCTCCGATGAACTTCTTGACTCCGTCGTGAATCTCAAACTGCAGCAATGACCAGTCAAGTTGACTGTCGGCATTCCATTCGGACGACTGCCCGAACTCGCCGCCCATGAACAGCAGTTTCTTTCCGGGCGAGGCGTATTGGTATCCATACAGCAAACGAAGATTGGCAAACCGCTGCCATTGGTCGCCGGGCATTCGCTGAATCAGGGACCCTTTGCCGTGCACGACTTCATCATGCGAAAGCGGCAGCATGAAATTCTCTGAGAACTGATACACGGACCGGAAGGAGAGTTCGTTTTGGTGGTACTTGCGGTAAATGGGGTCGCGTTTGATGTACTCCAACGTGTCATGCATCCATCCCATATCCCACTTGAATCCAAACCCGAGCCCTCCGTCATAGATTGGTCTTGAAACTCCGCCGTACGACGTGGACTCCTCCGCAATCGTGATCGCACCTGGGAAAGTCCGAATGCAAATGGATGTTGAATTGCTTAAGGAACTCGATCGCTTCAAAGTTCTCGTTTCCGCCATAGCAATTCGGTACCCATTCGCCTTCATTTCGCGAGTAATCCAGGTAGAGCATCGAGGCGACTGCATCGACTCGCAAACCATCGATGTGATACTCCTTCAACCAAAATCGAGCACTCGCATGCAGGAAATCACAAACCTCGTTGCGACCATAGTTGAAGATGTGTGTGTTCCAATCTGGATGGAACCCTTGCTTGGGATCATCGTGTTCGTACAGTCCGCTGCCGTCGAAGCGTGCCAGGCCATGATCATCGTAGGGGAAGTGGGCGGGCACCCAATCCATGATCACGCCAATGTCGTTCTGGTGACAGTGATCGATGAAATACCGGAAATCGTCCGGTGCGCCGAAACGGCTGGTCGGCGCGAAATAGCCAGTCACCTGATATCCCCAAGAACCGTCGAACGGGAACTCGGTAATCGGCATCAATTCGATATGCGTGTATCCCAGTTGGCGAACATAATCCACAAGCATGTGAGCCAGTTCTTTATAGCTATGGTAGCGACGACCGTCCCAAGGCCGTTTCCATGACGAGAGATGCACCTCGTACACCGAGATCGGCTGCCGCAACCAGTTCACCTGCGCACGCCGATGCATCCAATCCTTATCTTTCCACTTGTATTGATCCAAATCGTGGATAATCGACGCGGTCGCCGGAGGCATCTCGGCAGCGAACGCATAGGGATCAGCCTTGTCGAGCAATCTGGCCGTCCTTCGTGCGGAGGCTGTATTTGTAGCGAGTCCCGACACCGGCCCCCGGAATGAATCCGGACCACACGCCTGAGTCGCTGCCGGTCAGCCAGTCACTACCGTGCTGCCAGCCATTGCCATCGGACAGCACGCTGACTTCAGTCGCGTTTGGGGCCCATACAGCAAACCTCGCGCCGTCGACGCCGTCGCGATTTTCCACATGAGAACCGAGCCAATGGTACCGTTCATTCCTGACAGGTTCTTCTTCGCGAGCGTTCATGTTTCCAACCAAGATGCGTAGGGGGCAAACTGCTGAATTTCGTCGCTGTCAGTCTAAACGCAATACCGTTCGTATTTAAGCATCGCCAGCGCGATTGTTTTACGTCAAGCCGCAAGCGACTGTAAAGGGCGGACGCAGTCGCCTTCGGCGAGTGCTGGAACATTGAATCGACCGTTACTTCATAACCCGACACGCCAACTTGCGACGCGGCGAGATCATTCCTGCAAGTAGGTTACGATGAGATGATGACCCACGCGATCGCCGCCAGGGCGGCGATCGCGATCAAAGTCCATACGTATTTCTTGCTCGTCGGATCATATCCAACCGCCGCCCATAGATCTTGTCGACATTGGCAACGAGCCTACCCACAATCCTAACTGACAGCGAGAGTGCGATCCAACGCTGTTTTCAATCGAGAACCCAATCAAGTGAGAAGCAAGCACGCCGTCGAACCACGGCGGGAAGCAAAGCAGAAGATCTCAGACTTCCTGCACAGGAATTAAAGTACGTCACTTTCGCCAGATCGATTTGAGTTGCCGCAGCTTTGTACCCATGACTTGGGCGGACGCGCCTCCAGTGAAAACCTCGATCACCGGCTGTTGACTGCTGGGGAAGATCCGGTCGCTGATCACTGCTTCACCGTCATTGATGAAGACTTCGATGGAAGAACGATCGACGATAATTTGCAGCTTTGACCTCACCATCGATCAGTCGTGTTGGCGCTTCGTGCCGACCTGCAGAATGCTTGATGGAAATCGACGTTGCCTGATTTTCGCCGGTCAACGTAGACAACGCCCGGTTCACGGTCGTAGCCGACCTCCGTGAATTCATCGCTACCGGTTCGAATTCGAATTCCACACGATCGGGCTGCTCCCGGGCTTCAAGGTTGTCTCAAGCACAAAGTTCATATCGGTGAGATCGCCCGTTTTCGTCACGGCAACCGGGGGCCAGGTGGCGACGATCGGTATCAATGGGAACGCTCTTGGCGAAAAGCTCGCGAAATTCGTTCACAGGGCGTTGCAGCATCGTGTAACGCGGGGCCGACTTCCCGTCGATGGCTGGAACCTTTCGCAAGCTCAAACTACGGGGAACCGACATGCAACTGCGCCAGGGGATGTGGGCACAAGACAGGTTTCCCAGTTGTTGAACCAGCCAATCCAAATCCGTCGTCCGTCCGCCTCCGGAATGTCTGACCAGCTCACCGGTGCATAGAAGTCGCGGCCGAAGTCGACCCACTGAGCTGTCCTGAATGGCAGTGAATGTCGTGCCGTCAAAGTGCACCGACAAAGTACTCACCACCGCTGCCACCCGCCACGCTGCCGCTGCCCATGTCGACTTCGAGCACCCACAGCTTCTTTCCTTCCTCGCCTTCGACCGGTAACTCGAACAGGTCGGGACATTCCCAATTCGGTTTGTCCTTGGCACCAGCGGGCCCAAACCGGCTGAGTTCCGTCCATTGCTTCAAATCTTTGGAAGCGTAGAACACCAGGACCTTTTCTTTCGCGAGCGACACAACCATCACCCAACGATTCGTTGGCGCATGCCAGAAGACTTTGGGATCACGGAAGTCGGGGTTGCTGATGTCGAGAACCGGGTTTTCTGCGTACTTTGTCCAAGTGCGACCGTCGTCGTTGCTATACGCCAGATTCTGAACCTGTTTGCCGTGACCGTGACCGGTGTAGACGGCGACCATCGGCGGCTTCGTGCCATCGCCGAATCCGGATGTGTTCTGATGATCGACCACGCAACAACCGCTGAACGCCATCACCCCGTCTTCTTCGGGAATCGCCAGCGGCAGATGTTCCCAGTGCGTCAGGTCTCGACTGACGGCATGTCCCCAACTCATGTGCCCCCACGAATTGCCCGCGGGATTGTACTGGTAGAACAAGATGGTATTCACCGTTGTGGAAGACCAGTCCGTTGGGGTCGTTCATCCAGTTGATTTCGGGCGTGAAGTGTGCCTGCGGACGAAATGGTTCGTTCAGGTAATCGGCGGACTGCCGGTACTCGGCAAGCTTTTGCTGGAGGCCGAAATCTCCGATGAGCAGGTCGTCGGCACAAACGGATCCGCAGCTGCCCAGCAGACTCAACAGTAAAGCAGACGTGAGGGCGGCAAGATTGAAGAGCTTCATGAGAAAGATCTCGAATGATTGTTGACGTCAGACCCTCGTTTCAGTCGGTTGACTTCGAAGTTCCATCCAGAAGGCTTTCGGGAAAGCTCATCGTGGCTCCCGGTTGTGAACAAACGTACGCTGCGGTCGCGATGGCGCGCTGGTTGACTTGGTCAATGCCTTGCCCCGTCAACAATCCGAGTGTCATCGCGGCGGTGAATGCGTCGCCCGCTCCGACGGTATCGACAACTTCGACTTCGATGCCCGGCAGATCGCTGACCACATCACCGCAAACCAGGATCGCTCCTTGATCGCCGCGAGTCAAAGCGACACAGCGAAGCTGAAACTGATCGGCAAGTTGCCGCATGATCTCAACGTCGTTTCCAGAGATTCCGCTGAGGGCCGCCAAAAGCGGAAGCTCCTCATCGTTCAGTTTCAGAACATTGGCAAGAACCAGCGACTCGCGTATCACTTCGTCACTAAAGAAGGGAGCTCGCAGATTCACATCCAGAATACGCAGCGTTTCGTCAGATGTTGCGCTGACGAACTTCTGTATCGTGGTCCGCGAGCACTCGCTTCGTTGTCCCAATGTGCCGAAGCAGATGGCATCGCAGTCGGACGCGAGCTGCTGCAAGGCACTATTCCAGGAAAGGTGGTCCCACGCAGCATCTTCTGCAAAGCGATAGCTGGCAACTCCCGCTGAATCAAGTTCCACCAGCACCTGACCGGTTTGCCGGTCATCGGTTTGCACGCAGGTCGTGTCGACTCCATGCTCCGCAAGCGAAGCGACGGCACGTCGCCCCATTTCATCGTTTCCAACGGCGCTCACCATCAGGACTTGCGCATGGGATTGCGCCAGCTCCGCGACGCTGCAGGAGAAATTCAATGGAGCACCGCCGAGATGGGCACCGTCAGGGAAAACATCCCAGAGCGTTTCGCCCAGGCCGACAACAACAGGCACGTTACTCATTCGCAGATCCCCAGTTTCTTTTCCATATCTTCAAGTGGTACACCTTTCGTTTCCGGCACCATGGTCGCCACCCAAACCAGTTGCAGGACCATCATAAAGCAAAAGAAGCCGAACACACTGGCGGGAGTGAACGTGCCAATCATCCAAGGAAAAAGAGTGGTCAGCATGGCGGCAAATATCCAGTGGCTGAAACTGCCCAGCGATTGGCCTTCGGCTCGATGTTGGTTGGGAAAGATCTCGGAGATCAACACCCAGATGACGGTTCCCTGGCCAACGGCATGAGCGGCGATGAAGGCAAAGATGCACAGCATCACCAACGTGCCTCCGAAGCCGGACTCTTGGCTCGCTTGCGACAGAGCATTGTCCGCCGTCGCGATTGTGTCTTCGGCCGTGGCGTCTTCCGGAAACGCAACGGCGTCGCCTTTGTAATCCGCCGACGCCGTTGCCGCCGCCAGCGCCCGTTTGCCTTTCTCCAGCTGAGCCTTCAATTGCTCGATGTCTTTTGTCGTTGCTGACGGTAAGCGATTCCGCTGTTTGAAGACTAGCAATCGAACTCTTGACAGAGATTGCCATGTTGGCCACCTGAAACGGAGGTGCAAACGCGAAGAACGCCCAAGCACACAATCCGAGTGACGCGATGTAACCGAACGAGCCAATGTACAGCAACGTTCGGCGGCCGATCCGATCGATCAGGTACAATCCGACAAAGGTGAAGATCAGATTCGTGACGCCGATGCCAACCGAATTCAGCAACGCGGCACTCTTGCCCAGTCCCGCCAGCTCGAAAATCCGTGGGGCAAAATACAGGATCGCATTGATGCCAGAGAGCTGATTGAAGAAGGCAACAAGGAACGCCAGCAGAATGGGCACGCGTAAACGCCATGTCCAGAACCTGTCGGAAGTCGTTGAGCCGCCAGATTCAAGGTGCGACGCAGTTGCAATCCGCTCGACCATCGCTGGCGATTTGATCGTCGGAAGCATCAGGATTGAGCTGCTTCAATACTGTGGTGCCAGCAGCCCTGTCGCCCCGTTTTCCGATCAACCATCGTGGGCTGTGTGGAATCGAGAAACACATCGCTGTGTAGATCAGGGCTGGGACCGCTTCAATGCCCAGCATCCATCGCCAACCGTCGTCGCCCAGTAGATTGCCAATCAGAAAGTTCGACAGAAATGCGATCAGGATCCCGAACACAATGTTGAACTGGAACATCCCCGCCAAACGCCCACGCTTGTCCGGCGGTGAGATTTCGGAGATGTAAAGTGGCGCAGCAACCGTCGAGATACCGACGCCAAGCCCACCAATGAATCGCGCAACCATGAACGAGTAAACGTCATTGGCCAGGCCAGACCAGACGGCAGAGACGAAATATAGCAGTCCAATTGCAATCAACGTCTTCTTGCGACCAATTTTGTCCGCAGGCCAAGCACCCGCCAGCGATCCCAGCACCGTCCCCCACAGCGCCATTCCGATGGCAACGCCATGCAGCCCGTGGTTCAGACCCCACAGCTCCTGAATCGTTTTTTCGGCGCCAGAGATCACGACGGTGTCGAAGCCGAAGAGAAACCCAGCCAACGCAGCAGTCAAAGACCACAGAAAAAGTCGGTTATTCAAGCGGAGGCTCCCAGGCAAAGTGAGAACATGGTTGAGCTGAGGTTTTCAATGTTACCGGCCGGATCCAAGTTGCGATTGCCATTTGTTCTTGGTTTTGTCGCGTCTTTCTATCGCGCAGCCACCTTTGCAACCAGTTCCGCAAGCACTTTGCGATTACGATCGGAACCGACGGCCTGCACCGACGGATGTCCGTTGCCCAGCGACTTCTGTACGATATCCACATCCGCGCAGGAGAAATCGCGGCAACAGTCGGCTATCCAGACCTCTACCAGTCTTCGAAGCAATTGAAGAAAACGTTCGGCATGACAACCAAACATAAGAAAAAGAAGGGGGAGGATAAGAAACGTCCGCCGGATCCCTCCTTCCACGGATCTGGAGACGTCAAAGCGAAGAAACACAGGATTGACGAAAAAATCTACGAGAAGGAACTCGCCCGACTTGCAGATCGAGCTGGTCAAGCTGCAGGAATGGGTGAAGCACGAGGGATTGAAAGTTGTGGTGGTGTTCGAGGGACGCGACGCCGCGGGAAAAGGGGGCGTGATCAAACGCATCACCGAAAGCTTGAATCCGCGGATTTGTCGAGTCGTGGCCTTGGGAACACCGACGGAACGGGAAAAAAGGAGTTGGTATTTCCAGCGGTATGTCGCCCATTTGCCCTCGGCTGGCGAAATCGTGTTGCTAGATCGAAGCTGGTACAATCGGGCCGGCGTCGAACACGTGATGGGTTTTTGCTCGGACGTCGAGTATCACGAATTTCTCCGCTCCTGCCCTGAGTTCGAACGGATGCTGGTCCGATCGGGTATCCAAGTGATCAAGTACTGGTTCTCGGTCAGCGATGACGAGCAGGAGCGAAGATTTCAAAAACGAATGAAAGACCCGACACGCAGTTGGAAGTTGAGCCCGATGGATGTCGAGTCGCGTTCTCGTTGGATCGAGTATTCCAAGGCAAAAGATACCATGTTCGCGCACACCGACATCAAGCAAGCTCCGTGGCACGTCGTCAAAGCGGATGTGAAGAAGTGTGCGCGATTGAATTGTATTAGTCACTTCTTGAGCATGATTCCCTACAAAGATTTGACGCCCACTCCACCGGAATTACCACCACGACCTACGGAGGGCGCCTACTTGCGTCCGCCGTTGGAAGATCAAACGTTCATTCCCGAGATTTGGTGAACCGGTACTACTGGACCTTCGTACTACTGGACCTTAGTAACAATGGTTTGGGACGCCGAGACTTGTTGATCGTTGACCAACGCTAGTGAAGGGTGAAAGCTACTTATGCACAAATACGTGATCATGGGTGTGCAGGGATGCGGCAAGGGAACGCAGGCCGCCATGCTGGTCAAGGCCTTTGATTTGGTGCACATCAGTGTGGGCGACATTTTTCGCTGGCACATCAAGAGTCACACCAAATTAGGCGCACAGGTCAAGCGGGTCGTCGCTGCTGGGAACCTGGTCGGCGATGAAGTCGTCGAGCGGATTGTGCACCGGCGTCTGGAAGAACACGATTGGAATTACGGCTACATTTTGGACGGGTTCCCGCGGAGTGAGTCGCAGGCTCAGTTTTTCCTGGAAAGTTACGACATCGATGCCGTGATTCACATTCGTGTTCCCGACGAGGTCGTGCGAGAACGCGTTTTGTCGCGGCGTTTATGTAGCAATTGTGGCCTGGACTACAATCTGATCTCGCATCGCCCGGCGGTTGAAGATGTGTGCGATGTTTGCGGAGGAGGACTCGTTTCGCGTCCCGATGACACGCCCGATGCGCTGGCCGGTCGGTTGAAAGATTACCACTCCAAAACCGAACCGGTGCTGGGCCTATTCCGGAACAAGGAATTGGTGCTTGATATCGACGGCACGGCTCCGCCGGATGAGATTCACGCCGAGATTCGCTCGCGATTAGGTGCTTGATAAGCGAATTGACTCCGCGGGACTTTTGGTGGCAGGTCCGCAATGAGTGGGTGGCTAGCGCTCGACCGCCGACCACCCCCGGAAAGCAACTCTCAGTTGGATGCCAATGGTCACCAACATCCGCCGAATGGGCCGTCGCATCAGCCTGCTCTGCCCGGCGAACAAGGGGGCGCGTCATGTGTCGGTATGCTACTCGATGGTCCGTACGCCAGTCGTTCGTGCCGAATCTTGAAAGACGGTTGACAATTCTGAAAACTCTTCTGCACGATGGAACGTGCCGGAAACCTCCGATGCGACCTCGAACATGCGACCTCGAACATGCGACCTCGAACATGCGACCTCGAACATGCGATTTTGGTCGGCCGACAGACTGAACGTGACCGCGTGAATTGTCAGTTGGGGGAGTGCTTGTATCGCGTCGCGGGCGGCATCAACCGATAAATCGGGATTCGCACACCGTTCGTAGTGACCTGATTCATCGGGTATTCTACTCGATCACCGCATGAATGCGGTCACTACGAAGATGCAGCCTGACTCATAAATCGCCGTTACCAGCGATAGCCTCCCCAAATCCACGGGTAGGGAGGGGGCGTGTAGGTTCGGACCTTCGCCGGCGCCGAGAAGTTGTAGTTGCTGCGTGGCGTGGCCTCGGCCGCCATTTGCGATTCGAGTCTCGCGTTCTGATTGCGGATTCGTTGCTCGCGGATTTGCTGCGCCTGGTCCTCTCGTTGTTTGGCAAATTCAGAGGCGTATTTGCGTTTCGCGGCGATCTTATTTTCATACTCGTCGAGTTGTAGCTGCAACTGCGCGGCAGACAAAGTTGCAATGTCCGGAAGCTGTTCACGGATTTTCTCGGCATAGGCTGGGGCCGCCACAGCCAGAGTTTCAGCCAACCACTCGCGAGCGTTGCGTGCTTCGTCGCTGTTGAGAACCTTTAGTTTCTGCTTCAAGTCATCCATGAATTCCTTGATCTGGTCGGCCGGCATGTCCGCGATCTTCTTTTCGAACTGCTGTTTCAGCTTCGCCATTTGATCCTTGTCATAAATCTGCTGAACGGTAGACCACTGTTCCAAGTCCTTCATCGTTTGCTTCCACTCGGGACTGTTGAGGATCTTATCGCGGTCGGACGTTTGTGCCCCGCCCTGAGCGCGGGTGTGCTGAAGTCCAACCGTTGCTGCGGAGACCAAGGCCAATGCGAACACAAGAAGACGAAAGCTGGATAGACGATTCATTGTGGCGATTCCTGACAGGTGAGTTTTTGCGGTTGTTGATTGACATGAACGGCGTTATTTCTTGGCCGCACTGCGAACCAGCTTGACGCGAAGGTCGGGGACAGATTGTCCGTCAATCTGAAACCCGAGCGACTCCATCAATACCGAGTTCTCATCGATGCGTTGAAAGACGCGTCGCCCGAGTGTGCGTTTGCCATCCGGCAGTACGCCGTTGGTAGATACAACCCATGCGTCTCCGTCACGCGCCCACGCGCCTGATGAAAAACCGCCGTCAGAGTCAAAGTTCCACGATCGAATTGTGCCGGCAGCTGCATCCCAGGCGATCCGCTGGGTGACAACGTGTGACTGCTGATCGCGGGGCTCGATACGAACTTCGCCAACAATAAAATGGTTGCCGGGACTCCAGCTAAATGATGCCTGAAACGCCGCATCTCCTCCCTCTTCGGCCCAGTCCCCGATTATCCAGGCCAAGTCTTGAATTCGGCTGGCCGACGATTGATTGGCAATCGCCGATTCGCGCAGCGAGTCAATCAGCCACTTTCCATTCTGCTTGACCCAAACAACCGAAAACCGTCCGCTTGTCGAAGCTCCGTTCGGCCGCGACGGGTTTTCGGACGTGCCGTCCTCAATTGCCACGTCGGGCGTCACAAAGCGAATGGAACTGGTCCGCACGTCGGTCAGGGGCGGGGCGTTTGTGTTCTTCACTCCCCCGTCGGCTGGAGGCTGAATATCGCGAACGTTGGTCTGATGCCCGGTCTCGTCGATGATGTTTCCATTCTCGGTCCAGAACGTGCGAGCCGAATCATAGTCGCCGCGGTTGAGAACATCCAAATAGGCAGCGGCTGTGGTCCGGATGGTTGCTTCCTCCGCAGTTGAGGGCTCGGCCGACCTGGCCAAATCAACAACACATGTCATCGCCAGGACCACCACGGCCGACCGAGAAGAGAGAATAAAATGCTTCATGAAACTACTCCCAGTTGATTCGATTCAGACTATTTTTTAGCAACCTACCTGATTCAGTACATCAAATGAGTCACCATCTTGGCCAGCATCGACCGCGAACCTTCATAATCGGTCCAGCGATGGGAACTCCCGACTTGGCCGCTCACATTGCACTCTTCGACACGATTGGAGACGGAGAGCCGACAGCCTGTGCCGACATATCCCAGCGCCTCTGATCCGCGGCGAGCGTGGCCATACATGTTCGGATAGAATCGCAGTACGTTGTCTCTTGGATTCACCAGAATAAGAGCGCGGTCGACTTGCGTGAGTGCCTGGCCGTAACGCTGCCCAGACTGCAGCCAATGAGCGTCGAGGGCGGCGGCGGCAAACGCGATGTGAACCGGATTGCGTGTCGGATTCACCCTGCTCTGCAAGCAGCGACCATCGATCGAACCACCGCCAAGATGGTGTAGAGCCGCCGCAATCATTCGCGGGCCGTAGCTCATGCCAAACATGCCAATCGAAACATCTGGACGGATCTGGTCGGTCAACCAGGCCAGATACAAACCATGGGCTTCACTTCGCTGTGCTTTTGTTTGCACGTCGGGACGCGGCAGGATACCAATCCGATCGGATGGCCAGGAAACCGCGATCAAGCGAAAAGGTTGGTCGGCCGGCACGCAGCGAGACAGGTTCGCAAACACGGCGCAGGCCCGTTGGAACGACTCGCTACGCGTGACCCGATTCTCGTGCACGTAAAACAGAGTTGGGATGGCAGGATCATCCGTACTGAGCAACTCCGGCAAGATCGCCGCGCGCCACTGGCGGCCTGCGTCCAATCGCCAATACTTCAATCGCGAAACTTGTTGGACGCTCGCATTGTTCGACGCCCCGCGAGTGTCGACTACCCACAGCTGTCGTTCCAGCGAAGCCGATGGCAGACTGGTCGTATTGGCTCGGGCAGTCGCAAGCCCGGCCAGGAGCAGCAAGGTTAGAGTCACCCAGCGACTCATATTTCGTATTACTTCAGATTTCATTGTTGATTCGTCATGGTGTGCGGTGCGTTCCCAGAGGCATTGCGTGAATGCCCTCTTGCCAATCACGGATTTCAGCAACCCGGGCAATCAAAACGCTGAAAACTGCGGTCTATGGTAGCGGATTCCACACCGATGCTGTACTCCCGAAGGTCAGTTTTGGCCAGGACGACGAACAACTGTTCGGTGAATCACGCTCGGAAACTCTCGGACGCCGATCGATTCTGGCGAGCCGCGGTTACATCCACCAACGCAGATGGATAAGCGATGAGTCAGCGAACTCCGAAGAATTCTCATTGGCAGGATGCTTCGACACCTCGCGATCAGCTGGTACCGTTCACACAGTCGCTTGAGTCTCGGATCCCCGAAGATCATCCCGAGCGGCTGCCTGATGAAATTTTTGGCTCGCTGGACTGGACCGCTTGGGAAGCAAAATACCACGGTGCTTTCGGCCAGCCACCGATCCATCCCCGCAAACTGACAATGTCGATCGTCTTCTGAGTCAACCCCATCGAGCAGAATCTTCAACCACGCGACCACATCCACTAAATCGACAAGCCGATTACGCCGGGTTCTCTTCAATTTGCGGTAGCCTCTTGATGGCGAAGGACAACATGATCCACGTCCAGCCGTTAAAGAGAAGTTCCAACCCGACCATCAGACCGATGATCCAAAAAACACCCGATGGCTCTTCGGGAAGCTGTCGGAAGCTACGAAAGATAATCATTCCCAACATCAACGTGACCACACCGTTGAAAAGCGACCAACCCCACTGCGGATACTTTTCCACCAATGCCGTAACGATCCGGAAGCCGCCGGCAATCACGAAGAAACCAGCCAGCATCAGTGTCAGCAGCGCGAGTGACGCTAATGGCGCGTCTGTGATCACGAATCCGGCGACCATGTACAGAATCCCAATCAAGATCTGCACCATGAAGGCACTCCACCTTCCCGCCCAGAAAGCAGCGATGATCGTGGCCAGTCCGCTGACAATCAAGATCGCGCCCAGAAAAATCACTACGCCAAGCGATGTGAACCAGGGATAGGCAATCGCGGCCGTGCCGCCGATGACAAGGAGGATGCCTACTAACAAAAAGCACCACCATTCTTTGCCCAAGCGGGCCAATTCGTGTTCAACCACGTTGCCAAAGTTCGTCTGATTATTCGTCAAGTCATTTGCCATGATGCCTCTCCTCGGTGTTCTACTGCCATTCGCCAAATTCGAATCAACACGATTTCTGTTTAATCGAGCGTTTAATTATACCAGACCGTCGAGGCCGAGGGAGCCGCCGAAAGGTTCGTAGTGACCGCATTCATTCGACCGTCACACAGATCACCCGATGAATCGGGTCACTACGAACTGGGAGCTATCCGTCGATTGTTTCGTCCGGAGCCAAATCGATCGTCACTTCGATTGGTTTCGTCTCGCGCGGAGGCGGTGGCTGGACTTCGCGGCCATGCTGATCCCACCACTGCGCCGCAGCGTCGGCCGTCCAGTCAGCGGCGCATTGGCAGGCACCCAACGCTTTGGCCAGACTTGCGGCATCCGGAAACCGGTCATCGGGTTTCTTTTCCAGGCAACGCAGCACGACCCGTTCAAGATCCGCTGGTACATCAGCGACTTGTGATGACAGAGGTGCTACTTGGTGCATTGCATGAGCAGCGAGCAATTGCATCACACTGGTTCCGGAAAACGGCGGACTTCCGGTCAGCAGATAGTAGGCGACCGCTCCCAACGAATAGATGTCCGCTCGCCCATCAACGTCCTCGTACGCAGCTGCTTGTTCGGGTGACATGTACAGTGGAGTGCCGCTGAACGAGCCGCCACCGGACTGCGTGTCGTGTCCGGGTCCCGAGGTTCGTTCCTTGACCAAGCCGAAGTCGAGCAGTTTGGCAACGTCGAACACGCCGCCACGTTGGGCGACGAAGATGTTCGCCGGCTTGATGTCACGATGAATCAATCCCACGCTATGTGCCTCTTGCAATGCGCCGCAAACTTGCTGGAGCAAATAGACGACGCGAGCGGCAGACAGTGGTCCGTGTTGCTCAACCAGGTCCTCCAGACTCATGCCGGGCAGCAATTCCATCACGTAGTAGAACGTGCCATCCTCGGTATGACCGTAGTCATAGATCTCAATCGTATTCCAATGCGTCAGCTTGGCGGTCGCCTTGACTTCCTTTTCAAAACGAGAAAGTGCCGTGACATCGGCCTCGCTTTCCGGCTTGATCAGCTTCATCGCGCAGGGACGTTTCAGCAGCACATGTTCCGCCTTGTAAACCTCGCCCATCCCGCCGCTGCCAAGTTTCTCGAGTAGTCGATACTGACCAAACTGTCGGGCCTTGAAGGCTTCGCGACGCGCGGAGTTGATGACATGTGTGCCATAAACGCTTACCAAGGCCGCCACCAGCGGAAGCGGAATTGAACTCAGAGATTTCTCTTCGGCAAGCAGCCTCGCAACGTCCGGCGACCACCACGACTGTACAGCCAGGATCAGAAACGGCATGAACGCGAAAGGCACCATCACCGCAGCTCCCCGCTTCCATGTGTTCGGCATGAAGATGCCATAGATGAGAATGAGCACGCACCATGCTGACCAAAAAACGTACTTGACTGCGATCAGCGAGGTCACATCGTGCTCGGCGGCGTAACCCGCAACCCGCGTGCTAAACATCAGCGACACTTGCGCGGCCACGAATCCGAAGACGACAATCTCGACCAATCGCAATTGGAAAAGGGAGAAAACGTATCGACTGCGAAGCCTCGCCAAGCATGCACTGAGGACAATCAGCGTGAAAATGCGGAACCACAGCGCCGCATTGGTCCTTTGAATCAGGTTGCCTACGAATGCGGCGAGAAGGATGACGACCAAGGCGAGGGTGACTGCCGTCAGTCGTCTGCGCAGCAACTCAGCCGTCTCATCAGCGAATTTTGGGCGGCTGCCGACCACGAAGCCGACATTCGCTTGCGAGACTTCGGCCGACGCACCAGCGGCGGACGCCGAAGAGTCCTGAGCCATTGTTGGTTCCATCTTTTATGATACTTTCGGGTGGTGCGTCAGTTTAACCAGCGAGCGCCATTTTCGCAGGTCTGCTTGTCCCCAAGTCGACCATTGACGGTTGACTCATGGCGGATTGGTCGAGCTGAGGACGGGTCGACCTACTGTGTACGCCGCACCGATCCAAGCACACGGCAAGCAGCATGGTGTGATGAATCATCGCTGAAAATTTCTTCACTGAAATCGCCAAACTACAGCTGTCCAGCTAGACTCCAGCGAGCAACTTGACCGAATCGACGGTCGGAATCCACTGAGGCCAGAATCATGAACGCAACTGCGATTGCGGTGGCGATCCACATTCTAATTGAATTGGCATTAATCGTTCGCGTGATCCTGCGCCGCATCGAGAACCCGCTTCGCGCATCGCCTGGATCGTGGTGGTCGTCACTCTGCCAGGCCTTGGCATCCTGACCTACCTCTTGTTGGGAGAAACCAACATCGGACGACGTCGCATCGCCCGCATGCGCGAAGTTATCGAAGGTCTGCCGCCAATCATCAACGACGGAGACGAAACACAACTCCAGCCGAACGTTCCTGCGCATTACTGCCACCTGTTCGACGTCGGACACTCGATCAGCGGGTTTTCTGCCGTCGGAGGTAATTCCGCGAGTCTGATGCACGATTCCAACGCCACGATCGACTCGATGGTCGTCGACATTGACGCGGCCGAAGATCACGTTCACTTGATCTTCTACATTTGGCTTTCCGACAACAACGGCTGCAAAATCGTCGATGCGCTCAAACGGGCCGCGGCGCGCGGTGTGAAGTGCCGAGCAATGGCTGATGGGCTCGGTTCGCGAGCAATGATCAAGTCGCGTTACTGGAAAGAGATGAGCGATGCGGGAGTTCATGTGGCCGTTGCTCTGCCCATCGGCAATCCACTGCTGCACCCATTCGTGGGCCGCATCGACCTTCGCAATCACCGCAAGATCCTCGTCATCGACGGACACATCACCTACTGCGGCAGCCAAAACTGTGCAGATCCAGAGTTTCGCCCTAAACCGAAGTACGCACCTTGGGTCGACGCGGTGATGCGATTCGAAGGCCCGATCGCGAAGCAAAACCAGTACGTCTTTGCCAGTGATTGGATGACTTACGTCGATGAAAACCTGAACGACTTGTTGCGGACTCCGACGCCAGCGGCGGAGGCTGGATTTTCCGCCGAGGTGATCGCCACCGGACCGACCGTTCGATATTCGGCGATGCCGGAGATGTTCGAGTCGCTGATGCACGCCGCTCGACGTGAGCTCGTCATCTCGTCGCCCTACTATGTCCCCAACGAGTCACTGCAGGATGCTCTTTGCGCAGCCGCCTATCGCGGTGTCGACACCACCATCATCTTTCCGGCCAGAAACGATTCCTGGATCGTCGCAGCTGCCAGCCGCAGTTACTACGCCGATTTGCTTGCCGCCGGAGTCAAAATCCATGAATACGTTGGAGGCTTGTTGCATACCAAGTCACTGACGATCGACGGAGAGGTCACCTTGATTGGTTCGGCAAACATGGACCGCCGTAGCTTTGAACTCAACTACGAGAACAACATTCTGTTCGTTGACCCAAAGTTGACCGCCGACGTTCGCGCGCGACAGCAAGCGTACCTCGCCAGTTCCAACGCGGTTACGATCGCCGAAGTCGACGGTTGGCCGATCCGGCGGCGGCTCTGGAACAACACCATCGCGATGCTCGGCCCGATTCTCTGACGCGATCGGGAGAGTGATTCCGCGTTGTTGGCGGCCACGTACGCCATGAGTGGCTGGCTGGTGGTCGAGCGTCAGCGAGCGCCCAGTAGCGAGTCAATGGAGTCCCCGGGGTACGCTGACGCTCGACCGCCAGCCAACCGGTAAATCTGACTCTCAGCATGCCCCCAACACTCCCGACGAACCCGGCAACTCAACCACCAAAACGATTTAACGAAGGCCACACAACTTTGGACAGTAGAATTAATCCATACGGGCGTCATAACCATTACATTCGATCACTTCGGAATGGTGATCATATCTGCACATCAATTCGCACCAACTTGAATGTTGGCGGAATCGCTCGGTAAGAGACCGCCAGTCGTACGCCGATGCCTAAACGGAATCCGCCATGCTGGATTGGTGGAGCGCCGTCAAATTTGGTCGGCGATGTTGCAGACCATCCCGCAGCACTGGCTGCGAGACAGGATGCCCGTCGGTTGAAGCTGATCAAGTCAGCCCAGCCGCATAATCGGCAGGAGCCAAGCGATGAAACACAGTCTGTCTCTAAGTCTCCTGTTGGTCGGATTGCTCAGTTGCACTTCGATGCAACCAGTCGACGCCCAAATTGTCGAAGTTACCGACACACTCGACCTGTTCGACAGCGGGCACGACCGGTGGTACGCTGCATCGCCGATCCAGCCGGTGGGCCACTGCTTTGCCAGCGATACATATTGCGATGGCGGATGTGACTCCGCATGTGGCCAGACGCCCTGCGATGCGATGGGCAGTTGCTGCTGTCGAGGCGGTAAGCCGAAGTGCAATTGCTGCTGGTGCCGCGAAACACTCTTCGGCAACTGGCAAGGCTATTGCGAGTGCTTCGAAGAACACGGGATCACGTACAACGGATCCTTCACCCAGTTCTATCAGGGGGTCGCTTCGGGCGGGGCCAATGAAACGTCTCGCTATGGCGCGAAGTTCGATGGATATTACAACGTCGACAGCGAAAAATTGGGGCTGTGGAAGGGTGGCCAGATGTTGTTGCACGCCGAGAGCAACTATGGCGAGAATGTGATCTTGGATGCCGCGGGTATGGCGCCTGCCAACGTCGCAATGCTGATTCCGAGAATCGACGATTATCCGATCTACGCGATCAGCAGCCTGTATTACGAGCAGGAACTCGCCGACGGCTACGCGGCCACCGTCGGAAGGTACAGCTTGCTCGATTTCTGGAGCTTGCTCTATCCCGAATTTGGCAAAGGCCTCGACGGCTTCATGAACGCCTCCTCCATCATCTTCCTGAACGTGGTGCCGACCATCTCGCCCGTCGTCAATGGAGCCGGCCTGATCAAAGCGGGCGAGAAGGGAATCGAAGCGGCCGTGATGGTTATCGATCGCAGCAACGTAGCCACCGTGACTGGATTGGGCGATTTGTTTAACAATGGTGCCACGATCCTGGGGGCGGGACGAATCTTCACCGAATTTGGCGGACTGCCCGGGTCACACCTCGTGCTCGGAACTTACAACACGGGTGATTTCACCCAATTTGATCGAAATGGTCTATCATTCGTTCCTGGCGTTGGAATTACGTTTCCCAAACGGACAGGTTCCTGGCTAGGCGCCTACGTGGGCCAGCAGACTTTGTGGCAGGATCGCTGCGATCCGCAGAGACGTGTCTGGTTTCACACCACCATGGGATGGGCCGACGAAGCAACGAGCCCGTACAAGTGGGCCGGTACGTATTCGATCGAGGCGATCGGATTCAACGACCGCCGCCCGGGTGACCGAATGGGAATTAGCTACTTCTACTCAGACGTCAGCGATGACCTCAAGAATCTGGTCAACGGGCCTCTGCTCAATACCGGGCTGCAGGACCTGCAGGGCGGGGAACTCTACTACAACGCCGAGATCACGCCTTGGTGTCATGTCACCGGCGACTTGCAAGTGATCGAAACCGCAATCGATTCCCAAGACACGGCAATCGTGTTGGGCATGCGGGCCAAGATTGATCTGTAGACCGTGCAAAATGTCGGACGAGCATTCACCTGGTTCTCTCGCCAGTCGCCTGACCATTCGTTTAGAGGTGGTTCCAGGAAACAGTGTTGTCCAGCGGGTCGACCTTGCCGCGCGATGCGGGTTCGACGGCATCGCATTCCCAGGCAGGTTGAAAGATCGTTTCGGCCAGGAAACCCTGGAATCGCTCAGCGACTTGGCATTGCCGGTGAAGACCGTCTCACTTGGATTTCACGGTTCTCTCTGTAGTCCGTCAGAACTCGCCCGTCAGCGCTGCCGCGATTCGCTGTTGAGTTTATTCGATTTCTGCGCTGCACTCGGGGCTGGCAGCGTGAACATGCCGCCGATTCTCAATGCCGACAACCCGGAGAGATTTCCTGCGGACGCCATCGACCAGCAGGACAGCCTGCTTACCGAACAGTTGCCAGCTCTGGGCGACGAGGCGGCGCGGCGTGGAATCGAGTTGCTGATTGAGCCGGTCAATCGATTTGAAACCGATTACCTGAAGACGCTCCGGCACGCCGTCCAGATTTGTGAGTCGGTCGACCATCGGGCCATCGGATTGACGCCTGATTTCTTTCACATGCAGTTGGAGGAACTCGACACCGCTGCCTCTTTGCGGGAGGCTGCGAAGTGGATCCGGCATGTGCATGTCGCGGAAAACACTCGCGTTGAACCCGGCCCGGGTCAACTCGATCTGCGGCCAGGTTTCCGTGCCTTGCGAGAATCGGGCTACCAGGGACTCGTGGAAGTGGAGTGCCGGTCGTTGTCCGGGCCAGCGGACGTGGTATTGCCGAAATCCGCCGCTTATCTGAGGAAAGAATGGGCCGAGGCAGAGCCGGCTGACGGGCTGCGGTAATCGAGATGCACTTGTTCCTAGTGCTTTGTCACGACTAAGAATGAGGGTTCAATTTGCTTCGGGAAAAGGGGTCAGGTACCAAAAGTGCGAAGCACCCGAAGGGCCGTTCCGGCTTTCGGTACCTGCCCCCTTTTCCCGGCCGGGTCGCGACGAACCAACATTGATGACGTCGATTAGGCACCTGCCAAAGGCTCGTATTTCGTATCGCCCGCAAATGTGGTTATCTCCGGGACGAACTACGTCGCAGCAACAACCTGCGATGGCCACCTGGTTCTGGTACACTCCAGTGACTCGGACGTCATGCTGGTGGCGACCAAAAACAGTCATTGCGGCGAACAATGAACTGCGGATCACCCTGTTACTGACGGGGCACATTGTCTTTTCAACTTCAATTCTCGACAGGTGCAAATCGTGTCACGAGGACATAAACCGAACGGTGCCTGTATGATCTTCAACGCAATCGGATGGTCAGGTTGGCGGACGTGCGGCGGTGCAAGAAATCTGTTCACAGCAGCCCTGCTGTGCGGTTGTCTGTGCGTCGCTGATGCCCAGGTCTTGAGGGCTCAAGACGACCAATCGCGGGCCGCATGCAAGGGTGTCGATCTTGCTGGTCGGCTATGTCGTCTCGGCGAGAAAAGCGATACCAAGGCAGTCGTGGTCTCGTTCTTGTCGACGCAGTGCCCGATCAGCAACAGCTACCTGCCGACGCTCAATGATTTGTCCTCGACCTATCGACGGCGCGGCGTTGAGTTCTATGGCGTGATATCGGATCCGTCGGTGACACGTGCCGAGGCGGTGCAGCACAGCCAAACGTATCGCGTCCGCTTCCCGGTGTTGTTTGATGGCTCCGGCGAGTTACGTCTGGCGCTGTCACCGACCCATACGCCGCAAGCTTTCGTGCTGAACAAGTCTGGCAAGACCCTTTACAGTGGCGCGATTGATAACCGGCACGTCAAACTTGGCCGGAAGAAAGAGGCTGCCACAGAACAGTTCTTGGAAGACGCCATCAAGGCCACGATTGCCGGCAAGCAGGTTGCGATTGCGAAGACCGCGCCAGTCGGCTGTCTGCTAGAGGATCCTCCCAACAAGACGAAGTCGGGCAGTGTTACCTTCACCCGTGATATCGCTCCCATCATTCAAGCAAACTGCTCGGCCTGCCACCGCCCCAACCAGTCGGGACCGTTCCCGCTGCTGACGTACGACGATGTCAGCGGGCACGCAAATCAAGTCCTGGAAGTCACGCGATCTCGGTTCATGCCGCCATGGAAACCAGCTCCGGGGTTCACTCGCTTCCTCGACGAACTGAGGCTAACCGAACATCAACTATCACTGCTGGAAGTGTGGGTCAACGCTGGCAAACCGGAGGGCGACCCCAAGGACCTGCCCGCCGCGGTGGAACATGTCGAGGGTTGGCGGCTCGGCCAGCCTGACCTGATTTTAGAGATGCAAGACGTTTTTCCGATACCAGCGAGCGGCCCCGACATTCGCCAGTATTTTGTGATCCCCACTCGAATGACTGAGGATCGCTTGATCACCGCGATTGATTTTCATCCCGGCACGCCTCAAGCGGTCCATCATGCCAGCTTCTTCCTGGATACCAAACGTGCCGGTCGACGGCTGGATGAAGCCGACCCAGCGCCAGGGTACGCTGGTTTTGGAGGACCCAGGTTTCAATCACAAGGGACGCTCAGTAGCTGGTTCCCCGGCATGAGTGCCCGACGATTACCCGACGGAATGGGGCGACTGGTTCCGCGTGCCAGCGACATTGTGGCCGAGATTCACTACGTGACAACTGGCAAGGCCGAGCGTGACCGTTCAAAGATTGGCCTCTACTTTGCCGGCCGGTCCGCGCGACAAGTCGTCGTCGAAGTGCAAGTCGGGAACAAACAAATCAATATCCCCGCCGGGCAGCAGCGGCACCTGGAAAAAGCGACCTACACCCTCCCCGTGGACACAACGTTGCTGGACATGGTTCCGCACATGCACATGCTGGGACGCGAGATGAAGGTCTGGTCTAAATCGCCAAATGGAAAGACCAGGCCACTGCTGTGGATCAAGGACTGGGACTTCGATTGGCAGGGCCAGTATTCGTTTGCTTCACCGGTTCGTCTGGTCAAAGGCACGCAGATCCATGTCGACGCCTGGTACGATAATTCAGCCAAAAACCCGTTGAACCCAAATTCACCGCCCAAGGCGGTCCGCTGGGGTGACGATTCGACAGACGAGATGCTGATCTGTCACTTTCAGTGCACGTGCGAAACGATGGAGGAATTGAGGGAGTTGGTGGAGCACCAAGAGAAGTACATTGCCGACGCGAATTCGCGATAGTCTCGCTCGAAGGCACAGCTTTCGATTCTTCGTATGCAATGAATATCATCACCCTCCGATGCAGTGCTCGTGCGGTTTTCAATTCGTTGCTTGAAAGCAAGCTTGTTCGCTTCTCGCATGAAAGAGTGATTCGTGTTCGTGAACCTTTGCACAGCCGATGGATCTATCACATCTTCGCCGTGAATATGCCCTTGAATCACTTGATATCGACCAGGTCGATCGGTGCCCATTCACGCAGTTTCAGCATTGGTACCAGCAGGCGACAACGGCTGAACTGTTGGAACCCAATGCGATCGTGTTGGCGACCGTCGATCCGGATGGTCAGCCTGCGCAGCGAACCGTGCTGCTCAAGTACTTCGATACCAGCGGATTCGTGTTCTTTACCAATCACGAAAGCCGCAAGGCTCGGCATATCGCGCAAAACTCGCGCGTCTCATTCCTGCTTCAGTGGCTGCCTTTGCAGAGGCAAGTCGAGATCGGCGGAATCGCCACGAAAGTCAGCACCGCGGAATCGCTCAAGTACTTTGTCTCACGTCCACGTGGCAGTCAACTTGGAGCATGGGTTTCCCAACAAAGCGAGATTGTGTCATCACGATCGATCTTGGAAGCCAAGATGCAGCAAATGAAAGAACGTTTCGCCGCGGGGAAAGTTCCGCTGCCAAGTTTCTGGGGCGGGTACCGCGTGACACCGTCCCGTTTCGAGTTCTGGCAGGGACGTCCGAATCGTCTGCACGATCGCATTTGCTACGAAAGAGACGAGAACGAGGATTGGGTACGCAAGCGTCTGTCACCGTAGGTGGAACCAGATCAACAGGCCGCTAGCTCACGATAGCTTGTGAGCGTCAGCGCAATGCCATCTACTTTCGCACCAAGCCAGTGGGGAGCAAATCCCATAAGTAGATGGCATTGAGCGCCCGCTGGTGAGCTCTGACCACGCCTTTATAATCCGCAGCATGCTAAACGATTTCCAAAAAGTGCTGCGTCGATTGGTGGGCGTTGACGGTGCCCGATCGCTGAGTGGTGTCGAGGCGTCTGCGCTCGCGGTAACGCCAGGTGACGATGACTCGGCCAGACTGACCAGAGCCACCGGGGCGTTCCTGCTGAGTTTGTGCGGCGGGCGCGAGGCCGTGACGGGAACAACGCTGCTCGAGAACGAGGCGACTCAGGGCTGCTCTCTGGCCGGATTCCTGCTGCGGCTTAGTCAATGGGTCTTAGCCGAACAACAGGAGCTAGCCGGGCAGTACAGCGGCGCCGCCAGCAAACGGCAGGAGGCGGCCGCTTGGGCGGAACGATCGAGTGCCTCACCTTGGGACACCTCAGCGCAAAAAGCCGTCTGGGGTTTTCTGTTCCCTGAGGGTGCGTCCTGCTTGGATGATCCGGACCAAACGGTTTCCGATTTGAGAGCTCAGCGCACGATTCGTGTCGAGGATCTCAATCCGCAACCGATCGCGGATCCGATCAGTGAGATGTTGTTCACCTCCAACATTCTGCTGACACTGCCATCGGACCTGACAGCGATGGATGATCTACCCTTCTCGTCTGCGTTGCGGGATCAGATCAAGACGATCGCCAACGAAGAGCAAGAATACTGGTTCGACCATCCGATTCCTTTGGATATCGAAACCGATGCAAACGAGATCATCTATGGCCTCAGAGGTTTGAACGAGGCGGTCGCTTTTGAGAAGGCTCATGGAAACGCAGCCGCAGATGCGCGGTTGGCTTGTGCGCTCTCGGTTTCGGTCACTCACAGGGGCTTGAAGACGGTTGCTCGAGATTATCTTCAGGAAGCGTTCGCGTCGGCGCCCGACATGCCGCATCTGGATGTGTATGTGTTTTCCGAGGCGGCCACGGACCGGCTGATTGAAGAGGTTCTGGCTCCGGCTGCTGAGCAATACCTTGGCGAAGAGGACGTCGAGCTGCTCCGCCGCGTATTTGGGGTAGATGGCGAGTATGGTCGCCATTACAGCTTTCTCAAGTCTGTATCCGCGCTCTGGCACGTCTTGGTGGATCAACGCGTCCGCGCCACGTTCAAGTTTGACCTGGATCAGGTTTTCCCGCAGCCACAACTGGTCGAAGAAGGCGGCGGCAGTGCCTTTGAGCACTTTCGATCGCCGCTGTGGGGCGCGATGGGAAACGATGTCGATGGCCGCGCCGTGGAACTGAGCATGCTGGCGGGGGCTTTGGTGAATGAAAAGGATATTGCTCGCGGCTTGTTCACCCCCGACGTCACGCGCCCTGCGGAGATACCTGGCGGAGAGGCGGTGGCGTTCTTTAACCGTTTGCCGATGGCACTTTCAACGGAAGCCGAGATGATGACTCGGTACACCGGCACCGCTGACAATCCGGACGGGCAGCACAGCTGTCTCCATCGCATTCATGTCACCGGGGGTACCAACGGCATCCTGGTGGATGCTTTGCGCCGGCACCGGCCGTTCACACCAACCTTCATCGGACGCGCGGAAGATCAGGCCTACCTGTTGTCGGTTATCTTCGCAGAACCTGCGTCGTTGCGTTACGTCCACTCGGCTGGTTTGATCATGCGTCACGACAAGGATGCCTTTGCCTCTCTGGCGATCGAGGCGGCAAAGGTAGGCCGGTTCGTTGGCGACTTGGTCCGAACACTCTATTTTTCTCATTACGTCAAAACACTTCCCTGGCCGGATGATCAAATCAAAAAGACGATCGATCCGTTCACCGGTTGTTTCGCCTCCCACATCCCCACAACACTTGTGGCGCTTCGCTTGACTTTGCGCGTTGGCGAGCTGCTGACCGACGGTGATCCGCAAGCCCGTGCGGAAGCGGTGGACCTGATGCAGATGGCTGCTGATCGTCTCGACCCGCTGATCAGACGGTTACGCGAGACGCCGCAGGCTCTGGCAGATGAACTTGCCGAGCAGCGAGCGGGGTGGGACCTGTTCTACGATGTGCTGAATACTTTGGAGAAAGGAATCGTCGAGGGCGATCAAAAAGCGTTCGTCCTGCGGGACGCGGCTCGCCAAGTGGTTGAGGCCTGCCGGATCGACTCAGACGCCGTCTGACGTTGCGTAACATCGGCGGAATCCTCGTTATCTTCGTTCACAGTGACCCGATTCATCGGGTCATTGCTCGTATCGTAGCGTCCTCTTTACTGCGTCAGCGCAGCGGATGATGGGTTCTACCGCAGCCACGATGGTTTTGCCACAATCGTGAAACCATGTCCAAAGTCAAACCACCTGTTGCCCTCGTCACCGGAGCGAGTCGCGGCCTCGGCCGGGGAACCGCTATCGAGCTCGCCCGCGCCGGCCTAAGCGTCGCCGTGCACTACAGCACCAATCGCGGTGCCGCCGAGGACACCGTCCTCGCCTGCCAGGACGTCGCCGGTTCAAGCGAACAAACGTTCTGCCCCGTCGGCGGAGACGTGTCGAAAGCGGCCGACCGCGAGCAGCTTTTTCGCAGCACGTTCGACGCTTTTGGACATCTCGATGTTCTGGTCAGCAACGCCGGCATCACCTCGCCCGGACGCCTCGATATCACCGAAGCCACCGAAGATAATTTTGACCATGTCCTCGGCATCAACTTGAAAGGCCCGTTCTTCCTTGCCCAGCAAGCCGCCAAATACTGGCTGGAGAACCTCGGCGCTT
Organism: Pirellulaceae bacterium; assembly: GCA_963704055.1. Lineage (GTDB taxonomy): Bacteria > Planctomycetota > Planctomycetia > Pirellulales > Pirellulaceae > Rubripirellula. The sequence goes on along the minus strand of CAVPGW010000015.1, from coordinate 28,771 downwards.
CGCGGCTCGCCACCGGGTACAAGCTCATCTTTGTCTCCTCGATATCCGCGACAGCGGTCTCGACCAACCGCGGCGATTACTGCATCTCCAAAGCGGCGATGCGAATGGTCAACGAACTCTGGGCGGTGCGTTTGGCCGAACACGGAATCCAAACGATCGAGCTGCTACCCGGCATCATGCTGACCGACATGACCGCGGGCGTAAAAGACAAGTACGATGCATTGATCGCCGACGGGCTCGTCCCGCAGCGTCGCTGGGGCACCCCAGAAGATGTCGGCAAGACGGTTCGCGCTTTCGTCGACGGCGCACTTCCGTTTACCACGGGAGACCGCATCTACGTCGATGGTGGATTTCATCTTCGCACGCTCTAACCTTTAAAACTCGCATTCACGCGTAACCACTATGCTCCAGATCAATGAATCCCTCACACCTTCGGCACTCCAAGACCTGCTCGCAAATTTCTGGGCGCTTTCTGGAGAAAAGGTCAAACGGATCGATGCCGAATACGACCACGTCAAGGGATCACCGGTCTTCACGGTCGCGGGGAAATACACGACGCGAGGTTGGACGGAGTGGACGCAGGGGTTCGAGTATGGGTCCGCGGTGCTGCAGTTCGATGCGACTGGCGATGACTGGTTCCTCGATTTCGCCCGAAAGAACACCGTAGCCAAGATGGCACCCCACGTCAGCCACTTTGGTGTCCATGACCATGGCTTTAACAACACGTCAACGTACGGCAACCTGCTCCGCCTGATGAACGAGGGGCGGATCGCTGAGAGCGAGTGGGAACGCAATTTCTATGAGCTCGCCCTGAAGATATCAGGCGCCTCCCAGGCTCGTCGTTGGACCGCCCTCCCCGATCATCAGGACGCTGGGTTCATTTACTCGTTCAACGGCCCGCATTCTCTCTTTGTCGATACGATCCGCTCCTGCCGACGCCCTCTTTTTGAGCCACCTGTTGGGGCATCAATACATGGACGAGGGCGACAAGGAGATCTCACTGCTGGGGCGGGCGGTTGAACACGGCAAGGCGACCGCGCGATACTCGGTCTTTTATGGCCAGGGCCGCGACAGTTACGACACCGAGCCTGGACGCACCGCCCACGAGAGTGTTTTCAATACCAACGACGGGCAGTTCCGCTGCCCCAATGCTCAACAGGGTTTCTCCGGGTTTACCACGTGGACACGTGGACTCGCTTGGGCGATGACAGGCTTCGCAGAAGAACTGGAACTTCTGCGTGAGATTCCCGACTTTGAGCACAAGTCCGATGTCGTCGCCACCTTCGAACGGGCCGCCAAAGCGACCTGCGATTTCTTCATCAAGCACACGCCTACCGACGGCATTCCCTACTGGGACACCGGCGCGCCTTTGCTCCACAAACTGGGGCACGACTATCTCGACCGACCGTCCGACCCCTACAACGACCACGAACCGATCGACAGCTCAGCCGCGGCGATCGGTTCCCAGGGACTGATCCGGCTTGGTCGTTACCTCGGGACCGACAATGACGCTGGAGGCCGTTATTTCCAAGCAGGCCTGACGGTCGTCAAAAACTTATTCGGCGAACCGTACCTTTCCACGGACCCTGCACACCAAGGTCTGATACGACACTCGATTTACCATCGCCCCAACGGTTGGGATCACATTCCTGAGGGTAGCAAGATCCCCAACGGTGAGTCGAGCATGTGGGGCGATTATCATGCCCGTGAAGTGGCGTTGTTAGTAGGAAGGCTGGCAGAGGGTCGGGACTACCGATATTTTGACGCCGCGCGGCTAACCGAGCATTGATACCCGTGCCGCAGCACACCAGCGCACTCCCAAGCCTGGCGGATCTTGGTCTCGTTCACCTCCTTTCGATTCGAATCATGGACAGAAATGACTGCTAACCCACCAATCCTACGCGTGTGCTGTCTTTGGCGGTTGTCCGTTATCGCACTCTTACTGTCGCCGCCAGCTGTGTCGCATGCTGCTGGCGCTGTGGCTCCGACTCGCAAGCCCAACGTCGTGTTGTTTCTTGTTGACGATATGGGCTGGATGGACTGTGGTGTTTACGGGTCGCAGTATTACGAGACGCCCAACGCGGATCGATTCGCTCAGCGGGCGATGCTCTTCACCAATGCGTATGCCCAACCATTGTGTTCCCCATCTCGTGCGAGCCTTCTGACCGGCCAGTATTCGGCGCGACATCGGATTACCACCGCCAGCGGGCATCAGCCGCCGCAACCCGCGGGGCATGTCTTCCTCAGGGAGTTGGCACCGGCGAACGTTCCAATGCTGCTGCCGGAGAGCCAGAACTATCTCGACCCGTCGCAGATCACACTTGCCGAGACACTCAAGTCCGCTGGCTATCGAACGGCACACGTTGGCAAATGGCACGTCGGTCTCATGCCACCGCACTGGCCGGAGCAACAAGGTTTTGATGTCGCCTTTCATTGTCATCCCGATCCGGGACCGCCGGGTGAGTACTTTTCTCCGTACGGCGTGACTGCCGAAGGCAATCCAACGGCAAAACACAAAGTCGGAACAATCACCGATGGCCCGCCGGGTGAATACATTGTCGATCGGCAAGCTGCGGAAGCAGTCGAGTTTATCCGCAGTTGCGAAAAGGACGAACCGTTCTTCCTAAACCTCTGGTGTTACGGAGTGCACGGCCCCTGGGGTCACAAAGAGGAATACACGAAGTACTTTGCCGCAAAGAAAGACCCGACGGGGCGTCAGGGCAATCCGATCATGGCGTCGATGCTCAAGAGCGTGGACGACTGCTTCGGCCGTCTCCTTGATGAACTGGATTCGCGGGGCATCGCCGACAACACCATCGTGATTTTTTACTCTGACAATGGCGGCAACGAACACAGCAATGTTCCGGGTACTGCGAAAACAAAGGCGGCCGAGAACAACAAAAGCGACTTCCTGAAAGACTGGCGGAAGTGGGCCGGCAACCAACCTCCCACCAAGAATACGCCACTACGTGATGGAAAGGGAACTCTCTACGAAGGCGGCACGCGTGTTCCGCTGATGTGGGCTTGGGCAGGACACATTCAGCCCGGCAGCACCCATGAAGCGATCGTCGGACCGATTGATCTCTATCCAACGCTGATTGATTTACTCAGAGATCGCCAAACCTGAGCAGCAGCGTTTCGATGGCGTCAGCTATGCGAAAGTGTTGACCGGAAAAGGAGATTTGTCTCGCAGCGCCTACTTCAATTATCACCCGCACGCCGGAGCCAACCGCGCCGGTGGCGTCTGGGTCCGCCGCGGTGACTTCAAGTTGTTTCGCTGGTTCGGCAATCCGAACACCTACGAACTTTACAACCTGCGCGAAGATATCAGCGAGACAAACAATCTCGCCTCGAAACTTCCCGAAGCCGTGAAAGAGCTTGACCTGCTCATTGACGGTTTCCTGGAAGACACCGGTGCAACCTACCCGCGTCCGAATCCTGCGTTTCGGCCTTCGCTGGCGAAGACGACCGCCGATCCGCTCACTGCCTGGAAACAACGCGGCTGCGCAGCGACAATTGTTGACGGAGTCCTCAGCGTGAAGGGAACCGGAAAAGCGGGAGCCGCCTTTCTGGGACATGCCGTCGGAAGACTCACTGGACCGGCGACGATCAAAATGAATGTTCGCAGCGCCGTCGGCGGTTCAGGAAGAATCGACTGTCTGCCCAAGGGCGCCGGAGATGACTCACAAATTGTCACGACGCCATTCGAGTTGACGCCAGGAGACTGGCAGGAGATCAGCGTTGAAGTAAAGCACAGCGGTCCGCTTGGTGTGCTGCGGCTTTATCTTCCGGTGTCCTCGACAACCCTCGTTGAAATCGACGAGATCGACATTCAACCCGCCAACGGTCGCGGTGAGACTTGGAGCTTTTGAACTGTGGCGATACCGGGGGACGAAGCAAAGAGCGCTGTCCGGCTGAAGTCATCGTCATAAACGAGTATTTTAAGCTGAAAGGACGTCTTACCTTGTTACGCCCCGTTTTCCAGGTGTTGATCGCCGGCTGGTTGGCGTGTGGTTTTGCTCGCGCAATGGTGTCGGCCGCGGAGCTCGTCGCAACACCGGTTTACGCGGTCGCGGACATCGCGTTTGCGGGCCCCCGACAGACAGCCAAAGACGCCCCGGCCAGGGATGTGCAGCTCGCCGTGACGTTCCAGCACGAGAATGGATCGCCACGATTCACCGTGCAAGGGTTCTTCGACGGTGACGGCAAAGGTGACATCGAGGGTAATGTCTTCAAAGTGCGATTCTGTCCGACGTCGCCGGGAAAGTGGACGCTGACCGATGTGACCTCGAACGCGACAGAACTTGTCAACCAGCATCGCGGCGATCATGTCACGGCGACGCCGTCGAAGCTGCATGGCTTCTGGGAAGTGGACGACGAAAACGCGGGCGGACGTTGGTATGGACGCTCAGACGGTTCGCACCAGTACATCTTTGGCAACACGCATTACACGTTCCTGACCGAGCACGGTTTGAACGGCAAACCGACCGGCGGCCACATCGCCGACGACATGGCGGCCAATGCAAGGTACTTCAAGAAGGTCCGCTTCGGTTTGCAGAGTGGCCAATATCCGCATCCGACGCAGCGGCCCTGGCTTGACGACTCCGGTCGACCGACCAACGATGGCGACTTTTCTCATCGGCCAAATCCACGCTGGTTTCATCAGCGAGTTGATTTGGCCGTGCGGACTGCCTTCGAGGTTGATCTCATCGCGGATCTGATCATTGCCGGGCCGGATACGGTCGAGTCGCGCACGACGCTGAAGGCAAAGCACAATGGCGGCGACGCAACGCCGTATCTGCGTTACATCGCCGCCCGATATGGCAGCTTTCCCAATGCCTGGATCTGCCTCTGCAACGAATACGACATCAAGAACCCGAACTACACCCAGGCCGAGATTGCCGCGTACGGAGTCGTGATACGCGAGTTCCTGCCGTACCCGACGCCGCTGAGCGTCCATGACGGATCAAAGATCGGCTGGTCCGCCAAATTCGATTCACTCCCCGCTTGGGCCGACCATCAGATCATCCAGAAAAAGCTGCGGTCAATCGCTCCAGCCGCCGACGCGATCGACGACGTGGCTCGTGGCGAAGACGGCTCGGGCCCGCGTCTCAAGCCGACGATCAACGATGAACTTAGTTACGAAGGAGCCGGCGACAAGCACAGCGAGCAGGACACCATTGAAGCTCACCTCGGCGCCTTCCTCGGCGGCGGCTACGCCACGACTGGGGAAAAATACGGCAGGAAGCTCGGTCAGTATTTCTGGGGCCACTTCGATCCAAATAAACACACGGCCGCCGACAACCTTGCCTGGTTGCGAGACAATCGACCGCGAGATCACATTCTGGAAGATGGCTCCCGGTACGAGCATCTTTGAAAACCTGGACGCGAAGTTTCGCGGCCTCGCCTGGCCCGGCCACGAATACGTGCTCGGTACCGACGCAGCAATGCGGGGCATGGTCGCGGATCTGCCCGCCGGCCAATGGACTGTCACTCGCTATGACTTGATCAAACAAAAAAGCGTCGTCTTAGCGACAGACGCCCGCGGTCGCTTTGCGTTCGACTCACCCGCTCGCCGCGCCGTGCTATTCCATTTCGATAGAACCCATCCATGAGAGGCCTGCTGTCGATCTGCGGCGCGGTGTCTCCTGCGTCACGGTGTCTCCTGCGGCGCGATTGAATCCGCCCAAGCGTCATCGACAGGCGACTGGTCCATCGCATCGTTGACTTGATGGCTCATCGGCCGAGGGGCAGGTCGGAGGAAAGCTGCTCGTGCCTTATGGTGCTTCCGTGGGAGCGTATTCGGGATTGGGTTCCATCATCCGCGCCGATACCGTCTTTCCTCCACGCATGCAGCATCGCGCGCAGCCGCGCGACCTTGTCAGGCTCGACCTGGGACAGATCGTTTTGCTCACCGATGTCATCACGCAGATTGAATAACTGCACGGTGTTGTTTTCAAAGTACTCAAGCAGCTTGTAGTCCCCGGCGCGGACGGCGCCGCCTGGACTCTGCATGCCATGATTGCTGTAGTGCGGAAAGTGCCAGTAGATGGCTTCTCTTTCGAGCTGCATCGGCACCTTTGACTAAATTCGCAATGCTGACTCCATCGGCGTGCTGCTGCCGCTGCAGTGGCAGGCCCACCATCTCCAGTATCGACGGATAAAAGTCCGTGCTGATGACTGGTACGTCGCAGACCGTTCCCTGTTGGCCCTGCTGAGGCCAGTGGACGATCAACGGTTCGCGAATGCCGCCCTCGTAGAGCCAGCCTTTGCCGCCTCGCAGTGGAAGGTTGGATGTCGAAAAGGCCTGGTCCAGGCGATCGGATGCAATCACGCGTTTGGGATTTCCAAAGTTTCCGCCCGACATGCCGCCGTTGTCGGAGAACAGGATCACGATCGTGTTGTCATCGAGGCTGAGCGTCTTCAGTTTGGCAAGCAGGCGGCCGAGGCTTTCATCGACCGACTCCACCATGGCGGCAAACTGAACGTTGTCCTGATGCTGTTTGATTTTGACCGTGCGATCGGGCAGGACGCGGTAGCCCGACCAGTCAGGATCGCTGCATTCGGGTCTTCAACTCTTGGCGGGACAAAGGGCGCTGTGCATCCGGGTTGCCTTCGAGAATGAAGTGCGGGTCCGTCCGGCTGCGGGATCGTCTCTCAGCTTTCTCTGGTACTTCGCGACAAGGTCTGCTCGCCCCTGAATGGGATCGTGAACCGCAAAGTGTGACAGATACAGAAAGAAGGGCTGGTCCCGGCTGGCCTCGATGAACTTCTCGGCCTCAGTCGGTCAGCCGGTCGGTCAGATACTCGCCCTTTTCGCCCTCGAGGCCATCGAACTCAAACGGAGCGTGGTAACCGGCTTTCGGCCAACCTTTGTTCCAGCGCGGGATCTGAATGTCGAATCCCTGCTGCAGCGGTCCGAATGGTTCTTCTCCCAGATGCCATTTTCCGATGTGCGCCGTGCGATATCCGTGTTCCTTGAGTGCCTCGGCGATCGTGATTTCTTCGAGCGGCAGATGTTGATGAATCTCCGCGTTCTTCAGCTTTTGAAACGGGAAGTCTCTTCGACCGGACAACCAATCGGTCAGATGCAGTCTGGCCGGATACTTTCCGGTCATGATACTTGCGCGTGTTGGCGAACAGACATGGCAAGTCGCATAGGCCTGAGTAAACCTCACGCTTTGCTTGGCGAAACGATCGATGTTGGGCGTTTCATAGAAACTGCTGCCGTAGCATCCCAGATCACGCCAACCCAGATCGTCGACCAGGAAGAACACGACATTCGGACGACGTTCATCTGCCCGAGCTGCAAGCGACAGCAGCGATGTCAACGCAATCGCCGCGACGAGCGAATCTGCTTTTGTCTGTTCTCATGGTGAGTCTCTGCGCGATGAAATGGACAACCTTGTGGCTATCCAGGCAATCTGGCCGCCCCCCGAACCGTCGATTGTTACGGAAAACAAGTGCATTGCGTAGCCATAGTCGTTACATTCAATGAGCACCTGCTAAACGAAAGGACCGTTCTTATTTCACCATCAGTTCATTGAAGTTGTTGTACGGCAAGCCGCAGGCGACTGCGTCCGCCCGTAGCAGTCGCCTGCGGCTTGCCGTTAAACGATCTCGCTGGATCGACACTGAAATACGAACGGTATTGCCGTTAAACAGTATTGGTGCTACCCACCCATCTGCATGAAGACTTCCTCGTACGGTTGGATCACCACGAAACCGTTTCCACAGAATTCGGTTTGAATCGATTCACCGCTGCCGCGCCCCACAAACGTTTTTAGCGAAACGTCGGTCTTGATCCTGGGCTCAAGGGATCCCGACCAGGCGACCGTCGCATTCGGATCGGTGGTGACCGGATTGTCTGGAGTTACGATCAACGTGATCGGGTCATAGTGCGTCGTGAAAGCGACCATTCCGGTCCCTTCGAGTCGGATGTTGAAGAGGCCACCCGCCAACATGGAAGAGACCTTCCTCATCATTTTGATATCGAATTTTATCGAAGGCTCGAAGGCAAGTAGATCGCTTCCGTTGACAAAGATCGAATCGCCCTCGAGATTCAGGATCGTGATCTTCTTGCCGCTGTCGGCCAGATAGACTTTGCCATTCCCTTCGGCCTTGGTCAGTCGTTGCGCCTTCACCCGAAACCGCTTTCTTCAGCAGATTTCCCAGGCCCTGTTCCATGATTCCTTCACGCTTGAATTTCACATTTCCACGATAGGAAACCATGGAACCCATCTTTGTCCAAACGGTTCCGTTCAGGTTCAGCTCCAGCATTCGTTCTGTTTCAAGCTCGAACAGTCCTTGGCCCAAGTCCTTTTGACGCGTTTGCTCAACGAATTCGTTGATACTGTAGCGGCGGCTCATCGCGAATCTCCTTGTTTGAGTGGTGAATGGCGAAAATTCTAACTGCAGCCGCTGTCCGTTCGTAGTGACCCGATTCATCGAGTACTCGTCGGAAACCGCATGCTTGCGGTCACCACGAACAAGAAGTGCGTCATCCCGCTAGGCATTACGGAGTCGCTCGAGTCCTTCCCGCACGGCGCCTCCGTCGGAACCGACCGCAACGAAGCTGAAACCTTGTGTTTGATGCCCCGCGACTCGCTCAGGAGTGCTCAGTATCCCGGCCGCTTTGCCGTGGTTAGCACAAGCCTGGATCACCTGATCAAACGCGGCCTGCAAATCGGGATGGTCGTATTGTTTTGGGCATCCCAGGTTAAAGCTCAGATCGAGCGGCCCGACAAACAACACGTCGACGCCATCCACCGCGGCGATGGCGTTGGCATTCTCCACCCCTTCACGTGTCTCGATCTGAACGATCGTCACAACATCCGTCGACGCGGACTGATGATACTCGTCCGTCCGCATTCCGAAGCCGGTCGCCACCGTCGAACTGGCGACGCCGCGACATCCGGCGGGCGGATATCGAGTAAATGAAACGGCAGCCTTCGCTTGTTCGGCGGTGCTGACATATGGAATCATCACGCCCACCGCGCCCAAGTCGAGTGCGCGTTTGATACTGTCTTGGTTGTTCGAGACGACACGCACGATCGGTGCGCAAGCTGTTCCCTCGATCGCCAGCAACAGACTTGGCAGCACCGCCTCCGTGCAAGCGCCGTGCTCCAAATCGATCAACACCCAGTCAAAGCCCAACTGGGCCGCCATGCGTGCACTCAGCGGACTCGCCCAGGTTTAGAAACGTGCCCCGCAGCAGCGTTCCAAGTTGACGTTTATCAATCCAAGCGAAAGTCATCCGTTTATCTCTCCTATGGCACCGCCAATCGCGGCGGCATTGCGTTCTGTTCGTAGTGACCGCATTCATGCGGTTGCGAGCGCCAGAAACCCGATGAATCGGGTCACCACGAACTAGTGCTTTGTCACGACTAAGAATGAGGGTTCAATTTGCTTCGGGAAAAGGGGTCAGGTACCAAAAGTGCGAAGCACCCGAAGGGCCGTTGCGGCTTTTGGTACCTGACCCCTTTTTCCGGCCGACCCCAAAATCAAGCTTTGACGAAGCACTAGTCGGCCGCTTCGGTAATCATCAAAGAACAAATTCTTGGTGGCTTGCCTCTAACCGGGACCAACTGGATTGTCATCGTACCACTCGCGTCGATTCCATCGAACTGACGGATGTCCGCACTGTTCGTTCCAGCAGTTTCCGCGATATCGAACTTCTGCAACACCTTTGCGCCCTGAATCTCGACATCAAAGACTCGTTCGCTAGGGGCTGCGTCCTCCGTTTCAGCGAATAACAGCCGCACGCTGTAGCTGCGTTGTTGATCCCCGGGGAGTTCGACGGAGAGATTGACCGCGCCTTCGACGCCCGACGTGAATAACCATGGCTCCGGCGTACCGGTGATCGGGTGAAGGTCTGCGTTATGACGAAAGCTCTCTTCGACACCTTTCAGCTGAACGGATAATTCGGTGTCAAAGTAATACCTTGTCTGTTCGATTGGACGCGGGTACGCGAGCCATACGTGACCGTCGGCATCCATGCGGTCGCCCGGGGCGTTGAGGTTCAAACGAAGCGTCTTGATGACTTGTGGAGCAGCGTGCTGACTGTTCCGATTGATTCGCTTGTCTTTGCGGCCTGTTAAATAGATCGACCAGTCCTCGTACCGCTCGACAGGAACCAACGCGAGCGACGTCTTGTAGTTGTAGGGACAGATGCACGTGCTGTAGCCCTCCGGCGCGAGAATCAGCCCACCTGCCGGCACGACGCTGATCCAACAGGACGGTCGTACCTCGGGGAACCAGAACGATCCACTGTCACGAGACACTTCTTGGAATCCGACCGAAGCCGAGCGAAAAGCAAGAATCTCCTGACCGGCAGCGATCGTTCCACAGAAGTTCTTGCCACAAACGTCAAAGGCATTGGCCGCACCCGTCAGCGGATTCTGTCTCAACAGCCGCCGCGTGCCAGTGCGCAGATCTGCGCGCGTCGGGCAAGAACAGCGTGTCGCCAACGATAAACGTATAACGATTGAGATGTCCGCGGCGTTCGTCCGCCAAGCAATGGCGAATCGGTTTCCTCCCACATCAGTTCCCCATCGACCGCCGAGTAAACAGCGACTCCGGTATCCGCATCCACCGAGTCTTTCTCGGTGGGATTTGGATAGGCCACGATTACATCATCCTTCAAGATCAGTGCTTTCCGCTGCATGCCAATCCCTGGTTTCGTCCAAGCAGTTTGACCGGTCGCAAGTTCGATCGCTTTGATGGACGATGCAAATCCCTCTTGACCCCTACGTTTTTGCCGTTGGAACAACCGTTCGTCAGTTCGATCCAGAAAATACATCCGGCTCGTGTCAGCCACGATGGCGAGTGACGAAACCGCGCGTTCAAGTTCCTGCTGCCACAGCAGTTTTCCGCTCGATTTACTGAATGCAAACACGAATTTTGCTTGATGTGGCACGATCGCATCGGGATTCGCCGTGTCAGTCATGATCGCTGTTTCGTAACCGAGCGTCCCGATCAGAAAATCACCCGACATACCCAGGTACTCCCACACGATTCGCGTGTCGCTGGACGGCTTCGTCTCGTTTTGTTTCAGCTGCTCGATAGCCACGACATGCTGCTCGGAGACGGGGAAAGCGAATTCCGTCAGCGTTTCGCCGGTTTGTGCGTCCAAACGCAAACACTTGCTACCGAGCACGCAGAAAACCGACGTCTCATCGGCGACAATGTTGCCGCCCCGTTTGTTGGGCGGAAAACGGCCGACCCCTTCCAAATGCCGATTCCACATCTCGCGACCGTTGTAGGCGTCGACGGCGATCACGTCGTGCTGGCCCTGGATGTAAAGCACGCCGTTGGAGAACAGCGGGACCGGTGCCCGCCAGTGTCGTGAAACGATCCGCCCCGGTCCGGGGCCGCCCCACCAAAGCATTCCCAACGGGAGCTTCACGAGACTGTCTTCGGAGGAACTGGTGCGTCCGATGTCGGCGTAGGCGATGCGTCCATTGGCCCGCACCCTCGAGCGGACCCTCGCGTGACGAGCAAGCCCCAACTCGCTTTCAGAAACTTCATCGTCGCCGACGCCCGCCTCGGTCAGCCACTGACGTGTGGCCGAGGGCGATTCCTCGGAAGCCACCTGGATGGCCACGCCCCCGTAAGGTCGCAGGACGCGGTACAGCTCCTCCGCCGTCACGGTGCTCGTGCCGCTGCCGATCCGGTCACCCCAGACCAATAAGTTGGCGACGTACGGGGTTGTACGGTAATGCTGGAGGCGTGCCACTGATGCACCGCGGCACGGACGCCCAGCAATCCGGCCGCGATCAAGCATTTCCTGAACTTGCGAACCTGCTCGCGATCTTCCTCGAGACAGTAGACCGTCAGATTGCTCTGCCTTGCCAACTCGCACAACAGTTCACCGTCCCCCGCGCCAAGACGATCGCGTAACCATCTCGCACGCCGCCGTGGTCGAGAATGTCGGCGGCCAGTTGGCGCGCTGGAAGTCGGACGTGGACTCTTCACTCTCTGTTGGGGAGCTGTCTGTTGAGTGGCCGTGTCGCGACGCCTGGGAGTTCCCGTCCCACTGGCGCATCGCCAAAGCAATACAGCTTGCCTGCGGTTGAACTAACGACAAAGTAACCGTCGATCGCCGCTAATCCCACGTGCGTCGCCGTCGATCGCATGCTGCCAAAGGATGCGTCCCGTGTCGAAATCGATCGCCGACACCCTGTTTTGGCCGCCGGCCAGAATCGTATCACCGGCTTGCAGCAGTACGAACACGTGTCCGACATCGGCTTCCCATTTTTTGTAAGGAAGCGGCGTCATCCAGGCCGGATTGGGAATCAGCTTGCCGCCTTGCGAAGCCCGCGAGTAATCGAGTTGCGGATCGATGATGTTGGGATCGGGGCCAAGGTTCTTGCCATCTTTCCAAAATTTCTCGTATCCTTCCAACACCTCGTTCAAGTCGACTTTGATGACCGGCCCTGCGCCGCCAAGAATCAGATGACGCCCATGTCCGACGACGACGTTCTTGTCGGTGAGCGACCAGACCGGATCACCGGTGCGAAAGTCCAAAGCGTATAAGCCCGATGCGGCTCCTTTTCCGGCCACTCGTTCGTCGTAGCGAACGCTTTCTTCGACGTGCTGACTTCGACGTCGGAAGATCACCCAATCCTTCCACGCCATCACGCGGCATCCGCCCGGCTGATGCGGCTTGTACCCGTGGCCGTTTTCGTAGAACAGAAACTCGCCGGTCTCGGCATCAAAGCACGCCGGCGCGCCGCGACCGGTCGGAACATACAAACGGTTTCGATTCAAAGCCAAATAGCCTTGGGGCACACGCCCAGCAAACCCTTCCGCGTGTGGCAAAGTCGTAAAATGAAAACCAGACGTGTCGTTCGTCCAGCGGACCGATCCATCACTGGGATCGAGGCAGTAGATGAAAACGCCATCGCGCGACCACATTCCCGCGGTAAAGTACAGCTTGTCTGCTTCGATCATCACACCGCTCCGCCCTGGCCAGTGCGAGATCATTTGGTCGTTCCCGATCAACTTGCCGTCACTCGGCCCGCCGCGGAATTTCCAGATCTGTTTCCCGGTACTCAGTTCAAGGCAATACAGATAGCCGTCGTCCGAGGCCACAAACAGGCGGCCGCCATCGACAACCGGTGCAAAGCGAATCGGCCCCTCGGTGTAGAATTGCCAACGCTGCCGGCCAGACGCGAGATCGACTGCACGCACTTTGTGGTCGGCCGACGAACCGAAGACGACCAGGTCACCTGCGATGACAACCTGTGTCGCATAATCGAAATCGATGAATTGTGCTTCGCGATTCGGTTCTTTCCAAGCGTGACGCGGCGGATGCTTTTCAACCAGCGTCCAACTTAATGTCGGCGCGTCGGGCACCTCTGCGTCGGTGTAGCCAGACCGCTGATTGTTGCCCAGGTAGGTCGAGGGATCCTGTCCGCCGGCATCGTGTGAAACGAGGCAGGCTAAAATTCCGCTGAAAACAAGCAGCCTGATTTCGGGTTTGTACTTCATCGCTTTCATTCTGGTTCTCGAGGCTATCGCCGCATGGCGTCGCATCGTCACTCGCCGCGAAAGACCGCCATCTCTGTCAGCAATCGGGCAACAGTCTCGGGGTTTTCGGCAGCGATATTCTGCTGTTCGCTGATGTCTGAAGAGAGATCGAACAACAGCGGCGGATCATGTTGGGCGATCGGTTCGCGTTTGCGTGTGTCCGGGTTGGACGAGCGATCCTTGCTGCTGAGATGAATCTTGTACTTGCCCGAACGGAACGCGATTGCACCGCTATTGTAAAGCCATTGTTTTCGCGGACTCGGTTCATTTCGCAGCAACGTTCCGGTCAAGTCGAGCGAAATGTAACCGCGTTGCGATATCGTCTCGTCTGTGGGCGTTGATCCGCTGGCGAGTTTCGCGAAGGTCGCATAAAGGTCCAGGTTGGCGGCCATGCCGTCGACCACGCCCGGCTTGATCTTGCCGGGCCAGCGAAAAATGCCCGGCACGCGATATCCACCTTCCCAGGCTGTCCCCTTCTCACCTCGCAACGGTGCTGCAGTGCCTCCGTGCGGTCCAAACATCGACCACGGACCGTTGTCGCTGGTGAAGACGACGAGCGTCTTGTCATCAATCCCCGCTGCTTCAATCGCCTTCATGACTTGGCCGACCGACCAATCGATTTCTTCGACCACGTCGCCGTAACGTCCGCCGTCGCTCTTGCCCTGGAACTTCTCGGATGCGAACACCGGTGCGTGAGGCATATTGTGGGCGAGATAAAGGAAGAACTGTTGATCCTTTTTTTGCTTGATCCAGTTGACTGCCTCGTTGGTGTACCGGGATGTAAACAGTTCCTGGTTGGCCGGAAATTCGACCACCTCGCGACCACGGATCAGCGGCACCTGAAACGTGAACTTATCACAGGTGTCGAAGACTTCGCGGTTTTGCACCTTTCCCTTCGGAGCGGGAACATCGTTGCTTCCGGGCGTGCCGAAGTGATCGTCGAAACCACATTCCAAAGGATGCATCGGCGACGTCGTGAAGTCCTTCGGGTAACCGGCCAAATGCCATTTACCGAGGATGGCGGTCGCATAGCCATGTCCTCGAAGCATGGCCGCCATCAACTTGTCACGAGCACCGACCAAATCAGCATTCCCCATGAGCGTGGGATGACGGCCGGTCATCAAACCGCGGCGGCTGGGCACGCAGGTGGCCCCGGACGAATAGAAGCTCGTCCACCGTTGTCCTTCCGCGGCGAGTCGGTCGATATTTGGCGTCTTGTTGAGCTTGTTGCCGTAACAGCCGAGATCGCCGTAACCCATGTCGTCAACGAAAATCAAAACGATGTTGGGCTTGTCAGCGTCGGTAGCAATTGCGGTTGCACGGCAATCAAAATTGCAGCGCAGCCGAGTAGCATGCGGACGATCAATCGGCGGGTCATGGCAAAGTCCCAAGAAGTCGAATTCCTGATATTGCCGAATATTCTAACCTGCTGGCGGGCTCACGATTGGTTAGGATGTTCGCAACCTGTAGGCCAGGACCTGGAGACCGTCCGGCTTAGGATGCCGGTTGTGATGAGATTTGGGTAACCGCGGAGCGGTGAAAGAGGGTAGCCTGGGGTGAACCAACGAGCGACAGCGAGGCTGGTGTAACGCCAGGTAAGCAAACCCGAAAGAACCTTTCCCCGCGGCGTTTGGGCGGCGTAGCCGCCCAAACGCCGCGGGGAAAAATGTCGTGGAGCAACCGCAACCTGGGGCTGCGGTTGCTCGCTGAAAGCTCGCACCCTTACCCCAGGCTACATTCTTCCGCCGCTCCGCGGCTGTCCAATCGAGTGATGTACTTTCTTCTCGGTGCCTATACCAAACGACGAGCGTCGGAAATCCTAACAAAAACGGAACGGCTAAGCCGGACGATCTCCCTGTCCTGACGCACAAACCGCGTCCTTTTTACTCGCCAGGACAAGTCCTGGCCTACGACTGGCGGGCTCATGATTTGTTAGGATGCCCTCCATCGCCTACTTGAGTGCGAGAATTTACTCGAACCACCCCCTGAATCGATCCATCGCCATGACGAAACCTTGCAACCTTCCGTTCGCTCTCGTTGGCCTGCTTGCGACTCAACTCATGATGGCTGATTTGGCTAATGGGCAGAATGACTCGCCGGCCGCAGCACCGCTGAAAGTCTTGCTGGTCGCTGGCGGTTGCTGCCACGATTATGCGACCCAGACAAAGCTGCTGAAAGCCGGCATCGAAGCACGCATTCGTGCGGAGGTAACAGTCGAGTTGAATCCCGACAAAGGAACGGACGCGACGTTTGCAATTTACGAATCCGCCGACTGGGCCAACGGCTACGATGTGATTCTGCACGACGAATGTTCTGCTTCGGTAACCGACAAGGCATACGTCAAACGCATTCTCGACGCACACAGAAACGGTGTGCCCGCGGTCAATCTGCACTGCGCAATGCACAGCTATCGCTGGGGCGAGTTTCGCGAACCGGTTGAGCCTGGTGCGGACAACGCGGGTTGGTACGAAATGATCGGCTTGCAGTCGACTGGTCATGGTCCTCAGTCACCGATTGATGTGAGCTATTCCGATGCCAGCCACCCCATCACCAAGGGCCTGGAAAACTGGAAGACGATTAACGAAGAGCTCTACAACAACGTGCGTGTGCTCAAAGGGGCGAAGGCGCTGGCAACGGGCAAGCAGTTGCAAGAGCCTCGAAAAAGGGATTTAAAAGAGCATCCCGATGCAAAACCTCGTGAAGCCAGCGCGGTCGTGGTTTGGACGAACGAATATGGGCCCAACCGTACGAAGATCTTCAGCACCACGCTTGGCCACAACAACGACACGGTGGGAGACGACCGGTATCTGGACTTGATCGTTCGCGGCTTGCTCTGGGCCACCGACAATTTGAGCGAAGACGGCAAGCCGCTTGCGGCCTACGCCCGGTAGCGTCTTGGTCGAGCTGACGGTTGTGCCGGTTAGATCAAAAGTGCTCGCTGAGAAGTCGTGTAGCGGCGAACTTCCGCATCTCATGTCAGCCATGAAAAGCTATGATTCCGAAGAGTGGCTGGAAGTCCCTGATCATGGGTGTCAGCCGGCAAATTGCTTCATCCATTCGGAATTCGCACGATGGACTTGGTCGCCTTCGATCCCACTTTACTGATCGCCCCCTTCGTGCTCGGCATGCTCGGTTTGGCAACGATTGCCTGGATCGCGCTGCTGGGCAGTTCACTGAAGTTCTCTCTATGGCTGGTGATGGACGAAGCGCCAGGTTTCTTCAAATGCCTGTTGGCGGCGCTGCTGATCATTGTGATCAACATTGCCGTCTTCGCCGCGATCTACTTCACGCTTGGCCCGCAGTCGTGGTACATCGCTACCTGCTATCAAGCATTGCTGCAGATGTTACTCGTCATGGTGGTGGCCCGCTGCAATCCGTTCTCGGCATTTTTCGCGGCAGTCTGCCACGGCATTTTCAGTTCGATTGGTACGGTTGCGTTGTTCCTCGTCTTGTTCCTGACCTGCGGGTCAGCCGTTAGCAACGCGGTGGAGCGGAAGCAGGAAGCCGCTCGGCAGGACGGTCCAGTGGAAGTAGTGAATCCGTTCGTGCAATAGACCTGGACGATTGCCGATTCAAGATCATGCCATACCCGGTCGGCGATTTCTTCAGCCGGGGTATTAAAACACTCCAGACGGCAGGTACCTGCGTTTGGAATCTGTGATTTGCGGCGAAAACGTTGCGACCGATAATCTACCCAGCTATGCTTACCGGCCTGAGCGGCCCCTCTTCTCCCCATCTTCTCTACAACGCAAGATCTCGACTGACTCGACCACACCACCCAAGCAGAACTCTGTACCGTTTCCCGTTTGGGAAATGACAGCACGGTTGTTTTGAAACTCTGCTCGTGCGTGATGTGATCTTGTTGCGATCCCAATGGGAATAGTTGGTCTGCCTCTAGTTGACTTACTTTTCATCATTCATTGATGGGATCTGACATGCGACTTCGCAAACGTGCCAAGCAGGTTTTCGGTATCGATCGCTCGTCCAATCGGCTTCGCGATCGGGTTCTAACCAGGCGACGATTTTTGCAGCTGCAAATGCTCGAGCGTCGTGACTTGCTCGCCGGCGATTTTAACTATGGCGTTGGCGACGAGTTGCGGACTTATCGCTTGGCCGTCGCAACCACGGCCGAGTACACCGCAGCGATCGGTGGGACTTCGGCAGCCCTGGCCAGTGTTCAGCAGCTGGTGCAGGATCTGAACGCCATCTATCGCCCAGAGCTGGCGATCGAGTTTGACCTGGTCTCGGGTCTCAATACGATCTTCACGGACTCCAACACCGATGGCTTTAGCAACGGCAGCTTGAGCACATGATCGATGAGGCCACGGGCGTGATCGACGTGGCGATGGGCAACAGCAGTAGCAAGCAGGCGCCGCCAAGCGCGGTCACTTACGACGTAGGGCATGTGCTGGGCACGTTTACTGGCGGCGGCACATCGGGCTTGGCTTACCTTGGCGTTGTGGGTGACTATGACGACTACTTCTCGAATGACGTGGGGCGTCGCGCTGGCGGAGGAACGGTTGTTGGGGACATCAATTCGGTCGGAACTGAAGGTTGGACGCTTGTAGTCGCCCACGAGCTTGGGCATCAATTCGATGCTGGACATACGTTCAATGCGTCGGTCGCTGGCACAAACTGCAATGCGAACTCGATTAATCCCTCGTCTGCGTACGAGCCGGCCAGCGGTTCGACGATCATGAGCTACGCGGGAATCTGTGGCGCGAACGATTTGCAAAGCAGCGAAGACCCGGTATTCCACTCAGCAAGCTTCGAGGACATCAACACATACATCGCGAACAGCAGCACAGACCCCTCGTACGACGCCACGCCGAGTTCGACAACATCACTCGGAAACGCGATTCCGGCGGTCGATGCCGGCACGACTTATACGATTCCCGCACAGACGCCTTTTTCGCTTACCGCCGTTGGCACCGATGGTGACGCGGATCCGCTGACGTATTCATGGGAACAACTGGATCTTGGATCCCCGCAGAGTTTGCCGATTTCCGACCTCGGTAGCGGGCCGATTTTCCGTGCATTCGCCCCCACCGATGATCCGACGCGAATTTTTCCTCGTCTGGAAGACCAGCTTGCCGGAGTCAACACCGCGGCTTTGGGCGAAGTCCTGCCGACGACCACTCGCGATTTGAACTTCCGCGCCACCGTCCGCGACGGCAACGGCGGCGTGGCGAGTGATGATGTCGTGGTCAGCGTGATCGGCACCGCGGGGCCGTTCGCCGTGACCAGCCAGACAACGGCGACGACGTTAGCGGGCGGTTCGACAGAGACGGTCAGTTGGAGCGTCGCTGATACCAACATCGCCCCTATCAGTGTCAGTGATGTAGCAATCGAACTGTCGGTCGACGGCGGGCTGACCTTTCCCTATATGTTGGCCGCTTCCGTTCCAAATACCGGTTCGGCGACTGTCACGCTGCCGAACATCGACGCGTCGTCGGCACGTGTGCGGGTCAGCGCGAACGGGAACATCTTTTTTGACATCAGTAACGTCGATTTTCCGATTGCCATCGACCCATTCGCGCCGGGAATCAACTTCACCCAGTCCGGCAGCGACACACGCGTGGTCGAATCATCCGTGGCCGGATTCGATGATTCCTACCAGCTCGCGTTGAACACGAATCCCAACGGAAGCGTGACCATCGATGTCGTCGCCGACGCGCAGGGCGCTGGTCAGCACTGACGGAACGAGCTTTGCCGCGACGGCACAGTTTACCTTCAATTCGACCGTAGCGCAAACGGTCTACGTGCGCGGCATTCCCGATGGCGTCGAAGAAGGTCCCCACACCAGCACGATCTCGCATTCCGTCTCCTCCAGCACTTCCGCGGATTACGCCTCTGGGACTTCGTTGCCCCTTCTTGTCGCCAACGTCGTAGACGTCGACCTGCCACCGGTCATCGGAATCGATTTCGACAACGGTGGCTCAGTGCCGAACAACTGGTTACAAGTCGGCTCGTTGTTTGACGCCGACGGTGCGGATTTAACCCGTGACGATGGCGTGGTCACATCGATCGACATTTCGTCGACGATTAGCGGCAATACCTTCCGTACGACATCGGGACCGTCCGCGTCGAGCATTCCGCGACATCTTCCTTCCCTACTCGATCTGGCCGGCTACTCGTACAACGATACTGGCACTTCCTTCACTTCGACTTGGAGTGATCTGACGCCTGGGGAACGGTACGGAGTCTACATTTTTTGGATTCGATCGCGGTAGGGACCGCCGTTGCCGGCAGGACCCCCGCACAGATCCGTACGTGAAGTATTCCCTCATACGGCTCCTGCGCCGAGTCGGGCGTGATGTCGGACGTTGGTACGGGGATGGACGATGCGCGCCAGGGGATGGTTCTTGCGCACACAAGACGGTCCATCCGACTCCCAGGCCAGCGGGACTTGCCGCGATGGCTGCGACGTCGGAGTTGGCGACGCCAGAGTTTCGCCACCGCCACATCGAACTGTTCAAGGCGGTTGAAGTTGTCAGGAACACCGTGGTAACCCTGCCAACCGCGAACCACGCTCCTCAACCAGCGACCGGTCTGTCCCAGGGCGTCATGGCGACGACGACGGAGTTGCTCCTTGATCACCACCAGGGTCCGACGCATCCGTGAGGCTGTCGTAATCCGCTGCAGAGCGAATCGCTTGGCCCGACGCGTCTTCCCGCACAAATGCGTGAAGCCCAAAAAGTCAAACGTCTCACACTTACCTCGGCCTTCCCGTTCTCGCCGAGCCGCGCTGCCGCGGCCAAACTCGATCAGGCGAGTCTTCTTCAGGATGAAGATTCCGGCGCGACTGCGTCGTCTCTCGCCGAGCCTCCAGGCAGGCTCGTCCGGTGCAGGCTCATCTTCAAAGCCAATTCAAGTGATCCGCATAACGAATCACAACGCAAGTGCCGTTCGCATGTCGCTTTCGCCACTGGTTGATCCACAGATCAAACACGTAGTGCAAGAACACATTGGCAAGCAGCGGTGATAACACTGCCCCTTGCGGCGTGCCCTTGCCGTTATCACTCCAGTCGGTCCCTTCGATGATCCCGGCGGCGAGCCACCTTTGAATCAACCGAACGATCCGCTTGTCTCCGACGCGATGCTCAAGGAACTTCACCAACCAGTCACGGTCGATGTTGTCAAAGAAGCCTTCGATGTCGGCGTCCAAAATCCAGTTCACTCGCTTTTCGGTGATCGCAACGTACAACGCATCAAGTGCTTGATGCTGGCTGCGTTGCGGCCGGAAGCCATAGCTGAAACCGAAAAAGTCTTCCTCGTAGACACACTGTAAGACTGTGCGAACCGCGTGCTGGACGATCTTATCCTCCAAGGAAGAGATCCCCAGCGGTCGCTTTGGACCGTCAGCTTTTTCAATGTAAACCCGTTTGGATGGCTTCGCCCGGAAGGCTCCGCGGTGAATGCGACCGTGAAGATCATCGATGCGATCTTCCAGGTCTTGCTCATATTCATGCCATGTCATTTTGTCGATGCCGACGGCTGCTTTCTTCTTGAGCCGGTAAAAGCTCGAAGTCAGCAGTTCGACATTGACGTGATGTAGCAGGGCGGTGAACTTGAGGTCACGGCTCGTGCGAGCCGTCTCACGCACACCGTGCAGACCGCTGACCTTCGACTGTTCCGACTCGGCGTTCGGTCGAGGTTAGACTGCCCGGCGTTCCTCCTTGCTGACCCCCTTCCCTCGGCCGACTAGTGGATGGTTCAGTTCCATCGTTGTTCGTCGGACTCATCGGTACTACGGGGCCATCTGACTTCCCATAGGCGTAGTCCCGCTTTACCTCCGGTGGAGTTTTCGGACCGCTGTCGGCGACTTTCTCCGACAGGCTTCTGGGATCTCCCCGGTTCTCGTGTTTGAAGTTTCCACCCATGCTCTGGGTCTTCGACTCCGCCGAGCCCATGCAGGTCTTGCCAGTAGCGACCTGTGCGGTGTGCCTTCCACTCGCTCTACGGTGTCGGCACTCGGGAAAAGCGTGCTTTCGGAGTTCAATGCCCAGGCCTAGGTGTACCCCTGCCGTTACCACACCCACGGTGTTACCACCGTCAGCGTACGACTCAGGGCCAACGTATTTGGCTAGAATTTCGTTGTAAGACTCTTTCATTCTCAACTTCAAACCGGTTTATCCCGGCGTTTTCAGAGCAACGGCGGTACATACATTCATGACGTGACAATCACGGGTTCCAACACAGTCAACTTCACGCAGACCTTGGTTGGTGGTGACCTATTCGTCAACGACTCGGTCGGATCGAGCAGCAACAAACTTGATTTCTACCGGCAGCTCGTTACTGCGGACACCAACGGCGAAATCAACGTGACCGTCGCGCCGGGCGCCGGTTCGGCGGGGGTTGCCCTGGCCGGCTTGGCTCTCCAGCCGATATTTACGCCGACCATTGCCGCAACTCTGTCCATCAGTCCGACTGGCGCAAACAAAGCCGAAGGCAACGCCGGCAACACTCCCCTTCACGTTTACGGTCACACGAAGTGGCAACACCAAGCGGTACGGCAAGTGTGGACTATGCTGTCACCGGATCGGGGGCGGCAAATGCTAGATTTTGGCGGTGCAAGCTACCCGTCCGGGACCGTCAACTTTGCCGATGGAGAAAACGCGCAAGTCATCACGATCGATGTCAGCGGCGATTTGATTCCGAATCCGACGAGGGCTTCACCGTCACGCTCAGTAACCCAAGTGCAGGGGCCACGATCACGACAGGCTCGGCGGATGGAACGATCCAAAACGATGATGGACCACCGACGCTGACGGTCGACGTGGTCGCAACATCGATTTCGGAATTTGGCGGACCTGCCGCGACGACCGTCACGATCACGCGGAATACCGACACCACCGATCCGCTGGACGTGGCGCTGACCAGCAGCGATACCACGGAAGCTTCGATTCAAACGACGGCAACGATCCCGGCCGGGCAGTCGACGGTGACGGTCGACCTGGATGCGGTCGACGACTTGCTGATTGATGGGGACCAGACGGTGACCATCACCGCGTCCGCTCTGGACAGCGGCGGTGCCGTGGGACTCGATGCGATCGTTTGGTACCGGTGGGTTGGCGACGACTCAGTTGGAAATGAGCATCCAGCCGCCCGAGAACGCGATCGGCCTGCAAGCGGACGGCAAGATCGTCCCGCCTCCGAAGGCGCCGCCCCAATGAGATCAAGCTCACGCGGCACAACGCCGACGGCACGCTTGATACGACATTTGGCACCGCCGGTTTGACCGTTTCCAGCGTTTCGGCAGTCGATGCAGCCCATTCCGCATAAGATCGTTGATCCAGAACGATGGAAAGATTCTTGGTCGGTGGCAGTCTCTCGACGCCGACACGAACACCGTTCTTGCCCGTTACAACGCCGACGGGACGTTGGACACGACCTACGGCAATGGCGGCCTGGCCAATCTCCTCGCGCCATCGAGCACGGACGGCATGTGGATCGAGGACATGGACCTGACATCCGACGGCAAGGTGCTGGCGGCGATGGGCGTCAACGGCACGGTATACTTTCCGCGCAATGCGCGTCACGGCCGATGGATGCGCTGACTCGACCCTTTGGCGGTTTAACCTCGGGATCGCCACCTATTCGAGCAATGATGTCACCGCCAGCGCCGTCAAGCGTTGCCCGATGGTCGCTTTTTGCTTGTCGGTGAGGACGTCGGCAGCGGCAAGGTCATCCGCTCCGAGGCGAATGGGTTCATCGACTCGACGTTTGGGACGTCCGGTGAGCAGGCGATCGACTTTGGTACCGGCGCGAACTTTGTGCGATTTCATTCGATTCGCGTCGATCAGAGCGATCGCATCGTGATTGGTTCCTTTGTCTCCAGCGGTGCCGACACCGGCGACTTTGCCACCGCGCGGCTGAATCCCGATGGCAGCTTCGATACGACGTTTGATTCCGACGGCATGGTCGTCACCGATGTGCTGCCCGGACGAGACGATCTGACGTCGTCCGTGGAGGTCGCAGCCCAACGGCAAGATCGTCGTCATCGGCTACTCCGAGACCGTCAGCGGGAACGAGATCTCAGTCGTTCGCTACAACGACGACGGTTCGCTCGATACGACTTTCGATGGAGACGGAATCTTCCAGTTTTCCGGCAGCAGTTCAATCAACCAGTGGTCATTCGATTCCGCGATTCAGCCTTTCGACGGCAAGTTGCTGATGCTCACTGGATGGGGCACTGATTTTCGCATCGCCCGCCTGAACATGGGCGGTCTTGAGGGAAGTGATACCGTCGAGGTCACGGACAATGAACCGGCAGGTCCATTTGTGGTCGACACGCTTGCGGATGAAGACGACGGAGATTATTCGGCTGGTGATTTTTCCCTCCGCGAGGCCATTCGGCTGGCGAACACTCAGGCTGGTGCGGATCAGGTCCAGTTTGCGGCAGGCCTGTCCGGCGGCACGATCACGCTAACCGTCGATCAGCTGGTGATCACGGACGACTTGACCATCACCGGACTCGGTGCGTCGAATCTGACGATCAACGGTAACAACACATTTCGCATCTTCCAGCTTGAGTCGGGAAATAGTGTGGTGATCGACTCTCTGACGCTGACGGGTGGGCAGACGTCGGGCGACGGTCCGCTTTTTGATGGGGGTGCAATTCGGTCGTTTGCTGACTTGGAACTTCGCAATACCGTGGTCACCAGCAACCAAACAGTGGGTATCGCCGCCTACGGTGGTGGGATTCGACAGTTCGGCGGATCATTGATGCTGGTGGACTCGGTGGTCTCCAACAACAGCATCAACGGGGATAACGCTTTCGGCGGCGGGATCATCAGCGACAACGGGCCGGTCACCGTCATTCGCAGCACGATTGACTCGAATATCAGTAACTCCAACGGGGCCGTCGGTGGTGGACTTGTTGTCATTGGCGCAGATGCCGTAATCCAAGACAGCACGATTTCCAACAATCAAAACACGGTCGCCGGTGTACTCGGTGGCGGTCTGACCGTTTCCGGCGGCAATCTTAACATCGACGGCAGCACGATTTCGGGAAACACGACCGACGGCCCCGGTGGCGGCATCCTGTTCGGCGCTAATCCGCAGTCGGCAACCATCAGCAACTCGACGATTTCCGGAAACCAATCGACTAGCGGCAACGGTGGCGGCATCTCCGTCTACCAAGGCACCGTCGACATTCAGCACACCACGATTACGGGTAACACCGCCCCGGCGGGTAACGGCAGCGGAGTCGCCGGCAATCACAATGGTGCTACAGTCGTCTCCAATATCAGCGTGCTGTCCAGCATCATCGCCGACAATACGAACAGCGACGTCGACAACGTCGGAGCGGGTAACAACACGTTCACCAGCACGGGCTTCAACCTGGTTGGTTCGGGCAATGCAGCGGCGTCCTTCAATCAGGGCACGGATCAAACCGGCGTCTCGGCCGGACTCGGCCCGCTGGCCAATAACGGCGGACCGACACAAACACACGCGTTGCTTGCCGGCAGCTTGGCGATCGGTGCCGGCGACGCGAACTCGACCGAGGCGACCGACCAGCGCGGCGCCGGTTTACGCGCGAGTCATCGGCGGCAATGTCGACGTGGGTGCGTTTGAACTGCAAGCAACCAATCCTTCGGTGACGCTTTCACTCGATAACGCGAATATTCCCGAAGCTGCGGGAGTCGCGACGTTCACCGCGACCTTGTCGGAGATTACCGGCGAAGAGGTCACAGTGAACCTCGACTTCACCGGTACGGCGACGCTGACCGATGACTACACGCGTAGCGGCACATCGATTGTCATCCCGGCGGGACAATTGAGCGCGACGGCCTCCGTGACCGCAGTTCGAAGACGTCGTGGATGATGACGCGGAAACGGTCATCGTCGATATCGTGTCCGTCGTCGGTGGCAGCGAAAACGGAATTCAGCAGCAGACGACGACGATCGTCGACGATGATGTTGCCGACGGCACGATCCAGGGATTCAAGTGGAATGACGTCGATGGCGACGGAGTATTTGATGGGAATGAATCCGGCCTCCAAGGTTGGACTATTTTTCTGGACCAGAACCAGAACCGCGTGCTCGACGCCGGTGAACTTTCCACCGTCACCGGTGCGGACGGCAGTTACACATTTTCAGGACTCGCCGCGGGCAACTACTACTTAGCCGAAGTGCCGCAGGCAGGTTGCGCAGCCACGCTCCCAGCCTTTCGCTAGAGCAGCAGACCAAACTGTTCGCCTCCAATGCAACCTCGACCTCCTCAACCGGCACGATTTCTCAGTACGACCTGGACGGATCCAACCAGGTCGACGTGATTACCAGCGCCTCGTACGGCTTCGGACTCGACGACGTGAACGATAAGCTGTACTGGTCGAGCGGCGGCCATTCTCCGTTCCGATCTGGACGGCCAAAACCCCGAGTCGATTTTGATTAGCGGGCGCGCGATGGCCTTCGATGCGGCGAACAACCGGATGTTCTACACCGCTGGAAGTCAGAACCTACGTGGTTGATCTGGACAATGTCGACACATCGACCGGCAGTCAACTGCACCTTGGCTTGAACTCGGCTAGTGACGTTGAATACGACCCTGTCTCCGATACCGTTTTCGTCGTCAACAATACGTCGCTTACCT
Organism: Pirellulaceae bacterium; assembly: GCA_963704055.1. Taxonomy (GTDB): domain Bacteria; phylum Planctomycetota; class Planctomycetia; order Pirellulales; family Pirellulaceae; genus Rubripirellula. Next base: position 2,640 of record CAVPGW010000015.1, on the reverse strand, counting down.
CGGGCGACGCGATTTATGCGGTGCCAGCCGATGGTTCCCTGGCCAACGGAGGGGGAGTACTACCGAAGGTTGTTGAGGGAATTTCGGATATCGGTGGCGTCGCTGTCGATTCGGTCAACCGCAAACTGTATTTCACCAACGGAAGCTGGAACACGGTCTACATTTCGAACCTTGATGGCACCGATCGACGCGTGATTGTCGACCGCGGCCGTTTCTTTGGTGATGGCCAGGACATTGAAGTCGCACCTGAGTTGAATTTGATCGTCTGGAGGGACGCCAATTTTCTCTACCGCGCGAAATTGGACGGCTCGGACGTGCAAACGATTCCGATCACCGGTCCACTACCGACAACCTTGGAGCTTCCAGTTCCGTTCTATGAAGTGACCGTTGGGGCCGGCGCGACCGTCGCGAATCAGAATTTCGGCAACCAGGAACTCCTCTACGACTTTGGTGATGCCCCCGACAAAACTCAAACGGGTTTCCTCGGTCGATTATCCCGCACCGTGATGCAAAACGGTGCCCGCCATCTCGCTCTAGGACCGACGCTGGGAAGCAATCGCGATGTCGAAGCGACGGCGTCCATTCGATTGGCGCGGACTGCGGACGACACGACGGGAACACCGGACGACGAGGACGGTATCGTGTTCACCAACACGACGCTGCTCCTCGCATCCACTTCAGCCGCACTCACCTATTCCGTCGACGTAACGCTGCAAAACGCCGATCCAGTATCGAACCGTTTGGACGCGTGGATCGACTTCGACCGCAACGGGACCTGGCTCGATACCGGTGAACAGATCTTCGACAACTTCGACCTGGGCACGACCAACGGGACACAGACGCTGACGTTCACCGTTCCGCAGGACGCTGGCGACAACGTGGAATTGGGCGAGACTTTTGCGACGATTCCGGCTTAGCACGGCCGGAGACTTGTTTCCCACCACAGCAGCCAGTGATGGGGAAGTCGAAGATCATCGCGTGACGCTCGCGGAGCGCACCGATGGCACCCCCAATACGCTGACCGTTGATGTGACAGCACTGTCGGTTTCCGAAGCCGATGGCGCCGCAGCGACCACAATTACCGTCACGCGTGATTTTGACCTCGACATCGATCTGACGGTCGATTTGGCCAGTGATGACTCAAGTGAAGCAACCGTACCGGACACCGTCACCATTCTCGCCGGCCAAACGTCCGCGGTGGTCGATCTTGACGCGGTCAATGACGCGATCGTGGATGGCACGCAAACGGCTACGATCACCGCAACGGTTCAAGGTGTTGCGTTGGACTCAACCTTCGGCACCGATGGCTTCGCCCCGGCACCATTGCACGACATCTGGGGCGCCACAACGCCACAGGCCGACGGAAGATCGTGTCCGTCACCGAGGGTATCACCGATGGCACGATCGCCATCACCCGCCACAACTCCGACGGGACACTCGATGCTACCTTCGGCACGGGCGGGTCTGTTGAGATGGTCGTCTCCACGACTACCTCGCCGCATGTTTCCGGAACGCGTATTGATCCAGCCCGACGGCAAGATCGTGATCGGCGGAAGGACGAGTTTTCCATTGGGTGCTTTCTTGCTTCGGCTGAACGCGGACGGCACAGCCGACAGCACTTACGGCAACGGCGGTATCGCCGACCTATCTGGGATCAGCACAGATTACAGAATCAACGATTTGGACCTGACCCCCGACGGCAAGGTCTTGGCGGCGGTGGCGCGTTCGACGAAGCAGATCTTTCGCGTGTTGCGGGTGAACGCCAATGGAACGGTCGACACTAGCTTTGGCACCCGGCGGAATCCTTGCCGTCACCGGCGACACCACCGTTGCGGTTGCGATTGAAACGCTTCCCGACAGCAAGTTCATCTTGGTCGACAGTCGAATCGACGTCCTGACCGTTGTCCGCGCCAATGCCGATGGAACGCTCGACACGACATTTGGAGATGCCGGTCGCCGCTTGATCACGTGGCCCTCCGGCTTCTCAACGAATCAAACGGTCAAACTGGATCCGTCCGGTCGAATCGTCATCGGCGCTACCCACGACACATCAGGCGTCGATGGCGCGGCCAACTTCGCGTTGGCGCGATTAACCGCCGGCGGGGACATCGACACCAGCTTTGACACCGACGGCATCGTGATCACCGATGTGGTGAATGGACGAGACGACGTTTCCTCGTCAATCGAAATTGATGCCGACGGCAAGATCTGGATGGTCGGATATGCCGATCCCGAACCGGGCAACAACGAAATCCTGGTGATTCGCTACCACACAGACGGCTCGATCGACAGGACGTTCGACAGCAGCGGCGTGTTCAACTTCGCTGGACAGGTTGGGCGGCCCAGCAGTCGATTGGTTCCGTCATGCAACCGGACGGCTCGGTCGTCATCCTCTCCGGGTCAGGAAACGAACATACGCTCGCGCATCTCGAAGCCGAATGCGATCGTACACCATGCAGCCGACACGGTCGACGTGACAGACGACGATACACCGCTGCTGACGGTCATAATCGCCGATACCGCGATCTCGGAAAACGGTGGCGCTACAACAGCAACGGTCAGCCGTAACACCGACACCACCAGCGCGTTGACCGTCACACTGACTCACGGAGTGACACCGGTGAAGCGATGGTTCCCACA
>CAVPGW010000014.1:0-234359 GCA_963704055.1 Pirellulaceae bacterium | reverse complement strand
TCTCGGCTGCTTCCATCACCTTGACTTCAATGCCACCACGGGTCGTGGTCACCGTTGTGCCATCGATATGAGCCTCAACTTTGTTGCCGATTTCATTCCTGGCGATCGAGATACCGACGGCGAACGATCCTTGGTTGCCGCTACCGGCCGCCGCGGCGACCGATGCTCCGATAACATCGGCCTTGATCTTGGATCGATCGGTCGCTGTGAGGGCAACCTTATTTCCGGCGCTCACTGTGCTGGTCCCCTGGACCACGGCCTCGATGCTGCCATCGATTTCATTCAGCGCCACGGCCCCCGCGACTGCAAGTGAGCCGCCTGAACCGCCGCCGCTGGAGGAGACGGCTCCGGCACCACCAATCGTGAGAGCTTTGATGTCAGGGCTGGCGTCCGCCATGAGCGTAACGTCGGAGCCTGCGGTGATGACGCTCGACGAGCCGACAATCGCGCCGACATCGTTTGTGATATCGTTGAATGACAGTGCCACGCCGACCGCCGCAGCCTTGCTCTGCTGTCCGAAAGACAAGGAAAGAGAGCCTGCACCGGCGGCCGTCTGGATAGACGAATTGTCATTGGCGGTCACCGTGACCGACCCGCCTGCGTTCACCGTGCTGCCTTGAACAGCGGATTCAACCGTGTTGTCGACGATGCTCACGGTAGCGCTGCCCGCACCGGTCAGCGCGAGCGTACCGCCGGCTGCTCCACCTGATGCGGAACCCGCCACTCCGACCGCCAGGGCATCGATCCCGGTGGCGGAGCTACCATCCACGGTCACGTTGCCGGTGGCGTTGACCGTCGCGCTGTCAAGCATTGCCTTGACCGTGTTGTCGACAATCCCCACGGTCACCGCACCCCCGACGCTGATCGAACGCGATGAGCTACCCGTGCCCAATGACAAGGCAACCCCACCCGCGTTTGCGTTGATTTTGCTCTTATCAGCAGCACGCACTACGACGCTCTGTGAAGCACCAGCGCCGCTGTTGGACTCATTCGCGATGACCCCGTCATCGAGGCGGGCCAAGGTTTTACCGTTGACGATGTTGACGGCCACGGACAAACCGATCCCGACCGCAGTTCCCGAAGTTCCCGCGGCGCCGGCTGCACCAATGGCGACTGTCAAAATATCGTCCAAGGAGGTCGCCGTGACAGCCAGGCCACGAATGCTCTCGGTCTTTCGTTCGCCTTTGTCATCGAAGCTGGTATCACGGACATCGATCGCCGTGATCGTGTCTTTCCCCAAGGCTGTCACTTTACGCCCGTGCCGACAAAGGCCTCGGTGGTATCGAGATCGACGACGACTGCGACCGAACCTCCGACTGATTTTCCACCGCTTCCGCCAGTGGAACTCGCAGGATCCGTCGGGCTGCTGCCCGACGCGCCGGCCACCGTTCCCGCTGCGGCGTCAACGGCGGTCTTGCTGTCGGCAGCAACATGAATGCTGCCGTCAGCGGTAACGGTGGCGATGCCTGCAGCGGCAGCCTTGGGATCATCACCGATGAACGCCCGCGTGTCGTTGTTCTGCACAACGACCACCGCGCCTCCGGCGACGGCCGCGGACCTGCCAATCCCGATGTTAACGGTTAGCGAGAAAATGTCTTCGTCACTCGTCGCCTCGACGGTGACATTGTCGCTGCCCGTCACCGAGGTTGGAATGGCCGCATCATGGGAAGCTGCGATCGAGGCCGTGGTGTCTTTGACCACCACGATGACATCCAGTCCCGCACCGAAGCCACCTTTGGTCAGTCCGGCGGCCAACGCGCCGACAAAGTGGGTGAAAGCAAGATGATCAGCGGCACGGACGGTGACGTCCTTTGCCTTACTGATCTTGGCGCCGGCCTCGATTTCCGCAGTGGTCGTTACGTCAATTACGCTAACCGCTGCTGAACCAGCCACACCGGTGCCCCCGGCCGAAGCACCGGCGCCAGCGACGACCATGCTCACTTTGGGAACAATGGCCTTCCCTAATTCTGCGATTAATTCCTTCAGGTCCTCAACCGGGAAATCAGGAAAGTCGATGTCGAGCTTGACGACGGAAGACTTCGCGTCAACCGTGACGTCTTCATTCCCGTCGACGTTGGCACCGGCTCCGATGGTGGCGACGGATGTGTTGCTGACCAGGTTCACACCGATCGCAGCGCCGAACGCGTTGCCACCGGATTCGCCCGTTCCCCCCGTTCCCGATGTTCCACCCGTGGTGCCGGTTCCACCCGTGCCCGATGTTCCACCCGTGGTGCCGGTTCCACCCGTGCCCGAGGTTCCACCCGTGGTGCCATCAGGGATCGCCTTTGTGCTAATCGCGCCTCCGCCAACCAGCGTTTGGATACCAACATCGTTGCGAGCCGCCACGTCCACCGAACCCGTCGCTGCGTTGACGGTCGCGTCGTTCTTGATGGTTGCCTTGACATCACTGTCGACAACATTCACCCCCACGGATCCGGCAATGACCGTGCCTCCGCTACCTTGCGATTTGCCCCCGGCGAGAGAACGCAGTTTGAAATCGCTAGTGTTATCCTTTGGAGTGCCCGCTTCGACGTGCAGCGATCCAGCGTTTAATGTTCCGCTGCCGACGGATGCCGTCGTGTCGAGGGACGCCACGTTGACCGTCACTGCGGCCCCAACTCCGGTAGCCTCATCGGCGACAGCTAGTCCTGTCGCCAAGGTGGTGGCATCGGCATCGGCGATTGCCTTGACATTGACATTACCACTGGATTGTATCGTGAGCCCATCAGCGATTTCGGCTTTCACATTGGGTGTGAGCACGCTTGCGCCGATGGCGGCTGCGACCTTGACGGAAGCACCCTTGGTTTCGGAAGTCGCGTCCGTCCCAGTCGAGTTCACGGTGTCGTCAGTGGCGTCTCCGCCTGGATCGGTCGTTTGCTTAACCGCTTCTGAATTCGCCGTTTCGACTCGGTCACCTGCGGTCGGGACGCTGACGTCCTTGTTGCCCATCAGACCGCCGCGTTGCTTGGCAAAATTGGTTTGCCGCGTGGTTTCCGCGTCCGCGGTATCGCCTTCTTCGTCAGAATCTTCGGCACCCTTGGCTCCAGCGGATGATTCGGTGCCGACAGTAATGACCGAGTTCGAGTCGACGGTAATGTTGCCAGCAGTGACATCAGCATTGGTCGAAACGTCTCGCTGCAGAACAGCCAAGACGTCGTCCTCAACCACACTCAGGGCGAACGAGAGTCCAACGCCAACGCCCTCCCCAGCGGTTTCCCCGTCGGCGGTCGACTTCTGAGTATGCGCGCCGCTTGCCATCAGCGAGAGATCGCCGCTGATGTCTAATGCTGCACCACCGGTTGTGACGCGTGCCGTCGTATCGCTGTCTGAAATGCCAATGGCGACAGCACCCGCGACGGCGGTTTTGTCCGACGAGGCGCCGGACTTTGCGCTGGTGGATAGGGTGTGCGAGCCGACCGCCTTCAGGCTGACGTGATGCGCATCCTCAATCACCGCAGAGCCTTCGATCTCGGCTCGCGTATCGTGGTTCCCCACGTTGACTCCCACCGAGAGTCCGACGCCTAGACTGCTGCCCGAAGCGTTCTCATGAGGCGTTGCAGTTACACTGTTGTTCGTGGTGGCGTTGGCACTCACGCGAACGTCATCGGCAGTAGTGTCGTCGTCATCACTACCATCTCGCAACCTAGCATTCGCGTCACTCTCGAGTAAAGCCTCGGTCGTACCGTTGGCAACGTTGATGGCCAGCGAACCTGCGACTCCGATCTTGCCGCCACTGGCTCCTGAGATCGCGGTAGTGCGCGTGCTATGGCTCGATTCCGTGATCGAGTGTTCTTCTCCCGTACCCACGCTGGTGATCTTTTCGCCAGATCCATCTAACGCGTCATCATAGGTTTTGGCTAACTGGATTGCCCCGCTGCCATCGATGATGGCATAGTAGGTTGTGCCGTCCTTCAGCCCGCCAATGTTGTCCCCGGCCCCACGGTGATAGACGACCGCGTCGCCGGTTGCCAAACCCGTTCCACCGTCCAGTGAAATCGAGAAATGCTCTTCGCTGGGCTTGAAGTCAACGGGATCTTTTTCAAGACCGCGGGTGAATCGGTGACGGTTGCCGCTGCCGAATGACTTGAGGTCGATCGCATCGCCATCCGCGGTATCCGAAAGCTTGATCCTTCCTTCTTCTAAAGAGATGACGAAGTACATCTGGTTGCTGGTCAGACCGCCAATCGCGGTGTTGCCAGTGCCGGGGCGATAGGTGACTTGATCACCCTCGGAAAGATCACTGACATCCCCGACCAAGATGGTGTCTGTTTCCACGTCGACCGTTTTTGTGACGGACGGCTGGAGCGCGATTTCACGCTCGGACATATTGGCTTCGATGACCAATCCATCCGCCGTAACGGACGCTCCGACCGTTGCCGTGTTCGTGGTGTTGATGACGTTCAGGGCAACCGCAGCGCCGACGCTGTTACCATTCTCAGCGGTTGCAGAACTGCCGTCCGCGACCGCCGCGCCGTCAGTGTTGGCGTTCGTCTGCACAATGACGGATCCATCGGCATCGATGGTCAATCCTTCGGCGATGGTGGCATTGAACTTGGGCGTGTGAATATTGACGCCGATGGCTGCCGCGACGCTAAGGGAAGTTCCCTCGCCAGTTTCGCTATTGCTATTTTCGTCTGCTGCTTCAGCTTTGGGGGCCTCAGTGGTTGTGGATTGCTCTCCCGTTGAGGACATCGCTCGTTGATTTCCATAGTCCAACTGGGCTTGGCTCTGTTGATTGACCATGTCGTCGTCGGCCGAGCCTTCCTCATCTTCCTTCACGCCATTCGCGCCCGCTTTGGAGGACGACAAACTGACGGCGGAGCCTTCTGAAGAAATCAGCATCTTTCCGCCCGAACTCGTCACGTTGCGGTTGATCGATGCGGTGGCACTATCTTCGGCGACGGTCAATCCGAGTGCGGCTCCCACGGCGGCCTTGGCCGACGCAGACCCTTCGCCGCTGGCGGTGGACTCGTTTTCTTGGTTGGCCTTGACCGAGACATCACCGGTGACCGTTAGCGACTCGCCGGTACCAAGTTCAGCGTTCGTATCGTTGAAGGCAAGGGCAATCGCAACGACCGGCGTAATGGCGATGCCTTCGCCGGAGGCTTCAGCGCCGCCCTGCGACTCAGTGCTGGTGGTGTGTGCTGAGGTGGATTCCAGCGACACATTCGCAGCCCCAATCAGTTTAGCGCCGTCATCCAACTTTGCGAGAGTGTCGTTCTTGGCAATGCCCAACGCAATCGAAGCGCCGACGCCGAGTGTATCGCCTCCCTCCTGGCTGGCGGCGGCTGTGGTCGTCGTTTGTGTCGTACTGCTGGCGTCCAATTTGAGGTCGGAATCGGTCAACAAGGTGACGGTGGCGCCCCCTTTTACCTCGGCAGTGACGTCTGTCGTGGCCACGTTGATTGCCAGCGCCCCGGCGATGCCCGTCTTGCCGCCGCTGGCGCCGGACGTCGCGCTAGCACTGGCACGATGGATCGATTCGGTGAGCGTGTGGTCCTCTCCGGAACCGAGGCTCTTGATTTCTTCCGCTTTTCCTTCCGCCGCGTCGTTACTACTGGATGCTAACTCAATATTGCCGTTGTCTTTCACGATGGCGAAATAGGTCGTGCCACTTGTGAGCCCGCCAATATCACTCCCGCCGCCATTGTTGTACACGACCTCGTCACCAGTCGCTAAACCAGCGCCCCCATCGGGCACGATCGTGAGCTGTTCTTCGCTGGGATCGAACTTAATCGGATGTTTATCAGCGATCGTTGGGTTTTGACCATCAAAACGCGATAATTGATGCGTGCCGGTGCCGGTCGACGTCAGGTCGATGGCATCGCCCCCATTCGAATCCGAAAGCTTGATCCTGCCATCTTCCAACGAGCTGACGAAGTACGTAGCGTCGGCGGTCAGACCGCCAATTGAAATGCTGCCAGTGCCGGGGCTGTAGGTGACCTGATCACCCTCGGATAGATCGCTGACATCCCCGACAAAGATCGTGTCTGTCTTCACATCGACGGTCCGAGTGGAAGTAGATGTAATACTGATCTTGCGATCGGCCATGCCGGCTTCGACCGTTAGCCCAGCCGAGGTGACGCTCGCCTTTCCGACCGTTGCTGAGTTGGTGGTTTTGACGACGTTCAACGCCGCCGCGGCTCCCACGGTGGTGCCACCGTCGGCGGTAGCCGAACTTCCGTCAGCGACCGCGAACCCATCGGTGTTCGCCGTTGTGTGAACCGTTGTCGTTCCCGCGACATTGACGATGCGATCATCGGGGATACTGGCGGTGTAGGATGCGGTGTGGATGTTGACGCCGATCGCGGCTGCAACGCTGAGCGATTCACCTGTCCCATCCCCATTCTCGTCGGCCGCCTCAGCCTTGGGCGCCTCGGTCGTCTCCGATTGCTCGCCGGTACCAGACATAGCTCGCGAATTGGCGAATCGGAGTTGCTTATTGTTTTCTTGATCAACCCCATCATCCGGAGTCGTTTCATCTTCTTCTGCACCCTTCGCACCAGCCTTGGCTGAGCTCTTGGTGGCAGCAGCCCCGCCGGCCAGAATCATTAATGCGCCCCCCGGTGCTCGTCAGATCTCGCAGCAAAGTGGCGTTCACCGTGTCCTTGGCGACCGTCAGTCCCAATGCCGCACCGACCGCGGTATCGCCTTCGGCAGCGCCTTCAGCGGAGACGGTTGCATCATTGGCCTGATCGGCCTGGATGGTGACGTCACCCGCAGTGGTCAGCAGTCCCCCTGTACCAATCTTGGCCAGCGTATCGTTCATGGTCACCGCGAGCGCGGCGACCGGCGTCACGGCCGTGCCGCCTGCGGCGCCACCGGTGGCCGTGGTGGTGCTAATGTGGGCGCCATTTGCCTCGATCATCACGCCTTTAGCAGCGGTCAAGTTCGAACCATTCTCGATTTGAGCTCGCGAATCGTTATTGCCGACAAACAGCGCTACCGACGCGCCAATCCCGGTCGTGCCGGCCGCCTCTAGCTTGGCATCGGCCGTCGTCTCCGAATGGGTCGCGGAGGTCGCGGTCAGTTTCAAGTCTGAATTGTTGAGACTCAGCGCAGCACTGTTTTTCACGACTGCGTCAACGTTTGTGTTGACCACGTTAATGGCCAGCGACCCAGCGACCCCGACGCCATCACTGGCGCCGGCCCCCGACGTGGCGGAAGCCGTAAAGCCGTCGCCGTCGCCGCGTTGCAGTGTGGCGCTAACGTCAATCGTGTTGCCCGCCGTCAGGCTGCCGGACCCGTCCAGGTAGGCAATGCTGTCGACATTGCCAACGTTGATGGCCACGCCGACGCCGACGCCCGTCGCGGAGTCGCCCGTGTTCGACCCGTTGGCGGTCGCAGACGCGTTATCGGTGGCCTCCGAAATTACGTTGATGTTACCCTCGGACGCAATGGTGCCGCTGGTGTGGATATAAGCCTTGGTGTCATTGTTGACCACGGTCACAGCGACCGCCCCAGCAAACTTGACTTCGCCATCACTGGTGGCAGCTCCGTCCTCCGTGGCAACATCGCCGTCGGGATTCGCGAGTAGCTGCTGGCTCTTTGTGTCTTCGGTCGAATTCTCTTGTGCACCTCCGGCCGTGGAAGTTGCTGAGCTGGCCGCACTGCTGTTGGTGGTCGCTTTGACCGTCACGGAGTCCACGCCCGGAGAAATCGAGGCCGAGTCGCCGATGTAGGCTTTGGTGTCCGCTACGGCGACGGCAACAGCGGCAGTTGCCCCGACAGCGTTTTCGGTGCTGCCGTCCACGCTGCTTTTGATATCGATCGTGTTCATTGCCTCGATCGTGACGTCACCGGATACATTCAACGTGCTAGTACCCGATATATAGGCGCGTGCATTCCCGTCAACAATCACGACAGAGAGACCGGCGTCCGTGTTGGCGTTGCCACCAGGGCTGACCTTGTCTTGAAGGTCGCTGGTGACCGAGGAAGTGGCCGTGGCCGTGAGGCTGTCGGCGGTGATCGTGGCGTTCTCGATCTTGATGTCGGCCGTCGAATTCGCGTAGACGCCTGTGCCTTGGAAAGCATCGAATTGTGCGGCAGTGGGCTCCAGAGGTGCTGAAGCCTCGGCCGTGAGACTGATTGCAGCACCGTGAAGTGTGGCGCCGGTCAAGTCGATGAACGCCTCTGGCTTGGCAAAATAGAAGCCGTCCAAACTGATCGGAAACTTGACTTCGGTGGTACCGATTTTTGCCACGAGCGTGGGACTACCAAGATCATCCGCCTTCGCGCTGAGCGAAATGTTACCAGCGGTGCGAAGCGTTGCGTTGGGGTTAACTACAATCGTTTCCGCGTCCGCCGTGATTCCGCCGTTTGCCGTGATCTGCCCGCTGAAGGTAAGTGAATCAGTTCCACCGCCCAGGTTCACGTTTAGCGACCCGGTCAGACTGCTGACCGGCACGGTGACCGTATTATCATCGACCTTGGTTGTTCCCGCCCCACCCTCGATCGCATTACTGGGGTCTTTGATCGTGATCGTCGTTCCATCGCTGGACACGGTGAGCACATCGTTGTTGGCCAGCAAGTTAGTATCGGTGATTTGCAAGTTGCCGTCGTTCAGCGTAACGGCGGCCAGAAGATTCCGAGACTCAAGCGTTTCAAACAAACGGCGACGACGCGCCGAGCGTTGCTTGCGGGAGTCTCGTCGGCGGAGTAAGGAGCTGAGTCGTTTTTTCTTGATGTTAGACATGGTTTTGTGTTCCGACGCACGTGAAGGCAGTCTGCGTATTTAGCGTCGCGGCATTCTCGCCGGTGATCGTCCAGACATTCATTTCACTAGGACCTCGCAAGCGGTCGTCGCTAAACGTGACATCGATCGTAGCGGGCAGACCGACGTCAATCGTCAAGTTCTCGCCCTGGTCCGAACCGACATTCAAAACCGAGCTGAGATCGGCGATCGGATAGGACTTGATGACGTTGGCGACATTTTTTGTCTCCAACAGCTTCAAGTTGGTGCCGTCGGACGTAAGAGTGAAATCAAATCCCTGGTGGGACTCAGCACTCGCATCGAGGGTGATGTCTGATGCAAGTAGAGCTCGCGTCTCGAAACGCAATTGCTTCCGTTTCAGCAGCTTCAGTTCGCGTTTTCGATCACTGAACTTCCTGCTGAAACGCGCGCACGTAATCCGATTGAACATGTTGCAACTCTCTAGGCGAAACCCAAGCTGCACTCGAATTACAAACAACAAGAAGCACTATTCGAAGATGCAGAACTACAATGTCAGTTCATGGGAACTGGCGGTAGAACATGGCAGTTTGCGTAAGATGCTAGCTACACGCCGCGGCGTTCGCAATTCCCTGGCACATGTGATCGCGACACATAATTCACGGTGTTATCTGGTTACCGCGGCCAAATTCAGGTGCTTTTGACGCAATTAATCGGCTCACAGCCTCAGAACTCCTGATCTCGCAGGAATTCTTGCCGTGGTTTCTCTGTTCGTAAGACCATAGCCTCAGCGAAGTTGCGCCGATGATCGTGTGGGGTACTTTGCTGGTCTGATGCGGAAGTGAAAATGACACCTCCAACCTCTCTAGATTGCAGTCGTTTGAGGAAGAAGGTGCCACTATTCCACAAGCATTATTACCGCTGGTTCCCGATGATGCTACTCGCATCAGTGACTTGATGAGCGTCGTGCGGCAGGACGGGCAGTGGTTCTATTTCTGCGGTACGCAACCCGTCTTCCAACATGCCGAAGCTGATCTGCGATCCTTTCGCATGTTCACCGCGCAACTCTGCGTCCAACATGCCTGCAAACAGGCAGAGATTATCAAGGCCTTTGGAGTTTCCAAACGCAGCGTTCTGCGGAGTGTTAATAAATATCGCGAAGAAGGTATCGACGGTTTTTATAAACCCCGGCGAACTCGCGGAGCTCTGGTGATGACCCCAGACGTCATCCAGCAGGCACAGCAACTCTTTCAGCAAAGGCACTCCAAAGCCGAGGTCGCCCGTCAACTCGGCATCCCCTACGACACCCTCCGCAAAGCCATCGATCAGGGACGTGTCGAGCTTCCCGAATTAGCGGTCAATCATAACGGCGACGTCGGAGAAACACCTGCAGCCAGTTCGACGATCGCCGCAACAGCAGCCAGCGACAAATCGACTCGCAGCAACGAGGACCGGGCGGCGGGAGCACAGATGGGCGTTGCTTGTACGCGGCCCATCGAACGGGTGTTGGCTGCCTTAGGAAAGCTGCCCGAAGGTGCCCCGACGCAGTTTGAAGCTTGCCGGGACGTTTCTTATGGCGGTGTGATTTGTGCGATTCCAGCGTTAATCGCCAACGGCCTGTTCAGCCACTTGCGAACGACTTTCCCAGCACTGACCGGCTACTACACCACACTGCATGTGATCTTGTTGCTGGCCTACATGGCCCTCTGCCGGATTCGCGCTGTGGAGCAGCTTCAATACGAATCACCGGGCGAACTCGGTAAGTTGATGGGCCTGGACCGTGTACCGGAAGTCCGTTGTCTGCGAGGGAAGCTTCGCCAGCTCAGTCAGGGACAAGATGACAAGGCTGCGGAGATCTGGGCAGGACTGCTCTCGAAAGATTGGATGGACGAAGAGCCGGAGTTAGCCGGCAGCTTGTATGTCGACGGCCATGTACGTCTTTATCACGGCAAGAAGACGGAACTGCCGCGTCGTTATGTGTCCCGTCAACGGCTGTGTTTGCGTGGCACCACGGATTATTGGGTCAACGACGCGTTGGGCCAACCGTTCTTTTCGATTGAACGACCGATTGATCATGGCATGCTGGAAGCGATCGAAAACGACGTCGTCCCTCGCCTGCTCAAGGATGTGCCAAATCAACCTAGCCAGCAAGAACTTCAAGCAGATCCCTACCGCACCGAACTCAAGTCGTCTTGGATCAGCACGTCTAGGCGAAGCTTGTTCTGGGAATTGCCTGGAAAAATCGAAGCCCCTCGGCGTTTCTGGTAGCGTCCACCGAGGCCATGGGCAAGCGGAAGAGTCGTCTGCCACCGAATCGGAAAAAATTGCCGTGAGCTCTCAGCTGGACTTGCAAGGCAATCCCAAGCGGCAAGCTTCTCGTCGGTTAATCTGGCGAATGCAATTCTCACTCAATCGCAACAGCGCCGCAATGGCTTCCCGGATGCCGCGGAATTCGGCCCTCGGTGTGCGTGTAGAGGTAAGGCGCCACCTCAAACACGGCGGCACTTAACTTGCGTCGGAGTGAAACTCCGAAGCAAGTTAACGGTCCCGAACCAGTCCTTAGCTTAGCGTGGCGACAGCCACGTTCGTGCGGGAGGTTGCATCGACCGAAGCGGTTTCGGTTGGGCCCAAATCCGCGTCGGTCAAACACACCTCCGCGCCCAAACGCAGGTCGGTTTAGATGCCCCGGCTTCATCGACCGGGGCGAGTTGCTTGGCCTTGCCTCCGAAACATCGGCGCGGTGTCGCCCGACCCTGCAGACACCGGTGGCCGATGCCGTGGCAGCCAGGGGGCGTTCAGAAGGACACTGACGCAGCTTCGGTCGATTCGCATTTGACTTCGGTTGCATTACCCTAGGAGACTTTGATCAGCTGGAAATCTATTTGGGTGAAGTGACCAAGGCCTGACTCATGTATTCTATCACCGAAGGATCCGACGGCGGATGGCAATTGACTGAAAGCTCGACTGCAATACAAGACTGACGAGGGCTGAAAAGAACAATAGGCGTCTCATGAAACTGGCTTTCTCGTTCATTATCTCGGTTCTTTCGTTCGTGGCCTGCACTTTAGATGCTGAGGCTGGCGAACGTGCATCTACTTCTTCCGACATCGTCATCTACGGCGCGACCCCGGCCGGCATTGCCGCCGCACTGGCCGCGGCGGAAGGTGAACGCAGCGTGCTGTTGATCGAACCGACCCGCCGGATCGGCGGTATGATCACGCACGGTCTTTCGCACTCGGACTTTCACAGCTTCGATGCCCTGCACGGACCTTTTCTTCAGTTCAGTCAGCGCGTCCTCAAGCATTACGAATCGACGCACGGCAAGGACGCGCAGCAGGTCCGGGCCAGCTGGCGAGGGACGCATGGTGAGCCATCGGTCAACCTGCTGGTCTTTCAGCAGATGATCGCCGAGAAACCGTCGATCAAGATCCTGACGGAGCATCGTCTCGCCAAGGTCTCTGTTGGAAATCAGTCCATCATCGCGTTGACATTGTCGCGCCCCGGCGGTGACTCGTTGACGATCGCACCCAAGATGGTGATCGACGCGAGCTACGAGGGCGATCTGCTTGCTGCGGCGGGCGTTCCCTACCGCGTGGGACGAGAAGCACGATCCGAATACGGCGAATCGCTCGCTCCCGAAAAGGCCGATGGTCAAGTTCAGGGCTACAACTTTCGCCTTTGCATGACGCAGGATCCGAACAACCGCGTCCCGATTCCAGTTCCCGCCAACTATGATCGTGAGGACTATGCGGCGCTGGTTCCGCTTGTCAAAGCCGACAAATTTCGCTCGGCCTTTGGATATCCGGGCAGACCGTTTGTACTCAAAGCTCACCTGCCGATCCTTCCCAACGGCAAGCACGATATCAACGACGTTTCAAAGGGTCTGGTCCGCCTCTCCATGCCCGGTCGCAACGACCACTACCCGGAAGGTGATCTCGCCACCCGTCGCCGCATTGAACAGGAACACCTCGACTGGCAACTCGGTCTGATCCATTTCGTCCAGACCGATCCCAAGCTTCCCGAATCGTTTCGAGAGGAAGCCGCGACCTGGGGCCTGTGCCGTGATGAGTTCGCGGACACAAACCACATTCCGCTGCAGATCTATGTTCGCGAAGCCCGCCGCTTGGTCGGTCTGCGCGTCTACACCGAAGCCGATACGGAGTACGCCCCCCACGATGCCCGCGCGGTTGCATCCGGACTCCATCTCCGTCGGCGAATACAGTCACAACTGCCACGGTACCGGGCACGAAGGTCCGATGATCGGCGGCAGGCACACCGGCGAGTTTTATAAAGGCATCGCGCCTTATCAGATTCCCTACGGGGTCATGGCGCCGAAGAAAATTCGCAATCTGCTTGTTCCGACGGCGTGCAGTGCAAGTCACGTCGGTTTCTGTGCCATTCGTTTGGAACCGATCTGGATGTCCCTTGGCGGAGCAGCCGGACACGCTGCCGACATGGCGTTTGAGGCAAACGTTCCCGTTCAAAAGATCGATGTCAAAGCATTGCAGAAACGGATTTGGTCGCACGGCGGTGCAACGATCCACGTCAGCGATGTACCACCGGGGCACCCCGATTTCACCGCAGTGCAATGGTGGGGCGGGCTCGGAGGTCTCCACGGATTGGAACCTGCCCCTGCGAAGCCGGGTACGCGTGGCAAGCACATCATCAGCCAGTATTTCGAGGCATTTCCCGGGCATGCGGTCAAGCTCCACGAACCGCTGGACAAGGCGTTGAGAAAACGTTGGACTGCCTTGGCAATCCAGCACAACCTTCCCGTTCCCGCGGACTCTTCCACACGAGGCGAGTGGCTTCGCGAGGCGTTTAACGCTCGGAATTGATGCCAGAGGCCGGCCAACAACTGACCGTCGACAGCAACACGCAGAGTGACACGCGTGAAGACGTTGATGCTGTTGTCATCCTCTTGCTGACCATCCTGACGTGCGGGACTTCTGGAAAGCGTCTGCCAGGCGTCTTGCATCAAATCAGGTACAATCGCCCACGACTCTGGTGGCAGGAACAACTCACTGGTGTTCGTGTCTTTGCGGCTCCGTTCATCGACCCGGTTGAAACCATGCGCATCCTTGTTCTTACCGCCTCCATCGTCCTGTCGGCGTTCCTAGGATCGATTGTTGTTGCGAATCCACCACTGCGAATCGCCTTATTTCAGGCGGACGCGACGCCCCCGCTGGGATCACCGCTGTGCAATGGCAACGTCAAACCGGTGATGGAAATCGTCTCGCCACTGACGGCCAGGGGCGTCGTACTGCTCGGCTCGGGTGATCCCATCGTTGTGTGCGCATTCGATTGGGTGGGGATCGGGAACGGCAGTTACGACCAGTTCCGGCAGGCAATCGCCATGGCCGCCTACGGCGACTACGGCCCCGGCTACATCGGAACCGAAATCGCGTACGGTCAAGGCGGCTATGAAACCGGACGCGTCTCTCGAGTGGCACCCCAAGTCGAAGCCGTCCTGATGGACGCAATGGAACAACTGCTGGAAGTGCACCAATGAAACCATGAAAACAAACACACGACACACGACGCTGGCGATTCTCTGCCTCGCCCTGACGGTTCCCTCTTTCGCCGCTGATCGGCATTGGTCACTTGATCAGCCCACGCAGTCAGGGCTTTTGGTGCTGGGTGGTGAAGTGGCCGTTGCACCGGGTGTTCTTGGGCATTCGCTCGCACTGGATGGAATCTCAATTCTGCAGGTGAAAGAGTCGGCGGGGATAACCCATGACAAGAGAGGTTTCGCTTGTTCCGTCTGGGTGAATCCTTACGCCGCCAAGAATGGCCAGCAAATGATTGTGGCGAAGAATCGGTACTCGCTGAATGAACGCGAATGGGGTGTGATGATCGATAAGGATGGCCGCTACACCTTGTACGCCAGACAGGATGGCTGGAGTACGCTTGCTTCGGACGAGCGTCCCACCATCGGCCAATGGCAGCACGTCGCGGTCGCGATTTCAGATGGGGCAGCACGGCTATGGATCAACGGCCGTTCGGCTGGAATCCTGAAGCTGGATCGACCGGTGCCGAGAACCAAAGCCCCGTTGACGTTCGGCGGTGTGAACGACAACGGAAGAATCTGGCAAAATCTCTTCGGCGCCGCTGGATGAAGCGGTCTTGTTCGACCGAACCGTGACGGAACAGGAGATCGCAAAGCTATACGATCAAGACCGAGCCGCAGCTGCTTCTGCTGATGTGCACACTCCGCCCATGGTCGAAACGTATCCTCTCTGGAGCGGCGGGCCGATCGCGGAGAGCCCGGACGAGATTCCGTTTGCGAGAAGCATCCATCATCAGACGTTGCACGATGCCCGTGAGCACGATTACAAGTTTCTGCACGGGACGGCGATCATCCACCACCGCGGGACTTTTTTCGCCAACTGGGCCAACAGCCCCAAGAACGAGAATCAGCAGTTTGAAACAATGCAGGGACGCCGCTCGACCGACGGCGGGAAGACATGGTCCGACGTCGAGCTGATCGGACCGGGTTTCGACGGACCCGAGCGGCACAGCCATGGAGTCTTGATGAATCATCGGGGGCGACTCTGGACCTTTGCCGCCCGCTTCGGCAAAGGAACGCCGGGTCGAAGATTTCCCGGACTGTGTGCCGAGGCATTTGTGCTGAACGAACCGACCGACATGTGGGAGTCGCAAGGCATCGTGATGACGAATTGCTGGCCGTACGACGAACCGGTGCGGATGGCCAACGGAAACTTCATCACCGGTGGACAAGACAAAGATGGTTTGCCGGTGGTCGCCATCAGTCACGGCGACGACGTGACAAACTGGGATTCCGTCTTGATTCCCTATGATCGACGATTGCAGCCCAGTTTTGCCGAAACCACGGTAACGACGTTGGGCAATCACGTGATTGCCGTGATCCGCGGCGGAGCTGGTGTCGCGTGGGTGTCGACCAGCGATGACTTCGGTCGCTCTTGGTCGAAAGCCAGTCCCAGCAATCTGCCCATGCCGCGAGCCAAAGCCTACCTCGGCAAACTGAGCACGGGGCAGTTGTATCTGCTTTCCAATTTCAAGGACCGCGATACGCTCGTCGTTTCGGTCGGCCGGCCCGGCGAAAAGACGCTTTCGTCCATGTGGAAAGTTCGCCACGGCAAGTCTGAACCACCTCGTTTCCCCGGAGCCGCCAAGAGCAAACAGTGGTCCTATCCCTACGGCTACGAACACGATGGCAAACTCTATATCGTGTATTCCATCGGTAAGGAGGATTGTGGCCTGTCGGTGATACCCATTGATGAACTTGACCGACACCAATAAGACACGTCTCCCGGTCGCCTCAGGCGATGCCGTCATTAGCCAGCCCGGCTTTCGTGATCATGAAACACCATTGTTTTCCAACCTGTTCTGCCCTGGCACTTCTCCTGCTGACTGCTTCGACCACAGGGGCCGAAGAGAACGCTTACTCCCGGACGGCGTTGCCTCCTTTGCTGGAGTTCCTCGATGGCTGCCATGTTGATAGATCACGGCGAAGCGTTGAACGCCTGTGACGAATGTGACCAGACGGCGCTGGCACATGCAATCTGTCAAGGCAACGATGACGTGACGGAGTTGCTGCTAAAGCGCGGCGCTGATCCGGCGGCGGAGAATTGGCTTGCATTCAGTATTGCGGTGCGTGTTGGTTCAGTTCCACTCGTGAGCCGGCCGCTTGACCTCGGGGCCGATCCCAACGTACGGGACGACGATGACCCCACTCCGCTGATGGAAGCGGTGGGACGCGGCAATCGAGAACTCGTCCGGTTGCTGCTCGATGCCGGCGCCGATCTAGAAAAGACGGCCGAGGGCGGAGCAACCGCGTTTGACCTGGCGGTGCAGCATCGCGAGAAGGAAATCGTAAAACTGTTGGAACCCCGGGTGACTCCCTCGGCCAGAACGCTGCAAGCCGCAGTACAGGCGCGCGACACGCGGCTGGTCGAACGGCTGATTGCCCGCGGCGTGCCGGTCAACTTCTGCGACGAGCAATTCGGTCACACGCCGCTATCGTGGGCCGCCGAGAACGGACACACGCAGATTCTCATGCGGCTTGAACAAGCCGGCGCAACCGTCAACTACGGGTCCCAGCGGCTACACAACGCCGCACTATTGAAAGCTGTCGAGCACCAGAATGTAGACGGAGTTCACCAAGCACTGGCCGCCGGCGCGCAGACCGATCTTAAGCAGAAGGCCACCGACCGTTCGCCCCTGATGCAGGCCGCTCTGGACGGCAATCCCGAAATCGTCAAACTGCTGCTCGCTGCGGGTGCCGATCCGAGCCTGCTGGCGTCCTCGGGCGACAATCCCTTGCTGGCGGCTGTCACCAGCCGTCAGATCGATTTGGCTCGCCGGCTGCTCAATGCTGGTGCCAAGCCGCGAGCCGAAGATGCCGATTACATGGATGTTTTACAGTGGGAGCAGCGCGCGGCCGCTGCCGCCTACCAACGATCGATCCACGAGATCCAAGAAGTCACCGGCCTGCGGCCGGAGCCGATTGCCGGACTACCCGGAGCGCACTCCTTTCGTTTGAGCATTCCCGAGGAAGAATCATCGTGTGACCAGGTGGAGGACCGGACCGAAGCGATGCTCCAGTGGTCCAAGAAGTTCAAACTCGACTACCAATCCTTGACCGAGCAGATGCAAGCGGTCATCGACGAATTGCAGCAACGCGTAACAGAACGGGGATATCATCTGCTCGATGGGGGCATGCCGTTGGGCTGTGGACCGTTGACCCGGTTCCTCGTCTTGCTGCCGACCGCCGATCCGCTGGCCGCGATGGCAGCTTTCGGTACGCACGGAAACGACGACGAACTGTCGAATCGCGAATTGATCGCGTGGTTCCGCGATTTTCGGCAAGAGCATCCGTTCGTTTTGCGGGGCTGTAAGCATGACACGGTGGTCATCCAACTTGAGCGGCCGCTGGAGGATCCGAAAGCATGGGCAAAGCGACTTGTCGACTTCGACTCGGATATCTGGCCTGACGAGTTACCGCGATTCGAGAAGCATCTGGAAACGGCGACCAGGATTCACTTCTGGTGGGACTAAATCACAGCGCAAACAGATACGTGCCGGAGCACATGCTGGTTTGCTGCGCAACGGACGCGATGAGATCTCTTAGCCGTCTTCCCATCGTTGGAAGTAAGTGTATCCGGCGACATAGCTCATGCCCGCGGCGTCAGTCGCAATCGCGTAGGCAGCATCTTCGCTGGCCGTCGGCGAGCCCACTTGACCCGGCGTTCGCTGCGTCCCACAGGCCGGGCCACAATCGGCTCGCCCTGTCGAAAGCGACGCAAATCCTCGGCCAGTTGCTCGGCGTCGGCGTAACGCTGCGCCGGATGCTTCCGCAGACACTTCAGGCAAATCGTCTCCAGATCCTTCGGCAGTCCCGACTGCAACTCGGTCGGAGCGATGGGCTCGTTCTCAATGACCAACTTCATCGTCTCGATCAGTGTCGTGCCCTGCAACGGAGCCCGGCCGGTCAACAGCGTGTAGAGAATCGCCCCCAATGAATAGATGTCGGAGGCTGGGCCAACGTCGCGGACTTGGCCGGTGGCTTGTTCGGGAGACATGTAGTGCGCCGTTCCCAACACCGTCCCCGTCGAGGTGTATTCCGCCTCGGCGTCTAAATCCTTGGCGAGTCCGAAATCAGTGATCTTGGGGACCAACCCCGAGTTCGTCTCTTGCCGACCCGACAAGACGGAACCGATCGATGATAACGAGCAGCGCGCAGCTGCCCGATTCGTTTGATGATCGTTGTGATGAGACCGGCCGTGCGTCTTCGTTGGCTGCGGTGCGAATCGTCGAGTCTTCATCGCTGACCCGTGCCACCACCGTGCTGCCAGCCTCGGCGATCTCACCGGCCAGCAGCACATTGGCCGGTTTCAAATCACGATGCACGATGCCTTGCTGGTGCGCGTAATGCATGGCGTGTGCCATCTGTTCAACCAGTTCCGCGGCAAGTCGCGGCGGCTGTGGTTCGCGGTCTGCAAATTCGGCGAGCGTTCTTCCTTCGATCAGCTCGAACGTCAAATAGGGATGCCCGTCCTGCTGGCCGATGTCAAAGATCTGAACGATGCCCGGATGCTGCAAACGAGCGACCGTCTCGGCCTCGGCGCGAAAACGAGTGAGATGGTCGGCCGAAGCGTGCGGGCCTGCCAAGACCATCTTCAAAGCGACCAGCCGTTTGAGCCGTAAATCGAGCGCTCTGTAAACGACTCCCATGCCTCCGCGGCCGATCACGTCCGAGGATCTCGTAACCCTCGATTTTGGGTCGACCGGGTTCGCTGGCTCGGGCAACCTCGGCCGGGATCTGCTGATTGCCGGACTGACCATGAGATTGACGGAAGACTTCGGCGATCAAACTCGCGTCATCCGGAAACAGATCAAGGTAATCCGCAGGCGTCGGTTGCTGCCCCACCAGCGTCGCGCGCAATTCCAAGTCAATCGCCAGCAGTTCCGCCAGCAACTCGGATCGCTGCGACTCGGCCACATCGGCCAAATAGGTTTGCAGTTGCGGGCGTGGCAAGGCAGCAGATGCTTCATCATCGGCACCGACGCGGGCCGATTCCTTCGCGACTTGATCCGCACAGCGCCAGTCGGCTTCAAATCGCTGACAGACCTCGTGAATTCGGCGGGCGGTTTCCAGCGACGCGCGATCTGGAGTCACATCCCGGTACTCGTCGGTAGGCCGTGATCACTCCGGCATCTCCGGACCCCAGATCTGGCGGATCAGCTTCAACATTCGCTGGACGGTCACGCGGGCACAGCCCAACTGATCGGCACATTCAATGTTGTTGTGTCCTGCCAGTTTCAGCAGCACCAACTGCCGCAGATCATCATCGAGCAGCGCTAATAGACGGTCACATTCCTCCGTCATCACGACGATGGTCTCGGGCGAAGGCTCGCGGCTAAGCAATTCCTGCAGGACCGCCTCGTCGTTGATCGGCCGGCTGATCCCGCCACCGCCGTTTTTGCCGGCCATCGTACTGAATTTGATCAATCGCCTTTCGCAGAGTGATCACGATCAGCATGGCCCACAGGTCGTTGCGGTCGTGCATCTCGGTAAAGCGGCCTTGTCTGCAGTCCGTCACAAAAACTGTCAAAGGCACTGATCGCCACGTCTTCTTCGTCGGCAATCCGGCCGGTTGCATGACCGAGCCGGTTCCGAGCGAGAACGACCATCCGATGGTAATAGTGGTTCCAAAGCTGATGACCCGCGTCGTCGCAGCCCTGTTCCAAGTCGCGCAAACACTTGGTGATCGAACCCTCGGCGGAAGCTTCCATGTGGTTTCGGGGTGCCCGTCTCGGTGAATAAACCTGCAACCTGCGCCCCCTGGTTAGCCTAACCATTTCAGGCCGCGAGAGAAGCAATTTCAACTGTTATCTGTGCCGAGAGCCGAATTTCGCGATTCGCCAAAACCTGAAAAACACAGTGGTCCGTAGCGTGCGCTGAATCAATTTGATTCGGCGGGCAATCGCTCCGAGCCACTGCTTGGCAACAGTGACGAAGAGTTCGATTTCCGGGAAATCAGCCACTTTTCCCATTTGCTGCTGATACACCCCGGGGTCGATTTGCGGAGTTACTCCACTGGAGACCGATTTCGTCGGCGACGACCAAGCCCCGGTTTCCCACGCCGACTTATCCCCCGCCCTCAGATCGGCGAAATCGATACCGATGCGTTTTGCGAAGTTGAGACCCCCCTCCCCCCGCAAGACGTTCTTGACCCACCATCCTGAAAAGCACCCCACATGGCCCTCTCAAAGAAACTGAAGACTTGGCTTAGCGGAAGTTCCAAGGCCAGGCAGCGAAAACAACGTCGTGCCTCGCGGTCGGCCTTAGCGAAACGTTCAGCTATTTACGAGTCACTGGAACCGAGGATGCTGCTGGCCGCGGATCTGCTCGCGGAGGAGCAGTCGTCGGCGCAGAGTCCTAGCTTGTTTGGCGTGCCGGTCCTGGGACAGAGTGACAGCTTGGTTCGCTCGTTCGTTGCGACAGATGCATCATTGCAAACTCAGGTCTCGCAAAATCGCCAAGGTGGATTGTTCACCACGTTCGATGCCAGCGCGGCGGTTGCCGCCTCGGAAGAACTTTACACCTTGGTGTTTGTCGATCCAGCGGTGGATGATTATCAGTCGCTGTTGGATGGCCTTGCGGACCGGAAAGATGACGGCAGCAGCGAGTTGCAGGTCGTGCTATTCGACGCCGATCGGGACGGCGTTGAGCAGATGACCGAGGTGCTCGGCGGCTATCGAAATCTTTCCGCCGTGCATGTGTTGTCGCACGGTTCCAGTGGCAGTCTGCAGTTGGGCAACATCACGCCTGGATGCCAACAACCTGGATGACTACACGCGGCAACTGCAGTCATGGAGCGGCGCGCTCAGCGACGACGGCGATATCTTGCTGTACGGTTGCAACGTGGCTGACGGTGATTGGGGCATCGACTTCGTCCAAGATCTCGCATCGCTGAGCGGCGCCGACGTCGCCGCATCGAACGATCTAACCGGCAGCACCGCGCGAGGGGGCGATTGGAACCTTGAGTTCGCAACCGGAGTAATTGACGCTCAATTATCCATGATCGAAGAGGCGGGGCTCGGATATCAAGGTGTTCTTGCTGCACCAATATTCACTAACAACGCTAACGTTAGACCCATCGGAGACACTGACAATTGAAATCGGCGGGACGGTGCCAGGCGCGGCAGGCTTTGACCAGTACATCGTTGGAGCAGGCACGACCGATGGCGACGTGATTTTGAACGGCGCCAAGTTGAATATCGATCTGGACCCTTCATTTGTGCCAACATTGGAGGACGGTCCTTTCGACTTCATCACGTACACTGGGACTTTGACGGGAACGTTTGGCGATGCGACTGGGTTGTTCGGCTTTGGCGACGAGAGCCTCTACTTCGAAATCATTCCGGTCGCCAACACCAATGAGTTGGGTGAAGAGATCGCGGGTGGAAAGTTACAACTGGCTGTAACACCGGCTCCAGGAAAGGGCGACTTGCGGCTGGACCCGACCAGCGCGCTGGAAGACGATGCGCTGGGCAAACTCTATTCGGATTATTTCTCTCCCATCACTGCTGAGCTGAATCCCTCCTACACGACGACCGTTACCCAAGGCTCGGCCTACATTGACGAGAGCGTATTTCCGTTTGTCGGCCAATTCCAAGTCAAGAAGACCGGTTCGGGCGAAGTGGAAATCCTGGCAAGTGCCAATTACTTGCTTGGCCAGGGCGTGGATACGGCAGGAGAAACAGGGGTCAAAATCACCGCGGCCGGCGGCGGGATTGTGGCCAATGCCGATGGTGTGGCCGCCGAACTCGTCGGTACCGCTTCGCTCGTTGGTGTCGAAAACATGTCCTTGGCCGGCTCGTTGGTCCAAAGGGTCAACACCACCGGCGATTCTGTCGATGTGGTGGTCGCTATCAATGGCGATACGGCGCCGGTGTTGATCTCGGACTCGCTCATCAATGAGCTTTCGGGGCAGGTCACGCTGCAGGTCGAAGACTTCGCCTACCTGAGCGGCAAGATGACCTTCAAGCTGGAACCGACGCAGAACGTGACCTTGGCAAATGGAGCAATTCCGCCAGACACCCGCAACGTGAATGTTTTGACCATCGGTGCGGACGACGTTGTCGCCTTCGCGGGAACCAATGGTCCGTACTTCTCGGACGAGAATCACAACGGCAAAGTCGACGCAGGCGAAACCGTCAACACCGCCGCAGTCGGCCTGTCCATGGAAGGCGCTGGATTTGGATTGGCATTACTCTCGGAACCGATCGTCCCTGGAAACACGATCCT
This sequence comes from Pirellulaceae bacterium, assembly GCA_963704055.1. Lineage (GTDB taxonomy): Bacteria > Planctomycetota > Planctomycetia > Pirellulales > Pirellulaceae > Rubripirellula. The sequence goes on along the minus strand of CAVPGW010000014.1, from coordinate 211,890 downwards.
CTCGGTAGACTCTTGGTATGCGCTCCAGCGCACGCCGCGAATGTACAGGCCGTCGGTATTCCCAACATGACGGTATCGGGTGGCGTGGACCTGGAAATCAACGGCGCCGATCCGCTGAACAGCACAGCGGGCGTTGTCGATTTCAAAAACTCCTTTACTTACACTGCCGTTCAAGACGGCCCTGCGATTCCAGGGCTACAAATAGGCACGGGCGGCACCCAGGTGGTCATCGACTTTGAAGGCGAACAACTACGTGCCGCCGGCAATCTGACCGTGGCGGTAGATGACTTCGTGCATGCCAGCGGATCGCTGGCCTTGGAGAAGAAGGGTGCGGGCACGGTTTCGGTCAAGCCCAGCGTCGGCGCTGGCGCGGCCACGCCCCAGGCGGTGGACCTGCTGACCCTGGGCGGCACGGTGGACCTGTTTGCCGGCGTCAACGCGCCGCAGGACATCGCTACGCTGGATCCGGCTGATCCCGGTGCAACCAAGGGGCTGCTGGTCCAGGATGCTCAGTTCGGCCTGGCCCTGCTCAATGCCAGCGTGGCCGATCAGACTTATACGGTCGTCCACAACGGTACGTCCAACACGGTGACGTTCGACCCGCCGCTGCCGGCCAGTCAGAGTGTCGACTCGGTCACCCTGGAGCAGAGCACATTACAGGGCACCAAGCGGGTCACGCTGCCGGCGGCGGACATTGATCTGAGCCCAGATGGGACGGTGCTGACGCTGACGGTGCCGGCCAATGCCTTCGATTTCACGGCCGACGACCCCGTGACGGCTCAGGTGAGCTTTGCCGACAGCACGACGTACTACGCTGGAACGATCAACACGGGCACGGTCACCGCCGTCGGGCTGGAAGGGATCGCGCTGAGCGGCAGCGCCCAACTGCAGTTCAACCAGAGCAGCGGGACCGACGGCGGCTACATCGACTTCACCGCCGATCCGACGGCGCTCACCAATCCGCTGGATACCGATGCGGACAATGCCGGCTTGCGGATTTCGACCGGCGTGAGTGTCGAGCAGTTCGTGGACCTGAACTTCAACACCGAGTTCCTGCGGGTGGCGGGCGACATGACGGCCACGGTGGACGGCTTCGTCTACGCCAGCGGATCGCTGGCCTTGGAGAAGAAGGGTGCGGGCACGGTTTCGGTCAAGCCCAGCGTCGGCGCTGGCGCGGCCACGCCCCAGGCGGTGGACCTGCTGACCCTGGGCGGCACGGTAGACCTGTTTGCCGGCGTCAACGCGCCGCAGGACATCGCTACGCTGGATCCGGCTGACCCCGGCGACGCCAAGGGGCTGCTGGTCCAGGATGCTCAGTTCGGCCTGGCCCTGCTCAACGCCAGCGTGGCCGATCAGACTTATACGGTCGTCCACAACGGTACGTCCAACACGGTGACGTTCGACCCGCCGCTGCCGGACGAGTCAGAGTGTCGACTCGGTCACCCTGGAGCAGAGCACATTACAGGGCACCAAGCGGGTCACGCTGCCGGCGGCGGACATTGATCTGAGCCCAGATGGGACGGTGCTGACGCTGACGGTGCCGGCCAATGCCTTCGATTTCACGGCCGACGACCCCGTGACGGCTCAGGTGAGCTTTGCCGACAGCACGACGTACTACGCTGGAACGATCAACACGGGCACGGTCACCGCCGTCGGGCTGGAAGGGATCGCGCTGAGCGGCAGCGCCCAACTGCAGTTCAACCAGAGCAGCGGGACCGACGGCGGCTACATCGACTTCACCGCCGATCCGACGGCGCTCACCAATCCGCTGGATACCGATGCGGACAATGCCGGCTTGCGGATTTCGACCGGCGTGAGTGTCGAGCAGTTCGTGGACCTGAACTTCAACACCGAGTTCCTGCGGGTGGCCGGCGACATGACGGCCACGGTGGACGGCTTCGTCTACGCCAGCGGTTCGCTGGCCTTGGAGAAGAAGGGTGCGGGCACGGTTTCGGTCAAGCCCAGCGTCGGCGCTGGCGCGGCCACGCCCCAGGCGGTGGACCTGCTGACCCTGGGCGGCACGGTAGACCTGTTTGCCGGCGTCAACGCCCGCAGGACATCGCTACGCTGGATCCGGCTGATCCCGGTGACGCCAAGGGGCTGCTGGTCCAGGATGCTCAGTTCGGCCTGGCCCTGCTCAACGCCAGCGTGGCCGATCAGACTTATACGGTCGTCCACAACGGTACGTCCAACACGGTGACGTTCGACCCGCCGCTGCCGGAGAGTCAGAGTGTCGACTCGGTCACCCTGGAGCAGAGCACATTACAGGGCACCAAGCGGGTCACGCTGCCGGCGGCGGACATTGATCTGAGCCCAGATGGGACGGTGCTGACGCTGACGGTGCCGGCCAATGCCTTCGATTTCACGGCCGACGACCCCGTGACGGCTCAGGTGAGCTTTGCCGACAGCACGACGTACTACGCTGGAACGATCAACACGGGCACGGTCACCGCCGGACAGCACGACGTACTACGCTGGAACGATCAACACGGGCACGGTCACCGCCGTCGGGCTGGAAGGGATCGCGCTAGCGGCAGCGCCAACTGCAGTTCAACCAGAGCAGCGGGACCGACGGCGGCTACATCGACTTCACCGCCGATCCGACGGCGCTCACCAATCCGCTGGATACCGATGCGGACAATGCCGGCTTGCGGATTTCGACCGGCGTGAGTGTCGAGCAGTTCGTGGACCTGAACTTCAACGGCGAGTTCCTGCGGGTGGCCGGCGACATGACGGCCACGGTGGACGGCTTCGTCTACGCCAGCGGATCGCTGGCCTTGGAGAAGAAGGGTGCGGGCACGGTTTCGGTCAAGCCCAGCGTCGGCGCTGGCGCGGCCACGCCCCAGGCGGTGGACCTGCTGACCCTGGGCGGCACGGTAGACCTGTTTGCCGGCGTCAACGCGCCGCAGGACATCGCTACGCTGGATCCGGCTGATCCCGGTGCAACCAAGGGGCTGCTGGTCCAGGATGCTCAGTTCGGCCTGGCCCTGCTCAACGCCAGCGTGGCCGATCAGACTTATACGGTCGTCCACAACGGTACGTCCAACACGGTGACGTTCGACCCGCCGCTGCCGGCCAGTCAGAGTGTCGACTCGGTCACCCTGGAGCAGAGCTCGGGCTGGAAGGGATCGCGCTGAGCGGCGCGCCCAACTGCAGTTCAACCAGAGCAGCGGGACCGACGGCGGCTACATCGACTTCACCGCCGATCCGACGGCGCTCACCAATCCGCTGGATACCGATGCGGACAATGCCGGCTTGCGGATTTCGACCGGCGTGAGTGTCGAGCAGTTCGTGGACCTGAACTTCAACACCGAGTTCCTGCGGGTGGCGGGCGACATGACGGCCACGGTGGACGGCTTCGTCTACGCCAGCGGTTCGCTGGCCTTGGAGAAGAAGGGTGCGGGCACGGTTTCGGTCAAGCCCAGCGTCGGCGCCTGCGCGGCCACGCCCCAGGCGGTGGACCTGCTGACCCTGGGCGGCACGGTAGACCTGTTTGCCGGCGTCAACGCGCCGCAGGACATCGCTACGCTGGATCCGGCTGACCCCGGTGACAACCAAGGGGCTGCTGGTCCAGGATGCTCAGTTCGGCCTGGCCCTGCTCAACGCCAGCGTGGCCGATCAGACTTATACGGTCGTCCACAACGGTACGTCCAACACGGTGACGTTCGACCCGCCGCTGCCGGAGAGTCAGAGTGTCGACTCGGTCACCCTGGAGCAGAGCACATTACAGGGCACCAAGCGGGTCACGCTGCCGGCGGCGGACATTGATCTGAGCCCAGATGGGACGGTGCTGACGCTGACGGTGCCGGCCAATGCCTTCGATTTCACGGCCGACGACCCCGTGACGGCTCAGGTGAGCTTTGCCGACAGCACGACGTACTACGCTGGAACGATCAACACGGGCACGGTCACCGCCGTCGGGCTGGAAGGGATCGCGCTGAGCGGCAGCGCCCAACTGCAGTTCAACCAGAGCAGCGGGACCGACGGCGGCTACATCGACTTCACCGCCGATCCGACGGCGCTCACCAATCCGCTGGATACCGATGCGGACAATGCCGGCTTGCGGATTTCGACCGGCGTGAGTGTCGAGCAGTTCGTGGACCTGAACTTCAACACCGAGTTCCTGCGGGTGGCGGGCGACATGACGGCCACGGTGGACGGCTTCGTCTACGCCAGCGGTTCGCTGGCCTTGGAGAAGAAGGGTGCGGGCACGGTTTCGGTCAAGCCCAGCGTCGGCGGCTGGCGCGGCCACGCCCCAGGCGGTGGACCTGCTGACCCTGGGCGGCACGGTAGACCTGTTTGCCGGCGTCAACGCACCGCAGGACATCGCTACGCTGGATCCGGCTGATCCCGGTGACGCCAAGGGGCTGCTGGTCCAGGATGCTCAGTTCGGCCTGGCCCTGCTCAACGCCAGCGTGGCCGATCAGACTTATACGGTCGTCCACAACGGTACGTCCAACACGGTGACGTTCGACCCGCCGCTGCCGGCCAGTCAGAGTGTCGACTCGGTCACCCTGGAGCAGAGCACATTACAGGGCACCAAGCGGGTCACGCTGCCGGCGGCGGACATTGATCTGAGCCCAGATGGGACGGTGCTGACGCTGACGGTGCCGGCCAATGCCTTCGATTTCACGGCCGACGACCCCGTGACGGCGCAGGTGAGCTTTGCCGACAGCACGACGTACTACGCTGGAACGATCAACACGGGCACGGTCACCGCCGTCGGGCTGGAAGGGATCGCGCTGAGCGGCAGCGCCCAACTGCAGTTCAACCAGAGCAGCGGGACCGACGGCGGCTACATCGACTTCACCGCCGATCCGACGGCGCTCACCAATCCGCTGGATACCGATGCGGACAATGCCGGCTTGCGGATTTCGACCGGCGTGAGTGTCGAGCAGTTCGTGGACCTGAACTTCAACGACCGGCGAGTTCCTGCGGGTGGCCGGCGACATGACGGCCACGGTGGACGGCTTCGTCTACGCCAGCGGTTCGCTGGCCTTGGAGAAGAAGGGTGCGGGCACGGTTTCGGTCAAGCCCAGCGTCGGCGCTGCGCGGCCACGCCCCAGGCGGTGGACCTGCTGACCCTGGGCGGCACGGTAGACCTGTTTGCCGGCGTCAACGCGCCGCAGGACATCGCTACGCTGGATCCGGCTGATCCCGGTGCAACCAAGGGGCTGCTGGTCCAGGATGCTCAGTTCGGCCTGGCCCTGCTCAACGCCAGCGTGGCCGATCAGACTTATACGGTCGTCCACAACGGTACGTCCAACACGGTGACGTTCGACCCGCCGCTGCCGGCGAGTCAGAGTGTCGACTCGGTCACCCTGGAGCAGAGCACATTACAGGGCACCAAGCGGGTCACGCTGCCGGCGGCGGACATTGATCTGAGCCCAGATGGGACGGTGCTGACGCTGACGGTGCCGGCCAATGCCTTCGATTTCACGGCCGACGACCCCGTGACGGCTCAGGTGAGCTTTGCCGACAGCACGACGTACTACGCTGGAACGATCAACACGGGCACGGTCACCGCCGTCGGGCTGGAAGGGATCGCGCTGAGCGGCAGCGCCCAACTGCAGTTCAACCAGAGCAGCGGGACCGACGGCGGCTACATCGACTTCACCGCCGATCCGACGGCGCTCACCAATCCGCTGGATACCGATGCGGACAATGCCGGCTTGCGGATTTCGACCGGCGTGAGTGTCGAGCAGTTCGTGGACCTGAACTTCAACACCGAGTTCCTGCGGGTGGCGGGCGATTTGAAGGTGGAGGTGGACGGTTTCGTCTACGCGGACGGTTCGCTGGCGTTCGAGAAGGGGGCGACCGGAAATGTAACGGTCAAAGATTCCAACGGACTCGCTACGACTCAGCGGGTGGACCTGTTGACCATCGGCGGCACGGCCGACCTGTTCGCCGGCATCAACGCACCGCAGGACATTGCCACGCTCAATCCGACCGATCCCGGTGCAACCAAGGGGCTGCTGGTCGAGGATGCTCAATTCGGCCTGGCCCTGCTCAACGCCAGCGTGGCCGATCAGACTTATACGGTTGAACACAGCGGGACGTCCAACACGGTGACGTTGGACGCGGCGCTGCCGGCCAGTCAGAGTGTCGACTCGGTCACCCTGGAGCAGAGCACATTACAGGGCATCAAGCGGGTCACGCTGCCGGCGGGCGCCTTTACGCTCAGCGGGACGGTGCTGACGCTGACGGTGCCGGCCAATGCCTTCGATTTCACGGCCGACCCCGTGACGGCCCAGGTGAGCTTCGCCGACGCGACCACGTATTATGCCGTGTCGGTGGGCACCGGCCTGGTGACGGCGGTTGGCATCCCGGGGGTGAAAGTCAATGGAACTGTCGAATTCGAGATCAACGAGAGTAATGCGGCCGGGAATTCGTATATCGACTTCGGCAGCGTGCCGACAATCGAACCGCTGGACAATGATCCCGCGAATGCCGGCTTGCGGATCTCGACGGGTGTCCAGACGACCGAGTTCGTGGACTTCAACTACAACAGCAAATTCCTCCGCGTGGGGCTGGCAGGTGAATTGAGCTTCGGGGGCACCGAGTTGAATCCTCTGGTGCAGATCGACGCCAGCTTTGACCAACCCAACTTGCCTGTGAGCACGAGTTCCACCGCGCCCCAAGTGACCATCATCGAGCCGCTGGGAGTAGGACAGGCCCTGCGTAGCGTTACGCTGAAGAGCGACGCTAACGGGTCGCTGTTGCTGGACGGTGACAGCTACACCTTGAGCGGCAACACGATCACCATTGATCAACTGCCTGAAAATCATGGATTTGATTTCCAAGGTGGATCGGTCAAGGCCGACGTGGGAATCGCTGGCACCACGATCGACTTTACAAAGAGCGTTACGGAGACGGGTACGGAGATCGAGATTATCGCCGGCACTCAAGCTGACGAACTCTCTGCGACCGTCGATGTGAACGGTACTCCGCTCGGGGCCAGCGGGTCGCTGCACATGAAGTTCAACGATACCCAAACCACCCTGATCAGCGCCTCCTTCACCGCGCAAGATCGCTTCGTGCTCAAAGAATCCGGCACGGACTACCTGATCCTCGAGAATCCGGGAGTGACGCTCAATAATCTGACCGTCTCCGGTGGCAGTGGGGATGTGCTGGGCATCACGGAGACCTTCCCCAATCCTAGTGCGCCCGATTCGATTTCGTTGAACTCGAAAATTGCAGTTCACGACATCAAACGCGGCGACGTGGTGTCCGTGATCCTGCGTGACGCAGAGGGGAACCACCTGATTCTGGATCCCGATTCGGATCCGGCGCAGTACACGGTCGACGCGGAGGAAGATTCGATCACCCTGGCCGTGGCGGCCGACGACGTGAGCGATTTCGACCTCGATCATCTGCTGGTCGACGTCACCTTCGCACCCAAGATCGGGCTCCGGGCCTCGACGGTGAGTCTGTTCCCCGACAACGACAAGTTCATGGTGACGGTCGACGACAGCGACGACGCCGACCCCTGGGCGATTCAAGGCAACTTCAATCTGGCCACTGCGGATTTCCGCCTTGTCGTCGACACTTTCGCGCTCGACGTGACAGTCCCGACCCCGGGAGTTTCGCTCGCCTTCAATGCCGAGAACGTGGTCATCGACACCACCGATGACATCATCGCCCAGTTCGATCTTCTCGACGCCACGGTCGGGGTAAATGGTTTGACCATTGCGGGCAGCGGCGAGAATTTTGGCATCACCAAAAGCGGTGGCCTGGCGACCTTTGGGGAGGAGCGGCCCTTTGCGGTGAGCCTTTCGGTAACTGGAACGACAGGCGCGCAGCTCGGCATCCCGAGCTGGCTCGATGTCGGGTTGGAGTATCTGCAGCTTAAGTGGGACGACTTCTCGGAGCAGCCGGAAGATTTCACCATGGTGGTGTCGGCGTACGTTACAGCGATCGGACCAGCGGGGAGTCGTGCCAATGGTCTGAGTTTCACCGGTGGATTCACCGGACTGGTGATCCGACCGACGTTATTGCAGCAAGGTCTTTTTCCGATCACGGATATCGGCTCCGGCTACATTGGCGTCAAGGGCGCTCTGTTTGGCGGCCAAATTGACGCGGGGCTGATTCTCGGGGTCGCGAAACTGCGGGCTGACGGATCGGTGATCGCGGAAACCGACCCCGATCAAAACGTGGACCAGCGCGTGCTTTACGGAGGGATCGAAGGTGGGTTCAGTATGCCGGGCGTGGGTGGCGTCACGATCCGTTTGGGCATGTCGGAATTCGGCCCGCTGAGTGCCTATATCGAGTCCCACGTACCGATCGTGATCGATCCCCAAAGCGGATTGACCATCGATAATCTGCGTGGTGGTGTCCAGTTTGCGAGCACGCTGCCCACGCCCGCAGATGCTTTTGCGCTGCGCGGCAACGAGTACAAGTCCCAGTCAGGCCAGACCGCTGCAGAATGGAAGGCCGCGATGATCCAGTCGGTGGCGACGCTCGCCACCGATGGGGAAACCCACAGCTTCGGAAATGTTCTCAATCAGACGATGCTGATTTCCGCCGGAGCGACTTTATACTCCTCGTACACTTCCCAATATGTGTTCCGTGCTGATGCCGATCTGACCTTCGACACGTCGGGCAAGATCCTGATCAATGCCAAGGCCGTGTACGGGGATACGCTGGACGCGCAGACCTATTTCTTCGGCGACCTGACCGAAATCCAGCAAGGGCAGGGTCAGTTCCTGTTCCTGGTGGACGTGCCTGGCGGCATGAAGAATCCGGATAACACGCTGAAAAATCCGATTTCCAATCCGGTCTTCAGCGTTTACGGCGATATGTCGTTCCAGGTAGATTCGCTTCCGGCTGTTCAAAACAATAACGAAACGCTCGACGTCTCCGTCAGCGATCACCTCACGTTATCGCATAGCGTCTACAACCCAAACACGATCACGGTGACCCTGGATGGCGCACCAACGACCGATTACACGATCGATTACGGGAGCAGGACGCTCACCTACTTAGGCGACGGCACGGGCACCCTCGCCGTGACCTACGAAAGCATTCCCGAAGCGATCAATGATGGTTTCCAGATTGTCATCAACGGCGGGGCGAGCGTGGATATGGCCTATGGCCTGTACGCCAAGCTCGAAGGTCGCCTGACCCTGGACGTTACGGATACTGAGTTCACAGCGCGGGTGGCAGCGCACTTGGACGTGTCTTACCTGGGGGCCATCGGAGATGCTGGCGGTACGCTGGTGATCGCGGAAGACGACAATGGTTTGCCGCAAGTCTGGGGAGCGCTCGAGGTTCGCACCGGCGACGGACTGGCGAAACTGCAGACGCTAGGGATTGACCTGGACGGTACGGCCGAGTTGAAGATCAACACGACCGACATCCAAAAGCAAGTTGCTGTTACGTACCTGAAGCCTGACGCCAGCTATCCGTTCGACGACTCGGAATTCACTGACCCCGAAGTGGTGACGCTGAAAGAGAGTTCCTTCAGCATCTTTGTTGACTCGAACGCAACCTTCCGCGTGCCGGGAACCAACACGGAAGTCTTCTCTGTGGACGGCCAGTTTTTCATGGAGATCAGCGACGATCGTGTTGACATGGTCGCCCACGGCGAGGCTGCACTCGCAGCCGACACGCTGGTGTTCCAGATCGATGGCGTCATGCAGATCAGTGACGCGGGGCTTGCCGCGCGGATGCTGCTGACCGCAGACGAAAATACATCCACGATCCCGTTAATGAGCATGGGTGGAGCGTTCGGTTTCTATATCAACACGACGGGTTCCGAACAGACCATCCTACTGCCCGACGACTTTACGGCGCCTCTGGATGGCGTGAACCCACGCAATGCCGGCCCGGACGACGTGAGGACGGTTTCCATCTCCCGCGGCGCCCCGCAATTTCCTGCTGGATTCGTGGCAGGCCAACCGCTCAGCTACGACAACCTGACCTTCGACGCCAACGACACGAATTATTTTGTGGTCATGGGCAGCGGTGATCTGACCGTGGCCGACCTGTTCGTCTTGGACGGCAGTTTCCGCATGGCTGCGACCGCCAACTTGCAAAATCCGTATTTATCGATGCAAATCATCGCGTCGATGAACCTTTTCTCGGCCAACATTGGCTTTGAGGGTAACGCGGAGATTCATTACGGAAGCAATCCCGGTCTGGTGTTTGACGCCAGCGCCAATGCCTCGATCGGCATTGCCCCGGTGTTCACGGCCTCGGCCAATTTCGATGTCAATTTTGACACACGAGGAACTCTTCCCACCACCGAAATCGCACTGACCAACCTCAATCTGTCGCTGGTCTCCGTCCTGGAGTTTGACGGTTCCGGCTACATTCGGGTGGACGGCGGATTCTTGAGGCTGGGCTTCGATACCGACGTGGACTTCTTCGGCCTCGCCACGATCGACGCCGACGGGTGGTTCCAAAGCGACGGACAGTTCTTTGTTCACGTCGGCGGAGACCTTACACTCGGTGGCGGAGGAACCGGTCTGTTCGGCAGTGTGGATTTCAATGCGGGTTATGACCTCAGTGAGGTCTCACTTGGCGCCGATATCAGCGGCAGCGCCAAGCTGTTCGGCGTCTCGGTGGCCAGCGTGGACGCCGACGTCACCTACAGCAGCGGCTCCGGAAAAATCAACGCCGCGGTGACCGTCGAAGTCGTCGGCGTCGAAAAGACCAAGGACTTCACCGTCGGCTACTTGAAGATCGATCCCCCGCCGCCCTACCGTCCGGCAACGCTCGAAACGGATGGCACCCTGAACCTGAACATCGGTGCCCGAGCCAGCCAGCGCAGCAGCGGCGCCGGGTCGGCGGATCTGACCATAGACGGTAACCAGTATTACACCGTCAAACACATCGGCTGGGTTGATGAGGACGATCACAGTCAAGGTGAGGTGGTTAGGGTCTACGGCAACGGACGCGTTGACTCCGGACTTCCCAGAGGTGAATACCGCGGAGTCAAACGCATCGTCGGTGTCGGCGCGGTCGGCAATGACATCATTAATATGACGGGCGTGCAGTCCCCGGCGGAACTGACCAGCGGCGCCTTGGCCAGCATTCTGATTGGCGGGGACGGCGGGAACACGTTGACCGGCGGTCCGGGGAACGACGAGCTGGTTGGCGGCAATGGAACCAATATCCTCAATGGTCGGGGCGGGCGAGATATCCTTACTGGCGGATCGGGGCAAACCACGTTCGTCTTTGGCGAGGGGTTTGCCACGCTGCCGGGCGCGGACGCCACGTCGGCCGCGAAGGAATACGTCAACACCACGGGCACGGCGGTGCTCGATTTCTCGGGCCTGACCAGCAATCTGGTCGGTACGACCATCACGTCGACCGGCGGCACTTTTTCGGCCAGCGATGCCAACGAGTTGGCCGATCGCAGTCTGTTGGACGTCAGCGGCGCGATCACCCAGATCCTGCTCGGCTCCGGCAACGACCAACTCGATTTGCCTGACTCGGCCGGAGTGAGCCTTGCGATTAGCAACGCCGGCGGCAGCGACTCGTATCAGTTTGCGACTGGTCAGGGGGTTCTTGCATCCGACATCAATGTCACCAGCCTGGGTAGCGGCACCGAATCTTTATCGATCGAGAAGTCCGCCAGCACGAGTCCGGTTGAGTTGAACCATCACCAATTGATCAGCGGCTCGCAGACGTTCAACTATGACGGCGGCGTCACAGACATCACCCTGCTGGCCAATGGCGCCCAAGTGAGCGGCTCGACGATCACCAATTACGGTGACAGTGTCAACTTTACGACCAGCGACAGCGGTAACACTGCGGATCTGGACGATCTGCGTCTGCATGTGGTGGCGACCGCGGTCACGATGCAGCCCGAGTTGCACGTCGGTGGGCTCACGGTCGAAGCCAATGGTGCTGTCACGTTCGCGCAACCCATTCGCGCCATCAACAACGGCGACGTCAGGGTTGAAACCATCGGCGTGGGAGCTGGTATCGACCTGTTCGGCGATGTCACATCCTCCTCGGGCGACAACAGCGACGGGCTGGGGAGCGGAACGATTCGGCTGGTTGCGTTGGACGGCAATGCCCGCATCGACGACACCACATTCCGGGCCGCCAACGGTCGTCTCGCGCTGGGCGCGTTGGGCCTGACCAACACGGTGAACTCGACCGTCAACGAGTTTGCCGCCATCACCACCGGAACCGGTGCGTTTGGGAATATCACGGTGCGGGAAACGGACAGCCTGACCATCGTCGGCGAAGATCTGACACCGAACAATGTGGCCGACGTGACTGGTATCGTCTCGACGTCCGGCATGATCGATGTGCAGCTCGATGCCGCCAGCTCGTTGCTGACACTGCAGTCCGCTGATCTGCGAACACTCGCCACCGACAAGGATATCACGCTCACCGCCGATGAAATGGATTTCCTGTCGGGTGCCAACCAGTTGAGCGGCACAGGAGATTTGAACATCCGTGCCAAATCCAATCCCTGGACCTACGCATTTGGCACGGCTGCGGAGGACTCCAATCAGATTCCCGTCGACGCAGCGTCGACGTTGGATCTGGGGACGCGAGACTTGGCAGCACTTCAAGACGGATTCGGTCACCTGTATTTCGGTCGACCCGAAGCCGGTAACCATCTGGACTTTGGTCACACGGTCCTCCGCGACGACGTCACCTTCGAAGCGGACAGTGTGCGTATTCGCGGCGAAGTGGAAGCGACCACCTCGACATCGAATGCCAACGGCGACCGATTCGAGGTCTTCGCGAACACGTTGACAGTGGACACGAAGCACTTGCACACGCTGGAAGGTAGCCCCGATTCGGGCATCTCGGCTCGCAGCATTTTCCTTGACATCCGCGACCGAACCGAGATCAACGGGTGGCTTGCGCGGCCACCGGAGTTGAAGTGCAAACGGGAAGTCATCTCGTTACCGAAAGCTTCCGCGTGGGAGACTTTGGAGAACTGGACGCGGATCTTCCCGGTGCAGTGATCGAAGTCACCTCCGTCGACGATGTATTCGTTTCGGGCATCATCCAGACTCATGGAGAAAATGGCGTCATTCAAATTGCGTCGCAATCTGATTTTGAATTGCTGCAAGGCTTAATCGAAGCGAAGGGGGGCGAAAGCAGCATTTCCATTCAGGGCGATGACGGCTTGGACATCAACGGCCGCGTGATCTCCGGGCTTACAGAAGCCGGCAGTCTGTCGGAATACAACATTACCGGTGCGGGTGCCGATATTTCTCTCGTCTCCAGCCAGGGCATCCGCGTGGGCGGACTGGTCGTATCGGCGGACGCGTTGACCATTGATGCCGGCAGCGATAATGACACAGGGAAGAGTTTCGAGCTGGATGTGACGGGCCTGTTGTACACGCGCGGGGCACAGCAGCTTGTCATCAACACGCCGGATGATGTGGAAATCCGAGGCAAAGTGTTTGTGCTGGGTGATGGTTCTGATTTCGTCGTCACCTCCGCGCAACGAGTGTTTGTCTCCAACGATGTGCTGGCGGACGATCAAATCCTGATCACCGCCGGAGCCGACATCACGGGCGTCAGTTTTGAACTATTGACCGCCGGATCGTTGACGACTACTGATGGCAACGTCGAAATCCGCGGAGACAATGATGGTCTGATTGAGGGCCGGATAACGGCCGCCGGCGCCGGCTCCGACGCTATTGTCGTCTTTGGCGACTATGTACAACTCGGTGACGGGAACGCCCCACAGAGCATTACGGCTAGCGACGACATCATCATTACCGTCAACAATAACCTGGGACCGCAAAGTTCTCGTGGTCAGTCGTTCTTGGATGACACCCACCCATTGCCCGCCAGTGGGTATCAAGACACCGGTGTGTACGTCTCCGAGAGCAGCACGCTGAGCACCAACGACGCTGATGGAAATATCACCCTCTCCGATGAAGGTCGAGTCGAGATCCGAGGCGTCTTGGTCGCCAAGGGACTGAGATCGCTGATCGACATCGACGCGGGGACCGAGTTCATCCTGGGTACGACCGGCGTCATTCGGACCGAATTGGCCGACAGTGAGATCACCGTGGGGGCGCCCAACTGGGTAAGTATCGGCGGCAGCATCATCGCCGGAGTGGAAATCACCGAAACGGTGGACGGCAGCCAAATGTTGATCCGCGATTACACGGTAACGGGCGCCAACTCGAACATCACGGTCACGTCCGATCATCGTCTCGACGTGTCTGGTGCGATGACTGCCAGTGAAACGATGACACTTTCCGCACAGGACGATCCGACCGGCGTCAGCATCTACATCGGTGGACAACAGCGTACCTTGGGTGACAACACGGAACTGATTCTGGATGCCCCCAATGACATTCGTATTTTCGGCGACATCTATGTCGATGGTGAAAACTCGGACTTGCGAATTGATTCTGATGGGCAGGTTTACATTAACAGCCATTTGCAAGTTCAGGACCAGGTCCTGATCAACGGTGGCGTCAGCACAATGGGTGATGGCATCAGTGTGGCAGTGACGAGCACGGCTCGAGTTGAGAGCTTCACCGTGGCGGCGCACGATGCCGCGCATCCTCTGCAGGCAGGCAATCCTTACCAAGTCTCAATCAACGGTGTCGATCGCGTCGATGTGGAAGGTGTGGTCAAGTCGATTGGCGACGGCGGCGATGTCTCGATCACGGCCGGCGACCGGCTGCTGATCGACAATCCGGTCGAAGCTGACGATCAAATTCTTTTAGACGGTGGCGACGACACCGATGGCATCGGCGTTCTGATCACAACGGTCGGTGGTCTGACCAGCCGCGGCCAAGTCGGCGGGCTGATCGACATCAAATCGACCGATTCCGTCATTATGATGGGCCACCTCGAAGCCCGCGGAACCGGTGCAGATGTTCGCGTTTCTTCCGAACGACAAGTCAGCATTGGTGGCACCACCCAGAATCAGGGGCAGAGTGTCAATAATGGGGGCTTCATTCAGTCGCCTGACCGGATTGAACTCAGCGGCGGAGCGGACGCTAGCGGCATCAGCGTCAAGGTCTTTGCCGACAGCGAGATCACGACCAGCGAAGTCGATAGTCACATTCAAATCGATGCAGTCAATGACGCTGAAATCCTGGGTGTGTTGCTGGCCGGCGGAGAGGTGGACGACGTCGATGCGGACTTGAACGCGGAAATTCTGGGTGTGTCACTGCCCGCTGGTGAAGACGGCAGCCGACGAGTGGGGCGAAAGTTCGAGATCTTTGGTACCGAGGAGTACGGCGAAGAATCCGGCACTTCGATCTCCATTCGTTCCGGGAATCAAATCGTCATCGGCCTTGAGATTCATGCTGGTCAAATCATTGAGGCCGTCGGTGGTGGCGATGCGGCATCTGGAAAGAGCGTCGAGGTGTTCGGCTCGGCTCGCGTTGTGACGCACTCGCAGGCGAGCGAGATATACCTTGGTGGCACGGATCGTATTGATATCCTGGGTTCGCCCTATTTCCGCGAAATTGAGCCGGCGGGCTGGGCGACTCACACCAATGGGACGTTGCCGGACGATGCCAGCTTTACGGTTTCTCTTGATCTGGGAGAGTCGATTGCCACGCACTCCGTCACGGTTGGTTCAGCGGCGGCAACGCACGGAAGCATCCGTGACATTGTTGACTTGCTACAAGAGGCGCTAGACAGTGTCGCCGACTTCAAAGACGACGATGGCGATTCCTGGTTTGAAGTCACGCTGCGGAACGGCAAGATCTTGTTTACGACCCAGGGCCTGGACTTCTCGATCACCGGTGGCGCCAATGCACACCTGCTTGGGCTTTCCAACGAGACCGTGGACGCCGTCCGGCCTGCCGCACATTTGAGCGCCGTGGAGAGCGGATCGGAAGTCACGCTTGATTCCGCAGCCAAGCAGCAAGTGCTCGCCGACACGCTGCCGATCGAAGATCGCGGCACTCTAAGCGACGATGTGACATTGCGAGTGACATTGGACGACGACGGTACTCCGGTCACTCAGACGGTCACCGTCACGCAGGCCAGTACAGCCGCGAACGGCAACATCTGGGGACTGGTTGACAGTCTCCAACTCGCCCTTGATGCCGTGGGGTTTCAGGACATTACGGTTCGCGTCAAAGATGCGCGGTTACTCTTTACGAGTCCTTCTGAATTCAGCATTGAGAATGTAGCCCATGCAGAGTTGCTTGGGCTGTCGCAGCCTCTGCAGAACTCGGCGTTGCACTTGGGAGGTAAGCTCTATCTGGGCGGCTTCATCGAATCGTACGGCGCTGGAGTTGTTGAGCGGAAAGGACCAAAATGGCGTGGTGCAGCCTCCGCAGCTACCGACCGCCACGACCGGCGTGCTGGACGAGAATCTGACCCTGAATCTGTCCATTGAATTCGCCGCGGGCGCCGTGACTCATACGATCACCGTCAATCCGAACTCGTCCAACACGGACCTTGCCGGCTTGGTCCAGGACATCCAACAGGCAATCGACCAGTTTACTGATTGGCAGGTTGACGGAGAAAGCGCTGTCCAAGTCGGACTGGGAAATGGCGGCATCATCTTTACTAGTGGGCCCGTCGACTTCAGCGTCATGGGCATGACCGGTGCGGATCAAATCGGGCTCGTGGCAAACGAACTGCTGCGTTCTTCGCGAAGCGACATTGAAATCGACTGGCCAGCCGTTTTGGAAACGATTGACGCTTCGATCGAGTTAGTCGCGGGCGAAGAAGCTTGGATCAAGGGCGACCTGATCGCCGGTGGCGCCGGCAGAGACGTCATACTATCTGCCAATCGCACATTGAAGCTCAGTGGCAATATCACGGCCAGTGACTTGGTTGAGTTGTCCGCCGGCACAAGCGTTGTCGAGCACCAGATCAGCATCATCACCGAAAAGACCGGCCGGATGTTGGTCGGCAACGCGTCGACGAACGACAGTGGTCGCATCGTCATGCACGGACTCAATGACGTCGTCATCGGCAATACGATCACGTTGACCAACACCGCATCGCATTTGAACATCACGTCCGATCAGGGTGACGTTTATCTGACGACACCTTACGGCATTATTAACACAGCCGGCGAGATGCAGATTCAGGCGGACATCGTCAACATCGACGGCTCCGTCAGCAGTACCGCCAATACGGCCTCCGGTTACGAAGTTGAGATCGTTGCCAATGAGTCGGCAAATCTGAACGGATCCTTACTGGCGACAGGTTCGATTCATGTTGATTCGCAAGGCGCTGTCGCTGTGACCAACCAGTTGCGAGCCAGCGGCCAGGATTCGCAGGTCCTCATCGACGCCGACACCGTGATTGAAATCGGCGGCGAAGGCCTTAGTAACACAGGCCTGCGAAAGCAGCTCGGGACGCTGATCTCAGCCAGCGGTCGAGTCGATCTGACGGCTGGCACGAACATCATCGTCAATGCGGCGAGCGACGTGCTCGTCACGCAGCAACAAGGCGTGATCAGCCTGGACTCGGAAGGGAACATCAGCCTGGTGGGTGCCTTGCACGCGGGGGCTCAACTGCAAGTCGCCCAAGATAATAGCACCAGCATCAACTGGGACGCGACCACAGCGGACGCCGACATTGAAATTCTTGCCGCGGAAAAGGTGGAAATTGGCGGATTCGGAATCGATGACTTTGGGCTTGACGTTCCGCGCGGGATCGGGTCAGGCCACGGGACAGATTTCAGTGACGGTCAGCGGCGGTTCCGACGACATCAGCCTGCAGATTGGCAGCGGGAGTTTCCTCCGCACACTCGGCGACAAGAACGGCCAATTCGAGATTGACATTCAGACAGACCACGACGTGGTCACCACCGGCACGCTGTTCGCGCAAGATGCGGGGGCCGATATTCGCGTCACCGCCGGCAACCACGCCTCGATCGCCGGTGCAATCCGGGCTGACGATCAATTGCAGCTGTCCGGCGGCAACGACCAAAACGCGCAGCGGGCCACCAGTATCGTGATTACGGCAACCCAGTTCCGCGACGAAAATGGAGAGCAAGTTTTCGATAGCGGCGGACTGCTGGACACCAACGCTGGCGGAACCATCACCTTGTCGGCAACACAGGCAATCGAGATTGCTGGCACCGTCGGCAACGTATTTGACAGCGGCGGCAGCCCGCAGACGAACGTTTCACAGGTAAATATCACGAGCGCGGAGGCGATTCTCGTGACGGGCCTGGTGAATGCACGCGATCAGATTGATCTCAACGCTGACGAGGTTTTGGTCGCGCTCGACGGACAGGTGGTTGCCCGTGATCCAGGATCCGGCGTCCGCATCGACGCCAGCGATACCGTTTACGTTCTCAAGAGTCCCACCACAGAAAACCGCGCGCGGGTCGCCGCCAGAAGCTGGATTGATATCGACGCTGCGTATGTCCTGGTTGGAGGTACGCTGTGGGGTCAGGACGATGATGCGGTCATCACGGTGAATACCCAGAAGAACAGCGTGCGTAGCCAAGCATTCTCGTCGTCATCAACGAACACCGATTTCACCGGTATCGATATCACCGGCATCGTTGACGCGGGGGACAGAATCGAGTTCACGGCCGGAGAAACAAATGCCAGCGGCGATTTCCTAGCCGATGCGGCAGGCAGTATTCGGATCATTTCAGCCGGACAGTTACTGGCTGCCGGACTCGCCTCGGCGGGTGACGCCATCGTGTTGCTTGCCGCGAACGATGTCGACATCGTGCCGGTGGCCCAGCAGGGTGACGGGACGCTTACCATTCCCACACCATTCATCAGCCAGCAGCAGTATGTCATTCAGGAGCCGGTGGGGACGCGACAGTTTGTCGGTGACCCGGCAACGATTCAGGTTCCCGTGACGAAGTACTTCACAACCACCTTCCTGAAAGAAATCGGCACGACCCCCCGTCAGGTTGGCAAAGTCTACACGACGATCGAGGTCGATGTGGATCAGATTGGCTACTACGATCCGGCAACCGGCCAGCAACGGGAAATCGGGGCGGCTGACACGACTCCGCTGTTGAATCGACTTGGCAGTACTTCTGGGACCGGAACGACCAACAGTAGTTCCTTCATCGTCTCGAATCTTGCACCAGCGGTCACAAGCCTGCTCAAGGTTGGGATGCCGGTTACCGGGACGAACATTCGCCCCAACACCACAATCACGTCCGTTGACACAAACACGATTACCCTGAGCAGAAAGCCCACCTCGAACGCCACCGGCGTGACGCTGGTGTTCAACGGATCCAGCTACTCGGTTGATGCAACGAATACCTACAAAGAACTGTACGAGGTAACCTACAAGCCCGGCAGCGGACAGTTCTATACCAGCAGGGACGGCAAAGATCTGGCGTTGGCCAGCGATACCCCGCTGCTACGAACGCTGATCAGCGGCAGTGCCATTCAAGAGAGCGAATTCCCCGGCTTTGTCTACATCGAGCGTACCGATTACGAGACCTACAAAGACAGCCTGTCGCTGAAGGAATACGTTCCCGAGTGGGCCGATTCGCTGGAGTTCCAAATCATCTCCTGGGCGGAATTTTTGGGCGCGGCCTCAGGCGAGGGCAGCACCAATGACTGGTACGTGAAGATCCCGGTTGGGGCATTGGCGGAAATCGATACGTCCCAGCTCGTTTCCTCGGATACTGAGACCTACGAAGATGTCGGCGACACCTGGCTGGAAACCGATGTGCAACTGGTTCAGATCGGTTGGTGGTGGAAGGGTTGGGAACAGGGATCTAAGGGTACCGATACGGTCGAGGACAGCCGCCGATCGGGCTGGACATGGAACAGTTCCTGGGGCGACGCCAGTACTACATTGCTCGACGACTTTCGAGACACGCGAGCAAATTCCACTACCACACCAGGATTTCAAACGGGTATCGAAAAACCTTCCGAGTCCAATGATTGGGTGCCATGGTACGAGTTGGAATATGACTCGGGCCGACGCGAAGTCACCACGGCTGATGGGATCAGCTACGACTACACCGATAACACAGGCAATCATCAAGGCCAGCCGGTGTGGACCGGAGCCGGGGCAACCCTGGAAACTCACTTCATGAATGGTTACTACGTCGAAGTGCCCACCACAACGAACTTCCTCGGATCGGCACACCTGGACATCAACACTGCGAGTCCTAGGAACGGCTTGACAGGTGCGTTTACCAGTCTCAACAAGGTCCCAGTCGACGCCACCCGAGACGATTACTCGGTTACTGAATCGCACCCTGGCTTAGAGTATTTTAACGACTGGAAGTATTCGACCTATCCGTTTGGAAACACTACAATCTTGACCGACTTCACGGATTATAATCTGGGAGGCGGAACTTATGACGTAACTCCCAACGACGGAATGTGGATCGACGCGGTTGGGACCGTGTACAATCTCCCAGTCAATCGTAACGCAGCAATACTTATCCAGGGCGGCATCCGCCCAAAAGTAGAAGGCGATCCAGTTGGGGTTGCCTATGCGGCAAGTAGGGACGGAATTACCAGTCAGTTTAAATGGCCGACTGGCACGGTGGCATTCGATTCCGATTTAAGTTCGGCGTTTGACACATCGTGGACCGGAGGTATCTGGTATCGCTCTGTTGATCACTCGGTAGATATAGAAGTCCGCGATTGGTACACCTACGATGGCGAAAGAACATTATCGGCGTCCTATAACCAGGTGGGCTGGAGCGCCAACGAGCAATCGCGGACGTATGAACAAGTTCAGGTCGATTATCACTGGCAGTGGCAGGATAATATTGAAGACGTTGGCTCCCGCAACCTAATTACAGGCGCAGACAACGATACCTGGAACCAGAATCTCCAATGGGAAAACCTGGCATTCGCAGCGCCAAATACAACATATCAACCTTTGCCGAGTGAAGTGCCCGGCAACGTGACTTCGGATGATAGCCCGAATGAGCCGACTCCCGGCTATGTCCGAATTGATGAATTCGAGGATCGGTATCATTGGTCGTGGCACAACGTCTACAACTCGCATGACATTCTTGATCTGCGTAGTCATCTGAATTACAAAATTGTCAGCCCCTTTACATATATTTATGAGGACCGGGCAGACTCTATCGAAGTTACCGAGACCAGGTCGGAGACGGTTTATGCCAGTAGGACAAACTTGCAGACCGAGACCGTTTACGCACCGCGGGTGTTGACCACGATCAGCGAAGTCTCGGAGCAGGACCGGGTGGTCAACTATGGCGTCTTCGACCAGGATTCGTTGAGCGCAACACACGGCAGTGTCCGCATCGTGGCCGGAAACCAAGTCAATGTGCGGGGACTCGTTCGGGCCTTCGATGGTAGCATTCAGATCGAATCGGACAGTGACACCAACGTCGGTGGCGTGCTACCTGCCGGTGCTTCTCCCGCGGACACCGTGGCAGCCGTTGCGGAACTGGCAGCCACACAGGCCGTCACGATCACCGCAGCCGGAAACATCAACATCGAGCAAGCAGGCACGGTCGGGACCACGGGGACGACCGACAACGTGACACTCGCTGCCGATGGCAACGTGGTGATTGAGGGCACGGTCAATGCTCAGGACACTGTCACGCTGGTAGCCGATACGGACGTGACACTCAATGGCCAAATCATTGCTGGAAATACGATCGATGTCGCCGCGGGCAGCCAACTGGATGCTGCTAACGCCGTCATCGTCGGTTCCGGGGTGGGCAACATCACGGGAAATGTGGACGGACAACTGCAAGTTACCGCTTCCGATGGTGATATTTTCCTGACGGCCGGCGATTCGTCCGGTTTCATCGCTCTGACCAACACGGATATCTCCGCGCTCGATGAAGTGCAACTCAGTGCCCCCGCAGGAAGCATCCAACATGCTCGCGGCCGATCCGGTATCACCGCCCGACTGCTGACGGCAACCGCAGCGTCGGACATCACGCTGTTTACGAACGTGGGCGATGTCGACCTGGAGGTCACGGGAGCGGGAGACATCACGCTGGTCGAAGACGACGGCATCACACTGACTAACATCACCACTCCCGACGGTTCCATTTTCGTGGTGGCCCAAGGCGCTGTTGTGGCCACGAAGGTCGAAGCCCTGGGTGACAACGAGATTACGATCACGACCATCGATCCGACCGGCCAAAACGGCTCGGATTTGACTCTGTCCACCGTCACCACCGGTAGCAGCGGCGACGTCACGTTAACGGTCGCAGGTGCCCTGACGGCATCCTCGCCCATTGTCGCGGACTTCCTTTCCTTGACGGTTGCTGGCGGCGGTCTGGACGTTGACACGAATGTCAACACGTTGAGCGCGCGAACATCGCTTGCCGGAGACGTTGTGATTGACGAACTGGACGCGATCGACCTGCTGGACGTCACCGTTTTCGATGGATCACTGTCCCTCACCGCCGGTGGAACGATCACCGCGACGGATGTGCGGTCGCTGACAAATGCCGACGCCAACGATATCAATCTGTCGACCACATCCGGCGACATCCAGGTTGGCTACGTCAGCGCGGCGCGTACTACGCGAGCCTTGATGAGTTTCGCTTGGAGCGATTGAATACCGAGTTAAGAGCGCTGGACATCAGTGTCTTGCCCGCCTCGGTGGTCGGTCCGGCGGGGACGTTTGTTGACCTGACGCTGGCCGACGTGGCATCTTTGGATCTCAATCTACTTCTCGTTGATCTGTTGATCCCCGTGCGGGACAACCTGCTCTCAGGTGGTCAGTTCAACAGCGAATCCACCACCGAAGCGGAAGAGGAAGCAAAAGCCGATGCGGAAGCGACTTCGATTCTGCTGATGACGACCACTGTTGCCGACACTTCGCGGGGTGATGTCACCCTCGCAGCCAGTTCCGGTTCGATCGTCGCCGTTGGCTCGGGAGTTGACGGCGTCCATCTCGTGGCGGACCAAGCGACGTTGACCGCTGATGCGGACATCGGCCCGTTGCCAGTGGCGCTCAATACGTTACTGGACGCGCAAAGCAATCTAAGCGGATCCATTGATTTGGTGGATGTCGATGGCGCAGCGGAGCTATCCCCGGGATTGCTGGTGCTGAGTGCCGCAACGACCGACGGTTCGGTCCAAATCAGCGCCGATGGCACAATCTCGATCGGTCACGCCGTCGATGAGAACACCATCGTCGAGGGTGTCGTGAACGCCCTGGGGGTCGACGCGAATGTGTCGCTGACATCGATGCAGGGCAGCATCTTGGTCTACGAGCGTGCCGGCGACGCTGTGACGGTATCCGCCGCCAGCGAGATCATGCTCAATGCGAATCAAAGTCTTTTGCTGCAGGCCAACATCGCGGCCCCGCAGCGACTGGAGTTGCGGGCCGGGACGTCAATTACCACGGGCGACCTCGCCGATTTCAGTTCCGACACGATCATCATTGAGTCGGGCGATTCGATCATTATAGAAGCCGACTTGCAGGCGGTGGATCTGCTCGAGCTGATTTCCAATCGCGGCACGATCGCGATCGGCGGCAACCTGACCGCCGATCAGATTTCCTTGATCGCCCGAGGCAACAAGTTGCTCGATGGCGACTTCGCCGGGCTCTACCAATACAAGTCCGGTGGCCAGACTTACTTCAAAGACAATCCGGTCGACGGCCAGGGGACGGTGTACGAGGAGATGATCTCGGGTGCACTCGTGGCGGTTGCCAATCCCGAAACGCTTTCGTTGGTTCCGGTGCTGCAACAGGTGGGCATCCAGACGCGGGACGAATTGACCGGATTGCCCGAATACGTGTCCAGTTCGGGGGAGATCTACCTGAAACAAGCCGACGGCGTGTATCTGAACTGGAACCCAGATACCGCGCATCTGAATCGGTATCCATTTACCGGCCGATTAACCGATGGAACGACACAGACGTTCTATAAAACGACGACGAGCACAGACTTGGCCGGAGTGTATTTCGCCAACAATGCATTGGTCGCGTCACCGCAGAGTACCATTGTCAGCCTGACCCCAAAGTACACGCGGATCACGACTCCGACTGACATCGAAGCTCTCGAGTTGGAACCCAACTTGGAAATGGTGACGACAGGTGACGTCATCATCCGGGATGGGCAATTGAGCGCCACGAACTTGCTCCGCTTGCAAGCTCAGTATCAGCTCACGGGAATCGGCTTGGACATGCAACTCACCGGAGCCAATGGTGAAGTTGACATCGTGACCGGTGGAGACATCAATCTCGATGCGGCCTCCGTCGTCCAGGCCGGCCAGCGCGTGTCGCTCGCTTCGACAGGCTTTATCGACCCTGACAGCGGAAACCAGCAAGGCGGCAATGTCACGTTAGCAGGCAACATTCAAACCAGCGAAATCGTGCTGCGTGCGCAAAACGCTCTCGACATCCAACCCACTGCCGGGCTCAATGCGGACAACGTCACGCTGCATGGCGATATCTCGATCAACGCGGGCGACACAGCCAACGTGTCGGTCGGTAATCTGACATCGGTCGGCAATCTGACGATCCTTGCCGGCTCGCGGCTCAACCTCGACTTAAACGGTCCGGCTGCCGGCAGCGGTTACGACAAGCTGACTGCCCACGGAAATGTCACTTTGGATACCACCGGAACCGGGGTGACGCTGGTCCTGAACATCGGTGGCGGCTTCCATTTCCAAAATAACCCGGTGCTATTGAGCAATGGCAGCGGCGACGAGATTGACGGCACGTTCAGCAGCATCGAGCCGCTTGATGACGGGCTGCTGTATATCAACGGCGAGCTGGCCGCGATCGCGTATACCGGCGGCGACGGCAACGACGTGGCAATTATTCCCGGCGCGATGGATCACGGCGATGCCCCGCTCAGCTATGGCGACGCCAGCCATCTCGCCCAGGGACCCAGGTTGGGCTCCAAGGTGGATACGGAGATCTATGCCAATGACAGCAACGATGCCACGGGCGACGACACCGACCTGGGATTCATCCCGTTCACATCGGATCCCTCCACCGGTGATGACGAGGACGGCGTTGAGTTTCTATCGAACCTCGTCGCCTTCGCGACATCCACGTCGATCGCGACGGTTCTTGTGGACTTGCAGAACGCCACCACGGCCAAACTCGACGGTTGGATCGACTTCAATGGCGACGGCGTCTTCAGCGCCGGCAGTGAACAGATCTTCGCCAGCGAGTCGCTGATCAGCGGAATCAATCTGCTGAACTTTACCGTTCCGGCCGGAATCCAAGCGGGTACCACGTTCAGCCGCTTCCGTGTCAGCAACGCGGGCGGGCTAGACCCGGTGGAGTTCGCCTCAGACGGTGAAGTGGAGGATTACACGATCATCGTTCAAGATCCCGACGTGAATCCTGTTCTGGAACTGAGCCTGCCGGCGAACCTGGCCGAAGTAAACGTGGCCATCGTCGGTGCGGACCTGCGGTTTTCCCAGAACGGGCAGACGTTGTTGCAGGTGCCGGGCGGCGACCTCCAGCAAGTCAGCATCCAAGACGCCGTTCCCGTGACCGCCTCAGGCAGTTCGGGCGATGACCTGTTTGTTCTCACTGGCCAAGAAACTCTCGGGCTCGGCCCCGCTGGCCAAATCGCGGCAACGCAGTTGTTCGCCCCCAACGCCTTGTCGTTCGACGTCAACGGCGGTGGAGGCAGCGATCGTTTGACGCTCGATGTCAGTGACAGGCCCGCTGGAGTGACCAACCCCGGATCGATGACCGGCGCCACCGTAACCGGTCTCGGAATTGGCGGCAGCGATGTCGAATACTCGCAGGTCGAGTTTCTGGATGTACTTCTAGGCCAAGGCGAGGACATTTTCACCATCGCCGGCACGGCGGCGGAAACCACCACAACGGTCTATGGCGGCCTGGGCGCCGATACGGTCAACGTGCAGTCCACCAGCGGACCGGCGATGATCAATACCGGCACACCAACCGCCGCGGATACAAACGTCAACACGATCTACGTCGGCAGCAACGCGCCTGCCAGCAACAGTGTGTTGGACAACATCCAAGGGGCGGTCGTCATCAGCGGCAATGGTCTGGACGTCCTGAACGTGGACGACAGCGGCAGCACGTCGGCCAAAACGGGCGGATTAATCGACACGACGTTGACCGTACAAGGCATGACCACCGAGGGAATCACCCATAGCGGACTGGCCAGCATCACGCTCGCGTTGAGCCAGGGCGGCGGCACGTTTGACCTGGACCAACTCACGCTATCGGGCAACCTGAACCTGACAACGAGCGGCGATGTGACGGACAGTCGCGCATTGACGATTGACGGCACCACCACGATCACGGCGAACGGAGGCGATGTGACGCTGGACAATCCGGCCAATGATTTCGTGGGCACCGTCAATGTAAGTGGTGCCAACATTACGCTGGCCGATGCCGACAACCTGACGCTGGGCAATGTCAGCACTAATGGCGATCTTTCGCTGAACACCGAAGGAAACGTCGAGTTCACCAACACGACGTCGGTGGGTGGCAAACTGACGGTGGACACCGACCGCGATAACGACGGCACGGGCGGCACAATCACCGATACGGGCGCCGGCGTGTTGACGATCGGTGGCAACACCACGTTGGATGCGGCGGGCAGCGATGTTCAGTTGGATAACTTGGCCAATGACTTCGTCGGCCCGGTGACAATCCTGGCTGCCGCCAATGTCTTGCTGATCGACAAGAACGCGATCAATCTGGCAAGTATCACGCTGGCCGGGGATTTGCTGGTTACCGCCGCTGGCGCGATCACGGTGGGCGTGATCGATGCGGGCTCACAAGGCAACGTGACGCTGACGTCAACGAACGGGGCCATATTGGACGACGGGAACGACAGCACGCGGATCACCGGTGACGTGCTGACGCTGACCGCGGCAAGCGGCATCGGGACCGCCTCAGCTTCATACGACATCGACACGGCAGCGATCAGCCTGGATTTAAACGTAACGGCGGCTGGTTTGATTCAGCTGAACGAATTGGACGACGTGACGTTGACCGCCGTGGAGACTTTCAACGGCCCGATCAGCGTGACGGCGGGCGGCCAAATTGCTGCCACGTATGTCAAATCGCAAAACGATGCAGATGAAAACGACATCTTGCTGCGAAGTACCGGAGCAGGCATCCAGATCACCCAAGTGGATGCTGGCGCTATCGCTGGTGATGTGACGCTTGACGCACCTCTCGGTTCGGTTACCGACATTGGCAACACGGTGATCGCTGAAGTCCTGACGGTCACGTCGCTCTCAGGCATTCAACTCAATACGCAGGTAAAGATCCTAGATGCTACGGTGACCGGCGTCGGCAATATCGGCATTGTGGAAACGGATGCAATCACGCTGACCGTGCTAACGACAGCCGATGGCCCGATCACGGTCACTGCGGGCGATACGATCACGGCCACCAGCGTCGTCTCACAGAACGACAACGAAGCCAACGACATCTCGCTGACCAGCGACGGCGCGATTGCGTTGACCCTGGTCGACGCGAAAACTCTCGGTGACGTGACGCTGGATGCCAGCGGCGACGTGACTGGCGGGCAAGTCACGGCCAACGTGTTGACGGTCACCGCCGGTGGGCTGATTGGTCTCAACACCACGGTTGATGAACTCACTGCAACCGCTGGTGCGAGCATCACCATCGACGAATCCGACGACATCACGCTGAGCGATGTGCAATCGGCGAACGGCCCGATCACGGTCACGGCGGGCGATACGATCATGGCCACCAGCGTCGTCTCACAGAATGACAGTGAAGCCAACGACATCACGCTGACCAGCGGCGGCTCGATCGCGTTGACCCTGGTCGACGGCAAAACTCTTGGCGACGTGACGCTGGATGCCAACGGCGATGTGACTGGCGGGCAAGTCACGGCCGAGGTGCTAACGGTAACCGCCAGCGGGCTGATCGACCTCAACACCACGGTTGCTGAACTCACTGCGACCGCTGGTGCGAGCGTCACCATCGACGAGTCCGACGAGATTACGCTGAGCGATGTTCAATCGGTCAACGGCCCGATCACGGTCACGGCGGGCGACACGATCAAGGCTGTCAACGTCATCTCACAGAACGACAACGAAGCCAATGACATCACGCTGACCAGCGGTGGCTCGATCGCGTTGACCCTGGTCGACGGCAAAACTCTTGGCGACGTGACGTTGGATGCCAGCGGCGACGTGACTGGCGGGCAAGTCACGGCCGAAGTACTGACGGTAACCGCCGGCGGGCTGATCGACCTCAGTACCACGGTTGCTGAACTCACTGCGACCGCCGGTGCGAGCATCACGATCGACGAGTCCGACGTGGTCACGCTGAGCGATGTGCAATCGGCGAACGGCCCAATCACGGTCACGGCTGGCAATACGATCACGGCCGTTAACGTCGTTTCTCAGACTGATAGCGAAGACAATGACATCGTGTTGACCAGCGGTGGCTCGATCGAGCTGACCCTGGTCGACGGCAAAACTCTCGGTGACGTGACGCTGGATGCCAACGGCAATGTGACTGGCGGGCAAGTCACGGCCGAGGTATTGACGGTTACCGCCGGCGGGCTGATCGACCTCAACACCACGGTTGCAGAACTGACTGCAACCGCTGGTGCGAGCATCACGATCGACGAGTCCGACGAGATCACGCTGACCGATGTGCAGAGCGGCGACGGCGCCATTACCGTTACGGCCGGCGGCAACATCACGGCCAACAACGTCGTCTCGCAGAATGACGACGATAACAACGACATCTCACTCGACAGCGGCGGCAACATCGTTGTCGACGGTGCGGTCAACGCAGGCAGCGACGGCGATGTGACACTCGTCGCCGCGGGGAACGTCAGTGGCCAGCAGGTCACGGCCGATGTGCTGGACGTCACCGCCGGCGGTGCCATCGAGCTGGCAACCACGGTCTCCAGCCTGGTTGCGAGTTCCGGCACGAGCATCACGATCGCCGAGACGAACGAGATTGTGCTGACCGATGTGCAGAGCGGCGACGGCGCCATTACCGTTACGGCCGGCGGCAACATCACGGCCAACAACGTCGTCTCGCAGAATGACGACGATAACAACGACATCTCACTCGACAGCG
The DNA here is from genome assembly GCA_963704055.1 of Pirellulaceae bacterium. Classification (GTDB taxonomy): domain Bacteria; phylum Planctomycetota; class Planctomycetia; order Pirellulales; family Pirellulaceae; genus Rubripirellula. The sequence goes on along the minus strand of CAVPGW010000014.1, from coordinate 183,003 downwards.
GCGGCAATATCGTTGTCGACGGTGCGGTCAACGCAGGCAGCGACGGCGATGCGATACTCGTCGCCGTGGGCAACGTCAGTGGCCAGCAGGTCATGGCCGATGTGCTGGACGTCACCGCGGGCGGTGGCATCGACCTGGCAACCACGGTTTCCAGCCTGGTTGCGGACTCCGGCACGAGCATCACGATCGACGAGACGAACGAGATCGTATTGACCCATGTCGTTTCGGGAGACGGTGCGATAGCGATCGCCGCTGTAGACGACGTGACGATCGTCGCGATCGAGTCGCAGACCGACCGTGACGAGAACGACGTCATCATCACGAGCGAGCAAGGTTCAACTACGGCGGGAACGATCGATACGGGCACGACGGGCGACGTGCAACTGATCGCGGATCAAGGCATTGTGAGTCTCAACAATCAGATCATTGCCGACGAGCTCACTGTCCTGACCAACCGGCTGATTGTCGACTTTACCAACGTGATTCCGTTCGCAACGGGCGGCTTTACGTTCTTCGGAGCGGGTAACTTTGGCGACGACGTGTTGGAGGTCAATAATGGCCATGTCGACACCATCATCTACACATTCAGTGGACCGGGCGCTGCAGAGTTTTCCGCCGACGGGCACACGATTCAACTCGTCGAGATCGAGCGAATCAGGAACGCCCTGACTGCCGAGAATCAGCGGTTCGAGTTCAATGATTCGGCAAATGTCATCGTGATCGGCGACAACGCGGTCGTTGACGACGGATTCTCGCAAATGACGCTGGATTCAGCGACGACAGTCGAGTTTTCCAATCCCACCACAGCCTTGGTGATCAACGCGAAGGGAGGCGACGACGAAATCCGGCTCAGCGAAATCGACCCGCTTCGGCCGGATGGTTCGGTGTTTGATGGCGGCGTCGAACTGCATGGGCAGGTGGGCGATGACGTGATCGACGCATCGGAAAATTCACTCGGCGTCACGATTACCGGCGGCGCTAACAGCGACTGGATATTGGGCAGTCGTGGCGACGACGAAATTTACGGCAATGACGGTGCCGATTACATTTTCGGCCTCGCCGGCACTGACACGATCGACGCAGGTCACGGACTGAACGTCGTGTTTGGCGACCTCGGTCAAATCGAATTCGCCGATGGATTCGTGGCAGCGGCATTTACAACGTATCCAACCGTCGGTAACGACGATGTGATTGTCACTGGCGACGATCAGGACGTCGTATTCGGCGGCCTGGGTGGCGACGAAATTGAATCCGGCGACGGCGATGACCTCGTCCTTGGCGATCACGGTCGTGCCGAATTCAATACGACATCCGGCGTTTGGAAACTCTCGCTGTTGGAATCGACTGATCCGCTGCACGGCGGCGATGACACGATTCATGCGGGCGACGGTAAGGACATTGTCTTCGGTGGAACCGGTGGTGATGAAATCCACGGCGGTGGTGAGCACGATGTCTTGCTGGGTGACCACGGCTTGTTCGACGCATTTTTGCCGGTCGCTCAGAATTTCCTTTCGATCTTCATCGGCGATAACTTACGGAGCTGGAGACGACACGATCCATGGCGACGAGGGTGACGATTTCATTCTCGGCCAACAGGGTGGCGACATCGCTCTTCGGTGATGACGGTCGAAGACGACATTGTCGGCGGTCACAACGTGATCGGCGGGGCCGACGGCGACGACTTATCGATGGCGGCGATCAGGCAGACGTCGTGCTGGGCGACAACGGCATGATCACTCGCGACGTGATCGATCCGCGGGCACGTCGCATTTGGGAACGCTATCGCCGGCGCCGTTCGACGACGTGATTCGCGACGTGATGCACGTTTGACATCCTCGACTCGGTGTGCCGGCGACGACACGGTGGTCGGCGGTGGCGGTGAGGACATCATCTACGGCCAGCGGGGAGACGACCGGCTCGTGGTGGCTTGGATCTGGGGCTTGTCGATGATCCTTCGCGGACCCGATCAGATGACGGAGACGAACCGGCGACGATGAACTGTTGGCGGTCGAGGTAACGACACCATGACCGGCGGCGATGGCAACGACATTTTGATCGGGAAGCCGGCCGCATCGTCCGCGCCTACAACCAGAACGGTACGCCGCGTCTGAACAGCAACGGCAGCTGGCACCGCGACGTGTTCCTGGAAGACCTGGGCACGGTCACCGGGATGATCGACATCAGCAGCAACCCGCTCGGCGATGGTTCGACTGCGTTGGCACAGCAGATCATGGAGGCCGATCTGGTGCTGACCACGGGAGCCTTTGACGCCGACGGCAACAAGATCATCAATGCGACGACCGGTGCCTGGGATACCAGCCTGATTCTGATCGATCTGGTTGACGCCAGTAGCGACGTTTTGAGTGGCGGTGGCGGCGACGACGTCATCTTCGGACAACGAGGCGACGACACAATCGATGGGGGCGACGGTGACGATCTGCTGTTCGGTGACAACGCGACCAATACGCTGCCGTTCGAGACCGATATCCCTCAAATTGTCCAAGGCATTCGCTTGACGGGCATCGCGGACGGCGTCGAATGTTCCCCTCACGCTCGACTTTGGCGGCTCGGTGATTGTCCCCTCGGTCACGCTGGAAACCACCGAGTTCAACTTTACCGACCCGCGGCTGACCATCGTCAGCGATGTCGTTCCTGAGTTCTATGACATTGCCGAAAACGATGCACTCACACGCAGCGACGGCGCCTCGTTGGTGCCTTACATCGTCACCGTGCCGGACATCGTGCACCACGCCGATGTTCATGACGGCAATGATGTGATTCAGGGCGGCGACGGCGATGACACCATCTTCGGAGATAGCAGCACCTTTGTCTCGCCCTTCCAAGAAGGACTGAAAGAGATTGACTACGCGTTGCGGGACGTCACCGACCAGCTTCTCTCGGTGCAACGCAGCTTGTTCCATCTGTCGCTGGACTTCGATTTGGCCGAGCACACGCTTGTCGACGATCGATGAGACAGCTCATCCGCACGATATCATGGTGGCCAGCGACATGATCGATGGTGGCGAAGGCAAGGACACGTTGGTGGGTGATCAAGGATTGGTCATTGCTCCCGCCTCGGTGGCTTTCGATGCCACGACCTTCACCGCCGACGCACTTGAGTTCCACGGGTTCCTGAGAGACCTGGAGCACGTGGCCGTCGATTTTGACTTTGCCGTCCAGGAAGCCCATCGCGACGTGCTGGTAGCTTTGGTCGATGACGCGATTGACAAAAATCCGAGCAAGAAGAAGCCGAAGGCGGACGAGATCATCGATCCGGATCATCACGACTTGTTCTTGCGTAACGACGTGATCACCGGTGGCGATGACGACGACGTGATCGTCGGTGACGACGCAGCCTTACTGGTGCCACTGGTTTCCGGTGGAACGACGCGGAACGAGCATCGTAGCGATCTGGCCGTCGATAAAGACTTGTTGAAGCTGACCGAAGATCAGCTCAAGGACCAGCAGAAAGTACGCAAGTACGCACTGAAAGACCACATCGACGATCATCACGACGATGTCAAAAAACGTCTTCCCAAACACAGTGAGATCGAACTGATCCCGTACCGCTTCCAGTTCGACGTGACGATCGGGCATGACACGATTTCCGGTAACGAAGGCAACGACGCGCTGATTGGCGATTTCGGAATCATCGTTTCACCGGGCTTGTTGGAAACGCCGACGGCGCAAGAGTGAACTGCAACATACCAGCAACGACATTGACAAGCTGGTTCGCGATGTCGCTGTTTCGCTGAACGATCATGCCCAGGATTTGTCCACCGCGACGGCAAGTATTCTCGCAACGAACTGCAGAAGCATCACGGCGGATCCGATGGTGCATCCGATGGTGGATCCGACAGTTCGCTGCGTGATGGTGCCGACATCATGGACGGCGGCACCGGCAACGACATCATGCTGGGTGACAACGGGACGATCACGCCCTTCATCGACGACAAGGTGGCGTACGATCCTACTGCATTCGTTGTCGAAACAACGGGCCGGCTTGGCCATGGCAGCGACGGAGGCAGCGATGGCGGCAGCGATGTGATGCACGGCCGCGACGGCAACGACATTTTGTTTGGTCAAAATGGTGTCGACACGCTGTGGGGAGACGCCGACGACGATCTGCTGTACGGCGGAAAGGGCAAAGACGACCTGGATGGCGGTTCTGGGAAAAACACCGTCAAGAGTGGGAATGGCTCCGTCTCTGATGATGAATTGAAGATCTTCTTTGCCAGCCCAATGCTGGTCATGTTGGGTGGTGATGTTATCGATGCCGTCGATCAGTTGGACCCCAACAGCGAATTCTGGCTCAGCTACGGCAGTGATGGCGGTAGCGACGGCGGCAGCGATGGCGGCCGGGACCGAAAATACAGTCTGCTGGAGAATCCTCCACAGCGATATCGTCCGACGAACTCACTGGATCGGGTGTTCGGCGAGTTGCTGGCCGGTGACGAAGACGACATCTTCGCGGAGCTGGACGATTTCGCCCACGATCATCTCAGGGAGATGCAAGACGAATGCGGAGTCAGACGGCGAGGCCAAGACGATCGCGCTGTTAGCCATTCTGCAGTTACTCGAAGAAGGCAAACCCCTGGATGATTGAACCTTCGCGTGCTGCCGAGACCAAAGACCTAACCGGACACTGCAACCATGGTACGCCGAGCATGTAGCGGGCGCGATCGATCGAGGCGGGAAACCGTAACAGCATCCGTCCTCGGCCAGACCGCGTCGGTGATCACCAGTCGTGCCAACCGAAGACGCGCCGACAACTGAGCTGAACCCAATCAGAAGTGTCCACCGACAAAACGAACACGAATACGAAAACAGAAAAAGGCGAAAACGCCAAGTCATACCCTTACGCAGCAACCCTGATGGAAACCGCTCTCGCTTGACAGACTCTTACAGGGACGGGTGCATCGCCCGAGGTGCCGAAGCGTTCTACTCAAATCGCATCGGTAAGTTCACGCTGGGCATACCGACGCGACGTTGAACTGACATGAACTCGAGTATCCAAAAACTGCTACCGTTGGCTTTGGATGTCGAAGCCTTGGCGGATTTGCGGGTGGAGATTTTCGTTTGCGGCGGCGAAGCGATAGACGTTTTGGGCTTTTTCCGGCTGGCCTTGCTCTTCGTAGATTTTGCCGAGCAGAAAGTAAACGGAGGCTTCGTCGGTTTTCTTTTCGACCATCTGTTCCAGAACGGTAATCGCGGAATCCGTCCGATTGAATTGATGAAGAAAGAAGCCGTGGGTGTAGCCGTAACGTGAGTTTTGCGGCTCAAGTTCCCAGGCTTTTGCCGTGAACTCGAGCGCTTCATCCGATTGCTTTTGCGCGAGCAAAATGCCGAGGTTGAAGGCGGCTTGCGCTGATCGTGGATTGAGTTTGAGCGCACGGCGAAAGGCGGCTTCCGCTTCGTCCATCTTCTTGAGTTCGGCGTAGAGCATGCCGAGATTGAGTTCGACGGCATCGCTTTGCTGACCAACTTTGCGTGCAGTTTCGAGTTTCTCCAGCGCTTTCTGATTGTTACCGAGCTGGCTTTCCACCTGCGCGGCGTTGACGAATGCCGGCGTGAAATCGGGCCGCAGATGCAGCGCGATTTCATAGCTTTTGAGTGCGGCTTGGGGCTGATTCTGGGCCATCTCGAAGTTGCCGATGTTGTAGTGCGCAACGGCGTCATCGGGTCGCGATGTCATGGATTCCACGTATTCGGCGTAGGCATTTTTGAGAACGTCTGATTTGCCTGAGGGAACCATCGAAGGCGGCAACGCGGCAAGGCTGTAAGCGGCGCGAATGCGGACGAGTCGGTACTTGTCTTGCGTTGCTTTCAGCAGGGCGTCGATTCCTTCCTTGGTGAAGTAGCCATGCAGTGCGGCGGCCGCGCTGGAGCGAATCAGCGGCGAGGAGTCGTTGTTCAAGAGCTGGATCAGGACTTTCCATTGACGTTCGTCTGAAGTTCCGCCCAACAGGCGGACCAACGAGTTGGCAACGACTTCTTCGCGTTCATCGCTGACGATGTAGTCGAGCGTTTCCTGTAGCTTACTCCAGTCGTTTTTGCGGGCGCGATCGACCAGATCGGCGCGATACAGGTCGTCGGCCTGGTAGTCGCGCTCGCGCCATTCGCGCACGTGTTTGTCGGCCCACTGGGCGGTTTGATCGGCGTGGCAAAGGTTACATGCGTTCGGTGATTTGAACTTCTTTGAGAGCGTCGGCATGGGTGGCCGCATCGAGTGGTCGCTGCGCGTCATCGCGGCGAAACGCGTCGTCGGCATGTGGCAGTTGACGCACTTGCTGCCCTCTGAATCGATCTTGTGGAAAGTGTGCTTGCTGGGATCCTTCACCTTGGACGAATGGCAGGGCATGCAAGACTGATTCGCGTTTGCTCCCTCGAAACGATTGCGCCCGCTGCTGGTGTGGCAGTGCATGCAATCCATCCGGCTCCCTTTGACGCAGGGACTTTGCAGCCAGGTGGTGTAGGTGTAATTCTCACCGAGATCGCGGCCGTCGGGATAAAAGTCGGCATGTTCAAGCGTCGTGAGATCGTAATGGTCGAAGTATTCGTCGCCGGGATCAAACGCCGCGGTAATCGCGCCGCCCTTGGTGTGACAGATCAGGCAGTTGGAGTTGACCGCTTCCGCGGAGAATCCGCGTTTCTGCGAAATCGTATCGATTTTTATTTTGCTGTATTCGTGCACCCCGGGATTTGCCATCACAAACTCGATGTGTTCTTTGGCGGAGCCATGACAGGCTTCGCAGCTGATTCCCGGCTCGGCCCATGAGGTCGTGTACTGGCCGGTTTTCAGGTCGTACTTGTTTTCGAACTGGCTGACGTGACAACCGCGGCATGAGGTGTTGAAGGTGAATGGCCAGTCGGTCCAATGATAGGCTTCCTCGGGGATGTCTTCAAAGTGTCGCATGCCCGCCTTCGCCATGTCGTACCAGAATTTGCCCTGAGTATCGTAGGCGACGGGCAGAACCTGAAGCTTGCCCTTGGCGAGCTCGGTGAGAAAGAACTGGGCGTTGCGCCCGCCGATGGCGTATTGGATGGAATACTTCTTCTCACCTTGGGGCGACGATTCCTTCACCCAGCCGTTCTCGCCATCGAAGTGATATTGGTACTTCTCTTCGCCGATGGCAACGGGCTCTTGCTGAGGCGGCAGAGACTCGGCGACCTTCTTCGAGAAAACCTGCATCGCCTTGCCGTGGTGCGATGGCTCCCACAACTCATAGAAACGTCGATGGCAGTTCTTACAACTGGCCGATGTCATGAATGGATCGGCGTTGGAGGTCTGGTTCTTCGCCTTTTCGGCTGCCGCCACATCACGCACTGGGATCGATTCCGTGGGCTGATCGCTGGAGCGGAAAAATAAGAAGCCTGAAGCTGCCAGAATCAGAGCCGCAGGTGCCAGGATATTGAATCTGAAATGTTTCATACGAATCACGATTCGTGTTTGTGGTCGCAAAAGACGAGCCGAGCCACGCTGACTTCGCTTGTTGATGGAGCTAGAGCCCGCGAATGGCGTGCCTCAAAGGGCGACCGGTCATGCGCGTTAATGTCGCATGAGGCAGGGAACGCCAAGGGCGCAAAGCCGGCCTTCATTCGCTCGACCGGCTACCCCCGGGGGGCTCAGCTAAGGAGTTGACTTTCAGGTTGACTCAATCGCCGATCAGGTTGTCACCCAACGAATCGGCCAAGCAGGTCGAGCACACCTTCAACTTCCCGATGTGGTGAGACGTAGGCTGCCGATTTCTTGATCTCACCATCGGCATTCGCCGGGCACCCAAACCAGGAAACACGTTCGGCAATGAAGCGGTCGCCCATCGTATCACCAATGCTGCCGCGGAAGTTAAATTGACTCATCCGAACTTTGGTGTGCCTCAAAAGTCGAATCGCAATGCCGGAATGGTCTTCCCGTCCTTCAACAGCCACAGATCTTGAGCATCGAGAAAGTGATGAGCCATTTCCAACGCGTAAATGTGAGCCTGGCGGAATTCGACTTCCAGTCGCAACGGCCGGTTGAGTACGGACTCGCAATCGCTATTCTTCCAACTGAGCGAATGCGCCAACGCATCGCTGCCGCGCAGTGGATTGCAGTCGTCAAATGAAAAACCCTCAATCGGTTCGCTTGCTTCGTTGGTCAATTGGAAGCGGACTTCGCCGTAGGCAGCGTTGGCGTTGATTTTGATCTCCGGTGAGAAAAGTGCGAAGGGCTTGGTTTGGAAACGTCCCCAATCGCCTCGCGATTCAAGGAACATCCAGCCATCCTTGCGCAAGCGGTGGAGCATGAGCGAAGCGAGGCTTTCGTCGGGCTTTTGGCGTTGCTCGGAACGCTCGCGTCCATGTGCGCGCACGGTTCGCTTCGGAGTAAACTCGTATTTCGCGATCGGTCTCCACGATGCACGTAGGCCTGATCTGGGCGCTGCCCGCCAGCGGAATGGCATTGCGATCGAGGAACGGCTCGCGTTTTCCCCGAAAGAATCGGTGGCCGTCGTAGCTGAAGGTTAGCTGGGCATCCATGACGCCGAAGAACTGATTAAAACTGTCAACCGGCCGACTGTTGGCATTGTGAAAAATCCAAAGAAGACCGACGTAGCCCGCACCATTGCCAACCGGATGAACGGGAAGTCCGTAGAGACCAATCGGTCCGTCGGTGTCTAACGCGTCCGGCTGAAATTCGAGACGCGGCTGGCTCCAGGTTTTGAAATCCTGGGTCGTACGCAGGCATTGGCGTCGATCGCCCCAGCCTGGCCGGCAGGCGAGCACGTGGGTCTGGTCGCTTGCGCGCCAAAAGGTGAACGTCGGTGGCTCGGGTAGCCAATCTTCGGCCAGCCAATTCCAGTGACCACCCGTTTTCATTTGCCAGTGCAGTCCATCCCTGGAGACGAAGGTCACTCCCTCACCGTCATAGCGTTTCGCATCCTGGCCATGTCGTCGACCGAGAATCCGAAACCGATAGCCACCGGTTTGCTGCGGATCCACGTAGACGCCTCCACCCGAGGTTCCTTCCGCTGTCAGCAAGTGGTTGGACGCAAGACGCTGTGACTCGGGTACAGGCGAATCAGGTACGGCGAGCGGTTCCCAGTGAATGCCATCATCGCTAACAGCGGCCATCAGTGTGAAGGGGGACCACTTGACCGAGTAGATCGCCTGCCATTTACCCGTCTGAGTATTCTTCCAGACAAACGGGAAGACCATGCTACGGTCTCGACGCGGACGGATCGACGTATTCGCACTCGCGCACCCACTCGGGTTTGCCCTGACGCAATTCGACGTTGTCCCAATAGTCCAGCTTCCAAAGGTCGAAGAAGAGAACCTTCCTGGAATTCGACTCAGCCGCAGCGACGGCGGTCATCAAAAGAAACATCAACAACAGTCTTACAAACTGAAAGCGTGCGCCGCCGATGTCCAAGCGACTGCTAAGCAAGGATGTCATGCACAACTTCTCCGTAAACATCGGTCAGCCGATAGTCGCGGCCGGCGTGGCGATAGGTGAGACGCTTGTGATCGATGCCCAGCAGATAGAGCATGGTGGCATGCAAGTCGTGAGTGGAAACCGGATTCTCCACCGCGCGGAATCCAAATTCGTCGGTAGCTCCGTAAATCGTTCCACCTTTGATGCCCCCGCCGGCCAGCCACAAAGAAAATCCCCAGTGATTATGGTCACGTCCTTGAGTGGCCCCACCGCCAGAGACACCCAGCTCGACTGTCGGCGTGCGGCCGAATTCACCGGTGCAAAGGATGATTGTTTCGTCAAGCAAGCCGCGTTGCTCCAGGTCGGTGATCAATGCGGCCAAACCCTGATCACAGGCCTCGGCGACTCCGCGATGAGCCGACTTGATGTTGTTGTGGCTATCCCACGGTTGCCCCTGTCCATGCCAACACTGCACGAACCGAACACCACGTTCAACCAGTCGACGAGCCATCAACAACTGGCGGTTCTGCTGACCTTCTCCATACATTTCAAGAATGTGTTTCGGTTCGCGGCTAACGTCGAACGCTTCAGTCGCCTCCTCTTGCATTCGATAGGAAAGCTCGAACGATGCGATGCGGGCCTCGAGCGCCGAGTCATTGGGACGTTCCGCCAGATGGCGTGCATTGAGACGCTGCAACAACTCGAACTGCTTCTCTTGGTCAATGGCAGACAGACTCCGATTCTGGATGTGATCAATCAATTGCGTCGGATCCGACTTCGATGAATCGATCCGCGTTCCCTGGTATGCGCCGGGCAAGAATGCGGAACGCCAATTCTTGGCTCCGCCGACCGGCATCCCGGCAGGGCACAACACGATGAATCCGGGCAGATTGTCGTTTTCCGAACCCATCCCCCAATTCAGCCAAGATCCCATGCTGGGCCGCACTTGCCGCTGGTCTCCCGAATTCATCAACATCAGCGACATCTCATGGCTGGGTAGCTCCGCATGCATCGAGCGAATGACGGCCATGCGATCGACGCACTTCGACAAATGCGGAAACAAGTCACTGACAGGAGTTCCACTTTCGCCATGCTGCTGGAACTTGAAAGGCGAACCGAGTGCGAATCCGGTACGTCGTTCGGTCTGCAGATTGTCAAAGGGCAGTTGTTGCCCGTGCCATTTGGTCAGTTCAGGTTTGGGATCGAAGGTATCGACTTGCGACATGCCACCGTTGAGGAAGACATGAATCACAGACCGAGCTTTGGCGGGAAAATGAGTTCCCTGTATTGGCACGGCTCCTGCTCGCGACGCTTCCTTCTGGCAAAGTCCTGCGAGTGCCACCGAACCGATGCCCACCCCGCTGCGACGGAGAAAGTGGCGGCGGCTTTGACCAAATCTAATGGTGTGACGTTGCATCGGCGTTGCTCCATTATGGAACGCTCGTTCATTGACGTGAGTGGATTTCGTTAGAAATTCTCAGCGGATGGAATCCTGGCGACTCCGACTACGGGATGTTAATCGACAAAATGAAATTCGTTAGCGGCCAACAGTGCGTGAACCCAAGTGATCCACGCGGTCTCATTGTTTTCCTCAAGGTACTCGTTTGCGAGTTGAATTTCTTCTTCACTCGGTTCTCGAGCGTAAACTCTGCGATACACCGCACTGATTCGATCCTGCCCGGCACCAACAGATTCTACTTCCGACAGACTCAACAGGGCTTTGGCACGTCCCTGAATGAATTCGGAATTCAAGGCAAAGAGTGTCTGTTGCGGCACCACCGTTTCCGGCCGCAGCATGGTACAGGAACTTGGGTTGGCTCCGTCGAATGTGCCAGCGAGCGGCGAAATGATGTCACGGTTGATAAACGCATAAACGCTGCGTCGCGGAACAACCTTCGTTGCGGTTTCTTCAAAGGGACGCCCGCCTCGTTGTTCCAATTTCAATTCACCGCTAACGCAAAGCAGCGAATCACGCATCGCTTCCATCTTGAGTTTTAACGGCGGCATGCGCCACAGCAATTCGTTGTCAGGATCCTTTGCACGGGAAGAGGAGTTCTCGAGCGAATTCTGACGATAGGCCTGCGAGAGCATGATGCGCCGGTGCAGTGATTTGATCGACCATCCATTTTGCAGAAAGTCGCTGGCAAGAAAATCCAACAACTCCGGATGCGTGGGCGGCTGACCAAGAGATCCAAAATCGTCGGGCGTACGAACGAGTCCTCGTCGGAAATGATGTTGCCACACCCAATTAACGATCACGCGACGCGTGAGCGGATTGGCGGGATCAACGATCGCTTCAGCCAGCCCACGTCGCATTCGTCCGGCTTCAAATGGCTGTGGTCGAATGCTTGATAGCACTGTCAGGAACCGCGGATGGACACGCTCGCCGCGCCGAATCGGATTTCCACGAACAAACACGAATGACTCCTCGGGCGACGACGATTCCCACAGATCCATCGACCGAGCCGGCGCGTCGGCAGAAAGATTCAATCCGTCAATCGCGTTGAGCGTACCGCCGACTTTGTCTCGGACGCCTCGATTGAGCATCATGCGGTTCTCGCTGGTATCCATCGGCACGAAGGTCGGCGAACCGGGATTGTACAGGTGGTGTCGCAGTTGTCTTTCGATCGAACTGTTGATCACGCGATGGTCTGCATGTTCGTCCGGTAATAACCTCGCCATCGGGGCCGGCTTCGAGTGCGGCCTCTAACAATGCCGTTTGCCATTTCCGGTGACTGGATGCAAAGACGGCGCCGTAAGCTTCAGCAACTTCAACAAACGATTGTGGTTTTCACTTCCGCCAGCGTTTCCAGCACTCGCGGATTCCAGCGTGGCGGTTGCATCGCCAGATTCTGTTCGTTCGCAAACGCTTTCGGATCACCGTTTTCTTCCGTGAGCTCTTGAACAAGCGTCTGACATTGCTCGGCGAAACCGTCGGCGTCCAGCTTCGACAGTCGATGCCACGGGACCGAACACCGGATCGTTTTCGTCGATCGTTTTCAAGTACTTTCGCCAACGTTCCAGCACGACGGGGCGAAGGTCTTCGGTTCGATAGGAGAGAAACGCCGTCGAGGTGTCCTGCTCGGGGATGCCTTTGGCGAGTTCTTTCAGATACAGGCCAACCTGCATGCGCAAGCGGCCTCGCATCACCTCCCCCTGCTCGCGGCTGATGTCGTCGCGGCGTCGCTTCATCGCTGCAAGTTCCGACTGATAGGTTTTTGAAACTGCTGGTTCACCAATCAACGGAAGTTCCTCGGGAACGCGCTGGCTGATAACACGGCATGCAAGGCGTAGTAATCGGTCGTCGGTACGGGATCGAATTTGTGGTCGTGACATCGGGCGCACGCCAGCGTCAATCCCATCAACCCGCGCCCAATCACGTCAATCTGATCGTCGATGATGTCGTGACGATTCCTGAACTGCTCTCCAATTGTCAGAAACCCTAGTGCCGCTCGCGCGGGATCGTTGTCCGCCAGATCCAGTTGATCGGCAGCCAACTGCTCGAGCACAAACCGGTTGTACGGCAGGTCTTCGTTGAAGGCACCAATAACGTAGTCACGGTAGGTGTACGAAAACGGAAACCTCGTAAAGCCGATGGCACTGCTGCCGTGCGTGTCAGCGTAACGAGCCAGATCCAGCCAATGCCGGCCCCAGCGTTCTCCATACTCGGGCGATTCCAGCAGGCGGTCGATGACTTTTGCAAAGGCCAGCGAATCCGAGTCCGGATCTTGGACAAATGTTTGAACGTCGCTCCACCGTGGCGGTAGTCCGGTTAAGTCAAACGTTGCTCGGCGGATCAACTTGGTCCGCGAGATCGGAGCCGACAGTGAAAGGCCGGCCGCTTGAAGCCGCGCCACAATGAATCGATCGATGTCCGTTAGTTGAAGTTCCTCTCCGCTCGCCACCTGCGCCGACCCAGGCAGCTCGGGCGGTGACGTGCTCGCGATCGGGCGAAAAGCCCAATGCTGTTGGTATTCTGCTCCTTCGTCGATCCACTGACGTAGCATTTCAACCTGCAGCGTCAGAAAGCGTCTTTTTGCCGGAATCCGGCGGCGGCATTATCAAATCAGGATCGGACGAGGTCACGCGTTCGATCAGCACGCTTTCGTCAGGATGGTTCGGCACCAACAGCGACGTAGCCACCCAAGTCGTGCCGCGCTCCTGCCGAAGTATCAAGCCGCAGATCAGCCTGGCGTTGCCCCTCGTCCGGACCATGGCATTGAAAACAGTTTTGCGACAAGATCGGGCTCGGTACATCACTTTCTCCTGTGCAGGCTGGCCGACTGCAAACGCCTTCTCTTCTGAAGCTCAAATTGTGTCCACCAATTCTCAACCTCGTACATTCAATCAAGAAGTTGCCGCCCATCGCGTCGAGGGGCTCGTCCGGTTTCGGGCGTCGGTTGCATCGTCTTCGCGACTTCGCTGGATCGTTTCGACGCAGTTTCCTGCAGATCTTGGACGATTTTGGACGGGAAACGCAGCCAACTGGCTGCCTTTATAATGCCCACGAGCGACCGGAGGTCTTGTAGCGGTCGCTCTGACACTGAGGCCAAGGAGAAACGCGATGAGATCCATTCGGCTTTGCCTGGGGATGTGGCTGCTGATCGCAAGTGTTGCGAATGCTCAGCCAGCCACCAACGTGATTGGCGACGAACTGGAAGTGGCGGCTCGCCGCTTCGTCACGCTGATGGACGAAAGAGACTACGAAACGGCGATCGAAAATTTTGACGAGACGATGACAAAGTTGGTGCCGGCCTCGAAACTTGAACAGATCTGGAAGAGCATTACCGCAGCCGCGGGTCCGCTCAAACAGCAGAAAGACGCTCGCCGAGAGAAAGTCGCGGAATACGACATTATCTTTGTGACCTGCGAATTTAAGCGCCTTACTTTGGACGCAAAGGTAGTATTCGACCAAGAGAAGAAGATCACTGGGCTGTTCTTCGTCCCCCCAAGACCAAAAGCCGAATACAAGCCGCCAGTTTATGTAGAGTCCGACACTTTCACCGAGAGCGACGTGACGGTTGGCGCGGAGCCGTGGCAGTTGCCCGGCGTGCTTTCATTGCCGAAGGGCGACGGGCCGTTTCCCGCGATTATCTTGGTTCATGGCTCAGGACCGAATGATCGCGATGAGACGATCGGACCGAACAAACCGTTCAAAGATCTGGCTTGGGGGTTGGCCACGCAAGGGATTGCCGTCCTGCGATACGATAAACGAACCAAGGCTCATCAGGCGAAGATGGCCACGATGGCGAAGGCGACGAACGTTCCACTGGAGCGAATTTCGCGGACATCGTCGTCATTGAAGGGACGCAATGACCGTCCAAAGGTGTTTGCGCGACCAGTCCACACCACCACTGACTGGAAAGAACTATCCAGCACAGCGCGTAGCCAATCCGCGTTTGCTCGTCGAATCGACTCGTCAAGCGTGGCGTAGATTCGGTCATTGGCATCGACAAGTGAGTAGGTGCAAACTGCCGCGTTGGAACGTGGTCGAAGTTGCGCAATGCGACGGACAATGTATTTTGCCTCGATCCACGCAATCGCGGAATTGGCGGCCCCCTGAACATACTTGTCGTCGTGTTGAAGAAGAGGCCTTAGATCACGGAAGGTGAACACATGGTTGACCCATCTGGCCGCCTTGGGGTCGCGGGCCGCAACCTCCCATAACTCGATCGATTCAGCGCCCGCTTCCCTAAGTTCTTGGACGGTACCCCGGCGCAACTGGTCGACCCAGTACTCGATTGGCTTTCCTTGGAAGGTGCCCGAATTTGGCCGAGCAGCAGATTCGGTGAGTGCATAATCGGAAGGGCGTCCTTCGTCCCACTGCTTTGGCAGGGCGAGGCCGGTGATTCGAATTGAATGGCTGCCGGGAGAGATAGGCGAATCCAAAGAGAACGGCTCCCCGTTGTTGATTGGGATGAGATTTCCCAACCCCTTAATGAGCAGTTGAAAAGCCATCTCGTTCTCAACATCGAGTTTGACCTCGACGTGCTGCGGCGAAGGAATACTAAGACGTCCCTCGTATTGGATTTGACTTGCCGGCTTTGTCTGGAGCGTGAATTTGCTGCCATGCGTTCCCGTTCCTCCACTCGAATGGAACGGAATGTCGGCCCAATCCTGATCGATCGAATAATCCTCCCGGTCCTTCGCTTTGAAATCTCGAGTGATCATTAGGGTGATTGTCGGCTCACCTTTCGTTGTGGTCTCGGTGTCTGCGGACGAACGCGACTGCTGGGCGCAGCCGCTCGCGGCGAGGAATGTCAGCAACACCCACGACGCTAATTTTGAAAACCTTTCGTGCATCTTTCTCTCTACGCGATGGTGTAAGTCAGGCCAACATATTGCCGTGTCTGTATTCACAGCCCTGAAACGTCCTTGCAAATTGAGAACATCGTAATCCGCCGTTTACGCTAAACGCTTTTTGACTTTTTCAAAATCCTTCGTAACTGTTGCGCACGTGAGCTGACACTGGTTGCGCCATCGCGATCGCCTCAATCGGCGCTCAAACTGTTGTAGGTGCCGATTCGATCGAGATCCTTGATTAAAGCGCCTGGCGTTTGGTAACGGTCTTCCGGACGTTTCTCGACTAGACGCATGACCAAGTCACTAAACAGATCATTGATTGCCAGCTGGTATTTTTTGGGTGAGTCGGGGACTTGATCGCGGACGTTCTTGACCAGCACCGGCAACACTTCGCCTTCGACCGGCGGGCGCCCGGTCAGCAGCGCGTAGAGCGTAGCTCCGAGCCCATACAAATCGCTACGACCGCCGACATCGGCGTCGCTTATCCAATGGGATTGGAAGTCGTCAAGCGTGCGTGGATTGTCACGTACGAGTCAGATCCATCCGAACAAGCAACGTCGCCCTCGCCAGCAAGACCCTATCGCCCGGCTCATTCCGCGCGAATCTGGAGTCTCGACTCGGGACAACAGATCGGAATGGTCCCGGCGAATCCACAGGATACAGATGCTTTTTTTGCGCTTTCGCAAGACGGAGAGAGGTTTGCCGTTGCGTATCCTTCGTCGGGTTACTCGGTTCTTGAAACCGGGTCGATGAAACGGATCGCCCACGATGCGGATCTGGATATCGATCACGTCGACTCCTACGTGTTCTCTCCAGCCCTGGACAGGTTGCTGATCATCGACCGGGGAGTCTACGAAGGCAGAGGGAAAGATCGTCCGGCAAGTGTCTGGGTAAGGGACATTGCTTCACAGACAACGATTCAATTGGAGGCAGTTCCGTACATATTTCATACGGCAAGGTTTACACCCGACGGCAAGACGATCGTCACAACCGGTTGCAATCGGGTGATGCCCAGCGAGATTGCATTCTGGGACCCGATAACGGGACAGCAGCGGTATTCTTGGCAAGATGATGCGGGCATCATGCGTGAAATCAGGGTTGAGTTCTCTGCCGATTCAAGGGGAATGATGACTTGGCACAAGATTGAAGAGAACGATTGGAAACTCCATTGCTATGCATGGTCATTCACTCCAATCGCAGAACGGCGACACGATTCGGTGGTCACGGAGACGGTAGTCACCACGACGCCGCTGGTCTTGTCGGTGGACATTTCGGACCAAACCGAGGAAGCGTCGCCGCTGGATGGACTTTGGACGACGAGCGAACCCGCCCCGCGCCCCGATCCATTTGCCCCCAAGCGGTCCAAGTTGTTTGCAGGAGATGAGACCACGCCAACCTCATCAGGCGAACTTCTTGATGCTGAAAAAGCGCTTGCAAGAATAGGGATTGCGCTACGGAATCATCGCTCGGCATACAAAGTTCTTCCACCGCAATCAGGCGGGCGCAGGTCGACAGAACTCAGTTGGCGGGTCGATATACTGCCGTTCCTTCAAGACAAGGAAGCCACAGCCCTATATCACGAATTCAAGTTTGACGAACCATGGAACAGTGAGCACAACCTGAAGTTGGTCGGCCGGATTCCCAAGGTTTTTGCTGCGACCGAACAGTTGGCGCGAGAGGGCAAGACCAGAATCGTTTTTCCCTTTCACCCCGATGCTGTCTATCATGACCGCCGCCGTGGCGCAAGTATTCGCAGTCTTCCCGCGGATCTGGGCAGCGTCATCCTGGCCGTCGTGGCGGACGAATCCAACGCCGTCGTGTGGACCAAACCCGATGACTATGACATTGATCTGAAGCAACCTCGAAAGGGATGGTCCCAGGGAGTCAGCGGCATTCCATTAGCACTCGTTGCCGATGGAACGATCGCTCACCTGTCGAAGGAAACCGGCGATGGAGAGATTCGAACCGCTTTCTTGCTTGACCGAGCCGACAAAAATACGAGACGTGTCAGTCCCGACTGAAAATGTGCGCCAACTGAAAGGCAATAGGCGGAGCGATCCACACATCGACGGATTCTCGTCCTGCTCGCTACTCTCTTGCTATGATGGATGGTGTTATGGAATCGGCCTCTAATCGGGCCCAACTCGGGCAACTTTGACGAACAAGCCTCCAAGCAGCGAGGTGAAGACGCACATATCTTCGCGCCCATGGGATTCCTGGACAACGACGCTGGAACACCAACTGTTCGCTGCCGCGCCCACCGCCCCGGAAATCCCTGAAGGCTTTGGCGATAAGAACGCGACGGGAGGTTCCTACGCCCACTTTCCGCATTCGCCCAGCTTGAATCCCACCGGCAAACCGCTGACCGTCGAAGCCTGGATCACTGCAACACAGCCTGAAGGTGTGATCGTGGCTGGCGGCGGACAGGCCAAAGGATTCGCGTTGACTCTGCAAGGGGGCCAGCCAGCGTTCCATCTTCGTAGCGAAAGCGAATTGGTCACCGTGACTGGCAGCAAACGAATCATTGGCGGTTGGCATCACGTCGCGGGAGTGCTGGGCGAAGACAAAACGATGAAGCTGTACGTTGATGGCCAGCTTGCCGGCGAAGGTGAGTCGCAGGGATTGATCTCAGAGGATCCGGCGGAAAGGATGGCGGCACGAAGTGGAACAAGGAATGCGAATCTACGCTGACTCGGGCAGAAGTGACCTGGTACGGCCTGACCTAGAGGCGACCGTTGCACGGTTCCAGTCCTATGCGCCGGATCACTACGCATTTCATCAGCAAAGCACGAGCGACGACGGAGTCGCGGACAATCGTTTTGAGCCGATCGACTGGCGACAGCCATCGGAAGACATCTTTCCGAAAATCTCACATATCCTCGCTCTTGACCCGGGCGAGTTCCTTGTTTCGGAGGTCTATACTGGCAACGTGAGTCAAGCAACTTTCATGGGTGATCGCCTTGTCAAAAAGGCGATCACGAAAGTTGCGGATCCCGTTCACGTTGAGCCGACAGACTTGGACGGCGACGGCACTCGCGACTTCGTGGTTGCTGATATCGGCTTCATGGACCCGAGGGACCAGAGTTACGGAACGCTTTGGTGGGTACATCGATCGACGGTCGGAAATGCCTCGAGCGGCGATCGCACGGGAGACATCACGGTAAACGGCTGGGAAACCGTGCCTCTGAAGACCGGCTATTTCCGAATCTGTGATGCGAGGCCAATCGATTACGACCAGGACGGTGATCAAGACTTGGTGGTTGCCGAATTCGGATTCATACTTGAAGGTTCGGTTCACCTGCTGACCAATCTGGGGTCGGAAAATGGCATACCTCGATTTGAATCCAAAGTGATCGACGCGGCGGCGGATCCTGCCTACGCGTCCAGCGGAATTGAGGCTGTGGATCTAGACAGCGATGGCGACTTGGATGTGCTCTATACCAACGGAGACACGTTTGACGACCATCTCGCCAAGCCGTTCCACTCCGTTCAATGGCTAGAAAACGAAGGTTCTTTTCCGTTCACGCATCACCATCTCACGTCGATGCCGGGAGTCTACCGCGCGGTTTCCGGCGATATCGACCTTGATGGGGACTTGGACATTGCGGCTGTTGCGCTGATTAGTCGACCGGTTTCGATGAAAAATGGGCCCGACAGCCAAGGGCATGAAGATCAGCTGACGCATGGATTTGACGGAGTCATTTGGCTCGAACAGACCCAGAAGGAAAAGTTTATCCGTCACCGCATCTTGGCTGACCAATGCGTGTGGGCATCGTGTGAACTGATCGATCTTGATCAAGATGGCGATCTAGACCTGGCTCTCGGTAAGTTGATCCAGGATGACAACTCGACCGAAGGGATCCTTCTTTACCGCAATCAAACGATCAAATAGTCTTCGGCCGAACGGTACGTTTTAGCTTTGCGTGGTGCGACGAGATGGCGAATCGAAAGAAACAAAACAAACCATCGCGGAATCTGCGAAAGGGAGACGACGAACGATCGCCCAGCAATGTCGGCAAGAGTACGCGTGGTCGGCGGCAATTGCTAATTGCTGCAATGATTGTTGCGGCGATGACAATGGGGTGGATTCTGCGTGGCATACCTTATCAGTGCATTCGCAGGGCGGAAACGGCGATTGAGTCCTGGAAGTTCGAGGATGCAAAACGACACCTACTGGATTACCCATCCTGGGGAACCGACGTCGGCAGAGTGTATTTCTTGCCAGCCCGCGTCGACCGACATCAAGCCGGGTACGCTCGAGCCATGGAGCATCTCCGAACCGCACGCGAGGTTGGTTTCGATCCAGATGCGATTGCCCGCGAGCAGATGTTCATGATCATCCAGAACGGCGGTTTGTCACCTGAACGGCTGAGCCAACTGGACTACTTTTTGCAACAGGCACCCGAAGATCATCCTGCCGTTTACGAAGTCGTTGCGAACGCACAGCTCCACGCTGGGAATTCGACCGGCGCGCTAAAATCGCTTGATCGTTGGAGCGAAGAACACCACCGCGACGGCCGTCCCTTTTATTGGAAAGGCTGGATACTCCAGCTGCAGGGGGACAACGACTCGGCGATCGCGATGTACAACGAATCCACGAAGCGAAATCCGGAGCTTGTTAATTCGTATGTCGCTCAGGCTACCATCTGGTCCAACCGCTCAGTTTACGATCGAGCGGAAAAGGCGTATCGCAAAGCGTGCGAGATCGCCTCGGATCGTCTAGACACTCGCATCGCTTTAGGCAAAACGCTTTGGAAGATGCATCGAAAATCGGACACCGTAGAACTGCTCAAACCGATCGCTGATCAACATCCGACGGTGTATCCCTGTGGGCGAATGGTTGCCCAGTACTACACTGAACAAAACGACTCCGCAAGAGTCATCGCAACGCTTCGGCCGATGATGCAAAACTTTCCGGACGATGCTAGTTTGAATTACATGCTCGCTTCCGCTTACAACAAGACCGGAAAGACAGTTGAATCAAGGGCTGCGATCGAGAAGTTTCTGATTGCAAACGAGCAGATCGATCGTTTACGATCCAGCCGCTTCGATGTTCCGCCTGGTGAGCAGTACAAAGAGGCTTTGCGAAGGGCATTAGCCTACCGGCGGTACGATTGGGAACAATCGATTGAATGGCTGAATCTCGCCGCCCAAAGCCAACCGGATAATCCCGAACCGCACGCACTCCTTGCGAGACACTACAGAGAATTGGGATCAAATGACGAGGCCGTACAACAACAAAACACTGCGGATACATTGGCCCAACGGCGTTGAGAGACGGCGCGGTAGAGCGTAGGGTCAAAACACTCGGGGCCTGGATCAAAGGAGAGTTGTTGATGTTCACGAGACCTCAGTTGTTCAAATCTGTCGCGGTGATTGCCGTGGCGGCAGCGGATGGATTTGAGTCAGGCAATTTCAGTGGTGGTAGCGAGCAATGGGACTCAGGCGGCTGGGATGCGACTGGCGATGCAACGGTCCGTAGCGATAACTCGCCGGCCAGTGGCAGCCAGCACGTGAGGCTGCGGCGGAGCACGGGCGACCTGCAACGAACGGTCGATGTAACCGACTTGACCGATGTCCGACTGCAATTCTCGACGAAGCTAGTCTCCTTCGAGAGGTCGGATCGCGCCGACGTGATGGTCAGTGGTGATGGCACGAACTGGACAACGCTTCAGTCCTTCTTCAATGGTGATGATGACGGACAGTATCACGCGTACGATTTGGCTGTTCCCAATGTCGGCAACACGCTCCACCTACGTTTCGACGCCGGCATGAGCGGCAGCGGCGATTACTGGTATATCGACGATGTGCAAGTGACGGGCACGCTCGCCGCCAATCAGCCTCCGGTCGCAGATGCTGGCGTGGATCAAATACTGAGTGACGCTGGTGGGAACGGCGATGAGTTCGTGATGCTATTCGGATCTCCTCGCAGCAAACACCCCACCGTCAATTTCGATTAACGATGCGACGGCGACCGAGGGTAGTTCAGCCTATTCATTCGCGGATTATCTGGTTGCTCCGTCGGGTGCGATCTCTGTTCCACCGATTGACATTGTTCAAGATGGACCGAATGGAGATTTCTCTGCATCAACTCGCTTGGCCGATGGCGATCTTGCTTCCATTGTTCGCATCGATTATCTGACTGGAGAAGTTGACAACGACTTTGTTGTAAAAGGCACTGGCGGACTCGATATCCCTCGTGAGATTGCGATCAACGGCAATTGGATTTACGTCGCGAACGAGGGAACGAATGAAGTCCTGAGATTCGATAAGTCAACGGGTGTTCCAGATACGACACCATTTGTGCCTTCAGGTCCACAAGGGCTTTCGACGCCACATGGCTTGGTATTTGATGACTCAGGTGTCCTGTACGTTTCTAGCCGCGACACAGGCGAGATTCTCACGTACGACGTCAATCGTCGGGAGTGTAGGACTTGTTGTCGCCGATCCTCCGAAGAACAACCGGGTAGCCACGCTGGACCACATTGTCATCGTGGTGGGAGGTCCATTTCCCCTCTTGCATCAATGAGAAATCCCAGAAGGCGATCAGCCCATTGGTGTTGGCAACTTGTTGCACCCGCTGTTCATGCGTCGCACCCAGTCCAACATCTGATGCCACCAAAAGGATGATGAATGAAAAAATGAATTTGGATACTTTCAAGGGTTCCAGTTGCTCTATCAGTCACGGACTGGGCCAACGTATTTTCCCAATGCTCGACCAGCAGGCAGAATGTCCACCGAATCGATTGCCGATAGCTTTTCCAAAAGACGCTCCAAGTAAATCGCCCTGATCGGTCCCCATCCTTCGTCATCGAGGCCGTGTGTATTGAAGATCAGCCAACCTGTCTCTTGGGCAAGGAGCTTCTCGATTTCACGGTCGATGGCCTGTTCACAATTCCCCGGTCCAAAACTTGTGCATGTCAATTTCACTTGCCTCTTGTGCGGCAATGAATTGATCGCTCCTCCTCCGGTTCGAAATGCCATGACTTGTGTCGGTAGCCACGCTTCCAATTCGGGCGTGGAGGCATTGTAGGCAAAATTGTAAACGGCCTTTCTCGGATCAAAGCTGTTCAATTCTTTCGAGAACACGTCCAGGCAACGACGAATCAAGTCCTTTGCTTCGGCCAGCGGGACTTGCCGTAGGTTGGCATGTTTGTAGCTATGTGGCATGACTTCGTGGCCTCTGGCTTGAAGTTCATTCCAGAGGCCGAAATCCCCAAGGTTTGAACCACCGATGTACTCTCCTGGCGCTTGGAACTCCTTCTCATGGCCAGTTGCGATCACGTTCAGGCAAGCCGCAAGCTTGTATTTTTCGTAAATCTGGGCAGTTCGGACAAACGACTTCCTAAATCCGTCGTCGAAACTCAGCGTGATGATGTGACGTTTCTTCTCTTGAGACTCGTCCGAGCAAGCTGCTTTTGGCACGGCGAGACATGCAGCAGCAGCAGCGCCGGTCGTCGAAATGAATTCACGGCGTGATTGAATCATGATTTGGTTTCCTGATCTCCATTAGGTTCAGGACTATCTGAGTTTTTCACTGTAGTCCTGCGCCATGTCGGCATACACATCGATATCTGGTTTCGTGTTCCCCTTGGCATCGAATAAGGCTGGCCCTTCCCACTTCGTCGGCTCCCAAATAAATGTGCCCAGTCCTTTACCCTTGGGTAGCCCACGAACGATGTCGTTAATCTCCCGAATGTTTGGCACGGTGTATTCCACGACAATGATCGGCTGCTCGTACCGTTGGGCCAGATCGGTCAGGTTGGCCTTCAAGTCACCGAGTGTCCCGTGCCATTTTGGATAATACGACTGGCCAAGAATGTCGAACTCAATCCCCTGCTCCAGGGCCTTGTCCAGAAATGATCTTGTCTGCGCATTCTGGCCACCCCAGGCGAGATGCACCATCGTCTTCACCGAAGAATCAACTTCTTTGGCCCCAGTGATCCCTGCATTGATCAGGCCAACAAATACTTCCCATTCGCCAGTTTTCCAAACTTTACCATCGGGCCACAACATTCCATTGCTGATCTCGTTACCAATCTGAACCATGTCGGGAGTCGTTCCCTGTTCTTTCAGCGCCGCCATCACTTCTTTGGTGTGATCGTGAACGGCCTTTTCCAGATCGACTCCGTGGAGATTCACCCATGCCGCTGGTTTCCGTTGATGCCCCGGATCGGCCCAGGTATCGCTGTAATGGAAATTGAGCAACCACCGCATCCCCGCCGCTTTGACACGTTTTGCCATTTTCAGCGTGTGTTCTAAATCGCAGAAGCCTCGCTTGGAGTAACCACCTTCCGCTTCTGGATTAACAAAGATCCGCAACCGAATCCAATTGAAGCCGTGGTCCTTGAGGATGGTGAAGATATCCTTCTGCTCACCATCGTCGGTCCATCTTTTACCCTCGGCTTCCTGTTGATGCACCCACGAGATATCCGCTCCAATCATGAACGGTGACGATGCTTCGTCAGCATGAACCAACATGCAACCGAAGGCAGCAACGGCGAATGTTAGCCAGAACAATTTGCGGATTGACATTTCTAACGCTGCTCCACTCCCACTAAATCATAGGCCCAAGATGGATCAACTGTCGCAGATCTTACCAATGGATGATGTCGGCTGATAGAATCGAAGATTGCTGCGCCTTGGGACGGTCAAATTGAGGTGAAGGATGTCTACGAATCACCATGCCATGTTGCTGATAGCCACACTCGCTCAACTTTGTTGGCTGTCCTTTGCTGACGCAGATGATGCTGACTGGGTGCGAGTTGCCCCCAATGAAACAAACGAGATCTTGGCGAACCCCGGCATGGGGTGGGAAACATTCCACCGAACGGCGGAAAAAGACGATAACCTGCCCACATGGATTCCATCCACGGTTCACTACGCTCGTTGGGGATGGGGCACGTTGGAGCCAGCGAAGGGAAAGATTGATTACGACTTCTTGGATGGCGTTCTAAAAGAGACACGAGAATCGGGGCAACAGTTGGCACTGCGTGTGATGTGCTGTTCCTCGTACAGAGGTCGGCCTTACCATCCAGACTGGCTCGAAGATATTGGTGGGAAAGTTGTCATGACTCGGTACGGCGCTGGCCCGGAACTGGAGGTTCCCGTACTGGACGATCCACATGTGCTTTCCGCTCACCTGGATTTCATTAAACGACTCGGTGATCGATACGACGGCCACCCGGACATCGACCATGTAGATCTCGGCACGGTTGGCTGGTGGGGTGAGTGGCACATGAGCGAGTCCACCAACGCTTCCATGCCGACAATCGAAACCCAGAAAAGAATCGTTGACGCCTACCTCGCCGCCTTCCAGAAGACGCCGCTTGTGATGCTCATTGGCGGCGGCGAGATGCTCAAGTACGCTGTCGCCAACGGAGCCGGTTGGCGAGCCGATTGCCTTGGTGACATCGGTGGGTTTTCCAAAACATGGAATCACATGCGAATGGCCTATCCAATACATCTGCCTAACGCAAATGCGATGGATGCTTGGAAGACTTCGCCAGTGGCTTGGGAAACGTGTTGGGATATGCGGAAGTGGGTGGACGAAGGCTGGTCGGTGCGGTTCATCTTCAACTACGCTTTGGCCCTCCACGGGTCGGTGATCAACAATAAGTCGGCACCGCTTCCACAGCGTGAGTCTGTCCGTGGGGAGGTCGAGCGGTTCCTGCGACGACTTGGCTACCGACTTGTGTTGAAAGAATTGAAGCATCCTTCCGAAGCTGAGCCGGGGAGCAACCTGCAATTGGCAATGAAGTGGCAGAATGTTGGCTCCGCTCCGTGTTATAGGCCGTACCGAGTCGCCTATCGGCTGACTGGTAACGACAAGGAACATCAGGTTTTTGTCAGCGATGTCACTGTCAATAACTGGCTTCCCGGCGAGATTGAGTTGTTCACGGAAGCGTTCTTCAAGGAACCCGCCGACTTACCGCCCGGTGAGATCATAGATGTTGCCGATGCCATCAGCTTGCCAGAGGACTTGTCTCCAGGAATCTACACGTTGTCGATTGCCGTTGTTGGCGAGAAGGGCATCGAACCAGTAGTGCAACTTGGCATCGAGGGCCGAGCCGACGATGGTTGGTATCCGTTGAGCACGATGACCGTCACCCGATGAGAGATAGGGACGTGAGATGAACAGGATTGGAAATGCTTTTGCAGCTTTTGCTCTCGCCTCAGCATTTAGTTTCTTGGCGGCGGCTGATGCCGAGACGCAGCAACCGATAGTTCGGAAAGTCGTTGGCATTCACTTGCGGGAACGGGGAGCATTGCTGATGGAAGACTTCAAGGGCGACACGATTGACGAGAAAAAGTGGCGGAAATTCCTTTCTGCACTATTTTCATGAATAGTGCATGCGATCATCGAGTGCCGTATTCGTCATCGGCGTTCCAATGCGGAGCGTTTGTCCACGCGGCGCGACACAACCGTGGCGTCACTCTCCAATACTTCGCACAGCAACTGCAGAGCGATGGTACGGCGTCATTTCATCGGCACCCATCGATAGCCGTTGTGCATCCTCACGTCGATCACTTTCACCCGCAGCAACCATCGACCAGACCGAAACACGACACTCGTTCGTGTCCGGCTGATCGGTTCGTTGAACGATAACGGCTTCGTCGTCGTCCATGTTCGCCATTTGTTTCGATCGTTCATCTTTGCCACCTCGCCGATTGCACCCTGTCGCACCTCGAATCTTTGCATCTCGAATCCTCCTGATCTTGGGACCAGTAGAATTGCATGTGAAGATGACACGGTTGGTCATTCGTCGCGATTGTTCCGCACGGCAACCACTTCGAGCAATTTAATGACTCTGCAGGCAATCGAATTGGTCTTCGCGAACATCCGAACTGATGGTGAACACCACGCGCACGTCTCTACCAGAGCAGTACCATTCCGATGGCGCCTACCAGGACGATGACGGCCGCGAGCGTCGCCGCCAGGAACGCGCCGAAAGTTGGACTTGTCACCAACCTGGCGAACCGGCGACGCGGTCCCGGACGACGCTGGTCGTCGGGGTCCTTTGGCGGCCTGTATGGGTTCATAATATATCGCCATTAGGCAGCAACTTGGCTACCAGTTCGCTCCCCGATGTATGCAAGTCTGCCATCGAGCCAGAACCGATTGATAGGTGCCGAGGCCGTATTCGTTGAAGTCGAAGGATTCGGCGGCAACGTTGCCTCCGTAGTTTTGCGTGTAGATCGGATCGCCATTCTTGGTAATCAACACGTTAGATGTGCTGTCCGACGCATCGAAAACCGTCCAGTCGAATCGCTGGTCGGCCGAGGCAACTTGAGTCCCTTCGGCAGGAGTGAGCGTGATTGTGGGTGGTGTTGTATCATCGTCCTGCCAGTTGATAGAGCGTGTTTTCGTAGTCTGCCGACCTCGTGAATCGGTCGCAGTAACGGTCAGTGTGTACTCGCCGAAGTCACTTGGATTAAAGGTCCCACTATGACTGGCCCAAGTGGTCGTTGAGCCTGTCGCAGGATTTTCAACGGTCGAGTTGACTGTTGAAAGATTGCCGTCGGCGTCAGAGGCTGACCATGAGATGTATGGAGTGACAGCGTCGTAATAGGTACCGGAAGAACCGGTAACGCTGACGCTGGGAGCGTATTGGTTGTACAGTCCATGGAGAGCGATGTTGTCGATGAACCAATCGTCGTATCCTTCTGACCACCCCCATTGTGGGTCGGATTCTGAGGCGTCATACCGTAATCGAAAAGACCCGTGAAACATCGCGCCCTGGCTGAAGTAGTCCTGAAAATTGGTCCAATCTGAACTGCTAGTGTTTGCGATGCTATGACTACGGAGATTGTGCCAGGTACTTACCGGCCCTTCCCAACCTATTAAAAGGCTGTGTCTCTCGTAATCCACTCCAGGGTTATTCTCCCAATCCGAGGACAATTGCCCCCCGGGAACATTCTCGTCGATCAAGAGCGTCCAGTACGAATCTAAGAACTGGGCAGCTCCCGCGCGTCCAGATGTAAGCCCCTTTGCGGTCACGACAAAAACGGAACCGACACTATCATCTTCGTTGACAAGCCAAGTCGTCTGCACGCTTCCGTCCGCTACACCATCAAGATCATCTTCACTACCGTCGGTGACCACCCAAGGCACATGGCCAAGCCCAGTGTTGGGCGTGGCATCAATATGCGACACCTGGAACTCGACTGCCTCACCGATCGGAAAACCGCTTGCCGTGAAAACTGCCGTTTCGCCTGGCTGATAATCACGCTTGTCTGATAGCACGGTGATTTGCGGCGTCCAGGGAGGTACATGGCTTGTTGCAAAGACATTGCTAGCCACTTCACCGGATGTCGCATGCGTGGCATTAACAGTGAAAGTCGAATCGGCATCTTCATAGCCAACGTACCATTGAACTTGAATGCGGCCGTCGGCCGCACTGTCAGTATCGGTCGGCGAGCCATCGGTTACTTCAATCGGTTCGTATTGGGGGCCCAATGACTGCGAGCTATCACTACGGACCACTTGAATCGAGATCGTGGATCCAGGATCGAATTCCTCTGCGGTGATCGAGACGATTTCGTCGGGAAGATACTCAAGTTTGTCAGTTGTCAATTTCAGCGACGCGGCTAACAACCGGCGCGCCTCCAAGCCTTCGATGAGGAGACGCCGTTGAGAACGCTTTCGTCTTACCTTTTTACGTGTAACGGAATGACAATTCGTGGCGTCCGGCATGATGCACCTCGTGGCGTGTGAAGCTACAGGTGTGGCACTCCGTCGCGACCTCCACGACGGCGTGTAAGTGCAACCTCATTAACGCAAGTTTCATTCTAAACGCATCCGTTTCGAGGCAAGACAATATTGCTATCCTTGCCTTGGTCTCTCGATACGCTCAGTGATATAACGCTTTCGCACGAGGACAAGGAGTTTCGCCGCTGTCGTTGCACGTATCCAGTAAGAAAACTCAAGCGTGAATTTGGGTAAATGCGAAGCGACAATCGATGTGCGGTCGTGCCCTTTTGCACACCGCACTGTGCCGGTGTATTGTCCGGTCCTATGCCATCAGTGTTGAGTAACTCGCTGGCTCTTGGGAGCGGCCAAGCAGTACGCTCCCTGTGCCGCAAGCCTCAGTATTGGAGGCCACATCAGAGAACGACCAGCGTCTTAATTGACGCCTCGTCAGCGGAATCGAGACTCTCCCGCCAGACAAAAAACGGGTGCACACACCCACGGACATGACGGCTGTATAAAGGCCAAAGTCCGGTTTCGACACATTGAACTTGTCGATGCAGCGATAAACGTGATACCAATATGTCGAAGGCGGTTTTGTCCCGATTGGGGCAAAACTTTCGATCCCACTTTGTTTGGTATCAACTCGACCGTGAGGGTGACGTTGGACAACGGATCCAACAGTCTCAATCAAATGTACTACTTGGCAAAAGACCTTCTGCGAGTCGCCGCGAGGCCAATGCCGGCACCCTCTCGAACACTTGGGTCATTAGCGATCGCGCGACGGTTGAACCCAGAGTAATCGACGTGACCGCCGGGTCGACTCCACGTGCGAGACCCGGCGCTGACCGGACTTGTCAAAGTTGGTGCGTGCGGATGCGAGTTGATCAACAAGTCGTCGCCGAGGGTTCAGCGACACGTCGACCTTCTGCGTA
Organism: Pirellulaceae bacterium; assembly: GCA_963704055.1. Taxonomy (GTDB): domain Bacteria; phylum Planctomycetota; class Planctomycetia; order Pirellulales; family Pirellulaceae; genus Rubripirellula. The sequence continues at coordinate 153,662 of CAVPGW010000014.1, read as the reverse complement.
GCGGCGGAATCAGAGCCCGTTGGACGATCTACTCTTGCCTGATTTCGACGCTTCGGTTGGACCACTCGCTGTCACGAAGCGAATCCGCTACGCCGCATCGGTCCGCACACCGCTGTCAGTTAGCCTGCGGCCAGCGATCGCTGCAGTTTAGCTGCGGAGAGTAAATTCAACTCTGTTCGCACCGATTTGTCCCGCGAGGGCTCTTAAGAGGCAAGGAACCGTTGCCTTCGGATGTACCTCCAAGAAACGCGATCAATCGTCTCACGTTCCGCCGCTCGTTCTCTGGCGGGGAGAGAGATGGACCGCTTCACTACCCCAACCGTTCTGCACTTTGCTGCGAGTTCTCGCAGGTCACGATTGCTACGTGATGAATGTCGTTTCTATGCGTCGTCGGTCTGCGATTCATCACGAACCGGCGAGTTTGTGTCGACCATTTCCGATCGTGAAGCGACAACAAACCGTATGTCGCCCGATTGATCTGACCTCTTGAGCGGACCACCATCGTTGTCGATCAGGTCCGGTCCGATGCTGTAGATCACGCAGCTTTCGTCCGCGAACTTGAATCGCATCGGCTTCCCGTCGAAGGGGTCACGGGGAAGAATGTGAACGAACTCGGGCGTTAGATCGCTCAATGCCGTTGGCAACCGACCGTACTTGGCCTGGTAACGGTATGTTGCGATTCCCAGTACGGCGACACGATGCATGGCTTCGGCCCGTTGCACCCGTTCAAAAATTGTCGCTGGATTCGGAAGGATCAAGGAAGTCAGAGCACCTACTCCCTTGCTCTTCGACGATCCCTTGACATCCATCCATCGGTTCCGCGTCAGATAGTAGGGTTTGGCCGAAGCCGTGTGAATCACGTGAAAGTGCTCGCGGTACGAGGCAAGGTCTTCAGTAAGGTGAAGCACACGGTACACGGAGGCGATACCGGACGCCTCTACGATCCCTTCAAGTTCGGATCGTTCAAAGTACATTGGATCGAATGGTCCGCTTTCCAACGTGCAGAATAGCGACAGCCCTGCCGCCTCTTCCATGCGGAACGACCGAGCGGCAAGCCGGCGATAGGAGACACTCTCGTCCAGATCGAGAATCGCCAGGTCCTCCTCGGTGATCGGTGCCGACCTCAGCACGGCTTCGAGCGTCTGAATGCCCATACGATCGATTGCAATCGAAGCGAGCGTCGAGATGAGAAGCGGTTCGGAAGCGGCGTGTCGGCTCACCGCAAAGATGGCGTTGATGTTCTCCATAGCGCCACGCATGTCGCCTGTGGCCGCCCTGTGGCGAGCATCAATGACCAGAAGTTCTGCGGCTTGTCGAAGGTGAATCTGCTCCGGCAGCGACGATTCAAAGCCGAGGCGACCATAGTCTCGTTCGAATCGGCACTCCGGGAGCGCCGCCGCTTTACGAATCACGGCCAACTCGCCGGCATGCTGTGCGAGAAACTCACTCAGTTCGGCGCTGGCGTAGTCAAAGTCGCCTTCTTTCGGAACAGCAATTTGGCGGGCGGCGATCGCCTCGTCCCAGATGGCCGGCCGGCCGAGTGTGTCCCACGCCTCGAAGACGTGCTGATAGACCAATGCCGCGTTCTCGGAATCGGCGACGCGGGGATGTGCGAGCGACAGCGCGAGCGAGCCGGATTCCGCATGCACGGCCATCAACCGTTGCTTCACCGCCGCGTCCAAGCTCCAGAATGTCATCGCGTGCAATGCCAGGACGACGGCAAAGGCCGCCGCCAGTCGGGCCCCCGGCCAGTGTCCGGCTCTGATCGAAACCGACGAAGCAGGTTCACGCCGCAGTCCTCGCGACAGCATCCATACTCCACCGATCGCGTAGCAGATCGCCGATAACAGCAAGGGATCGTAGATTCCAATCAGCACGCCTTGCTCTATCAGCCAACCGATCGAAGCGAGCGCGACAGCATAAGCAGCTAGCGGCAGGAGAATAGCCAACACTCCCGCAAGAACGGCTGAGCCACCGCCGGCGAATCCTGCCGGCACACGCTAGTAAGGTTGCCGCCAGAAGCAGCGCCGCAGCCAGGTTCTCAAGCCAAAGTAATGCGTATCCCATGGTTAATCCTCCTAAAGAAATGGATCGATGTCAGTCAACTGACGTGACCGAGTTGCGAATACGGATCCCGCAAGGCGCGGTGCGATGCGAGAGCTTGCCTGGATCATTACAGCCTGTCGACGAACTTCTCGAGCATCGAGATCCGGAAGAAGATCGTGGAGTTGCTCTTCCAGTTGGGTCACGCTCGACTGCTGAGATTGTCCCGCCAAGTGAAAGTCCGTTGCGATTGCCGCCCTGAAGGACACATTGGCCCAGAGAAGCACTGAGGCTGCCACGCCCACCACCAACCCGTACCATCGATGACGCCGGTCGCCGCGCAGGCGAATACGCGTGTCTTCATTCACCCCAGTCAACAACGATGCCGGCAGAGTCGGGCGTGGCATCGCCTTTAGCTCATCCTCCAGCCGCTGAAGGTCCTCGGGTAAATTCCAGTCGTTCATCGCTCTTGAGCTCCCAGGGCTGCTCGCAGTTTCTCCAAGGCCAGGCGGTAGCGACTGGCCGCGGTGTTTGGGCTAACGCCTAACACTTCGCCGATTTGAGCGAAAGTCAGGTCGCCGTCGATCTTCAGCGCAATGATCTCGCGCTGTTTCAGCGGCAACCTTGCGAGGCATCTCCCAAGTCGTTCGTTGTGCGGCGACTCAACCATGCACCCGGACGTCACCACCGCGGAATCTGCCGTCAACTCAGTATTGGCGATAGGATGCCGGCGCCTCCGGGTGGCCGTCTTGTAGGCGGCACGCCTCAGTGATGAGAACAGGTAGGCACTCAAGTCGTTCACTTCGGTCAACCTCGCGTTTGCACGAATGAAATCGGCAAAAACCTGCTGTACAACATCCTCAGCGTCCTGACGGTGGTCGAGCATGCGCAGCGCAGCCCAGAACATTTTGGCTGCGAAGCGCTTGTGGACCTTCTCGAAGGCCTCTTCATCACCCGCTGCAAGCGCCGCCAGCAGCGGATCGATGGCCGAACCCGTCATGAATTCCCTCCAACAGATAACAAAGAGCAGCTACTTGAGCAGATTTGTCAAATATTCTTGAGGCTCCACAGAAATATGAATAGCTCGCACGTATAACCTCAACGGCACCAAGGAGTTGGAAATCAGCATTTGTGGTCGTGCATCTTTGCCGATAAGCGATACGTGGGTCGCGATTCGAATCAGAGTTGTTAGTTCGGTTACGCATTCATAAGGCCGTGCTGTCTGCAATCTGATGCGCGGTGCTCGCAGGCCACTTCCGAATCGCTCCCTTACGAGAGCCCCCGATCGTAACGGAGAGACGACCGTCGAAAGCTGCATCACTGAATGCGGCGGTGGGGTAGACCGACCGCAATTCTTGGGTTTTCTTCGTGCGGGCGGGACCAACTTCGCTCACGAAGCGATCTCCCTTGGGCGCTTCGGTGTGTTTCACCGCCTGCAGGAAGCCTGATCGCTTCGAGCGGTCGGCCGATGCAACCGAGGTGAATTGCGCGGCCAGATGCTTAGAATAATTGGGGCCGCTTACCCTCCCTTCGCATTCTCGCACCGCCGGAAGATCTGGCAGGTGTCCGCATGGTCTAAGTAGCAGTAGCAAGAATGAACAACTCTACATCTTTGAATCAGGAGCCGCTTATGCTCGAGGTGATCGCAGGGCACGAGCATGTTCTTTCGCGCACCTGCGATGATCGCGAGCCACTGTATTTGTTTCCGGTTCGCGACGGTGAAGTGCATTCGATTGGGCGCGGCAACGGTTGCTTCATTCGGCTCGGTGGAGTGGGTTCCGATCCTGCCGAGGGCTGCATCGTGGCCCGTCGACACGTCGATCTGAAGCGAGAAAAGGACGTTGTGTCGATACTTGACTACGGCACCAGCCGTGGAGGCAGGTTTGGGAGGCGTGTTTTCCTCAACGGACATTGCGTTGCTGGCACCGGCCATGACTGGCACCAAGTTCGAGAGGGCGATCATTTCAGCGTCGGACCGGTTAAATTCCAGCTGCGTCGTCCGCCAACCGAATAACGCTCTGGATCCCGCTGCCGTAGAGTAGTCGTCCACAAATGTTTCGCGAGGACGCTCCTGACACTGTCTCGGAACTATATTTTGTAGCCGCTTGGCTGCGCAGTTTCCCTCAATCCAGGCCGAGATTTCGCAAAAAGTGCGTCGAAGCAATTTCGCGAACTCGCTTCGGGCGATGCAACCGACGCGAGTTACGTGCCGAATTGCCGAGACTGTTAAAGGCCTGTTTCGTTCCCTTGACATCTTCCGGCCTCGCCGATCGATGATCTCGCATGGGCGCTGGGGCCGCCTCGGCACGCAACTGAAACAGGTTGGGCGTGTCAGGCCAGGGCGTCTTCCACAGCTGCCAACAGAGGCTGTCCACAATCGGTACCCCGATGCGGTCACGCGTGCGACTGACCGGTGAAAACCGGTCAGTAACTCTGGGAAAACCAGGAAATCATATTGTTGTATAGTAAGCACAAACGCAGACCGGATGGCTAGAATGCGTTCGCATTTGATTTCCTTGGCATGGGTGAGTCATGAATTCTGTCCTCAGGCCGTGGCAGTTCGCTCTGATTGTGATCGCCGGATGGATGCATCGTGAGCAACAGCAAGTGATTGAGTATCTGCGAACCGAGAATTCTGTACTCCGAGGAAAGTTGGGAAAGAGACGTATCCTGTTGAGCGATGAACAGCACCGGCGGATGGCTGTCAAAGGCGAAATTCTCGGCTACAAACTCTCCAATTTTTACAGATAGGAATTTGCTTTTTAGCCGAATGACGCTTCTCGGGCCACTCTTCTCGTCGCTTCCCTGTTTCCTGCACAGAGATTCGGCCGCACGTAAGGAAAGGGAGCAGACTGTATGCCAAGCCCCAAGATGAAACGACGAACAAGCATTGAGTACGGGCTCTGCCCGGTGTGAGAACGTGAGAGGTATGAGCGAAACATGGGTGTAGTCCGTTCGCACTGGAAGGTTGTCGCGTCGATTTCTTCGATCGTCGCCGTCGTGCTGGTTCAAACGCTGAGCGTCTTGCTGGTCACCTCGGTCGCCAACGGCTTTACACGCACTGCCGTGTTTGTCACTGCGTTACCGTTGGTGACGGTGCTGATCTGCGTTCGGCAAGTGTGTCGCGGCAGATCGGGATGGATGATCGTTGCGCTGTCGACGGCGGTATCAGTGGGAGTCATTCACTTGCTTCGTGGAATCGATTCGTCTTGGTTCCTGGGCCCGCTACCCGCCGGTTATGATCTTGCAGCCTACGCGATGGTTGGCGGTATCACACTTGCCGTGGCCGCTGCGGTTGTGACGGCCTTTTCATCCCAAGGCCGGATGCGTAAGGCCCGGTGGGTTGCGCTCGGACTGGTGGCGACACTCCTCGTGTCCTTCGGTCTGCTGGTGCGGAGTGTGTTGTGGGAACCGTCGCCAACAGATCTTCTTCGCACGGTCGCTCATCTGGAACAACCGGACATCGCGGGCTCCGGCATGAAGCAGGAGCTGAGTGTGATGCTTGCCATTTGCGGAAGGGAAGAGGAAGCGGAACGTCTCTCTCGATGGCAGAGGCAAAGCGACGCTCGTGTGACGACCCACGAGAACCGACAACTGGAACTTTCCTTCATTCAGCCCAAAGCGTGGCGTGAAACGATTCGAGAGATTGGAGACCGAGAGCAGATCATCATCATCATGGAGGCGCACAACTCACCCAAGCACCGGCGATGGATTGAACAGACGCTACCGATCCTCTATGAGTCAGGCTTTCGCGATTATGCGGCAGAAGCTCTATCCGAGCCGGGCGAAAGTCTGATTCGGCGCGGCTATCCCACCGCCTCAACCGGCTTCTACGTGTCCGACCCGCACTTCGGCAACGTGCTCCGCGCGGCGATGAATTTGAAGATGAATCTGCATTCGTACGAAGGTTACACATCGAACTTTGCCGAGCGGGAGTACGAGCAGGCTGCAAACCTTGCTGCATTGTTCGCCGAGAATCCGCGGCGTAAGTTGGTGGTTCATGCGGGTTACGCCCACGCGGTCAAGGAACGTCAAGGTACCGGCGAACTGCTGATGGCAGGACACCTCTGGAACATGACGGGAATCGAGCCGTTTTGCATTTGGCAAACGTGGCATTCGCCCGAAGAGACCGAAGCGGCCCAGCTTGCGGACTTGATCGAGGCCGGCAGCCGTGAACCGATCATGCTTGAGCCGGTGCCCAATAACCTTCGTGACCCTCAGTTTGGATTTCCCGATGGCGGTATCGACGCGTTGGTCGTCCACCGGCCGAGTGAAGGTGGGCCGGCCGAGCGCGCTCCGGAGTATTCCGATCGGCAAAGGCTCCAAGGCAGCTGGGACGGAAACGAATGGCCGGTGGTGGTCGGCGCCTTTGTCCGCGGCGAGCCGTCCAACGCCATCGCGCTCGACCAAATCATGCTTCGAGAAGGCGAACGCGAGTATGCACTGTGGGTGCCCGAAGCTGACTATGAGATTCGCGTCTTCGGGATCAACGGGACTCTGCCTTGAAACGTACCGGCGAACTACCGACTCTTCATTCGCGGGTCGGCATAGCCATCCGCGGGCGTCTAAACATGACACGAAATGGGTCGAACGCGAACTCATGAACTGAAGGGCTCCTGCAAGCGAGTTCGGGAACTTCCGATGAAACCTCGTGACTCGTTCCGTTGTGGTAGTTGAGCCAGTGCATGGCGTTCCAGGACAGGAAAATATTATCTAATTGTAGTGCACAGATAGTCTCTCTGTCTGCTTTCGGCTAATGGACGTACAATCTTGGTTGCTTTCACCTTACAACCTCAGCGAGTGGAGCGACTGTCTGGAAAATGGTTTTTTCAGGTGGAGTATGCCCTCTCGGTGACGGTATGGTTGAAGACGTCCGCAACCAGATTCACTTCGCCTTGAACCGATGCAGCCGATTTCCGACGTTGTCCAAAACTCGCCGAACGCCGAAACGCTTTGCCGGCTGTCGATACGGATGAAGCGTTTGGGCAGTTTCTCAGTCGACTTCAACGCGGAAGAAACACTCAGCCGGGTCTGATCGAAAGGAAGAGGAGCATCGTATGGGCTCGCACTTTAAACAGGATTTTCTCGCATCCATCGTCGTGTTCCTGGTCGCGTTGCCGCTGTGTATGGGGATTGCGATCGCATCCGGCGTGCCCGTGGCGGCTGGATTGATCACCGGCATTGTCGGCGGAATCGTGGTCGGGTCGTTGGCGAGTGAACTGGAAAAGGTGCCAGCCCGGTCAGAACTCCACGTTGACTTCCAGTACCTTGATTACATCGACCACGCCTGTCTCGACTTGTTGATGACGTGGGCCAAGCAACACGAGGCAACGGGCGGCAAACTGGTGATCGATTGGGAATCACTACACGCCCGCTTCAACCGCGAGAGCATGCGTGGGAGCTCCGTGACGGTGGACGCTTCGAGCGATGGCAGGAACACCAACGGCCAGCCGACGGTTCCTCAACACGATCAATAATGAGGGTCTGAACGACACGGCTTTGCGGCCGCGGCGATCAAAGAAGCGATGCATACGCCTGAAGCACTCTGGACGTTTTCGGCCGCAGCTGCGCTGGGAGTATGCCTGTTTACGTTGGCACACAACCTGCGAGTATCAGCGATTATCGTTCTGCTCGTTGGGGGCGTTGTTGCCGGACCGGAGGGACTTTCGCTGGTGGACCCAAAAGCCCTGGGCGAAGGGCTTGGCCCAATCATCTCACTTGCGGTCGCTCTGATATTGTTCGAGGGAGGACTGACGCTCGATCTCAAAGGCTACCGCAGGGCGAGCAAAGAGATATTGCGAGTTCTCTCCATCGGAATCTTCGTGACCTGGATTGGGACCGCCGTCCTGTTACGTCTCATCTTCCGTTTCGAATGGGATTTCTGCCTGCTTGCGGCGAGTTTGGTTATCGTCACCGGTCCGACCGTCATCGGGCCGATGCTAAGTCGAATTCGTACCCAAAAGAAACTGCACGACATTTTGCATTGGGAGGGCGTTTTAATCGATCCAATCGGTGTGTTCATCGCCCTAATGAGCTTTGAATATTACATCAGTACAGACAGCGCACACCAATTGATTCTCCAAGATTTCTTGCTGCGTTTCCTCGTAGGCATCTCTCTCGGCTTTGTGTTCGGAATGCTACTGGACCTGAGTCTCCGGCGGGGTTGGATTCACGACGGTCACGTCAATACCTTCGCTCTCGCCGCGGCGATGCTCATCTTCGCGCTCTCTGATTCGGTGATCGCCGAAAGCGGTCTTCTCAGCGTGACCGTGGCCGGCCTGGTTCTCGGTGCTCGCAACGCTCCGCAGCTCCATCAAATTGCAAGTTACAAGGACGAACTCAAGGACTTTCTGATTGGTTTGCTGTTCGTTCTCTTGGCTGCGAACCTTGATGTTGACTCATTCCTGCAGTTTGGCTGGAAACTTGCCGTGGCCGTCGCGGGAGTCATGTTGGTAATCCGTCCACTCAACATTTTTGCTTCGTTGCGCCAAAGCTCACTGAACCTCAAAGAGAAGCTGTTCTTGAGTTGGATCGCACCACGCGGAATCGTTGCCGCGTCCATGGCCTCCGCTTTTGCACTCAAGTTGCATAGCGCAGGCATTGGGAATGCCAGCTTTCTCGAGACATTTACCTATTCCGTCATCGTTGGCACCGTCGTCATCCAGGGTTTCACGGCGGGTGCCGTTGGGCAATTACTGGGTGTCCTCCGTCCTACGCCAACCGGTTGGATTATCGTCGGTGCCCACGCCCTGGGCCGTCGCATCGGGAAATTCTTCGCCAACCACGGAGTCGATGTCGTGCTAGTGGACACGAATGCTCGAGAAGTGCGGTTGGCTGAGCGTCAAGGACTCACGGCCCTGAGCGAAGATGCCATGCAACTCATTCCTGATGCGCACGTGGCGCTGTACAGATGTGGAAACCTGCTCGCACTCACCGCGAATCCAGATCTGAATCGGATGTTGTGTCAGAGATGGTCGGGGCTGCTCGAAGGGCCGCATCTCCTCCGCTGGGAAAAGGACGGCTACGAAACAGAGGCACAGCGGCACCTACTTGCTGGCAGTCGAGTATGGGAAAAACTCCCCTTGAACCGCTGGATGCAACCGGGAAGCGATTCGCCACCGTTACATTTTCGAAGGCACGATCGTGAGATTCTTCCGCACGCTTACAACGTGCTCGTTGCTGTTCGTAACAATTCGATCATTCCCGGCGCTCCGGCCCAGTTGCACGACGAGGACGAAGCATGGCTCGTATATGATCCCGAGCGGGCCCGCGAACACGTACGCTTGCCGCTCGCTCCGGATAATGTGGTCTTTAGTGACCAATCGGATCTACAAGAACTATACCGCGAGATGTTGCAACATTTGGCGATGCAGATTCGTGAAATCGATCCAGATCAATTGCTCAGAGAGTTGTGGAAGCGTGAGGAAGACTACACGAGCTTGCTGGGAAACGGAATTGCTTTGCCACATACCTGGTCTGACAAGGTTGACAAGGCTTCGTTGATGGTCGCGCGTTCCACGGGGGCGCTATTGTGTCCGCTAAGCGGTTGCTCAATCGACTTCGTATTCATGTTGCTCAGCCCAGTCGGCGCGCCTGAAGATCATTTGGAAAATCTCTCATTCATCGCACGACTGGTCGGATCTGAGTCGCGACGCGACCGTCTCAGCCGAACTCGTGACCCATCGGAGTTGTATGATGCGATCGTATCCGGATACTAACACGACAAGGAGTAGCCGCTGCGAAAGCAGTAATAGGTCACTCAACGACCGTCATCGCCGACAACGTTGCACTAATTTGCTGCACGAGGCAATCGGCGGCGTAACCACTTTTCGATTCCCACAGCGAGGTAGATCAAAGTTCCAGTGCCAAGGATCAACCACCATTCTGTCAGCCCAAGCGACTCGCTGCCGAATGCGACTTGCATAATCGGGAGGTACGTGAACGCTATTTGCAGAACGATCATCGCACCGGCACCGAATAGAATCCAGGGATTCGAGAACAGGCCAAGGCGGAACATGGAGTAGCGGAGCGCCGTTTGCATCGGCCGAATGGTTGAGCCCAATCTCCCGAGCGATTGCCTGGGCTGTACCGGCATGGTCGCCAGTGATCATCTTCACCTCGATGCCCGCATGTTGGCACAGAGGGTACCGCTTGGATCGCTTCGGGACGAGGCGGATCGATCATTCCCTGCAGCCCGAGAAAGACGAGGCCTTCAACGATATCTTCGTGGCCGATCGACTCCAGCTCCGCGGAGCATTCTCCGCGTGCGAAGGCCAAGACGCGAGCCCTCTCGAGGTGAGTTCATCGACCTGCGATTGAGCGTCGTCAGGATTGAACGGAATGATGTCGGCGGACGGTGTCATGGCCTGCTGGCAACGCGACAGGATGCTTTCGACCGAACCCTTCACTACATCACGTGTGCGCTGCCTAACCCTGCTGCATGCACGGTCGCCTGCTCATCAAGCCTCCAATGACTTCCTACGAGCCCGATGACGTTGCTGAATCGAGCGATATCGGCGACTCGAACCCCGCCGGCTTCACCGCCAAGATTGAACACGGAATCAGCGGCAGCAGGCGTTCGGCAGTGTTGCCAGTGATGAGGCCGGAGATTCCGGTTCGAGCGACCGTTCCCATCACAACCAAGTCAATGTTGTTGTCCTCGATGCAATGCCAGATCGCGAACGTGGGAGCACGTGTCTCAAGGTGTACATGAGCCCTGCCCAGCAAGTCAAACCTCCTTAATTGAGCTGCGATATGCCCTTTGGCTTTTCGGCGGTAGTTGGCGGCCGACTCCGCCGATACACGCGCTGGAAACATGCTATTCATCTCGGGATACTCTGCCGCATGGACAACGTGGAGCTGTGAATCGTGCATCTGTGCCATGGAGCAGCCGAGTTCCATCGCAAAATCGCCGACAGGACGCAAATCGTGCGCCACCAAAATCGATTCGAAGCCAGGGTCAGCCTGCTGTTGGGTAACCCAGACCGCACAAGGACACTTCCGCAGTAGCTTGATCTCCGTACTGCCCGTCAAAAATTGCATGACCCCGTTTGGATCCTTTGCGCCGACGATCACCAGATCGTGATCTGCTCGGATCACCTGCCGAATGATCTCAATCCAGCTTATTCCGAACCCTACCCGACTCTCTGCGACGACGCCTTGGCTTCGTGCCTGGTCGACCAAATTAACCATCACCTCTTTGGCGTGATCCTCGACAGTTCGTTTGTCGTAACCTTCATCGAGCGGGACGGCCGGACTCGCATCCTGGTTGGCAGCCCAAGAAGGAAGAACATAGTAAAAGGTCAAGTGGGCCGAACTGGAGTTGGCCAACCAGATTGCTCTTTCTACGGCTTCTTTTGAGGGTTCCTTCGGGTTACTGGAGACGAGTCGTTCGCCATCGGCCAAATCAACTCCGACCAAAATCGACTTGAATCGTTTCATGTTCTTGCCTCCTTGGACCTGCGACGTAGTGCTTCGGGTGATGCAACGGATTTCCGGGCTCGCTTCAAGGAACGCCTTTGCTGGTTCCCACAAACAAGACCGCCGTTCGTCGTGATCTTGAGCAGTGGTTTTTCGCGGAAGACATTCGGCCCAGAATTGTCGGCGAGTTTGAGGATACAGCATTGATGAAAGTCTTTGGTCAGGATGGCGTTGGATTATTTCCGGCACCAACAGTGATCGAAAACGAGGTCTGTCGACAATACAAGGTACGCGTGGTCGGCTGCATCGATGCCGTGCGCGAACGCTACTACGCGATATCGGTGGAACGCCGGTTTAAGCACTCCGCCGTCCTCGCCATCTGCGAGGCCGCTCGCAAGAAGATATTTGGGTAGTTTCAACGCGGCTTGGATCGTGTCGCACTCCGATTCCGACTTGGCGACGAGAATTCGCTGGTCCGACTCACTCGACAGCAACGATCGTAGCTTGCGATTGCTCATCGTCAGATTTGACACTTCGTCGCCAACAACCGAGATCTCGGCATGATGTCCGGAAACGCCTTCAACGACGTGAAACGAACAATTGCGTCGAGCAGGAATCAACAGACACCCCTCGCTCGCCAGCGCGCAGAAATCAGGGATGCCCGAGAGTTTCGCGTCCTTGAGCGAGATTCCAAGATGCTTGGCTCACCGAGCATCGCACCGAGGAAAGCGATTTCGTTCCGAAGCGTGTCCACTGGTGCGTATGTTGTCACTTGTTCCTTATTGGAATCGAGTTGAATTTGTGATTGGTACGGCATGCCCATCAATCATAGGAGAAGCAAGTCCTCGCTTGTCGTGGCGTATCAGCAGCGTGACTTCGTCGGTGGCTCCGATGTAGGCTACATTTCTTGCTAAGTTGGTGATCAGCGTAAATTTGTGACTGAGTCTTCGTTCAATACGGTGCGTGCCAATGCGGCCGAATGTTCGGCAAGGGGTGATATCGAATCCGTGTGCGCGAATGACGAACTTTGCCTCGATCGCGCATACATCTACATCGACCTGCACGGCGATGCTCCGACTACTTGATGGTGGGTTGTTGCCGCGTCTTCCAACACCGTTGGAAAGTTGTTCGTCACGAAGGCCAGATCGAATCGCCGCTAGATCCCATCGGTCTATTTTTATCTCTCCGCTGTAGACAGCGTTGAGTAGTACCTCCTCAACGGCGATTGCCATACGATTATGGCCAACGCTGTCGGGCAAGCAAACATCTCGAAGCATCTGTTTGAGGAAGAGAGCTAGCGGGCGTATCAATGCAGGCTCACTACCTCGTGGGAAGTCGCAATTGATTTCGTGTGTATTCTTCATCAAACGCTGTCTCCCTGATTCGGACTGGGCGCCGACGGATATTTACCAGCCGCGTACGCTAGGTTTTGCGTTCCCGAGAATCATTGACCTTCCAAGACGCGTGCGAGAGGACTCGTCCGACCTAGGCGTACGGAACGACCCAGCAAAGGCTGGGCCAATCGATGTGACAGTGTCGGTCAGTGCAGAAAACAGCGACGTTTTGCATCGAACGTTTGTTGCTTCCGCCCAATCATCGAGAACTCCTTCGTTGAAAATCAGTCTTCGTGGCAGGTTTTCGCCAGCTGGTCATCGTGAGTGGTCAGCAGACTGAGCATCGTAGCCGAAATGATCGCTCGAAAAACCGTTTCGGGCAGAGTGACGTGTTCCGCACCGCCGCCATGCGCAATCGTCGCCAAAACGAAAGAAAACTCGCCGACTTGCACCAAGCAGAATGCCGAAGCAATTGCGAACTGCGTGCGTGCTCCGCTGAGCCTCGCGACAACGGCAACCAGAATCCCTTTGCCAAGCACGATCGCCATACTTCGGGCGTCTTGACGGCCAGCAATCGACCTTGGAGATCCATCGCGGCAGTCCATAGCATCTGAAGTCCCTAGAATCGTGTCGGCCACCTGGGGATCGGATGTAGCCGATACACGCTGCACTTTAGGGGCCGGAGAGCTCGCCCAAACATCCAATTTCAGACGTTTCTTTGGGACTGTTCTTTCAGGCACAGCCTTTGCCACTCAGTCTCCCGCCTTTTCCCTCGAAAGTAATCCCCTGAGTGGATGACTCACGGCTGATAGAATAGCACAACTCATTCGCCTGTCGATTTTCATCCGCGCTGTCGCGAATTCATCCATTTGAGTGGAGCCAGCATCCATGAAGCTGCGAAACAAGATAGCGACCGCTACTGCCGCTATCGCCCTTGTGCTGATCGGCCTCGGAGTATCTGGATCATGGTACGTGTTGCATCTTCAACGGCTGAACTCTCACGTCCTCGACGTCAACGTGTCGAGCGTACGTGCAGCGGAAGCGATAGAGATGAGCGTCCTGGAAATGCGTCACGAATTAGACCGGTACCTTCTCACTCATAACCGTGGCCATCTTGTCAAGGTGTTGGATATGCAGTGGGAATTGAACGCTTTGCTGGAGAAAGCAAGTTTCATGTCGGCGTCTAAGCAAGAAGAGGCCATTGTAGTCGACATCCAGAAGGGAATGGATGACTTCTCCTCTCAGCTAAAACAGATCGTCGACATGCCGATTGAGTCTGTTGCGACAGTGAGTGTGGAGCGGCTTGAAGATGGCACGCTCACCAAACAAGTCCTGGTCGCTGCCCATCAATACTTGGAGCTCAACGAACAGGAGCTCCAGCAAAGCAATCAGGATAATCAAATGATGGCCGAGCGGTTGGCGCTGGTTTTGCTATTACTGGGTACCTGCGGCTCCGTCGCCGGACTTGTATCTGGATACGGGGTCGCGAGAGGGGTCAGCCGCTCGATTCTTCAACTAAGTGTTCCGATTCGTAATGTGGCGGGCAAGTTAGATGAGGTAGTCGGTCCAATTGAGGTCTCAGCCGATCCGAGCGTCACCGATTTGGAGACGGTGCTGCAGACTGTTTCAAGTAACGTCGAAGCGGTTGTTGAGCAGCTTCACGAGCGGCATCGCGAAGTCATCCGCGCAGATCAATTAGCAGCCGTCGGGCAACTTGCGGCCGGTTTGGCCCACGAGTTGGGCAACCCATTGATGTGCGTGAAGACGTTGGTTCAGTCAGCAGGAAGACAGGGCGAGGCTGCATGTCTTAATGCGCGCGACCTGACGGTAGTCGGCGAAGAAATATCTCGAATGGAGAATTTGGTTCAGGCATTTATGGATTTCGCACGCCCCGCAAAACTTGAGCCTCATGCAATCGATGTCATACGAATCGTCCGCCAGACAGTCGAACTGATATCCACTCGTGCCGAGGCATGCCACATCGAGATCAACTGTCGGCTACCAGACGAGGCGATCGTTGTTCAGGGAGACGCGACTCAACTGAGACAGGTGGTGCTCAACCTACTCCTCAATGCTCTCGATGCCGTGCAAAACGGTGGAACGATCTGGATCACAGCAGAGCGAATCAGCACAGAGTCCAATGAGAGTCAGAGAGTCGGCGAGCGGAGAACTCACGCACGTTTATGTGTCGCTGACAACGGTCGAGGACTCCCCAAGAACGACCGTCAACGTATCTATGAACCGTTCTTCAGCACGAAGGAGACTGGTCTCGGTCTCGGTCTTGCCATCTCGCAACGATTGATCGAATCTCACGGCGGGGAACTCTTGTCGCTGGATCGTGAGGGCGGTGGCGCAATCTTTGAGATCATCCTACCAGCGCAGTCTTGCGTGGAATGCGAGAAAACTGCGCCCCCCCTCATTCCGAGCCGGTAATACGTAAGGAAAACGAGTGTGCCGAAATTGCTAATCGTCGACGACGAACCAAACCTGCTGTATTCACTCAAGAAGAGTCTCCAATCGGATGACTTGCAGGTCATCACCGCTGCAACGGCTGAGCAAGGTATTGCCGCGGTCCGAGAACACGAACCCGACGCCGTGATTCTCGACGTGCGGCTGCCCGACATGTCGGGTTTGGATGCGTTCAACTGCATTCACGAGATCGACGCGAGAGTCCCGGTAATCATCATTACCGCGTTCTCGACGACAGAGACAGCGATTGAGGCAATGAAGCGAGGAGCGTACGAGTATCTGCTCAAGCCAGTCGAGTTCGATACCCTGTATGGAACGGTCGAGCGAGCCATCGAAATCAGTTGCATGAGCCGTGTTCCCGCGATGTTCGAGATCGAAGGCAAAGTTGATGCGACGTCGGACCAGATCGTTGGTCGCTCGCAAGAGATGCAGGAGGTTTACAAGGCGATTGGCCAAGTTGCACCGCAAGACGTGAACGCGTTGGTGTTAGGCGAAAGCGGCACTGGCAAGGAGATGGTCGCGCGAGCCATTTACCAGCACAGCCGCCGAAGTAGCGGCCCGTTCCTGGCCATCAACTGCGCGGCATTAGCGGAATCCCTCTTGGAAAGCGAGCTATTCGGTCATGAGCGAGGGTCGTTTACAGGTGCGGACAAGCGTCGGGTGGGCAAGTTCGAGCAAGTCGACAAAGGCACGATTTTCTTGGACGAAATCGGCGACATGACGCCAGCAACGCAGGCCAAGGTACTGCGTCTGCTTCAGGAAGGAACATTTGAACGCGTGGGCAGCAACGAGACGGTTCAAGTCGATGTGCGAGTGATCGCAGCAACGAACCGACACCTGGTGACGATGGTCAAGGAAGGAAAGTTCCGTGAAGACCTGTTCTATCGGTTAAACGTATTTACGATTGAGCTTCCTCCGCTACGCGAACGCGACGACGACATTCCGATCTTCGTAGAGCACTTCATTAACCTATTCAATCGTGATCTTGGGAAGTGTATTCGCTCCATCGCCCCCGACGCGATGGCAATTCTTCAACAATACGACTGGCCAGGCAACGTGCGCGAGTTGCAAAGTGCCGTGAAGCACGCTCTGGTCCGAAACGTTGGTGAGGTGCTGACAGCCGACTCTCTGCCGGCATCTTGCCGCGGCACCCAACGCAAGGGTGAAGGGGAAGTTTCGATAGAGCTGGATATCGCGAATATCCGGCGGTTTGTTGGTGAATTGATCTCCGCGAATCACCCGGACCTCTATCAAAAGCTGCATAGTGAGATCGATCGCGTGCTGCTGCCCGAGGTGTTAAGCCACGTTAGGGGAAACCAAGCCCAGGCCAGCGAAATCCTGGGCATCGCGAGAAGCACACTGCGAACCAAAATCACAGACCTAGGCCTCACCTTTGAAAAACAATTGAAGACGGAATCTTGTGACAACGACTAACAGAGCGTCCTCTGCCTTCTACCAATGTTGCACCAGTCTGGCGTTTTCTGCCAGTGCGCCAAGACAGAACTTCAAGCAACACACACCGGCGTTTTCCCTTGGCGCCCTCGGTAACGACCTGCTCGCCTTCCCGACAACCGAGTACACTCACGCCCAGAGGAGACAGAATCGAGATGTCGTTTGCTGAGTGGCCAACCGCGTCTGGGTAGCAGAGAAATAGTGCTTTCACTTCGCCGGCTACAGCCTCCTGCATATCACATATCGAGTCCTTGAGCACGACACGATCGACGGTAGTTCATGTGGTCACATTCAACCTGTTTTGGCTCAGTTGAGAAGTCGCCACCAGACGACTACACCCAGCGCGAGGCAGCCAGCAATTAGAATGGTCAATAGAACTCGAAATCGCTGGAGGCCTCGATCACCGCGAAACGAACCGACGGGAAATTCATTCTCGGTTGCGTTTGGTTCATGAGTCTGCTTCGCGACATGAGGTAAACGACCGTTGGCCGATGGCTCCGCGTCTGTGGCTAGAACGTTGGACGCGAGTTGCTGTTTTTCCTGGCCCACATCGCCGCTGATTCTACTCGTGTTGCTCACCCTGATTCTCCTCGGTCACTACGCTCTTCGCGTTAAGAGTTGTGGTCGTCATTATTCCGCTTGTTCGACCGCGGGACACAGTTGGCCGGAAAGGACATCGAGCACCTTGGACTCGACGGAACATCTCGACAGCTGGACGCTCCCGCTGAGACGGCGATCGGCTATCAAGCACCTGACCGTCGGTATCACCACCCAAAATGGTAAGCGCGGAGCGTTCCATTTTCTTACTTGTCTTGGCCATCAAAGTCTCTCCGAGCGAGCCCTGAGAAGGAAACGAACTGGTCGCAAAGAACGTGCCAACGTCACGAAAACAGGCAAGAGAATTGTTGGCTTGCGAACATAGCCGAGAATCATTGCGGTTCACGGGGCCCGTTGGCCGCGGAAACTCTAACGAGAGATAGCTTCCTAGAATCAGCCGCGGTCTGAATATCGATCGCCGTGACTGAATTCCGGACTTGGGTTCACAGCTTTCGCGTGAAGCGAAGGGAACGCGATTTGCTTGATAACGTTCACATCATCTTAGAGGAGAAATCATATGGCTAGCGACAATAGTGTCAAAGAGTCGGAAACAACGGCATTGTCGAACCTCTCTATCCAGAAGGCCAATCGTACGGTGACGTTATCATCAACTCAAAGAACGACAAACCTAGAATGCCAATTGCGTGAAGACGAGCGGTTCGCGTTAAACCTTGCTGACAATTTGATGATGGCGTGAAATCCAGACGCTACACGGCGCGTGACGTAACACGTATTTCGCCGTGCTACCGAGAAAGAAGTCGTGAAGTCGACCGTGACCGGAGTCTCCAATGATGATTAGGTCGCTTTCGTTTTCCACTGCAAAATTGACGATGGATTCTCCGGCGTGACGACTAGTCAGGACTTTCGCGTTCGATAGGGGGATTGCACTGGCGAGTGATTTTGCGACACGTACGGCCGCTTTACCCAGTTCGACCATTTCTTTCTTGTTAGGTGACACGACAGGAAGTTCATCCCCAAACAGAGAACTCTCCGTGATCGCCACGCTAAGAATCGAAACTTCGGTGTCCCGACCCCAGGCGATGCCCATCAGTTCGTTCACACATTCACGCGAAGGTGCCGAATCATCGAACGCGACAATGATCTTCTTTGGCGGAGAGTTGCTTGGCCGATCGTCTCCCGGAGGCCTCACGACGAGCACCGAGCATTTCGCGTGGGTTGCGACACGATCCGAAACACTTCCCAGCAGCATTCTGCTGACCATCGAATGCCCCACGGCCCCCAGCACGATCAAGTCAGCAACGATTCGTTTAGAAACATCCAGGATCGCTTGCGCCGCGTTGTTCTCAATCTGGTGCAGCTTCGATAAGCCGTCGTCGCAATGGCCGGCAAACAATTCCTGCAATTCCGCTTGATGCCCAGCAACGAATGCCTTTTCCTGTGCCTCCCATTCCGGATTCTGGATGTTGCCGTGAATGGTCAGCTCCGGATTCATCGAAACGGTGAGGAGGGCGAGTTTCAGTTTCTCGTCGAACTTGAGTTGACTCAAGTAGCGTCCAGCGTTCATGGCCGCTGCCGAACCATCCGAGGCAAGTAGCACTTTCATAGCGTTTTCTCGTTCGAAGCAATCGTGGAATCGTGTTGACCGAAATCATGCGTGTATCGGAGTCTTGAAGCTGTAGGGCTTGACCGCCAGGACCGAACAGTTGATCTGATCGAGCACTTCTTCTGATGTGTTACCCATCAGCAGCCCCGTGAGACCGGATCGAGCGACGGTTCCCATGACAACCAAGTCGACGGAGTTGTCGCGAACGAAATTGAATATCACTTCCGGAGTCTTGCCCTTTATTACGTGGACGTTTGGGGCCTCGGAATCGTCACAAGCCGCTGAAGCTTAGAAGTCGCGGTTGTGAGTCCGGCGCGACTTGTCAACGGACTTCAATAAGCGTTTTGGTGCTCAGTACGCAAACAGCGAGCAAAAACAATGCCAATACAGCACCGAAACATCGGAGTTCGCCTTCGCGAGTCGATCGCCTGGTCTGGAATGGAATGTGCAGTGCATCCTGTATAGCGTGTGGCGCGTACTTAAGCTTACGCATTGATGGACGAATTGGGGCATGCAGCACACTCAATCCCGTTTCTCGTCGTTTTCCCCGCAGGCAAACCAGAAGACCCGCAGATTCTCCGTGACCTATTCACGAAAGATGATTTTCTATCGATCGTAAACCAGTTGTAGTTGTTTCGCGTGATTCGCTTCGTGATTCGGTTTGCCCGGATTTGCATAGTTCGTCGATCGCTTCTTTGGCGGCGTCGGCGAATGGCAACAAGATCATTTTATAGCCCTCGTTCCTCAGTTCCGTGGCATCGCGTTCATTGTGAGCAGTCGCTGCAATGGTTCCCGTGTATCCATCACGGGCAAGCGAATGCAGCAACGCAAGATTGATCGCGAGTTGCGGCATGGAGCTGATCACCCACTTCGCGTGCGTCAGCGGAAGCGAGGAGGGAAACTCGGGGTCTTCGGCATCTCCATACACGATCGAGTGGCCCGAATCGCGTAGCCGATTGACGACGTCTGGATCAAAGTCCACGCCCAACACGCGTTGCCCGCGCTGCGTCAGTTCGCGTGCCAAGTGATTTCCAAAACGCCCCATGCCAAGCACGATGGCGTCAAACCCTCGCGCGGGTTCCTTTGTTGTTTCTAATTCAATTTCCCGAAACGGGTTCTTTCGCTCGAACCGAGAAATCAGCGGTGCCAGCCCATTGTACAACGGATAAGAATACACGATCAAATAGGTCGAAAGGGTAATCGTGATCAAACCCACCAGGGTGATCAGCCCCAAGACTTCCGCAGAAATGTGCCCGAGGCTCATTCCTAACGCGCCGAGCATCAAGGAGAACTCGCTGATTTGCGCAACTGTCAAACCGGCGAGAAATCCAGTGCGCTTTCGGTAGCCCATCAGTCCCATGATGACCATCACGATCAACGGATTGCCGACTAGCACAAACAGCGATAGCACGACTGATGGCAGCAGTTGAGAGCCAAGTATGCTGAGATTTAGATGGGCTCCCAAATCGACAAAGAAGAACAGCAACAGAAAGTCGCGCAGTCCAACCAGACGTGACCCAAGTGCATCGCGGTGCGGCATGGCAGAGAGCGAGATGCCGGCAAGAAAAGCTCCTACCTCTTTGCTAAACCCCAGCCAGTCTCCGATCGCGGCCAGTGCGACGGCCCAACCAATTGCCAGCGTCGTCAGCAACTCTGTCGATTTCCCGTTTGTCGGACAAGAGTTTGACGATGATGATCGTGCTGGAGAAAGTCAGCGCGACAGCGATATAAAGCGACGCGATTGGTGAAAACCCCATCGCGATGCAGATCAAGAATCCAATGACTGACGTAAATGTGACTTGCCCCAATCCGGTTGCGAGCGAAACCGCACCCATCGTGCGAATGATGTTCAAGTCGAGCTTCAAGCCCACCGTGAACAACAAAAGAGCGATACCGGTTTTGGAAAGCAGATCAATTTCGCTGCCCATCGAGACCCATTGCAAGCCCGATGGCCCCACCAGAATCCCCACGGCGATGAAAGCTACGATTAACGGTTGCTTCAGCCAATGCGCAACAAATCCCAAAACACCGGCTGCCGCCAGCAACAACGCGAATTCGTAAAAGACATTAACTTGTCCCATACCAAGTTTCCATTACGATGCAGGACATGGTCACTCGAATTTGACCGGTGACTGAAACGTTTCGGGCTTGACCGTAAGTACCGAGCAATCGACTTCGTCCAGAATCTTTTCGGCGGTGTTGCCGATGAAGAAACCTGGAATGCCGGTGCGACAGACGGTTCCCATCACCAACAGGTCAATGTTCTCGTTTTTTGCAATGTCAGGAATGACGAACTCGGCCATCCCTTTGACAATGTGAACGTGTGCTCCCCCACGGGTGTGTTGACTTATAAGTGTTTCTACCATCATTTGATGTCGGCTATTGGTTGAGCTGAACGGGAGAAACGAAACCTGCGGGTTTCAAGGCGAGTACCGAGCATTCGAGTCGGTTGAGGATTCGTTCGGCCGTGTCACCAATGAACATGCCACGGTCGCTCAGTCTCCCAAGAGTGCCCATCACGACGAGATCGACGTCGTGGTCTTTGGCGAATTTTGGAATCACGAATCCCGGCTCGCCATTAACAAGATGAATACAATCCGACGAAATCGTCTGTTGGAATGGGGTGAGAAACCGCCACATGCGGTTCGACGATTCGTGACTCCAAGTGCGCAAGTATTCATCAAATCCCTTTGCCTCCAAGTGTCGCTTCAAGGCCGCTTCTTCATAGGCTCGCCAAGCATGAACAATCATCAGTTCGGCACCATCCCTTTCAGCTAATGATGTGCCGATCTTGAGTAAGTCTATTCCCAACTGGTGTTTGATCGCATGTTCATTGTTCGGGTCAAGCGGAACCAGAATGCGACGAAACGATTCAGGCTCCCCAGGCTTGAGCAGCCATAGCGGTGCCGGGCATTTGCGCAACAAATGCATGTCCGTGCTACCAAAAAAGGTGCGTTGGAAGATTCCTTCTGAGCTAACCGTTTTGATGACTAAATCAATCTTGTTGCGCAGAGCGGCGCGAATCACTTCGACGAACGTGCTGCCGGTCGCCACTGCCGTTTCCACGTCCAGGCCACTTGCGCGGATTGGCTGGACGAGTTCTTCCAATTGATCGCGATGATCTTGCTCAATCAGGCCAAGCTTTTCTTCAAGGTGCAGCGATCGCAGCACGGCATGAGCCTGCGTCGGATGCTCGTTGATGACGCTAATCGCAGTCAACTTGGCATCGTTTTGCTTCGCAAGGCGGGCGGCACGAGTCAACGACGGATGCTCATCGAGTTCCAGGCTCACATGTGCAAGGATGTTTTTGAAACGTTGCATGATTCTCTTGGCTCGTGGAAGACCAAAGACTCGCCCAACCTGACACAACGTCAGGGGTTCGGATTCTTTTGAAAGTTAATGAGTGCGTGGCATTCGATGCACGATCTTTCCAAACGGAGAGCAGACTCCTTGGCGGCGTCGTGATCCCGCTGTCTGAGCGGCCTCGATCAGGTCAAGGGTTGATTGTCGAAATCGTTCGTCATTGCTTTCGTAGAGTTCGCTCGACGAATACCAATTGAGGTGAACGCCGATGGATTTCATGTGCAAGGCGGACTTCTCAACACTGCGCATGTTTCCTCGAACCAGGCCATCGAGAATCTGCTCCATCGTACGAGTCTTGCGATGCATCATTTGTTCCTTTAACGTGCCGGTCACCTGGGTATCGTCCATTTGCCATAACGCATGGACACCCCAGCCCAAGACGCGCCAAAGAGCACACAGACAAGTGCTCCCGCGACCATTTGGAAATTCACTGGAATCGTTCCGTGAATCGATTCGCTTGGTCACTTGGATTCTTTGTCTCCCTGCTCATTAGGACTCCCCTATCTCGGCGATTTGGTGGCTATTCAGTTTCGTTGGCCAAAGCAACACTGCGTGATCGCCGTTTCCGTCGCACCCACTTTTCAAAGCCCACGATCAAGTACGTTGCCACGCCGGTTAACAGTATTCGCCACCACGCGTCCCAGCCGATTGGCTCGCTGTGGAAGACGTGGTTCATCAGTGGAACGTAGGTAAAAGCAAGTTGCAGCATGACCATGCTGGCGACCCCCGCACCGATCCAGCGGTTGGAGAAGACGCCCAATCGCAAACATGGATTTCGTTAGCGAACGGCAATTGAATAGATAGAACAACTCGACCATCACAAACACATTCACCGAGACGGTCCGAGCAAACGCGTCGCTGTAGCCTTGGCCGACCGCCCACTCGAAGGAGCCGAAAGCGCCGACCAGCATGACGCCAGAAACGAGCAGGATTCGCCCAATCAACTCACCAGTCAGGATTGGTGTCTTCGGATCGCGCGGAGGACGACGCATGATGTCGTCTTCTTTGGGTTCAAACGCAAGCATCAGTCCCAGTAGGACGGCGGTGGTCATGTTGATCCACAAAATCTGAACGGGCAAGAATCGGCAAGTGCGCTCCGACGAAGATCGCCGCCAGAATCACCAATCCCTCGCCCATGTTCGTGGGCAACGTCCAAACGATGAACTTGGTCAAGTTGTCAGAAACGCCACGACCTTCCTCAATCGCCGCTTCGATCGAAGCGAAGTTGTCGTCCGTCAGCACCATGTCGGCGGCTTCCTTTGCCACTTCGGTTCCGCCGATGCCCATCGCCACACCGATGTCGGCCTGTTTCAACGCCGGTGCGTCGTTGACGCCATCGCCGGTCATCGCCACGACGTGCCCCTTGGCCTGCAATGCCCGCACGAGCCGCAGTTTCAGCTCGGGCGTAGCGCGAGCGAACACGGTCACCTGGTCGGCGATCTCGATCAGTTGCTCGTCCGTTTTGTCTGCTAGGTCATGAGCTGTCTTGACATCCGGCGCGGTGTGCTTGCCGCTGTCCATCCCGTCCAAGCCAAGTTGCTGTGCAATGGCTCGCGCTGTTACCGCGTGATCGCCGGTAATCATTTTCACTCGCACGCCCGCAGTTTGGCACGCTTTGATTGCCGCCACAGCCTCGGCGCGGGGAGGATCAATCATGCCCTGCAGTCCATAGAAAACCAACTCGCCAACGTCTGTCATGGGTAATCTCGTCGGTCTCCGCTGCGGACCGCTTGCCAGCGAATGCCAACACCCGCAACCCTTTCGCAGCCATCGCTTCTACCTGTCGATGTACCTCGTCAGCGTCAAGCGGGATCGTCTCTCCCGACGGATTCAACGCTCCGGAACATTGCGACAGAACCACCTCGACGCCTCCCTTCACATAAACCTGTCTGCATTGATCGGACGCTGCGTCGTGCAGAGTCGCCATGTATTGGTGCTGCGACTCGAACGGAATCGCGTCCAGGCGAGGTGAGGTTTCGCCGGCGACTGCTTGCCATCCAGCCCAGCTTTGCCAGCGACCGCCAGCAATGCGCCCTCGGTCGGATCGCCATGCACCTCCCAGCGAGATTCGCCCTGGACCAATTGGGAATCGTTGCACAGCAACCCGCATAGCAGACACTGACTTGCTGCCACGTTTGACGAGAGCGTGATCGTTTCGTCATCCTCTGCTCGGATCGCTCCGCTCGGTTCGTAGCCCGAACCGGAAGTCGTAAAGCGTTGGCCGCTGGCCCAAATTTCGCGAACCGTCATTTGATTGACTGTCAGCGTACCTGTTTTGTCTGAGCAAATCACCGTCGTGCTGCCGAGCGTTTCCACGGCTGGCAGCTTGCGAATGATGGCGCGACGTCGAGCCATGCGGGCAACGCCGATCGCCAGCGTGATCGTTACCGCAGCGGGCAGGCCTTCGGGAATAGCACCGACAGCCAGTGCCACCGCAGCCATGAACATCTCGAACTTTGACTGGCCGCGCCAGACGCCAACCGCGAATGTCACGGCGGCTAACAATAGGATCACGACCAACAGCAAACGGCTGAACTTGGCAATCTTTCGCGTCAGCGGCGTCTCGAGAATATCCGCCGTCGAGATCAACTCGGAGATGCGACCGACCTCTGTCTTGGCTCCAATCGCAACCACCACGCCACGTCCTTGTCCGTACGTTACCAACGTCGACGCGTACGACATGTTGCGGCGCTCCGCTAATGCCGTTTCTAGCTGAAGCTCCACGGCCTCCTTTTCAACCGGCACCGATTCACCGGTCAATGCGGACTCGTCAATCTGCAAGTCTCGCGACCGTAGCAGTCGCAAGTCTGCCGGCACCTTGTCCCCTGATTGCAGCAACACAATGTCACCGGGCACCAGCTCGGTAGAGGCAACATTGCGAGTTTCACCCGACCGAATGACTCGCGTTTCGGTCAGCGTTGTCCGCGCGAGAGCTTCCAAGGCTTTCGCGGCCCTGGACTCCTGCAAAAACCCGATGATGGCATTGACCAGCACGACACCAAAGATAACCGACGCATCAACCCACTCATCCAAGAATGCCGTAATCGCGGCTGCAGCTAGCAGAATGTAAAGCAGCGGCTGATGAAACTGAAGCAGGAAGCGTACCAGTGGGCCTGGTCCACTGCGAACAGGAATGGCGTTCGGACCGAAGTGCTGCTGCCGAGCCTCCACCTCAAACCGATCCAGCCCCTTGTCCAAATCACTGGTCAGCAAACCAACCACTTCATCGGCGGATGTATGATGCCACAATCGTTCAATCAACGTTTCCATTAATTCGGTCCGTAATTCCTGTTGGATTCCCTACACGCTATCCCTGTCATGTCACCGACGTGTGCCGGTGACAGAACGGAAACAACTTCAAGATCGACCGGCAGGTGAAAACGCAAGCCCTTCAAATACGCGACGGCCGCCATCGAGGCTGCCGATTCGTCAACCGCCAATAGTATTCGCACCTGCACTGTCCATCGTTGAGGTAGAGAACGACCGATGGGTTCATCGGCCTGTTTGAATAGTTACAACTGTTGTGCGGAATCAGTCTTTCATTTGGATCGGACTAGCGAAATTCGAGGGTTTGAGTGCGAGCACGGAACACGCCATCCGGTCGAGTATCTTCTCAGCCGTGTTGCCCATGATCATGCCCGACAATCCGCTGCGCGCGACGGTTCCCATGACGACGAGATCAACACCATTCTGCAGTATGAATGCCGAAATGACATCGGAAGCTTCGCCATTGACTAGGCGCACGCCTTTCGCTTCGAGGCTGCTGTCGTGACGTTTCAGGAACTTGTCCAGGCGAATTGCGATTCGATCACGGTTGGCCTTCATCATCGCCGCGAATTCATCCTGGCCCATCCGGTCTTTGAGTAATAGCTCGCTGAGGACCGACCAGGCGTGAGCGATCGAGAACATGCCACCGTGATAATGGCTGATTGACCTGGCAAACTTGAACACTTCGTCGTTCAATTCTGCATCGAGACTGTCGTCGCTCGTTGTATCCACGCAACCGAGCACATGCTGAAATTTAGTTCTTGTCGGCGTGACCAGCCAAACCGCGCACGGGCATTTGCGTAACAATCGCATGCCCGTGGTGCCGAAGAACCCCTGACGGCGACTCTCCTTGCCCTTGTTGACGCGAAGCACCAAGTCGTGATCATCTCGCATCACTTCGCGAATGATCTCCACCGACGTCTTTCCGGTTAGAACCTTCGCTCGGACGTCGACTCCTTCGTCACGAATCGGTGCAATCATCGCATCGAGTTTCTCCTGCTTCTCTTGGTTCATCAGCACTCGCATGTGTTCGTGGTCTTTCATCGTCAGCCGAACGGTCCACGTGAATTCCGGAGCAACGTCCACGATCTTTAGCGACGCGTCATTGTGCGAGGCGATCTCGACCGCCTCGTCAACGATGGGATGGCTGTCGAACCTAGTGTCAGTGACAACCAGGATGTTTTTGAATCGTTTCATAGCAAGTCGTCCTTCAATGGGTGTCTGGGCACACCGATTGCGAGCGATTCATGTGCCAGTTTTTGAATGCCGGCCGGATTCGGCACGAATCTTGCGATTTGCACGACCGCCGGGCTGTCGATGTAGCGATGGCCGCGAGAACTTGGAGAAAAATGATGACCAAAGACGCACTCAACGATCGTAGACAGGCCTTGGAAGATGAGTTCTTTCACCGCGTTGACGATCAACTACTGGCGAACATGAAGGCGAAGACCGCAGCGGAATGCAATCGAAAGCGGCTCGAAGCGGCAACTGGAATCACCGACTCGGACCTGCAGGACGAACTCCTTGCCGCCGGTGCGTCAGCCGAAGCGGTTACGGCAATCTCATTAGTTCCGTTGATCCTGGTCGCATGGGCTAGCGGCAAAGTGGAGCCGGAAGAACGCGAGCAGATCCTGAAGGCGGCACGTGATAATGGAATCACCAGCGATACTCCGGCTGCGCAACTACTTGAACACTGGTTGGAAAGAAGGCCGAAGCGGGAACTCGGCTCGACCTGGAAACACTACATCGCCGCTGGCCTCGCGTAGCCGCTGAGCCAACGATTCGATGCTTCAAAGAGGCGAATTTTGATCGCAACGACTGAAATCCGCCAGCCGGGTCTTCCATTGCACTGTCCAAGTCTTTTTGCCGTCATAGCAAAGCCCCACTCCGCGAAATCTGAGCCTCTTCATGTTGATTCAGGACCTTGAAATGCGGCCAGAGCTATCAGCTTTTCTGGAAAACGGAGGCGCAGAGTGCTACTCGGGATTGAGCAATATCATGTCATCGTTGACTGCCGCTTGGCATCGCGAGAGCGATTGTCTCATGACTGAATCAATCATCCGTCTGGCGGTGCGGAGTTCTTTACCGCTACTTGTCGTCGCGCGAAGATCGCCGGCGGATGAGACTCAGCCTGCAGCTCATCTCGAGCGGTTTGAGGTCGGAAAGGAGGGGCGGCAACTCCTGCTACCGGTCAACCTCTCCCGCCGCACTCTCGAGTTTGTGGTCCATAGCGGGGCCACCAAATCTGCGTTTGACGTTTCGCTCCGTTCAGATCTTGGACCGTCGAAAGGACGCACCGTGCTCCGAAAATCCGCATGCCATCAATCATCACTGCTCTACGCGTGCCCAAAGGGCGAGACCTGTAAGTTGAGTTCGAATAGCGTCGGTGAAGTCGGTTGCCTTGACCTAGCACCACTGTGAAATGCATTTGGGCAGGAAATCCGTGGCATCTTGGGAATGGACTTCCTGAAAGCGCTCGCCATCGAAATCGATGTTGGCGGCGGTGTCCTTCGATTTTCCGAGACTTCCCCGCCGACTTGGCGCCACGCTAACACGCGAGTCAAATTGAAAATAGTCAGCCGTGTCCCACACAGGGCGGTTAGCTTCGAAGTGATTTAGAAGAGCCTTTCATTCTCGATACGGGAGCCCACTCTTCCTGCTTGCGAGCATTGTCCTTCAACTCGTTGGTGGCGACGAACGAAATCTCTCTCAGCAGCTCACAGCGAAGGTTTGCCGATTCCGGTGAAGTTAAGACTCGATTGGGCTGTGTTTCACGAATGACGGTCGTTTCGTTCACTCACAAAGATGTGCACCGGAATCGTGACTCGTCAAGCATCCTTGGATTGCGATACTTATAGCGATCACGATCCGAACGGATTTCCCAAACGATGTCATGTACTAGAATAAGGGATTGCGGTATCTCATTTCAGACTCAGTCGCCACAAGCGGAATGGTGATTATTCAGATTGACGGCCACCAAGTCATTCACCGTGTCAAAGCAAACAGTGCGGCCGCATTACCGGCTTGCGGGCCGAGGGTGTAATCACGTCGATCAACGACGAGTACGACATGTTCACACTCGGTCAAATACTAACATCGAATCCGGGTGATTCTGTTCGATGTGGGATTTCGGTCCGTCGTGCGGAGAACAAGCCGACGCGTCTCGGTCGCCGGTCGATAGTGCCGGGCACATGCCGAAGTGCATTTACACGCAAGAGCATCTTCATTTGCATCACGACCGACCGCTGAAACATCCATCGTCCCAAACCGTGATTTATGAAATCAATGTTCGCGGGTTCACGATTCACCCCAGCTCTGACGTCGGGCATCCAGGCACTTATCGCGGCTTGATGGAAAAGATTCCTTATCTCAAGAAGTTGGGTGTGACGGCTGTTGAGTTGATGCCGATGCAGGAGTTCAATGAACATGAAGTGACGGGAATCAACCCCAGCACGGCCCAGCACCTCGGAAATTACTGGGGTTATGATCCGGTTGCGTTTCTTGCGCCGAAAGCGTCTTACGGCAACGCGGGCGGTCTGGGCCAGCAGAAACTGGAGTTCAAGGAGATGGTCCGCTCGCTGCACGAGGTGGGCATCGAAGCCATTCTCGGCGTCGTCTTCCAAATCAGCCTGTCGGACAGCCGGTTACACCCCCGACAGGAAGAACGTCGACCCGAATGTTTGCAGCGGTCGGTCCACTGCCATAGACTCTTTGCAGATCGATCGTCGTACATTCGTCGTCACCACTGGTGCCTCGAAAAATTGGTTCCACGAACAATGCGTTCAAGGGGAGCGACGCATGGGCGATGGGTCGATAGAAACACATTGGCGCCTTAAGCCGGCATCATGAATTCGCGTTCAGTGCGGATCTCCCAGTTCGCATGGTCGCTAAAAAAGAGTGAGAGTCCGGCGATATTGAACTCAAGAATTTTATAGAATTTCCGCGAAGGTAGCGCTCCGCTGCAGTGCAAACAGGGTCTGAAATCGCTATCGCGGAATTCGTGGCACTTGCTGGCGTTCGTTTGCAGGACGTCAGCCGATCCAATTCACCAACAATCTGGCTTTGCGAGGACGTTTCATGCCTACAACCAATCCGAGCGCGGAATTTTCCTGGCGAGTGGTGTTGGACACGATCCGGTTTGCCGAGGACCAATTTGAGCGGTGGGGACTGGCACGCTTGATCCCGACAGAATGCTGCGAACGTGTCGTCGCGGAGCTGCGAGAAAAACGTCAGGAATACGAAACACTATCGGCGCAGGGGAATCACGCTCCCAACGTCTTCGGCATCATTCCGTCGACGTTATCCGAAACCGAGGGTAGCCAGGCACTTCGACGGTGGATGTTCCTGCAGCACAAGGTAAGCGAACTGAAACTTCCAAAGCTGCAGCTTCCGCTTGCTCAGCTTCATGCACTGGAGAAAGAGGTTTCCGAGCGATTGTCCTCCATTTCACGTCGGCTTTCGAATCAAGGCGTCGACGTCCGCGGCTTGCAAGCGAGCTGCGTCGTACAGGCGATCCTGGTCGATGATGAAACAGACGCTGGCGATGTCCCGTCTTCGACGGCGGCAAACCCGGATGATACAAGTACCAGCCAACCGTTCGATCAAGCCGGCGAAGGCAGCGTCGGTTGAGGAGCAGGCAGCAGCCAAAGCCGGAGCCTTCGCCGCGAACATGACGTCGGGGGAAGCGCCGGCCGCTGCGGTCACCTCAGCACCTCGACCGACCTGGCTGGAACTGCTGCTTGATCCCCGCAGCATCCAGTGGCTGCTGGGCCTGGGCGGAGCGTTGATGGTTGTTGGGTTGGTGATCTTGCTGTGGATCAACGAATTCTTCACGCCGCCGGTGATGGCCGTTTCATTGGGGCTGGTCAACATCATCGTTCTGGCTGCCGGTTTCAGCTTGATCCGTTGGACACGTTTTCAGCTTGCTGGAAAAGCACTGTCGTTGCTGTCCTGCTTGGTGATGCCGCTGAATTTGTGGTACTACAACGCGAACGACTTGATCACGCTGGACGGTCATTTGTGGGTTGCCGCCGTGATCATCAGCATGATCTATGCGGCTTCTGCGCTGTTCTTGAAAGACGAGATGTTCGTCTACGTGTTTACCGGCGGCGTGGCCCTGACAGGGCTTTTGATTCTGGCGGACCTACCACCATCGCCGCAGAAGTTTTGGGAGATCCCACTTCCAGCGACGATGCTGGTTGTGCTGGGGCTGATTGCGATTCATGTGGAGCGTGCATTCGCAGATCAGGAAGGCCCCTTTAGCCGCAATCGCTTTGGCCTGGCATTCTTTTGGTCCGGCCATGCGCTGATGGCGGCCGGCCTGCTGCTGGTCTTGGGGGCTCAGGTTGCCGGAGAGCTGTTGTATGACGTCTGGTTCAGACCCTTGTTCGAAGCGAGGGACGCTGTTCCGTCACCGATCTGCGGCGAGCTGCGTTGGTTGGCATTCACACTTGTTTCGCTTGCGACCTATGCCTACGTCTATTCCGACCTTGTCGTTCGCAAGCTGGGGGTCTATGTCCACATCGCCGCATTCACGCTGTTGTGGGCAGAGGTCTTGGGCCTGCAAATGCTGAATCTGGATCTTGGGGTCGACGCCATCATCATCGTGCTGGCGTTGACCTCTCTGGTTGTGCATGTGGTCCAAGCCAACGTGCCTGGGGACAAGAAGTACACGAGATCCCTACCGGCATTTGGGTTACTGCTCGGACTGTTGCCGGTATTGCTGGGCGGATTGATCTATTTACAGCACGTTGGATGGCGGACGATCTGGGTGGACGAGCCGCCAAAGTGGAGCTTTGTGGGCGCGATGCTGCTGACCGCGGTTGCGTCTCGCGTGGGAGCGCATGTTTACCGAAAGAGTTCCAAGTCGATAACGATGTCGGCTTACTTTTTTGCTTCGGGCGACTTCGCTGATGGTGGCCGCAGCGTCAGCACTTGCGGCGCTGGGGGGCGAACGATGGGAAGAGCATGCGCCGATCCTGATGCTGATTCCGATCTTTTATCTGGTCGCGTCACGCCTTTACGGCGATCGACCTCAGGCTCGCCCAGTGCGTTGGGTCGCGCACGCCGCGGCAATCGCCATGCTCGGATCGTCGTTGGCGTCCGCATTCGCAGGCTTTACCAATGAGAGTCAAGTTGGACGGATTGGATTGGTGCTGTTTTTTGCGGAAGCTGCGATCTTTTATGGCCTGGCGACCTGGATGCAGAAGCAGCCGCGACTGGTCCACCTGACAACGCTGATGGCTTGCGGCAGTGTGTGGCAGTTGTTGGCGTACTTTGCGGTTGGAACCCAGGCCTACATGCTGGTCTTTGCGGTCATCGGGCTCTTGCTCCTGGTCGCCTATCGATTGTCGTTCTGGGAGAAGACCGCCGCCGCGCCGCTGGCCCAGTCGTTTTTCCAGGCCTCCAATACGTTGCTCAGTCTGGCGTTCGTTTCATCGGTCTTTCACAGCTTCTTCGGAATCATCGGGCCCCGGCTCGGTGTCAGCACTTCGACCGGGTTAGATCTTGGATTTGTGGGATTCTGTTTGACGATGTTGATTATCAGCTTGATCGCGATGTCTATGACGCGACAGGATTCCTGGCGACGGTGGTACGTCGTGACCTCACTTGCCGAAGGTGCGATCACGTTACTGGCAGTCCATCAGTTGATCGACCTGAGCCCCTGGCAACAGATCGAGCTGTTTTCCGTGTTGACCGGCTTGCTGCTGCTTTGCGTGGGGCACGTGGGCTGGCACCGGGAGCACGAGCGTGAAAGCGACATGGTCAGCACCAGCCTGTTTTTCGGCGCGTTGCTGGCAAGTTTTCCGCTCGCGATGGCCACTTGGCACGATCGCTATCATGGCGAG
Organism: Pirellulaceae bacterium; assembly: GCA_963704055.1. Taxonomy (GTDB): domain Bacteria; phylum Planctomycetota; class Planctomycetia; order Pirellulales; family Pirellulaceae; genus Rubripirellula. The sequence continues at coordinate 121,305 of CAVPGW010000014.1, read as the reverse complement.
TTCCGTGCGATCAACGAATTCGGTTTCTTGTTCGTCAGCGTGCTGTTGCTGGCATCCGGACTGGTCTTCCGATTGAAAGCTACAACGCTCATCGGCGGCATCATGACCGCCCTGTATTTTGCGACCCTGCTGATTCTCGTTCCATGGAGTCAGTTGAATTCCGTCGCAATCGCGATCACCGTCGGTGGCGGTGTGTTGTTTGGATTTGGACTGATCCTCGCGTTTCTTCGCGATCGCATCCTGGAACTGCCATTGCTTATCCGGCAACGGGAGGGAGTCTTTCGCGTATTGAGCTGGCGATGAAATCCCACACGACTATTCCATTCCGGCCTTCCATCATGCGACGACGACCCCATTGAAGGTCGGAGGTCTGGGCGAAACCGGCGGCAGACTCAAACGTTTGATGGAATGCTGAGGGATGCACTGAATCACGTGCACCCTGCCACGAGGGCGTACCCGAGCCGACAGTGTTGCTAATCTTCGTGCGTCAGTTGCTGAGCCAAATGTTCAATCACGGCCGGATCGCGAGGCAGCGCGGTGTGATTGAGCCGATAATCGTGAATTTGTTTCACGTTTTCAAGCTGAGCACTCTTCCGCGTAACGCACAGATCGCCATCGAAGATCTCCTCGGGCAACACCAACGAGCGGAGCGATTCACGGGCGAATTTGGCAGGCGTGTCACCTTTGTCTTCCCGGTCAAGTCGCCGGGCGAGCGAGCTAGCAGCCGTCGCCACCGCAGCCTTCAACAACAACGACCGTGTCCGCGAGAATGCTTGCCCGCGGTAGATGGTGTAGCGATCCCGATGTAACGGGCTTCTCGACGAGTTCAAGTGAGTCAGGAACAGACTTTCGGGCAACAAATCATGCGAAATCTGCCCGTGCCCGTCGCGGATGGCCGAGGCCAGGGCGGCATCGTAACCAAGATTCAAATCGCCGAGGAACTGGCCGACTTCCAACAGGCTTCGCAAGGATGCCAAGTCGCTGCCGTATTGCGGTGTGCCTTGAAAGTAGACTCGGTGAAAGTTGCCGCCGTCGACTTCAACATAGTGCCGCAGCACCAGCCCACCGGCGCTGTGACACACGAAGTCGACGTGCGCCGACGCCGCCCCGACCCGTCGCATTTCGCGTCTGAGAAACTTGGCACTGCGGGCGAGGCTCTCGTCGGCCGGGTATTGGAAACCCAGGACACGCAACTCCGCTGTCGCGTCCTGTTTCGCCAAGTGTTCCATTAGCGGGAGATAGACGCCCAAACTCGATTCCATCCCGTGGATGCAAACGACGATTCGCTGGCCCTCGTCGATGCTGTGGTCCTCGGCCAACTTCAATTGCTCAGTCTCTCGCTGAAACGCAAACAGTCCGTAGTCTTCGCCATAGATCAATCCATCCAGTTCCAACCGCACGCGTCGCAGGCGTTGGGCCGGCGACGGTGGCTGGGCGAGCGTGAAGGACTCACCCGTCACCGCCTCCTGGACTTCCGGTTCAACTGGAGGAACCCCTACGCGTGCCGGAGGATTGCGTAGTAATGCTTCGTTCTGGTTGACCGCGTCTCGACGGAGCACATCCAGTCCATTTTCTACGTCGAACCCCGCGTTGCGGCACAGATGGACGGCGAACAGATCGGCAAGGAAATCATCCTCGCGCGAGTAAGCGTATTCGAGGATAACACCAGTACCCCGCAGGCTGTCGAGATAGCGTTTCGCTTCCGCTTTTCGTTCGGGTTCAGCGCTGAGATCTTTCTCGAGGTGCTCATACAGCCACTGCCGCTGAAACAACCGCCGCACGTGCCCCAGGCATAAGTGGCCCAATTCGTGCGCTAACACAAAGGCAACCCGGTCACGGCCCGTCGGTTCTTCGTCGTCGAACGTCGTCTGAAGGAGGCGTTGCGACACGTAGATGTGACCGGCACCCGCCGAAAAGGCCGGTGTCTCCCCCTGGTCGACGACCGTGATCGTAAACTCGTACTCCTGGGACCGCATTCGCGGCGGCAGCGCGTTGACCAACTCAACCAGGACTTCCGCGACACCGACAGGTGCGGCAGCGGATTGATACTTCGCAAGCACCTGGTCGTGGAGCCTCGCCGCCCGCTCAAGTTCCTCGGCCAGCGGCATCGGCGTCCGCGAGATCAGCCATTGAAGGGCACTGCCATACACTTCGACTGGCGCGATATTCTGCTTTTCACGCGGTCCCCACATCGCATTCTCGTCGATGCGCTGTCGCTGTTGCACCGTAAACGTCGGCCGGCCGGCCGACTCCGCGGCCGAGGCGAAATGCGAACCAACCAACAACATCGCGATCAGCCATAGGCTAGAGACCCAGACCCGATCACCCCAGGCTGCAGAACAATGATTCATTGACACACCTCTTTCAATGCAACGTCTGTTTTCCGAATCCTCGACTCGACTGGCATCGATTCTATGCGGTCAACGAGGCAACAGGGGAGATCAACGCGTCTCGGTCAATCTGTCGATGGCGCTGCTGTTCGTGTTTGGGCTGTGCATCTCCCCCTGCTAATACATTCCAATGAACGTCTTCTCGATCGAATTCGGTGGTCCGCATTCCGCATTCCGGGTTCCTGGTGGCCCTGCTGGACGCTATCGCATTCGGCGCAACGGCAGGCTTTTACTTCTTCGCCGGTGAAATTGCGGATCGCAGCTGGGCTTCATTCTTGGTTGTTCTGTTGGCTGTTGCCGTCTGGTCACTGTTGACAACCTTTCTATTCATGCTTGCAGAAGCGAAGCGTGGATGGGCTTTGCCGCACGTGTTGCCAAGAACGTCGGGATGAAATCCGACAGCGGATCGTTGCCTCCCCAACGGTCCTCGAATAAATCGGTTAGCACTAGACCGGCGGCGAGTTGGCCTGCGATCAAATCGGTCAACGTATGCCCGAACTCGATCGGACGCTGAGGGCCAATCGTACGATCGCGTTCGTCTTGCGGCAGATCAACGTCGCTGTAAGGAATTCTGTGTCGCACAACAAAATCTCCAGCAGCAAGCCGCTGGGCGTCAAACAGATAGTTCACAGGTTGAATCAGTCCGGCAAGCAATTCGCCGCCACAGCTTAGGACCCTGGCAACTTCAATCCACACCGGTCGAACATCAGGACAAAAATTGACTGAGCATGGATTGACTACCAAGTCGAATCTCCCGTCGTCAAAGATGCTCAAGTCACGCATGTCGCCGGCGACTGTTTCCAGTTCGAGACCATGTTTGTCTGCGACGCCGCGGTCGATCGCCAATTGTTCTTCGCTAAAATCCAGAACCGTCACACATGCTCCGGCCGCTGCCAACACCGGACCCTGGTGTCCGCCCCCACCGGCAAGGCACAAGATCCGTTTGTTCGTAACTTCACCGAGCCAAGTTTTGGGAATCGGCTTGGTCGCAGTCAAACGTAGCGACCAGTCACCAGTTCTGGCGTTGTCGATGGTCGTCGAATCAACCGGATCAAACCACTTACCGCTTCGTGCGATGTTGTCCCATGCGGTGCGATTGAACTTTGCCGGATCTGGCTCGCTCATCACTTTACCTTCGTAGGATTCGTTGAATTTCAGCTGAGTACGTGTTTGAAAAAGGGGCTTGATCCTCTGGAAGTCTGGTTCGCGGCCGCGAGAGGGCAATGAATCGAACGCAAATGGTGGCGTCAGGTTTCTCTCGGAAAGGGTCAACCCCCTTTCTCGAACAGGTGCTGAGAGATCGCATTAGCATAATCGCTACGGATTGCCGCGCGGTAACGGATACGACGATCAGAACCGGTCCGCCAGCGAATGACGCGCTCGGCGAGAATGAAGCGTCAGCTTTGCGGATCGAGTCCCGTATCAGGGTCCTTTTTCTCGCGTGGCCCACAACCTCGCCGTCCCACGGGTTGATGGGACCATTCAGTCGCTTGGGATACCGTTGTCGTCTTTGTCGCTCAATCGTGACCTGACCGTGACCTGGAGCGGGTCGGATGCGGGATATTGCATCAGCTCCGCGGCTGGAATCGCCATCAGTAAGGCGTTTGTAGCCAAGCCGGGCTCTCGCTGCTATCTTGACTCAATCGCAGCAGCTTGTGTAACGTTCATGCGCGAGACTTTCCGATGATTCACCGCGTCTTCGCGATGGTATGATCGACAGTTTTGAAATGAATCACTCCCAACATCTGACGCTTGTAACTGGTGGTTCCGGGTTTGTAGGAAACAATCTCGTTCGTCATTTGCTTTCGCTGAATCGACGGGTTCGTGTGCTTACCAATCGTGCTTCACGGTCGCTCGCGGGGCTGGAGGTCGACGTCATCAAAGGCGATCTGTTTGATCCGCAGCAGCTCGAGCGCGCGATCGATGGCGTCGAAGTCGTTTATCACTTGGCGGCAGTAATTTCGATTGACCGACGCGAAGATCGATCGCAGATGATGCGTGTCAACATCGACGGCACGCGCAGGATAGTAGAAGCTGCGATGAAGCAGGGTGTTCGTCGCTTCGTGCACCTTGGTTCGGTACACGCGATGTCTTACGCTCCGCGTCACGAACCGATCGACGAAACTCGGGAACTGGCTCACGAAGCGGACAGGAATGCGCTCCCTTATGATCTCTCCAAGGCCGCCGGACAGCGGATCGTCATCGCAGCTGTCGAGCGTGGCCTCGATGCGGTGATCTTGAATCCCGTTGGAGTCATTGGACCGAATGATTTTGATCCTTCAGCATCGGGCGAAATGCTGCTGCAGCTGATGAGTCGACGTTTACCAGGCTTGGTTCGAGCTGGTTACTACTGGATCGATTCGCGAGACGTTGCGATAGCCGCAGTGTTAGCCGAGTTACGGGGGAAGACCGGCGAGAATTACATTTTGAAAGGCGAGTACGCCTCGTTTTCTCTCATCGCCGATCATGTGTTTCAAGAGACTGGCGCAAAGCCTCCCAGAATCAACGTTCCCGTTTGGGTCGCGCGAGGCGCAGCGCCGATGATCGTGTGGCTGAGTCAATTCACTGGGCAAAGACCATTGGTGACACCCGAGTCCATCGAGATTGTAACGCGGCATCAAAGAATCGAAACCGACAAAGCAGAGAAGGAGTTGGGATTCCAGCATCGACCCCTGCAAACGACGATCGCGGACACGATCGCGTGGTTTCAAGAGCATCGAATGACGACCGCACCGAGACAACCTCAGGCAAACGACTGAATCATGTCCAAGACTTTGAATCCTCAAACCGCAGACCCCAGAGGAGACAATTTGGTCAAGAGTTATCTGCGACTGTTCCGCGACTTTCGCAGAAACGACCTGGATCAGTTTTTTGATGAGCACCGCCGATTGCACGACGAAGCCCGGCAGACGGGGGACTACATTCCGGCAACACGCCACTACTACAAGTTGATGGCGCCGGTAATTGCCACCTACTACGGCGAAGGATGGCACTTTTGTCCTCCCGAGTTCCAAGGGCAGAGTCGGCAAGAGGCGACATACCGGATGTATCGAATGGTTGCCGACAAGCTCGAGCTTCAATCGGGCAGGCATGCGTTGGATATTGGCTGTGGCGTCGGTGGGATGTTACGTTTCCTGGCAAAGCACTCGGGTGCTCAGGTTACCGGCATCACGTTAGGAGCGAATGAGGTGAAACAGGCAATCGACGCAATCGCATCCGAAGGCTTGGACGCCTTGTGCAGTGTCGTCGAGGGTGATAGCCGCAAGATGCCGTTTGATGACTGTACGTTTGATTCGGCGTACGCAGTTTATGCACTGAAATACTACCCAAACTTGACGACGGTGCTAAGCGAAGTTCAGCGCGTGCTCAAACCCGGTGGTCGGGTCACGGCGTATTGTCTGTGCAAATCCAAAACGTATCGCGGGGACGATCCGACGCATGCCAAGGTGCTGAGCGATTTTGAGTTTTCGACCGCAATGCCTTCGCTGCATACGGTCGATGGCATGATCGCATCGGCTCAAGATGCGGGTTTACGATGTGTTGAGGACATCGATATCTCGCATGCGATTTGAGCTTGGTATTCGTATTGGGTTCGCAACCCCTTGCTGCCCTGGCTCGTCAAGTTCGCGATTGACTTATGGGTTATCGCGAACAGGCGAAGCAATGCGAGTTCTACCGCGCGGTTTCGCACGGTTTAACGATACGTTCTTGGCCGGTACTCTTCGGCACATCATCCGGGGCGGCCAAATGGGAATCCTGACGGGCTCAGCGATGCTAACGTTCGAGAAACCTTTGTCGTAGTGTTGCTCCTGCTACAGCAACTTGGGAATAATCGCTTTTCGCTCGGCTGGGTATTCGTCGAAAGTTTTCGCGTACCAGCGGTGATGCGCCAACGCACGTGGGACAAGATTCGCGATCGTCCAAATCGCGAACGAAAGGCCTGCCAAATTCCAGCACATGGCGGCCCAACCGATCCATTGAATCATTTCTCCGAAAAAGTTTGGACACGAGACCCAGCGAAACATTCCGCCAAAGGGAATCTGATAGGCCGTCTCGTTTGGTTTTCGCAGCGACAACAGGATCTGGTCGGACCACAAATTGATGCCCCAGCCGATAAAGTAGCCGACACACCCGATCACGAAGCTCGGTTCTCTCAGCCAGTCGACTGTATACTTGCCCGCATGGAGTCCGGCACCATTCAGCACGCCATTGATGACCTGGAAAACGAAAGCACAAACGACGATCAAAACAGGAATCTGTTTTCCTTTCGTGCGGATGCGAACGGGAAAAATCAGTCCGCGGTTCACATAGTGAATCATCCAAAACGACCACAGCAGCCATGCCGCGGGGCAAGCGGTCTGGACGCCGAGAAAAAAGACGGTCGAAAAGCACCAGATGGCCGGCGACTCCATGATCATCCAACCCACACGGTTGCTCATCACAGGACGATGACGCTGATCGGTGTGCCGTCCGAACGGAGCTGCGAAGAACAGCGTCACCGGAAGTACTGCGACGCCAACGACAATCCAAATAAGTGTGAACAGTGTCACGTATCGAAATTCCCAGTCGAAGAACATTCGAGCCGAACATGACTTTTCCCGTCAGTGTGCTCTGTCGACGTCGGTTGCTGCAACCCGACCGCGTCAATAGAAGAAAGATTGAGGATATTTCCAGGTGAGGATTCCGGGTCTTGCTGGACCGTGGACGAGACGAGAAGACGTCCGCCTGTTTCTTCCCAAGGTGCGTCTGCCCGTGGCCCGATCGCTCGACGCCGCGATAGAAAACGGTCGATTGTTGGCCAGTCCCACTACCTATGAGTTCTTGGGACGGTCGGCTCCTCGTCGGAAGTTGAGTGCGGCTATCCGGCTCACCATCGATTCAGGTAATCGACGCCTTCGATCGACTGTGGGGTGTCGTCAAGAATGACCGCAAGAATCCCCGTACCCTGAGAATCCCCGTACCCTGAGATCCCCGTACCCTGAGAATCCCCGTACCCTGAGAATCCCCGTACCCTGAGAATCCCCGTACCCTGAGAATCCCCGTACCCTGAGCAAGAGAAGCTACCCCGTAAGGACTCGAACCTTGAATGGCTGGACCAAAACCAGCTGTGTTACCATTACACCACGGGGTAGAACAGTGCGGAGTTTAGCAACTGTTCGGCTCACTCTAAAGAGGACCTTTTTTCGGCGTTTCGGGTTCGCTGTGGCCAATTGGTCCTGGTCAGGCGGCTCACGAGTCTGCCTGCTCGTTCTTGGAAATGACTATTTTCTTGCCTGGACGCTGAACGCCAGCCGCTGTAGTTCGCTGGCTAAATCCATGTTGACCACCGCGACACCACTGGGTAAGCCGTAACGTCGTGGGGGCAAAGTTCAAAATCCCGCTGATCTTGCAATTGACCAATCGTGTCGCGATCTCGCTGGCATGCTCGGCGGGTACGGCCAGGATCGCAAGCTCGGCCCGTTCGGTTGCCAACACGCTCTCCATCGTTGCCGCATCCAAGATCTTGATCCCGCCGATCGAGGTCCCGATTCTCGACGGGTCGTTGTCAAACGCCGCACTCAAGCCGAAACCCTAACCGCTCGAATCCTTTGTAGCGCAACAATGCGTCGCCCAGCGAGCCTGCACCGACCAACACGACGTTCCACTGGACGCTCGAGCCGAGGACACGACCAATCCGCTCGATCAAAGTGGCGATGTCGTATCCAACACCGCGACGCCCGATCGTCCCCAATGCGCTCAGGTCGCGTCGTACCACCGCCGGTGAAACATCGACTAGCCGACCGAGTTCCTTGCTGTTGACGGATGTCACTTCCGAGTCGAACAATCGCTGCAGTTCGCGGAAATACAAACTGAGTCGTCCAACGGCCGGTCGCGGAAGATCCAGTGGGAAATCAAGAGCGGCGTCTTCCGCAACATCGGAGCTGCCATCCCCAACGCACTGTTCCCCAACCGCTTGGTCCTGAACCACTTGGTCCCCAGGAACCGGGCGTCCGTCTCGTCCTCCGGCTGCGTTTTCACGGTCGTCCACAGTGACTTCTTTCGAGCAGACGCTACTTAGAAGACGCCGGCACCGAAGCTGTCGTCGTCTTCTTTGTCGGTAGGCGTTGTCGGGCGCTGTTTGGGGCGATCAATGAAGTGCGGGCGTGGCGGACCACCTTCCGCCTTGGCCTTGGGTTTCGCCGCCGGTTCGATCACATCCGTAGGCTCGACATCCTCGTAACCGAAATCGTCGTCGTAGCGCGAACGGTAACCTGGCTGCTGGCAGCGTCGCAACTCAGCCTCGAATTCTTCAATGACAGCGTTCTGAATCAGCTCGCGGCAATCACTGTTGATCGGATGAGCCACGTCCGCATACAGCTTTTGTGGAGAGTCGTAGCCGGAAGAGTCACCGTCGATCTGCAACTTCACACCGCAGTGATTGCAGTACGTCGCGCGCAAATGATTCTTGTGATTGCAACGTTGGCAGTGTCCTGACAGTTTGCGACTGGGCATCGCAACGAAAGGACCATTGGAGCCATCAATGATTTTCAAGTCACGGACAACGAAAGAGTCATCGATCGTTATCGAGCAAAAGGCCCGAAGTCGGTCTTCTGAATCTTCCATCAACTTGATGCGAATCTCGGTGATATCCATCGTCCGACCCTCCCTAACCGGCGAACATGTCGCACCCAATCACGCGACACATCTGCAAGCACGATATTGTTTATGTCATGTCCACTCGAACTGGCACGCTTGTGCTCTGTGCACTCATAACGATTGCCCCAGGTTCACAAGTCGATCGAAGCCGCTGCGGCACATCGGTTCGCCTCTCTCAATGTGCTAGCAACCGCAAAGCAAGCCGAACCACTTCCCGTCAATTGACACGTTCCTAGCCCGCTCCGCCACAGTGATTCTAGGGTTTCGTTGATTTGGGGTGCAAGTTTTTTCGCGGGATCGGTCAATCGATTCGCCATTTCGGATTCAAACGCCGTGCCACTTCGGCCTTCAAGAGCGGCATATGAATCGATCAGCATCTTGCGGAGTTCGAGAAACCTGGGAATTTGCGTAAACTTTACCAGTCGACAAATTCACACCTGAAAAAATGATCACGAAGTAAAGCGTCGACTTTAACGAGACGGCAGAAAGCAATTCGCCACGTCCGCGGGCACGCCCCGCAGCGATTTTCTCGTCCGTCGAGCCCGAGAAAAAACGGTACGTCGCTGCCGATCTGGGCCGCGATTTCGCGAAGCTCGCTGGCGTTTTGCGGGATATCCGCAAAGGGCGGCAGCAGCACTGCAAAGCCGACGCAGCATCACTGCTGGCACCCCCCATTCCAGCACCGGCGGGAATCGACTTGCCAAGCCGGCAGTGGAAACCGCCGCTGACGTCAAAGGTTTCAATGAAACGGCTGAGCGCGCGATGAACCAAGTTCTGCTCGATCGCTGGGAATCGCCAGTTGTCGTTGCGAGCCTTCGTCCTGCGGATCGAGACGCGAGCCGATCGAGCAATCACTTCCGTCGAAGGCAGCCAGTCGACACTCAGGCTGATCGCCTGGTCGATCAGTGCGCGAAACATGCATCTCGTCGCACCAATCGATCGGTACCATGACGGTGTCGATCTCGTGGAAGCCGTCATCGCGTCTTGCCAGCAGTTCGAGATACAAATTCAACTTCGCGGGTGGACGCGTGTGCGCGACGCGTGTCGATTGCGCCAGACACAACGCTCAAGCTGCCTGTTGCGAGTTGTCGGTCAGCGAGCGAGCCGGCAGTTGACCGGCGACTTGAGCGTCGTCGATTGCCACGATTGTGATACCGGCCTGTCGTGCCAATTCCAAGGTTTGCTCGCGCTCGACCAGGATCGTCTTGTCCGCTTCGATCGCGATCGCTTTTCCACCGGCATCGCGAACTCGCTGCGATCGTCTGCGGGCCGATGGTGGGAACGTCGAACCGCATGTCTTGGTTGGGCTTGCTGACTTTCACGAGCGTCCATCCACCTCGCCGACACAGCTCGCCGGTTCGCTCGATGCAGGCGTCGGTTCCTTCAATCGCTTCGACCGCGATCACGGTTCCGTCTTTGATCGTGATGGTTTGCCCGATGTCCATCCCGCCCATCTGTCTTGGCGACGTCCCAGCCAGCTTCGATGTCGCCTTGCAACCGCGTGGTTGGGCGATGGTCCGGTTAGTAGTCCTTCGTTCACAAGTAACTCCGGTGCAAAATCAGTGGCAGCACAAACTTCGATTCCAATACGAGTGTAAGCGTTTGTGACGGCCAACAAGAGACTGTCGTCGCGGGCGTCCCGTTTCCGGCCGAGCAAGGGCGGTGCGAAGGTGCGAATGCAAGTCAGATCAGGCAGGTGTCGCAGGAACATGGACCCGTGAAAAAGCACATCGGCTTTAAAAATCTTGCCGGCCATCGTGACTTGTTGGACGCCATTACGGCGAAAGTACCGCATGTGGCGTCCCAGTTTTCCGACACCGGACCAAAGCACGTGATCGCAAATCGACTCCAAATCCGTGCTGGCGTGTCCCGTGATGGCCACGCAGCAAACGGAGCGTCCATCACGAATCAGCGACTGGGCGACCTGAATCGGGAAACTTCCCCAACCGGCAATCAGGCCAATCGGCGGTAAGGCATTTGGTTGCTTGTGCTGGGCCAAGATCGCCTGGGCAGGCCGAGGCCAATATCCGCGTCGCTTCGTCATGCTGCCCGTTTGTTGTCATCGGTCGAAGCGGGCTTTGCATCCGGGCTGGTCGTTGATTCCGGCTGCGAATTCTTTTTCAGCTCGTCCAGTTCGCGGCGCAGCTCTTTGATTTCTCGTCGCATTTGGGGCAGGCGACGCTGCACAGCCATGATCTGCATTTGATCGCGGTGGTTGGTTGCTGGCGATCCAATGCAGACTTCGTTATCGGGACAATCGTGCATGACGCCGGCTTGTGCACCGATGGTCACGTGATCGCCCAGGGTGATGTGATCGGCCAGCCCAACTTGTCCCGCCATGACCACGTAGTCGCCTGTTCGACTGCTGCCGGCAATGCCGACTTGGCTGCACAGCAGGTTGTGCCGCCCGATTTGGCAGTTGTGACCGATCATGACCTGGTTGTCGATCTTCGTACCTTCGCCGATGCGTGTGGCGCCGTACGTTCCGCGGTCGACGGTCGAACCGGCACCGATCTCGACATCGGACTCGATCGCAACGTAGCCGAGCTGCGGCGTCAATACGTGCCGACCATTTTCTTGGGTGTACCCGAATCCATGGGCGCCGAGGACTGCGCCGGCGTGAATCACAACGCGATCTCCCACCTGCGTGTATTCGTAGAGTGTGACGTTGGGATAGATCACGCAGTCGTCACCGATTTCGCAGCGTGGCATGATCACGGCGCCCGGCATGATGCGGGTCCTTTCGCCGATCTTTGTGCCGGCCCCAACAATCACGCTGGGGTGAATCAAGGCTGTTTCAGCAATCTGGGCTGCGGGTTCAACGCCATCGGGCCATTGGACCGTCTTGATCGGCGGTCGAAAATGAGCAACGACTGCGGCAAACGCTTGATGCGGCCTGGCAACGACGATCTGCGGTCGTCCTCGAAGATCGACTTCCTCGCCCGTGATCACAGCCAGCGCGCTGGATGTCGCAATCGAGCTGATACGAGCGGGGTCGTCGAGCATTGTGATTTCGAGGTTGGTCGCTTCGCCGGGAGGATTCGCACCATGGCAGACAAGTTCTGCATCGCCAATCAACCGGCCCCCGACCAGCGAGGCGATCTCTGCGAGTTGAATCGTCATGTACAAGCTTCCTTTGCTGGCATTTTCCCGCATCAAAGACGGATTCTGGTCCTATACGAAGTATGGAGGGTTAGCGGCAAGATAAGAATCGATTTTTCCATGATGTCGGGTGCACCCTGCGGTCTACAAAGTAGCCATCTCGCTCCGTCGAGATGTAGCCCGACCGAACGTTCTTCCAGTGAAACCACGGCTGATCGTAGGTGGCGCGTGGCGGAACGATTTTTTCGATGAGAATAGATTCGATGAGCATAAAACTGATGGTTCGCGACCTGGTCGGGCTTTCGTCACGGCGGAGCGTGACGGCTACTTTTTGATTCCGCCCGCAAACCGTATGGCGCACTCCACGGCGGCGCGTGCAGGCACGCTAATCCGCTGGAGCGAGTCACGCGATCTCTCCCGGCTTTGCACAGCGTGCCGCTATCTTGGCAGAGTAGACCAGCTAGAATGCCGTCCTCCGCCTCTCGCCTGGACATCTCTCACGAGGGGAGATGTAGGCAAATCTTTGTTGATCCAACTTTCGAATGACGCAATCCTCCGGTAACCGACGTGAAGCCGCGATTGCGTTCATCATGGTCACGCTGTTCATCGATATTCTCGGGATCGGAATCATCATTCCGGTGCTTCCCGAGCTGGTGAAAGAACTTGTCGGTGACGATCCCGTTGGTGCGGCCGCGAGCACGGGGCTGGTCGTCGATGCCGCCGCGCCGACGGCGTCCGAAGGCGTGCTGACGGACGAGCAGACGTTTTCTCGGGCCGGCCGTTATGTCGGTGTGATCGGTGCTACCTACGCGTTGATGCAATTCTTCTTCGCTCCCGTGATGGTGGCGCTGTCCGATCGCTTCGGTCGACGTCCCGTCATTTTGGTGTCTCTGTTCGGCCTGGGGATCGACTTCTTGATCCAGGGTTTCGCACCGAACATTTGGTGGTTGTTCATTGGACGCGTGCTGGCTGGAATCATGGGTGCCAGCTTCACGACGGCGAACGCTTACATTGCGGATGTTTCGACCGACGAAACGCGTGCGCGGAATTTCGGTTTCGTGGGAATGATGTTCGGTCTTGGTTTTACCATCGGCCCGGCTCTGGGCGGATTTCTGGGCGGCATCAACCTCCGTTTACCATTCTTTGCCGCAGCCGGGCTCGCGTTGGTGAATTGGATGTACGGGTATTTTGTGTTGCCCGAGTCATTGCCGCGGGAAAAGCGAAGCGGATTCAGGCTCGCTCATATTCATCCGTTCGGGTCCTTGGCCCAGCTTCGTGTTTATCCGCTCGTTGCCGGGTTGGCGGCGGTTTTCGTCTGCAAGTCGCTTGCCCAACGGGGACTCGAAAACGTTTGGGTGCTGTACACCGGTTACCGCTTTGAGTGGGACGCCAGCACGAACGGCATGGCACTCGGTTTGGTGGGCGTCATGGCGATCATTGTCCAAGGTGGCATGGTGCGACCGGTGATCCGGCGATTCGGAGAGCGGAAGACCGTGATCATCGGCACGATTATTTCCGCCGTTTCCTTTTTGGGTTACGGGATGGCCAGCCAAGGTTGGATGATTCCTTGCATCATCATTGGCGGTGCGTTTGGCGGCGTCGCCGGTCCAGCGATTCAAAGCTTGGTGACCGGAACCGTGGACGAAACCGAGCAAGGAAAGATCCAAGGTGCGCTGACATCATTGACCAGTCTGACCAACATCGTCGCGCCGATACTTTTCAACACGTTTCTGTTCAGCTACTTCATCAGTGCTGCGGCCCCGGTGCACTTGCCGGGAGCGCCCTTCCTGGTTGGCGCTGTCTTGCTGACGCTGTCCATTTTTATTGCCGGCGCGAGTTTTTCGCCGGTTTCCGTTAGCCGCTACGGGCTTGCCTGCCGAGGCAGGCGATGAGAGGCGCCGCATTGCCGTTGAGATCGAGACAGCGACTCGTTAAGGTGCGGACTTGGCGTTTCGCACCCTTTGCCGGCGCTACGGTGCTCAATTGCTACGGATTGTTCTCGACGCGGAGAATGCGGTGGTCGATGACCTCTTTTCCGGACGGGTCGATGCCGCGAACCTCGATCAGATGCGTTCCCGACGCCAGTGTTGTCGGCAGCATGCCTCGCCACATATGCGGTGTTGAATGAGCACCGGGTAGATCGATCCAAGTTCGATCCTGCAGTTTCTGCTCGCTCGCCTTCTCTGCCACGAATGCCGGATCAGTGCTGTTGAACTGCTCCATTGGCAACCAATTCCCTTGACTGTCGACTCGAAGCGAAACCTTCCATCGTGAGGATCCGTTAAAGACGTTGGCCATGACGACTGTCGTAGGTAGTTCTGATTTCTTGACCGACTCAGGAGCATAGATATTCATTTGGTAGTCGGCTGGACGACTGGCCGCGCGGAATTCGATCGAGTACTTATCGCCGTTAAACTCCATGATCGTGTAGCCATTCGGGCCACCATCGCTCATGGTCGCATGCGGGATTCCACGCTCGTCTTTCTTGCCGCGCCACCAGCTTCCGCAAACCGTCACGTTCACGATGTGATGATGTTTCTGCGGTCCCATCCAGCCATCTTCTTTGCCGATCCAGCGGTGCTCCATGTAGTGCGTGTGTGCCGAGATCGAGATCGCGGCGGGACGCTTCTCGATCAACCGGTACAGCTGTTGTCGGTCTTTGACGTCGGTCAGCGGAACGTGCATCAACAGCACGACCAACTGATTTTCGGGAATCGCGGCCAGATCATTGCGGATGAATTCCATCTGCGTCTCGCCGAGTCCACCGTGATAATGAGCCTTCTGGTTTTCGTCTGCACCATGCCAGAAGACATCATCGAGAACCAGAAAGTGGGTCGGGCCGTGATCGAACGAGTAGTATGCAGGACCATAGAGTCCGCTCGAACGTTTCGTCACTCTGGCTGTCGACCTTGGCATCCAGGTTCAGGTCGTGGTTTCCGATCACGTTGTACCAGGGGATCCCGATCAGCGCGATGGCCTGGTTGAGCGGCGGCATCACCGAAAGATCGTCAAAGACGATATCGCCCAACGTGACGCCGAAGGCGGCGCCATGGGCCTGCTCGGCGATCACCTGTTCCACGACATCATGGGCGATATATTCGACTTCGGTGATGTCACGCGGCTGCGGGTCACCGAACATGATCGCTTTGAAAGCTTCCGGTTCGGGCCGATGACGGAGCGGGAAGTCGACGGACTTGGGCAACGGGCCCGTAGGATCGACGCCGGGGTATTTGAACGTCGCTGGCGACCCAGCCGGTTTGTGGATGTAATAGAATTGCGGCAGGTTGTCTTTGTCGAGCGGCGTGACCCAATCACGCGGTTTGATGATAAAGATGATGTCGTCGTCATCGACTTTCAGCTCGTATTGCCCCCGATCGTCGGTGCGGACAATGTCCTTGCCATTGCTGACGCGAATGTTGGCCAGCCCCCCTTCGCCATCGTCACGTTCACCGTTGCCGTTGCGGTCGTCAAAAACGGTGCCGCGAGCCTCGATCGTCTTGGCGATCATTGTGGCGGGGTCATGGTCGGGCGAATCGTGCGCGAGCAAGGCCGACGCGGGCAACAGCCTCAGAGCGAACGCGAGCAGAGAAAGAGAACAAGTGCGAGCAGACATGGATATCCAACGAAGAAGAACATCGGGGGCAAAAGCGAGCGGCCCCGAGTTTAGTTGCATCGTCGCGCGGACCGGACACGTCATGACGCGATATTTCGGCGTTTCCCAACACAGTCGGTGTCCCTTTTTGCGTTCTTTTGTGTTTGCTGGGATCCGAACCAGCGGCAATCGGCGGGAGTAGCCAGCCTGCGTCGATGCGTTTGATTCGATGGAAACCGAGCAAAATCCAGGCTTTTTTACTCTAACGACGGGTTCGCACCGAGATGCTGGGTAGTACCATGGAGGCTGCGGGCGAATCGCAGCCGGTTCGTCCATTATCATCAGTCAAAATCTCGAGAGTCGAGCGCGCGGTGAGCGGAATAGAAATGAAATTTTCGACGATACGATTTTTGTGGTTGGGCGGGTTCGCCTTGTTGCCGTTGGGCATTGCCACCGCACAGGAGGCGGCCGGACAAACTGACATTACGAAATTCACGCAAGGAACCGGCACCAGCCCAGTCGACGTGCAGTATGGCGGTGGTTACGGCGGCGGCGGTTATGGGGGCGGTTACGGAGGCATGTGGGGCCGTGGCGCTTCGACGGCACAGGAGGGAATGGCTCGGGGTATGGCCGACGTCATTCGTGCCCGGGGACAGGCGTCGGTCGACGTTGCTCGAGCAACCACGGAAAGTGAGCGTGCCCGCCGAGCGTACTTAGAGAACCAGAATTTTGCGGTCAGCAGCTTCGTCGAGAATCGGGCCATTCGAGACGCGTACCGCGCCACCGCGGACAACACGTTTTACAAAAGCAAGGAAAAGTTGGCCGCGTACGTCGAAAATCGGCGGCTCCAGCCCCTGTCCAAAACGGAATTCTATGAGTCGACTGGTGAGATCAATTGGCCCATCGGTCTGCTTCACCCCCATGACGAAAAGGGTCGCAAAGAAGTCGAAGCGTTGTTCAAGAAACGCGCCCAAGATGGTTCGCTTTCACCTGCGGAATACGTTCGACTCAACAAACTGCTCCGTGATTGGGTGAACCATATCGGAGCTCACAGGGATGATTTCTCGGCCAGCGACACGTCGGAAGCGGCTCGTTTTTTGCGTCGATTGGAAATGAACCTGAAAACCGATTTTCAATAAGTTTGAGTGCAAGCGGCTGACGTCACCGTGGTTGCCGTGTCCGCTTTTTCGTCGTCTTCTAATGCTCATTTTTGTCCACCCAGTTTTGATTCGAACACCATCATGAACCGAGCCCCATTCATTTTCGGCAGCCTCTTGCTCTGCCTCTCGCCTCTTGGGTCGAGTCTTGTTTCGACGAACTTTTCCGCAGTCTTGGCCCAGGATGTCGCGGTCGGGACTTCCGACGTCGCGGGGCTGGTCGCGGCATTGAGCGACGAAGACTCCACGAAACGCTGGCGCGCGGCGAGAGATTTGGGAATGATGGGCCCTGGTGCCAAAGCCGCCCTGCCCGCGCTGGTGAAAGCTTTGCAGGACCCCAATGCCTCGGTCCGGCAGCACGCCGTGGTGGCTATCGGTCGCGTCGGCGACAACAACAAGGACAGTCGTCGAAAAACTGATTCTGGCTGTCGGTGATGACGACTCGCGGGTCCGAATCGCGGCGGCCAATTCCATCCGCGAGCTTGTCAGCGACCCTGCGGTGTTGATCCCGACCGCTATCGGCCTGATGGACAAGGAAGACCCGCTGTTTGCCAGTCGAATGATAGAGACGATCGTGCTGCGCGGTGAAAAAGCCGTTCCCTTCCTGCTCGCGGCACTCAAAAATGAGCGTGCTGCCTATTGGGCCTGCCTTGCCATCGAGGAGATGGGCGAAACAGGCCAGCCCCACTGTGCCGGCGTTGATGGAACTGCTCGACGGCGGACCGGATGACTCGCTAAAAGTCCAGGCACTGCTGGCGCTGGCGAAAATTGGACCGCAGGCGATGCTGGCCAAGAAGCAAGTCCTCGCCGCGCTTGCTCCGGCTCGAGCGACTCGGTGATGACCGGCTGCCGCATTCGCCGCCGGCATCTTGGGATTCAGCGAAGCGTCCAGTCGTCTCGAGGAAACCAAAGAACAGCGAAGAGCCATTGCTGGCCATGGTGTCGCTCTCGGCCCTCGCCAAACTGCATCCGGACGATCCGGTGCGGGTGCGGACGGCCGTCGATCACTTGTTCGAGGGACTCGAAAGCGACGACGCCACCGTGCGTCTGGCGGCCGCCGAAGGCCTCAATGCACTGCCCCTGGACCCCGAGTTTGTTGCTCCGAAACTGATCAAGATGCTCGATGACGCCGATCCCGTTGTTGCCTACAATCTTGTCGAAACGTTCGCGAGCATGGGAGAGCCGGTTGCCCTGAGGGCTGGCACGGCGCTCTCGAACGAGAAACTTCGTGGCTTTGCTGTTCAGGTTCTGGAGCGTTTGGGACCGAAAGCGAAAATCGCCGTGCCGCACATCGTAGCAGGCGTTTTCAGGAGCCGACGACGAATTCCGCCAGCAGCTGCAGTCGGTCGTCAAACAAATCGGTCCGGACGCTGCCCTGGCGACCGAAGCACTCATTGGGTCGCTTGACAGCAGCAACGAAGAGACCCGCATTGGCGCCCTGCTCGCACTTGGGAAAGTCGGCCCTGGTGCTGCGGCCGCAAAGCCACAAGTCCTGGCGCTCATGGATAGCACCGACGACCCCTTCGAGCGTATCCTGGCCGCCTGGGTCGATTGCCAAGACCTCCGCCGGCGACGAGGAAGCGGTTGCCAAAATCATCCCGGTTCTGATCACCGGACTGAGCTTCCCTGATGGCCGCATTCAAGCAGAATCCGCGACCACGCTTGGTGAGTTAGGGCCGGCGGCCAAATCAGCAGCGGCTGCCTTGGATGCTCTTGCGGCCACGAAGAACGTGCCGGTGGAACTGCGTGAGATCGCGCAGGAAGCCGCGGCCGCGGTCCGTTGAACGCAGGTTCCCTGGAGACTCGACTGCACTCGATGTAGGTGACGGTGCAGAGAGTCGCCGCAGGATCTCAATCAAGCGCCTGCAGTGAGTCCCTTCACTGGCACTGCCCGGCAAGGCAGTCGGAGGCACACGGAAATCGGTCCAGTCGTTCGAGATAGTCTCCGCCCGATCCGTAGAACGGTCCGAGCGGCCCTTTCCATTTCAATTCGACGACGAGGTCGACATCGGTGTTGGCAAGCGTCATATGGATGGCAATCCGATCGTGGCGCATTTGCTCCGCGTGGATCAATCCGATCGATGTGGCGGCGACGTCGCGCGTGATTACCTCAAACGGATCACCGATCGGCTGATTGTCGTCGTCGACCGGAACCGCAAGAACCGGCAGCATCATCGGATGGCGCTGCTCGCGCCGACGCTGGTCACCTTTGTACAGGGTCGCATTCACCAATTGTCGCCTCGCAAAGGCGACCAGCTCGCTGGAGAGTGTTCCGGTGTAACCGTATGTGGCTGTTAGATTCATCAACGCGCTTTCTGCTGGACATGCGATCGAAGGCGAAATGCGTCGGTCACCTGCGATATTTTTCTAGACTTTGCCCACCAAACGATGCCACAGAGGAACCACTCCGAAGCGTTTTGCCAACGATCCTGATGAAATCGAATCGTGATCAGAAACAAAACCTGACGATTATTGCGTTTGTTTGGATTGAGACGTTGCCAAACCTTCATCAGCCCACTGTCGCCAGGCGGCTGATATCTCAGCGAAAAATGTTGCTTCCGTTTCAATCTGTGCTGCCCAGCTAAAAGGACCTGATTTTCGTTCTGAATCGCGCTCAAAGCCTCATCATCCGGATTGTTCGATTGACGGGGCTAAGCTGGGCATCGACAATGAGTGTGTCGCTCCACGTTCAGCACTTCCCTCTGCCAGGCATTCCGGTGTTTCGAATTGCTATCCGTTTCTTGCTCTGCCTGATTGTGCTGGCTTGTCCAGCGATGGGGGGAAATTGCTGTGGAAGCGATTCGGAATACGGTGATCGCGTGCAGACCTCGCAGCAGACTGTTGAGACGCACCATTGTAGTTGTTGCAGTCACCAGGCACCTGTTGATCGCGGCCGGCCGACCGTCCCAGTGAGTCCCGATTCGCATGACCAATGCCACAGCTGCTTGTGCGGCGGTGCTTTGCCGGCGGGATCAAGTGCCGCGAATCTGATCCGTGTTACATCAAAGCATGTCCAGCCACAGTGTTTGCTGGTTGTCCGCGGTCATTCCGCTTCTTCTTTCGCTGACTTCACAGGTTACTCGCCGCCCGCCGGGCGCGCGATGTTGACGTTGCATTGCAGGCTGCTGATTTAGCGACAGTCTCTCTTGTCACCCGTCTTCGTTCGTAGTGACCCGTCTTCGTTCGTAGTGACCCGATTCATCGGGTTCTTGCGACTGTCACCGCATGAATGCGGTGACTACCAACAAGAATTGCTCGGGCGACTCTGCCTGGCACTCGTGTTACCGAGGCAGTCGTTCTCATCACTGAGGCATCTCTCATGTCAAAATCGATCGATCAGTTAGAATCTCATTTATCGAAACCAAGGGCTGTGAAGAGTCCGCTATCGGCGACCGGCCAACCGATTCGGGTCGTTCTCAGTTGGATTCCGTCCTTGGTGGTGATAGCTGCGCTGCTCGGCTTGGCCTCTTACGGACATCGCACCGATTGGAGACTGCCTTCTTTCGCGTCCTTGACGAAAGCATCCCCGGCGACGTCTTCGCCGTCATGGTGCGACAGCCACGGCGTGTCGGAACCGGAGTGCATTGTCTGCAATCCTGGTCTGATCGAGGCGGCGGTCGAACTTGAGTTTTGCCGGCAACACGGCGTGCATGGCTGTGTGCTCTGCAACCCATCGCTGGCCGAGACAAAGCAACCGACCAGCGCCACGCTCGATGATTTGGAGCGGGCCCAGCGGGCGCTCGATCTAAAACCTCGTGTCGAGAATCTGGCGATCAGCGATTCTCCCGGCTCGCGAATCCAATTCGCTTCGATCGAGGCGATGAACAAGGCGGCGGTCGACGTGGAACCGGTCGAACGCCGCAGAATCACGGAGACCATTTCGGCAGCCAGTGAAATTCTGTATGACGCGACCAAGACTGCTCAAGTCTCTCCGCAGGCCGATGGAATCGTACGTCGCGTGCTGGTCGAGGTTGGTGATTGGGTCGTGCAAGGCCAGGTGTTGGCGTTGATCGATTCGAGTGAAGCAGGACGCTTGAAGACGGAATTGTTGGCGGCACTCTCGGACGAGCAGTTGCGGCGAGCGACAGTCGATCGCTTGCGGCCGTTGGCGGGACAGGCGATCGCCGGAAAACGTTTGCTCGAAAGCGAAAATGAATTGCAGCAGGCGACCGCTGCGGTGGATCGCGCCGCCGGCACACTTGGGAACCTGGGCATTCGCGTCGATCTGGCGTACCTCCGCGGTTTGGATCAGGCCGCCTCGGACACCTACGTGCGGCGACTTGGAATGAAAGACGTCCCCGACGAAGTCATCGCCAGCGACACCAACAATGGCAACTGGATCGCCGTGCTTGCACCGCTGGAAGGCCAAGTCGTCCGCCGCGTGACCACCGTGGGCGAAGTGGTCGATCGTGGCGCCGAGCTGTTTCGACTCGTCGACACACGCACCGTGTGGCTGGACCTGCGAGTTTCAGCTGAAGACTCAGCACTGGTGAAACTTGGTCAAGCCGTTACCTTTCTGCCCGACGGTCAACGCAACCTTCGCACGGGATCGGTCACTTGGATTAGCACGGAGCTCGATCCACAGACACGCACGGTTCGTGTTCGAGCCGAACTCGACAACACCGACCAAAGTCTCCGCAACGAATCGTTTGGGCAGGGACAAGTCGTTCTACGTGACGAGTCGGACGCCATCGTGATCCCGGAGTCGGCGTTGCAATGGGACGGGACCGGGCACGTCGTATTCGTGCGGGACGCAAGCTTCTTCGACGCAGGCCGGCCCAAGTTCTTCGTGACTCGCTCGGTTCGCGCCGGTGTGAGACAAGACGGATTCGTGGAAATCATCGCTGGTGTGTTGCCTGGTGAAGTCGTCGCCAGCAGCGGTAGCGAGGTGCTGCGAGCCCAGCTATTGCGGAGCAACCTTGGTGCCGGTTGCACTTGCGGGCAGTGAGTGCCAAGTGGCTGATCATGACTCTGAGTGGATGTAGTGCAATGAATGGGTGGCTGGGTGAATGGGTGGCTGGGTGAATGGGTGGCTGGGTGAATGGGTGGCTGGGTGAATGGGTGGCGGGTGTGGCGAATGGGTGGCTGGGTGAATGGGTGGCTGGCTGGTGGTCGAGCGTCAGCGAGCCCCCAGTGTGTATTTGAAGCTTCCGGGGGCTCGCTGACGCTCGACCACCAGCCACCCCTGAACGCAACTTTCAATTATCGAATCCTCCTCGAAGAC
The DNA here is from genome assembly GCA_963704055.1 of Pirellulaceae bacterium. Lineage (GTDB taxonomy): Bacteria > Planctomycetota > Planctomycetia > Pirellulales > Pirellulaceae > Rubripirellula. Next base: position 99,204 of record CAVPGW010000014.1, on the reverse strand, counting down.
TCCGCAAGCACGTAACAAAGCCGGAAGAAATTTGCTCCAACGAATCATTGAACTATCGCTTCAACATCGCTTTGCGGTTTTGCTCAGCGTGGGCGTGCTATTCGCCTGCGGTAGTTACGCGCTCAGTCAATTGGACATTGACGCATTTCCGGATACGACACCGGTGATGGTCCAAGTCAATACAACTGCGGCGTCATTGGGGCCGGAAGAGATCGAGCGGCAGATCACGTATCCGATCGAGCAATCGCTCAGCGGCTTGCCGTCGCTGGAGAACATTCGCTCGGTATCCAAGTTCGGTTTTTCCCAAGTCGTGGTCACGTTCACCGATGGCACGGATATCTATTTTGCCCGCCAGGTCGTCGGAGAGCGATTGGCGACGGTTGATTTGCCGCAGGGAGTCAGCCGGCCACGAATGGGGCCGGTCGCGACGGGGCTGGGCGAGGTCTTCCACTATGTGCTGACTTACGCTGGAGTCGACTTTTCCAAACTACCCGACGACCAGCGGTTGCGACTTCTGACCGAACTTCGGACCACCCACGACTGGGTTGTCAAACCTCAACTGAGAACGGTCCCTGGAACAGCCGAGATCAATAGCTGGGGCGGTTACGAGAAACAGTACCAGGTTCGCATTGACCCGCGACGCTTGGTTTCTCGCGGCCTGACCTTTGATCAAGTGATCACGGCACTTCAACAAAACAATCGCAACGTTGGCGGCGGCAACATCGATCGCATGGGCGAGATGCTGCTGGTGCAAGGTCTCGGTCGAACCGCTGACATGCAACAGATCGGCGACATCGTGATTACCGCTGTTGACGGCGTGCCGGTTCGTATCCGCGACGTCGCCGCGGTCGAAGTGGGACACGAGATTCGCCGCGGCGCGGTCACCGCTGACGGCGGCGGCGAAGCCGTGATGGGCTTGGGCTTCATGTTGATGGGCGAGAACACGCACCAGTACACCGAGCAACTCAAAGCGAAAGTCGAGCAGATCAGGTCGAACCTGCCGACCGGGATGACGCTGGTCACGATGTACGATCGCACCGAACTCGTCGACGCGGTGATCGGCACCGTCCGCAAGAACTTGTTCGAGGGCGGCTTGCTGGTGATTGCGGTGCTATTCATCTTTCTCGGCAATCTACGTGCGGGCTTGATTGTCGCCGTGGCGATACCGCTTGTCGATGCTGTTCGCGTTCACTGGAATGTGGCGATTTGGCATCGCCGCTAGCCTGCTCAGCCTCGGTGCGATCGACTTCGGTCTAGTCGTCGATAGCTCGGTGGTGATGATCGAAAACTGCGTGCGACATCTCTCGTCGGCCAATCCGCTGCATCGCAGTCGTCTGGAAATCGTGCGCGACGCGGCGGTCGAGGTTCGCCAACCGACGATGTTCGGCGAGCTGATCATCATGATCGTCTACTTGCCGATTCTGACGCTCGAAGGCATCGAAGGAAAGATGTTCCGCCCGATGGCGCTGACGGTCATCTTTGCCCTCGCCGGTTCGATGGTGCTGTCGATGACATTGATGCCAGTGTTGGCAAGTCTGCTGCTGCCGAAAAGGATATCCACGTTTTCAGAACCTCTGCTGGTCCGCCTGATCAAGCGAATCTATCGCCCGATATTGCATTTCACGATGCACCAGAAGTTCGCGGTGATCGGCTTTGCATTGGGCGTTCTGGTGATCGCGTTCGGAATGATCGCTCCCAATCTGGGGACGGAATTCATGCCTCAGCTTTCCGAAGGCGCCGTAGCGATCAACGTTGTTCGATTGGCTGGCACGCCGTTGGATGAGTCGATTCGGTTCAATACCCAGATGGAACGGGCACTGATCGATGCCTTTCCGGACGAGGTGGCTCATGTTTGGAGCAGGATCGGCTCGGCCGAAATCGCCACCGACCCGATGGGATTGGAATTGACCGATGTATTCGTCACGTTGCGGCCCCGCAGCCAATGGAGAATGGCAACGACGCAATCGGGACTTACTGAATTGTTCCAGCAAACGTTGCGAGATCTTCCGGGACAAAGACTTGCCTATACACAGCCGATCAAGTTGCGGATGGACGAACTGGGAACGGGAAGTCGAGCCGACATCGCTGTGAAGCTGTATGGCGACGATCTGGAAACGTTGGCGGATACGGCAGGTGAAATTGAACAGGTGCTGTTGGCGGTCCCAGGATCGGCCGATGTCGGCGTGACTCAGTTGACCGGACAGCCCATGATGCAAATCGAGATTCGGCAGGACGAGATCGCTCGTTACGGAGTTCCTGCTACATCGGTGTTGGATTTGATTGAAGCGATCGGCAATCGTCGCGGTCGGCGACGTATTTCAAGGTCAGTTACGGTTTCCGCTGACCGTTCGCCTTCCCGATGAATATCGTGACGATCCAGAGAGCATCGCGGGCATTCCGATCACCACGCCGCGAGGCGAACAGATCCCACTCGGGCGACTGGCCGACGTAAACGTCACGACGGGGCCGTCCCAGATCGCCAGAGAATGGGGTCAGAGACGAATCGATGTCTCTGTCAATGTTCGCGGGCGAGACGTGGGCAGCTTTGTTGCCGAAGCCCGGCAGAAGATTCGCGAGGCAGTCGTGATGCCTTCGGCTCGCTACTACGTCGAGTTTGGCGGCCAATTCGAGCACATGATCCGAGCGCGGCAGCGATTGATGATCGTCGTGCCCGCCGCGCTTATCCTCATTTTTTCGCTGCTGTATTTGACCTATGGAAATGTCGTCGATACGGTGCGTGTTTTCACGGGGATACCCTTTGCTTGGACGGGTGGGCTGATCGCGCTATGGTTACGCGAGATGCCGTTTTCGATTTCGGCCGCGATTGGTTTCATCGCTCTTTCAGGTGTTGCGGTTCTGGACGATATGCTATTGGTGTCATGCATTCGCCAGCTTCGTAGCCGAGGGGTCGCGTTGGAAAAGGCGGTCGAGCAAGCAGCCATGACCCGTTTGCGTCCTGTGCTCATGACGACGCTGGTTGCCGCAATTGGTTTCCTGCCGATGGCAATCAGCACCGGCATGGGGGCCGAAGTCCAGCGGCCTCTGGCGACCGTCGTGATCGGGGGGGTGATCAGCGCCATGGTGATGTCGCTGCTGGTCCTGCGCGTCCTTTACATCGTCTTTCAGGGTCCAAGCGATTCAGAAGATCCTGATCCGCGGCGATCGACGATTCAATCGCTCGATCCCAGCCGCGATTCACCTGACGAGCTTTCAACTCACGCGGCATCAGAGACGTTTTGATACCAATGTTCAGCAAACCCAGGAGATATTGAGATGCGTATTACTTATTCGATCTTGTTGCTTGCCGGATTCACGCTGGGAACGATGTCCCTGAGCGGATGCGGATCGGGTCCCGACGACATTGCGATACCCGAGCAGGCTGTCGCCCACGACGATCATGATGCTGGCGATCACGAGGGTGACGGCCACGGTGGTTGGTGGTGCGTTGAACACGGTGTGCCGGAGGAGGAGTGCGCGTTATGCGACACTCGTTTGGTAGCCGACTTTAAGGCCAAAGGAGATTGGTGCGACGAACACAACCGTCCGGAATCGCAGTGTTTCAGCTGTGACCCCCAGCGCTTCGATCGTTTTGCGGCACGCTATGAAGCTAAGTTTGGTGAACAACCACCGAAACCGACGGAGTAGCATCGTGCTGTTTTGACTCTGAGCACGGTTTGAAAAAGGGGGCTGACCCTTTCCGAGAGAAACTTGACGCCAAATTCGCGTTCGATTCATTGCCCATCAGCGGCCGCGAACAGAACTTCCAGAGGGTCAGCCCCCTTTTCCAAACACGTTCTGAGCGTCAATCCGCTAGAATCTACCATCCGTTCATGTTTCGAGGTAACGCTCAGGATGGTGAGGCCGTGGCTGGTTGTCGACACATTATCTCAATGCTCTTCTTCCTTGCGGCGTTTGCTTCGACACCATCGCTGGCCGACCAGGCGGGGGAGTCGTCGTTAGTCCGCACTTTAACCGGACGCAACGAGTCGATCCGACTGCGTGCGATCGCCCGCATCCGTGGCGACGCCGCGAGTAGGCGGGAAGCACTTGACGATTTGATTGCTGCCGCCCGGCGAAATGCCGGCGAAACCGCCAGTGGTGATCTGGTTCGGCCCAGCACGGTTCAATTGATCCAACTGATCGGCACCATTGATTCCCCCGATTCGGAAAGTCTGTTGATCGATCTGTTGGATGCACCGCACGTCGGCATCGCCATGCTTAGCAGCGATGTGTTGGGAAAATACAAGTTCTATGGCGCGATCGAGTTTCTCAAGAAGCAGGTTGACCGCCCCGAGTACGCGACAAAGTATGGATTTCGATTTAACCTGGTGCGGTCGTTGGCGCAGATGGAACACCCCGATGCGGTGGAGTTTCTGAGCGAGTTGCGCGGCACGTTAGATGGGCAACTGCGTTATCAGCTCGAGCTGCTGCTGAGCGATGTGACCGTGAAGCATTTTCACGGAGACGAGCAGCGCTACCAAAATTGGAAATCGATTCAGGACTCCGATCAAGCAGAGCAGCCGACGGATCGCGATATCGTTTTTCGACCCGCGGCGTTCGAACCTGAGTCGCTGAACCGAATCAAGCTTGAGCGTCCGCACCAGTATTATGGGATTGATATTCATGCAAAACGGATGTTGTTCATCATCGATCACTCCGGCAGCATGAGGCACTATTGGGGCGGCTATTCGCGTTTGCAGCGAGCAAAGAATGAACTGATCCGGGCGATTACGGAGCTACCGGAAGATTCCAAGTTCGGGATCATCTTTTATCATACGACGGTCAAGCAGTGGCGAAACGAATTGCTTGAAGCGAGCGAGGAAAACAAACGCGAAGCGATCCAGTTCGTTCGCCGGCTCGGACTTGGCAACAAGACCAACACTTACGCGGCGCTGCGGCGATCATTGGAGTTTGACGACGACTTGGAAGCAGTTTTTGTGCTCACCGACGGTCGGCCAACTGCTGGAGAAATCGTCGCTCCAACGGCGATCGTCAACGACGTATTGCACCGCAACCGATTCCGTCATTTAAACTTCAATACGATTGGCATTGCGGTCGAAGGCCCAACCGAAGCGTTCCTGCGCAGACTTGCTGAAGAGACAAACGGCGAATACCGCCAGGCGTTGTAGAGTTTGCTGTCGTTGATGCTCGTTGTGACCGCATTCATGCGGTTGATCCCTCAAAGAACCCGATGAATCGGGTCACTACGAACCAGGTTCTTCTGGTGTTTTGGTGGCAGATTGAGAGTTGCATTCACAGGGTGGCCGGCGGTCGAGCGTCAGCGAGCCCCCGGAATTTCATTTGCTCGCGTCTGGGGGCTCGCTGACGCTCGACCACCAGCCACCCATTCATTGCGGTTCTGCCACTAAAAATCGCGAACAGCCACGAACCAAAGCCCTGCTACCGCATCGGTTTTTCGGTAAGTTGTTTTCCGTTGGTTGTCAAAATCTGAAAATGATGGGCCCGATGCGGTCCTTCGTAGGTCCAGACGATCTGCTTTTCCGGTGTGATCTCCATCAGCTTGACGCCAACCTTGGCGTGATAGGCTGCCACAACCGTATTGCCGTTTGGTAGCCGCTGGCCGCCGCACGCATCATCGATCGGGTTCCCCACCAGGTCATCGTTCGTGACCTTCCAAACGACGTTGCCATCGGCGTCCATCTCGACAACCTTGTTGCCGTTGGTCAAGCAGACAAGCGTGTTTCCATTGTCGAATCGAATTGCGGTGAACGGCCAATTCTTCGCTTCGCGTCCTCCCAGATCCTGCAGGTCGGTCGGGAATTCCTTCACGACCTCGCCGCTGGGCGTGTACTCCTTGACTTTGAACGCCAGCAAGTGCGGCACAAGATAGTTACCGCTATCGAGTTTTCTCGCCATGCGGGTTTGCATATGGGCGTTATCGGTTTCCGGTTTCAATGGGAACTCGACGACGATCTTGCCACTGCTGTCAACTTCCATCAGTCGCGGTTTAACGCCAAGTTCGGTGATCAGCGTGTTGCCACTGTCAAGCCTTTCAACGGTGCCAATTTCCTTGTTGACCGGATCGATCTTGTATTCAAAGACGATCTTCTTTTCGGGAGTGAACTCGCGGACGACATCGTTCCAGGCGATCAACACATTCCCGCCGGGTAACACCCATCCATCACGCGCGCCGGCGCGACCGGAGTCCCACGCCTGGTTTCCGTCCTCGTCAATGATTCCGGTGAAGTCCGGGCCAGCAACAAAAAACGAATGTTGGATCTCGGCGGACTGAGCCGTAGCCGCAGGAACCACGACCACAACAGCGGCGGCAAAGAAAAGAATCGAAAGAAAGCGTTTCATGGCAGATACCTCAGGTGAACCGTCATCATCGGCGTGTGCGAGCCTTCGTCGCATTTGAGGTCGCTATCATCCCAGAATCGAAGGGCGAAACAAGAAGCTGTGACGAGTTGCGGTCTGATGGGGGCCCGATTGCCCGAATCAATGATGCCGCCCTGCCGATCGCCAAGCCACTAGTGCTGAAACTGCGAATTGACCTTGATGATAAACTCGCTGGAAATCCTAACCCGAAGCGTGAGTTTTGAAGTTGCGCGTTTCGCTAGTGCCGGAGGCACGGCAGCATGTAGCCTGAGGCGCGAGCCCCAGGATTTGTAATCGAAAACGACCGAAAGCCCCGAAGGGGCGACAGCATTGTGACCGTTCCGTTTTCTGTCGCCGCTCCGCGGCTGATGGGCATCGTTCGTTCCGTTTTCCTGGGGCTCACGCCCCAGGCTACATGCTGTCGCCGCTACGCGGCTAAAAAGCGCAACTTCAAAAAGCGTGAGCGAGGCCTGTTTTCCCGTGTTTCCTCGCTCACGCTTCGAGTTACGAAGTAAAGGTCAACTCACAAGTCCGGCACTGGCGTCAGCAACGCGTACAATGAAATTGGTGTGGCAGTTCTTTCTTGCAATTTCTTTCTGGAGATCTTCAAGTGACTCAGTTCAAACGGCGAACGTTTCTGGCGGCCACCGCCGGGGGGCTCGGTCTGAGTGGCATTCTTCAAGCACTCGGTCCACTCTCTGCTGACGAAGTGAAGACCGAGCAAGGGATCGCCCGGTGCTCAGACGACATTGAACCGCTCGTCCAGTTTTTAGAAACGACACCGCGTGATTCGATCATTGAGCAAACTGCCCGGCGAGTTCAGTCGGGATTGAGTTACCGCGAGCTATTGGCTGCGCTGTTGCTCGCCGGCGTCCGCAATGTCCAGCCGCGTCCCTCGGTCGGTTTCAAGTTTCATGCTGTGTTGGTCGTCAACTCCGCACACCTGGCCAGCATCAGTAGTGCTGACGAAGACCGTTGGTTACCGATCTTCTGGGCGATCGACAATTTCAAGAGTTCACAAGCTCGCGACGTACAGGAGGGCAACTGGACCTTGTCGCCTGTCGAGGAAGACAAAGTTCCACCCGCTTACAAAGCTGGCAAGCAATTGCGGGCCGCCCTTGATGCCTGGGACGAAGAGGCCGCCGACGTGGCGATCACCGGACTCGTGCGTCACTTCGGAGCCAATCATGTGTTCGATCAGCTGGCCAGTTATGCAGCTCGCGATTTCCGCAGCATTGGACACAAAGTGATTTATCTCTCCAACGCCTTTCGCACGTTGCAGACAATTGGTTGGGAGTACTCCGAACCGGTGATGCGGAGTCTTGTGTATGCAATGCTGAACCATCACGGCGAGCCGAATCCGTCAACCAGTGATTTGAAAGCAGATCAGGCAGGCCGCGTGAACCGAGAGCTGCTCGGCGAACTGCCCGATCATTGGCGAAGCGGAATCGTCGACGACGAAGCGACACGGGACTTCGTTCGAACGCTGCACGAATGCTCTCCGACCGAGGCAAGTGAGAAGGTCGTTTCGTTGATCGACAGTGGCATCGCGGTTCAGTCGATTTGGGATGGGCTGTTTGCGGCGGCAGGCGAAATTTTGATGCGGCAGCGGGGTATCGTTTCGCTACACTCGGTGACCACAACCAACGCGATTCACCACGCCTATCGCACTGCGAGCGACGACAAAACACGCCAGTACCTGTTGCTTCAAAACGCCGCGTTCCTGCCGATGTTTCGCGAAGCGGCTCGCGACCGGGGCGACCTCGCCGACCGGCATATCGACGAATTGCAGGCCAGCGATGGAAAAGCGTCGATTCCGGAAATCTTCCAAACGATGGGACAGGACCGCGGCAAGGCATCCCGACAGATGTACCAATTCCTTTCGGCGGGGGGCGATCCGCAGTCGGTCGTCGATCACGCTCGCCGGTTGGTGTTCCTCAAAGGTGATGATTCGCACGACTACAAGTTCAGTTCGGCCGCACTTGAGGACTATCGCGTGCTGTCGCCGGCGTGGCGTGATCGGTTCTTGGCTGCATCCACTTATCAGTTACGCAGCGAAACCGATCCGACTCGGCCCCTCGTCGGCAAGATCCGCGAGGCGATTGGCTAGACCGTAAGCGCCAGCTTCGCGACCGAACGTATCGTCAAAATCGTTTAACGGCAAGCCGCAGGCGACTACGCTGGCGAACACAAAGTCGCCTGCGGCTTGCCGTTAAACGATTCTTACCGAGGCGTACTACTCTACGGCGTTTCCCACTGACCTGTTTCCGCCGATCGGTACATCGCTTCCTGCACGGCGATGCTCCTGAGATAGCTTGCCCCGTCGGTCTCGAATGGCGCGCCGTTGCGCAGGCAATCGACAAAATGTTGTTGGGTTGCCAACACGCAATCGCCGGCAAACCCGTCGGTCGATCGCTGGTAGGGGTGCTCTCGTTCCGCTTCCCCAAGAACTTGAATCGTCAACCGTCCATCATCGTACAAACGGATGGTGCCGCCATCGGCTTCGACCGTGACTTCGCCGAAAGTGTAACGTGGGTTCTCGGCGGTCGACTCGTTGTATCGGTTCGCGTCGTAGAGGCCGATTCCAGATTTTTCAAACTCCATCACCGCCAATCCCGTGTCCTCGCCCGCGATCACGGGATTCAATTTTCGCAGCAGGCACCATACTCGGCGGACTTCGCCGGCCAAGTACCGAAACGTATCGATGGTGTGGATACCCGCTTCGTGAATCAGGAACCGCTCCATCGTTTGAAAGTAAGGCTGTCGCGCGTAAATAGGCGTCGTCACCCCAACCGTCACCCGCGCGATTGCGGAACGTAATCGTGTGCAGCTTGTTCCCGATGGTTTCGGCATCGAGCAATCGTTTGATTTCGCGATACCACGGCTGAAAGCGAAAGTTTTCGTGGACCATGAAGCGAACGCCGGCAGCATCCGCGATCTTCACTAGTTCTCTCGATTCCTTGAATGTCGGAGCAAGTGGCTTTTGGCAGATCATCGCCAGGCTTCGCTCGGCGATCGTACGACCGAAGGGCAGATGCGTGTCGGGGCGCGTGACGATGTCAACGAAATCGATTTGGCAATCGTCCAGCATCTTCAGATAATCACCATAGACGTTGGCGATGCCGAATTTCTTGGCAACCTCGTTCGCTTTCCTCTCGTCAATGTCACAGCAGGCGACAACATCAACATCCGCGATCCGCGCCCACGCATCGTAGTGAAAATGGCTGAAGTAACCGGCGCCGATCACGGCGGCGCGCATCCTGCTCATGACTCGGCTCCCGTGTTCATCTCCTCAACGATCGTCCGATCGGGTCGAATCCGCATCCACATGAAGACAGCAACAATATTTAGTCCGGCGGCCAGGTAAAAGAACGGCTCGTGCGTTCCAGTCCAGCTGTTCAAATAGGGGAACGCCAACGAAGTGCAGAACGCGCCCAGATTGCCAACCATGTTCATGGCGCCTGAAACCGCCCCCGCGCTTTTGCCACCGATGTCCATGCAGGTCGACCATGAAGGACTGAGGATCATGTCGCTTCCGAAGATCGCCACACACATCGCCGCAACCGCCGTGGCCGGTGTGCTCATGTTGACGCATAAGCTCATGCCGACCGCGCCAAGCACAAATCCGATCGCTGCCGGCAAGCGACGCGATAACTGCCATTTGCCGCGGCTATAAAGTCGATCCACGGTGAACCCCGCCAACCAGTTGCCGAGGACGCCGCACAACAATGGCGCCGCGGCGTAAAGTGCCGTTTGTTCCTGCGTCAATTCGAAACTCTTCTTCAGGTATGGAAAAAACCAGGAGACGGTGAAGAAGAAAGTGAAGTTGTGAGCGACATATTGAACCATCAACATTCGCATGTTGGACGAGCGAAGCATTTCGCCAAAGCGAACCGGCGTTTCAACTTCCTCGCTATCATGTTTTTTCGCAGGTTGTCGTGCCCTGACGATGTGGTCGCGTTCCGCCTGCGAAACGGCGAAATGTGATTCCGGTTCGTTGCGGAACAGCAGAAACCAAACGACTGCGAAGCCGATTCCGACTGCCCCAAAAAACCAAAATGTTTGCTGCCAACCTCCCAGGGCACCGATCAACCAGACGACCCCCGGCATGGCGAGCGCCGCACCCAGCCGGCCCCCAGAGAAACTGATGGAGTTGGTGATGCCGCGTTCGTTCATCGGCAACCACGAGCAGAACGCACGGGCAAGCGTCGGATAACCACCCGATTCGCCAATCCCAAACAGGAATCGAAGTCCAATCATTGGTAGCAAGCCGCGGACCACGCCAGTCAACGCGGTAAACAGCGACCAGGAAAGGCAGACGATCGTCATCACGATTCGCGGACCAAAGCGGTCGGCAAGCTTGCCGCTGGGTACTTGAAACAGGGCATACCCGAGGGAGAAGGCGGCCATCACCCAGCCCATCTGTGAATCATCAAAACCGAGGTCGCGGGAGATGTCGTCTTTGGCGGCCGAGATGCAAGCGCGATCGACCCACATCAAGACCGAAACCAGGAAAGCGCCGAGGATTAGCAAAAAGCGGATCGGCATCGCATCGATTCCAGATCGAACTCGAAGGAGGGGTAATTCGACGCTAATCGTGAGCAAACAGGCCTGTCAGAGTTTCGATGTTCGAGCAACGCACGCTCACTTCGGCTTGACGGTCCGCAGATGCAATTCGGCGAGCTGTTCTTGGTCGACCGCGCCGGGTGCTTCGGTCATCAGGTCGGTTGCTTTTTGCGTCTTGGGGAAGGCGATCACTTCGCGGATGTTCTCGAGCCCTGCAAACAACATCACCCAGCGGTCGATGCCTAAGGCGATTCCACCGTGTGGCGGTGCGCCATATTTCAAAGCGTTCAGCAAGAAACCGAAACGGTCTTCGGCGGTCGCTTCGTCGATGCCCAGCAAGTCGAAGACTTGCGATTGAGTCTTCGGATCGTGAATTCGAATCGTCCCACCACCAGCCTCGCTGCCGTTGATCACCAGGTCATAGGCTTGAGCGTGACAAGACTCGGGATCCTCCGACAGCTTTGGCAAGTCGCTGGCCAGTGGTGCTGTGAACGGATGATGCATCGCATTGCAACGACCGGTTTCATCACGCTCGAACATCGGAAACTCAGTCACCCAACTGCAATTCAGCACGTCCGGATCAATCAGATCGAGTTCATTGGCGAGCCGCTTTCGCAGTCCGGCCAGACCCTTGCAGGTGACTTCCCACGTGTCCGCCAGAAACATCAACAGGTCGCCCGGCTGGCCACCCATCAGCTCTTTGATCTCGGCCAAATGCGTCTCGTCAAAGTTCTTGCTGATTGGACTCCACAGCGCACCGTCATCTTCAACACGAAACCAAGCCAGCCCCTTGGCGCCGAAGTCCTGCTTGACCCATTCGGTCAATTCGTCGATTTGGCGGCGCGAGTACTTCGCAGCTGCATTCTTGACCGGAATACCTCGCACGAATCCGCCCGAGTCCGCTGTTCCGCGGAAGACGCGGAATTCAGTCTTCTTCGCGACCGGCGTGACATCGACGATCTCCATCGCGAACCTCAGATCGGGCGCATCGCTCCCGAATCGTCGCATTGACTCTTCGTAACACATCCGCGGTAGCGGCGTTTTGATTTCTTTGCCCAGCACCTCCTTGGCTGTCCGCGCGACCAGACCGTCGATCAGATTGAGAATGTCGTCCGAATCGACGAAGGACATCTCCAGGTCAAGCTGCGTGAACTCTGGTTGTCGGTCGGCGCGAAGGTCTTCATCGCGGAAGCATTTGGCGACTTGAACATAACGGTCGAATCCGGCCACCATCAGGATCTGTTTGTAAAGCTGCGGCGATTGCGGCAGCGCGTAGAAGCTACCGGCGTGAACTCGGCTGGGAACCAAATAGTCGCGGGCGCCTTCGGGAGTGCTGCGGCCCAGGATCGGCGTTTCGACATCGATGAAGTCGTGTTCGGCGAAGTAGTCTCGCATCGTCTTGACGATCTTGCTGCGCAACACCATCGCCCGCTGCATCTCGGACCGACGCAGATCCAAGAAGCGATACTTCAACCGCAAGTCCTCGCCGGGCAGGTCGCTTTGGCCCGGAGTGAAGGGGGGAGTCGCACAAGCGTTCAAAATCTCGAAGTGTTCGCTGCGCACTTCGATTTCGCCGGTCGCCAGCTTCTCATTGACTTTACCTTCCAGACGATCGGTCACCTTGCCCCGAATCAAGATCACGCTTTCGCCGGAGACACGACCCGCCTGGTCGATCAGCGATGAGTTCGCTTCGGGCGGACCGACAACGACCTGGGTCAGACCATAGCGGTCACGCAGGTCAATGAAGACTGCCCCGCCGTGGTCACGTTTGCTTTCAACCCATCCACACAGGGTGACTTCGGATCCAACGTCGGATTTGCGGAGTTGTCCGCAGGTATGGGTGCGTAGCACGGGAATGCCGAGATGAGGAAGTGAAAGTGAGGTTCTGTTTCGGCGGACATCATATCGTGACCGCGAAGAATCGTAAGGTTGGGTCTGATGACCGCACGGCTCCGTTCGGATGAGAAAAGGCCCGAGCATCGCCGCTCGGGCCTTTCCTCCAGGCTCTTCGTGACTGTCATTGAGCCGATCCGCAATGAGCGGCGGGTGGCTGGTGGTCGAGCGTCAGCGAGCCCCCAGCGGCGAGCGAATGAAATTCCGGGGGCTCGCTGACGCTCGACCGCCGGCCACCCCGGGAAAGCAACCCTAAAGCTCTCCGACGATCAAGACTCGCCGGTTGTCGCGGCGGCCTCGGCAAGTGCTTCGGCCTCAAGCTCTTCCGGCGTCGCGTCAATCGTCACCACCTTGTAGCCACCGATGCCTTTGAAATACAGCATGATCAGCAGATAGATCACGGCCATCGCCGCCGGAATGGCGGAGTCTGCCTTCAACGTCATGCGGTCACCAGCCTGACCAGCGGCAACGATCGTCTCCTGTTCCGGAGTTCGCGACTCCGCTTTGTTCGCTTCCTCGAGCGTGGTGCCATCGATCGCATTGACCTCCCGGAAGATCAGGAACTTTGATGGTTTTTCCACGTTCTTGACTTCCGCGTAAAGCGATGCATTGCTGGTTTGAAGTGCGTCCGCGGCAAAACGGTCTTTGCCGTAGCCCAGTCCGGGACCGCCGATCAGACCAGCAGAAAGCATGCCGATGCCGCCCATGATCGAGATCGCGACCGCTCCGGTGCGAGGATATCGGTCGGAGACGACCGCGAGCATCGTGGGCCAAAAGAAAGTCTTGCCGACGGCGTAGATCCCAAGTGCGGCCAAAGCCATCACAAAAGTCTCCATCACGCTGGCCAGCTGCAATCCGACCACGGCCAGGACGGAACAGATCAACAGCAAGCCCACCGGAGAGACTTTGAGGTTCGTTTCAATCCAATGCGCCGCGAACCGAAGGCCAAACATGATCGTGGATGTCCAAATGAACAAAAATTTGCCTTGCTCGGATGTAAACAAGTTCCCCGTAATGTTCTGGATCCAACCGTCTGTACCAAGCTCGACAGCGCCCACGAGGGCATGAGTCACGAAGAGTACGAACAGCAACAGCGATCCCAAGGAGAATTCTGTCAAAACGGCGACCGCAAGCAGCAGACCGCCGCCGATTGCGATTCCACCCATCGTCGCATAAGCCATCTCGAATCCACCCAGCGCCACCGATCCGGATAAGCTGTCCGGCAATAACGCCGGTAGCACATCGTTGCCGAAGAACAACGCCACGAGCAGGCAGGCGACCCCAGCACCCAGAATCCCAACATCTTTGAACATCTCGCCCAGGCTGAGTCCCTTTTTGGATGCTTCGGATTTTGGCATCTTCTGACCCAGGAACATCAGCCCGTAGGCGACCGTTGGGATCAGGTAAAGCGCAAGCTGCGTTTTCCAATCGAGCTGCATTTTGTCGTCGAGAATCCAACCAGCAGCCGATCCTAGCACCAACCCCGCCGGCCAAGAAGCGTGAAGAATATTCAAATAGTGCGTTCGGTTGTGGGGGAACAAGGTTGCCACAAGCGGATTGGCGACCGCCTCCAAAGTGCCGTTGGCATACGCAAAAATGAACATCCCCCAGTACAAATACGAATAGGCGTTATCGGGAGTCGATGCGGCAAACGTAACGAAGGCCGAGATGACGTGACAAGCGAACGCCAGGATGACGAGCCATCCGTATCCGATCTTGTCCGCAATCACCCCTCCCACGATGATCCCAAAACAGAAGCCGGTGAATCCGGCGCCGCCGATAGCACCGAGTTGCGATGCGGTGAAGCCATACTCACCTCCCCAGTTGTCAAGAATCCCACCGCGAATCGCGAAGCCGACACCAGCGGCAAGGATGGCCATGAAGCCGGCATAAAGCAGACGTTTTGCGTTCGGGGCAATACCTGGATCTTCGATGCTACTCATCAGCAAAAGCCTTGAAAACTTTGGGAGGAGAGAGGTGTGGGATGGGATTCGGCCGCAATGCTGCCACTACGGCGGGATCGCGTCAAGTAATTGCGAGCATTAATTCGCAGAAGGAGAACCTAGTTCAGCGCCGCCGCCGGTGCCACTGTTAACACCGCTATACTCTCCGCAGAAAACGAAATCGCCGCGAATTGCGGCCGAACCTCCCCCCCATCTCCCCCGGAGTCAAAATGATGCGCCTATTCCTTTCCCTCGCCCTTGCAATCGGAGCCCTTTCCGCCATGGCCACCGCCGACGATCACGAATGTGCCTTGGATTTCAAGTCAAGTACCATCGACGGAGAAAATGTCGACCTGGAAGACTACGAGGGTAACGTCGTCCTGGTGGTCAATACGGCCAGCCAATGTGGTCTGACCCCACAATATGCCGGACTCCAGGAGCTCTACACGAAATATAAGGACAAGGGCTTTGTGGTCCTCGGATTCCCCTGTAACCAATTCGGGTCCCAGGAGCCCGGCAGCGACTCGGAAATCAAGCAGTTCTGCAGCACCAAATTCAACGTCAGCTTTCCAATGTTCAGCAAGATCGATGTCAACGGCGATGACGCCGCACCACTCTACAAGTACTTGACCAGCAAGGATGTGGAGCCGGCCGGAAAGGGTGAAATCAGCTGGAACTTCGAGAAATTCTTGATCGATCGCGAAGGAAACCTGATCAATCGATTTGCTCCACGCACCAAACCGGACGACCCCGAATTGGTCAAGGTGATCGAGAGCGAATTGGCGAAGAAGTAGCCAGGCGAAAATACCAAGTAGCCAGGCGACAGGAGCCAGGAATCAGGCAAATAGGAAGGCAGTCTAAAGATTGTTTTTTCTGATTTAGCTGACTCTAGCGTAGGCCAGGACTTGGAGACCGTCCGGCTTAGGATGCCGGTTATGATGAGATTTGGGTAACCGCGGAGCGGTGAAAGTGGGTAGCCTGGGGTGAACCAACGAGCGACAGCGAGGCTGATGTAACCCCAGGTAAGCGAACCCGAAAGAACCTTTCCCCTGCGGCGTTTCGGCGGCGTAGCCGCCGAAACGCCGCGGGGGAAAAATGTCGTGGAGCAACCGCAACCTGGGGCTGCGGTTGCTCGCTGAAAGCTCGCACCCTTACCCCAGGCTACATTCTTCCGCCGCTCCGCGGCTGTCCAATCGAGTGATGTACTTTCTTCTCGTTGCCTATACCAAACGTCGAGCGTCGGAAATCCTAACAATAACGGGACGGCTAAGCCGGACGGTATCCTTGTCCTGGCGACAATCCGCTTACCTCAACCTGCCAGGACAGGTCCTGGCCTACGATTGCCGCCAATCCAAGACGGGCTAGGTTCTAGTGCGGCGGGCCAATTTGGCCTGCCGTTTGTGATTCCGCAGGAGATCGATGACCTGATGCGTTTCAACAAATCCTTCGCCATCATTTCCCTGCTTGCCACTGTTGCCGCTGTCGCCCCAGCGGTTGTTGCGGATGAACCGCTGCTGCGAGCCGGTGATCGGGTCGCGGTCCTGGGTGGTACCTTCGTCGAACGGATGCAGTTGACCGGAGCAGTCGAGGCCCAATTGCAATGTCGCCGGCCCGATTGGCGATTAAGTTTTCGCAATCTGGGATGGTCCGGAGATGACGTGCACGGGATCGCGCGGAAGGGTTTTGGCAGCCCGGAGGATGGATTCCAGCGATTGCTACGCGACGTCGATACCGCCGATGCGTCGGTCGTTTTGGTGGCATACGGCTTTTCCGAGGCAAGCGACGGCGTTGAAGCGGTCGAGGCGTTCGAGCCGGGATTGCGACGTTTGGTCGGCGAACTGAAATCGGAAGAACGCCGCGTGATCCTGCTAACTCCTGTCGCGATGCCGGGTTATTTGGTCAAAGGCTACGAGCAATCGATTAGCAAGTGTCGTGGCGCGGTCGAGCGAGTCGGGAAAGAACTTGGCCTGCCGGTCGTCTCGATCGGGTGGAAGCCGGGAAAAGACGAATTGAACGAGAGTCGTTTGCTGCCGAGCGAAAAGGGCTACGTCAGCTACGCTAACAAGATCGCCGATCGACTCTTTGGCGGCCAGTCGTGCGAGGCATCCAGCGACGAATTGCGCAGATTGATTGCCGCCAAAGACCAGCTTTTCTTCCATCGCTATCGGCCACAAAACGAAACGTACCTGTTTCTATTTCGCAAACACGAGCAAGGCAACAACGCCGTCGAGATCGGGGAGTTTGACCCGCTGATCAAAGCAGCGGACGAAGCGATTTGGCAGGCAGCCTCGAGATAGCTGGACCCATTGTCCGTAGTCCCCGATTCATCGGGTTTT
Organism: Pirellulaceae bacterium; assembly: GCA_963704055.1. Taxonomy (GTDB): domain Bacteria; phylum Planctomycetota; class Planctomycetia; order Pirellulales; family Pirellulaceae; genus Rubripirellula. Next base: position 82,127 of record CAVPGW010000014.1, on the reverse strand, counting down.
CACCCGATCCAACCGCATCAGTGCGGTTACTATGAGCAATCGATCTACGATTAGCTGGAGATTGGTTATTGCCAGTATCAATGCTCGGGCTTACGCTTTTCCGTTTGCGCCGTGGAGCATTCTGCGGTCTCACGACGTGATTTCTTGGAGTTTTGTGGTGTCGGGAACCTGTGTGATTGGTCTCCAGTGGGGCGATGAGGCGAAAGGCAAACTCGTCGACTTACTCGCGCCGCAGTTCGATCTTGTCGTCCGCTACCAGGGTGGCGCCAATGCCGGCCACACCGTGGTCGCCGGGGACGAAACTTACAAACTGCACCACATCCCCAGCGGTATTCTGCACCGCAAAGTCCAAAACCTGATTACGCCGGGCGTGGTGATCAATCCATCGACGATGCTGGACGAAATCGACGCATTGGCCGCGCGAGGCATCGTCTGCAAAGACAATCTGCGGATTAGCGAGCGGGCTCACCTGGTCATGCCCTGGCACATGGCCGAAGACAAGTTCATCAACGCGACCGTTGTGCGCGGCGAGTCGATCGGCACGACCAACCGCGGAATTGGGCCCTGCTATCGAGACAAGGTTGGTCGCACGCATGCGATCCGGATGGCCGATCTCGTCCAGCCCACGCGTGATGAACGAATTCGAACGGTCGCCGAGCAGAAGGTCGCGCTGTTGACGATCATCGGGCGCACCGAAAGAGGACCTCGATTCGATCGCGCCGGATCTCGTGGTCGCGCTGGCAACCTCATGGGCCGAGCGGCTCGAGGGCATGGTGGGTGACACCACCGATTATTTGCTTGACGCCTGCGAAGCGGACAAGAAGATATTGTTCGAGGGCGCGCAGGGCGCACTTTCTGGACATTGACCACGGCACCTTTCCTTTTGTCACCAGCAGCAACAGCAGTGGCGTTGGCGTTTGCGCCGGAGCCGGCGTGCCGCCACGGTGGATCAACCAGGTTCTCGGCGTATGCAAAGCGTACAGCACGCGTGTTGGTGGTGGGCCGTTTCCAACCGAGCTTGACGACGAGGTGGGCGAGCGGATTCGGAAACTTGGCAATGAGTTTGGGACCACGACAGGCCGTCCGCGACGGTGCGGTTGGTTCGATGCCGTAGCGGTCCGATACACCGCGCGGCTCAGCGGCGTGACTCGATTGGCCCTGATGATGATGGACGTGTTGAGTCATTTCGACGAATTGAAAGTCTGTGTAGCTTACGAATTGGACGGCCAGCGGATCGAGCGCGTGCCCTGTCACGCCGAACAACTGCACCGCTGCAAGCCGATTTACGAAACGATTGCCGGATGGAACGAGCCCGTGGACGATGCCCGAAGTGTCGATGACTTTCCCGCAGGCGCGCTCGCTTATGTGCGCCGAATCGAGGAGCTGGTGGGGATTCCTGTAGGAGTCTTGTCGGTTGGGCCCGATCGGGCACAGACGATATTCACCGATGCCGCGGCCGAGTTGGATCTTCAGCCGATCGCATAAGATGACCGATCAGGCCCCCCATCGCGAGTGAGACCCTGAGTAAACGTAGAGCTTTGCAGACAACGAAAACCTTGAATCCTGTCGAGTCGGATTTACTCTCCGACGTAGCGCACGCCGAACGGCCTCGCCATATCGCCATCATCATGGACGGTAACGGACGATGGGCCCAGGCGCGGGATTTGCCGCGCATCGAAGGGCATCGTCGTGGCGTCAACACCGTTCGCATGATCAGCGAGACGGCCACCGAATTGGGGATCGATGCGGTCACACTGTACTGTTTGTCCAGCGAAAATTGGAAACGCCCCCAGGCGGAACTCGACTTTCTGATGCACCTGCTGGAACAGTACCTGATCGAAGAACGACGCACGATCATGGATCAGGGCCTGCGATTGAAGGTCATCGGCCGACGCGATCGCTTGCCCGGCAGCGTCATCGAGCAGATGGATCGAACGCTGGAGATGTCTGCCAACAACCCGGGGACTCAGCTCGTATTGGCGATCGACTACGGCGGGCGAGACGAGATCACGAAAGTCGTGCGCGATATCTCGCGCGAGGTCATGCGGCGGAGAACTGGACATCCAACAGATCAGCGAAGCAACGATTACCGACAGACTCTATACCGCTGGTCTTCCCGAAGTCGATCTGATGATTCGCAGCGGTGGTGACATGCGAGTCAGCAACTTCTTGCTCTGGCAATTGAGTTATGCGGAACTGTGGATCACGGAAAAGTGTTGGCCCGAATTCACCAGGGAAGATTTTCTGGGAGCGATTCGCGAGTTCAGTTCCCGACAGCGACGCTTTGGTGGATTGAATGTGAATGAGTGATTTGAGCTGATGCTGAAAGATCGACTCCGCACCTCGGCGATCCTGATTGTGATCACCCTTGGGCTCGTGTACCTCGATGCAAATATGTCCCTGGCCGGTGCAGAGGGTCTTTGGTTGCTGCCGTTGCTGCTGTTCCTTGCTTTGGGTACCGCTTGGGATATGGCGTCTTTGTTGGCTGGCAGCGGACGAGCGATCAACAAACTCGCAGCCGTTGTAGCGACCGCCATCGTGACCTTGTCAGCCTGTACGCCGCTCCTTTGGCCGCTTGTTGGATCGGTGTATCCGCCTAACTGTCCGGTTGGAAAGCTGGGATGGATCGTCATCGGCAGCGTCGCGGCGGTCTTTGTCATCCTGATTGGCGAGATGACTCAGTACGGAAAAGTGCTCCAGCGACCTGGAGTCAACGAGTGGCCGAGCAATATGAGCGCACCTGCGGCGCGGTTTTCGTGTCGCTTTACGTTGGACTGCCGATGGCTCTGTTTATCGCGATACGATCCATGGGCGTTGGCAATTGGGGACTCGCGGCCCTGCTGACCACCATCGCAGTCACGAAATCGACCGACGCGGGAGCCTATTTCAGTGGAAAAACGTTAGGAAAGCACAAACTGATACCGCGGCTTAGCCCGGGCAAGACTCGTGAGGGGGCCGTTGGAGGAATCCTAACCGCTACGATCGTTGCATTCGGTTGCTTGCAATGGCTTTTTCCCGCAGTCGCGGGGGCTGCTGCTGGGCCGGTCGCGACACCGTCGATCCCTGGAATCGACCAGCCACTTTGGGGGGCTCTTGTCCTTGGGCCGCTTTTGGCATTGACCGGAATGGTCGGTGATTTAGCAGAATCTCTGATCAAACGTGACAGCGGAGCCAAGGACAGCGGCAACTGGTTGCCAGGGCTGGGAGGCGTCTGGGACGTGACGGATTCGCTGATCGCAGCGGTTATGCCCGCATTCCTGTGTTTTGCCGCAGGCGTGGGGGCCTGATTACAAGAGAGTTGTTTCGGCAGCTTTGCTGCGACTGAAAACGTATGCTCCCCTGAAAATGTATAGAATAGTTTCGTCTGACCTAATCGACCTCGCAGGCACCTGAATGACCGAAGCAACGCTTTCGATCACAAACCCTGATGAAATCTTGGCTCTCTTCGGGCCGCGTGACCAACATCTTCGCAAACTGCGCCGATTGTTCGATGTCAGCATCACTCAGCGTGACGGTCGAATTCTGATTGCGGGTGAGGGAGATGACGTCCAACGGGCAACGCGGACCCTCGAGAAACTGCGTCGTTTGTCACGCAAACAGGGCGAATTGACCGCAGGCGATGTCGACACTGCGGCATCGGAGGAAGGTGCCTCGGTCGAGGGGGTTGTGCCTAAATTGGCTGGCCCCAGCACCAACGGCTCGAAAATAAACGGTGGCGGCGAGATTGACATCCAGCACGCTGGACGGCGAATCAAGCCGCGAACTCCTGGCCAAGCCGCGTACGTCGAGGCGATTCGGTCTCACGACCTGACTTTTGCGACTGGCCCGGCGGGTTGCGGAAAAACCTATTTGGCTGTGGCCACCGCTGTGGAGGCCTTACGAGCCGGACAGAGCCGTAAGATCGTGCTGGTCCGACCGGCGGTCGAGGCGGGCGAAAGTTTGGGGTTTCTTCCAGGCGACTTGCGGGCCAAACTGAACCCCTACCTGCGGCCACTGATGGACGCATTGGGTGAGATGGTCGACTATGACCAGGCCCGAAATTTGATGGAGCAGGATGTGATCGAAGTCATCCCCTTAGCCTACATGCGTGGTCGCACACTCAATGATGCCTTCATCATTCTGGATGAGGCACAGAACACGACGGTTGCGCAGATGAAAATGTTTCTGACGCGAATGGGCGAACGCAGCAAAATGGTTGTCAGCGGCGACGCCACGCAGCAGGACCTGCCGCGCGGCGTGACGAGCGGGCTGCGCGATGCGATTCGCCGGCTGGGCAAGATTGATGCCATCGGCATGGTGCAGCTGCAAGCCAGTGACATTGTCCGCCATCGATTGGTGCAGCGCATCGTCGAGGCTTATGAAGACGTGGACCAAAACGAGTCGAACGCAGATCGTGGGGATCACAAGGATCAGCAGTAACTCTGTGAGCGCGTTGACGCCTTCGCGGCGTCGACTCGGAGCATCTGACAGGGGTAAACGCGATTGATCCGTTGCCATGAGCGGTGCAAACAAACAGCGAAACCGGCAAGAGCGAATCGACTCGCTGGGCATTCAAAAACCGCGTCTAGTCCAGTGGTGGCAAGACAGCGACAAGGCTGACTTTACGATTCGTGTGGGGGTCGCTGTGATCGCCGCGGTCTCGATGCTGGTTCTCTGCCAAACCTGGCGGCCACCATTCGCGTATCGCCTAGACGCGATTCCGGCTCGTGACTTGATCACGCGTGTCACGTTTGATGTGCTCAACGAAGCCGAGACAAAAGCAGCACAAGATCGTGCCCGTCGCGCTGAATTGGCACTCTATCGCAACCAGACGACGCCGCTGAAAAACCTTCGCGGGAACCTTCGTGATCAGCTGTACCTGGTCCTCGCACCCCCCTCGTTTGATTCGCTCAAGCCAGAAGAGCGAGTCGCGTTTGAACAATTCTTTGAGAACTCCGAGACAGAACCGGACGACACACCGGCGCTGCGGTTTTCGATGCTGAAGACGGTCTTGGCCGGTGATCTTGAGCCGACGATGGAGAAGCTGGACGAAGTCCTCGACATTGCCATGGAGGACATCTACAAGTACGGCTTGATCCAAGCACTCTCGCACGGGCCTGACGAGGGCAGCCAAGACTTCATTCGCGTCTACCCAGCTGCACAGCCCGATGTGCCCGACGTGATTCAGATCGTTGCCATTGGCGACGCCCGGATCGCGCAAGCCGGCGACCGACTCACGAGAAATCTGAAGGAGTTGTTCCGAACCAGATTTGAGAACGAAAATAGCGATAAAGTTGCGGAGATGATCAGCCAGTGGATCGTGTCCAGACTGCCGAAATACGAGACGCTTACCTACGACAAGGAGCGGAGCGAAGCAGCCAGACAAAAGGCCGCCGAAAGTGTCATCGATGTCATGACGACCTATGAAACCGGTATCGACAGGCTTGCCGAGGCCGGCAAGCCGCTGTCCGCTGAAGAACTCGCACTGTTACGTCGTGAGTGGCAAGAGCTGGTCAGCAAGAATGCACCTCTCCGACAAGATTGCTCGGGTGTTGGCCTACGCGGGAATGATTGCCGCACTCTATCTGTTGTGCGGTTCGTACATCTTCTTTGTGGACGATCGGCGATTACTGCTCGATCGCCGGCGACTCGCCAAACTGCTGGCGGTGATGGTTGTCACCGTCACGCTTGGCTATTTTGCCTCCCGCGACCAATGGCGGGGCGAACTGATCCCGCTGGTGCTGGCTTCGATCGTCGTCGCCGTGGTCTACGGTCGTGAGCTTGGACTGCTGCTGATGGCGGCTGCCTCGGTCAGTTTGGCTTTGTTCTTGGGTGCCGACCTTCCGGAAGTCGTGATGATGGCGGCCGCCTGCACAAGTTGCATTCTGCTGTTGGGCCGAATCCGCAGCCGCACGCACCTGTTGTACGTCGGCGCGATCTCGGCAGTCATCACGATCATGACCGTGGTCGGCGTTGGCATCGTCACCGGACAAACGCTCTCGGCCGGCGAACCCGGCAGCGAACTGGAACCTCTGTACCGCGGTCCCATGTTCGACATGGTCGTGTTGGGGCTCTTCAAGGAAGCGTTTTGGGCCGGCTTTTGCATTCTGGTTTCGGCCACCGCCATGACAGGAATGCTGCCGCTGGTGGAAAAGACCTTTGGCGTGCAGACCGACCTCAGCTTGTTGGAGTTGGGGGATGCCAGCCATCCGCTGCTGAGACGCTTGGCCCAGCGCGCACCGGGCACCTACAACCACTCGATCAACGTCGCTTCGATTGCCGAAGCCGCTGCCGATTCGATCGGCGCCAACGGTTTGCTGGTTCGCGTCGGCGCGTACTTCCATGACATCGGCAAGATGTTCAAGCCGGAGTACTTCATCGAGAATCAGAGTGCGGGTGTCAATCAGCACGACTCGTTGCAGCCGGCCATGAGCACGTTGGTGATCATTGCCCACGTCAAAGACGGTGCCGACTTGGCACGCAGTCATCACCTGCCCGAGCCGATCATCGACTTTATCGTGCAGCATCACGGGACGACGCTGGTCGAGTACTTCTACCGCGAGGCGGCGCGGCGAAGCGAAGAGAATCCCAATGGCGAATCGGTCAGCGACAAGGATTTTCGCTATCCCGGCCCCAAGCCGCAAACGTTGGAAGCCGCCGTGATGATGCTGGCCGACACCGTCGAAAGCGCCAGCCGAACATTGGTGGATCCCACGCCGGCGCGCATTCAAGGACTGGTGGATTCAATCTCCAAAAAGAAAATGGGTGATGGTCAATTCGATGAGTGCGGATTGACCTTCAGGCAACTCGATCGAATACGCCATAGTCTCGTCAAATCCCTTACTGCGATCTATCACGCACGTGTCAAATACCCCGGACAGCAATCGGCCTGACAGCACTCGTTCTGATCACGATTCGTTGCGAATCACAATCACTGTCGACGAGAATGTCGCGTCCCCGCTAGACGAGAAGAAGTTGCAACAGGCGGTAGCCGCGGCGGCCGCCGATCAGGGCTACCATCGCGGCGAGATCGGAATCCGAGTCACCGACGACGCCGGCATTCACCAAATCAATCGTGATCATCTCGGCCACGATTATCCAACCGACGTGATCAGCTTCGCGTATCATGCCGACAAGCCCGATGTCGACGGCGAACTGGTGGTCAGCGTTGACACGGCTGCCGAGCGGGCCAGCGAATTTGGATGGCCGGTGGCGCACGAGTTAAGCTTGTATGTGGTTCACGGTGCACTGCACATCACGGGCATGGACGATCATGACGCCGACGAGCGGGCCGCAATGCGAGACGCAGAACAACGAATCATGATTCAGATCGGAATCAACGACATTGTGCGTTTCGGAGCTGACGAAACGGGACCTTCGATTGCGGAGGAGTCAGCGTGAACGAACCGTACGGATGGTGGGCTCTATCGCTTGTCGGATTCTCGCTCAGTAGCATCGGTGGCCTTGGGGGCGAGCTGTTGGATCGATTCGCCGGCAGGCAGCTCGAAGCCTACTGCCGCCTGAAGAAAAACCGCGAACGTTTCGGTGCGGTGCTCGATCGTCAAGAGTCGGCGGTACGCGGCAGCGAGTACTTGCGAATGATTGGCACCGTGTTGTTCTTGATCGCGGGCACGGCGGCCATCTTTGTCTCCGATAACGCTCCATCAGTCTGGCGGATGATCACTTGGGCCGTTTGTGCCGGCGGCCTGATGATGATGATTCATGTCTGGCTACCCGCCGCTGTGACTCGATTCGCCTCTACCCAAGTTCTCTATCACTCCTGGCCCTTTTGGCGCTCGCTTTCCATCTTCATGAGTCCGCTTTCGACCCCAGGCGAACTGGTCGAGCTGGTCACACGCCGTTTGACCGGTACGACCGAGAGTGAAGACGAGGACGAAGAACAACTGGAAGACGAAATCCGCACGATCGTCGCGGCGGGGACGCGTGAAGGTTTCTTCGGCCCCGGCGTGCGAGAAATGATCCAGGGCGTGATGACGCTGCACGAGGATACCGTCGGACACATCATGACGCCGCGCGGCGATGTCGACGCCATCGACGTCTCGTGGGACTGGGCCAAGATTCTAGAAACGGTCGTCGAAGCTGGCCGAACCCGGTTCCCCGTTTACGAAGGGACGCTCGACTGTGTGATTGGCATCTTGTACGTCAAAGACCTGCTGCCGTTCTTGACCACTGGTCTCGCACCCGACCAACCGCTAACGGAGATCATGCGAAAACCATGGACGGTTCCGGTCGACCGCACCGTCGAATTGATACTCCGCGAATTCCTGCACAGCCGAAGTCACATGGCGATCGTGCTGGACGAGTTTCAGCAGACCGCCGGTGTTGTCACCATCGAAGACGCGTTGGAAGAAATCGTCGGTGAAATTGTTGATGAGTCCGACGAAGATGAAGAATTCGGCATCGAAATCATTGATGAAGCGACCGTCCAGGTCGATGGTCGCGTGATGATCGATGATTTGAATGAAATGGCCGGTTGGGACTTACCGGAAAGTGAAGACTACGAAACGATCGCAGGTTATGTGCTGTTTCATAATGGTGCCATTCCCGACGCTGGAGAGCGACTTTCGATCGGTGACGCGGAAATCGAAATTCTCAACGCCAGCAACCGCAAGATCGAATCGATGCGAATTCATCGAGTCCATCTGCAGGATCAAAAAGTCGGCTAATCAGCTGTTGGCCACCTGCACGAGAGTCCAAGGGTGCTTTACCAACCCTGTCGCAATTTGGATGAATCGCGGCTCCGTAAAAGCACCGTCGCACGGCTGATTGTCGATGGCTTCCCGTGTCGCTAAAATAAGGCGGTTCTGCGGTGATGGACGCTGGTGGAATTGCGTTTACCCCGCATCTGTTTTCTGGAATCGTTGATGAGCACCGAATATGGAATTGCACGAAACCGAATCTGTCAAGGTGATCTACGGCGACCAGGAATTCGAGTTGCCGGTGATAGAAGGAAGTGAAGGTGAGCGAGCGATCGACATTGGCGATCTGAGAGCCCGCACCGGGCTGATCACTCTCGATGAAGGTTTCGTGAATACCGGTAGCACCTGCAGTGCGATCACCTTCCTGGATGGCGAAAAGGGGATTCTTCGTTATCGGGGCTACCCGATCGAACAGCTGGCGGCTCAATCCGACTTCCTGGAAACCGCCTATTTGCTGATCTACGGCGAATTGCCCAACGCAGAACAAGCCAGCGAGTTTCGCTCGGGCATTCGCGACCACACGATGATTCACGAGGACATGCGGTCGTTCTACAACGGGTTTCCCCGTGACGCCCACCCCATGGCCATCCTCAGCAGCGTGGTTGGTGCATTGTCGACGTTCTACCAGGACTCCATGGATCTGAATGACGACGACCAAGTCGAGATCTCGATCTATCGCTTGCTCGCCAAGCTGCCGACGATTGCGGCTTACAGCTACAAGAAGTCGATGGGCCAGCCGTTCATCTATCCGCACAATGACTTGAGCTACTGCGAGAATTTCTTGCACATGATGTTCGCGACGCCGGCACGTGACTATCTGGTCGATCCAGATTTCACCGAGGCGCTCAACTTGCTGCTGATCGTGCATGCCGACCATGAGCAGAACTGCAGCACTTCGACCGTTCGCATGGTTGGCAGCAGCAACGCAAATCTGTTCGCTTCGATCTCCGCCGGAATTGGTGCTTTGTGGGGGCCGCTTCACGGCGGTGCCAACGAAGCGTGTGTGAACATGCTGGAACAGATCGCGGCCGACGGCGGCAACGTGAAGAAGTATGTCGACATGGCCAAGGACAAAGACAATGGATTCCGCTTGATGGGCTTCGGGCATCGCGTTTACAAGAACTTCGATCCCCGAGCGACGATCATCCGAGCCAGCTGCGACAAACTTCTCGCGAAGCTGAATCTGGACGACCCGCTTTTCGACGTGGCTCAGCAGCTGCAAGATGTCGCGCTGGAAGATGAGTACTTCATCGAGCGAAAGTTGTATCCCAACGTCGACTTCTACTCGGGAGTCATCTATCGCGCATTGGGCATTCCGATCCAGATGTTCACGGTGCTCTTTGCGATTGGACGTCTGCCAGGTTGGCTGGCGCATTGGCGAGAAATGCACGCCAACCCGAATAAGCGAATCAATCGACCTCGGCAGGTGTATGCCGGCTACAACGAACGAGACTTCGTGCCAATCGAGAAGCGTTAGGTCACGGCCGCATCGTGTCCTCGCTGTCGCGGTGCGCGGTCGGTAAGCATCGTTCCAGCTCGATCGAGCCCAGGAGTGCAACACTGGCTAGTCTGCTTGGCAAAGCGTCAGAGCTGAATCTGATCAGTGTGCTTGGTATCGCGGTCATGATTGGCTTGGCGGTGCTGATGAGTTCCGATCGGAAGAGCATCGATTGGCGACTCGTTGCCATGGGGCTGGGACTGCAGGTGGCACTCGCTGGCTTGTTCTTTAACTCGCAGCGTTGGACCTTTCCCCGCACGTTCGACTCGTATCAATCGTTAGCCGACGCCGTCGACAGCGGCGCGATCTCGGCCGGCAACGTCGACATCCGCAAGCTCGTTGACGACGGTTTCAGCTCGTTTTCGGAGCTCCAGGATGCGGTCGCATCGAATGCGATCCGTGCGGCCGACTTGGACGCTAGATTTTCACCAGCGATCGAAGTTCCGCAATACAAGAACGGTATCGTCTTTCATTGGGTCGAGTCCTTCTTTGGCGTCATCAACCGTAGCGTCGAAGCTGGAACAGGATTCGTATTCGAGGCGCACCCAAGTCCAGGGGATACGCCTGGCACGCACCCGAAAGTGATTCTGTCGACGTTTGCCTTTGGCGTGCTGCCGACGGTGATCTTTTTTGCCGCGTTGATGAGCGTTTTGTACTACCTTGGCTTGATGCAGTTATTGATTCGTTCCATGGCATGGGTCATGCAAAAGACGCTAGGTGTCAGCGGTGCCGAGGCATTGGCCGTGGCAGCGAACGTGCTGGTAGGCCACACCGAAGCTCCTTTGGTCGTCAAACCGTACGTTGCGACGATGACTCGCAGCGAACTGAACGCGCTGATGGTGGGCGGTTTTGCCACGATCAGCGGAAGTCTGATGGCGATCTTTGCCAACCTTGGCATCAGCGCGGGTCACTTGCTCACCGCGTCAATCATCTCCGCTCCTGCCGCACTCGTTTTGGCGAAGGTCCTGCAGCCTGAAACGGACACGCCCCAGTCACTCGCCTCGGTCGAAGCAAGGCTGGAAATGAACGCCACGAATATCATTCAAGCCGCAGCCAACGGTGCCAGCGAAGGAATGAAACTCGCCATCAACATTGCGGCCATGCTGATCGCGTTCCTGGCGCTAATCATGTTCATCGATATTCTGCTGCAAGGCATCGGCGGACTGTGCGGTTGGGAACTGTCGCTGCAACGCATCTTTGGAACCGTGTTTTGGCCGCTCGCCTGGATCATGGGAATTGAAACGAAGGATTGTATGGTCGCTGGGGATTTGCTGGGAAAGAAGATGGTGATCAACGAATTCGTCGCCTATTTGGACATGGTCGGCGGCAACTTCGAGCCGCTGAGTGAACGATCGAAAGTGATTTTGACCTACGCGTTGTGTGGCTTCTCGAACTTTGGTGCGATCGGTATTCAGCTTGGCGGCATTGGGCCGCTGGCTCCGAATCGAACCGGAGACCTGGCACAGTTGGGGCTGCGAGCCATGCTTGGCGGAATGTTGGCCTGTTGCATGACCGCCTGCGTCGCCGGTGCGCTGTACGGCATTGTCAGTTCGTATTAACCCGATTCATCGGGTCTTCCCTGGCTCCGCTGGAAATTGCCCGATGAATCGGGTTACCACGAACCAAAAGCTAACCCTGCTGGGGCGTGTCGAAGATGCGGTCACCTGCATCGCCGAGCCCGGGCACAATGAATGACTGATCGTCCAGCACCGGATCAATCGCCGAGACAAACAGCTTCACATTGGGAAAGTCACGCCCTACTCGCTCGACGCCGGTCTGCGAGGCGATGATACTGAGCACGCGGATCTCATCCACACCCCAACTCATCAGTCGACGAACAACCAGATCGACCGAACCGCCGGTCGCAAGCATCGGATCGAGCACCAAGGCTACGTTCGGCGCGCCGCTGTTGGGCAGTTTGTCGTAATATCCCACAGGCTCAGCCGTTTCCTCGTTGCGATAGAGCCCCAGATGCCAGACCGCCGCATCCGGCAACAGATCTTGCAGCGGATCGACCATGCCCAGCCCGGCACGCAAGATCGGGACAAGCCCAATTCGCACGGAAAGCTGCTGGCATTGGGCTTCCGCCAGAGGCGTTTGGATTTTGATCGGCTGGATTGCAAGATCACGCGTGGCGTACACGCCGATCAGCACCGCTAATCGCTGCACTGCGGCTCGAAATTCACTGGGAGGTGTTGCTTGATCCCGCAGTGTACACAGGTGGTGCTCGACCAGCGGGTGCTCGATCTTGGTGACTTGGCTCACGCTTGAGGTGTCCTGGAGATGAAATGCATCGAACCGCAAAGAGCAGCAGAGACCAATATACAACAACTAGGGTATAAAGGAGTTACGGCCTGTCACCCAATGATCAAGCGAGGATACGATGTGCTTAGCAGTTCCTGGTCAAGTTGAGGAGATCTACGAAGCCAACGGAGCAAGCATGGGCAAGGTCAATTTTGGCGGTGTCGTCAAGGAAGTGTGCCTTGCGTATGTGCCGGAGATCGCGATTGGCGACTACGCGATTGTGCATGTCGGTTTTGCGATCAGCAAGATTGACGAGGCTTCGGCACTGAGAACGCTGAGCCTGTTCGAAGAGATGGGCATGCTCGAGGAAGAGCTTGGTGAAGAGCCCTGCGAACCAAGGGATCAGGCATGTGATGTGCAGCCAGTCATTGACCCGGATGCCGCGGACTCGAGGAAGCCATGATGAAATACCTGACGGAATTTCGTGACGGCGAGATCGCTCAAAAACTTGCCAAGGAGATTCGTCAAGTCACGACCGGCGCTTGGCGAATCATGGAAGTCTGTGGCGGTCAAACGCACTCCATCATTCGCAACGGCATCGACCAACTGCTTCCCGAGGGTATCGAGCTGATCCACGGCCCCGGTTGTCCCGTCTGTGTGACGCCTCTGGAAGTGATCGACAAAGCGTTGGCGATTGCCGCGACTCCCGACGTGATCTTCTGCTCCTTCGGCGACATGCTGCGTGTCCCAGGCAGCCAGCGAGATCTGTTCGCGGTCAAAAGCCAAGGCGGTGACGTACGCATCGTCTATTCGCCACTGGACGCGGTGCGGCTTGCTCGCGAGAACCCGAGCCGGCAAGTTGTCTTCTTTGCGATTGGATTCGAGACGACGGCTCCCGCCAACGCCATGGCAGTGCACCTGGCAAACAAGGAAGGGCTTGCAAATTTCTCAATGCTTGTGTCGCATGTGCTCGTGCCACCGGCGATCGACGCGATCATGAATGCACCGGGAAACCGCGTGCAGGCGTTTCTTGCGGCCGGCCACGTCTGCAGTGTGATGGGTTATTGGCAGTATCCGCCACTCGCCCAGCGGCATCAGGTTCCGATCGTGATCACCGGTTTCGAGCCGCTCGACGTATTGGACGGCATTCGCCGCGCGGTCACGCAGTTGGAATCGGGCGATGCTTTCGTCGAAAACGGCTACGCACGCGTCGTGACGGAGGAAGGTAACCGCACGGCTCAAGAGCTATTGAACCGTGTCTTTACAGTCAGCGACCGAGCCTGGCGTGGGATTGGGATGATCCCTGAAAGTGGTTGGCGGCTGAGCGACGAGTATGCTGAATTCGACGCCGAGCGTCGTTTTGATGTTGCGACGATCGAAACCTGCGAATCGAGTCTTGTGTCGGGCGGGCGAGGTCCTGCAGGGTGCGATCAAGCCGCACCAGTGCGCAGGCGTTCGGAAAACAGTGCACGCCGCGAACGCCGCTCGGTGCGACGATGGTTTCAAGCGAGGGCGCATGTGCGGCTTACTACAACTACGGCCGTTTTGTTGAGATTGGGTAAAGAAGAAGTGCCACGATCCTTGGAAATCGAGAAGCTGACCTGCCCGCTCCCGCTACGCGACTATCCCAATGTCATCCTTGGACACGGCGGCGGCGGAAAGCTGTCGGCGGAACTCGTCCAGCACCTGTTCCTGCCCGCGTTTGGAAACGCGACGCTGGAATCGTTAACTGATTCGGTGGTGCTACCGAGAATTTCAGGCCGACCGGTATTTTCGACCGATTCGTATGTCGTTCGGCCTTTGTTCTTTCCGGGGGGCTCGATCGGTGACTTGGCCGTCAACGGCACCGTCAACGACCTTGCCATGAGCGGAGCGCGGCCACTGTACTTGTCAGCAGGATTCATCATCGAAGAAGGGTTCTCGATGGAAGAGCTGACGCGCGTTGTTCACGCGATGGCGACAGCGGCAAAGCTTGCCGGCGTGCAGATCGTGACAGGAGACACAAAAGTGGTCGATCGCGGGCACGGCGACGGCGTCTACATCAACACAGCGGGCGTCGGCGAGTTGATCAGCGAGGCGTTCATGCCTTCGCCCGCCAACATTCGCCCCGGCGATGCTGATTGTCGCCAGCGGCACGATCGGTGATCACGGCATGGCGATCATGAGCGTCCGTGAGGGACTGCAATTCGATGCTGCGATCCAAAGTGACTCGGTGCCGTTGAATGGGCTGGTACAGCTCATGCTCGAATCGGGCGCAGACATTCGAGCGATGCGTGATCCAACGCGCGGCGGCGTCGCCTCTTCGCTGAACGAATTGGCGGCTGCTTCCCACGTCGGCTTGGTCGTGCAGGAAACCTTGCTGCCGATCAATGAGTCCACCCAATCGGCCTGCGAGTTGTTGGGGATGGATCCGATGTTCGTTGCGAACGAGGGCAAGCTGCTCGCCTTCGTCGCGGCCGATGACGCCGAAAGGCTGGTCGAAACGATGCGCCAACATCCGCATGGCGAAGACGCAACGGTGATCGGTCACGCGACCGAAAAGCATCCTGGGATCGTCGTCGCCCGTACCGCAATCGGAGGCAACCGCGTGATCGCCATGCAGATCGGCGAACAGTTGCCGCGGATTTGTTAGCTGGGCAGCGTTACGGTTTCAGCCGAGCATGGATGACAGATTGAAGCGCCGACGGTGTCAATGCGTCATCACATAGAAGATGATGTTCATGCCCATCGGGTACGACCACTTGACGGCGAATTCGCGAAAATACTCCGCGTCTTCTCCTTCGCGCTCCCAGCCATCGCCAAGGTCGTTGTTGTGGCACAGCAGGACGGCGAGCCGCCCTTCATCATCGAACAGACCCTGATAGTTCGGACCGCTATCGCTTCCCGGTCCGTGGTCCTCAAACGTGCGGCCCGATCGCCAATGACGAATGCTCGGCACCTGTGGCCGCTCCGTAAGGTGGTAGACGCCTTGAAAAATTTCGTGGCTCAGTGGTAGCTCGCGCGGTTGCCACTCCGGAACGGCTCGTGCCAGCTGCTCCGTCACGACCTGCCACTCCCAATCGCCCCAGAAATCATCGAGCATCAGGAAGCCACCATTGTTCAGATAGCGTCGCAGAGCCGTGACTTCTGCTTCGTTGAAATGCAATCCTCCCACGCCGTTCATGTACAGGAATGGGAAATCAAATATTGCCGGATCGGTCAGTCGAAGCACTCTACCGTTGGGATCAACCTTGAGCGCTGTCAGTTGTTGCAGGCGAAAAGAGAAATTCCAATCGCTGTCCGGATAGTCATTCTGCCATCGATTTCCACCGCGTCCGCGCCCATAGCCTCCGCGAGAGTCGTACTGAATTCGCACGAACGTGAACACATCGTGGGCAAACTGGGGGTCATTCTCCCACGTCGGGTACTCGCTGCGGTCGGGTGGGCGACGCTCTCCGCCGCCCCACCGCTCCCACTGCGCAACGCCAACAGCAGAGATCAAAAAGATTCCAGACAGTGATGCCAATGCCCGTTTGCGATTGAACACGGTGAATTCCTTTAACACTCGCCGAACCACCGAATTGATCGTGCACCATTGTGGAATTAGCTGCTGCTCGAGAAGACTCGCAACGATCCACTCGCTTCGGCCGTTATGGGTTGGACCCATGATACTGAAATGACTGCTCACATGTTGGCTGGGATACACCATCCAATTGGAAGACGGTCAAGGTCATGGGTTGGCAGATCATTGTTCGACAGAACGTTCGCCCCGTTTTTGCAGTGTCACCGGACGATCTCAGTCCGACGCCGTTGCCGGCGGTGGAGCAAACCATCCATACAGCACTGGAAGCACGAGCAGGTTCACCGCTGTGGCACCGGCCAGACCGCAGAGGATCACCAGCGCCATCGGGTACTCGATCTCTTGACCGGGAAGTTCTCCCGTGACGATCAACGGAACGAGTGCCAAGCCGGTCGTTAACGCCGTCATCAAGATCGGCGCGAGTCGCTCCTCGGCGCCTCGCAGGATCAATTCACGGGGCGCGATTCCCGGTTCCTCATTCGCCAGATGGCGGTAATGACTGATCAGCATGATCGCGTTGCGGGCGGCAATGCCCAGCACGGTGACAAAACCGACCAAGGAACCGAGTGAAATGATGCCGCCGCCCGCAAAAACTCCCAGAATGCCGCTGAGCAATGCCAGCGGCAAGGCGAGCAGAATCAACAACACCAATCGCCAACTATTGAAGTCGATATACAGGATGACGGTGATGGCCAGGATCGAACCGATCGACAACAGCAGCAAGCGTTGACGCGACGCCTTGGCTTCTGCGTACTCGCCCAGGAATTCGGGGTGATAGCCGGTCTTGAAAGCGACGTTTTCACGCACCGCTTTCTCAATCTCGGTTGCGACCGATGCCAGGTCACGACCGTCGACGTTGCAGGTGATGTCCAATCGACGCGACGCCCCTTCACGCTTGATTTCGTTCGGTGCCGGAACGATTGAGAGATTCGCGACACTGCTCAGTGGTACCTGCGCCCCCGATGGCGTGTCGATCATCAGGTTATTTAGCGTCGGCAAATCCGAATGCAACTGATCCTTCCCGCGAACGACAACGCCAAAGATAGCTTGATCGCGATAGATTTCGCCCACTCTCGCGCCGTTGACAAGCGTCGTCACGTTTCGCATCAGCACGCCGGGAGTCAATCCAAACTGCGACGCCGCTGCTGGGCGGATGTCGATAGCGATTTGCGGTACAAGCACTTGCGGTTCGACTTTCAGCGTGGTCACCCCCTCGATCGATCGAATCTGTTCTTCGACGTCGGCCGCCGTCGATCGTAATTGGTCCATGTCGGGGCCAAACACGCGAACCACGATCGCCGCACTCGTTCCCGTCAGGACTTCTTTGATCCGTTCGCTCAGATACGTCAGCAAGTCGCGGTACAGACCGGGGTATCCGTCGACGATCGTTTGGACTTTGGCGACCGTTTCGTCGTAGTCCTGGTTGTCGTCGATGCTGATCCATAGTTCAGTAAAATTCGGGCCGACGACTTCATCGGCAACCGTCGCACGTCCGATGTGCGAACCAAAATTCCGGACGCCGGGGACTGCCATCAGTTCCTCGCTGGCTCGCAAGCGTGATCCGGTCCATCGCATCGATTCCGATTCCGGGCTTCTCGACCCAGTGCATCAGGAAGTCGGTCTCGCGGAACTTTGGCATCAATTGTTCGCCGAGAAACGGGATCGAGGCGGCCAACAACAAGAACACGATCGCGGTCGCGCCAAGCGTCCCCCAGCGAAGATCGCAGCGCAGCCGACAGGATCCTTCGGTAAGCCGACTTGAATCCGCGGACGAGTGGGCCATCGATCGTTCTCTGGCGCGCCGAGGCGGGAAGCAGCAGCAGCGACATCGCAGGAGTCACGGTGAGTGCAACGACAAGCGACGCCAGAATCGCCAGGATGTAGGCGGCCGCAAGCGGTCGAAAGAAAGCCCCGGCCAATCCCGTCAGAAAGAACACCGGCAGGAACGCAAGCACGACAATGACCGTGGCATAGACGACGGCGCTGCGAACCTCCATCGAAGCCTCGAAGACAACTTGAAATGCAGCTACGCGGTTTTTCCAGTTTCGCATTCAATCGCAGTCGACGCATGATGTTTTCGACGTCAATGATCGCGTCGTCAACGACCTCGCCCAACGCAATCACCAATCCGGCAAGCACCATCGTGTTGACCGTTCCGCCGCGCTAGTAGAGCACCATCACCGCGGCAAGCAGCGACAGCGGAATCGCGGTAGCGCTGATCAACGCGCAACGCCAGTCGAACAGGAAGAGCAGCAATACAATGATTACCAACACGCATCCGAACAACATCGAGTGGCTGAGGTTGGTCAGGGCCCGTTCGATGAACGTCGCCGGGCGAAACACGGTGGTGTCGAATTCAACTTCACCCATCGCCGGCCGCAACTCTTCCATCGCCTTTTCGACGTCGCGAGTGACGTCGAGCGTGTTTGCCCAAGGCTGTTTTTCGACGATCAACAGCAAGTCCCGGACGACTGTTGATAATCGCATTGCCGATCGGTGGTGCGTAATCGTATCGGACCTCGGCAACGTCGCGAATTCTCAGCGGAGTGCCGGGACCCGTGGGCAATGTTCCGCCAACAGCGTTGGTGTTCGGCGGTGGTGGGGCGAAAGGCCACCACGATCTCGCCCAATTGCTCGGGGGTGTAGACCGCCGGAACATGACGAATCGCCAAACGCTGATTGGCTGTATCGACGAAACCGCCGGCACCGACTGCCGTTGCGTCACGAACCGTTTGCAGAACCGTGTCCAGCGTCAAGTTGTTGGCACGCAGTCGATCGGGGTCGACGACGACTTGCAGTTCCGGTTCCTTCTCGCCCCAAACCGCGACGTTGGCAACTCCCTCGACCGCCATCAATCGCGGCCGAATCGTCCACTGTGTCAGAACCGTCATCTCCATTTGCGTTTGCGTATCGGACCAAAGCCCGATCTTCAAACAACGACTCAGTGAAGACAGTGGCGGCAAAATCACGGGCGTCCGCGCCACCATTGGCAATCGCTGGGACGCCAGGGCCAATCGTTCCTGCACCAGTTGGCGTGCCGTCAACAGGTCCGTGCCTGGGTTGAAGATCAATCGCACACTGGACAAGCCCAATACCGATTTTGATCGCACGGTTTGCACGAAGGGAATACCGTTGACCGCGTTTTCGATCGGGACCGTGATCAGACTTTCGACATCTTCGGTCGCGATCCCCGGTGCTTCGGTTTGGATCTCGACAAGCGGCGGCGCGAACTCCGGGAATACGTCCAACGGAACAGAGTCGGACGTGCGTACGCCGACGATCACCAGGACGATTGCCAACACGATGACGAGCAATCTGAATTGCAGCGATGTCTGAATCAGCCAGCTCATGGGACGCGACGACTCACTTTCCGGTCCCGAATTCGGTGCCGAAGAGTTCCGCCGCACCATCCACAACCACCTCTGTGCCCACCGGCGGTCCCGTGGTAAGAATCGTCTGCTCGCCGTCTGCCCAGCGAATCGACACCCGCTGCCGCTGATATTGTCGCTCACCCGACATCACGTACACCCAGGCTCCGCCATTGACGTCGTAAAGAATCGAAGCGGAGGGAACGACGAACGCTTCGCTGTCACCTCGGAGCGGCAGTTCGACACCGATTCGCTGTCCCGGACGCAGTCCCAGTTCGCGATTGTCGACTTCGTAGTACAAGTCGGCCGACGAAGTCATGGCGTCGGCGGTAGGCGGTGCCGCGATTGGCTTGGCCTCGCTGGCATTCTTCAACGCGTCGCCGGAGAGTGAGACCAAGCGCGCCTTCTTATCCGAGTCAATCGTTGGCAAGAGATCAACAAACACCGGTACGCGAATCCAGATCGTGTCCAAGTCCACCACTTCAAACAACAGCGCTCCACTGGAAACACTTTGCCCTTCGCTGATTGCCAATCGGTTGACGATGCCATCGATCGGAGTTGTCAGCGGCAACGCGATCACGTTGTCGGTGTTGCTGGAAGGTTGCTCGAGCGTCTTGAGCAGCTCGCCGAGTTGCTGTTCTCGCTCGGCCGCCGCTTCGAGGACTGACTGCGAAACGTTCAGTTGAGCCTGGGCGTCATCGACCGCTTTGCGCGGCCCGGCACGATCCTGAAACAGCTTTTCAGCGCGGTTCAAAGCGATCTTGGCGGCGTCGACTTCGGCCCGACTTCGGTCGACGTCGCCCTTTGCGACCGTTTGCGCAGCGACCAAGTTGGCTCGCGCACCGACCAACTGCACTTGCTCGGCTGGCGTGGGAACATCCCGTTCGGGCGAAAGCATCGGGATCAATTTCAACAGGTGATCGCCGCGATTGACGTGTATCCCCGGGCTTGGGATCGGCCGTTGATCAGGTCGGGCGATAATTCCCGCCACCGGAGCGGAAACCGCAATCGTGTTACCCGTGGGCACGATCGCTTGTCCGCCAAACGTTCGTCGCGGGGCAACCGTTTGGGAAATGACGGCAGCGGTCTTGATACCGAGTCGTTGGTTGGCGTCGGTGGATAGCGTCACCAAGGCAAGCTGAGTTTCGACCGGCAGCTTTTCGACTTTCGCTGGCTGCTCATGAGCAACGTCGCTAGTCTGGGACTTCGAATCGCAGCCGATCGCCAAGCACGCCACGCAGATGACCGGAAAGAACTTCTTGAGCAGCGTCATGGAGGGCGCAGGGTGCAACGGGTAAGGAGACGTGGCGAGATGAAGGTGATTGATTCCTCTTTTACGCAGCTAAGTGTAATTGGGCCGATTATGAGCAAACGTCATAATGGGTAATCAGCGACTCAAACTTGCGGAATCTTCGTCCATGAGAACCGCATCCGCAAGCTCTCTCATTTCCTGCTCGGGTGGCTCCGACTGCTCCGCTGCTGCCTCCGACGGTAACGCGGCCGCTTGGGCGAGCGATTCAACATCGAGAATGCCGTCCTCAAGGCTGCTTCCGACGCTGCGTTCCAGCTCAGCGAGAGCTTTCCGGCAAGCCGCGGTTTGGTCAAGAATCCTGGCTCGCGCATCCAAGTACTGCGTGGTAGTTTGCAGCACCAGCAGGTAGTCCGTGCCGCCATCGGCGAATCCCTTTTGGGCAATCGATAAGGCTTCGGCGAGCGCGGGGGCGACATCGCTGGTCAGAATCTTCAAGTTATCTTGAGCTTGCCGCAGCTGCCTGGAGGCAGTTCGGACGTCCATGACAAGCTGGTCGTGGATCGCATCGCGCGCATGCAGGGCGGCGTTGACTTCCCAATCGGCACGCAGGATGCCGCCTTGGTTTCGATTGAAGATTGGCACGGCAGCGCGAAGTCCGCCGCCCGTTCTCGAGTATCCGGGACCGTTGCGCACATCGACGACACCGTCGACGAGCAGATAAATCCAGCGTGACAGCTTTGACCGCTCACTCGCCGCCGCAACACTCCAACGCGCTGCGTGATAGTCGGGTCGGCATGCCAACGCTTGTTCGATCAACTGCGGCTCATCCATGATGATCGGATTTGGCACTTGCAAGGGCATGGGTACCATCGGTGCATCAATCATTGGCAACCCGATCAAACTGACAAGATTCGCTTCGGCAATCGAGACCGCGTACTGCTGAACCGATGCTGCTGCGGTAGCCGACAACATGTCGATACGAGCCGCGGTTGCCTCCAACTCGCTGATGTCGCCATCTTCCAATCGCTTCTGCGTAAGCTCGGCGATGCTCGTGCGCAGCTGCAATGCCTCTTGTGCAAGGCTCGCTTGCTCGCTGGCCAGGGCGTAATCTGCATAGGCAAGGCGGACGTCGCGCGCCAGGTTCAAGCCGTTTTGGACCAACTGCTGGCCGACTCGTCGGTATTCGCGGTTGGCGACTTTGACACGAGCGGGTCGCAGCAAAAACGATATGATTGGCGTGAAGAGCGTGTACTGACCTTCCTTCGCACCGTTGGGAAAGTAGATCAGCAACTGAGGGTTCTCAATCAGATTCGCCTGCACTGCGTCGCCTCGAGCCATTCCGAGCTGAGCGAGCGTCGACTGGAATGCCGAGTTGTTCGTGAGCGCCGTTTGGACCGCTTCATCCTCGGACAATCCATCTGCCAGGTTCACGCCAGCCGGAATGACTTGGCTGCAGGGTTTGGTTGTCTCGGGGACGATTCCGGTGCGACACTGCAACTCATTGGACACCAGTCGCGGATCACAACTGACCTTCGGCGTATGACACCCAGTCAGCACGACGAAGAAGACGAGCAACAGCCAGCTCGTCCACTTTGCAGCTTGCAAAGTAGCCATCTCGCTCCGTCGAGATGTAGCCCGACCGAAAGGTCTTGCAATGGGCTCATGGTTGATCGTAGCTGGATCATGGCCAAGCGATCGTTTCGACAAAACCGGATTTGATGGTTCGTTACCCCGTCGGGCATCGTCACGGCGGAGCTTGACGGCTACTTTTTCCGCTCGGCGCCGGCGTGTTCGCAGCTCAGGAGGCGAGGTTGTAGGCATGGCCATAGTCACGTGAAAAGTCGCCGGTCAGCGCATCGAGCAAGTTCGTGCAAAACGCTACTTCTGGATCGACCTGCGCGACCCGACATGACCATCCCGAGAGGAAATGCTGATCAAACCGTTACGGCCGTCAAACTCACGTATCGTGCTTTGCTTGCAAATCATTTGTTGAGATGTCGCCATTGATTGCGATGCAAGGGCCGCGCCAGTTACCAAGAACTCCGTTTTCCATCGGCCGCTCCCGGAACGAGGCGATTTCGTGCGAACCCTAGCATTGCGGAAATACTAAGGTTTTCGTAGAGTTCTCGCGAAAGCCGTGAAGAAGGAGCTTCCCTTGCAACCAATTGATTCACAAAGCCAGTGCCCCGGAGGTCGCGCCTGCTGTCGTGGACTGACGGTGCTGGAGTTGTTGGTCACGATATCGATCATCGGCGTCCTGATGGCGCTGCTGCTGCCGGCCGCCAATGCGGCTCGCGAATCTGCTCGGCGGGTCCAGTGTGTCGACCATCTGCGTGAAGTCGGGGTCGCTCTCCACAACCATCACAGCGCCCTGAAGAGCCTGCCGGTGGGATGGGAGTTTGATCCCTCCGATCAATCAGCTTATGGCTGGGCGGTTCCACTGCTGCCGTATCTGGGTCAGCAGGCGATGTCCGAGCAGATCGACACCAGCAAGACCGTTGACCATCCCTTGCATGAAATGGCTCGGCAAACGCCGCTCGAAGTCATGCTCTGCCCGTCAGACATTGTGGAGCCAACATTCACGCTATTTGAGGACGATGAAGAAGATGACCCACCGTCAGCGGCCAAGCCGCTTGGTACAGCAGCGGTTGCGGTGGCGTTGATTGAACTGCCAACGGCGAACTACGTCGGCGTGTTCGGGACGGTCGAGCCCGATGATGACATTCCCGCACCGATCGGCGACGGAGCGTTTTTGGAGAATCGTCTCGTCCGGTTCCGTGATTTTGCTCGCGGTTTGACACACACGATTGTCGTTGGCGAACGCACGATGGCGCAAGTCCCGTCCACGTGGCTGGGCGTCAATCTGAAGGGCGAGGACGCAGCGGGCCGCCTTGTTGGTTCGGCACTCGAAGGGATCAACAATCCGCTCGCTGACGAGTGCGATTATTCGAGTCGTCATCCTGGCGGTGCAAACTTTTTGTGGGGAGATGGTCACGTCAGTTTCGTGACCGAGCAAGTCAACTTGCGGGAATACCATCGTTGGGCACGGCTGCAAAATCATCCGGAACAATAGTTCGTTGTCATCTTTCTCGTCATGGATACGGAGCACAATCCGATGGCCCGCTCATCAAAGAATTTCGTCGAACTGACCAAATGCGAAGCTGAAGTCATGGACGTCGTCTGGAACCAGAAGTGTGTCACCGTCAACGATGTCGTGGACGCCATCAACCGCGATTTGGCATACACGACGGTGTTGACGACAATCAAAATCCTGGAAGACAAGAATGTCCTCCTGCGGGGCGAAAAGATCGGTCGTGCGTTCACTTACACGGCCAGAGTCTCGCGTGAGAAAGTTCGCGCGAGCATGTTAAAATCGCTTACAGACCAACTCTTCGGCGGCTCAACCCAGTCGTTGGTGCTGAGTTTGATCCAGTCGGACGCGGTATCGGCAGCCGACATCGAAGCGGTCAAGCGAGCAGCCGCCGAGTTGGAGCAGTCATGATGGATGCCTCGTTCGCATTTGAAGTCGGCGCAGCGATATGCGTGCAAGTTTCGTTGGTCGTGATGTCGACATTCGCTATGCAGTACTGGCTTGGGGAAGCGCGAAGCAGTTGTCGGCTGTGGACGATATGTTTCGTTTCCATGCTGTGCCTGATCGCTGCCGCGCTGTCGCTGCCGCATCGCCGGCTGTTTGCGTTTCCGACGTCACTGACGCACGAAACGTTGCTCAGTCTTTTGACGTGGCAATCGCACTTGGTGGCCGGTGTGAGCTGTGTTTGGCTATTGGGTATCCTGCTTTTGGTCGTGCATCGCGGTGTTGGTTGTCTGCAACTGGTCAGCTTTCTGAAATCTCGCTGCGACACCTTATCGACAAAGGAGATGTCGGATTTGCCCTTGGACTTGCACGGTCATGATCGGCACTTGATCGAGGGCGACCGGCGCCTCGAAACGTTGCGAGTGATGGTTTCCGACCAGATTCAGGGGCCGTTTTGCTGGCAGTTGCATCGACCGGTGATTGTCTTGCCTCGTTACGTGATCGACGAGGATGAAATGACGCTGAGGCATATCTTGCTGCACGAGCTTGAGCATCTGCGGACGAAACACCCGATGCAGCATTTCTTGCAGGGCCTTTGCTCGACAATCTTTTGGTTTCATCCAGCCGTCTGGTTGGCCGCTCACCGCGCCGAAATGACGCGCGAATACCTGTGCGACGAGGTGGCTGCAATCGCCGGTGGTAAATATTCGGCCTATTTGCGAACGCTGGTGAAGATCGCCGAACGATGCGGAAACGTGTCCTGCACGAACTTGCCAAGAGGCACGTTGGCCTTTGGGAACCGAAAGAGTGCATTGGTGCGTCGCAGCGATCGACTGGTCAAACTCGCTCAGCAGCCTCCAAAAGTAACGCGCCATCGATCCGCCTGCGCATTCTTGGGCTTGGTGGCCTGTGCGATTTTTGCGAGCCAAATTTGGGTGCCGACCAATGCGAGTGCCTCCAATCGAAGCAAGTGGTCGCCGTGGCCAGCGTGGTCGGCGAAGACATTGCACAGCTTCGACGTCAGTGTCCGTGACTTCGAACCTTTCGATGAACGGACTCCGATGCACGAGTTGTTGGGCGACGATGACTGAGTCCCGCATCCAGCAGTGTCACAAGACTGTTGTCGTCCTGCCCTGAATTACTAAAACCTTAGCAGTTGGTATTGCCGCAGCTAGGATCGCTGGGGTACTTACCAACCAACAACTAACTCCTTCGTAATTGGGAAGTGCAAGGATGCACAGTCAGCCTGAACCAATAGCCGCCGTTGCTGTTTCCCTTGTTCTGCCCGCGTGGAATGAGAGCGAAGCGATTGCCCGAGCGATCGCAGAAGCCGATGCAGCACTTCGGTTAGTTGCCGCCGATTATGAAATCATCGTGGTCGACGACGGCAGCACCGATGATACTGGAAGCCGCGTCGAGCACATCGCTCGAGAGAACGCTGCGGTGCGACTCGTTCGTCACCAGCGGAACCAAGGTTACGGTGCCGCACTGCGAACTGGTTTTGCTGCCGCCGAAAAGGATTTAGTTGCCTTCACCGATGCCGATTGCCAATTCGATCTGACGGAACTCGACCGCTTCGTGCTCCTCGCGGATCGCTATGACATCGTCTGCGGATACCGCATTGACCGCAAAGACACCCGTCTGCGTTGTTTTTATTCGAAGGTTTACAACCAACTTGTCGGCGTGTTGCTGCAGACCGGCGTTCGCGACGTAGATTGTGCGTTGAAAATGTTTCGCCGCGACGTCGTTCAGAACATGACGATTTCGGGTAACGGATTCCTGGTCAACTCAGAGATCATGACGCAGGCCAAGCAGCATGGACACAGCGTCGTTGAAGTTGGTGTTTCGCATCGGCCCCGAACGCAAGGCAAGAGCACGGTTTCGATTTCTCATATTCCCAAAGTACTGTCCAGCCTGGCTCGATACTGGTGGAACGCGGTTCAGTTCCCGGTTTCGACTGCGCCACGTTCTGCCGGTTCGTATTCACCAGGGGAACAGACACTGTTTGACTGACAAGCGTGCCAACTGGTTGCAATTGGCGTTGTTGGTGATCGCGGCAGTGTTCTTGCTTACGAATCTCTCTTACCCGTTGATCGACCGGGATGAGACACGCTATGCCGAGATTCCACGAGAGATGTTGGCGACCGGCAACTGGGTCCTGCCGCAGTTGAACTTTCAGACCTACTACGACAAGCCGCCGCTTCTGTATTGGCTGTGCGCGATCAGTTTCAAGTTGTTCGGAGTCACCGCATCGGCCGCACGACTCGTCCCTTCGTTAGCCGCACTGGCCACGGTCGCCGCAACCATGTGGTTCGGCTCGCGGGTTTTCGGAAAACGAATCGGACTGCTCAGCGGTGTTGTCTTGATGTTATCCGTGGGCTTTCGCCTTCACGGGACGCTACTTGTTGCTCGACGGCGTGCTGTCGTTGTTCGTGACGCTGTCGCTATTCACTGCCTATGAAGCGATCCGCGGCGGCAAGCTAAAGATGGCATGGTGGCTGTTGTCCGGAGTCTGCTGCGGACTCGCGTTCCTGACCAAGGGTCCGCTGGCGATCGTGCTCTGGCTGCCACCGGTGTTTGCTTTTGCTTGGCTATCGGAATCGAGTGCGAAGCCTCGGTGGTGGCATTACTCGTTGGTTGGCGCGATCCTCGCAGCGATCGTCACGCCATGGTTGATCGCCGTTTCGCTACAAGATGCAAGCTTCCTGACTGAGTTTTTCTACACTCACAACATCCGACGTTTCGCTGGCCAATTTCACGTTAAACCGATCTGGTATTTCGTCCCGGTGTTGTTGATCGCCGGGCATCCATGGTCGTTTCTGACGATTCCTTACGCCAGGTTCTTGTTTGGCCAAGCGGGTGAGGTCCGATATCAGCGACCGCCCGCCGTTGGCTACTTGCTATTGTGGAGTGGCTGGTGTTTCGTTTTCTTCTCGCTCTCCAAATGCAAGCTGCCGACATACCTGCTGCCCGCCGCACCGGCGTTGGCGTTGATGATCGGGCATTATCTGGATCAAGTCCTGAAAAATTCGTCAGATCCTGCCCAGCATTGGTTCGCTCGGTTCTGGTCGGCTCGTAGCGCGACGGCCACGACTTGTTTGGCGGGTGTCGCGGCGGTGGTCTACATCGTCGTCTCGGGAATCGATTTTTCACTATCAATTTACGTTTGGGCAACGCTCTGGACGACCTTGCTGGTGTCCGCGCTGTTGTTGCTGAGCAACCGTCGCCAGGCCGAGTTTGCCTGGGCGTCATCCGCCGGAGCCGCGTTCTTGTTGGCGGTGATGATGATGCACCAGGTCGTTCCCGCCTACAGTCGTCGGCAGACGCTGTTTGGGCCTGCGTCACCGCTGAATGCGCAGTTCGGGACAGATCTCAAAACCTGCAATCGCCACGGTCGCTCACGAGTTTTCGGGTGTGCCGTTCTACTTGGAACGGTCAGACATCCGTAACTTTCCGACTGTTAGCGACGACGGTCTTCGCGATTTCATCAGCACACACAACCACGCCGTTCTGATTGTCGAGAATGGAATCACCGCCGAGCAGCTTCAGCAGCAACTGCCGTCAGGCTTGGCGATCAAACTGATTGCTCAGCGCGGGCCGGCCCGACTAGTCGAAGTCAGATCCCTCGACCCCTCCGCCCGCATCGCCCAGCGCCCCACGACCAGGAACGCCAAGTGAAGTCTCCGGGGCCATTCAATTTTCGTCTGCCCGCAGTCACGCAATGGATGAGCAAGTTCTGTCGCGTTTGTTTTGCCGCTTGCACAGCGCGCAGCAACCGTACGTGGAAAAAGGGTCAGGCGTGGAAAAAGCGTGGAAAAAGGGTCAGGAGCTGTTTTGGTAGTTTGGGTCACGATTTTTCCATCGATGCGCCGACTCCATCCTTGCCTGTCTTGACAATTCGGCTCCTGACCCTTTTCCGCCCTTCACGCGCGGAGCCGCGAAAAGAAGATGGATGACCTTGACCATTCGCCCTTCGGTGCTGCCTCGCTGGAAACCACGCTCTCGACGATCATCACTTACATGATTGACGAGGGTGTGATCAGTTGGTCCGATGCCTTGAGTCGACTTTCCACGGCACCGGCAAGAATCGCGGGTTTGGCCGGCGGAACGCTTGCCGTCGGAACCGACGCGGACATCGTGATCATCGATCCCAATGAGGCGTGGACGGTCGAGGGAACGGCCTTCCGATCCCATTGCATCAGCAGTCCGCTCGACGGACACCACTTGCAGGGTCGTGTCACCCACACGCTGGTCGGCGGCGCCGTCCGGCTTCGACTTCGTCCCGAACCGCAACACCTGGCCTAAGTCGGCGATTCAGTCTGGCGATTTCAAATCATTCGTGCCGCTTCCTTGCTCGGCCGCGATCGCCGTGGCGTTGCGAGCCTCGATGCCTTGCGGTACAGCTCCCGCGGGGATTGAAGGTGATCGGTGTCGCCCTTGGCAGCCCAACACTCGACATGCCGCGTGCAGCACTGCCGGATTGGTCGATTGCAGCAGAGCCAGTGCAATCGGCGCACGGTACGAAGACGCGCTTGGACAACAAGATCTGCAGCATCGGTCCGTGCCGCTGACGATCGGCCAACGAGTCGGCAACGACGATGACCAATGCGGGACTGCACTCCGCGTCGATCGCTGATGTCATCACCGCCCGAAAATCGTCACTCGACAGGTAGCCCGATTGAAGCCATTTCAACAGCAAGGGATGGTCGGGTTCGGCCCAACGGAGAAAGCACGTTCGTCGTTGACCACTGGGGTGACGATCATCGCTCAGCAGTCTTGCCAACTGCTCCACGACTTGAGTTCGCATCGACTCATCGATATCCACCGTCGACATGGTCTCCCAAGCCGAGCGTTCGCGGCTGGAATCGGGCGACGCCGAAATCGTTCAACGTTTGCTTCAATCAGTAACTTTGTATCGAAATCCGTCGCCCGCAGCACTCGCCAAATGTCGTCCGCGGTGTGGCTGTAGAGATCGTGGACCTGTCGCAGAATCGGTTCATGCACGCGGCTTCGCAGGTCGACATCCGGGTTGGTTCGACACAGCGCGATCAGCGCCTCGGCGATCGCGGGTCGGTCACGGCGATAGTGATCCGCCAACAACAAATCGACAAGCGTTCCAATCGAATCGGTGTTGCCGAATCGCTTGATAAATGGCAGGCATGCGTGGCTGTCCCAGTAATGACCGTTGCGAAGCACACTACTGACCGGCATCAGGCAACGTTCGTCGCCCCACACGAGAACTGCTTCCAACCAGCTGTCGAGCGTGAAGCGGTCGCCGGAATGAAAGCGGACCAGAAAATCGACGATCTTCTCTTGATAGCCCGCGTCGAACGGAATCGCCGACAATTTTTGGTAGGCCGCCTTGCGATCCCAGGATGAATCGTCTTTGGCTTGTGCCAGGTAGTGCTCGATCCGCAACTCCATCTCGTCGACACCGTAATCTCGCAGCAGACGCTTCGTTCTGGCCACCGCTTCGGTATCGTCGCTATCGTGAACTTCGATCAAATACGGAGCCGCCTGGCCGCCAATGGTTTTCAACACCGATTCGGCTTGACCACCAACCGACGTGCTCAGCAATCCAGCCAACCACGGTGCAACATCGACCGTGGGGTAGTCTTGGGCCGACTGCAGCAAGTGCTCGAGGATCGCATCGGAACCGTAGCCCTTGTGGCCCTTTGTCATCCCGTGCTGGCTGTCACCCATCTGCTTTGCAAATAGCTGAGGAAGGTGATCCGACGTGCCCCAGCGGCGAAACGCCTTCAACAAAATCACGCGACTGCTGGCTATCGAGATGATTCAATGCGTAGGTGGTCACGATGGCTTGCGAAACCTGGTCGCGTTTGGCCTCGTCAACCTCGCTGCCATAGAGGTATTCCGTTGCGATCCGCTGCTGGAGATCAAAAAGTCGCTGGTCATTGCGGTCGCGAGCGGCTAGCAGGATGACGGCACCGTCCACGCTTGCGGGGACCTTGAGCTCGATGTCCCCTCGGGCGTCGCTGTCAGCCAACTCCTGCAGTTGAGCAAGGGTGAGCGCATCTTGGACAGCCGGCGTGTAGGGGTTAGTCGGCATCCATGCGTTGACGACCCACGCGGCAGCGCCAATCCCCATGAGCCCGACCGTCGCGGCGGCCAGACAGGCGACGATCACCAATACCGAAACACCAGCACTCTTCTTTCGCGGCGTTTGCGAGTGAAACGTGTGATAGGGGGTTTGGGACTGAAACTGCGTGCGGGGAGCCTGACCCATGCTTTGTGTTCTCCGAAACAGCGAGAAAGCGGGGGTTCAGAGTGCATTTCCACCGTACCGATCTCAAGATACCGGCTCGCCCCCCCTGATGCTCATCACCGAATTAGAGGCCCGCAACGTGGATTTGTTCCCAGCGGTCCGAAAAAAAGCAGCCTTCCAACGGCGGATAAAGCTCGCAGGCACTTGACCGTCACCTCTCGCCCTCATCGCCAGACGCCTTCTCAGTCGAGCCGCCCTCAACGAACGGCGAAGAAAAGGCGCTTACCAGGGGTCTCCTTGATATTGGCGGGGCTCCCGGAATAGCGGTGCTGGTGAAACTTCCTCTGCCAATCGTTGGGCCCAAACAACTGCTCGCCATAACTGATTTTGAAACTGAGAACGTAGTCGTTCTTGAACTTGTCATGCACGCCGAGACAACTGTCGTACTGCCTCCGCGGCGCGACAGTCCCTGATTTCACAACCCGGCTGTGATCCAGATGAAGTCCGTTGGGGCATTCCGTCCAGTTGTGGATCCCGTCGGTCGATTCGTACATCAAGTACCGCAGGTCACCTTCGCTGAGATACATGTAGTACTTGTTACCCTCTTTGAATACGCTCGGCGTGTCCACATGAGTCTCGGAGCCAATCAGCACGATGTTATTATTGCCGCGATTGTGGGGATAGATTCCAAGAGACGGTTTTCTCCAACGGATCCCGTCGGTGGACGTGGCATACGGCGTGGAAAAAGGGTCAGGAGCCGTTTTGGTAGTTTGGGTCACGATTTCCATCGATGCGTCGACTCCATCCTTGCCTGTCTTGACAATTCGGCTCCTGACCCTTTTTCCGCCCCCGTACCGAGATGAACGTACTTTTCACCGACTTTGATCATCGTCGCGCCTTCGTGACCAATGCGGCTGATCGGCTGTCCGCTGGGGTCGGGCCTTGTTCCAGCAGGATCGATCCGCACCGGTTCGGCGGTGTATTTGCTGAGATCTTTGCTCAACGGGGCAATCATCGTGTTTTGCCAAAGCAAATATTTCGTTCCATCTTCGTCTGTGAACAGCGAAGGATCGTGTCGTGCGCAAGGCGTGGAAAAAGGGTCAGGAGCCGTTTTGGTAGTTTGGGTCACGATTTCCATCGATGCGTCGACTCCATCCTTGCCTGTCTTGACAATTCGGCTCCTGACCCTTTTTCCGCCCCTCCGCGGTTGTTCAACGCGATGAAGTCGTTCGGATTGAGTTCAATCGATTGCGAGGTATCAGCTAAGGCTGCGTCAAGATGGCCCATCTTTAAGCTTGCCAACCCCCGGTCACGCAGCAGATCGGGATCAGCCGGAGTGGTTTTGATCAAAACTTGTAGATCATCAAATGCTTCCTCATATCGTTTCCCCGCGAGAAGCAATGCAGACCGGATTCGCCGAGTGCTCGTGTCGATCGGACCATGTTTGACAAGTTCGTCAATTGCCAACATCGCCCCGTCGTTGTCTTGCAGGCAAGTTAACGCGATGGCTTTGCCTCGCAGTGCCTGGAGATTGGATGGATCCATCGAGAGCACGTTGTCAAAGTGCTGTGCGGCTTCTGCATACACGTTCGTTTGCAGAGCACCGATGCCGGCCGCAAGTTGCGTCATCCGCGAATTGGGTTTGTACGAACCTGGGAGACGGAATTTTGAGAACGATGGAACACTATCGAGGATCATGGCTTTGACCGTGATCCAGTCGTGTTGCGAAGTGAACATCGATTCCGCCAAGAAGTTCAATGCCTTTGGGTACTCGACATACAATAGGATCACGTCAGCGGCGGAACGAGAGCAGACGAAGTCGCTCCATTGATATCGAATCGGGATATCGCCCATCAGGAATTCAACGCCCGTCTCATCGATCCGTCCTGCCATGGACGTGAAGACGCCCTTCTCTTTTCGTTTCAGTTCGGTACGCTCGACCAGATCTTTACGCTGGGTCCAAAAGCTTCCTAGCAGAATGCCCGCAACGGCGAGTAGTGGTAGTGCTACATCTACTAGCTGGTCGAGTTCGTCGTACACGATGCTGTCGTACGCGAAGTAGCCGAGCAAAGCCAATGCGCCCAGACCGGACCAAATCAATTGTGGCGGTGAAAAGGAAACGCTCGGCTTCTTGCCCTTGAGAAGGAAACCAACGTGCCGCCCTTCCTCCAGTGTCATTGAGCCCTGAAAATAGAACGGTAGCTGACTGAGGGTGTTAGCACTGGTGGCAGAGGAAGGGGCCCGATAAGGGTTGACCTGCTCGGCACCGTTCGGAGAGTGTCGTGAATCAAGCATGATTCGCAAGGTTAGGTCATCCATGCGCAAGAACGCTGGTACCTCTTTGGACCTGATCGAAACGGGACGCATCAAGACAGGTGTGGATCAGATACAAACGGTGCAAACAGGCAGAGTGACCCGGTTCGATGTTATTTCTGGGATCCGTGATGCCCGAGCAGCTGGGGTCTCGTTGACGTCAACATCCTTCCGAGTCGAGTGCCACCAACCTTATCGCCGGGACTCCAATCGTTGGACCGTGGTTTCTAACGAAAACACTTTCTGCTGCAGCACCCTTAGGTCGTTGCGATCTGGAGCAGATTGGTTTTGGGCGCTCGCCACTTTTGAGGCGAGTTGCGTCTGCGCTCGGTCCAATGAGGCTATTTCCCGTTTCAGCACAGCAATCTCGCTGGCTTGCGAACGCGGCTCTGGATTTGTCATCGCTGGTTGACCGTTCTGCATCGATCGCTCGAGCTCGGCGATGCGGACTCGCAGCTCGTCTAACTCACGCACTGGATGCAAACGCTTCACTGCCAACTCGAGCGTCTCGAGTCGCGCCACCAAGGCGGCATTCACCTCGTGGGCACCCGCCGCATCTTGGTTAGGTTCAAGCTTCGGAGCTTGTTGTAAACCCTGACTGCCGCCGGCACTCGGGACATCGGATGAATCTGCTGCAGCGGGTGAGCGTTTGGTGCCCAACTCCCTCATCATCACAACTGCTGCGCATAGCAAGACACCAACCACAAATGCAGAGATTGCTTGCACTTTCATTATGACGCCTGCTGATTTAAGACAAAGATCGATCGCCCGTCAGGTTTCGTTTCGCCGCGTTCATGCCGTTTTCCCGCAAGGCAGCCGATGAATCGGGTCACTACGAACGAGGTGTGGTGCTGTCCCATCAATCATTGAACTTCTGAGCTTCATCCGGCCCGGGAGTGGCATAGGCGGGATCTTTCGCTCGGATGTATACGTCGCCATCATCGAGGACACGTACGTCGAGCGGGACGATCGTGACTCCTTGCTCGTTGATCGTTTGCGCATTCTCACTGAGGTCGCGCGTCTCGATTCCCTCACGCGGCAAGCGGTGGAACGTTGGCGTTGAAGAAAGCGGTGCACCACCACTTGCCGTCTCGGTCCTGAAACGGAGTGCCGTGACCGAGAAAGCGACCGGCAAACTTTCGCGGTCCATACGGCCCGGTGATCTTGTCTGCGACGCAGTAGTACAGGTTGTAGGAACCTTTGCGTCCCTGGTCGGTCGACCACGCCGTACCGAGATGAACGTACTTGTCACCGACTTTGATCATCGTCGCGCCTTCGTGACCAATGCGGCTGATCGGCTGTCCGCTGGGGTCGGGCCTTGTTCCAGCAGGGTCGATCCGCACCGGTTCGGCGGTGTATTTGCTGAGATCTTTGCTCAACGGAGCAATCATCGTGTTTTGCCAAAGCAAATATTTCGTTCCATCGTCGTCTGTGAACAGCGAAGGATCGTGTCGCTGCGCCAAGATCCTTACCCATCGGATGAGTCCAAGGGCCCTTCAATTCCGGGCCCGCCGTCAACGCCAGACTCGATACGGTTCGCGGACAGTGCACCAACGCCCAGCGATCGCCCAGCCAGTGAATCTCTGGCGCCCAAATCAAACGCTTGTTTGGCTGTTTACCGGTCTGCTTGACATTGGCCAAATAGCTGGCGGAATCCTCCAGTGAGAAAATCTCGCCAAGCGACTCCCACTCGATCAAGTCTCTGCTTCTCCACACGCGAACATGCTCGCCCACGATACTCGTGTCCCCCAATCCAATGTTGTAAGGATCGGTCGCCTCGCGGGGATCGTTTGGATTCGGCTGAGTCCCGGTCAAGTAATAGTAATCGTCAGGCCCCAGCGTGATGTACGGATCGCGAATCCAACCTGACTTGATGTACAGCGCACGGTCATGCGATTTCAGCCCCTTGCGAATCGTCGCGGCGTCCATGACGGGACCGGGTTTGCGATCCGTTTTCTCCTGAATGAAAGCTTCTTTTGGGAAAATGGTTGGATCGACAGCGGCTTCGTCCCCAGTTTTCCAAAGCACCTTGTGCAACTCGGCCAGTTCCTTCGCCGGGATCTTGATGACCTTGCGATCGTAGGTCATCAAACCGTTGATCTCGCCTTCGACATCGGTCGTCTGCGTGTAGACGCCAGCGGCGATTCCTTTGCTGCGAAGCTCGTTCAGCATGTTCAGCGAAGTGACGTAACGTTGCTTGTACTCGGCTTCGTTTTCTGGAAGTCCGCCGTATCCCCAGTTGCGGCGATTCGCGTCCCAGAGATGGCCCTTGACGGGATAGCCGTGTCCACCGAATTCGCCCATGACTTTGATGTAGTCGTCGAAGCGACCGCCATCACCTTGGTCGAACGGAAATCCCGGATGCGGGATACTTGTGAGCGTCGACGATGTCGCCGACCGGCCAAAAGTTACCGCCGCTGGCGATGTTGACCAATCGTGATGGATCTCGCTTCGCCGTCCACTTGCCAACTTCGACCGTACGATGCTGGCCCCAGGCTTCGTTGAACGGCACCCAGCAGACGATCGAAGGATGATTCTCCAGCGAGCCAATCATCGCTTCAAATTCGAGCATGAACTGCTCGTGTTGTTTCGTCGGCCACTTGGCGTCTTCCGGGTTTGGTTCCAAACGAGTCCATTTCGGGTTCGGCCCGCCGCTGACTTGGTCCTGCCAAACCATCATGCCCAGTCGATCGCAGTGATAGTAATAGCGTCGCGGTTCGACCTTGATGTGCTTGCGGATCATGTTGAAGCCCGCTGCTTTGAGCCACTCGATGTCGAACACACATCGCTTCGTCCGATGGTGGAGTCAGCAAGCCATCCGGCCACCAACCTTGATCGAGTGGTCCCCAATGAAAAATCGGTTCGCCGTTGAGCGTGAATCGCCAATGTCCATCGGCGTCTTTGGCTTTGCCAACTGTGCGAATTCCCGCGTAGGACTGAACACGATCAACTTCGTTGCCGGCGGCATCGAGCAAAGTCGCTTCGATGTCGTAAAGATGCGGCGATGAAGGCGACCAGAGTTTCGCGTCCGCGACCTTCAGTTCGATGGCGTCGTCAGAACCCGCCGCCTCAGCAACGACTTTGTCGCCATCTTTCACGACCACACGCACGTTGCCCCTGAAATCCGCATCCGCTTCGACGATTGGGCGTACCGTGATCGTGCCGTTACTCGCATCGGTGCCGATCTTCAGGTCTTTGATGTGGCTGTCTGAAACCTGTTCCAGCCAAACGGTCTGCCAAATTCCCGAAACCTGCGTGTACCAGATGCCGCGAGCATTCAACGTTTGCTTGCCGCGAAGTTGAAACTCTTCGGTTTCATCTTCGACTCGAACGACCAGCTCATTCTCGCCATCTTTGACCGCATCGGTGATATCGAATGTGAAGGGAGTGTTGCCGCCTTGATGTGTGCCCACCGACTGTCCATTGACGAAGACTTCGCAGCGATAGTCGACGGCTTCAAAGTTCAGCAGCTGTCGCGTGCCCGAAGTGGTTGCGGCATCGAAGCTGCGGCGATACCAAAGCGCTTCGCTCGCATCGAGCAATCGTTGTACGCCGCCGAGCTTCGACTCCAGGCAGAACGGAACAAGAATCTTGCCCGCCCAATCTGTCGGCAGCTCCTTTTGCTTCACGGAGGTGATGGCATAATCCCAATGTCCATTGAGATTCTGCCATTGTTTGCGTTGCATCTGCGGTCGCGGGTATTCCGTCCAAGCGTTGTCTGCGGTCACACCCTCGCCCCATTTCGTGATCAACTCCGACTGAAACGGCTTGGTGTCGCGTTTGGGTTGAGGAAGTTCCGGCACTTGATCACCATCGACCAAATGTACATCGATGAATTGGCCTCCGCTTGTTTGCCGGCAATGGACTGCCAACACGTTTGTCCCGACCTTCAATGCAGAACGTTTGCCATCAGCGATCGGGACAGCGCCATACTTGGTCGTGTATCCCTTCACGACCGCAACCGAGATACCGTTGATGTAGACCTCAGCGTCTTCGTCATGGTGAATCCAAAGCACGGGATTGGCTGGAATTGATTTCAGCTCGAATGTTTTCCGAAGCCAGATGCTATTCGTTGCCCAGGTCGTCGCGACACGCGCCCCCGGTGTATCGCGAGTTCCGAAGCCTCCGTTGCCCGTCGTCCATCCAACATCATCGAAATCTGCCGCCCACCAGCCATCAGCGGGTTTACGAAGCGTGTATCGCCACGTGTCAACGATTTCCTGTGCCGAACCGGTAACGCTCGAAGTGAAAAGTAGAAAGGCAACGATCATCCAACGAAGGAGCACGGACTGCCGTGCGTGTGCGATAGCGGTTCGATGTTTCATGGTGTATCTCAGAACTGGATTGGGTCGGTCTTGCTTGGCGATCGCAGGCTGCGAGTGACGGACTTGTGAATTGCAGTTTCATTAGTAACCCGCAGCGTGAGTTTTGAAGTTGAGCTTTTTAGCCGCGTAGCGGCGACAGCATCTAGCCTGGGGCGTGAGCCCCAGGAAAACGGAACGAACGATGCCCATCAGCCGCGGAGCGGCGACAGAAAACGGAACGGTCACAATGCTGTCGCCCCTTCGGGGCTTTCGGTCGTTTTCGATTACAAATCCTGGGGCTCGCGCCCAGGCTACATGCTGCCGTGCCTCCGGCACTAGCGAAACGTGCAACTTCAAAACTCACGATTCGGGTTAGGATGTCCAGCGAGTTTATCATCAAGGTCAATTCGCAGTTTCAGCACGAGCCAAACCTATATGCGAAAAAGACAAGAACTGTCGGACTCATGAAGTTGAAGAGCAACGCATTGGCTACATTGTGCCGTAGCCATTCGCTAGATGCAATCAAGAGCGTCACTGCACAATCGATCGACGAAGTGGTGGCAAAGACGCAACCAATCGCGTGGGCGAGTTGCCTTGACAGGGTGGCCGGCTGTCGAGCGTCAGCGAGCCCCCGGGATTCCGTTTGCTCGCGTCTGGGGGCTCGCTGACGCTCGACCGCCGGTCACCCAATCATTGCGGTTCTGCCACCAAACTCACGAAGAGCCTGAAATCAACATGCTTTCAATGCTGCGAGGTTTGTCGGCCTCTTTCGCCTTTCATCCGAAACATCTTCGACCCTGCGAGGTTTCGATTGCTGGGGAACGCTCCTCCGATCAGATAGACTAGCGATTCTCTTTGGTTTCTCTTCCACTCCCAAACCCATGTAATGCGGAGACTCTCGATGAACAACGAACAAACCCCCTCCTTAGAACAAGCTCTTCAGCACGTCGATGAGCGTCGACGCGGGTTCCTGACCAAGTTGCTGGCTGGGACCGCTGCGGTCGCTGCGGTTCCCATGATGACTTCGATCGCTTTTGCTCAGCAAGACGGCGAAGGTTCCCAAGGCAAAGGCAAGGGCGGGAAGGGAAAAGGGGGGCAAGGAAAAGGTGGCGATAGACGATCGACTCAGCCGACTCCAGCCGAATTGGCAAAGACTCTGATCAAGAACCACGACAAGGATGGCGATCAAAAGTTGAGCTTGACCGAATTGACTGCGGCTCTCACCGCCATGCAGGCAGCACGGCGTGGCGGTGGTGCTGCGGGCGGCGGCAAAGGCAAAGGTGCGGGCGGCGGCAAAGGCAAAGGTGCCGGCGGTGGCAAAGGGAAGGGCACCCAGTAGTACGGAAGTACGGAGTTTGCGAATTCACACGCCGCGCCGGTAAGGGGCTGTCCGTTTTATCCCTTGCTGGCGCTGTTGCGGTTGCTGTTCGTTCAGGCTTGAGCGCGTTCCATGCAAAGGTTCTTTCGGTACCTTTGTGACAGATTGAGGGTTGCATTAACGGGGTGGCCGGCGGTCGAGCGTCAGCGAGCCCCCGGAATCTAATCGGCTCGCGTCTGGGGGCTCGCTGACGCTCGACCACCAGCCACCCACTCATTGCGGTTCGGCTACTAAGAGTCACGAAGAGCCCATGCAAAAGCCGATGGTTCATCCCGCCGTGCTGTTATCGCCAGCCGCCGATGGGTACGTCGCCTACGATACCGCGTCGGATCAACTCCATCAGCTGAATCAGACCGCAGCACTGATCATTGAGCTATGCGATGGAAGCCGAGCGGTCGATGAGATCAGCAAAATCACCTCGAGCGTGCTGCCCGGCGCCGAGGGTAACGTGTCGCGTTGGATCGAGCAGGCCGGGGCTGCCGGCCTGCTGATCGAAGCCGAATGCGAAACGAACAGCGGTGGGCCGGTAAAGTCGCTTTCCGCTGATGAACTCGCCGATCTCGCCAGTCGTCTACGAGATCACGGCAAGATTCAAACGGCTTACATCTGCCAGCAGCAGGCGGTCGAGTTGCGCAACGATGATGCGAAGAATCTACGGCATCTCGGCGAGTTAGCGCACATGCTGGGCCGACGTGACGAGGCGAGAGAGGCCTACGAATGTTATTCGCGGCTCGAGCCGGATGATGCTGAAATCCAACATTTGCTGGTCTCCTTGCGCAACGAGACGCCGCCACGCGCGTGCCGAATGAATGCCTCGAGCAACTCTACGAGCGGTTCTCGACGTTCTACGAGACAAACATGTGTGACGATCTCGGCTACGAAGGTCCGACCCATCTTCGTGCTGTGGTCGATCCGGTGATCGGCGATCGACGTGAACTCTCAGTACTCGATCTTGGCTGCGGGACGGGACTTTGCGGACTTGAGTTGAAAGATCTTGCGTCGCGGATTGTCGGAATTGATATTTCGCGTGAGATGGTCGCTCAAGCACGACAACGAATGATCTACGACGATCTGCATGTTGCCGAAATCACGGCATGGATCGAGCAGGCGTGTGAGCACCTAGAGGCTCAGCGGTATGACTTGATCGTTGCCTGCGATGCGCTGATCTATTTCGGTGATTTGCGACAGGTGATCTTTCCCGCCGCGCGGATGCTCAAGCCGGGCGGAACGATTGCGTTCTCGGTCGAGCAATCCGCGGAGCCGCCATTTCAGCTGACTGACAACGGGCGCTACATTCATCACTCAGACCATATTCACCAGGTCGCGCGGGGGTCCGGACTGCAGGTCCGCGTTGAAAAACCGGCGTTCTTGCGAATGGAGTATGGAAAAGAGGTCATCGCTCTATACGTCGCGATGACTGCATAGCCGCAAAGTGGTCTAACGGACCTTGAATGCGCGCCGGGCACTGAGGGCACGACGTTCTGCACGAAGTTTTGTACGACGTTTGATCTCACTCGGCTTCTCGTAGTACTGCCGAGCTCGCATTTCCCTCTTCAGGCCACTTCGTTCAACTAGCTTGCGGAACCGGCGGACCGCCTCCTGAATCGACTCGCGGTCGCGGACGCGCATAGATACCATTCGTTCTCCAATTTGGGGTTAATTCAACACAATGCTTCAGCGGATGATCGCGGTTTGCTGTTTGCCGTGGTCCTGCGCGATCAGGTTCAGACCGGGTCTACAATCAAGTTCGTCGATTGAAGACCCGTTTCACAACTTTTTAGACGTTCTATGCGAGCGATTACGCTTAGTTGCCTTGGACCGGTGTGACGTTTTCGGCTCTGGGGCCTTTTGGCCCGCGTCCTTCGGTGTACGAAACTCGTTGTCCTTCCTGGAGCTCATCGTAGCTCACGCCTTCGAGGTTCGACGAATGAAAGAACATGTCTTTTTCGCTACCCGTGTCGATAAACCCGAAGCCTTTGTCGGTGAGACGCTTAATCGTACCTTCTGCCATTTGTTCAATCCTAGATTTGTTGTGCGGTCAGCGAAAAGGAGTGCAGACCGCGTGTAAGCAGTTCAGTCTAGCAAAAAACCGGAAATAGAGGATAGGACATGCAGAAAGGCGAATCGGAGGCCGAATCTGGCACGATCATGACTGGCTCCCGCAAGCGAGAGGGTGATGTAACGCCGTGAAAAACAACGTCCCTGCTGGGCACGCCCGGCCCGTTTGGCTGGAAAACGCCGATTTTGGCCGCACAGCCCGTCGCATTCCGTTGGAATGCGTTTTTGTTTGAAGTGGCCTCATCCATGCGGTTGTTCCGCGATCAACCCGATGATTCGGGTGACTATGAACAAAACCCGATGAATCGGGTCACTTCGGACCGCGATTGGCATCCCGGGCACGCAACTCATCGAGATAGTCGCAGCCCTTCCAGGTCAAAACAAGCGGTCCCTTCGTTTCAAGCGATTCTCGGGTGAGTTCGACGAAGCCGGCGCCGGCAAGCAGATAAAGATGGTCAACGACAGCATCCCGTTCATAGCCTTCAATTCCGATTGCACCCTTGAACAATCTGCTGCCATGCTCTTCGACAAACTGCAGAACCTTTCGCACAAGGATTGGATCTCGCTTCATCGTTGGTCCTTTTCGTGGAGAATGCTTCAATCGTCCAGAATGCCTTTTAGCGGTTCCGCACTGGCGTGAAAAGTTCATTTCTGAGGCCCGATCTTTCGTAGCAGCGTCAGCTCAGTCATCCCACCATAGAACAGATGGGATGAGATCGGCTCGAATCCCGCAGTCTTGAAGTAGCCCTCGAGTTGCTGTCGGTCGGGGTAGGAACGCAGGCTGGCAGCGATGTAGCCGTGCACGGAGGGGTTGCCATGTAACAGCAGGCCCCATAGCCCGCCCCAAAACCGCAGCAAACCGTACTGGATCTTCTGCGAGGTACGAGAGGGTGATTTCGAGAAGTCCAAGAACGCCGCAATGCCCCCCGGCTTAAGCACGCGATGTATTTCCCGCAGCGCCATCATCAGGTCGGGGGCATTTCGCAGAGCATAGGATCCGGTAACCAGTTCCTGGGAATCATCGGCCTGTGGCAGATTGCAGATATCGCCTTCAAGAAAGCCGATTCGATCACCAAAGTCGTTCCGCTGTTCGGCGATGTCGAGCATCTCACGGGTCAGATCAAGACCTTCGATGGCGGTGTTGGAAAACCGCTTGGCAAGCAAGAAACAGACGTCGCCCGTGCCGCAGGCAAGGTCCAGTGCCGTGGCTGGCTCGTCGGTCAAGGCATCCACCAGCCGGCGTTTCCAAACCCCATCGCCGCCGAGCGATAGCACCTTGGTGGCAAAGTCGTAGCGCGAGGCGGCCTCGGCAAAATGAGTGCGGTTGTAGTTCCGCTTGGCATCGGGCTGATCGAGGTGCGCATCCTGCAGAGAAGGAACTCGCGGCATCAGTTTTCCCCGGGCGTGGTAACCGTAGTCAGAGAAAACATGAAGTATGGGCCGCTGGATCTATTCCAGCAACTGGAGCACGACGCCGAGCTTGGTTTGTGGGTTCGCCCGATCGAAAGTTGCCTTTCCATCGAACAGGCGATAGGATCGTGATTACAGGAGGGCGGCCTCCCGACGTTCACGTTCGATTGGGAGCACAGTTGTCATGGGATCATCAGCAATCATGCGGCAAGACACCGCGAGTCAGTTCACCCGTCGTTTGACCTTATCGACGTTCATGCTTGCGGCCTTGTGTTTGCTGGTTGCGGGCTGCAGCGAGCGAACCGATCCGGCTCGAGATCTGGAAAACGCTTCGGCGATGATCGAGACGATCGAACCAGGGGGCGACGCCGGTTCGCAAGATCTAGCGACGGTTCCCAACGAGCCCTCCGATCGGTCAGAACCGGACCTTGGACCGCTGCCAACACCGCCAAAGAAACTTGGCATCGGTGACGCGAACCCTGGCTTAGAGATCGCCAAATGGATCAAGGGCAGTCCCGTGGGCGAGACGCTGACCGGTAATGTGCACGTGGTCGAATTCTGGGCAACCTGGTGCGGACCGTGTCGAACCGGTATGCCTCACATCAGCAAACTTCAAAGTGAATACGGCGACGAGGTCACATTCATCGGTGTCACTCGCGAAGACGAGGCGACGGTCGCGGAGTTCCTCAATGCCAAATCGCCTGATGGCAGAACTTGGGACGATGTGATCGAGTACCGGCTTGCGATTGATGACAGTGGTTGGACCAATACAGCGTACATGCAGGCAGCAGGACAGGGCGGGATCCCGTGCGCATTCGTCGTCGGTCGTGACGGCGTGGTGGAATGGATCGGGCACCCCGGCGGAATTGACGAACCTCTCAAGCAGATCGTCGAGGGGAATTGGGACCGCGACGCGGCGGTTGCCGAGTTCAAGCAGCAGCAACGACTTCAAGAAATGTCCGCAAAGCTGAACAAATTCGCGCGATCGGGTGACTGGGATGGCGCACTCGAGGTGCTCGATCAGTCTGAGAAGGAGACCGGGAAGTCGACACAGCTGACGCGTATCCGTCTGAAGGTTTTCGAAAGCGCCGGCCGCACGGAGGAGGCGTCGGCCGTTCGCCAGCAGTTAGTCGACGAGGCCTGGGACGATGCAGCGATCCTCAACGAGATCGCCTGGAACACTGCCACCGGTGGCGATGCAGCCAATCTAGAGCTGGCGTTGAAGGCGGGCAAAAGGGCATCGGAACTCCGCGATGATAAGGATCCGGCGATCCTGGACACCGTCGCCCGCTGCTATTACGAACTAGGTCAACTTGACGAGGCAATCAAATGGCAGCGACTGGCCGTCGAAAACAACAACGGATTATCGGGAAATCGATGAGAACCTGAAGAACTATTTGAAGGAGAAGTCCGAGGCCGAGGAGAAGGCCTCCGCGGAGGAAACGGAGAGCAAGAAGGACGAGTCCAAAGTCGACGAAGACGAATAGGTCTGCTGCCGCGGCCACCAATCTCACGCGCCGCGAAGGTACGAGTTTGCGGGCTCGATCACGATTTTCGGGGATTATCTGCTCGCTGATGGGCTCTCTAGGGCGGTCAACCGTTTATCATTGAGGGATACTGAGAAGTCAGCTTGTCTGAGAACGTGTTTGAAAAAGGGGTCTGACTTTCTGAGAGTTCTCGCGGAAAGGGTCAGACCCTTTTTTCAAACACGTTGTGACTTCCGGGTCTCCTCATGGATTCTTGTAGCGCGATGGCGAACGCAGAAATCGGCACTGGCACCAACGGATTGCAGCAGTACAGCCCGCCGGCATCATTGATGGCGGCGGTCACCGAGATCTCTTGGCTGGCTTCGGACGACGGCAGACTTCTGTGGATTCACCCGGCCGCTGAGAATCTTTACGGCGTGGCGGCCGAAGCCTTGATTGCCGATCCGAACTTGCGGACAGAGTCGATTCACGCGGACGACCGCTCCGCCGTTCTCGATCAACTTCAACAGCTGCCAGCCAAGGGGAGTTGCAGCTACGAATATCGTGTCGTCGATCATCGCAACGACGTTCAATGGGTGCGCGAGACGGTCTGCTACGAGGTTGGCGAATCAGAAGAGCCGGTCATCCACGGACTGACTCGTATCATCTCTGACCGTCACCACCTCGAGACGGCACTTCGCGATGCCGAGGCCGTCTATTTATCGCTGTTGGAAAGTCTGCCGTTCAGCGTTTTGCGGAAGGATACCGGCGGCCGAATTCTGTTCGCCAACGAGCAGGCATGTCAGCAGATCGGCAAACCGATTGACGAGTTGATTGGCAAGAGTGACTTCGATCTGTTTCCCGCCGAGCTGGCAAGAAAATACCTGAGAGACGACCGCGATGTGGTGCTCTCCGGCAAATTGCACCACGACGTCGAGCGACATCAGGGGGCGGACGGTCGACAAATCCACGTCGAGGTTTGGAAGGCACCGGTCCACAGCTCACGAGGCGACATCGTTGGTATCCAAGTGATGTTCTGGGACGTCAGCAGCCAGAAGGACGCAGAGCATCAAGTTGAGTTCGAGAAGTTTCTGCTCGCGACTTTGCTCGACACTGTCCCCGACTCCGTCTACTTCAAGGATGCCGACAGTCGCTTCATTCGGATCAGTCGTAGCTGTGGTCGCAAGTTTGGCTTGGATGATCCGGCCGATGCCATCGGAAAATCAGACGCTGACTTCTTCTCGTCCGCGCATGCTCAAAAGGCGCTTGCGGATGAACGTCAGATCATGGAGACCGGAGAACCGGTGCTCGCCAAGATCGAACAGGAAACCTATGAAGAGGACAGAGTCACGTGGTGCAGCACGACCAAGGTTCCCTTAAAGGACAAGAATGGAAAGGTGATGGGAACGTTCGGCATTTCACGGGACGTCACAGAGCAAATTAAGGCCGAGCAGGAGTTGGCCCGAGAACGGGACCTGTTGAAGACAATCA
This sequence comes from Pirellulaceae bacterium, assembly GCA_963704055.1. Classification (GTDB taxonomy): domain Bacteria; phylum Planctomycetota; class Planctomycetia; order Pirellulales; family Pirellulaceae; genus Rubripirellula. Next base: position 37,326 of record CAVPGW010000014.1, on the reverse strand, counting down.
TCGACAATGTACCTGACTTGATTTACGTCAAGGATCGCGCGGGCCGCTTTGTGACTGCCAATGCCGCGCTATTGTCGTTGCTGCAGCTGAGCAGCACCGAGGAGTTGGTCGGCAGAACCGACTACGATTTCTCGCCACCAGATCTGGCATGTGACTACGTCACCGATGACCAGAATGTGATGCGGAGCGCCAAGCCGCTGTTGGACCGCGAGGAATCGCACCAAGCCGAAGACGGTACGCCGATTTGGCTGTTAACCACAAAAGTTCCGCTGTTCGACAATGATGGCCAGGTGGTCGGGGTTGTCGGGCTTGGGCATGACATCACGGCACGCAGGCTGGCCGCTGAGGAAGTCGTGGCTGCGCGGGACATCGCCACCAAAGCGAATAAGGCCAAGAGCGACTTCCTTGCGAACATGAGTCACGAGATTCGCACGCCCCTGAACGCAATCATCGGGATGACCGACCTGGTTCTCGATACGAAGCTCGATGCCAGCCAACGCAACTTTCTCACCATGGTCCAGGAGTCCGGTGATTCGTTGCTGGCGCTGATTAACGACATCCTCGATTTCTCGAAGATCGAAGCAGGCAAGCTGGACATCGAGCTGCAAACGTTCAATGTCCGCGAGAGCTTCGGCGACACGATGAAGACGCTCGCAGTCAAGGCTCACAGCAAGGGACTCGAGCTGGCATTTCGAGTTGACCCGGATGTTCCTAACTTCGTCGTCGGCGACGCGGGCCGACTCAGACAGGTGCTGATCAATTTGATCGGCAACGCGATCAAGTTCACCGAGCACGGTGAGGTGGTGGTGGAAGTCACGAGGCTGCCCAGCGGCGGAGAGGATGTGAGAATCGAGGTTACGGTGCGTGACACCGGAATCGGGATTCCGGAAGACAAGTGCCACACGATCTTCCATGAATTCGAGCAAGCTGACACCTCGACAACCCGGCGGTTTGGCGGCACGGGGCTTGGGCTCGCGATCTCGTCCCGGTTGGTGGGCCTGATGGGTGGCGAGATTAGCGTCTCAAGCGTGGTCGGCTCCGGCAGCACCTTCAGATTCCAGGTTCAGTTGCAACGGGCCCCCGAGGGTGTGGAGGAACAACGCAGCCGCGGTGTGGTGGTCGTCGGCGGGACCCGAGTGCTGGTGGTCGATGACAACGAAACCAATCGCCTGATTCTCAATGAGATGCTGTCGAATTGGGGGATGGTCGTCACGCTGGCCGACTCGGGCGAACTTGCGCTTAGTCAACTGCAAAGCTCCAAGGAGCGTGGCGAGCCGTTCGGGTTGGTCATCAGCGACGTGAACATGCCGGAAATGAGCGGCTATGAGTTCGTCGAGAAGTTACGAGGCAACTTGGACTATGCCGACATCCAAGTCATTATGCTAACCAGCGGTGGACGCGAAGGTGACCAAGTGCTCCGCGAGCAATTAAGCATCGCTGAGCGGTTGATGAAACCAGTCAAGCAGTCCGAGTTGTTCGATTCGATCGTGCGAGCACTTGGGGTGTCGGCACCAGAAGAACATGCACTGTTTGAGCCGAGACACAATGGCCCCGATTTGGGCACGCTCCGTGTGCTGCTGGCCGAGGACAATGTGATCAACCAGAAGCTGGCGATCGGGGTGCTGTCAAAATACGGACATGAAGTGACGGTCGCCAACGACGGACAAGAGGCGGTGCAGGCACTCGAAGACGGCTCGTTTGATGTGGTTCTGATGGACGTGCAAATGCCGGTGATGGACGGGTTCGAGGCAACCAAGTTGATCCGCGAAAAGGAAGCCGAAACGGGTGAACGTGTTCCGATTATCGCAATGACCGCTCATGCCATGAAAGGGGATCGCGAGAAGTGCATCGACGCCGGCATGGACGATTACGTCGCGAAGCCAATTCGCATCAGCGTGCTGTATGAGAAACTGGCCGATGTGCTGGGAGTGGACAAGCAACACGACTTGCCGTACGACCACAGTCAGGACGACGAGCCGCCAGGCAATCGATCAGACAACGAAGATTCCGGCAGTGATTCATCGGACAGTGACGACTCGGCGTATGATGCATTGGGTGAGGATGATTTCCTGGTCGTCGAGCAACCATTGCAACAGCCTGCGATGGCAGCGCCGGATCACGAAGGCACATTCGCGCCCGCAACTGAATCTCGGAATGGCCCGATCAATTGGGAGAGAGCTCATTTGACGGTCGCTGGCGACGCAAAGCTGTTGCAAGAATTGCTCCGTGTTTATATTGACGAGGTTGCCACTCTGATGGATCAGATTCGCGTGGCGATCGATACGGCCGATCAGGTCGCTTTGAGACGGGCGGCTCACACGCTAAAAGGCGCGTCACTATCAGTTGGCGCGATCCAGACGAGTAGAATCGCCGAACAACTCGAAATCGCCAACGATCGCGAACCGGCCGAAGCCTCTAAGATTTTCCCGCAGCTTGAGAAAGCCACCCAACAAGTTGTCGCCGCAGCCCAAGAGCGGTTGTCGTCCTCCTAGGCGTTCACGTGCACGCTTGTTGCGCTTCGCTGATCGGATTTCAGCGTGCTTAGGTTAGCAAGCAGGTCCTCCGTCTGCTGCTTGGTAAGTTCGCTCGGCAGTTGATGCTCATAATCACCGAGCACTATCGCAGTGTTTTCGCACGAGCATCGTGAAAAAATGCTCGGCGACGACTCAGCTCGCGGAGCGACGGCAGGTTGAAAATAATCAGAAGGGATTTCCGGAAACGATTTCGGCTTTCGACAACGAGAAGCTTGTGCTCGAACAGTCCCACAAGCACGGTACTGGCGGCTGAAATCTGGGCCAAACAAACGGCGACGGCGTAAGAGTTTGCACCCTGCGGACTGCAAAGTAGCCGTCTCGCTCCGTCGAGATGTAGCCCGACCGAGCCATTTTCCAGTGAAACCACGGCTGATCGTAGCTGGGCGAGGCCGAACGATCTCTTCGATGAGAATAGATCTGATGGTTCGCCACCCGGTCGGGCGTTCGTCACGACGGAGCGTGACGGCTACTTTTTGTTTCGGCCGGTAAGCCGCAGGGTGCACTCTGCCTCAAACTCCCGCGGGAACCAACCTAGGAAAACAGCGACCGATATTCGATACTGTGTTTTTGACCTTTGACGAATCACATTGAGCCAGCGCAGATGCCGGAAGAACCCAAAACCTTGTTTGATCGACTCGGCGGCGCGAGCGGAGTGACTGCCGTCGTCCAGGAGATGTACCGCCGCGTACTCGAAGATCCCGAATTGGCACCGTTCTTTGAAGGTGTCTCGATGGATCGTTTGCGTCGAATGCAGTACCAATTCCTATCCGCAGCGCTCGATGGCCCCGCTGTGTACACCGGTGCCGAATTGACCGCGATTCACCACGGTCGCGGCATCACGTCGCAGCACTTCGCCAAGTTCTGTGGTCATTTCGCGGATGCTGTCGAGGCCCATGGCGCAACACCCCGCGACGTCGACGATGCGTTAGGACGATTGGCAACCTACAAAGACAAGATCACGGGCGATGTGAGCCTGGATGGTTAGTTTTACAGATTCATCCCGCAGCGCATCGCCGGCTCGATAAAGGCCAGTCGCGTACCGCCGTACTCGCGGAAATCCCAATCGCCTGCAGGTAACCGCTTCGCATCGAAACTTTTCTCCGTCTCCGCCATCAACACGCTTCCCGGCGGCGCATTGTCGAGTGTGGTTTGGATAATGTAATTGAGCTGCTCGAGCGATTCCTGCCATAACGCATAAGGCGGAGAGACGAATACGATCCACGGTGTATCCTCCGCAGGTGCAGACAAGAGTTGCCCGGCCAGGCGGAAGGTGTCACCGGTGATCACGCGGACTCGCGAGTTCACGTCCAACGATTCCGCGGTTCGCTCGATGTAGCGGATTGCTTGCCGGTTCTGTTCCACCATGGTCACGGATGACGCACCGCGGCTGAGCGACTCGAATCCCAACGCTCCGGTCCCCGCGAACAGATCAAAACAGATCGACCCGCGAATAGCCCGCCCAAGGATATTGAACAGGTTCTCGCGGATGTTATCCTTCATCGGTCGCGTGAATTCTTCGCCGTGATAGTGGATCGTGCGGCCCCGCATGTCGCCACCAATGATTCGCAACTTGATCGGTTTGGTACCTTTCGTTCCGGCGGCGGTCGTGCCACGGGGGCCCTTGGGACGGCTTTTTTGTTCGCGTTTTGGTTTCATCGAGGCCAGTATAGCGGCCCAGAGCCGTTTCTCGAATCGAACGCAAACCGAAATCGTTTTTGCCACGTAGCAGCGTAAGTGTTGTGTGTTTCTCGTGAGATGGGTTGGCCAAACCGCCCATCCGATTTGCCCAAATGGACTGGTTAGTCTCATGATCTGGTCGTTTTCGCGTGTTGTCTTGCTCGGTGCCCTGGTCGCCGTGCCCACGTTTTCTCCGGCTCAAGAGCCAGAGACACCAGCGGTCCAGGAAACGACGCCCGAGCCCCCCCCGCAGCCACCGCAGTCGCTGACACCGATACGTCCGAGGCTCCATCGGCTGTCACTTCCACGGCGGACTCCGAGAACCGCCAAACGGCGCCGGCTGCCCCAACGACGGATCCCGCCAATGACCAGGAAGCCGGTGACGCAAACACCAGTCCGGACGGATCTGCTCTTCCAAGCGAAAAGGAGTATCTCGAGGAGATGGCCAGACGCATTGCCAAATTCAAAGAGGCACGCGAGAAACTAGAGCAGGCGATTTGGGAGCAACGGGTGATCTTCATTCACTATTCGAATCACGAAGAACGCACACCGGAAGCCAAGAAATCCTTCCTCGATCAGCGTCAGGTGGTCAGGAAATTGCTGGATGAGACCTATGACGCCGCCCTTGATGTCTGCCGTATCGGAACCGACGAAGAGGCGGCGACGTTTCTGGTCACAATCATCCAACATCGGCTTGAGCGAGATATGTACGACGAGAGCACCATGGAAGGCGCTGCGCGGATGATCGATGGCGGGTTGCGGTTCACTTACCTCTTCCAGGCTGCAGCGCGGTCCGCCATTGTCGCAGGTGATTTCGACATGGCCAAGAAGTTGCTTGACGCGATTGATGAAGAGCAAAAAGAGGAAATCGACCGAGCACTGTCATTTCACCTCGAGACCTATCGGGAACAGTTTGAGTCCGAGAAGATCGAACGAGAAAAAGAGGCCAAAGAAGACCGGCTGCCGCGCGTCTTGTTGAAAACCAGTCAGGGTGATGTGTTGGTAGAACTGTTTATCGACAATGCCCCGTCGACGGTTTCGCACTTTATCTCGCTGGTCGAAGATGGGTTTTACGACGGTCTCGATTTTTACCAAGTCATCGACCATTTGCTCGCGCTGACCGGCGATCCGACCGGCGCCGGCAGCGGCAACTGCGGAAAATACCTCTTGGACGAACATCAAAACGGAAACGCCAGAGAAGGATTTCGAGGCTCGTTGGTGATGGCGAAGCTACCGATAGGTGATAGCGGAAAATTCGTGCCCAATTCGGCGAGTAGCCAGTTTGCGATTCTGTTGCTGCCAGTCACGACCGTGTCGGAGGAGCAAACCGTTTTCGGTCGCGTGATCGAGGGGATGGACGCGATCTCGCGATTGCGCCGCGTCGACCCAAGTAAAAAGAAAGAAAAGGGAGCGATCGTCCAGCCACCCGACATGATCATCGAAGCGACCGTGGTTCGTCGCCCCGAAACGCTGCCGGAACCCGAATACCTGCAGCTCCGCAGCCAATGATCGCTGACGCGAGTGTCGACGATTTGAACAGTCGTTTGTGCATGACGCCCATCGCGGGGTATCGTGAGACTGTGATCTTGGTACGGTTTTTGCCCCACTGGAATGGATGACATTTCCTCCGGTCAAGTTGTCCGACGCAAAGCGTTGGCCCGCCTTCCTTCTTAGCCCCGCCTCAGCACGCTCGAAATCAATTGTCAAAGATGAAGAATAATCAGCCACCGAAGGACCGGAACGCGAACAAGCGGCGCGCCAAGAATCAAGCGTCAGATCAAGCAAGCAGTGCCGATCAAGAGACCAGTCCTTCACGTCGCAATTTCCTCAAGGGCGGCAGCATGATGCTGGCCGGTGGTGCAATTGTTGGCGGTAACCTGAGCGTCGCCCGCAGTGCACATGCTTTTGGGAGCGACACGATCAAGATCGGCTTGGTCGGATGCGGTGGTCGCGGCACTGGGGCGGCCATCCAAGCCCTCAACACAACCGGCGGAGAGACCAAGTTGGTCGCGATGGCCGATGTCTTTGACAACAACATTCAAAGCGCATATCGCGCGATCAAGGGTGAGCATCCCGACCAGATTGACGTCAAAGACAACCGCTTTATCGGGCTCGACGCGTACAAGCAAGTGCTACAGACCGACGCCGATTTTGTGATATTGGCGACGCCGCCGGGCTTCCGCCCGATTCAATTCGAGGCAGCGGTCGAAGCGGGCAAACATGTCTTCATGGAAAAGCCAGTTGCGACGGACGCCCCCGGTGTACGTCGTGTCCTTGCCGCAAACCAAAAAGCGAAGGAAAAAGGAATCGCAGTTCAAGTCGGTTTGCAGCGTCATCACGAATTCCGTTACCGGGAATGCATCGACAAACTGCACAACGGCGCGATTGGTGATCTGCTATTCGCACGTGCTTATTGGAACGGCGGCGGCGTGTGGGTTCGCCCGCGAACGGCCGAGCAGACGGAACTCGAGTACCAGATGCGGAACTGGTATTACTTTACGTGGCTTTGCGGTGATCACATCGACGAACAACACATCCACAATTTGGACGTCATCAATTGGTTGGTTCAGGACCATCCGGTCGAGGCCCAAGGACAAGGTGGTCGCGAAGTCCGCAAGGGAGTCGATCATGGCCAGATTTTCGATCATCATATGGTCGAGTTCACTTATGCCAATGGATTCAAGTTATTGAGTCAGTGTCGGCACATGCAAGGTTGCTGGAACAGCGTCAGCGAGCATGTTCATGGATCGGCCGGCTCTTCCGACATCAGCAACGCCTTGATTCGCGATGCCAAGGGCAACAAAACGTGGCAGAGCGATGCGAAAGAAGGCAAAGGCAAGGGCTGGCAGCAAGAGCATCACGATTACTTTGCCGCGATCCGCCGAGGGGACATTCCCAACGAAGGCGATTATGGCGCGTACAGCACGATGACCGCGATCTTGGGGCGGCTGGCGACGTATAGCGGCAAAGTTGTGAAATGGGACGAGGCAATCAACAGCCAAATCCAGCTCGCCGACACCGACGCCATGCACTCGTTCGACGATCCCGCACCAATCTCACCGGATGAATACGGCCAGTACCCCGTGGCCGTCCCCGGCAGCAAGACCAAGTATGTCTAGTTTTCCGGGCGTTCGCCGTACGGGAACCAGCTGGCACGGGGACAAATCCGCCTACGGGCGGCGGCTGATCATGCTGCGGTTGTTGAAATTCTCGATCGCTTTCTGCAGTGCTGCGTCTTCGCGATCCAAAGCCATTCGCCCTTCTTCGAGGTTGGGCCGAGCTGCAATGTAAGTTGACTCGACCGGAATCGTTGGGACCACGCCATTGCGGCTGATCGGTCGGCCGCTGGGCGAATAGAACTTGGCGGTCGTCAAACAGAGTCCAAACTTTGCCGATTGCATGCGAAAGATACCTTGCACGCTGCCTTTGCCGTAGCTGGTTTCACCGACAATGTGACCACGGCCACTGTCCGCGATCGCACCAGCAAAAATCTCGCTGGCACTCGCACTGTCACGATCGACTAGCACGGCCATAGGAACATTCCAGGTGTTCGCTCGGTGCGCCATGTAATCAAAATTTTCGCGGACATTTCGACCGCGGGTCGTCACGATTCGGCCATTGCCCAAGAATCGATCGGCTACTTCGACGGCTGCCGACAGCAAACCGCCTGGGTTCCCGCGAACGTCGATGATCAGCGAACGCATGCCTTGACGGTGCAATTCCCAGAGGGCTTTCTCGACATCTCGTGTCGTCGTCTTCTGAAAATTCGTTAGCCGCAAGTAACCGACCATGTTCTCGACGTCGACGAAGTGCACATTTTCGACACAGGGAACTTCGACTCGACGCCGCTGAACCTTCAGGTCACGCTCGACGCCATTGATGTCGACAACGGAAATCGCGACGTAGGTGTGCTCGCGGCCACGCAGCAAGTCTGCAACGTAGTCCGGATCGGTTTGACTGGTGCGAGACGATTCGACACGCACGATCTTTTCACCGGCACGGATGCCAGCTTCCGCGGCTGGGCCCTTGGGAATCACTGATAAGATCTGCAGGCAGTCTGGGGCGGTTTTCAGCTCGATGCCGAGTCCGACAAAGTTCCCTTCGATGTTCGAGAACATCTCATCCAGCTGGCTCGGTGACAGCAAACGCGTGTAGGGATCAAGCGTCGAGACCGCACCGCTGAGGTACTCGAGCACGGTCGCTGTGCCAGAGAGCCCGAATTCGCTGCGAGCGAGTTCAGACACATAAGCGACATTGGCTCGCAAGTCGAAGCGAGTTGCGGTACTCCGCTGCTGCAATCTGTGATGGATCGTCTGGCGAAAATTCTCGATCGCATCGGTGTCGGCCCCAGCCAGCAGGCGGTCCACGAACTTTGACTCCGTGAGTGCCACCTCCAACGCAGCGGTGCCATGAATCTGTACTCGCGCCCAGTCGACTTCCTCAACGTAGTGCGTCTTCAAGTTGGCAAGGATTTCGGAGTAAAGATCAAGGGCTTGGCTGGTGCTCAACTCACGTACCGACGCCAGATAGCTTTCGTCCTGGTAGCGGCGATTCACATCGTAATGCAGGCGACTGATCACGAGCCGCTGATACAACTTGGTGCTGTCGGGGAAATTACGTGACTCAGTTTCGTAGTGGCGAACCGCGTCGCTCCACGTCTGTGCTCGCTCGAATTCCAGCCCTTTCTCGATCGCAGCTGATTCGCCATCGATCGTGATCGGTGCCGCCTCGGCGACGACCTGAGCCGAGACACTGCTAGAGCCATGCGATCATGGAGGACATGATCAATGTGGCGGTGACGACGGGCAGGGCGATCGACCGGAACACAAGTCGTACGACGAGATCCATGCGCAATACATCCGACGAGCATCAGAGGGAGGGCTCTCAAGTGCTGGGGAGGAAACACTTGATTCATGGCCGCGCAGAGATGCTCACAACGCTCAGCCAAGGGAATATAGGTCACAAACAGTGCCTGGTCAAAAAACCAATGCGTCGGTAAACCAGAAAAGCTAGCGCGACCTGCGCAGGCCCAACAGCGACAAGTCAGTGGTCACGGTTGTTCCGGAGATTAGTCCGTGTGAGAACACAAAAATTGGGACGAATCATTGGCTTCTGGGTGCTCGAGTTTCACACGATGCGTGTTTCACTCGATACCGATGCGCTTCCCGGCGCGAAATACGACATTTGTTGTCGTGGCGTCACTAGTCACGATAGGCGTTGTCCAGTTCACCGGCAACGCTTTAAGCAAAGATAACGTTGACAGGGTTTGCCCCAGCTTCCTAACGTTCCCGATTATCGGCAGACAGCCGCTGATTGATACCGATCGCCAAGCAGGAAGCTCCCGGCGCATAAGAGATTGCCGAGTCTCGATTGCTCGTTTCGAAGCATGATGCAAAGAATCGCTGGTTCAATCCGAAATAGCATTGCCTGCTCGCCCAATCCGCGAGAAGGGCGTCACGGCTGCGCGTTGGGTGACACACCATGGAACCAACACGATTCAATCTGCAGCGACTGGCGAAATGCATTTGGCTCAGCCTCAGCATCGGCGTTTTGGCGAGCCTGCAAAGTGGCTGCGTCACCACCAGCTATCTGTCGGATCGTGATATCCGCGAAAACGCGCTCGCCAACAGTCTGAAGCTTGTGGGGCCGAAAGGCCCGGAAATCAGCGAGCGCACGTGGAACACGCTACGACGTTTTGATTTGGAAGATCGCTACAAAGACGATTGTGACAAGTGCTTTGCTCACATCCGCCAACGAGTCAATCGAGAACCCCGATGCGGAACTGATCTACGCGCTGAGCGAACTCTCGTACGTGGAAGGCAAAAAGGCAGAGCGTGCGGGCAATTTTAGCGACGCGCTGAATCATTTCGGTGTCGCACTGACCAACAGCTACGACTATCTGTTCAGTGACGACCTGCAGATGACTCGCAATGAATACGACCCTCAGTTTCGTAGCGTTTGTGATCTGTACAACGAGTCGCTGGAGGACACACTGCGACTGTTATGCGAAGACAATCGAATCGCACCAGGCGAAACCTACACGATTCGCACACCCGAGCGAGAATTTGTCGTACGGACGGAGATGCGTGGCCAGTGGAAACCGGACGAGTTTGACCATTATGAGTTCGTTAGCGATTACGAAATCAAAACGCTTCGCAACCGACATACGACTTATGGGCTTGGGGTTCCGCTGATCGCAGTTCGGCGTCCGCCCAGCGACCAAGATGACAAGGAAAAGTACTACCCCAAAGGGCTCAGCTACTCCGTGACGGCTTTGATGCGGTGCGTCACGCCAGAGGCTGGTGTCCGTACCGGCGAGTCCAAAACGTGTGTGCTGGAGTTCTTTGATCCGCTCAGCGCCAACCAGATTCAGCTGGCCAATAAGTGGGTGCCGCTGGAGACTGATCTAACAACACCGTTGGCCTTTTTCTTGGACAATCCGGATTTTCGCAAACGCAACCGCGCCACCGAGGGACTGCTGAACCCGAATCATTCCCAGGCCAAACGCGGATTGTACATGCTTGAGCCGTACGATCCGAATCGAATCCCCGTGCTGATGGTTCACGGCTTGTGGTCCAGCCCGATGACGTGGATGGATATGTTCAATGACCTCCGCAGTTTTCCGGAAATTCGCGAGCGTTACCAGTTCTGGTTCTATCTCTATCCGTCGGGGCAACCGTTTTGGAACAGTGCCACCCAATTGCGGAGTGACCTGACGGCGATGCGTGACGCATTCGACAAAGGACACCGCGATCAACCACTGGATCAGATGGTTTTGGTTGGGCACAGCATGGGTGGACTGGTTAGCCGTATGCAAACGATCGACAGCGGTGACGAATTCTGGAAGATTGTCAGCGACCAGAACGTTCGTGACGCCGATCAGGCGTTAGCAAGGATCCGCGGGGAAGAAGACGATCGACACAAGCTTGTCAGCACGCTGTTTTTCCGCCCCAATCAATCGGTCAAACGGGTGATCACGATTGGAACGCCCCATCGCGGCAGCGAGTTCGCGAACGACTACACACGTTGGCTGGCCAGAAAGATCATCAAGCTGCCCAGCATGGCGGTCTCGACCGGCAATCGTCTGGCAGCTGATAATCCGCAGTTGTTCAAGAACACGCAACTGTTGACTGTGGCCAATGCGATCGACTCATTGGCCCCAGAGTCTCCGATTTTTCCCGTCATGATGCGGGCAAAACGTTCACCGGGAGTCAAGTATCACAACATCATCGGCGTCTTAGAAACTCCGTCACTGTTACAGGGCCGCGGCAGCCGTGGCGATGGAATCGTCGACTACGCAAGCGCGAAAATGGATGACGTGGAAAGTGAATTGATCGTCGATGCCGAGCACACGACGATTCATATGACAGGAAAAACGATCTTCGAGGTTCGGCGGATCCTACTTGAGCATCTGCAGAGCATCGATTCCGAAGACCGTGTTGCGCAAGGTGAGCACCGTGTCGCACAACGCGAAGACTGGCTGGCTCCGTCCGACCAAGAAGGCGACTCGGAGCTTGTACCAATCGTGATCGAGCGATAAGAGTTCAACTGGCCGAAACAAAACTGGCCAACGGTGCCCGGGCCAACTTGACTTCGTCACTGGCCGGACGGACTCGGCCAACCAACGCCTGCGGAGCTGTCGCCTGGACGATCGGATCGCTCGTGCCACGCTGGAGTTTGGCAAGTCGATTGTTCGCATTCTTTCTGGGGCGAGCCGCGATTGGTGGCTGCGGATGAGCGAACGGATGCTCGCGATCACTCAACTGGTAGTCGTCCCCATCACTATGTTTGCTATCAAAGGCTTCGAGTTCTCCACGTACAACTCGCACTTCGCGAGGTGCATCAATTCCGATGCGGACGCTGTTCCCACGAACACGAATGAGAGTGATCTTGATGTCATCACCGATCAGGATCTGTTCGTCAGTTTTTCGAGTTAGGACCAACATGGCGGCTCCTTTGCCTATGTGAAGTTGTCATCTGTTGTCGCTGAGCCAACATGGCTTTGCGTTGAAACCATGGTTGAAGCACAGGCCGTGCCAAAGGTTCAATTCTCGATTGGGATTTTCACGTAAGGCGTTTGCTACGTTCGGGTTGTGGCGATCTTGAATCGTTCGAGCCAGAGGCTCAGTGGCGAATCACAGGGAAGCTTTTACAAACAATTGAAGGATTTAGTTCGGAGTTTTGGTGGCAGATTGAGAATCTGCGTGGAGGCGAGGTGAGCTGGCCACTCCAGATTCATGAAGGCTCAAGTGCTCGGCATTTCTTTCATTCATCTTGAGTGAAATTGAAACTTTCTTTAACGTCGGCGGGATCGTTGATCCAAAACCGGTTCAAAGGAGTGACCGAGATGCCTCTTCAGCCCGCCCGATTGCGACCATGGATGATGTCGCTGTTTCGATTGTTACCCTTCGTGCTGCTGATCCAGTTCATTCTGGTGTCAGCGCCTCCAACCGCGACCGGCCGCAAACGACAGACAACGTCGTCGCCGTCGTCAATGCTGACCCAATCACGCGCCAAACACTGGCCGATCAAGCGGTCGAGCGGTACGGCAGCGATGTGCTGGACAACATGGTCAACCGGCACTTGATCCTGCAGGAATGCACGCACAAGGGGATCGAGGTTACCAATCAAGAAGTCACCGATGAGATTCGACGTCTGGCCGGAAAGTTTGGCCTGACGCTGGAGAGCTACCTGACGCTGCTTCAGGAAGAACGTGACATCTCGCCAAACCAATACAGCAGAGAGATCATTTGGCCGATGCTTGCCCTGCGTCGCCTGGTTGCCAACGAGGTGCAGGTGACCGACGAAGAGTTCAACCGCGCCTTCATCGCTCAATTCGGCGAGGCGGTGAAGTGTCGTTTGATCATGGTTGCCGATCGGGGCAAAGCAATTGATCTTCAGAAGCAAGCAGCCGCCGCACCAAGTCAGTTCGCCCAAATCGCCAAGAACTCGAGCGAAGACGAAGCGAGCGCGAGTGTCGGAGGTCTGATTCCCCCGATTCGACGTTACAGCGGAGATTCGCGATTGGAAGACGCAGCCTTCGCTTTAGAAGACAATCAGGTCTCGCCGGTGCTTCAGCTGGGTGACCAATGGATTTTCCTGCAGGCAGTTCGCCGCATTCCGGCATCGAATCCAGCTCCACAGGCGATGCCGGCAATCAAAGAGCAAATCATTGATCGTATTCGAGACGGCAAGATGCGTGGCGCTGCGACGGAACTCTTTGCTCGTTTGCAGCAAGAGGCTCAAGTCGTCAAGGTCCTTGGTGATCCAGAGCTGACGAAGCAGTATCCGGGTGCCGCGGCCGTCATCAATGGCGAACAGGTCAGCGTTGCCATGGTTGCCGCGGAATGTGTCAAGCGTCACGGCGAGGACGTGTTAGAGGGCGAGATCAATCGCAAGTTGCTAATTCAAGCCCTCCGCAAACAGAAAAAACAAGTCACCGATGCCGAGGTTCGTGCCGAAATTGCCCGGGCCGCAACGAGCTATGGGTTCGTGCGAGGAGATGGCTCGGCCGATTTGGCGGCCTGGATGGAGTCCGTGACACGTGATGGACAGACAACCGAAGCGATCTACATTTCGGATTCCGTTTGGCCGAGCGTTGCCTTGAAGAAATTGGTCGAGGATGAAATCGAGCTGACGGAGGAAGACCTCCAGCAAGGATTCGAGTCTGCTTACGGCCCTCGCGTCGAAGTCCTGGCGATTGTCCTTTCCGATCAACGTGCCGCTCAGAAAGTTTGGGAGATGGCTCGGGACAATCCCACCGACGAGTTCTTTGGAAAGCTGGCCGCGCAATACAGCGTCGAGCCTGTTTCTTCCAGCAATCTTGGCAAGGTTCCACCGATTCGCAAATACGGCGGACAGCCGGCTGTCGAGAAAGAAGCCTTCAGCCTGAAACCGGGCGAGCTGAGCGGAATCATTGCCACCGGTGGCAAGTATATCATCTTGCGTTGTCAGGGCTTCACCGAGCCAGTGGTCAGCGATCCATCAGCGGTTCGCGCGGAGTTGGTGCGAGATCTGACCGAGCAAAAAACGAATCGTGCGATGGCCGAGCGATTCGAGCAAATCAAGAAGTCGTCCGAAGTCGACAACTTTCTGGTCGCTGCCAAGAAGAGTTCGCGGAAGTGAAGTAGCCCTGAGGAGGGTGGTCGACCACGCTGCCAGCCGCCCAGGCGGCTGGGGTGGGGCGGAAAAGACGCGAAGCCCGGCCGCTTGGCCGGGCTTTTTCTTTGGATTGTGGGGAAATCGCGCGTACGCATTCGCGGTAACCCCTGGGCCTGGATCGGTGTCTGATCGACAATAAAACAGGCAAGCTTGCCGCGTTAACAACAGTTTCATCATACCGTCCACACGCTGCACCATGAGTGATTCCTTTAATATCGACACGCCGAATATCGATGCTCCCGCGATCGATATGCCAACCACCGATCCGGTGCCGGAGCCGTTCGAGGTCCACTTTGCCTCGCGGGTCGACCGGTTGCCGCCCTACATGTTCGGGCGGATCAACAATTCGCTGTATCAGAAACGCCGGGCCGGCGATGACGTCATCGATCTGGGGATGGGTAATCCATCGGATCCACCCGATCCGATCGTCATTCAGAAGCTGGCCGATGCCGCCGCCGACGAAGGCAACCACGGCTACAGTAAATCCAACGGCATCGCCAACCTGCGCCGCGAGGTGGGAAGCAAATACTATCGCAAGTATGGGGTTCGCCTTGACCCAGAGCACGAGATCATTGCCTGCTTGGGAAGCAAAGAGGGATTCTCGCACATGTGTCTGGCTCTGATGGGCCCAGGTGACACGGCCATCATTCCGTCGCCGTATTTCCCGGTTCACATGTATGGCGTGATCCTGGCTTCGGGGAACGTTGTTTCGCTGGACGTGGCAGACCCGGATAAGTTTCTGCGTAACGTGGCGTACACCTGCGAGCACATGGCTCCGCGGCCAAAGATTCTGATCGTCAACTATCCGCACAATCCTTCGTCGGCGGTGATCGAGGCTGACTTCTTTGTCGAAGTCGTTCGCTTGGCGAAGAAGTACGGTTTCTTGGTCATCCATGATTTTGCGTATGCCGACGTCGCTTTTGACGGGTACCGGCCGCCCAGTTTCTTGGCCGCACCCGGTTCGAAGGATGTGGGCGTCGAGTTCACGACGATGAGCAAGGGGTACAACATGGCGGGCTGGCGAGTTGGCTTTTGCGCCGGCAACGCCGAAATGATTCGCGGGCTGGGGACCATCAAGGGTTACTACGACTATGGAATGTTCCAGGCGATCCAGATCGCGGCGATTGTTGCCTTACGCGAGACCGAAGCGACGGTCGAAAAGCAATCCGAGGTCTATCAACGCCGTCGCGACGTTCTGGTGAGCGGCCTGCGGCGACTGGGATGGACCGTGGACCCGCCCAAAGCAGGAATGTTCGTCTGGGTTCAAGTTCCCGAGCCTTGGCGAAGCTCGATGAGCACGATGGATTTTGCCATGAAGTTGTTGGAGGAAGGTAACGTTGCGGTCAGCCCCGGCAGCGGATTCGGAGCTGCTGGCGAAGGTTTCCTGCGGATGTCGCTCGTCGAAAACGAGCAACGACTCCGCCAAGCCGTCCGCCACATCGGCAAATGCCTGACGCCGGCCGGCGCCGTCGAAACGTCTTAGGAATGACCAGGCGACGTGGCGACCAACCGCAGGATGAGTTAAGTTCGAGATCCCGATTCGGCGATTCTCCCGCTTCGATCTTCTCAGGTACGTCATGTTTCGACTGTCTTCATTGCTGCTGACCGCAGTTGCTGCGATTTCTCTTTCCGCCTCAACCTTCGCGGTGGACCATCAGGTCTTGTTGCACGGTGGGAATCGGCTGGCCATCGTCGACCCTGGCGGCGCGATCAGCTGGGAAATGCCATGGGGCGGAATCCATGACATCCATTTGCTCGACAATGGCAACATCTTGACGGCCGAGGGCAAAGCGGCGGTGGTGGAAATCGATCGGGATTCGAAGCAGGTTGTCTGGAAGTACGATTCGGCCAGCAGTAACGGCAACGAAGGCAAGCGGATCGAAGTGCATGCTTTCGAGCGACTGAGCAATGGCAACACGATGATCGCCGAGTCGGGCAGAGGGCGAATCATCGAAGTCGACCGCGATGGCAAACTGCGGAAAGAGATCCCGTTGGTGTTGGATCATCCGAACGCCCACAGTGATACGCGTTTGGTCCGAAGTACTGGGAACGGTACCTATTTGGTTGCCCATGAAGCCGATGGGAAGGTCCGCGAATATGATCGCGACTCTGGCCAGGTCGTTTGGGAATACGAAGTGCCGATGTTCGGCAAGCACGAACAGAAGGGACACGGGCCGGAAGCATTTGGCAATCGTTTGTTCGCTGCCTTGCGATTGACCGACGGAAATACCTTGATCGCGACCGGAAACGGTCACGGCGTATTGGTCGTTTCGCCCGAGAAGGAAATCGTCTGGCAGATACACCAGAACGATCTGCCAGACATCCAATTCGCATGGGTCACGACGCTGGAAGTGCTTCCCAATGGCCATTACGTGATCGGAAACTGTCACGCCGGTCCCGGACAACCGCTACTAGTCGAGATCGATCCGAAAACGAAAGAAGTCGTATGGACGTTCGATCGTCATGTCGATTTTGGCAACAACGTTTCCAATTCGCTGTTAGTCGATATGGCGGGAGAATCGCTTCGCTAACACCGCCGACGGCAACGTCCCACGAGCGATGGCGTCGCATTGACAACGAGTACTGAACAATCAAGTGAGTGACACGAGCAAGCAATCGCGAATCGGCGGTGCTCGATCGCTGTCGTGGCAAAAGAAGCTGATTTTCGCCTGCGTTACCACCAGCGGTTTCTTTCTACTGCTCGAGGGCACGCTCGGACTGTTTGGCGTGAATCCAGTCACACAGACTGGCGACCCGCTGATCGGATTCTCGAGCCAAGTTCCGCTCCTGGAAGTGGGCAGCAACGACGCCGGGGAGACGATCCTGCAAACGGCCCCTGGGAAGCTGATCTGGTTCAACCACCAGGCTTTTGTGGCAAAGAAACCAGCGAATACGAAGCGGATCTTTTGCGTAGGTGGATCGACCACCTACGGTCGTCCGTTCGCGGACCTGACCTCCTATAGCGGATGGCTGCGAGAACTCTTGCCGGTCGTGGATAAGTCGACAACGTGGGAAGTCATCAACGCCGGCGGCGTTAGTTACGCCAGCTATCGGGTGGCAGCTGTGATGGAAGAGCTCGCGCAATATGAGCCGGATCTCTTCATCGTCTACAGCGTCCACAACGAGTTTCTGGAGCGGCGCACGTACGAAGGGATGTTTGAAAGGTCGCCGCTATCCCGGGACATCGAAGCCGCGCTTCAAAAGACGCGAAGCTGGTCGTTGGTCCGCCAAATCCTGCTCGGTAGCGACGACCAATCGAAAACCTCCATCGAATTGCTACCGGCTGAAGTCGACGAGATGCTCAATCACTCGATCGGACCTCTCGATTACCATGCGGACGACGATTGGCACGACAACGTACTGCGGCACTACGAGATGAACCTGCATCGGATGGTTTCGATCGCCCGAGAAGCCGGCGCGGCGATTGTGTTTGTCACGCCCTCATCAAACCTGCGCGACTGCTCGCCATTCAAGAGCGAAGTCTCGATCGAGCTGAGTGACGACGAGGCAGCCAAGGTAACGCAATTGGTTGATCAGGCACAGCAGAACCTGCGTGGACGCACAGTTTGACGCGGCACTGGAGTCTTGTCGCGCTGCTCTGGCAATCGATGCTGATTATGCCGAGGCGCATTACCAGGCTGGTCACGCCTTGTTCGAACTCGGTCGATACGACGAAGCGGAAGCTGCGTTCAAGCAAGCGATCGACGACGACATCTGCCCGCTGCGTGCAAATTCGCGGATCTCGCAGGCAATCCGCCGCGTTGCTGAAGAAAAGCAGGTTCCGCTGGTCGACTTCCAGAACCTGCTGCGCGAGAAGTGCCAAAGTGACTTCGGACACGCCTGCATCGGAGGTGAGTATTTTCTTGATCATGTTCACCCCACGATCGACATCCATCGCCAACTTGCGCTTTGGATGATTGAAGAACTTCAGAGGCAATCGATTGTTGGCGGCGGTGCTCCCGGCGATTCAGAGATTGATCTTGTCCGCCACAGGATCGAATCTCAGATCGACCTGGATTCGCAAGGGATCGCTTTCCGAAATCTCGCCAAAGTGTTGCACTGGGCCGGTAAGTTCAGTGAGGCTGCACCGCGTGCTCGCGACGCACTCGCTTTGATCCCCACGGACCTGGAAAGTCGCTTTGTTTTGGCGGACTGCCTGTTCAACATGAGACGAATTGACGAGGCGTTCGACCAGTACGAGTTGCTGATGTCGATCGGTGACTTTCCACGCGCTTATCTCCCGTATGGCGAGTTGCTGTCCGATCGTGGTCGATTGGGCGAAGCCAAGGACTATCTATTGCAAGCGGTGATTACCTGTCGCGATTCCAATCGTCCACGCGCCTGCTTCTCGTTGGGTTCGGTTCATTTGATGTTGGGTGAGTTTGAACTCGCGATACAGTCATTCGAAGAAGCAGACAGGCTTTACCCGAACGAGCCCAGTACGCTGGCCTTGCTCGCCGAGGCTTATATCGGCGATGGGAATCTGGCAAAAGGCATCGACATCCTAGAAAAAGTCATCGAGCTGGATCCCGACGACCACGATGCACATTACCGGCTTGGCATGCTATTTCTAAGCGATAAGCGATTCGCCGAGGCCCGTAGACAATTCGAGATCGCCATCAAGATCGAACCGGAAGATGAAAGAGCCAATCAAGCTCTCGAAACAGTCCGTCAATTGGAGCTGAATAGGGGTCAGGAACCAATTGTTCGCTGCGACCCTTCAGGCGCAGTACGAGCAGTCCGACCCGAGGTGCTTCGCATTGGTCCTGACCCCTTTTCCAGGGCGGTGGGCACAACCGAGCAACAATTGCCTACAACGTCGGCAATTCAAATCCGCGACGACGTGCTCGATCGATCGCCTGGCATTCGCTTCGACATCATCGATGAATTGTTCGCTGCGGGATCCCAGCGAAGATCCCGACCAAGTTGCCGCGTCAGATTCGCCAGATGACAGACCGTCGCTGTCCGATGCCCGACTTCGATCGGAGCATTCAAAGTGGCCCCAGATTGCATGGCGTCGAGCCAATTTTGCAGATGGGGACGTGCGACATGGCCGTTGCCTTTCCATCTCTCTTGCTCAGCGAGGTCGGGCGGAGGCAACAGGCTCTCAGGCTCGGTGCGGTAGTCATTTCGGCTCAAATAGAGCTTTCCTTTCTCACCATGGAACACTGTCTTTCTCGTTTCAGGTTTGAACTGCACCTGAGTGCCGTCCGCATACTTCATCACGAGAGGACAAAATCGAGCACGATCGGCAGCTTTGTCGCTGAGCGTTCCCAGAGGCGGCGTCTTCTGATGCCATTGATCATCGACGAAGTCGTCAATTTCAGCCGACCGTAACTGAAACTCCACCGGGCCGGTAGAATCTTTACCGAGAGCATATTGAATCATGTCGATGCTGTGTGCGCCCCAATTCGTCATCAGGTGGCCGGAGTAATCCTCGAACAAGTCCCAGCCTCGCCATCTCAGATAGCCGAAATCGAAGGCATCTTTGATCCATAACTTCTTGTTGTAGAGTCGCAGCGGAGTTGGACCGCAAAAAAGATCCCAATCGATGCTGGCCGGCACGTTTTCCTTTGGGTAGCTCGCCTCGATGTACGGCATCGGTCCCGGAAAGTTCCGTTCCTCGACCAGCGTGACTCTTCCCAGTCCCCCGCTACGAATGAACTCGCACGCAGTCCGATTCACCTGCATGGATCGTTGTTGGCTGCCAACCTGCACAACCCGCCGATACTTCTTCGCGGCATTGACGATGGCCCGTCCCTCGCCGATGGTGACCGCGAGTGGTTTCTCGATGTACACGTCGGCGCCGGCTTGCATGGCCAGGATGGCTGCCAAGGCATGGTGATGATCGGCCGTCGAGATGATCACGGCATCGAACTTCTGAACCTCCAGCATGCGCCGGTAGTCCTGATAATACCGGCACGTTTTCAGATCACCTTTCACGAATCCGCTCAACAAGCCCTCGAACCGAGCAGGCGGCTTCTTGACCGACTCGATTTGCTCGAGTGAGCAATCGCACAACGCCGTGACGCGAAAGGCTGGTGGCAGATTCGCAATCAGATACTTCCCCCGCTCGCCCGATCCCGATCACCGCCGTTTCAAGACGTTCGTTTGACAACGGCTTGGACGGTTCGACCGAATGCGAGGTTTGAACCATTGAAGTCGAAGCGAGCATGGCTCCGATCTTCAAGAACTCTCGCCGAGGCGTTTGCAGTTGCTTACTCATCAGCATCTTGTCTCCGTCGACCAAACGCGTGTTAACACTCTGACTCGCAACCCCTCAAGACTATCAACGTTCGGGGTGCAGGGAAACAGTGCATATTGCCGTTCCCAAACGAGCCATCCAGCTCCATCGTGATAGCCACTCTCTGCGAATGCTTGTCCGATTCTGACGCTCGTTGCGGCTGTGCAGTGGAGTGCCGTTCGGGATTTGACAGTGATAGTCATGTTCTGGGACGCGTTCAGAGTTTTTGATTGCTTGTCCAACGAATGCCTGCGGCTACTCGGACTCCTCAATCGATAGCAACTGAAGCAGAGGTTCGGGTGTGCGCGAGGTGAATCCACAGGTTCGGATTCAATCGCACTCCGCCTTCACAACTGAACGGAACGGACGCCAACAGAACCATGCCCCGCCATGGTTCTGCGACGACGATGATTGCGAATCACTTGGACGCTGACATCATCGCCGGAGCTACCGACACACGCATGTCGTCAATTTCAAAGCGACATGGATTGCACACGAGTACGCCGTCCCAATCGCCGATCGCAGGTTTCCGCTTGTGACCAGCAACATCACCACCTTCAACATCCCTGATCTAAGCAACCCTTCCGGCAATCTGCGAATGATGCGAAGGTCATGGAGCAATGCCAAGTGATCACACAAACAACCACTTTTCCTACTGCACGGATCGATGCTTCAGGTTTCCGAACTGGGCCTGTTCGCAGCCCTCGAGTTGATGCGGTCAAAGAACCTCCAATTGAGGAAATTGTAGCGAATCACACGGCCATCAAGCCGAGCCGAGCGCTGTGTGGTGCTTACGCGATAGAATCGGTTGTCACCGGCCTGCCCTTGTTGGTCGTCGATCTGCTTGTGACTGGTGGTGGATTGCTCTTGGCGTCGTGCATCGTCAATTTCGGCCAGGCTTTTGGCGTCAGTCCAGGTATTTGGAAGCAGTTGCCGGCACTGTTGGTTCTGCAGTGGCTGATGATGTCTCTACATCAACTCTATCCGGGTGCAGGTGTTAGTCCCATCGCGGAGCTACGCGGCGTTGTGCGATCGTCGGTGTTCGCGCTATTGTGCTTATCCGCCATGAACGTTCTGTTGGGGCAGTTGGCGAGGAGTGAGTTCATTACTTTCGCGTGTACTGGGCTGCTTGTTTCGATGATGCTGCCGATCATGCGATCGGTAACGCGGCACTTGCTCGGCCGGACAAGATGGTGGGGCGTTCGCTTGTTGTTAATCGGGCGCCGCGACGATTGCATTACAACTTTTCGTCAACTCAAGAATCGCCGAGCATCGGGCTTCATTCCCGCGGGGTATACCTGCGAGCTAGAAGAAGCAGTTCAGTACACAATGGATGACCAGTGGCTGCTGGGGGTGAATTCCGATGCTACCACCGTGGCTCGCAAGCATATGGCACCGGTGGCCGGATTGGTTTCACAAAGCGAACAGTCGGATCAAACCGATCGGCTGGTCTTTCAGTTTCCGTCAGTTGTATGGATCGACTTCGCCAGTGCCGCCCGAAACGATCTCGACACATCGAGCCTGCCCCAAGTCTTCACAACGCGTCTGAACATGCCGTTTCTGCGGTTTGTTCCTCGAATCGTCAAGCGATGCACGGATCTTGCCATTTGCGTTCCAACGCTTCTCGTGCTGTCGATTCCAATGCTGTTCATCACCTGCATAATCAAGTTAGCCTCGCCTGGGCCCGCATTTTTCGGACACACGCGGATCGGCCAGCACGGGTCAAAGTTTCGCGCTTGGAAGTTCCGGACGATGGTGATGGACGCTGACCAGGTGTTGCAGCAACACCTCAAAGATAACCGTGAAGCGAGGGAAGAATGGGATCGAGATCAAAAACTGAGGAACGACCCTCGGGTGCTCGGCTATGTTGGAAGCTTCTTGCGGAAATGGTCGCTGGACGAACTTCCCCAGCTATGGAATGTGCTGGTCGGCGAAATGAGCCTCGTCGGTCCCCGGCCGATTGTCTACTCTGAGATCGCCAAGTACTCGCGCGGCTACCTCGCCTATTCGCACATGATGCCGGGGATTACAGGCCTGTGGCAGATTTCCGGACGCAATAACACAACTTACGCAACTCGAGTTTCGATGGACGAACACTACGCACGTAATTGGTCGCCATGGCTCGACTTTTGGGTGCTCTTGAAAACACCCGCCGTCGTTGTTACGCGAAATGGCGCTTACTAACGAATCATGATCACCAGATTACATATTGAGAACTCCGATACGACGCTTGATACAAGCGATCCGAATAATCCCTCTAGCCGTACTAGAGTCCCGCCAGTTTTCCGATTGGCGAAGCTTTGACTTTGCCAATCACAAAAGCCGGCGGTAATAATTGTCAAACCAATCGACCTTTGCACGGATAATTTACACATGACCATTCGAACCCTTTGCGCTGCCCTTGCCTTCGCCGTGGCGGGCTTTATGGTTAGCCCAGCTGTGACCAGTGCCGACGAAACGATCGTCCCCATGAAGCAAATGCCTTCGCTCAGCGAACAAGTTGCCCAACTGCAAACTGACTTTGCTGAAGGAAACTACGCCGAAAACGACCTGATCGATCGCATTGATAGTGTTGTTGATCAGATCGACCTGAAGCTGGACGCCGGAGCCGAGAACAAGGATGAATTGATTGAACTCCGCCGCATCGTACTGGACTTGCGAACGCAGATCAGCGGTGTCGACCACGATAATGGCACCATGCTGACCAAGCTTACCTCCGGCGGCTCACATCATTTTGGCGGGTATGGCGGTGGCGGACACGGCGGCAATTGCTCCCACGGCGGCGGACACCGCGGCGGCGGTGGTGGCGGTGGCGGTGGCGGTGGTGGCGGACTGGGGTCACTGATAGTGCTCGGCGGCATCGGAGGCATCATTGCCGGCACGAGCTCCTCCTCCGGGGCAGGTGTTATGGCCTCACCTTCCTCGAACTAGACCAAGTTTGACCGTCACGACTTGAACATGATCCGAGTCGCCATCAGGGCGTCTCGGATTTTTTCATTGGTTCCTATCTCGTCCCAGAACCGCCCGCGAAATCAACCACCTTGCGAAGGCAGGCCATTAACGTGTTGATTGCTGTCAAACACTGTTCACTGTTCACTGTCCGTTGTGCGTTTGGTCGCAGTCGCTATGCGGACCGACGCAAGGCCTTTGAAGCAATTGCATCCTGCCAACGCCGATCAATCACACTCGATGAAAACTCGTCTTGCACAAACGCTCTGCCCGATGCGGAAATCGCGATCACCCGGCGTAGGCTGCTCAACTCAGCAACGAGTGAAGGAAGTTCCCACGCATTCGTCCAACAGAGCTTGTCAGCAGGACTGATCCTGTAAGTCCGTTGAAAGCCATCGGCGTTCCGACGACCGGGATGCCGAATCGCATTGCCTCGAGTACTTTTGTTTTGATACCCGTGCCAGAAAAGATCGGGGCGATGAAAGCATGGTTGCGGTCGAATTCCTGATAAAGATCGGCAACAAAACCCCGAAGTATGATGGACGAGCAATCGCGGACGCATTTTGGGATTTCGACGTTCCTGGTTTCGCCGACGACTGAGATTTGCGTCTCAATTCCCGTGACATTGAGTGCCGGAACAACTCTTTTCGCTAAGAATTCGATCGCCTCGATGTTTGGCCTGTAGGCAAGAAAACCTACGAATACCAGCTTCAAGGGCCTGCTCGGCGACCACGCGTTCCCCGTCCAGGCTTGGCTGGCATCAACATCCGGCACAGCCATTGGCAACACTCGAATGTTTCGATCCGCAAGTTTCCCCAGCGTCGCTGCTTCTTCGCTGCTAACCAAACACGCCTCAGGAGCTGATCGTGCCCAGAAGACTTCGCGTGCGGCAAGCCGCCGCGATTCCCGACCGAGCATTGGCCGAAGCGTCAAGCCGAGCATCGACTTCAAAGGCTTTGGAATCAGTGACGCGAAGTGGCCTAAAACCTGCGTCACATCTAGCTTCTCACTTCGCAGGAACTGGTCAAAGCGTGCCGAAAGCAAATCGTCGAGGTCGAGAATCCAAGGGAGGTCCAACGCACTGGCATATTGGGCAAGTCGCAGCGAGTCGCAATAGACTAGTGAAGTCGCGCGGTCAATGACGGTACGGGTCAGCCGCATCTGTTGCTTCGAATAGAACAGAGCCTCGTTCAATGAATATCCGCGTATCAATCTCGCGGTTTTGCCAAAGAAAGATTGAAAAACACTTGGTGATCCTACGTAGCTCAGCTCACAATTCCTCGGTCGATCGTCGGAATCCTCTTCTGCCCTAGTCGGCTCGAAGATAATGCATTGCACTTTGCCAAATCGCAATGCCAATGAATGGATGGCAGTTCGTAATACCGAGGTTCGCCCCGATCGCACACGGTACGGGTCTCGGCTCAGTAGGCATACACAGACCCTTTGATTGCATGTCCAAACACCTGAACTGATGACGTCAGTGTCCGATGTTTCGCTAAGCTTGTCGTTCATCGCAATACCTTTTCGTAAACCGTCGTCAGAGCGCGAGAGAGATTATCGCGTCCAAAACGCCGGCGCACGGCATCGGTTTTGCCCGATAGTCGGCTGCGGAGGTCCTCGTCGCTACTGAGTTCCTGAATCGCACTCGTTAACTCGCTGATGGACTCCGGATCAACGATCAGCGAGCATTCCGGTGCAAGCTCATTCATTGGCGGACGATTCGAGGTTATCACCGGTACGCCAAGGAAGGCAGCTTCGACGATCGGAAGTCCAAAACCCTCTTCGATGCTGGGGAAGATCGATACAAACGCGCCGCGAACGATGCGAATCAATTCGGTTGATGAGACAACACCAGGCGTCACAATCGACGGCAACGACTCAAGTTGCGGGAATGCTGCCGCGAAACTCTCCCTGGTGTCCCCGAGCAGCACAAGTTGAAAGGTTTCGTCGATGCCCGACTCTCTCCAGGCTTCGATTACACGTAGCGTGTTTTTGTTTGCCGTTAATCCGCCGGTGTGCAGAAAATAGGGTTTGTTACGAGTGAGTCCTGGACATCCATTCGCCGAGTCGAACGCGGTGTGGTCGAGTACGTACTCGCACGAGTTTGGTGTGACGGAGACCTCTTCCTGCAACGAACTTTCAATTGCTCGACGGCTCGCTTCGCTGACAGTTGTCAGGGTTCGGCGACACCACTTGAGCACGAAGTAGCAACAACGGCGGTAATTGTTACCGATGCGTTGCTTGATCGTCCCCCCTTGTCGCTCCAGGAACATCAAGTCGTGAATCGTGACGATGATAGGTGTATTCAACAAGCAGAACAGCACACCGAATGAATTGGCCGGCGCATGAACGGCGCTGGCCGATAGACGCCAGGCGTACCAAGGTACGACCAGTTGTTCCCAGAACACCTGACCCCCGAACCAGCGAACAACGATTTGTCGGTCGACTGGAACTTCGCGAATGGCCGTGCGCGTGATCATGCGCCACTCCTGTCCCACAACCTCATCGGACAAGCAACGACTTGACTCTCGCACAAAGACCCCGAGCCCTCGCGGTTTGCTGTAAAGAAAGGCATCAAACAACAGCATTTGGTTGAACCCTTGCGGCACGTGATCCAATCCGAACAACGCAGAGCAGATAGAAACCGATCAAGACTAACAACTCGGCAAATCCCCAGGAAATCGCAATTGTGAGGCCGCTGCGAAACAAATAGAGACTGAGAATACAAACGCAACCGATCAGGTAGTTGGCAAAGAACTGCTGAATCCCCTGGCTCTTTTCTTCGATTCCGCGAAGCATGCTAATCGAATAGCTTTGAGCAATTCCAATCAGAAAGAAGATCCCAGCGCCAGCCCAGTGAAAGTCCAAATAAGCGTTGACACCGTAGGGAGTGGTTCGCTTTCCAAGATCGGCGTCGACGTGAAACTGAGTCACGGAGGTATGACGATCAACGTACCGATACAGACCCGGGACCAGTTTTGAAAACGCTGTGACATGGTAGAGGCCGTACAACGGTCGTTCGCTTCTCAAATATCCGACTGCCTCGGTCAGAGGGTGCCAAGGGTCAAAAAAGTTATCCAGTAGCATTCGATCGCGACGGTCTTTGTCGCGAAGGATCTTCTTTGCGACCTCACTTGAGTCTTCACCGTGGCGCAGAGACACGGACGTCGCATAGCGACTCAGCCCGAACACACCGATAATGACAGCAAGACATAGCACCGCAAAGAACTCCGTGTAGAAAAGCATCCGGCCACGATTATTGAGCACTTGTCCGCAGGCGATGAGCATTTGCAGCACCAATCCGCAAGCGAACAGTCGGCCGCCGATCACGTTCAGGAAAAAGATCGTAATGGCCATCATGGGAATGCACACTCCGGCGAGGAGCATTCGGTTTGAACGTACCGCTGTCGATAAAAGCGAGAGAAATACTCCAAACATCCCGACCTTGAGAGGCAGTATCAGAGTGAAGATCCATGCCTTGCCTCTGACCAAGTCATTTCTTTGCGCAACCGCACTTGAAAGCGAACCGAATCCGCCAAACAGCGTCATGATGATCGCTATCGCGACAAGCACTCCGATCAACCAGAAGATAAGACTCCGACCAATCAGGGGGCGCAGGTCGGCTGCCACCTGACGCTTCCGCTTGGCGTGGCCGTGTTTGGGTTGCCTGCGTCTCGCAAGCCGCGAACCAAACCAAATGCCGCCGCACAACATGGCAAAACAAATGACCGAAAACAGAAACGCCTGATTGAAGTCGGTATCGTTGATTGTTTTCGCCAAAGTCGATGATTTGACGAACGGAAACGTCAACCAGGTGTACAGCAAGCCTCCACCGAGGATCAAAGTGAGCGGATTCGAAAGTCTGAGCTTAGACATTTGCTGAAGTCAGCTCCAATAGTCGGACCCCGATCGCATCCCATGACTGCTCGTTCAAGACGACCGAAGCCTCAGGCTTTGTCGTGTTGTTGCCATCGTTTGGATGAGTATCGATTGCAGATCGAACTGCATCGACCATCGAACCGTAACGCTCACTCGGATAGATGTGGAGATGATCGCTGGCCTCTTGATCGCGCAATGTTTCAATCGCGAAGGAGACCACCGGTAAGCCGGCAGCCCGATACTCGTGGTACTTCATGGGACTACTCCCGTGATTCGAGGGGATATCCCGGAACGGCAGCAAGGCCACATCACAATGCTGCAATACTGCCGGGATCTGATCGTACGACAACGGCCCCATCCAATGGACATTCTGTGGCCAAGGCTGATCCCTTGGAGGATCGCCAGGACCGTATAGAAGAATCTCAAGTCCCTACGGCTCGATGCAAGGAACGATCGCTGAAAAGTCGAATCGATAGTCCATCGAACCCACGTACACGGCTCGCGGACGCCGTTTACTCGCAAGGACGGGTGTGGCTCGGTATCCATCGCAAAGAGACCGGCATCGAATCCATTGGGAAAGACATCAACCTCAACCATTGGGCTGAGCGACGTCAGATGTTCAGCAATCTTTTCTGACGTGGCGACGACCCTGTCCGCGTTTCCGATCAGCCTTCGTTCAGCTTCGGCCATGACCACGTCCCCTCGCACTCGCTGTACAAATCGACTGCTCGGTAGACAAAGCGATACGTTTGGAGTTGTCTGCCATGCCACGCATACGCGGCTCATCTTGCAGGACGAGATGGAATCTTTCATGCCTACCAATGGAGTGCCCTGTGTTCGCTCCACAGGGATTCGCAATGTTAGATTTCGGCGAGCATAAACTCGCCGTGCAAGCTCCCAGGGAAGAACCGAGAGACGGGACCCACTCGTAGAGTCGCGGTTCGATCTCATTAGGCCCGCGATTCGACGGTAAGTTCAGCCGACGACACGCGGCGGACGAACCTAAGCGAATGCCCAAGGCTAAACGGAAGCGAAATGTGCAACACGCGATGCCCGGATTGTGCATACGATCGAGCCAATTGGTGCGAACCCACGACCATGCTCGGATGAAACGCAGAGTGGGAAAGGAATACGATATTCATAGCAAATGCGTTCTTAGTTTCTGGTGCGACAACTGTCGCTAACGCCGTGATCAATCTCAGTTCCACGGGTTTCAAGACAATCACCCGATCGCGTCGCCCACCGCTTTAACCCTGGAGGTTCCGCGCGGCCTGCATTTCTCAATCTCTTTCTTGAGGTCAGTTGTTTACGGCTGCCCTCTTCAAATATGCACACTTATTCCCGCAAGTTTCAAACGGTAAATGCTTTTCGCCCACGAATTCATGAAATGCCTGATGCGCACCGTCCCAGCGATTGCCCGACATAACATCGTCAACGAGCAACCAACCACCCTCAACAAGGTGGGGATATATTTTCGCCATCGCCATTTTGGTTGGTTGGTACAAGTCGACGTCCAGAAAAGCGACTTTAATCGGAGCGATTGACGAGAAATCAAACTCCTTTGCGTCCGCACGGATCGGCGTAACAAACTCAAATTGCTCGAAGTTCTTCTTCCACACGTCAAAATCGTTGTAGCCGAAACCCTCTAGGTCTCGAGCCTTCTTGCCTCGTTGTTCGACCTCGACGCGCACGTCGTCGTCAACGAACGAACTAAAAGTGTCCAAGGCGTACATTTTGACCTTGATACCTTGTTGGGCTACGTGCTCGGCGATGAACCGAGTCGTCTGACCGCGTGCAACGCCGATCTCAACGATCGAACCGGGCAAGTCGCGTGTCTCCTCGATCTTGTTGATTACGGTCGCCAACTGGATCGGCTCGACGTTGTAGCGATATTCGGGCTTTCCAAGCCCGAGGTGGCGGAAAGCGAGTTTCTTGAAGTTCTCGTTAAAAAAAGTTCTCACAACATGGCTCATGAAAAAGGACGATCTGCGATCCGGAATGATCGGGCTTATAGACATTGGCTTCGAGAAGAGTCAACATCAGAGATTCATTCAACGGAATGGAGGAAGTGATTTCTAACGAGGGAATGATGTGTGAATTTCAGGCAATACGTCCACGAAAATCTTTGGTCAGCCGGACTGGCGCTGCCGTGAAACACGGTTGCGTTAGCAATGCAGTCAGTCGTCGGTCAAGACGTGGCATCCTGGAGACGCATGCGCTCGGTTAAATGCTTCCTCGTACACTGCAAATGTTTGCATTGCGATATGAGACCATGCGTAGTTTTTCAACACATGCTCGCGTGCCGAACTGGCTAGCTTGGCCCGGAGCTCGTCATCATTTAGCAGATCATTGACTGCATTGGCGAGAAGTTTCGGTTCGCCTGGGGGCACCAATTTTCCCCATTGATCGCCAGCGAACAACTGACTCAACCCGCCCACATCCGATGCAACCACGCACTTCTCACATCCCATTGATTCGAGCGCGGATAAGCTGACCGCTTCCATGAATGAAGGCATGATGACGAGATCGGCAATGTTGTAATACATGGGCATCCGCTCATTGTCGACGCCGTCGAGAAACAGGATTCGATCAAAACAGCCATGTTGTTTAGCAAAAGTCTCGATCCGATCTCGCTCGTCAGGAAAGCCGCCCCCAGTAACAACGACGCCCCGCCTTAGGATGACGCTCGAGTATCAATGGCATCGCCTGCGCCAGCACGTAGACGCCGTTTTTGGGGGCCAATCGACGAGTGCGCCAATAAGATCTTCTCGTCGTCACCGATCCCTAGTGATCGTCGCAACTCAGTAGCATCCAGAGGATGAAATCGATCGGGGTCGAAGCCGTTGGGAATGAAAGTGACCGACCGACCGAGCAATTTCTCGGTGACGTCCGCGAGTTCCTGGCTCGGTGCCAGCAGCCGATCAGCGTGCCGTAGAGAGAACCGATAGTATGCTCGCAACAAGCGACTGTTAATTCCGATCAGAAACATCGAGCTATGGTTGGTAAATACCGTGGGCAAGGACTTCCCTAAGTATTTGATAGCAAGCCCGTGCAGATCGTGCCAATGGATGACGTCGATTGGTTGGCGGGCATGTTGGCGGCGAAGCAAGCCGCGGAGCTTCCAGATGTAAGGAATCATCCGGACCTTGGGCACCGACCAGTTGATATGGCTACGAACCACTCGGATCCCTTCCAGTTCTTCGGTCATGTCGCTTCCCGATTCGGTCACCTGATTGACAATCGTGACGTCATGCCCGGTATGGACGAAACAACGTGCAATCTCGTACACATGCTGAGACACTCCGCCAATGTTGGGCAGGAAGTCGTCGGTCACGATACAGATGTGCATTCGATGTCTTTCGCAGTGCCCAGTGGGGTGATTCACGAGAGCGCAGACTATCGTGCTTGTGGTCTGGCGACTCAAGGTCAGTTGTCAAAACGACGCCTGCAGCATCGACTTCAGTGCGCTTGCAGCATCTGCTCTGGATCGGATAGCCTAGCCCTGACATACGAATCCGATTTGATCCTCGTGAATTTGGACATTCCCATGACCGACCAACGCCGAGAACTGCGCAACGGTGTGCCATCGGAGGATGAATATGCACAGTTGCTCAAGTCCGAGCAATTCGACCGCATGAAGACGTTTTCCGCTGCGTTCTTGGCCGACAACGAAGAACCACTCCGACCGTACTGCAAACGATGGATCAGCAACCCATTGTTACAGTGGAGTCGCCAGTGGGAGTATCCGTTCGTCTATGACCGGGTCGTCGAGGTACTGTCCGACGTTGAGGTGCGGGTCCTGGATGCCGGATGCGGGGCGACATTTTTTCCCTTTTTTTTGTCAATGATGCATCCGACCATGCAGGTCGAATGCTGTGACTATGACGCATCGCTGCTGCCAATTTACGAACAAATCACCGGCAACACCAAAGCCAACGTTCATTTCTCGGTTTCGGATCTGCGTCAGCTTCCCTTCGATGATGATTCCTTTGATATTGTCTACTGTGTGTCTGTTCTTGAGCACACGAACGCTTACGGTACTATCGTCGAAGAGTTTCGCCGTGTGCTGCGACCTGGCGGACGGATAATCGTGACGTTCGACATCTCGCTTGACGGAACCCACGACATTCCCGTCGACCAAGCCGAAGAGTTGTTGTCGTTGTTGGTTAGGGACGGCGGTGACCGCAGTTCCAACTATCCGAGAGTCGAAAGGGAATTGAAGGAGCCTGCGATCGTTACGACAAACTCGTTCGCCGATTCGCAGCCTGAATTATTGCCCTGGGCAAAACCAACCGCGATGCAACACGTCAAGTCGTTGGTCAATACCGGACGCCCCAAATCGTGGCCAACGAATTTGACGTTTTACTGTTTGAATGTCGACAAACGTTAGGCGTCGTCTGTGGTCAATCCGCTGAGTCCCTGCCAGGGCTGAGCATCTCGATTCGATCGTTGCCACGCGGCGCGAGTCGTCGCGTACGCCGCTACCGCTCCAGCGGCAAGCGACAGCAGGGCGTCGGTCGTCACGCCGTCTGCCGTGCCGTCGGTGACTCCGAAAGTGTGGTGCACGAGCCAGCACGCCGGCAGGCACAGAAAGTAAGGGATGCACCAGACGCACCAGTCCTTGAGACCGCTGCCGATGGCGATCAGACCGTAGTGCACCCCCACCGGCGATGCGACCAGCACGGCACATGCGTAGGCATTGACAACGTCGTCGACCGTTCCAAGCCAAACGCCGATCACGAAACCCGTTAACAAAACCAATGTGTTGAAGACCCCGATTACAAAAAACTGACGTGTTCGGCCGCTAATTTGAAAACACAATCCAAGTGGATTCACGAACACCTGGAACAGACTTAACGGCAACAGCACGGTTAGCAGATCACCGACTCGCGCCCAGCCGGTGCCTAACAGCAAGTCGACAAGAAAATAACGCTGGAGCCAAACAAAAGTAATCGGCGCCGTCGTTAATGCACCAATGACCACCAACAGCCGACGAATCAGCAGTCGCAATCGCTCATGATCATCCTGGTGAGGTGCCATGTACGGTAAGGCCACCGTGATTGCGATGGACGTAATCTGAGACAGGGGCAACATCATCATGCGATAGGCTACTGAATAGATGCCCAGCGGAGCCGCACCGAGAATGCGACCGATCAGCACGTGATCGGCATTGCGGGCCCAGAAATTGACGGTTGAAAAACCGACCAAACCGAGCGAGTAGTCCGCGACTCTCTTGAGGCTTGTGCGGTCCATCTTGAAAACGGGAATTCCATCCACGCAGGCACAAGCCGTGCACCCGAACGTCGACGCCAGGATCGTGGGCACCACGAAAGACCAAAGCCCGAAGCCTGCCAATAGCATCCCCACGATTCCAGACAGGAGCAGTCCGTTGGCCATCGCATCGGTCGCCAATATCACGCCGAAACGCCGCTGCCGACGCAGATGTGCCTGAAGAACGGCGTTGATCCCGGCAGGAATGATCGCGATCGAGGCAATGACAAAGTACGTCTTGAAACCTGGATACCCCATTACAGCTGAAAGCGGTGCCGTGATCGCTGCTGTCACGGTTGTGACGGCGATCGACAACAGAACGCAAGCATAAAATGCGGTCGAGTAGAGCCTATCGGTGAGATCTTTCTCGCGGACCACGAATGTCGAGATCCCTGCGTCACTAAGCATCACCCCAAATTGGATCACGATGTAGATCAGCGCCCAAACGCCCAGCAATGCTATGCTGAGAGTGCGAGCCGCCACTGCCATCGCAATGAGCAAGACTCCTTGACGCACCAAACGCGAGCCCGCGACGGAGGCAACGTCGAAAATTTTGCCACGGTGGCTCGCGAACGCGACTGAGATGCGATTTCCAAGTTCACCGATCCGTGCAGGCATCAGACCTTGAATCCCGTCAGTTCGTACAGTGCAAGGCTCTTCGCTGGCGTCGCGGTGAATCTCTTGGCGGTGAAGCATTATTCACAATCGATGCAGGAGAAGTGTGTTGCTTGAAAGGAACATGACGATGGAAGGTGTAGGTCGCAGTTGTTCGGTTCCGGCCCCGTGTCACCGGAACAAATCGGCCCCGCCTGGATGAACAACTACGTTTTCGTGCAATAGTAGATCTCGCCCGCGCTTCCATTGGCCATTCCGAGCCTTTCTATGTCACCATCGGAGAACAAATCTGTGGGGGAAAAACACTCGACGTTGAAGCCGGCATCGATCAAACGATCTTTGTAATCGAGCCCATATCGTCTTACATGGTCCTCCTGGCCGAATAAACGCAGGCGTTCTCTCGGGCATGTCACGGACGGGTCTTCAATCGTTCGCTCAGCCCCAATCGGAACGTTGAGGATCGCCCAACCTCCAGGACTGAGTGTTCGATAAAACTCGCTGATGGCCCTTCGATCTTCAGGCACATGCTCAAGTACGTGACTGCAATAAATCGCGTCAAATGTGTTGTCGGGGTGCTGGATGTTGGTGATGTCCATCTTCTCCATCACCCCCTTTCCGGAAATATCACCGGTCAGATAGCCATCCCCAACGGCTTGACTAAACATCTTCACGAAAGCGCGTTCCGGGGCTACGTGCAAAAAACGCTTTACCTTTCCTTGGAACAGGTCGGTCTTCTCACGCAAAAATTGAATTACAAGTCGATGTCGCTCAAGCGAACCACACATCGGACAATAGGCATCGTCGCGTCGCGCACTCCCGTAAGGAAGAAATTCGCGAGAGTTTCGGTTGCAAACATTGCAACTGCGATTACCGCCCGTGTAGATCACACTGTTGATCGCAAATTTTAAGTGGCTTTTCAGCATCATGGTTTAGAACTTTCAATTAGGGGGCGGTGTACACAACCGATTCCAAATGAAGCGACAGCGACTGCTTGTCAGGCAGCCTTCATTTCCCGGCATAGTTTTTCGGCCTTCTCACCGGCTCCGCAAAAAGCAGGTCAAAAACCTGCCGGTTGGCCAGCTCTGGATCGTCATCTGATGTTTCTACCCAGCGCTCAGGGTCAATAGCGATGTAGCCGTATTCGGTAAGCGTGCTGATGACCGGCCGATACGAGCCCTCGCGCCGACCGCTGAGATCTCCTCGGACCTCGCACCAGATTACGGGACGATTCCCATTGGCGAGGAACCGTCGGAGACCATCGACCGTTTCAGGTTCATGCCCCTCAACGTCGATCTTCAGCAATGAAATTTCCTGTTTCGTCGCCGAAGCTACCCTCAGCCGCTAGCTCCGCAAATACTTCGACTGGAACGGACTCACCCGACTCCACAGCCTTGGCAGTCTTACGAACGATGTCGCGCCGGTGTTCCCGCTTTCGTAGTACAGCGGCAGGCTGCCTCTTGTGTCAGATAAGCCGACGGCGTGGACCTTGCCGAACAGCTCTTCGTTTTGAAGCAGGAATGCTGCGTGCGAAGGCTCAGGTTCGACAACATGAGTTTTGAACCCTGCAGCACGTGCGATCAAGGAATACATTCCCAGGTTCGCGCCGATATCGATGAATGATCCACCCCGTTTCCCAAGCGTTCGAATCAGTTTCGCCAATTCACTTTGCTCGTAAGAACGCATGATGTTGTCAAACCCATAAGACAACACTCGTGGGCCTTCGTGCGACGCATCAATCAAAATTTCCCCGTATTTCGTGTCTAGCGAGGGAGGAAGATGCTTTTTCAAGATCGGATCCAGGACATCGCGAAGCGTACGCCATTTCTTTCCCCCCGGTCCAAACGTGAACGGTAGAAAGCTCAGGCTACGGCGCACAAACTTGACGATCATTTTGACTCACCCTATTTCGAGACACGAACGCGATTGGATATCCATTGACGGATCATGCCGACTTCATCGGATGGGAAATCGATGGTTTGATGGTTCGTCTCGACCTTTGCTTTGGTCGGGGCGACTCAGCATCATCGGATACCAAGTACTCGTCGTAATAGCCGACGTAGCCGTAGGCTTCGTACGATTGCGTATTCGAGTAGCCGAACGATTTTCCGTCGTTCTGCTCCATGCTGTTGACCACCAAGGCTGCTGGCGTTACATCCAACTCACGAAGCAATTGTGCACACCGTTCGATGGGACGACGGCAGTTGGATAGCACTCGAATCGTCAGCACCACGGAGTCGACGTGCGGTGCGATGATCGACGGATCAGCGACTGCCAACAGCGGCGGCGCGTCAATCAAGACATAGTCGTACTGTTGTCGGCACTTTGTCAGCAACCGTGCAAAGTCCGCCGATTCCAATAGCTCCGCAGGTTCGGACGTTCTCGCTCCATGAGTCAGAATATCAAGGTTCGCCAACTCCGATCTCTGCGTTGCGTTTTCAAGATCGACGCAATCCAACAACACATCAGCCAAACCGACGCCGTCTGCCAAGCCGAACAGTCTTTGCGATCATGGGGCGACGCATGTCCGCGTCAACCAACAGCACGCGTTTACCCGTTTGGGCAAGCGAGACCGCGAGGTTCGAGATGGTCGTCGATTTCCCGTCCCCGGGATGCGGGCTGGTCATCATGAAGACCGATTTCTTTTCTTCCCGGCTGCGGATAATCAGCGACGTACGAGCGACACGATAAATCTCCGACTCGATCGACCGTGGTGCGTGGAACGCAGCGACGGACGGACTGATCCGCGAATCGGGATCAGCTTCTCGGCCAATCTTGGCGACATCGAAGCGTGGCACGTGCGCGATGGCGGGAGCGCCGAGAACTTGCTCAAGATCCGTCGAATCTCGAAAACTGGTATCGATCAGTTCCGCCAGAATACCGGTGAAACATCCGAATGCAAAACCGAAGAAGACTCCGCCCAACATGACGATCGGCAATACCGGCCACGCGGGACTTCTTGCGATCTGGGCCTCGGACAGCAATTCCGTTGAGAATCCTGCATAGAAGCCAGGTTCAATTCTTGCAAGCGTCGGCTAACTTCATCATAGCGAGCCTGTGCGCGAGCTAGCCGGGCCTTCAGCGAACTGCCTCGCAAGAAGTCGCTTTCGACATTTTTCGCGAGTTGCAGTTCCTCTTCGGAATCCTCGACCAGGCTCTTTTCCCGAATCTCCAATTCCGCAATGTCGTTTCGCAGCAATAGCGTATAAGTTTCCAGCATTTGATGCGGATTCATTCGCTCCGGTTTCTTGAACGCCTGCTGAGGTGCAGTGGCCTCGATAAACTGCTGAATGACCTCGATCTCTTGACGGGTGGCTGCGACCAGCGGATGTTCTGTGCCAAACTCCTCCGCCAACGTGCGCGATTTCTGAAGCAAGTCGAGTAGACGATTGTATTGCGCTTTGGCGATTTCTTGGCGGATTGGCTGTTCGGCTTGAAAGGCTTCCGATTGAACTTCACCGCGACTCATCGTCAAGAACTTGTTGAGCCGCTCGACCTCGTCCTCACTCAGCAGTGCAAGTTGATCGAGGTAATTGATCTTGTCGCCGCGTTCTTCCAGGAACGTTGTGATGACCTCGCTTCGGGAACGGGATGTTGCCAGCCTGGTACGGATTTGATTCAGTTCCTCTTCCAATTTTGCCAAGCGTTCTTTGTGAATATCGCGGACTTTTTCGCCGTCGAGCAGAACTGGGACCGACTCAACGAATTTGCGATACGCCTCCTCGGCCTCAAGCAGTTCCTTCTCGTGCGTCACGCCAGCTTCTTCAATCAGCAATGCCGCCTCACTGCTGGAGTCCTGTGAATGCGATTCAACGTAGTCGCGGTAGCTCTCGTAAATCGCGGTGAGTATGATGGCCGCGTCGTGCGGACTAGGATCTCGATAAGCGGCCGCGATGACCATCGCGCTGCGAGCGGCACCATTGCCGCCGCGCTCAACCTCGAGATCCCTAAGAATCGCGTCCACCGGATTCCCTTGCCTGGCAACCACGCTGGCGAGTG
>CAVPGW010000013.1:0-306854 GCA_963704055.1 Pirellulaceae bacterium | reverse complement strand
GGAATCGTGACTAGCAGACCGGCCAAGGCGGTGTAGTCGGAACCCGCCTCTGCTAAACCGTCGAGGGTGTCGGCGGTCAGCGTGATACTCTCTGTTGCAAGATTGCTGGAATTGATCAGAAACACAAAGTTGGTTGTCGCACTATCGCCCTCTTCCTTCACGACGTCCGAAACCGATACGACGGTGGCGTCGTCATTGGTGATCGTGCCGGTCCCGTTTGCCACGCTGATATCAACGTCGTTGCTCGTGGCCGACAAAAGATTGACAAACAGATTCTCATCGAATTCGACAAGATTGTCATCGTTGAGTGTGATCGAAATCGTTTGGGTCTCGCTGACATTGTCTCCGGCGAAACTTAACACTCCGGTGGCGATTCCCTCGTAGTCATTGCTGCCGAGCGTCGACAGAGCATCGACTGCCGTTCCATCGGTCGTCTTGTAGCTGACATCGAACGATCGATTGATATCGTGTCCGACCGCCTCGACGTCAAATATCAGAACTCCCGAGTTCTCAACATCGGATGCGTTCTTGATGCTCAGTGAAGTCTGCAGGTTTTGAAGGGCAATGCTGACGGTCGCGATGTCATTCATCGGGCTCATCGCGTGATTGTCGTCGACCCGCACGGTCAGCGTAAAAGTCGGATTGGTTTCGAAGTCAATCGCCGACTTGTCTGCCACCGTGATGTCGCCGGTCGCG
Source organism: Pirellulaceae bacterium (assembly GCA_963704055.1). Classification (GTDB taxonomy): domain Bacteria; phylum Planctomycetota; class Planctomycetia; order Pirellulales; family Pirellulaceae; genus Rubripirellula. The sequence continues at coordinate 306,158 of CAVPGW010000013.1, read as the reverse complement.
TCGTTGATCGCAAACGCGCCTCCTGGATCTCCATCCGTGATGCTGTACTGCAACACTGGGCTATCAGGGTCGGACGCCGCCGCCGTACCCACCAGCGTTCCCACGTCCGAGTTCTCCAGCAGGTCGAACGCAAACGAATCCGCTGCGAACACCGGCGCGGCGTTGGCTTCGCCCTCGGCCTGAGACGCAGCCAACAAGCCGCCGCCGAACTTACTTTGACTCTGTGCGCCGCCGTCATTCAAGACAGCATGAAGATCGTTGGCCTGCAGCTGCGCGACCGCATGGTTTGCACCAAAATCATGCTGCGTGATCGCGAGAGCATCCCCGTCATACAGGCTGCTGCCGTAAAGTTCTGAATCCAACTCCATGTCGGTGATGTCAGCAACGCCCGCCAGCAAACCGAAATCACCATTGAGCACACGGCGTTCTTCCAGACGCGTCACAAAGAGCTCAATGTCATATCGCTCGACGGCGTCATTGATGCCCAAGTACCGAACCGGATTCAGTAAGCGGCGAAGCGTCTGCCAGACGGACGCGTCCCGTCCCGAGACTCGGGGACTCCTGTTCACGATTTCCGGCAAGGCGAAAGTGGGACCGCAAACGATCGCGCTTCGAACGCCCCTGTCGTCTGCCTCGTTTCATCCAGATTTCCTCGTTCGCATCGACGATCCCGACAGGTTCCCACGACAAACCAGTGAACTGGGCCACGGCGACCGGGCTCGACAATTCGATGAATTCTAGGCCGACGGAAGCTCAGATCCGCTTCATTGGGCCGACGGCACCTGTTCATGGACGCGCTGGTCCGCATCTGGTTCCAGCGCGGCAGACAGAGAACTCGTTCAAAGAAAGGAGGCACTGGGTGAGAAGCCACCCACTGGCGGTCCCAATATACAAAGAAACCCCGTGAAAAGCTGCTTCTTGAGCGATTTCCACGGGTTTTATTCGAGTGCCGTCGCGGAGGCCGCCTCCCCGCGAGCACTGCTGAGATTTTCAGCGCACGTCGGGACCGAGAACTACGGAGTCAGCAGAACGAGACCGGTGACGGCCGCTGTCTGATAAAGAATGCCGCGACAGCTTTTCTTGGGAAGTGTGAAGAAATGGGGCGGACAATCACCTACACGCCCCAGACCGAGCGAATAGGTGCACTGGCGACACGGATTGGCACCGAGCATGTAAGGAAAGACGGGAATTCGTCCGTAGAATTTTGCTGCGGAAACAACGGGCTGAAGGCATCCGTAGTCATATCCGTGTCGCTCCAGCCAGACGTCTTCAAAGTAGAGCGGTCTGTAGGCAACCCATGGAGCACACCAGCACGAGAATCCCCCGTAGTTGCCACCTCGCTGGAATCCGGCGTACTGATACTCGATGGATTCCGTATCAAACAGGGCTTTTGCGTAGTTCTCGGGGAGGATGCCGGCACTTACAGGTGCCGCGATCGTAACGTCGCGCATCGACCGCAGAGGTGCAAATCGCCGGGGATCTTTCGAATCCTCGGCTTCCTCGTCTTCCTCGTCCTCTTCTCGTCGGCTTCGTCAGCCTCGTCGTCCTGGGCGTCTTTGGCATCCTCTTGGAGGAAGGATGCGAGTTTTGCCCGTTGGCGGTCGTCTTGGAGTTCGATGCTGGAATCGTTCAAGATGTAGTCGCTCAATTGCCGGTACTCCGCTGTGACGACATCGTCCTGCGGCGGAGACGATTGCGACTCCAATTCGCTTAGCGTTCGAGGCGACCTGTACTTCAGTCCTGACCTCGCTCGCGGCGACTGAGCGATACTGGCGTTGACCAAGATCAGGGTCGAAATCCCGGCCAGGAGTATGGGTCGGAGTGAATTCATGGCTCAGCACCAAAAACGGCGGTCAAAGAAGCGTCTTGGTGCTCAATTCGGCAGGAATCGGCCTCGCAACTAGAATAATCGGCACAGACCGGAAAATCGGTGCAAACTAGCCAATCAGTGCAGGCTACGCATTTTTCCTTTTAGAACGCCGTGAAACGGTTCGGAAACCGCAGATTCGGCATGCTTGGCGAGATCGTCGAATGTGTGGGGGCTTGATATTATGGATCTGGTAGCACCCAGAAAACGGTAAGAGTATGACAGCCTGTCCCAAATGCAATTGCGAACTCACAGAATCGGATCTTCAATCCGGTCAGTGCGCAAGTTGCAAGACAGTTTTCGCGACGGTCCGACGGGTACCGACCCCACCCGCGAAGTGACGAGTCTGCCAATAACGCTGGCGAGGGGCCAGCCGAAGATGAAGACAATGCGACGGTGGGTGCGTACGAAGATGAAATCGGTGCAACGGTCGAGTTTGACGAGGAGTTGGCCGCCAAGTTGGCTGCTGCCAAATCAACGCCAGATGACTCGTCGCCCCGCACGACCTCAGCGGAACCCGACAGCACTGAGTCCAACGGCACGACACCCGACGGCCTTGGGGCGACGCAAGAACTGGATCAGTTCGTCGATCCGGAGCCAAGCAGCGGCGATGAGGGGCAAGACCATCGTGACACCGACGTAGGTGACAGCCGAAGCGTCGGTGAAACGATCGTCAAGAGTGGATCGGGTGCGGTGCCCAAGTCGCTCGACTCTGCCGATTCGAGCGACGCCGCTACTTCCAGCTTTCAGATTTTTCCGACCGCGAACGACGAGGGAAGGAGAACGCATTTCAACGAAACGGTGCAGCTGGACGCGGACGGCTTGCCAATCGAGCCTACGCTCGACATTGACTCGCTTGTGGACAGCAACGATCGCGGCCCGGCAGCGACGCTGGATTCCGGAAGCTGCTGCTCTTTTGCATCCGACATGGATGGGAGTCATCGAAAAGGACAGTCATCCCACGGTATCGCTGAAATCGGACGTCCAGGATTCGGGACGCGGTTCGGGCTCGGGATCGACTCCCGGTTCGGGGGCGAGCGAATTCACGACTTCGCTGAACATTCAGACAAGAGTCCTGCTATCCGCGAAAGAGGCGGAAGACCCCGACTTGCCTGCCGATTACGGGCTGCTGGCGACGCTTGGCAAGGGCGGGATGGGAATCGTCTACTCGGCGCACCAAGCATCACTTGATCGTAACGTCGCCGTCAAAATGCTCCTTCCCGATGCTGCAAAGAGTGTCAAATCACGCAACGCGTTTCTTTCCGAAGCGGCGGTCACCGGAGATCTCGAGCACCCCAACATTGTTCCGGTCTACGATCTTGGTCGCGCACCCGACGGCGCGTTCTTCTATGCGATGAAGCAGGTGCGTGGGACGCCTTGGAACAAAACGATTCTCAACACATCGTTGACCGAGAATCTGGAGTATCTGATGCGGGTTTGCGATGCGGTGGCATTTGCTCACTCCAAAGGAATCATTCACCGCGACCTCAAGCCCGAAAACACCATGATTGGTGATTTCGGCGAAGTGATGGTCATGGATTGGGGATTGGCGATTCCTTCCGATGGACGCAAGATCGCCGGGATCGAGCTGTCGCAATCGATGGCCGGTACGCCGAGCTACATGGCGCCGGAGATGGCTCACGGACCATTCGAGGGCATTAACGAACGAAGCGACATCTACCTGCTCGGTGCGATTCTGTTCGAGATTGTCGCTGGCAAGCCGCCGCACACGGGGGCGAGTTCGCGCGACTGCATGATCAATGCCGCGCGAAACACAATTCTCAAGATCGACATTCAGAGTGAATTGGTCGACGTTGCAAAGAAGGCAATGGCGACCAAGCAAGATGACCGTTATCAAACGGTCCAAGATTTCCAGCAGGCGATTCGCGATTATCAGTCGCACTCCGAGAGTATTGCGCTGTCGACGCTCGCTGCCGACAGGCTCAGCAAAGCACGAGAGTCGGGGCTCTACGACGATTACAACGGCTCGGTGTTCGGGTTCCAGCAGGCGATTGACCTTTGGGAAGACAACGCCAAGGCGCACGAGGGGCTGCTCGAAGCAAAATACGACTATGCGCAGCTGGCCTGTGAACGAGGTGATTATGACCTGGGCGCGGGGCTGCTTGATGTCAGTCTGCCGGAACACGAAAGCTTGCACCGTGAGATCATTAAGCGGAGCGAAGAGCGAGAACGTCGACATCATCGGGCGCGCCTCTATCGGCAGATCGGCGTGGGTCTTGCCGCGACCTTGTTCGTGGTCGTTTCGGGTGCTGCGATTTGGATCAATTCCGCCCGACAAGAGGCAGTCAACCAGCGCGAATTTGCCGACTTGGCGAGAAAGGATGCTGAGCGCGAGCGGGCACAGGCGATTGAGGCGCAGGTTTCGGAGCAAAAACAGCGAATGATCGCTGTGCAGAGACAGAAAGACGCCGAGCAAGCAAGAGAACGAGAGCGAGAACAACGAGAGCTGGCCGAAGCCGCAATCGAATCGGAAAAGCAACAGCGGATTGCAGCGGACAGAGCACGCGTCGCGGCAGAGAAAGCACGCAACGAAGCCGAACGCGCCAAGCTCGCCGAAGAACAGCAGCGACGGGTCGCTGAGGATCAGCGTAAGTTTGCCGAACAACAACGGCAAGAAGCGGTCGATGCACGGCAGGCCGAAGCCTACGAGGCCTATGTTGCCCGCATCGCGGCTGCCGCATCGAGAATAGATGAGAACGCTTATCTGGGTGCTTTGGAATTGCTCGGAGATTGCATACCGGCAGACGGTGAGACCGACTTTCGAAACTGGGAGTGGGGCCGCATGGTGTATTTGTGCAAGCAAGCATCGCAAGTTCTGCCGACCGGACACTCGCTTGAGACCGTCGCAGCATCCCATTGGCAAGAGGGCTTTGGTCTGATCGCGACTGCCGGAGAGTCGGGTACCATCACCATGTGGTCGCCGGAAACAGGATCGACGCGAACCGTTGAACTGCCGGTCAACACGATCAACACAATTGCGTTTTCACCCGACAACCTTCAGTTGGCGGTGGGCACCGACACGCCAGGAAAATTCATTCAAATCGTAGACTTGAAGTCGGGTCGCATTGACAACCTGGCCTCCGATACGCCCGAAGACGCGCATCAACAACCCGTGCTGAGTGTCGAGTACTCCGCCGATGGAAAACGGTTGTTGTCCGCATCCCGATCCGGAAAGATGAAGGTCTGGGATCTAGACTTCGCGGCGAGCCCTTGTTACGCTTCACCGGCATCGCAGCGCCGTTCAGCAGGCGAAGTTCTTTCCCAGCGAAAATGGGCAGCCGCAAACGAAGATTGTTTCTGTCAGCCATGATGGTACGGCGGTGGTTTGGGTCGACAAAAGTGGCCAGTGGTCATCCCCTGATTCTGTCGAGGAGAAGGGGATTTTCCGCGAGCATACGGGGCCCCATCTTTGCCGTGGCAATTTCAGATGACGGCAAGAAGATCGCCACCGCGGGTCACGGTGCGAGAATCTTGATCTGGAGTGATCTCGATCTGAAAGCTGCCGACCTGGTAGCAGCGATCACCGAGAATGCGGATGTTGCAAAACTGACAAACTATCGCGTCCTCAGCGGGCACACGGCGGCCGTCAGAAGTCTGGCCTTCGCAGAGTCGAGTGATCTGCTCGTCAGTGCTGGCCACGACAACACAGTGCGGGTGTGGAATGCGGAGTCGGGTGCGTTGGTCAAGGTACTGCGTGGTCACGGGCGCTGGGTGCGGGGTTGCGTGGTTTCCGACGATGGTCGTAGCGTTGTCTCGGCAGGATACGATGGAACGGTCAGGTTTTGGGACATCGAGGGCTACGAAGAGCTCCGCGTGTTGCGTGGTAAGGTGCTCAGCGGTCACGAGGACGCAATCATGGCCGCGGAGTTTTCCGGGAACTCACAGCGAATCGTGACAGCCAGCCGCGATCGAACTGTCAAGAGCTGGGACTTCGAGTCCGGCAAGGAGCTGCGGCAGTTCCGTGAGGGCCATGCGTTTCTCGCGTCCAAGGCAGTTGCCTTTGGAAATGGCAGATATCTGGCGACGGCCGCCGGCGATGAAACGGTGCGGCTTTGGAATGTCGAGACAGGATCGGAAATCAGAAGACTCAGGGGGACCGGTCAAGGCGCAGCGATTGACGTCTCACGTGACGGCAGGTTCGTGCTGACGGGGGGGCCCACCGATGCGAAGAGCCAACAGTCCACGCCCGCATCGAATTCCAAATCCAAACCCCAAGCGACCTGGTCGGCTCGGCTGTGGGATGCAGCGACGGGAAAAGAGCTGCACCAGATGTTCGGGCATCGCGGAATGGTGTCGGCGGTGGCCATTTCACCCGATGCAAAACTGCTCTACAGCGGCGACATTAACGGTACCGGCTTGTTGTGGGATCGCGCTACCGGAAAGGAGATCAGGCGGCTACCGTGGCATCAATCGAAGGTGATTCAAGCAAGATTCTCCGCCGACGGCAAGCGATTGATCACAGCCAGCCTTGAGCGAGGCGTCGCGATCTGGGACGTTGCAGCCGGCCGCGTCGATCGCGATCAGATCCTCGTGCACCCCAAAGATGTGGTGTCGGCTGACATTGACCCTCGTGGTTCGATGGTCGTCACGAGCAGCGTCGACAACAAAGTTCGTGTTTGGGACGTCAAGTCCAAGAAGATCGTGCAGACGTTGGAAGTCAAGTTTGCAGACAAGCCGGCTCAAATCGATAAGGTTGCGATTTCGCCAGATCTCCGAACCATCGTTGCGGTGAATCGAGAACGCGGAATCGCACGTGCATTCGATGTTGGTTCCGGCAAGGAAGTCACGTTCTTGCAGCCGAACAATCGGCGCGGAGGGCTGATTGAATTGGTGGATGGTTCGCGGCTTAACGCGGTTGTCTTTGCCGATGCAAGTTCCCACGTGGTATCGATCGGCGGAGACCAGATTCGGTTATGGGAAATGAATCCCCAGCTACCGCAGTACCGTCGCCTGCGAATGAATTTCAGCCCTCATGGCGGCGTTGCCTCAGCGCATTTCTCGTCGGACTCGCGCGAAATCGTCTCCGGAAGTTGGGACGGGACCGCCAACGTATGGAATGCCGACAGCGGCGTTGTCCGCACCAAACTGGTTGGCAGACACTCCGGACCGGTGCATTGCGCGACATTTTCGCCGGACGCCGGACAGTCGTTTGATCGCGACCGCCAGCGCCGATCAAACCATCGTCTTGTGGAATGCCAAAACAGGCAAATTCATGAAACGCTTTTTCGGGCATCGCGACGAGGTCAACTGGGTAGCATTTTCGCCCGACGGCAAGCGTCTGGTGTCCGCATCGAGCGACAAGACCGCGAGGGTGTGGGACATCGAGAATCCTGACAAGCCGCTTGTGTTCCAGCATGACTCGCCTGTGCTCCGCGCATCATTCTCGCCCGACGGCCAGAGAATCGCGTGCAGCACACTCGGAAATCTCGCACTCGTCTGGAAAGCGGCAGACGTTGCGGATCAGTCGCAACCACTCTTCAAACTTGCCGGCCATACAGCCCCGGTGACCTCGGTCGCGTTCTCACCCGACGGAAAGCGGGCGATCACTGGTAGTGAGGACTTTACCGCGAAAGTCTGGGACGTGACCCAGCGCGGGGCCGAAAGAGTTGATGGTGCTTAGTGGTCACGACCGCACAGTCACATCAGTCTCGTTCTCTCCGGATCAGTTGCACGTACTGACAGGCAGCCAAGACGGAACGGCCATCATTTGGATGGCGGGGCCCTGGCAGGAGACGAACCGCGAAAACCTGCGAATCTCGGAGCACAATCGATTCGACGACGACAAAATTGAGTCGGTACGCCCCACTGCGGTTCGTATTTCTGCATCGATCCAGTGAGATCGTTTAACGGCAAGCCGCAGGCGACTGAGATGGGGGGCAAGCCGCAGGCGACTGAGATGGGGGGCAAGCCGCAGGCGACTGAGATGGGGGCAAGCCGCAGGCGACTGGTAAGGGCACACGCAGTCGCCTGCGGCTTGCCGTTCAACGAACAATACACGGTTTTGTGCTAAGGCGAGATCCGAAAAGTGCTCAACAGGTATCGCCTGATTCGTTGCCCGACCGTGCTGGCGGGAACCTCGATTCTTGCCCAACCCGTGCCGCGAATTGGAATCGCGGCGTCGGAGTTGAGCAGCGCAATTCGCACGTTGAACGCGACCGCCGCCATTCTCTCCCGGCCACTTGAGTCTGCGATCATCTTCACATCGTCCTTGCGAACCAAAGACTTCGGCGCTCGCTCGATTTCAACCGCCGAGATCTCTTGCACCTGACCGCTGACAACGGCGCCGGGGTTTTCCCGCAACCAAACGCGAGCGAATTGGCCGACATCGACCGATTCAATATCCGATTCGTCGACAACGACAGTCGCAGAGAGACGCGCCGGATCACCGATCAGGCAGTAAACGGTTCCTCGCTCCAGCGTGCAACCGACGCTTGAGTCCTGCAACGGCGTGCCTCGCCAACGCTCAAGTCGACCGGGGACGGACGCTTCATGTCGCCACTCGTCACTCAAGACAATCCCATCGATCGGTGCGCGGATGGTAAGTCTGCCATGACGCTGACGAAAGCTTTCCATTTGTTCTTCGAGGCTTGCCAGCAGCTCTCTCGCAGCGGGCAAATTTTCATTTGCTTTTGCGTTTCGAAGCTGATTGGATTCCATCGTCTCGATTCGCAGGCTGAGAATTTCGATGCGCTCGCGCAATTTCAGAATCTCTCTTTCCAGATCCGGGTTCTTTAGTACAACCAAGACATCGCCGCGGCTGACCGGCTGACCCTCTTTGGGATGTTCGGCGTCACGAGCAGGAAGCCGCCCACTCTCCGCAACGTAAACGAATGCGGCGTCGGCGGGCTCAATCGTGACGGGAGCTGATACGTTCCGTGGAAGCGGCAGATTCCAGACAGCGTTGATACCGATGAAAGCGAGCATGATGCAGCCAGCCAATCTGAATTTGTTCGTCGGCAGCGTCTTGAATCTGCGCAGGAACATGCGGAGTGACCGAATCGCGGCAATCGAATACGTGAATAAGCATGCTGCGGTAATCGCCTGTGCAACCGCGACCATCCCAAGCGGTCGGAGCAATTTGTGAAGTGACCACAGGATCAAAACCAGTACGAACCATCGATAGAGGAAGGACGCGGCGCCGTACAGGATCAACAGAATGTCGCCTCTGCCTGGAAGCGTTCTTGGATTCGCGAACCGTACACCGCAGGTCAATCGAATGATGCCGTCCAGCAGGCGACTTCTCGATCGCGCAGCAAGATTCGGAACTTCCACCAGGTCGGCAAGCACGTAGTACCCATCGTACTTCAGCAGAGGATTTCCATTGAACAGCAGGGTGTTGATCGAGCAGACGATCATCATATTCATGCAGACCGCATTCAATACACCGGGTTCGCTGAACCACCAGACGAAACTCGCGATCGCAGCGAGAAGCAGCTCTACAAAAATCCCCGCCCCACTGATGGCAATGCGATGCCAGCGATTCTTCATCAGCCATGCATCCGAGACATCGCAATACAGACAGGGTGTAAAGACTAAAAGCATCACGCCCATTTCACGACACTCGCCGCCAAAATGTTTGCACGTGAGGGCATGTCCCAGCTCATGCAGGATCTTGGCGACTCCGATCGCCGCGGCAATCCACACGATGTTGCCGGCGCCGATGAACGCGGACATCGTTGGCAAACGTAACACGAATTCATCGTGATTGACGGCCATCCAACCAGCCGCACAAAACATGATTGCGATGGAGGCCCCTACGAAGCCAGCAGTAAAGCACCACTGAAAGATCGTGTGCAGGAAGTTGATCAGGAGCCGAGGATTGATACCGCGCCAACGAATCACCAGCGGATTGCCAAGGGAAGCCAGCCGAGTCGCCCGTTTCAATCGATCGGCTTGAGCCAAGAGGTCGGCTCCATCCCCGCATCGATTCACGATCAGCCCCATCGCGAGCAGAGATCGCAAGTACTCATCCAGCCGCGACAACGATAACCGAGCCGGCGAAAAGACCTTGCCGAAACCACTCAAAATTGACTCGGCAGTGGCACCGCGGGTGAGCCTGCTGAAGACGTAGTATTCCTCCTCTCGCAACTGAAAAAACCGCAGGGACACTGGATCCTTGACCGTCCAATGAACACGGTCGCCTACGTTCAGCTTGCGAATCACGAGATCGGTGCGGCGCAGAAACGGCAGCACGAAGTCGTTTTCGCTCGCCTTCGTCATTTGGATTCGCTTGCCTCCGTCGCCGCTCGCCGCGCGGTGGTTTGCTCGAAACTTTCTGGCTGGCGATTATCGGACATCGGCCCTGAGAGATCGATCGTCATCGGACCTCGCATTCCCGGTCGAAGACGACGTTGGGGATTCTCGATTTCCGCCCAAACACTCACACGATTGTCCAATGGACTGATCTCGGGACTCTCAAACCGAACCACTCCCTCGAATTTCTCGAACGAGCCGTCCGGCATTTTGACCTTCACCGTCACTCGCTTTCCGACCAGCGGCTGCGTGATGTCCGAGATATCGATCATCGCTTCGGCTCTCAGCCGTGTTGTACGAAGCAGTTCCAAGACAGTATCACCCGCTTTGGCCCATTCGCCTTTGTGTCGCTCAATCGAAACAACGACCCCAGCAATCGGCGATACGACCTGCGTCTGCTTCATGTCCAGTTCAGCACTGCGGTAATCGTTCTCGTACAATCGAGCTTGAGCAAGCGCGTTTGCCCTATCCTCTTCGGTTTTTTTGACTTCAAGGTCAGTACGCTCGACCTGTAACTTGCGGTTTTCGTAATCCTCGTCCGGGATCGATCCGGCCAGCCGTGACCTTGCTTCCTGTGCGCGACGGAGGTCGGATTTTGCCAATTCGTATTTCTTCATCGCCAGGCGGACGGCCAGTTCGCTCTCTGCCGCTTTGAGCGCCGTCTCGTATTCCGATTTTGCCTTTAGCATTGCCAGCCGCGGCGCTCGGTCATCGATCTGTGCAAGGACCTGACCCGCCTCGACGAGGTCTCCCTCCGCCACATTCAGCTCAGTAATCTGACCGGCGCGTAGCGCAGGAACGCGAACTTGCTGGATGACCGTGATCAACGTTTCCGAGACTTCAATTGTCGCCTGCGCGTGTGCGGAAGGTGGCTCGAGCACGAAACACGACAACAGCAAACAGGCAGAAACTGCTCGCGGAACAGAATTGAGTGGTCGTTGGCGTTTCATGGCTGCAGCATTCATGCGTGACAAAGTCAGCTCAGGTAGGTAATCGTGGCAACAAAAGAATCCATCCGCATTTAGAACAAGATCCACATCCGAATCGTGTGCACGAGGTCATACAACATCACGTAAGCTAACGGCTTTTTCCCGCAGTCCACTTTCGCAATGATCGTCGTTCCCGGTCGGAGAGTGTCGAGCTTTCCTGGGCCGTCAAGAGTCCCTGGTCCTTCGATCTTCCCAATCACGCGAACCGCGGATCCATACTCAGGATACACCTCCGTTGACATCGCGATCGACTTGATCGATGCAGTGTACTCACGTTCGGGGTCCGACCGCAGGAAAAACGAGATGGCAAGAGGAACGGAACTCTCTTTTTCCGCCTGCTTTATATACCCGATGTGACGATCGCGAACGTAGAGATCGATCTCCCAAGGCCCGTCGACATCCACGACTTCGAGCAATAGATCCCCTTGCTGCACGGGGCGCAGCATCAACGCATTGACAACGTCCCACGTCAGGATCCGACCGGCGATGCTTGACTTGACCGAGAGTTTCTCTCGCTCTTGGCTGACCAATCGAATCCGTCGTGCCAGGGACGCTTGTTTGACACGCAGCTCAGCCGCTTGCGCGGTCAATTCGTCATATCGGTCGCGTGATTCCGTGTCGCGCGACCGACCGGACTGCCCCATCGACACCGCAATCGTTTCCAGTTGCTGATCGACAGTGGCCTGTTCACCCAGCAACGTCGTCAGCTCATAGTCGAGTTCAGCATTCTCCAATCGAACAACGACATCACCTGGTTCAACACGCGTACCCTGGGCATCTTCCCGACCATCGGTAGCATCATCCAGCGCCGGAAAGCCAATCACAGTTCCGGATCTGGGCGCATAAACCGACTCCCGCGTGAGGGGTACCAATTCACCACGCGCCTCGATTCGAAAATCCGTTGGCATCCAGGCGATGACCCAGAGGGCAATCGCTAGCGAGGCAGCCGCCAGGACGCCCCAAGGCATTCGCTTTCCTCGGGTCACGTTGCGGTCAAGCCAGCGGCTAATCCCCAGCAGTGGTAAGCGGTTGACGCGAACCGCATTGCCAATCGCATTGGACGCGTGGCGGACCAGCCAATTGGCTCGGGATCTGATCAATCCGTGGGAAGAGCTTTCCGGTTTGTCGAACATGTCGACCAGCAGCGTGCCGAGTCGCTCAGGTTGCCGCTTATTGTCTTCGATTGAAAACAGGGGGAGCAGCCCTACAGACTTCGCTTCGGACTCGGCAAAGTAGCTTGTTAACGGCGAGACTTTGCTTTCCGTCTCTGGCTGTTCATACCATTGCGGTTCGGTCTCGCGAATCGTCGAACTCACCAGTCGCTCGATGCAGCGTACGGACGGGGAGCGGCGGTCTGGTTCATGCACACCGCTAACCGCGATCACCCGACAGCGTCTGCCTTTTTTCAGGATCAGTGACAGCCGATCGCAATCGATCAGCTCTTTTCCCCCCGCTACGATCGCGTAGGCGACGCGGCGGAGATCGTACGTCCGATGAATCTGGTCCAGAAAACGGTCGAGCTTTTCTCGCCGTTGCTCACGATCCCTCAGTTGACGCAACTGCCAGTTTCTCTCAAAGTCGGATGCAATCTCGACGGCGACCGTCAACAAGTGCCTGGCAGCTTCACGCTGGGAGGGCGAGCGGTCACCCTCGTGGGCCAACTCGATCACAGCGACCGCGTCGCCATCGACCACGACCCGCTGCAGGATGGTGTCGTGCGGTAGACTTGCCCCACCCTTGCCGTCCGAAGCGTGACCGGCGTCCAGGCAAATCTCCTTCTCGGACGCTGCCGCCTCCGCAACCAGTCGTGCAAATCCCGCTTCCTCGGGAATCGCCGAATGCCACCGTGGCGATGGCTGATCACCTTGAGCTTCCCGCAGGCGAGACCACCTGGGGCCCGTTTTCTGTCGCTGTCGATGGATCGTCCGCTAGGTGGGGCGGCGGAGTTTCACGCACCCATACGGCACAGTGGCAAGCAGATGCAAGTCGGCACAGGCTTGATACCAATTCACGATAGAAGTGGTCGGAAGACACCTCTTGTCGCGGCGAGTGCGCTCAAGGATTCAACGCCGCGCTGAATCTCTTGCCATGTTTCTTTCACATGATCTGCGCTCACGCTGATGCCTGCGGTGCAAAGGGTTGGGACATTGGTCGTCGCTACAGGGCCTCATTCTAGTTCGCCCAATCTGGTCATGATCACAACGTTGAGAACGTCTCATCGGCTCGAATTGGCCGGCCCCGAATCGACGATGGGTGATGATCGCGTGTCGCTTTCTTTCCGACCATGCTGTGAACCAGCGTAATCTGCTGTGAGCCTGCACAGCCTGCGTTAATTTGCGTAACTTGAGGCTAAGTTTACCGGTTCTATAAATCGCAACGATTAAGCCGAAAATGCAGGATATTCCGATTACATCATGCCGATAAAAAGCAGCGACGTTAGGGATTGTCCCTTGATTACGGTTCTTGCGCTGTTTCGGATTCCGTCGGTGAAATGTTGGCTTTCTTGATGCTCAGCAACCGAACAGAAAGCCCAGCATGTTTCCTGATATGTTTCATGGCCGCATGCCTGTTGGGGTGTGGTCTGACGAATAAGAAGTGCGATGATGCACCGACGAACTTCCTGCAGGCCCTGCAACCAGAGTACGACATCTCCTGCGAACTCGACTGCGGCAACCAAATCGAGCCGGAGTTTGGCCCGCGACCCATCTCAACCCAGAATCCAGCCGAGGGTGAGACGTGGGACCTTGAGCTTTCGGAAGCCATTCAGTACGCGCTCGAGAACTCGCAGGTCATACGTGATTTAGGCGGGCGCGCACTCCGCGCTCCGGGAACAGTACAAACCCAATACTCGCCGGCCATCCTGGAAACGGATCCACGTTTCGGAATCGAGGCCGCCTTGAGTGCATTTGACGCCGTCTATTTTTCACGGCTGATCGTTGAGAAGAACGATCGTCGTTTTAACAGTATTGTTGCCAGCGGACTTGAGGCGAATCGATTGTTCACAGCAGGACTTGGCCCAGTACACCAGCGAGTTGAGCAAGCGTTCTGCGGCGGGGACGCTGATGTCCGCTCGTCACAACATCGAGTACGACTACAACAACGCTCCCGGCCAACGACAGGCCGAACAGGCCCTGGGCAACGAACATCGAATTGGAGGTTCGACACCCACTGATGCTTGGCGGCGGGGCAGATTTCAATCGGATTGCGGGGCCGGGCGCAACGCCCGGCGTCTACAACGGCGTCTTGATCGCGCAAGTCAACTCCGATATCAGCGTGATCGAATTTGAACAGGGCATCCGAGATTTGGTCAGTGACGTGGAGACAGCCTATTGGGAGTTGCAATTCGCCTATCGCGCCTACGACGCCATCGTCGAAGCACGCGACCAGGCATTGGAGACGTGGCGTCAGATCGAAACGTGGCGTAAGAGCGGTTTGCGGGGAGGGACACCACAACGCGAAGCGCGAGCGCGAGAGCAGTACTATCGCTTCGAGGCAGAATTGGAAAATCTGCTTGCCGGTCAAGTTCAAGAACGAACTCGCGCCACCACGTTCCGCGGCCTGGGCGGGATTTACGCGCAAGAACGCAACTTGCGTTCATTGATGGGAGTCCCGATCAACGACGGAAGACTGATTCGTCCCGTCACCGATCCCGCGCCGGTCAAAGTCGTTTTCGACTGGGACGAGGTCCAAAGTGAAGCAACCACCAGTCGCATTGAGATCCAGCGTCAACAGATGCAAATCAAGCTGCGCGAGCTGGAAGTTGTCGCAGCAAAGAGCTTCTTGCGACCTCAACTCGATGCGATCGCGAGATATCGTTGGCGCGGACTCGGCCAGGATCTGCTCGATCCGAGCGGGAATAACCCTCCGTTCAATGACGCGGTTCAGAATCTCGTCGACGGCAATTTTCAGGAATGGCAGTTGGGACTCGAGTTCGCCGCACCCATCGGATTCCGCCAAGCACATGCGGCGGTCCGAAATGCACGACTTGAATCTCGCCCGCGACAGTGGCGATTCTCGATGAGCAACAACGCCAAGCCACACTGGAGGCAAGTCAGGCAGTTGCAGAGCTCGACCGAGCCTACGATGTCGCAAAAATTCAACTCAACCGGCGGATCGCAGCGTCCGAAAACCTGCATGCCACGGAGATCCTTTACTCCCAGGCCGAGGAAAACCAAAAGGGCTTATTACTGGACCAATTGTTGGACGCTCAAACACGCTTGGCCGACTCCGAAACTCAATATGTACGATCGGTGATCGAATACATGATGGCGATCAAGCAAATCCATTACGCCAAGGGATCGCTGCTCAACTACAACCAGGTGTACGTTTCGGAAGGAGCCTGGCCCTTGAAGGCGCAGCAGGAAGCCGCTGAACGGGCGTCGAGACGCATCTGAGACTCCAGACTGCTGTTGAATAGCCGAAACGTCAGCAAGAATCATCCAGCGTCACTGCACCGCGATCGGCATTGGCCATCGACGACCGAGGCAACTTCACAATCCTAGCGTGCCAGGCTGTTGGGTGGCGGTTGTTTCCGCCCGGCGAGGTATTCAACCTGGCATCACTGAACTCGCTGTCTGAAAACCCAACGTTCAACTGCAAATCAACGTAGGTGTACTCTTCGATCAGCGGCGGGTCGTCACCTTCACGCTCGGGCCAGCCGTGGGCAGTCAGCCGAATAGGCACGTGCAATTCGTCGTCGATGTACAGGCTGGCTCTGTGGAACGTGAGGCCTTTGCCAGGTTTCGGGTGAACCACTCGAATGTGCGTGCAGACCCGATCGTTGACGCGGGCGCCGCGAAAATGCGACACTTCCGTGTTGGCCCCAGTCGGATCGTTCTTGATATCATCTGTGACTGTTTCGATCAGTCGCCCGATGATCCGGTCAAAGCCAAAGTCGGTGATTGCATAGTTGCTTTCCCGCCGCGCCGCGGTGCCATTCGGGTCAATCCGCAGTTTCACGTATTTGAAGGCGTGGCCACCCTTGCGGATCAGCAGATCTCCGTTGTTCTCGCCATCGACGTACAAGACCTGTCGACCTTTGACACTTGATGGGGCCAGATACTCCATGAACACAGCCATCGGCTGTATCACGTTGCCGTCGCGTGACTGCTCGCAACGCACCTTGACCTGTATGAAATGGTGCTTCTGTAATTCGCCATCGATTCGTTCTCGCTTGATCAGCCGACAGGAATAATCGCGAATGTGCTTGCGAATGTAGTCTGCACGAGAGCTCGCGTAGCGGAACGTCCAATTCAGCGGATGACTGGTTGATGCCGGTTCCACCGTGTCAGATTCATTGGCTGCCGCAATGGTAATCGGTGCCGCGACGAATAGAGTCACCATCAGCGCGGCACGCAAATATCGGACCTGCGATGTCATAGTGTTCCCCCTGATACCAACTACTCGTATTTTTAAACTGCGCCGGACCATCCGCAAGCCACGAAATAACGGTAGCCGTCCAAGGCGTGGCGACAACCCATAAAGTTCGATATTGACAGTCGCTGAAGGGGGCATGGGCCGGTTACAGCGATGGGGGACACCTTGTGGCGGGCTGCGAGTTGCACTGCAGAGATTGCTGGCGTCACCAAGAACCGACTTGAAATTTTCGGAAGGCGAAACAAACTAGTGTTGAGTGCTTTGTCGCGACCCATGAGGTGGTCGCGGATGAACCGGAAGGAAGACATTCGGACCCTGGTATTCACTACCGAAGAAATGCAGCAAACCTCCACGAACCAGACGGAATTCTCGCTTGGTGATTGCCGTCAGCTGATCGGTGACCTCTTTCGACCTCGAGTTTGGATCTATTGGTCGGACTTCCTGGTCACGTACGCGGCTGGAACGTATTGTTTCACGCAGGTTTACGGCGGCCCCATCTACCAACGCCACCAGGGGTTTCAAGGCAGTTTCGAGCAGACGTTCTTCTTCATCGCCTCATGTCTGCTGTTTTATCGAGCGGCGATGTTCATCCATGAGGTGGTGCATCAGCGCACCGCTGGACGGCTCCAACTGTTTCGGTTTGTCTGGAATCTGTTGTGCGGGATACCGTTTTTGATGCCGTCGTTTGTCTATTATACGCACATCGATCATCATCGACGAAAACACTACGGCACAGACCGCGACGGCGAGTACCTGCCTCTGGAGCACCAGAGTGTTTGGCAAATCCTGTTCTATCTATCATGGTGCTTGGTCATTCCACTGTTGGCAGTCGTTCGATTTCTGCTGCTCACACCGCTGGCGTGGATCGTGCCGGGATTTCGCGCCTTCGTGCACCAACGCACTCGTCCATGGTGATGGACCCAACCTATATCCGACCGCTGCCGACCAAAAAGACGCTGCGAACGATCTATGTTCAGGAGTTCGCCTGTTTTCTTTGGTGCTTGGTCATCATCGTGATCGCTCCCATGACGGTTGGGCAATGGCCGACGCCGTTCCTCGTGCACATTTATCTGATGTCTGTATTCATCGTCTTCTTAAACTCGGTCCGCACGATTGGATCCCATCGTTGGTTCAACGATGGCCAGGAAATGACCTTTCTCGATCAGCTGCTCGACTCGGTGAACTATCCGTATCACGCTTGGATTAGCGAGCTATGGGGACCCGTTGGCACACGGTTTCATGCTCTGCATCATTTGTTTCCTTCATTGCCCTATCACGCCCTGCCGCAAGCCCATCGTCGCCTGATGGCCTCACTGCCCGAGGACTCTCCCTACCGTCTTACCGAAGAACGGTCGCTGGCCTCCGGCATCATTCATTTGCTGAGGCGGAATCGTCAAGCCATGTCGCGAGCTCAGACAAGTCGCGACGTTAGCGAGAGAAGCCTGGGCAACGCTTAGCAACGTCTACTATGACGCCGCAACTATGCCCAACACCAGCATCAGCGCGGCGATCACGCCCAACACCACCAACACAATCTTGGCCATCGAATAGGGTGCCGCGCCGCTGATCAACTTCGGGTTTTGTCCGCAAATCACCACTCGATAGAGCTTGTGTTTGTAGCGATACGCCAGCACGTAGGCGGGCAGTGACAGCCGGCGAGTGATCAGCCCCTGCACCACAACCGAGACTTTCACGTTACGAAATCGAGTCCCCGGGATCTGAGTCTGCTGGACGTGGCGGTCCGCCAACGCGTGAAGTGTCGCAGTCACCTGGCGCCTCGCCTGAGAACGCTGAACATCAAATTGCTCGAGCGTTGCGTCATCCGCACCCTCCGGCTCGTCACGCGCGCTGTTGAGATCGAGACCTGGGCCAATCGCATCGACCTCCGCATCCGACAAGCCCCGTGATGCGGACGCGAGAATGCTGCGGAAACTGACATTCGTTTGCCCAGCATGGGGAGCCCAAGCCGAGCGTCGAGCGCCGGCGTTGGAATCCGCCGTCCAACTGATCTTCGAGTCCGCATCGAAGACCCAGGCGACCCACCATAGCGGACGCAACTCCTGCAACCGTGCCGATGACCGCAGGTCGGACGGTCGGAACCAACCAAGCGATCCCAGCCAATTTTGCAAAGCCGCGCGGGCTTCGTCGCGAGAAACCGTGAACGGTAAGTAACCACTCGTCTGCTCCATCGGATCTTCAATCGTCTCGATCTTGACGACGCTGTCACAAAACGAGCAACTCAACGCTTGTCGCTTAGGATCATAGGCGACTGCCGCGCCGCAGCCGGTGCACCGCAGAATCTTGACGACGGTCTTCTGTTGGGCCGTTGCCACTTGAGGCGCCGCTTGGCCGCAGATCGAACATCGCAAATCGCCCAGCTCGAGCGGCGTCTGGCAGCGGCTGCATCGTTGTTGGGTGGAATCCACGCGGCTACCGTTGCGACATGAGGAACAGAATCACAAATCCACCGATCAGCAGCAAAGCAACCAGGATTGCCATCGATACTTTCGTGGCCGAGATCGGCACGTGTCCGCCGACTCGCCCTGTTTGCCCGTTGACAAGAATCTGAATCGGCGGCTTGCCTTCGTCGTATTGGACCGCGAAAGACCAGATCGGGAACAAGACCAGATCAATCACTTCCCGAGAAAGATCTGTTTGGAACTGCAGATTCTGGTGTGAGTCTCCCGGCATGAAATTCTTTAGCATCGATCCGACTTTCGCGATTGTTTCAGTGTGCGCCATCTTGAAACAGACGTCTTGGCTACGCGACGGTTCTTCGGCGAGCCAGCCGGCTATCAACGATGGCGTGAACCTGCGCAGAGCGCGAAGATCGAAAGGTTCAATCGCTTCCAAGGCGTCGTTGCTGACACCTTGCGACGCGGTCACAACGACATCAACGACATAGCAGCAATGGTCGCCATGCAAAGAACGCCATTCGGTCTTGGTCACGGTCCGGGTTCGCATGACCGGCTTTCCCTTGGAGTCGGTGGACATGTACGTCTCGGTCTCGGTGTAGTTCTCACCAATACTCGCCGAGTAGCGGGAGTCTGCGACGGCACCGTAGAGGTAGGCCGGTAAGTACACGCCGCGAGTCAGTTCCGGTGCGGCCCGCTTGAAGTCCGACCTGACAAAGATATGGCTTCGCCGGATCCATTGCCTGACTAGATTGGTCGCCTGTTCATGTTCAATCACGAATCCGATTGTGAACGACGGAGTTGGCAAATCCTTCGAAGGCGGTCGCTGAATGACCGAGGGCGACGCACAGTAGGGGCAGATCGCGGTCAGCATGTGCGATTCGACCAGCAGCGTCGAGCCACATGACTGGCACGCAATCTCGAGGTAGTCGGACGGTGGCTTGGCCGCGTCGCCGGGCATGATCAGAATTGTTCCTGTCTGGACTTCGCGAACCGCCTATCGGTATCGCCTTTGCATCTAAGGCACTGGCCGGCAACGAAACTCGCACGATTGTCGCCAAATCGTGATCGGCTCACGCCAACGCGTCAACAACAGATCGTTTCTGTCACTACCTCGCGAATCTCACGTAATTCGAGCGTATCTCAATACGGTACAGACTTCAGGATCGGTCCAGCGGGATTGTTTAACGGCAAGCCGCAGGCGACTGTGGACGCAGTCGCCTGCGGCTTGCCGTTAAACGAGAAATGGACGGTATTGCGATGGCATTTAGCATCGCAGACCTGGAGCGACGCCATCTTTCCACATCTTGGGCCCGCTTTGACGTCCTCCGGGGCGCCAGACTTCGAGCCTTGGCAGGCCAGGCCTTGGAGCACGCCGTGGAGTTACCAACCGCGCGCTTTCTCGCCGGCTACTGTGACGAAAACGCACATGTGAGAATCGAGTTTGGCGGTGTGCCGCTGCTCACGTCACGCGTCTCGGCGGATTTGCTGCACAGCGAGCGAAATCGCCGTAAAACGGCATTGAAATTGCGTCATGCCGACATTGCCAACCGGGTAACGTAATTGACCAGTGGAGAAAGAAAATGACCGCTACTCACAATGATTCCCAGATCCTCATCCAGAGCATGATGCAACGAAATCCGCTCAAGGCGACCTCTGCTGATACGGTGCAGGCAGCCTTGGACAGGATGTTCACGAACCACATTTCGGCGCTTCCCGTTGTCGATGATAGTGAATGCCTGATCGGAATCGTATCACTCAACAGCCTGATGCCAATCGCAGACGAGCGAGGATCGGACATGGTCGTCGCCGTGATGACGGAAGCACCGGTGTCTATCGAATTGGACAAAACGCTACTCGAGTCCGCCAGGTTGATGATGCAGCATCAAGTGCACCACTTGCCGGTCGTCAGCAAAGACAAGCGATTGGTAGGCGTCGTATCGTCAATTGACTTCGTTCGACTCACTGCCGACGGTATCCTGCGAGCCACATCTTGATTTTCACATCGCCACGTACGCTACACCGATTCAACGTCCACTACTGCTGATTCAACTTCCAGTCGTACTCCAAATGGGATACGCTGACCGAGTTTTGTTTTGCGGCGGATTGTGCCGCTGCGTTGGGCAACCATGTGCTGATCCGTCGGAGTTGTTCCGCCTGGCTATTTCCAAAATCCTCGCCGAACCAATCTAGAATCGAGGATACGTAGAACCGCTTTTTTGACCGGTCGTACCGGAAATTCTGGGTTCGTGCGAAGAAGTCCTTCGAGTTGATCTCCAGCTGCTCGTTGATGCGATCCGCTGTGTAGGCTTCGTTGAGTAATCTTGGACAGCCGATTGAAGCGCAGACGATTGCAAAGTGAATTCGCGGTTCGCTCATCTTTCTCAAGATCTGGTGCTCCATTGTGTCCAGCGAATAAGGGGTTCCGCCAACGTACAGCTGCAAGTCGTGCCAAATGTTGTAGCCAAATAGTTTGGCCGTGTGGTTGCGAATGCTGGTGGTCGGATATTCTCGCAGAATGCCATGCACTGTCACGGCGTTGTACGCATTGATCCAAAAAGCTAATTTCGCCTCCCGCGTCGCAGCCACCCGCGGGCTGGCGGCCGACAGCGAATCGAGATATCGATTCAACACCTGCCTGTCGTCGGGATTCGATTTCAGCGCTCGGTAGTTCACCATTCCGTTTTCGTTGACGTACTTCTTGAGCAGCGAGCTCCAGGGTGAATGATCGACCCCGTCCATCGACACCTGCTGTGAAGACTTGCTGCCCACGAAGACGGGCGAGCCCGCACGCACGGTTGTAGCCGCGAAAGTCGATAGCAATACAGTCAGGGAAAGGAGTCGCAGTTTTCGGGCCCAAGCAGTAGTCAACATGAGATCATTCTCCGAGACTTGATCATCAGGGAGCTTCCGTGCTGCGCTGTCACTTGTCAATGAGACAGCCCACGCACTTAGATGGTCATTGAGGCACCGATTCCGCCGGGACGCCACGGCGACCGCGAACAGCAGTTTCACAGCATTCACGGCGGTGTCGTCGCGATTTGCGGAGTGTTTTCGCAGATTTCTGTAAGCTGGCTGGCGTATCACTCGTCTCCCTGGCAATTGATAAGCTAACAGCCTGTTGAAAAAGGGGTCTGACCCTCTCCGGGCATTCGTTTTGGCCGTGTTTTTTGATGCCCTCCAAAGGGTCAGACCCCTTTTTCAACAGGCTGCTAAACCACGCTGCTTTCTGTTCGTAGTAAGCCGATTCATCGGGTTCGAGCGGGATCACCCGCATGAATGCGGTCACGACGAGCAAGCAAACGAAGTGACGGAGACGACGGATGCCGGATCACACCACTGGCGAATTGAACGACGCCGATAACCGAGTCGCCGGCGGTACGAGTCTGATCAAGCTGATCGCCCTCTTGGGAATCGGTGCCCTGATCGCGTTTATCATCGTTCGCTATGGCGACTTGCTGTCTCTTGATAACCTAGCGGCGAAAGAATCCGAACTTCGAGAATACCAGAGCGATCATCCCTATCTTGTCTACGGCGTTGCTTTCTTCATTTACGTTGGCGTCACCGGCTTGTCGTTGCCTGGGGCTGCCGGGTTGACGCTTGTCTTTGGCTGGTACTTTGGATTCGGGCGCGGCCTGCTGTTGATCAGTTTTGCCTCGACGATCGGGGCTACGATTGCATTTCTGATCAGCCGTTATCTGCTTCGAGACATGGTGCAGAGCAAATTCGGAGACAAACTTGAATCGTTCAATCAGCAGCTGGAAAAAGAAGGGGCGTTTTACCTGTTCACGTTGCGGCTGATCCCCGCCTTCCCCTTCTTCATGATCAATTTGGTGATGGGATTAACACCGCTGAAGGCTCGAACCTATTACTGGATCAGCCAACTGGGAATGTTGCCAGGTACCGCGGTCTATGTTTATGCAGGTTCACGCGTTCCCAATCTTGCGACCTTAGCCGAGAAAGGTGCGAGTGCTGTGTTTTCTCCCGCGCAGCTGACACAGTTGCTCATTGCGTTTGGTTTGCTGGGAGCCTTTCCGCTGATCATCAAAAAAATCATGAATCGATTCCGCACGACACCTAATCCCGACGCCAATGAATTCGCCTGAGTTTCTTTCGCGATTTTTTTCGGTTGATCCGCAATGATCGGGTGGCTGGTGGTCGAGCGTCAGCGAGCCCCCAGGTGCGATCCAGTGGAATTCCGGGGGCTCGCTGACGCTCGACCGCCAGCCACCCCGTGAGTCGCGCCATCGGCTCACAAGATGCATGATCGACAATTTCACAAAAAGTTCTTGGTGAATTCACATCAACTCAACACACCGCGAGTCAGTCACGATGTCCGATCTTATTCAACTACAGCCATACGACGTCCACAACCAAGAACTTGAATCGCATGTTCATCCGCCCGCCTGGGTCAACCCGCAGCCATCGGGTCGATACAACATGGTCGTCATCGGTGCAGGCACCGCGGGCCTGGTCTCGGCGATCGGCGCAGCGGGCATGGGTGCCAAGGTTGCCTTGATCGAACGCGAATTGATGGGCGGCGACTGCCTGAATGTCGGTTGCGTTCCGTCCAAGGGGGTGATCAGCGCCGCGCACATCGCCGCCGCAGTTCGCGACGCCGGCGACTTCGGCGTCAACGTGAATCCTGGTTGGAATGTTGACTTTGCCGCCGTGATGGAGCGGATGCGGCGACTGCGAGCAGGCATCAGCCACCACGACTCGGCCGCACGTTTTCGTGATCAGGGTATCGATGTCTTCCTAGGCGATGGCAAATTCGTTGACAGCAGCACGATCGAGGTTGGCGGCACGCGACTCGATTTCAAAAAAGCAGTGGTCGCTACAGGCGCTCGCGCCGCGATGCTGCCGATCCCTGGTTTGGCAGAGATCGGGGCGTTAACCAACGAATCGGTCTTTTCGCTGACCGAACTACCGAGGCGGCTGATCGTGATCGGCGGCGGCCCGATCGGAACCGAAATGGCTCAATCCTTTGCCCGCTTCGGCTCGCAGGTGACGCAAATCGAAAAAATGTCGCACATTCTTTCCCGCGAGGAATCCGATGCGGCACTCGTCGTCCAGCAGGCGATGAAGAGAGATGGCGTTCAATTCGTGCTGAACGCAACCACGACCCGGATGGAGAGGCGCGGCGACGAGAAGGTGGTGTTCGTAGAGCAAGGCGGCAAAGAGATCGAAATCGTGGGCGACCAGGTCTTAGTCGGGATCGGCCGCGCACCGAATGTGAGTGGCATGGGACTCGAGAATGCCGGCGTCGACTATGACGAGCGTAAGGGAATCCAAGTCAACGATCGTCTGCAAACGACGAACCCGAGTATCTATGCCGCGGGCGACGTCGCGTCCAAACTCAAGTTCACGCATGTGGCCGACTTTCAGGCTCGCATCGTGATCCAAAATGCTCTCTTCATGGGCCGCAGCAAAGCGAGTGCGTTGACCGTGCCTTGGGCGACTTACACATCGCCTGAGCTGGCTCACGTCGGCATCTACCCTTGGGAGGCCGAGCAACAGGGAATCGAAATCGATACTTACACTCAACCAATGAGCGGCGTCGATCGTGCAATTCTCGAGGGTGATACGGAAGGTTTTGTACGCGTGCACGTCAAGAAGGGGACGGACAAGATCCTCGGCGCCACGATCGTTGCCAGGAACGCGGGCGACATGATCAGCGAAATCTCGCTCGCGATGACGCATGGCTTGGGTCTGAAGAAGATCGGTTCCACGATTCATCCGTATCCAACGCAGGCCGAGGCGATCCGCAAACTTGGGGACCAATACAACCGCACGCGGCTAACTCCCTTGGTTGCCAAAACGTTGAGGCGCTGGCTGGCATGGACGCGATAAGAGTTGCTAATCTTGCTTTGCCCAAACGCTGCCTGCATATCGCTGTTCTAACAAATTGCGTGCAGTCGCTGCGCGATCAGGTTTCTTGATCGCCGCCCAGAGCTTGCTCAAGTGATACAGCGATTCGGCATGGATTTCCGGATCGGAGTAGAACAGAACGTCGACGTGCAAGTACGCCATCAACGCATCTTTTTGCTTGCCAGCCTTTTGAAAGCAGTCACCTTGGGCATTGTAGGCACGACCGAACAGTTCGTGATCGGTGGGCTCGTTCTCCCCAATGATCTTTTCGATCAACTTCGAGTCCTTCATCCGGCGAACTCGTTTCCGCCAGGCAGCGGGCCTTCCCAACTTCGGCTAGCAGCCTTTGTCGCTTGGCTTCGGGTGCGTCGGACGGTTGGCTAATCACACTCTCGAATTTTTCCTGGGCCTCTGTGAACTTACTCTGTGCGACCAGCGCACGAGCTTCCGAAAGTGAGCCCTTCATTTGAAATTCCGGCCAAGGTGCCTTGGACGTGATCACCCCAAAATACCTGACCGCACCGTCGTAATCTCCTTGCGCGACCGACAAGTCGCCCAAGACTTCTGCCGCTTCAAAGAAATGAAAACTTGTCGGTGCGGCCCGGACGAATCCAAGCATCAACTCGGCTGCCTTGTCTTTGTCGCCGCCCGCCGTCAGTGCCAACCGCGCTTCGCACAGAGCCAGGTAGAATTGCAGGTCGCTCTTGACGAGCTCACGTTCAATAGCGGCCGCGTTAACGCGTTTCAGATCAGTCAAGGCTGCCTCGCACTTGCCGCCGATGGCACCGGCACGTCCCTGACGCAATTCCTGGGGTTCTTCCCCAAAGGTGATCAGCCGGATTTCATTGACGTCGACAGCCTGGCTCTTGCCACGCGACTCGATCGTAACCTGCGTAGGAGTGGTCTTGACGATCTCGCCGGAGACCGGTGCGCCCTGTTTGAGATAAACCTGGTCGTCTTCGGCGATCGCACTGGCCGAAAACCAAATCTGCAGAAGGCAGCAGGCAAGAATCGATCGAGTCTTCTTCATGAAAGCTACTTTGTTAAACGAAATGCGGATCCTGTTGGGTGCCGCGTTACGGAGTTGAACGGGCAGATTGGACTTTCTTCAGCAATTTGCCGTACCTTTCGGTCCACAGCTCACCGCCAAGTGTCGGGTACAGCTGTTTGGTCATGGCCAGATTTCGTTCCGCATCGGCGAGCAGTTTTGCACGTTGCTTTCCTTGTTTTGATGCCGCGAGACTGAATTGGCACTCGGCCATCTGATATCTGGCCTCAAAGAAGTTGTCACGAAACTGCTGGTAACGCATCGCTGTATTGGCGATCTTGCCCCAGCCCCAGACGGCACCGCCTTGCTTACCATCGGCTGGATCGCCCAAGATTGCGAGTTTGTATTTCTCAGGGTCACTTTGGCCCCAGCGTTGCAACAACCGCGCCGCCTGCACCTGAATGTTCAATGCGTTGGGCGTGTTCCCAAGGATCTCTTCAAAGTCGTTCAACGAACCTTCGAAGTCGTGCATCTGCGCTTTGACCAATGCCATGCGAGCTTTGATTTGTGTTGCGACCTGCGGCTCAAGATCCGGCATGCTTAGAATATTTTGAAAGGCCGCGATCGCCCGGTCGTAGTACTTGCCTGCGTTCTCATTCAAGACATCGGGGTCATCGTCAAAACCACTGCCGAGACCCGCGAAAGTTTCGGCAACCCAGTTCAGGACGCCCACCTCGGACGATCCCGCGCTCAACTCCTGCAAGAAGGCCTCAAAGACTTGGGACATTTCCTGCTTTGCCTGCGGCGTCGCAGCTTTCATTTGCGTTTCCACGTTTCTGGCGAGATTCACGTAGATGCCCAGCATTCGCTGTTTCCCGGCGGCATCCGAGCCGACTAACTCTTGCATTGCCGCCATCGCGGTCTTGGCCTTGTCCATCATCTCTTGGCCGCCCATTCCCATCGAACCCACATAAGCCTGCAACGCCGTTCGATAGGTCTCCTCAATGAAAACCGGATTCTTGACGGCGTCATCGCCTGCGTTGACCAAAGTCATCGGTCCAAGACTGACGTGCTCGAGAACATCAACCGCTTTGCCATGCTGCGATGTCGCGACGTATGCCTGTGCAAGGGAAAGCAAGGCCGTCGCGTTGGAGGTGCTGACTGTTGGTGACTCGGACAACCGATCGTATCCGGCGGCCAGCAACTGCATCGCTTTGGTGGCAAGATCTTCGAGCAGCGTGCGCCGCCAGTGAACGTCCACATCCTCTGGAACTACGCCACCTTCCGCGGCGACTTGCTGTTGCAACCGCAGGTGTTTTCCCCACATGGCTTGGCCCGTAACGAACTCGGCTTCGCCCCGATGCGGTGATGACTCGGAGATCCGCAACGTCATCGCGTGAGCGTGATCGAGTTGATCGGCATTCACCATCACAGGCACGAGCGTCGTCAATGCTTCTTCCGCAACAGATCCATCGGGCCATGTGTCGGCGATGAAGTTGGCAACGTTGACAAGACGCCCAATCTCAAACTCCGTATCCTGCTGCTGATTGGTCTCCAGCAACTTCATGTAACAAGCGATCGAGATTCTGGCGCATTGCTGTGCGCAGCGCTCTCGGGGTAGCGTTGCGAGACCAGATCGCCGACCAGGGCGGCCTCGTAGTACTGCTGTTCCAAGTAGTAGAGGTAGCAGACGAAATATCGGACCAGGTTCAATTCCGACGGTGGCGTATTCTGATCTGCAAGCCGCATGGCGAGGCGATACAGGTCCATCGCGGAGGACCGGACGCTCGCGAGTTTCGTCTTGGCGGCGTCCAAATCATGCTGCAGCTTTTCACGAGTCGCGTCGTCTGCTCGCTTGAGTTGCTGGCCGATTTTCGAAACCTCAGCCGTCGCCGGGCCGATGGCATCGAGCGATTTCTTGGCCGCCGCCAGGGCATCGGTAAAGGTCTGCGGCTGAGCATGACCACTTTCTCGCTGACGGCCGCCGAGTTCGACAACAAGCTCCTGAGCCTCCAGTTGCAGTTTCCCAGGTTCGTCGGCAACCACCTTGGCGTGCTTCTTGGCAAGCTCGATCGACAACTTGATCGCTCGAGTGTCTCGCGGATCTCGACTTCCGAAGTCATCGGCTTGCATCTTGTAAGCGCGGGCCAGACTCAATCGAATCGCCAGCATGTCAGGCTCACGCTCCGTGTTCCGCGGCGCGCTGGTCAACCAATTCGAGGCCTGTTTGATCGCTTCGGCATATTTCTTTTCCGCGGGCGCGAGCCAACATTCCATGGCAAGTCCCAATGTCTTCGTCTTCAGCGTGCGAAAAGCTGCCGGAGTGTCCGGTTGATCGAGCAGTTCGCCGTAGTACCCCAACGCGTCTTTTGTTTTTCCAAGTCGTTGATTACACCGACCCTGGTACATGCGTGCGTAAAGCCCAGCCAATCGGCTGCGATACTTCTTATAGATCGCGTCGTATCGGTCGGCGGCTTCGGTGAGGTATGTCGATTCTTGCTGTGACCCGTCGGCAACGGTGTCGGCCATTTCCTCGCGGATCGCTGCTGCCAGCAGTTCTGTCTGCAGATTGTCAGCTCGCAACTGCGTCCGACGCTGGGCCAACGCCGCCTGTTTCTTATCTCGCGTGTCCAAGACCTTGGGGATCTGTTCCAGTTGTTTTGACACCGATGCTTCCAGCGAAGAGAACTCTTTGAAAGCCTGAGCGTAAAG
The DNA here is from genome assembly GCA_963704055.1 of Pirellulaceae bacterium. Lineage (GTDB taxonomy): Bacteria > Planctomycetota > Planctomycetia > Pirellulales > Pirellulaceae > Rubripirellula. The sequence continues at coordinate 277,667 of CAVPGW010000013.1, read as the reverse complement.
TTGGTTTGCTTGCTGAAGTAGTACTTTCGAGTTCCCCGACTTTGACTGTTCGACTTTGATTCTAGCGCGCTCGACAATCAGATTTCCGAGTTGGCTTTGCGCGGCATGGGCTTGGGGATGACTTGCCTGCGAATCAACAAAATGCTTCAGAAGTTTCTGTGCCTCGTCCAAATATTGAAATCTGACTTCGAGATCTCTCTGCTCTCGCGACGATTCGACCAACGTCAACGCGGTTTCGTAGGGGATGGTCTGGCGGAGGTCTGGCGGAGCGATCGGGCTCGATTCCATCGCTTTCAAGTAGTCGAGCGCGGTGTCGTGATAGCCGCGCGATCGCAGACCATCCAGAAATGCGCGTGCCGGTTCTTCCGCGATCGACGGCCGAGAGAACCAGAGCATGCTCGGCAACGCGACGATCAAAAAGAGATGTCTGTGCATCTGCATCCGATTGGATTCCCTGGACTCCTTGATTCAATGCAATGCCATTGGTATTCCGCTATCGATCGAGCGAGAAAACAGTGGTTGATCCGCAATGATCGGGTGGCTGGTGGTCGAGCGTCAGCGAGCCCCCAGGTGCGAGCCAAGGCAATTCCGGGGGCTCGCTGACGCTCGACCACCGGCCACCCTTGCAATGCAATCTTCCATCTGCCACGAAAACTCCGGAAGAACCTAAACGATAAACGAGCGGTATTGTGATAAAACGTTTCACGAATCGATGGACCAACGGGCCTGGCGGAGAACAGCCTTCGTCGAATCTTTCATCTTCTCGTACCAGACCGTTAGCAATGATCCATCATCAAGCTCAACCGTACTAGGATAGCCAAGATCGCCGCCGATGCCGTCGTCAGAAATCGTCAGCGGCTCGCTCCATGTCACGCCGTGATCGTCACTGACGCGAGCCTGGTTGCCGAATGGCTCGCGTCGATAGCCGTAGCTCATCAACAATCGCCCGTCGCGCAGCCGCAATAGAAACGATGGTAAGCCCCAGACGCCGATCGAATGTGGCGTTGTCCAACTTGTGCCTCCATCGATCGATTCGCACTGCAACGTTTCACCTTTGTTGGAAGAGTTGTGGTTGCGAATGTGAACCACAATTCGACCATTCGTCGCTTCTACCGCATGCAATTCGTGATAGTTTTTGTAGTCGTCGCCGTCGCGCGTCGGAATCTTCGCCAGCCATCGCCACGTCTTGCCGTCATTCGGCGACTCGCAGACACCGACTGCGCGGTCGCTGTCCCACAGCTTCACGCCCGCATACAGCAAACGTCCATCGGCAAGTTGAATGGGGCCGTGTGGACTGTTGACGACGCTTGTGTAGCGCTCCGACCAGGTGATTCCGCCGTCAGTCGAGCGGATCATCCATTGACCGAGTTCCGCCTGTCGTTGCTGTTCGTTCAATCGATTGTGCACGGAGAGCCAGCGAGCGAGTTTCTCTTCTGGCCACGCGTCTGCATCACCCGCCTGTTTGGCGAGAGCTTTCTGTAACTCGTACGACTCGTAAGCGAGCGACGTAAACGTTGTCACCAGCAAGCTGCCTTTGGCCGTTTCCAATACGCCGGCGTCCCGATCGTCGATGGCGCCATCCAGCAGCGTCCTGGGCCACGTCCATGTTTCTCCATCATCGTCGGATCGCATCATCTCGACACGCCCGAAGGGACAGACATGCTGCTCGCGTCCGCCCGACCATACGACCAGCAATTGTCCATCGGCGCGACGAGTCAATGTTGGCCACCCGCAATACAGATCAGGCGTTTTGCTGATCACACGCGTATCGTGGACGTGCGCGACTGCGGCATGGGCCGCGCGGGCCGATAACCCGATGCCGATCGCGGAAACGGCCCCCGCGGTGCGAACAAACCTGCGACGAGAAATAATTTCTGTATGATTCATAACGGCGTGATGCTGTGCGAAAATACGAATGTAACACATTACTCGCGACGCTTCTGAATTTCCGATCGTACGAATGAGTTGAAATGCGAATAGCAGCAAAAATGATTGTGATGGTCTCGGTCGCATTTATCGCCGTGACCTGCCGGGCAGAAGGCCGGTCTTACGATGTCGTGATCTACGGCGGCACGAGTGCTGCCGTTTCGACCGCGGTGCAAGTCAAGCGAATGGGAAAAACTGTCGTGATCGTCTGTCCCGAGGAACATCTTGGCGGCTTGACTTCGGGCGGTTTGGGCTGGACCGATTCAGGAAACAAAAATGCCATCGGCGGAATCAGTCGTGAGTTCTATCACCGCGTTTGGAAGCACTACCAAGAACCTGATGCATGGAAATGGGAACAACAAGACAAGTTTGGCAATCGCAATCAAAGTCCTGCCGGGAAGGCCGGTCGTGGGGCGGCGATGTGGGTGTTCGAGCCGCACGTCGCCGAGCAGATTTTCGAGGAGATGGTCGCCGAGTACGAGATTCCAGTCCATCGCGATCAATGGCTCGATCGTGGCGGAGAGGGAGTCAAGTCGGAGGCTGGTCGAATCGCCACGATCCGAATGCTGAGCGGTGAGTCGTACGAAGGCAAGATGTTTGTCGACGCAACCTACGAAGGAGACCTGTTAGCCGCCGCGGGCGTCGACTTCCACGTGGGACGCGAAGCCAATTCTGTCTACGGCGAAAACTGGAACGGAATTCAGGTTGGCGTGTTGCACCACAGCCACTGGTTCGCCAAACCGATCGATCCGTACGTCAGACCGGGGGAACCCAGTAGCGGCTTGCTGCCGAAAATCAGCGCCGCTGCGCCTGGCAAAAAGGGAGACGGCGATCATCGCGTCCAGGCGTACTGTTTTCGCATGTGCTTGACAAACGTCGACGAAAATCGAATTCCGTTCCCCAAGCCGGATGGCTACGACGCCGGGCAATACGAATTGCTGCTGCGCGTGTTCGATAGCGGATGGCGTGACATGTTCAAGAAGTTCGATCCGATGCCCAACCACAAGACCGACACCAACAACCACGGTCCATTCAGCACCGACAATATTGGCATGAACTACGATTACCCCGAGGCAAGCTACGAGCGTCGCAAACAGATCATCGGCGAACATGAAGCCTATCAAAAGGGCCTGATGTACTTCATGGCGAATGAAACTCGCGTTCCGCAGGACGTTCGCGAAGCGATGTCGAAATGGGGATTGGCAAAAGACGAGTTCAAAGACAACGGCGGTTGGCCGCATCAGATTTATGTGCGAGAAGCACGCCGAATGGTCGGGCAATACGTGATGACCGAACACGACTGCCTGGACCGGAAGGAGACGCTCGATTCCGTAGGCATGGGTTCCTACACACTCGATTCGCACAACGTGCAACGCTACGTGACGCCCGAGGGCTACGTGCAAAACGAAGGTGATATCGGCGTCAAGACTCCGCGTGCCTACCGGATCTCGTACGGATCGATTGTGCCGAAGAAGTCGCAGTGTGAGAACCTGTTGGTGCCGGTTTGTGTTTCCTCCAGCCACATCGCGTTCGGATCGATTCGCATGGAGCCCGTGTTCATGATTCTGGGACAATCGGCAGCCACCGCGGCATGCTTGTCGATCGATCAAGAACTCGCCGTCCAAGATTTGCCGTACACCGACCTTCAAGAGCGATTGTTGGCAGACGGGCAAGTCCTTGAACTGGAGGACACGTTCAGACTTTCATCACGAGAAATGGAGGGCGTTGTCGTCGATGATCGCGCGGCACAGCTGACCGGTGCCTGGAAATCGTCAACGGCCAGTCAAGAGTTTGTCGACAGCGGCTATCAGCACAATGACAAACAGCAGCCTGGTGAAAAATCGGCGACCTTTGAAACCAAGCTGAGACCGGGCAAGTACGAGGTGCGAATCTCCTATCCACCCAACGCCAATCGTGCGTCCAACGTTCCGGTGACGGTCGCGCACAGCGGGGGGACGACGCGAGTGATCGTGAACCAGCGTCTGCCGCCGCTGATCGATGGCATTTTTCAGCCCCTGGGAGAGTTTGAGTTTGGCGACACAGCCAGCGTTACCGTTGGCACGGAGAACACGAACGGTTACGTCGTGATCGACGCCGTCCAGTTTTTGCCGGTCGACGAGTGAACCAACTCCGTCATTGCTCGAAAATCATGATCAGATCGATCCCAATCAGATGGTCAGGATCGGACGGGTCAACCAACACCCGCATCACGTTGCCGTTCTCTTGGTATTTTCTCGCTTTGTCGACGGCGGGGCCGTAGGCATGGACGATCCCTGTCGTCGCTTTTCCCCCCTGCGAGTACTCGACCTCGACGTGATATCTCCGTTGTTCATTGATGCTGGTGCTAGTTCCCTCCAAGCTGTTGACGTGGCATTCCACAATCGATAGCTCCGCCGCGCCGAGCTTGCGTTGCTCGCCCCCTTCGATCGTGACCGACTCGGCAAACAGTTCGCTCAGGCCGTCTTCGAGAGTCTCGAAATTCGACGAGGGAAGATCCATGAGCGAGTCCCGCGGGTTCCTGCGATGATGATTCTCGCGAGTACAGGCAGAAAACGCTCCCACGCGGGGCGCGGCAAATGATGGGCACGCAGAAGCCGACTTTCATAGCCAGCATCAGCCGATTGCTCAAGCCAGCGGACTACAGCCGAGTCGGCTGGACCGTTCCCGTGACGATGCACGAAGCAGACTTGTCGCCGGCAAGGTTCGTGACCACGCGGATCTCTTGCGAAACCGGCTCGGTGGTTCCGTCACCCTGAAAGCGTAGCTTTACAAAATGGACCTTCTTCATGCCCACCGGAACCTCAAACTCGAACCGCCGGTCGGCGCATTGCACGTCTTTGATCTCAAATGGTTCTTCCCCGCGAATCACCAATCGTTTCTCGGCAAATCCGTCGGTCGCCGTGGTGCCCAGACTGACCGACGCGGGCGAAACACTGATGGTCGGTCGAACCCGGCCTGAGATCGCCATTTCGGTGGTCGGAAAGTCTCGATCGTTGCTGATCAGAGTCAAGCGTTCACGAATCTCACCCTCCGGCATGTCGCCATCCATGCGGACCAGCATGCGATACCGAACCATGCTCGCAGTACGCTCGGCCGGGTGCAATCGCACCGTCAAGTTGCCACAATGACTCCGTACGTCAGTGATCTCCCAATTCGCATTGCCGCTATGAGTGATCACCACCTCGCGTTCACTGGCTTGACCTGACGCGAGCTCACCGTAGCTGACTTCGGGCGGGTCGAAAGTGATATCGGTTCGAATGAATCCGCTGACCTTCAGCTGCACTTCGGCGTAGGTTGGGCGATCAAACACAACCGTGATCGTCGCCGATTTCTGCCCAATGAAAGTGTTCGTGTTGAGAGTCGCGATGACCGAACCGGTCTCGTGCGTCTTCAGTGTGTCCTGCGTCAAGGACGGAGTCGTACAGCCGCAACTGGTGCGAAGTGCCTGCACATGAACGTCTTCTTCGTACAGATTCGTGAAGTCAAAATGATATTCGGTCTTTGTTCCACGACCGACGATGCGAAAATCGTGCGACTTACCCTCAAACATTTTGTCGGCCCAAGTCTGGCCGGACGCGGTTTGAGCCAACACGGGTAGAAACAGCCCCATTGCCAGCATTAGGCGAAGAAACTGACGAAATTCGACACGCACCATCATTCCGTACCGGTGAAAGAGGCAAAGAAACACCACAGTGGGAAGCTTAGCGAAAGTGGCTAATCTCCAACAGATGGATTGGTTGATCCACTAGTTACGGTTTCGGCCAATGAGTCGAAATTTTCCAGTAATTCCGCCAAGCGTTCCATGGGTAACCCAACCACGTTACTTTCGCTGCCACCGTCGAGGACTGCCAACCAGTCATTGCCGTCCTGATAGCCGAACGCTCCCGCCTTTCCTTCCCAGAGCATCGATTCGAGGTACTGATGGAGCATCGATTCAGTCAGTGGTTGCATTTCAAGCTCGGTTCGGACGACATCCACCACGCACTTTTGGTGCTTCACCGACCACAGACAGATTCCGCTGTAGAGATCATGGCGACGACCGCTGAGCGTACGCAGAATCGACTCGGCGTGTTCTTGGTCACGCGGCTTGCCCAGGATTTGACCAACGCATGAGGCAACGGTATCAGCGGCCAAGATCAAGCCGCTATCATTTCGTGCGGCCACGTCGGCCGCCTTACGATATGCATACCGGGCGACCATCTCGGGTGCAGTTTCACGACTGCAGACACCACACTCGGCTCCGTCGCTGGCGACTTGAACTGTGAAAGAGTAGCCAGCGGCCGAGAGCAGCTGAGCGCGTCGCGGTGAACCACTGGCCAGAATCAGCGGCTCATCGGTTGGCAACGCTGCTCGGGGCAACCCACGCATTAACGGCAAATCGTCCGAAAATCTCATGATTGCGAGCGTGCTGGCTTAAGCTTGTGGACCTTCCGAACTATCTGGTCCACCCGAATCGGGCGGAGGTCCATCACTGGGTGCTGAGCCGTCGGGGGCTTGTCCGTCTGGCGACTGGCCAGCGGGAGGCGGGCCTCCCTGTTGCCGCTGTTCGAGCTGTCGCACGGCTCCCCGTAGCGACTCGAGCAGCCTCGGGACTTGCCCAGCGGCAACAAATACCCGTGCACTGACCGCGGATTGTGGAAAGAAGCTGGTTAGAAAATCCAGCCCGAACTCGCTGGCTCCATGACCGATCATCACACCGTTGGCATAGACTCCGCTGAGCACGTCATCGGGCATCTTCAGATCATCGTAGATCTCTTGCGGCGTTGGTCGCCGGGCCTGGTTCTGATTCTGGGTCGGTGGTGCCGGCGGTTCGCCAAAACGAGACTTATACAGATCCAGATTCGTATTGAGAGCCTCGATGAACTGTGGCATTACCGGATGCGGGATCACGACCCGTCGGGCGACGCGATGTGGTCGACCGATGGTCTGCAGAAAGTCGACGATGAATTCGCTCGGCCCCGTCATGACGATCGCGCCGGTACTGAAACATCCGTCGGCGACGTGATCGGGCACACGGGCTCGCAGCGCGGGATTGCCGTCATTGGGATCCGGGCGGTCGTCCGATGGGGGTTGGGAATCCGAAGACATGCGAATCAGCGACCTGATTTTGAGAGGAAGATAGTTTCGAACGCTTCTATTCTAGGGTGAGTTTCGTGAAGCCACACCCCCGTGAAAAAATGAAGCGATCGGCCAACTGGGCTTCGATCCGCACGACGGCTGTAATCAGAATCAGTCCAGCTTGGTCGATTTCATTTCCTGCTGTACCCGCAGGGGTGTTGCTATTCTTCGGGGCAGCACAAGTTTCGGCATTGACAGTAGACATGCGAAAAAACCAGCCGTAACCACCACGACAATGAAAGAAGTCTCCCAGTACAAGCTACGACGGTTCAAGATCTCGCCCAGCGTCCATACCCAATTCGTGATTTGCCAAGGCGAATAGGAGTAAGGACGATAATCGTTCAAATGCAGGCCGATCGAATACGGGACCAGCGATGACAAAACCGCCACGGCAATCAGCGCCGCTACGCCGATTTCGGCACGTGGATGGTTGTTGATTCGAATCACGCCCACGATCACGCGGACAGCGACTAAGAATCCGATCAGGTAGGCCGCGTAGGCAACGCAAAACCGCGTTAGCATCGTTGTCAGGAAAGTTGGCGCATTGATGCCCGGTTGACTGAACACGAATTCGAGTCCGTACAGCAGCATCCCACACAAAACAAGGATGTTGACGGTCGCAAAGACCAAACCTGTGACCGGTCCTGGAGTCAGCCAAGTCAGCATGCTGCGGGCAATGAAACTCTTTGGCAATTCACGGCGCATCCGTGGCGTGATCACCGGCGACTCGGCGGCCAATATACTGCCGCACAGCGTCCAAACCAGCGCCAACCCCATCCCAAACGTAACCGCGACCGAGACTCCCTCTTGCCCAAGCGTTTGTATTCCAAGTGTCGTCAAGCCAAGCACGACGGCGGTCAGCGCCATCATGGATATGCGAATTTGTGTCGATCGATTCTCGCTGTCGGGCGTCAGTTGGGCCGCCGTCACCGTCAACAATAAATGTCCCATTGAAATCGAAATCAACACAGTGGCGGTGACCAAGAAGAATATCCATTCACTCGACAATGGGTTGCCGTACATGATCATCATGATCACCAGGTAAGCGAGTCCCCACTCGGAAAGCAGCAGGATGATCATCACCGCAAACAGCGTGCTGATGCGTCCTGTACGAGTTCGCGAAAGTGGTGCAAAGAACAATGCGGTGATCGTCAACATGATCGCCGCCACAATCAGAATCGCCATGATCAACAAGGTGGTCGGCAAATCGACACCGCGGAGCGTGTAGGCATAGGCGACGCAGGGGAAAAGCGCAACAAAATACAGCAGCATCTGCAACATCGCACTGGCGAGTTTACCCAACACGATTTGCCAGGGGCTTAACGTCGTGATCGACAGCATCTCGAGCGTGCCATCGTCGATCTCTCCCTCCAGTGACCGATAGGCAGCCATCGGTACGACCAACAGCATCGGCAGGGCCAGGACCAGGTAGTAGCCGATCAACATCCTGGACGCCGACGGCGACGTATAGATTTGCGGCATCAAGGAAAGACTGCCGATGATCGTCCAGCCGAGAGCGGCAAACAGCAACACGGAAAACGACACAACGAACTGGCGACTCTTCAATGCTTGGCGAGTTTCTTTGACAAGAATCGGGTTCAACGAATCACCGAAACGCTCGCACCAATCATCCACACGAACCAACCAAGACGGAGCAGCTTCCGCCGGATTGTTGCTACTCATTGCACCAGCCCCTCGGTGACTTGCAGGAACACATCTTCCAGGCTCTTTTTGTGTGAAATCACCTCCACGACCTCGTAGCCTTGGCCGACTAGCCAAGCGACCAGTCCCGCTTGGTCTCTCGCCTCTCCCGTGAATTCAAAACGCAACAGTTCCCCGTCCACCAAGAGTGTTCCCACACCTTCGTGCGTCGCCAGATCGTGGGCGGCTTCGTCCGCACGATCCAAAACTCGAATCGTCAACTCACGATGCTGTGCCTGTTGGCGTTGAATTTGGTCGACGGTGCCGGTCGCCAGCAGGTGTCCCTGTTCGATGATTCCGACCGAATCGACCATCTCGGCCAGTTCGGTCAAAATATGGCTGCTGATCAGCACGGTTTTGCCTTGGTCTGCTAACTCGCGGATCATTCGTCGTAAGTGAATGCGAGCTCGCGGATCGAGTCCCGCCGCCGGCTCGTCCAGAATCATCACCGCCGGATCATGAATCAGGGCACGTCCCAAACAGAGTCGCTGCTTCATCCCTTTGCTCAGACTACGAATCGGCTTATCCGCCATCGCGTCCGTGCCGGTGAAACCGAGCACCCAGTCAAGCCGCTGGTTCCGCTGGCGACCCACCAAACCATACGCGCGGGCAAAGAAGTCGAGGTACTCCTTGCAGTTCACATCGCGATAGGTACCAAACGCGTCGGGCATGAACCCAAGTCGGCTGCGGACGAGTTCCGGGTCATTGACCACCGAGAATCCGTCCACGAAAGCATCACCATAACTGGGCAAATCGAGCGTCGCGAGAATCCGCATCGACGTCGTCTTGCCCGCGCCGTTGGGCCCGATGTATCCGAACACGTGGCCGCGTTGAACGGTGAAGGAAATATCTTCAACCGCTTTTGTCTTGCCAAAGAACCGATGGAGCCGACGTAATTCAATGCAGTCGTCGTCGGTGACATGAACGGGCGGGGTGATACGAACCGCTGATCGCGGCGCGGCATCTCGCGACACGATCGCACCGGCCGAGTCGTTCGAGCTTGGCAAATCACCTGGATCACCTCCAAGTTTGCCGCCCGAGACGGCAGCATCGTCCATCTTCATCGCAGCGTCCCAATGATGTATCGAATACTTGCAACCGGCTGACAGTCCTTGACCGCCAGCACGTCCGGGCTGATGTCGGCCGTCGCCACGAAATATCCAGGAGGAATCTCGCCCAGCGTATAGTGATGCTGTAGCCAATGTTCAAAGACGCCGTCGGTGATGCTCGTCTTGGCGCCAAGCTGTTGGTTTAAGTCGGCGATCACATCGAAGACTTCAAGTCGGAAATTGCGATTGGACCTGCGACTTGGACTCGCCAAACGTGGAAATGGGGGCGTGATCAAGGTAGAGTCGGCCGAACAACTTCGATGCGGCCTTCTGGTTGAGCGGTTCACCCACGCGTGGCGGTCCGGCTCTCGAGATCGCCGACGAACCAGTAGTCGCCGCGGTCATCGCGGATCAGCGTTTCATGCAAGACAAAATCAAACGTACTTTCGATGTTGGGGGCGGCGGTCGCATCCAAAGCTGAACTCAAGCTGAGATACCCCACGCCCATTCGGGGTCGATGGACCACGAATTGACGTTGCTGTCGCGACGGCAGGAACGATGAATCGAAGACCTGGGAATCGTTGCGGACCACAACTTTCCCAATCGTTTCCGGCATCGACCGATTGTGTTCCTCCCATGAATCGCCGGTGCCTTGAGGGTAACCGATAACTTCGGCGTTGCCTGGGAAACGCAGCCCATCACCGGGACGCACACCAGCGAAATACGTTGAACGAACTCGCTCGCCGGCATCGCCTGATCGGCCATCGACCCAAGTGACTTGTCGGACTCGCACGACAGTCCCAAACCCATCGGAAACAATGCCATATCCGAACATCGCCAGGGTCGTAACCAACGCGAGCGCCGGAGCGATCGCGAACATCAAATAGCTGCGTCCAATCTTTGTCGTTCGTCGATACGCAATCGGCCCGACCAAGACAACGAACACCGTCAGCAATCCCATGAAAGTATAAACCGGGGGCTGAGCCACGCCGGGAATCAGCCACCTGGCGAAGCGTCCGTCACCGATCAGCGGATCAACTCCTCGCCGCAGCGTCGGCGACGCGCGGACGTCCAGTGTTCTGGCGGCGATCGTCAATGCCGCACTCGAGGGAACATCGGATTCGCCTTCCTTGATTCCAATCACAAACCCCGCACCAGCGGGCTGCATCCAGATTTGTTCGTTCCACTCCGCCGGCGAGAGTCGTGGCGTTTGAGTGTCTCGCGCCAGTTCGTCTTGCAACGCCCCGATTTGTTCTGCGGAAAGTCTCGAGTAACTCGTAGCCGTCCAACAGAAGATTGCGTTCGCTGTTGGTCGATCCAGCTCTTTCGTTCGCTGATTTCGATCTCGAGGTTGGAATAAAAGTCGCTGACAATCGAGTCAATTCGCTTCGTCGCTGTCGCTTCGTTTGTCCAATCAAAATTCAGTCGATCCAGGATCGCCTGCGGCGACGGTGCGTCAACCACGAGCACCGCGCCGCCGTTGAGTACCCATTCTCGCATTGCACGAAATGCGAATTCGTTGGCCTGCAATTTGTGCAAGCCTTCGGTTTGGATCGCGATCACATCGAAACGCTGATAAGCACGCCAGTCGCTTGGCAGGTCCAGCTGACCGATTGCCTGCAGTTTCGGCCCGGAGACTGGATCAATCCCGCGGTTGTTCGCTGCCGCCGGCACGAAGCATTGTGGCAGAACACCGCGAAGCTCCGAAACCGTTTCCCTTACCGGGTTGTCCTCGGCGGAAATGAAAACCCAATTCGTGACACGCTCTGTTTCTAAGAATTCAAGCGTACGTCGGCCACCACGAATCACTGAGCCGACAGCCGCGTCATAGCCTTCCAGTTGTCGGCCGTCCTCCAGGATCGCGATATCCAACGCCTGGCCGGCCGACCATTTCGGTATGTACCGAACAAAACTCGCGTTTCGTGTCCCCTGGGCAACATCGATCGGCAAGTCCACTGTCAAGCCGTTCCGCGGAGGCGTTTGTCCGCCGGGTACAGTCTGAAACCGATAGACCAGGCGACGATCGGCGGCCAACGCCCCAATTGCATTGAAAGTGATCTTGACGGGAACATATCCCGCTGAATCCTCATTGGCGATTTCAAGCTGAGTCGTGAAGCCTCGCGGTTGTGCGCCAAGAATCGGCATGCGGATCTTGGTGTGAAACGGTCCCAGGATATTGTCATCCGCTACGCATGAACCGAATCGCAAGCCGACCACGACCAGCACCGCTACGACTAGCAACGCGCCCTCTGTGCGAATCGGTTTTGCACCGCACCTCATGAACGCTGCTCCCGCGGCGGCAGAATCTGCGGCGGCAACTGCCCGTCGGCGAACGGGCTTCCGTCCAGCATGTCTGTCTCACCCTCGGACCACAGCGACGAGAACGCCCAGGACACGAGGAACAAGACCGCAAACAACAGAAAACATATAGCGATGAAGATGAACGCCACGATTGTCGCATTGGCCAGCGCGACTCCTTGACCCGCAGCGCGAGCCACCGCCGCGATCAACGCGGCAATCGTTGTCAAAGCGAACATGAACCGAAACGAGACTTTCGGCAGCAGCCGACTAACGACCACCGGTTCGACAGAGGGTGTCTTCACGGAAGCATCGACAAGAAGTGGGTTGAACGCGAGATAAGACGACGGAGGACATGACATCCATTGTCGAAGTCAGACTCATTGTAGCGGTTGTGGAAGCCCGTTGTGAAACGACTGGGGGGGATAGAAAAGACAATGAACGTTGACTCATCACACCGAAAACTCGAATCGTGGAAGAAACCAACGGTTCTTGCAGGCATCCCGCTTCACGGCGCTATTCGATTACTTTTCCAGATTGCGGAATACGAAGGTCCCCAGCTTGGAGGCGGTGACGACGTCAATCCGAGCATCGCCATCAACGTCGACCGCCAGAACCTGCACGCCGACCCCAGAATTGGCGTCGATTTCGAACGGCTGGTAGCGGATTTCTCCCCGATCGGATCTTGTCAAACGAAACCAATAAACGACCGGATCGGCACTCGGTTCGATATCCCCCTCTGGACCATGCGCCCACATTCGTTTGCCGGTCACGATGTCTCGCAGACCGTCACCATCGATGTCGGCCATGCTGAGTGCATGCGGCTGAGTAAACGCGGCCCCGAATTCGGCCTCGCGCGACCGATCGTACATGATCAAACGCTCTGCGAATCGGATGCCCGAGTCAGTCGCTTTGTGTTCGTACCACGCGACCCCCCAGCCGTGGGCATCGACTGCTGAGATGACGTCGTTATCACCGTCGCCATCAACGTCATCGGCAAACATTTGCGCACCGCCGCGGCCTTGCGAGAAAAGGTGCCGGTGAAATTCCCACGAGTTGCTGTCCGTGTTGGAAGCCGGTTGTTGGTACCAGCCGTCATTGATGATCAGATCAAGTCGCCCGTCGCCATCGATGTCACCCACACCTTCCCCGTGATAGAACTGTGGCCAACCCTCGTTATCCCCGATGGGATGGAATTTCCAAGGTTGATACGGATCGTTCGCGTTGGGATGAATCCAGCCCCAGCGGCCGTCCCAGTGACAAAATAACTCAGGTACTTGATCGCCATCGATATCGACCAGATCGGGCGACTCACCTCGCACACGCTCGAATGCGAAGTGGCTCTTCCAGTGTCCGCCCGCCTGTCCAGGGTTCTCGTACCACTTTGCCTCGTGCTTGTGGACGCGACCGAGAACAAGAATGTCGGGCTTCGAGTCACCATTGAAGTCGTGCACAAAGCTGAACATGCTGTTGCTCGGGCTCGTTTCGCGAGGCAGCTCAATTGGCTCATAAAATGCATGCGACTTCGTAAAATCGGGGCCCTCATACCAAAACGGTCCTGCGACGATATCGAGATGCCCGTCGGAATTGATGTCGCCAGCAGTCACACCATCGCAGTAGTACTTGTCCGTCAGTACCTGCCGCTGAAACCGAACGGGTGAGTCGTCGGCAAACGCACAACTACAAAACGCGAAGCATGAAAAGTAAGTTGCGACTTTTTTGAAATTGCGAGGCAACATCGGCGATCGTTCTCGTTGACGATTGGAGAGGCCTTGGAGCGTCTAAGAACGTGTTTGAAAAAGGGGTCTGACCCTTTCCGAGAGAAACCTGACGCCACCATTTGCGTTCGATTCATTGCCCTTTGGCGGCCGCGAACCATAATTCCAGAGGGTCAGACCCCTTTTTCAAACACGTTCTAACGCTGAAACTGCGAATTGACCTTGATGACAAACCCGCTGGAAATCCTAACCCGAAGCGTGAGCGAGGCCTGTTTTCGCAGTGTTTCCTCGCTCACGCTTCGGGTTACGAAGTAAAGCTCAACTCACAAGTCCGGCACTAGTTTAGCGACCGCCGTCGTGGTTTGGTCGCCAACCGCGGCTTTTTCTGGAAAGCCGCAGCCAGGACAGAAGTGCTGAGTCCCGAAAACCGACTGCCACAAACCGATCGTCGTTACGCCGCGTCCTTGCGATTTCCGGCCGACATCAGTGCATCGAGTGTCATTACCGATTTGATGTGCAAATCCTGCTGAGGGAAGGCGATTTCGATTCCCGCTATTTCGAACTCCTTCGCGATCGCCGTGTTCAGTTCGTTGACCACATCGATGTAGCAGTCACGAGTGGGAATGAACACCCGCAACTCCATATCCAACGTGCTGTCACCAAAACCCTTGAATAGAGTTGTAGGGCCTGGCTCCCGCATCACGTACGAGGACTCCCTGCGCGATGCGCAACAGGATGTTTTCCACTTTTTTGATATTGGTCCCGTAGGCAACTCCAACCGGCAAGACAACCCGGCTGATGGGGTCGCTCAGAGTCCAGTTGATCACATTGTCAGTGATGAACTTCTTGTTCGGCACAATCAGCTCGCGTCGATCAAAGTCGGTGATCGTGGTCGCTCGCATTTGCATCTTGCTCACGTTTCCGGTCACGTCGTTAACGGTGACCACATCGCCCAGCCGAATCGGTCGCTCGAACAGGATGATGATTCCGCTAACCAGAGTTCGCGAAGATTTCCTGCAAGCCAAAACCGAGTCCCACGGTCATCGCCGCAGCAAGCCACTGAACACTGCCCCAAGAAACACGAATGATATGACACGCTAGCAGCAGGCCCGCGAGCGTTGCCGCGTAGCGAACGAGAATCGCCGTCGCTTGCCGACCACCCTGATCAATTGGCAATCGTTCGAGTACGGTCAGCTCCAAGAACCCCGGCAAGCGTCGCCCAATCATGATCGTGCCTGCGCAAATCAAGATTGCTTTGAGTACATCGGTCAACGTCGTTGGAACGGCATGGTCAGTCATGACGATCGAACTTCGACCGTCGGCGCCGGTCACCGTTTCCGCGAACGATTCGATGTTCTGCCACAACTCAACTCGATCAAGAACATGCAGGGCCGGAAGGACATCGGCCCAGATGAACCAGCCTCCAAAAGTCATCGCTCCGATTGCTGCGTAACGCAACAAGGAACGAAACTCGTGGTCCGCTGCTTCGTGAAACGCAATCGGATCTATCGATTCCTGTTGGACTGACATGTTCGCGTCCGCAGCGGGAGACATCGCCTGGATGGTGTTGGTCTCGTCTTGCCCGTCAAACTCCGCTCGCTCCCGCAAGGCTCGGTTGTATCCGTTGACCTCCAGCCAGCACAACGCGAGCGAGTAGACGAAGATGATGCCAACGATTGCCGCACCGGTTTCGAACAGCCGTCCCGAAAGCTGGTAGGCCGAGTAGTGAAACCCCAGAACCGACAGCAACGCAAACCCCGCAGGTGCTGCGGTTGTACCGATCCAAATCAAGTGGCGCAGCCGATAGACAGCAGCGTTCGGTGACTGCTCTGCAAGCGATCGCATCAGCCGACCGTTGGGTCGTAAGATCATCCCGATTTGGATCACGAACAGCGAGATCGTGCCAATGAACACGACGCGATGAAGACTCTCAAGGCCGGCCGACTTGTCGAACTGAGACAGTTGCAGCAGTGCGACAAGTGGTGTCCCAAACAGAGCGTCAGCTTCACCGTGCTGCGAATCGATTTCGTTGCCGACGCAGGCCATCGGAATAGCTTTTCACCAATTCCCTCGGATCTTGCCACCTCACGCAGCAACTCGCATCCCCACACAAAGACGACGGTCGCCATGCATGCGTTGCCGACCGATTGAGTCCAGGCGGTGGTGCCCGAAGCCAAGTTCAAACGGAATCCCAATCGCAAAAAGCACGATCGGCCAGCGGGCGGCAATCAACACGGTGATTGCGAACGCGGTCGCGTAGTGCACAAAACTGGCGGGTTCCCCTTCCATTGGCGGCTGGCCAAGCCGCCGCTGCAGACTCAGCATTCGTGCACGAAACACGATGATCAGCACAAACAGTGCGAGCACGCCCAGTCCGATCGAAGGTTGCAGGACGAGGTCACCGAAACCGACGCGAGCCACTTCGGCCCAGTGGGACGGACTCACCATTGCAATGACACCACGAGCGGCTTGCCGAAGATCTTCAGCTCGCAATAGCTCATCACTCCGCATCCACAGCACGCGTTGATCCAGATAGTCTCGAAAGTCGTCCACTTCCGCGCGGAGTGCCTGGTTGGACAGATCCAGATCATTCAGCTCTTGAAGGTAGGTTTCTTGGTCAGGGATCGCCTTGTCGAGCAAATCACGACGGGCAGAAAGCAACGCTGTAGCAACCTGCAACACCTGATCACGACCATACATCTGGACAAGAGCGTCAAGCTGTGCAAGCAATTTTTCCGCTGCTTCGGTCGGATCGGAAAGCTCGCGGGTCAGCTTCTTCCACTCCATCAATTGCAGATGAGCCCGAGGCATCTCCAGCTTCACCATCACGTCTCGTTTGGAAAATTCCTCCGAGCCGGGCAGCTCACCGCGTTTCTTTCTCAGCAAGACGCCGGTCGACGATGTCGCACCCGCGTAAGCAACCTTTTGTCGCAAATCCTCGAATTCGCTTTCCAGGATCTTGGATGTCTCTCTCAGTCTCTTGGTCGTCTTGCGAATCTTTTCGATTCCGCTGGCAGTCACTGTACGTTCTTCGGCGATCGCGGCGTTCTGATCCGCGAGCGCGCGAAACGCAGGGTGCGAGTTCTCCGCATTTCGCCGCGCGGTATCCGCTTGACGTTGCGATTCCTTCTTTCGCCATGATTCCACAGCGGTCTGCCATGCGGCTAACAGTTTTTGCCGTGCCTTCCATTCGCGTTCGGCTTGATCGCGTTTGAGCGGCAACAATTCGGATGCAGCTTCAAGGTAACGGCGTTCGGCGCGAAGTCGTTCGGCCTGTTGACGAAGGGCCCCGAGTCGAGCAGCCTGCTCGAACCACTTGGAACGACTTTCCAAATCCGCGGGCGGATTGGCGGCCAATTCGCCCTGTGCTTGCGGTAGGCGTTTCTGCAACTCAATCAGGTCTTTGGAGATCTCCTGAGATCGTGCCGTTCGCGTTTCTGCCTCTTTCTTCTTTGCGTTGAAGTCGGTCTCAAGGGCCTCTGTTTGCTGTCGAATCTCGGTCAATCGCGATTCGAGTTGAACGACCGTTGCGTCACTGGGCAGCTGAACTTCCGTCGCAGGCGGCGTAATCGCGAGCATCGCTTCCAGCTTGGCCAGCGTTTCTGGGATTGCCTTTGCTTGCAGTTCGAACGCGGCACGTCGTTTGCTGTCGTCTTCGGCGGACTGCAACCACCCCAGGGCCTTCGTGAGCCTCGCTTCACACTCCGGTTTCGCCGTCTCGGATAGACCGGCCGATTGAAGTTCCGCTTGTTCCTTTTCGATGTCTTGTTTGCAGACTTCCACCGTATCGGCAGTCGGTGGCTCGGTTGCTGCATCGGTGAACGAAGCGACCACAACGCCGGCGTCTATCACCGGTGTTTCCTCTCCGCAAACGATGCTCGCAAGGAACAGTGCAAAAAAAGCAGCGAAAGATCGACGATTTCGGGGCATGGATTGCAGTAATCGTTAGGTTCGCGGTTGATAAGGCGTCAGCCTGAGGGAATACCGGATGAGTGCTCGCAGCGTCAACGTGCATACAGATTTGTCGTGAAACTCGATCACGTCTGAATAGAACGCCGCTGCGAATGCCGTTCTGCCGAGCGTAGGTATCGAGGGCCCCAAGATGCTAAAATCAGTTTCGTCAGCGTGGTGTCTTTTTTCGCGGCCTTTTTCAACCCTCAGGATCCATGACGTGACTCTTTCTCCACGTGACCGATTTCTCCAAGAACATGCCTTTGTCACCCGGCGTTATTTTCTTGGGATGGGTGCCGTCGGGCTCGCGGCCATGCAATCGTCACCACTTTGCTGGTCGTCTGAAGTCGGGACCGCGGAAAAGTCGAACGATGCCTTGCAGAGGGCAATCGACGAGCTCGAGCCGTGGTTGACTCGCCAAGACGATTTCCGGGACGTCTCGCGTGGAAACCCAAAGCCACATTCGATCGACGAGGAAAAACGCAAGAAAGTTGGCCTGACGCGAGACACATGGAAGTTGGAAGTGGTCAGCGATCCTGAGAACCCCGCCGACTTGAAGAACCCGTTGTCTGCACAGACCGGAAATGCATTCGATTTCCAGCAGCTCATGAAACTTGCGGAAACCAAGGCTGTTCGGTTCGCGAAAGTGATGACTTGTTTGAACATCGGCTGCCCGCTGGGTAACGGGATCTGGGAAGGCGTTCCGATGCGCGACGTACTGTGGATGACCAGGCCTCAGGAAAATCTCCGTCGTGTCTTCTATCATGGCTATCACAACGACAAGCCCGAACAGATCTTCCGTAGCTCGCTGCCAGTCGGTCGAGTCTTGGAGGACCCATTTGATTTGCCGCCGGTCATTCTCTGTTACAAACTCAACGGCGAATTGCTCTCGCCCGAGCGTGGCGGGCCGGTCCGAGTCGTGGTTCCCGAGGCTTACGGTTTCAAAAGCATCAAATGGCTGACGCATCTCTTTCTTTCCAATATCTCATTCGCGAACGATACTTACGCCGAGAAGAACAACGATGTTGATAGTCCGTTGAAGACCTTTTGCGAGACGCTTGCTTGTCCGCGTGAGGTTCAGCCTGGACAGCCGATTCCTGTCACAGGTTACGCACAAGTCGGGATCTCCGGGCTCAGCAAGGTCCAGGTTTGGATTCAAGAGAAGAGCGAGCAGTTACCGCCGGACGACGAATACCATCAGTCGGCTCCCTGGCAGGATGCCAAGATCCTTCCCGCGCCCGGCCGTCGGGGTGCGGATTGGGGCGGCGGACTGGCAGGCAACGAGATTCCTTCGCCGACCGTTGGTTTCGATCCCGATACGGGGCAACCCACTTCATGGCCAATGCGTTTCACCAAGGCACATTGGGCGATCCTGCTTCCGGGACTTGAGCCGGGCGACTATGTTCTTCGTTGCCGGACGGTCGATGACAAAGGTATCGCGCAGCCCTTACCCCGGCCGTTCAAGAAATCGGGTCGCGCCTTCATCGAACGAATCAGCATCCAAGTCAAGACAAGTACCGAGGATGGCGAGAAGAATGACGCGTAGGCCAAACGGATGAATCGCGAATCAAGGATCGACGGGTTGGGACGTTTCACTTTGTGTATCGCGATCGCGGCAATCGTCATCGGCTGTTCCAGCAAGTCGTCTGACTCGGTTGGCCCAACCAGGGAAAGTGAATTGGTCGACGGCTACCCCAATCCCGCCCTGTGGTCGGAAGCGAACAAGGAGCAGGCATACCGCGCCGCGAAGTCATTTCACGAGCTTCGACAACGTAAAGTTCCTGTTTACGAAGGTCCATTGTTCGTCGGTGACGTGGAGGGCGTTCGACTACAAAGCCCGCAAGCGGTCGCCAAACGGACGCTTGTGTTGTGGGCGGTTGAGTTGCGAGCCGAAGGGATCCCGCAACAAGAGGCACTCGGGTTGATCGAAAAACTTGATCTTTGGGACGCCGTCAGCCCGGAAGAGAAACAGTTTCTCGAAGACGAAAACCCTGACCCCGATCAAGCGCAACAACTCGTTTGGCGGCTCGAGAGTATCTGGGTGCTGTTGTGGTCGCTGGGCTATATCGATGACTTGGATTGGCCAAGTGGAATGTGCGATGTGGCGAAGTTGGTTGAGATTATGAAGCTCCACGAGTCCAGTCCTGAGTTCATCAGTGGCGCGAAACTCCGAAGCGAATCAGAGATCCTCGACGCGCAGGACATGACCATGAGGATTCATTGGGCAATCCGCGACGCCTACTTCAATCACGACGAGATGGTTCCCGCGGATCTTGATTGGTCGAGCGGTAGCGAGAAGGTGAGAATCGAATCGAGCCCGGCCGTGGGTGTTGTCGAGCAGAGACACTACGTTTTGAATTGGCTGGTCAATTTTTTGGACCCCGTGGATTGGGACCACGTTGATACCCCGACGTGATTGCCACATCACAAGCCGCGAGCTGCACTCGATTGTGACAGCCGCGCGACATCCACTCTGCCCGATGGCTGGATTGTTGGTTACACTGTGGAGATGAACAAAATCAAAAGATTCCGCCGTCTGCTCTGTTCGGCATCCTGCCTTCTCATCCTCGCGATGCCAGGTTGCGAGCCAAAGTCGGATCTTGGCGCAGAAGTGACAACCGCTGCGGCTGCCATTGCAGCCCCGGATATTGCCGAAAAGGAATCAATCGAGACTGTCGACGTCCCTGCTACAGAAACACCATCGACGCCGTTGACAAAAATCAGCGACGAAGCGTTTCGCATTGCCGCTCATGATGGCAGGATCGAAACGGTCCGCAACTCGATCAAGTCCGGCAAGGACGTCAACGCCAAGGATCCGACGACTTCGTACACCGCGATGCACATGGCGGCGTACAATGGACACAGCAACATTGTCAAACTGCTGCTCGAACATGATGCCGAGGTTGACTGCCGAGATGTTGAGGGAAAGACACCGCTAATCCATGCTTGTACCGGCCCCTTCCCGGAAACTGTCGAGATCTTGTTGGCAGCCGGCGCCGATATCAACGCGGCCGAAGCGACCGAAGGCTTCACACCGCTGATGATGGCCGCCGGTCTTGGGCAAACCGAAGTCGTTAAGGTGCTACTCAGTCATGACGCCGACGCCACCATCCAAGACCAAGACAAGGACACGGCGCTCAGCCACGCAAAGAACAGTGGCCACGCCGAGATCATCGCACTGTTGGAGAAGTAGCCGGCAGCTGCACGGTTGACTTGCTGTGACAGCGTTCTTCGCGATCCCCTACGGCAGGACCGTCGTCGAGACCGATTCAACGAATCCTTCCGGCATCCGCAAGCTGCGGACTTGCACGTTCAGATCGAATGTTTGCGGTTGATTGCTGGTCAACACCAGTTCGTACTCGACCGATTCGCCTGGTTCCATCGACCGGATGTAGGCCAGCGAAACAATTCCCGCGTTGATTTGGAACTCACGCAGTTCAGGATTCGTCATCGGCACCACGCGTTCCAGCCGGACTCCGTCGGGCAGTTGGAACTGAATCCCGACTTGGCCGTCACGTTCGTTGGAATCATTGACGATTCTCAGCGAGTATCGAATCGGGTCGTTCACGCGAACCGAAATGTCGCGAACGAACAAACGTGTTTGCAATCGATTCGATAGTTGTGGTCCGGCGGGCGGCGTTGGCGTCACGCTTTCCGGGCGCCTTGCAGTGGTCTCGGTGCGGAACCACCGGGCACTTCAGGAGTCGGCCCGGCCGGCGGCAGCTGTGGCGGCGGCACGGGACGCGGCGGCGGCGTGCCATCGATGATCTGGAACACGAAGTCGGTATTCGCGGTAATGCCTTCGCTGCTTTGCGCCGAAAGCATGACGCGGGCACGAGGATTGGGGCGAATCAAGTTGAATTCGCCTTCGAGTACCTTGGTCTGTCCTGGCTCAATGCTCGGCACCGTCCAGGTGATCATGTTTTGGCCAACGCGGGATTGGTCAGCTCCCTCCGTCGCTCGGCTCAACTGCAGCTGTGGGTCGAACACCATGTCGACTCTGACGTTTTTCGCTGTTGCGGTCCCAGTGTTGCCAACCTTCGCTCGCAGCAAGGCCGTTTGGCCGGTCGCAACTTGACTGCGTCCTTCCAGCAAGGCTTCCAAGCTTGGAGTTCGTGGGATTGGGTTGATCACCGTCACGCAAGACTCCTGCTGCGAACGCTGTCCGCCATCGGCAAAGGCTTCGACGCGAATACAGCGACGTCCTGAGTTGGTCGGCGTGAATGCGACCCGTGCGCCCAGGTTTCGCCGGGCTGCAGCGGTCCATCCTCTTTAGGGTTTTGAACTCCCCGGCCGCCACGTTCATCCATCATGCCGGAATCACCAGTTGCATTGAGGTAGACGTTTTGCAATGGGCGGTTTCCGGTATTGGTCACATCGATATCGAAGGCCACGCTCTGGCCCGTTTCAACGCGATCGTTGACCGGTGTCACCTTCAATGTCAGCGAGGGTTGGAAGACGTCGATGCGGACCGTATCCTCGGCCACCAGCCCATCCCCGCGAGCTTGAAAGACGAGGTCAATAGGTGATTGGGGGGCCACTTCCATGAACAAATCAAGCTGTGTTTGCGGCGGGACGGTACCAATCTCCCAGGTCACCGAATTGGGCAGCACGCGAGCGTAGCTGTCCGCATTGGTAACTCGGGCACCGGGTGGAATTTGAACATCGACGCGAACGTTGGTTGCGTCTTGGTCGCCCGGGTTGGAGACATTCGCGACGACCTGCACCGGTACATCAAACGTTGCGATGGACGGAGCGCCGGCGCGGATCGCTAATTGTGGCGAGCTCCAGGTCACAAATGTCTGGCCGCTACCGAGTGTCATCGTGGGCAGGTTATCCGATTCGCCGCCCGGACGGATGACTTGCATGTCAATCGCAGTGATCCCGCTGGTGCCCGGGTTGGGGATCAGTTGCACGCTCGCATTGCCCGAATCATCAACGGTTGCTTCGACCACGGATGCTCCGCTGGTGCCTGCGAACGTCGCCATCTCAGGCCGTTGAATCTCGTAGCGAACTTTCCATCCGCGAGCCGGCAAAGTGCCTTCGCTGCGAGTGACTCGCGTCGTCAAATTCACTGGCTGTCCCGCCGCAACCACTTCCGGACCAGGGAACTGCCAGCGTGCATCGACCCAGTAAATCGTGGCCGTCGCCTTTCTTTGATCCCAACATTCGCTATTGGGTGCCAGTACTGTGACGTGGCTAGTTCCTTCGCTGGGGCTGCTGATCGTGATCCAAGTTTGTCCCTTTTCCAGCTGCACATCGTCTCGCGCGTCAACGTTACCACGGGTGATCAAGGCTCGTTTGGTGCTGGTCAGTCCGATCGCGTACGAAGGATCGCGTTTCTCGGGCCGAACTCGCGAGCCTGCCAAGCGATGCAGCAGACCAGGATCGTCGTCACCGACTTGGATGAACGTTCCGACGCTATCGGGGGCAAGCATCCACTCAAGTTTTTGGTTCATCTGCAGGTAGCCGTCGGTACCGCAGATCCCGGACAACAGGACGACTTCACCGCCAACGGGGGCGACGATCTTCTGTGGTGAGAGCAGGATGCAACCTCGCTCGCCTCGTTGGGGAAGCCGGTTCTGCTTCAGTCTGCATTCGTCACCGAACAGAACAGCGGGCGGACCATTCTGACAGGATCCGTTGCAGGCTGCACTGGGCACGCAAGGTTCATTGCTCGCGCCGGCTCCAACTGACCCCGGCGGTGCAAGCGGTGCCGGCGGTGCAAGCGGTACAGGCGGTGTCGGGCAAGGCGGCGGCGTCGTCGGCTCAACAAACGCAGGCGTCGGGAATTGGAAGAGTGGCTTCGTTCCGTGCTTGTCGCGACACTGCAAGCAACCGAGGCCACTCGTGCAACCGAAGCAGAGGCAGCCTTCCCCATCCGAACCAGGCGGCGGCGTTAACAGTAGCGAACCGGTTGGATCGATCGGCGGGAGCCGTAGTCGGCTGCAGCCGCTGGCGAATACCGTCAGCATCGCGATCGCAAGTATCGTCAACCGACCGATCGATAGCGGCTTGGGTTGCGCGTGAGCGT
This sequence comes from Pirellulaceae bacterium, assembly GCA_963704055.1. Classification (GTDB taxonomy): domain Bacteria; phylum Planctomycetota; class Planctomycetia; order Pirellulales; family Pirellulaceae; genus Rubripirellula. The sequence continues at coordinate 253,872 of CAVPGW010000013.1, read as the reverse complement.
TCGTAGCTGCGGGATGATTCATCTGTCCGTCGCGACGATCGAACATACTGTTTCAAGCAGGTTCGATTCGGTAAGAGATTCGTGTTGGACAGAGTTTGTCCACGGAACCCTACCACGCTCGTCGTGACGATGATGCCAAAACGCAACATGTTTCGTTGCCCAAAGGCAACACCGCTGTTCGGACCTTGCGGAATGTACCGGTTAGTTGCTCAAGGACCGGCTTCCGAACGCCAGTCCGATGAAATGCCGTGGCTGGCCTTGCGCTAATTTGCGGCTAAGCTCAAGCAGGCTGCAGGATGTGAAGCCTTGAACTCTCAACCAGGCCCGCGACTCGGTCTCGATAGGCCAACATGTGCGGAGCGACCAAGTGAGCCTTGAGGTCGTCCAGCGACTCCCACTTCTCGATAATGGTAACGACCCTGGCGTCCCTATGCTGACGCTCAAGGTCAGTATCAGCGTCGATTGTCGGGCCGTATTCGAGGCAACCTGCTTCCCCACGCACCGCCGGAATGATGCTGCGAAATGCGGTCAGAAATTCTTTTTGCTTGCCATCCTTGACTTCCACCTGAGCGACGACGTGGATCATGGTTAGAGTCCGTTATAGATGAGATGCGTTTGGATCCCTCAAGGCCGCCGATTCTATGTTAGCGTCAGGAAGACGCAATATCCTGAGCGGAATCAGCCGTCAAATCGCTGGAGATCGGAGGCTTTTGAGTCGGCGTTTGATCGCTAGTGTGTGGTTTGCGATTTCGTTTCACAACGTACATGTTCTGATCGGCTTGTATCCATGCGTCACCAAGCGTCTTGGCGGGATTTCGGACGCCTACGCCAATCGAGCCTCGCAAATCGAACTGTGCCAGGCTCTCGTGCATGCGAGCAACAAGTTGATCTGCCTGCTTTTGATCACAGTGGATGGCTAGCACTGCAAACTCGTCGCCTCCGCAGCGAGCCACCACGTCGGAGGCACGTGTTGATTCACGCAATGCCCGGGCCGCGTTGACCAACATTGCATCTCCACTGGTGTGGCCTTGCAAATCATTGATCTTCTTGAATTCGTCCAGGTCGACAGAAATCACGGACGCACTGTGTCCGTAACGTCGACAGCGGGCTTCTTCGGAGGCGAGCAAGCGATCCCACCCTCGACGATTGAATAACTTTGTCAGCGAATCGGTTTCTGCCTCCGCTTCAGCCCTTTCCGCTCGGCGCATTTCTGCTTCTGCCTTCAACTCGGAGCCCAGAATCGTGCCGAGTAATCGCGAGATCATCTCGAACTGCGGGAGTTCCTCCACCAAGGCTTCAGGCTGACAGTCTGGATCGATAGCGCAGAGTGTTCCAAACAGTGTTCCGTCCGGTTTTGTCAAAGGCAAGCCAACGTACGCGGCGATGGACACTTGTTGTCCGATGGGTGCTGATGCATAAGCAGGAATTTGATTCGACGACGGTGCGACACACGGACCTTCGCCGCGAACCATTCGCGAGCAAAAAGAATCAGTCCAGCGAAATACATCCCCTTCCTTGACGTTGTAGCCGTGGTCTTCCGCCTGAAGCACGATCCAATCTTCGCCTTCAGTCCGTGTGACCATCCAAAGTGCGAAGCCGAAGTTGTTGTGCAGGTACTTGAGTGCTTCCCCGGCAGCAACTCGAAAATCCGAAAATGGCTGAAAATCGCTCAGCATGCCTATCCCTTCAACGTTTACGGATGGATCAAATTCGCATCGGAACCTAAAAACCTGATCGCAGCCAATGGCGACTTGTTGACCGCACCCGTGAATTTTCATCGCAGTCCCCCAATGGTAGGTCGCCGTCGAAGCTCCGTAATACGGATCGCATTCGCTTTCTGATCAACAGTCGTGCGGTCGCGGCGAGCTTCCAATTTGTAACGACTTTGGCGATTGCATGAAGGGTTTGACGGTGCGAGCGGAATGCAGCAATTCTTCCCTACGTTCACCATATCGAATTCGACGGCGTTAGAATCTTGGTGCCTGAGCCATGACTTGGCCAGCCGCGAAGGCTCCCGGTTTTCGTGGACGGACACGGTGTGCTCGCTCAATTTGTGGAAATTACAACCAATCAATTCTGCTGCCATGAAAACGATCCTCCCTGTGCTTCTGCTTCTGTTCGTGTTGTTGGGACGCGTGCCAGCTGACGAGCGGCCGAACATCGTCTTTTTCTTTGCCGACGATCAAACGACCAGCACGATCGGCTGCTACGGCAACCACGTCGTCCAGACACCGAACATCGATGCGCTCGCGGCACGCGGCACTGCGGTTTGAAAACGCCTTCGTCAGTCATTCGATTTGCTGGGTGAGCCGCACCACGATTCTCTCGGGACTGACCGGTCGCAGCTACGGCACTGCCGACAACCCCGAGCAGGCGCGACCCGACGCGGTGGAAACCTTGTACTCGGACATCCTGCGGGCGGACGGTTACCGCACGGGATACTTTGGCAAATGGCACGCCAAGATGCCCAAGGGCTATAAAAAGGAAGATCACTTTGACGAGTTCGAGGCGATCGGGCGTAATCCGTACTACAAGAAACAATCCGACGGCAGCCTGCGACACGAGACGGAATTGATCGTTGATCGCGGGATCGAGTTCGTAAAAGCACAACCAAAAGACAAGCCCTTCGCGCTGAACATGTGGTTCAATGCCTGCCACGCCGAGGACAGCGATCGCCGCCCAGGCATCGGTCACTTCCCGTGGCCCCGAGCGGTCGATGGGATGTACGACGACATCGAGATCGCCCCGCCGCGGCTGGGCGATCCCGCCATCTTCAATGGGCTGCCCGACTTCCTGCAAACGACCATCAATCGCGAACGATACTTCTGGCGATGGAATACCGACGAAAAATACCAGACCAATATGCGAGCCTACTACCGCATGGTCAGCGGGATCGACGGTGCGATTGGACGTTTCATCGCCGCACTCGAAGATGCGGGTCTCGCTGACAATACGATCATCGTCTACTCCGCCGACAACGGCTATTACATGGGCAACCGCGGATTGGCTGGCAAGTGGTCGCACTACGAGGAATCGCTCCGCGTGCCGCTGATCATTGCCGATCCGCGCGTTCCGAGAAACCAGCAAGGCAAAGTCACCGATGCCCTGGCGCTGAATCTGGATCTGCCCGCGACCTTTCTGGATTGGGCAGGCAGCGACGTGCCCGAGCGTTATCAAGGTCACAGCTTGCAGCCGATCGTCGCTGGCGGAAAACCAGCGACTTGGCGGACGGAAACGTTTCACGAACACTTCGCGGTGCGCAATCGCATCCCCGCGTTTGAAGGCATACGCAACGAGCGATTCAAGTACGTTCGCTACTTCGATCACGGCGACCACGAGTTCCTTCACGACCTGAAGAATGATCCCGACGAACTGATCAACCTGGCGGGCGATCCCGAACACGCCGACACGCTCGAGTCGATGCGCAAACGCACGATCCAGCGCGTCAGCCAGCTTGGCGGTCCGCTCGATCCACTGCAGGGCAAGTTCACGGCCTCGACGCCTGCGAATCCTGAAATCTCTGCCGCGGTCGGCGCGACGACCGACAAAGATGGCTTCGTCCATGTGTTCGACGGAAAGACACTGAGTCACTGGGCGGGCGATCAGCAATATTGGTCGGTCGAAGACGGGGCGCTGACCGGGGTGACCGATGGCTCGCTCAAGATGAACCGTTTCATCACCTGGAAAGACTCGACGATCCGCAATTTTGATCTGCGTGTAAAGGTGAAGGTCACCGCCGGTGGCAACAGCGGCATTCAGTATCGTGGCACGTCGCGGCCCGATCTTGGATTGGACGTCGTGACCGGCTACCAATGCGACGTCGTCGCGGACAACCCCAACTACAACGGCATGCTTTACGAAGAAAAAGGGCGTCGCATTCTCTCCCACACCGGCGAGAAAGTGATCGTCGACCCCACGGGGCAACCGTGGGTCGTCGGCAACGATGCCCGTCAAAGAATTCGCCCCCGACCAGTGGCACGACTACCGCGTTCTCGTCCGCGGAAACCATCACCAGCACTGGATCGACGGCCAGCCCACCGCCGATCTGATCGACCTCGACGAAAACGGTCGAGCCCTCGAGGGCGTCCTCGCCGTCCAAGTCCACGTCGGGCCCGCGATGAAGATTCAGTACAAAGACTTCAAGATCAAACACCTTCCCGACGACCTGCCGCTCAAGAAGTCGAAGGATGCGCCCATCCCCAGCGACGCCTACGGGGTGCGGCCACAAGGAAAACTGCCAAAGGATTGGAAACCGCCCATCTACGGTAAGCAGTGAATTTCTGACTGGCGAAGTGCCTGAGGTACCATTGATCATTTCCGGATATCGCTGTTGCCGCGGAGACCAGAGGTGGTCACTTCGCCGGGACGATGGCATGGGCCGTGCGATCGCCAACCACAAAGTGCCCGAGTCGGTTTTCCTCGGGATCTGTGATCAACCAAACGGCACCGGGCCGAGTCTTCTGTGGCTTGCGCCATCCCGCTTGGAGCGTACCGTAAGGCATTGTCTTCCCCTGTCGGTCCATCCAAAAGACTTTCACGGGTTCGTTTCGCCCATTCGTAAAAACGACATCGAACGGATCGCCATCAGGCTTCGACGCGGGTACCGCTGAATCACCAACCGGATGCCATGTCAGTTTTGGGAGCGATGCGTCACTGGCCGGCACGAACTTCGCAAACGTGGCCGGCGCGAGAGCACGCAGTTTCGCGATTTGCTTCGCGTACTCAGGCTTCTCCGCGAGATTCGCCCACTCGTGTCGATCTGTTTCGATATCGTACAATTCCCTGTCGCCATTGTCGTACTCGATGTACCGCCATCGCTCGTCACTGAGCCCATAGTTGCCAGGCTTATTCAGATAAGTGATCGATACATGAGACCAGTCGCCACGTGGATCTTCAAGCAACGGAACGAGACTCGGACCATCGTTTGATTTTTTGTCCGGCAACCCGGCGAGTCGTGTGAGTGTTGGATAGAGACTCAGCAGGTTGACAGGTTTACCGCAGGTGCTGCCCGCCGTCGTCCCCTGCGGCAGTCCGGGCGTCCCCGCGGGAACACGAACGATCAACGGGACTCGCGTGCAAACTCGCCAAGCCGTGAACTTTTGCCAATGCTGCTTTTCGCCCAGATGCCAACCGTGATCGCTCCACAACACCACAATCGTGTTGTCACGATTCGGTCCGCTCTCGAGTGCTTTCATGACACGGCCCACCATCGCATCGGCGAAGGCGATCGACGCCAGGTAACCTTGAATGCCTTGCTTCCACTGGCCGTGCTCCCTGATGTGAGGAAAGTAACGATTGGGGCCACGCTGCTGACCTGCGGGCGGCAAGTCTTCCAAGTCATCTTCCTTGTAGCCGGGCGGCAGCTGAATGTCATCGATTGGAAAGAGATCAAAGTATTTCTTCGGAACAAACCAAGGCTCGTGCGGACGATAGATGCCGCAGGCCAGAAAGAACGGTCTGATCATGTTTCTCGCTTAGTTGCTCGCCAATCCATTTCGACACCAGCCAGTCGCCACCGAACTCTTCGTCGGTTGCATCGAGCGCGGCCCAATCGGTTTCGACGTACTGCCACGGACCACCGCGTGGCAGACTGACGGGGCGTTTGTCGGGATAGAGCGTGCGAGGAAAAGGATCCTCCGTCTCTTTCGCTGGAAAATATTCGTCCCAGGATTGCGCATCGATGAAGTAGTGCAGGATCTTTCCAGAGCCGGCCGACCAGTAGCCGTGCTGCGAGAAATACTTCGGCATCAGCTCGGCGTCCGGCAGCAACTCGCGCATCTTCTGTCGGTTGTCGTACAGACCCGACTTGTGCGGCGAGATCCCCGTCATGATGGCCGTGCGCGACGGATTGCAGGCGGGCGCGGCGCAGTGGGCGTTCGTGAACAGCACGCCGCTCTCAGCGAGTCGATCAATGTTGGGTGTCTTCGCTTGCGGGTGGCCGCCGAGACAGCCAACCCAATCGTTCAGATCATCGACCGAGATGAACAGCACATTGGGGTTCTGAACGTCTTGTGCGGACAGATGCGCGCACGTGAAAACGAACACCAGGGCGAGAATCGGGCTGGCAACATTTGTCATGTGAAGTCAGCTTGGCTTACGGCTTGTTGGATCACTGTCATCGACACTCCCCTGAAGGGAAGGTTGGTTCTGTCATGCTGCTTTGAATGTGCTTTGGTCGACGAAGTGTAAAATGTAAGTCGACTGGTCCTCAGGTCGACAACTCGGCCATGCGTCAACTATACATGATCGACTTGGGGACAAGTCGGCCTGCGAGAGTGCGATGTCCGGCCTGGCCGGCTCAACGCTGGGGCGGCGCGTCCCAGTCTTGCGGGGCGTTCTCAACGCACTTCTTGCAACCAAGCTCTAACCCAATCATCAACTCACGCCCGGCATGGGTTGTCACCCACTCGCGATGCATCCAAGGCGGATCATGACGCACGTGCTGGAAGTGGCCACACGCTAACTCAGCAACCCAATGTCCCTCGTCATCTTGGTGATAACCCGAGATCGGTCGCATCATCACTTCATTTAGGTGGGGCACCATGCGTTCACGAAACCTTGCAAAGCAGCACATGAGTCAAAAGGCAATTGCAGCCTCATTCCATGCACCTTGGAGTATGAGCGATATTCTATAACCTTCCGATCGGCAATTCAAAGGCGAAGTGTCTGGTTTGCGAGTCAAGAAACAGCCGACTGCCAATGGGCACTCGTGTTTGAAAGCCGCTGGCTATCCATCCGAATTGCGGTCCGATTCTCTGAACACGTCGTGCTGACCAAGATGCCGCTGGAAGACTGACCATTCTATCCGACCGTCGCCAGAAAAACCGGAACCCACCCTTTGCTTCGCACTGCGAGCGTGTTGACGTGCCGGCTTCGCCTGGTCTTTGCACGCCTCAGCGGGTCGAGCGACAACTGCGAGTCGAATGCCGCATACGTGAACGTCGATGCAAATGCCAGCATCGACACCCTTGACCACTATTCCCTCTGACGCGTTTTATCGTCGCTGCGAGCAAAACCCCGATGACGCGAGTGGTGAATATAGAACCGAATCCGCTTGCCCGATTTCTCCCCTTGCCCGATTTCTCCCCTTGCCCGATTTCCCGGGGCCTTTGTTTGGCGTGATTCACGGGGCACTGACGGCATGCCGCGCCGGTTGCAATTTGGAAAGTAGCGACGAACCAACGTGCTTAGATGCAGAGCGGTTGCTTTGTCGCGGGAGCCAGAGCGGAAACGATTCGCTGGGCCGCGGATTCTCCACTGGCGATGCAGCCGGGGACGCCAAAACTGCTCAGCGAGTTGCCTGCCAACGCCAACGTGGGGAACTGCTGAAGACGTCGCTCGATCGTCGCGACACGCTCACAATGACCGACGTTATACTGTGGCATTGCGTTCAGTTGGCGAGTCATCTGTCGCATCAACGGTTCGCCTTTTATGTCCAACAAACGAGCTAGTTCCCAGTGCGCCAACTCGGTCAACTCATGGTCCGACAATCGCATCAACCCGCGTTGTACCGCTCCGCCAACGAAGACTCGCATCAGCACCATTCCTTCGGGAGCACGACCTTCGTACTTGAGGCTTGAGAAACTGCACGAAAGTATGTGACGGTGTTCAACTTGCGGGACCACGAAACCGAAAGACCCAAGCCGATGCCCGACCTGCTCGCGACTATACGCCAACGAGACTACGGCACAGCTGGCAAACTCGATGTTGCCGAGCTCCTGGGCCATGCGCGGATCCACCGTTGTCAACATTCCCGAGGATCGTGACGCCGGAGCCGCCACGATCACACCGTCAGCTTTGATCCATGGCTGCTCGCCACGACCCATTCGGATCGACCAGTCATCACCGCTGTGAACAACACTGCAGGCAGGCGAATTCACTCGAATCGATTCCGCAGGCAACCGAGCAGCGAGCGCATCGATCAAGGTCGACATGCCACCACGCAGCGTCATGAACTGGCTGTAGCAAACTCCCTCGTCCTGCTCAAATTTGTTTCCTCTCGCACGTCGCCGTCGTAACATGGCGCGAATCAGACTGCCATATTCACGTTCCATCTCTACAAACCGTGGCATCGTCGCTGCGACGCTCAATCGTCGCGGGTCTGCTGTGTAGATGGCACCGACTAACGGCTGAACCAATCGCTCGAACATCTCGCGACCGAATCGCCGGCAAACGAACGATCGAAGTGATTCATCGTCATTGCGTTTCTTTCTGGGAACGAAGTATTCCAAGCCTGCTCGCAGCTTCCCCATCGGGCTGAGCACCCGCGTGGACAGCAAGGGCCAGATGCGCGAAGGTGCCATCACCAGGAAACCAGCAGGTATCGGCTCGAGTTTCGATTTGCTGACGACCATCGCCCGCCGCGCCGCTGGGTTGGTGTAGATCAGATCTTTGTCGATCCCAAGCCGCCGGCAAAGGTTTACCGCGGCCGGTGACGTGGTGATGAAGTTGTCCGCGGCACTCTCGAGGAGGAACCCGTCTTGCTTCGTCGTCTGGATGACGCCGCCCAGTCGTGCGCCGGCTTCCAGTAACAGGACATCGGTCTCAGCAGCGGTCTCAAGCAAATGGTGTGCTGCGGCAAGTCCGGAGATGCCGCCGCCAATGATGACAACACGGCGTCGCATGGAGGGTCTCCTTGGGAAGATGGCAGCTCAACGCACTAGCAACCACTTCGTCTCTCCACTAATTTACCCCATGGACAAGTGGATGTCGATATCCAGATTGCAGACTTGCTACTCGACCGGGCCGCCAGCGCCGCGCGACGCAGCGTTTGGCGGGGTCGTGAATCGAAGATCGCCGGTCCTTTGACCGCCTAGTGGAAGTCCCTTGGAAACGCTGAATTGATTACTCAAACTGCTGAATACGCCCTACGCGCGGTCGTCTATCTCGCCGATCAAGCTGAGCCGAAGACGACGAGTGCGATTGCGGAGTCGACGCAAGTTCCGGCCGGCTATCTGTCAAAGGTCATGCAAGGGCTGAGTAAAGCAGGTCTGGTTCACGCCCAACGCGGGCTGCATGGCGGATTCTTGCTGGTCGATTCGGCGGATGAGCTGACGATATTGCGCGTCGTCAACGCGGTCGAGCCCGTGCGGCGGTTTCATGAATGTCCGCTCGGCCTGCACGGAAGGGATCTGTGCCCGTTGCACCGCAAGCTCGACGACGCGGCCAAGTCGATCGAAGAAATGTTCGGCGATACCACGATTGCCGACCTCAACAGCGTCCCCCGAAGCCGCAAGCCGCTGTGCCGGTTTCCCTTGGAGAAACCTTAGCGTGGTCGCACTCGTCGAGGTCTCTGAACAGGCTTGGACGCGCCCCGGACCGTTAGCTGACGCTACACGTGATGGCGGGAATCTCGCCAGGGTTCGGTCTCGCGCGTACCTGGATGCGTGAAGGCCTGTGTCAGATTTCTCGCCCCGGAATTCCCGTTCGTCATGCATCTCGTACTTCTCGGCGGTCTCAGGAACAGTTGTGGCCAACAATGCAGGTCACACTATCGCTCCGGTCAATCACCGGGCCCGGTCTCCAGGGTAACGAATGCTGCCCGTGCCCGCCGTGCTGCGGTCAGCGCACAACCCAATACGATCACAACGAGCGCTACAACAAAGACCCTACCACGCGGCCACAGCAATGGCTCGACGGCAGTTAGCACGCAGGCGAATGTCATCACTGCCATCCGATGTTGCTTGGCCATTGGACCACGAAAATCGACCGGCGCCCCGATCGACGCTGCCAGCGTGCGCACATAAGCGGTCATCACCGCCCCCAGCCCAGCGGCCCAACCCAGCGACACCCCCCACGATACGACCTGAGTCGCGTAACCGGCGGCAACCAGAATCAGTGGGTCGGCAATGCGATCGGGGATGTCGTTAAACAGTTCACCTGCTGCTGTTCCCTTTCCCCCTTCGACCGCAACCATGCCGTCAAATAAGTTGCAAAGCAACCGGCATTGAATCAGGGCTGCAGCAGTCAACGGCAGAGCCCACACGGCTGCCCCATGCGCATACGGCAGGGCTAGCAAGCACGCGGCGGACAGCATCGCGAAACCAACGCTCGCGATTGATATTTGATTGGGGGTCACGCTTTGCTGACTGAGCCAGTTTGCGAATCGTTGGGCCAGATTCGCGTCACGAACTTTCAGCGGGCGGCGGTTTTCCAATTCGTTCATCGCACAGCGCGCGATGTGCCGCGCGTGCTCGCCTGATCATTCGCGCTGTCCTGCAACTTGAATGTGGTGTAGAGGTTAAAGCAAAAGGCGACGATGAGCGCCGGCGCGATGGTCCGAATGATCTCCGGAGTTCCGACGATAGCGTGTGCCGTTGCCAGGCAACTACCAGTGATCGTGGCCGTAATGATCGCAGGCAGAATCATTCGCATGAAAGTGACCGGCAGGAGATTGTAGAGCCACGAAACGAGACGCACCATGATCAATGTAGCGATAAAACTGCCGCAGCCTTGAGTAATCGCCGCAGCAAGCGGTGCGCCGCGTACCGTCTCGGTGTTCGCACCGCCGTTAACGACGTAGGCCCAGCCACCCCACAGCACGAACGCTAGAATCGCGGAAATCAGATTGAATCGCCGACTTGTTCGTGCCGGCGTCGGCTGGTCATGTTTCGCTTCATGCATCTTCGATTCCCGCGGTGCATCGTGTGACGCCAAGACGCGTCTTTCTGACTGCATGCGCCCGCATGTCGTCCAAGACGAAGGAAAGGGCTCGGGCATCAAGCAAACGCGACGCCGAATCCAACACTTCATCGTACTCGAGCTTCCAATCCGGATTCAAGCACGCCAACGCTTTTCACTGCATCAGCCGCACGTCCTTGCAGCTTTCAGGAGAGTCGGGCGTTCAGGGACTGTGGATTTTTCGGAGCGCGGTGAACAGCACAAACTCGCCCCAAGCCAACCAGACTTCTTTCGTAAGCTGCATCGCGCTCAGCTGCTTACGACAAACCTTCGTTGATTATCATTGGAAACTCGGAGTTTCATTCTCCATGTCATTCTCAGTTAGGCGAGAACTGGCTGTTCGCTGCTTTTGGTCGGTCCGTAAACCGACCTTCGAGATGTCGAATGGGACAAAGCCAAGCTTCAATGCTAGCGAGTCAGGCTTGAGTCGAAAGTCACCGTGCTCAGGATCGACGAAGAGCGGATCAACGGCCAGGCTGTGCGCGTCCACGCCGTCGCCTTGTTGTTTCTCCAACATCTCTTCGCCCAGCGCGGGATCCGCCGCGCAATAGTAGATGTTGTAATCGGTATCAGCCCCCGTCGCCTCGGCACTGAAACCACTTATGACCAACAGGGCCAACACAATCATCAATCTTTGATTCATCTTTTCCTTCGCCTGGCGGCCGTCGATGGTCCTGAGAGCACAAGCCAGACAGCAAACAAGAGCAGCAAGAAGCGACCCGTGAACTTCATGGAGTTTCCCAAAATAATGCGTTTTGTTTGAGCGCGGGTGACTGGTTCATTTTTCATTTCACTCGCGACAATACCGCGTCGCAGGCTCGTCGCAAGTATTCTTCATATGCCCACTGTCCGCTACCGCCGGTCTGGCGAGCAATGACCAGATCGAGGCTCGGAACAAAAGCGATCAACTGGCCGCCGCTGCCCGGCTTGAACCGGGCATCGCGTGGAATGCCGTCGCTCTTGCCGTCGCTCAATAGGCCAGGCAATTCCCAGCCGTGTGAGAAAGACTGGGCGTCGCGGCCAAACGTCTTGATACCGGTCACCGTATGCGTCGGCGCGGCGGTTTCGCGGACAAACCACCGGGGAATGACTTGACGTTCGCCCCAGCGTCCGTCCCGCAACATGCAGTAGCCCACGCGTGCCAGCTCCCGTGCGGGCAAGCCGATGGCGTGCGATGGATGCCGCCCGTGCTTTGCATCGCCATCGATAAACTCAAACCACCATTTTTCCACTCCGATCGGTTTCAGCAGTTGTTCGACGGCGAATTGATCGTAGGGCTGACCGGTCACGTTCTCGCAGACGAGCGAAGCGTGATAGAGTGCGTGAGTTCCATAGTCCAGGTCACTTCCGGGGTCGAACGCGAGCCGCTGGCTGCGTGCGTCGCCCGCGTGGCCGAGGATCAGCTCCCACGGTCCACGATTGGGTACCTTCGTCGATTCCGGTGTGATGCCGGAAGTGTGATTGAGCAGCTGCTTTACGGTAATCTGCGATTTGCGAGCATCGCTCAAAGGCCGTGCCCATGGAATGAACTCGAACGCCTTGTCGTCCAGCGCCATTCTCCTCGGCGTTCGACCGCTCTGGCTTTGTTCCGCGGCAATCGCCAGTACCGTTGCGCAGATGGCCTTGGCGCACGACTTGACGTTGCGCGTGTCCGAAACGGCGCTGTTGCCGCGTTCCACCTGCAAGGCGATCGTGCCACGGCGAATCACGACGGCGGCAAAGGGGCGGTCATCCGATGTGAGCAGCCACTGGCGCAGGTCCTCGATCTTCGCTTTGTCCATCTCGGCGATCGTTTCGATTTCATCCGGCGTTTCAACCGCCCGCCAACCGCCTTGTGACTCGGGTGGCGGAAAGTAATTCGTTGCCGTATCGGACGCGGCGTGTGCTTTCGCCGAACTCTCACCTGATGTGATCGCCTGCAGGGCCGCGTAGAAAACCGCGTCGTCCTTCGCACCGTCGAAGTGAAACGGAAATGTCTGGTTGTGGTCCTTCAGCATCAAGCCGTAACCAGCGCCGCTTTCGCACGGTCGCTTGCATCGCCGCGACTGCTCGCTCGCCGACTTTGTCGTCCTCGTTACAGACGATCGGCTTGCCGAATCTCTTCAGCGCGGCCACGCGAGCCGGGATATCTTCGACCTTCGTGCCGTTCCAGTGTGGCGTGAGAAAGTCGCAGGCCTCGCGCCACGGCAGCGTGAATCTTGCCATCGCCATAACCACTTGCGGTCACCAGCAACTCGGGTGACGTCTCCTTCACAAGCCGGATCAAGCCGGCCTGGCCGTTCGCGTCGCGGATCACACCGTGAACGAAACCGTTGTGCGGATACTCGTTGGCGACTTCGAGTACCACATTCTGAAAATCGTTGCGACTGAATCCACTGGCGACGTTGACCAGCCCCGCACGGATCGCTGGGTCGTCGCGCAGGATCTTCGATTGACGCTGATAGTAACAGCCGAGAATCACCACGACGCCGTTGCGATCACACGCGCGGATAACGTATTCGACCCGCTTCCGATACTCCGGCCGGAGCGAACCATCCGGCGTCGAACGCTGAATTCACCGCACCTTCGTAACCGGGCATGCCGCCCTGCAAGACAGATCGTGAACGCATTCACGCCGTGCGCGGCGTAGTCGGGAATCTTCGCAATGAATTCGTCGGCGTTGGCTTTCGCATCAAAGTCCGGTTTCTTTCCGGACGAATCCTCGAACGTGGCGTTGACCATCCGCACGTTCATCAGCAAACCTTCGCTGACGGATCCCGCATTCGTGGGCTGCCCGTTGATCAGCCAACGGTTGTTCGCGATCGATACCTTGGTTGCCGCATGGGCTGTCGCCGAATGGCAAACGAGTAGAGAGGCCAGCGTGACCCCGAGCAATGTCTTCATCGTTCGTTGAACTTCCATAACTTGATACCGGATAAATTGGCCGTGCCGCCTTCGCTCGTAAGAACAATCCTACCGTCGGTGACGTGCGCCACCCATGGTCCGAGACGCCGCCCATGGCCCGTGTCGCCCATTTTATAGTCGCGTGCGACTGGCCGGCGTTGGAGAAACCGTCGCCCGATCGTGGTGCTCATGATGCAGGAATCCGACGAACAATTTTTTTCTCATCTCGGTGTCGGGCACTTGCAGGAATTGGCGGTTGCTAAGTTGAGGGGAACTCAAACGCGGAACTTGTCCGCCGTTTTTGGTGCTCTGCGCGGACAATTGAGCGTCGTCTGCACCTAATTCGAGAAAAATGTCAGCAGGAATTGTTCGTAGACGATGAGCGTTCGCCAGAAAAAACTACCGATCGCGGCTCTGGAACGGATTGATGATCTGTGCGCCGAGTTTGAACGACAATGGCAGTCAAACGAGCCACCGACCATCGAATCCATGATGGCCGGGGACGTTACCGACGTTGAACGAGAGGTCCTCCTGGCCGAACTCTTCGTTTTGGAAGTCGACTATCGGCGAAGACGCGGCGACACGCCGACGAAGCAGGAGTATCTGGATCGGTTTCCCGATCATGCCAAGGCGATCAACGACGCGCTGAATGACGACGACAAACGGTCCGCTGCATTCGTACCGCCGACCGTTGGACGTTTGTCCGAACTCTTTCCTGCGCTGGAGATCATCGAACTTATCGGTGCGGGTGGAATGGGGGCTGTCTACAAGGCGCGGCAGGAAGGGCTTGATCGCCTCGTCGCCCTCAAGGTTCTCCCGGAAGAATTCGACCACGATGTGAAGTTTGCCCTGAGGTTCACCCGGGAAGCTCGCACCCTGGCGAAACTCAACCACCCCAACATCGTCTCGGTTTTCGAGTTTGGCAAGGTCCAGGACACGTTTTACTTCCTGATGGAGTTCGTCGATGGCCCAACGCTTCGCGACGTGATCAGCGGTGGGCAATTGTCACCCGAACACGCACTGGCGATTGTGCCGCATCTCTGTGACGCACTGCAGTTTGCTCACGACAAGGGCGTCATTCACCGCGACATCAAGCCGGAAAACATTTTGATGGCCAAGGATGGATCGGTGAAAATCGCCGACTTCGGTCTCTCGCGGATACTGGGGAACGAAAACCAGCAGACGGTGCTCACAGGTACGCACCAGATCATGGGAACGCCGCGGTACATGGCTCCGGAACAGCTTGAGGGTGCTCGCAGCGTTGACCATCGAGCCGACATCTATTCCCTGGGCGTCGTCTTTTATGAAATGCTGACCGGCGAGCTTCCGATTGGACGATTCGCAGCGCCGTCGCGAAAGGTCGAGATTGATGTGCGACTTGATGAGGTCGTTCTGCGAACACTTGAGAAGGAACCGCAGCGCCGGTACCAGCATGCAAGCCAGATTAAATCTGACATGCAGACCATCGCATCGACGGACAACCCGGCGCTCGCACCCACCATGGTTCTCGGCGAGGTCGACCAGCAGGCCGACAGGCGCGTCTGCAATCCCGCCGTCAACCGCGAGTCTCCATCACCAGGAGTTGGCCGCGCGGTTGTTGTTGACACGGCGCGAACTGATGGATCGCATCAAAACGTCCTTGCGGCCGCTGCTGCGAGGACAAATCATCCAGATACTGATTGGCGTCATCATCATCGTACTGGTGCGCAATGCCGGGCGCGAAACACGCACGTGCCGCATCGCCTGATCTGCGGGGTGATCCTGCACGTCTACGGTGTTCTCGTGATCGCCGCCGGCGCAGCTGTCTGCACAAGAATTAATCGAATCGACTACTCAGAACCCGTCGACCAGATCCGCAGCAGGCTTGACGCCGTCAGAAACGTCTACCTGCAAGTCGGCGCGGTGATCGGATTCCCGTGGTGGCTGATGTGGATACCGGCAACTGTGGCGATTGGCTTCGATGCCGTCCTGCACCCTAATTCACTGATCCCGTCACTCGTCTTCGGCGTGATCGGACTGGTTGTCTCGTACTGGCTGTACCTACGAGTCCAGAGATCCGACAAGCCGTCGGCGGAGACATGGCGAAAAAGACTTGCCGGTGAGAGCATCGCCAATGCGTCTTTGGTGCTCAAAGAGATCGAACAGGCTCAGATTCGGTAAGCTTCCGCCAACGACTCAGGAGTTTAATATCAGCACTTCATTCGACACCATCGTCAACACAGAGCCACTGGAGGACGCATCGGAGTCTCCAGACGCAAGCACGGTTCCGCCAATCCTGCCAGCGATCAACCGGCGACACGACCTCGACGCGTTGCGGGCGATCGCGATGCTGTTGGGGATCGTGCTTCACGCCGCACTTTCGTTTTCGCCGATTCCGTGGACCGTGAAAGACTCACAGCAGAGCGACTTCTACTACGTCTTGTTCGCCGGTATCCATGGGTTTCGCATGCCGCTGTTCTTCATGGTGAGTGGTTTTTTCACGGCAATGTTGTGGCGGAAACGCGGACTCGGCGGGCTGATCAAACAGCGCCTCAAGAGAATCGCCCTGCCGCTGTTTTTAGGGTGCCTGACCATCGTGCCAGCAACGTGGGCGGTGAGTTATTTCGTGAGTCAACCGTCAGCAGCGGAATCACAGAACCCGTCCGTCTGGGAGGCGATTGTTGCGGGTGATACAGGCCGCGTTCGCACAGCGATCGAACTGTCTGAAATTGGGGTCGACGCCGTCAGCCAGGATGGCGCGTCGCTGTTGACCGTTGCTGTATTTCTCGGGCATACGGAAATGGTCGAAATGTTGCTGGACATGGGAGCCGACGTCAACCAGCGAAACCGCGATCAGGGAACAGCGTTGCACAGCGCGGCCTTTGTTGGCCGCGCGGAGGAGGCCGCCATCCTGTTGCGTGCCGGAGCCGATGCGGACGCTTTGGACGCAAACGGACAGACCGCGAAGGACCTGCTGAAGACCGACTTCGGCACCACCAACTTCATCGCGACATCCTTCGGGCTTCCACTTGACGAAGAGACTTTGAAGGCCGGTCGAGCGAAAATCGCGAATCAACTGGGCGTGCGGGACTATCTTGGTTCTGGTAGCGGTGGTTCGGAAGGTCCGGGTTGGGAGGCGATCGAGGCGTTGTTGTTCCAATTCCCGATCTTCATGCATTTGTGGTTTCTGTGGTTCCTTTGCTGGCTGATCGCGGCATTCCTGATCTACGCGACCCTCGCCAATGCGTTGAAGATTGGTAAGCTTCCAACGTGGCTCGTGTGTTCTCCGGTCAGTCTGCTTTGGCTGATTCCGCTGACGATGTTGCCCCAGTCGTTCATGAATCCTGGCAGCTTCGGCCCGGATCCATCCATTGGACTGCTGCCCATTCCGAGCGTGCTTGCGTACTACGCCGTCTTCTTTTTCTTCGGCGCGCTTTACTGGGACATGGACGACGCCGATGGCCGTCTCGGACGCGGCTGGGCGATCAGCTTGCCGATCGCAGTGATCATTGTCTTTCCGATCGGTTTGGGTTTGGTGTCCGGAACGTTTGGAATCATTCCGTCACTGGGGAATTCTGCCTTGGATTCTCTCGCTGCAAACTTTCTGCAGGCCCTGTTCGCATGGCTGATGACATTCGGATTGATCGGTGTGTTTCGTCGAATGATGTCTCACAAGAGCAATACCATGCGGTACATTTCGGATTCGTCGTACTGGCTGTATTTGGTTCACCTTCCGTTGGTCCTGCTGGCCCAGTGGTTCGTCCGAGATTCCACGGTGCCCGCCTTCGTGAAGTTCCCGGCAATAACCATCGTGATCTCCCTATTCCTGCTGCTGACCTACGAATACGGCGTTCGTTACACCTTGATAGGTCGAATCCTCAACGGTCCGCGACAAAGGACGTCGTACTTGACATCTTCCGGCCGCGCTGGCTGATGTAATGGCCTTGCGAGGGGCGACCTCGGCGCTCCACTGCAACTCAAAAGCCGGACGCAACTATCCCGAAAATTGTCGGCCGTGGTGCCCGGTCGAGTTTTGACCCTACGGCTTGTTCTTGAGAAGCCGAGACGCCGTGCGCTCCAACCGGCTCGACAAGCGGATGATCATTCGCCGCAGGGTGGTTTTGATCGCAATTGGTTCGCAGCGCAAATGTCTACAAACCTCTCCTGAATTCGGGAAAATACATGACAGCGTTCGATGGATTGGCATTGGCTCAGCGACCGATGCCAACACGGAATAGCGACGTCGGCGAGCAGATACTCAACGATCCGAAGATGTCACATCGCGGGCGACGGCAAAAATGATGCCTTCCATTTCGATCGATTTCGCCATCCATTCCAAGGTAATGTATCGGCCGGATGCTGTCAGGTAGCGATTGCGGAACTTCACGACCGGCTGGCCTTCGCGGAGGACACTGATCTGCAGAATGGTCTCTTCCCGATCCTCCTCATGAACGAAATCCAAAAACGGACGCGACAGTAAATCGTCCTCCGTATGTCCCAACACGCGGGAAAAATTCGCGTTGATTCGTCGAAAATAGCCGTCCAAACCCGCGATGCAGAACAGATCCAACGAGAGTTGAAAGAAACGATTCATGTCGCTCTCAACGCGCTGCAGCGCGGATTGCTGATACGCGGACATCTCGTTCGCGACTTCCACCGCGTTTGATGGACGATCACTACGATTGGAAGATAAGCACTTTTTCGTCAACCGCACGAGCACGCGATCCGCGTCGCATTCTTCCAGCGCAGCAAAGACGGAACGCATCGACCCACTCACGGCATGAGCATAGATTTCGCGAACATTGTCACCCTTGTAAGGTGTTTGTCCAATCAGAATCTCGCACAAAATAGCGCCCAATCCGAACACGTCGGCACGCGCGTCGAGTGAGCAGCCACGCGCTTGCTCGGGTGCCATGTATTCCAGTGTCCCATTGACGTGCTGAATCGGATTGACGTGCTGAATCGGATCGACGTGCTGAATCGGATCGACGACTTCGCCTAAGTCCGACATCGGCGACTCGCTCTTCGGGCCATTCTCGAAGCGTGCCAGTCCCCAATCCATCACGTAGACTTCGCCAAACTCTCCGACCATAACGTTGCCCGGTTTCAAATCCAAGTGAATCACATTGCGTGCGTGCGCGAATGCGAGCGTACGGGAAACGTTGGCAAAGATCCTCAGTAACTCAGGCATCTTCCGCTCTGGACGACGCAGCATATCCGACAAGGTTACGCCCTCGACCAGTTTCATTACGTAATAGGGTCGGCCGTCCTCGCAAGCTCCGCGGTCGTAGATCGGTGTCACGCCTGGGTGTGACAGATAGCTCATCACACAGGCTTCGGTGAGGATGGCTTTTTGCAAGTGCGAATTGTTGGCGTATTCACCCCGCAAAACCTTGATGGCAAC
This sequence comes from Pirellulaceae bacterium, assembly GCA_963704055.1. GTDB lineage: Bacteria > Planctomycetota > Planctomycetia > Pirellulales > Pirellulaceae > Rubripirellula. The sequence continues at coordinate 234,926 of CAVPGW010000013.1, read as the reverse complement.
GTCGCGTTCGAGATGCTGGTCTCTAGCGCGATAGATGATGCCCATCCCGCCTCGCTCTATTTCCTCGCACATTTGATATCGATCATTCGCGAGGTTCGGAAACTCGACCAGGATCATCGATGTGTCCGGATTCACGCTAAGCATCGTTGTCGAACAACGACTGCGACGAGGCCCGGAGGTCTCTCGATGATCGCCCTCAGTGACGCGTGTGTTCATCGGTTCTCATGAACAGCAATCGGCTAATCTGGCAATTGCGATGGATATGCTGCGGGGCAATTGGAAGAATTAGGGAGCCGACGTTTCGGCGCCCAGACCCCATTTTAGCGAATGCAAACTGAAGAAACACCAAAAAGGTCGATTCGACTACAAGTCATTTCCAGCATTCGACTTGCACGTTTGCCGTTGCAGCGGTGCACGTTCGCTTATTTTCGATGGCCAGACTCGTTGGCAGTTTTCGCTGGGTGTCCCTCATCGGCAACCAATTGATCTATGGATTGGCCGCGTCGGCCAGCAAGTCCCAACGGACCTGCAGGTCGCCCGCGATCAGCGTCTGTGCCCCGGCAGTGTCGGCGCCGCGGCACGCGATCGGTGACTGAACTGCTGCCGGCAGGTCAGCTTCCGTTGCCGATCCGAAAGTTGCACTTGTATCGTCTTGGTCAGTCACATCGGCGAGTTCTCGTTTCCTGTAGAATCAGATCCTGCCGCAAGTGATCACCGAAAGAACTACTCATGCGATTACTGTTCACGATCCCTCACTATTTCCACGTTAAGAATGAAAACCGTCAAGCGGGGACCAGCGGCAGTGGGTTAAAGGGCAACCACGCATCGATAACCGATAGTGCGGAAAAGCGTTGCGAAGCGTTGCGAAAGACAGTCATGTCGATTCATCAGACGTTCGGCATGTCGCAAGCGATGATCCGTCATGACGACCGCACCACTCAGGCTGCGAATGAATCCTTGCGCAGCGAAGTTCACATCATTGTGGTGACGGCAGGCGGCAACCATCTGATGAAACAAGCAGACTTTCCCGCCCACATATGTCACCAGGCATCGATCGACGATGACCCCACCACGCTCGGCTTTCACTGCCACAGCATTCTGCGTGATCGCTGGGGAAACTATGACTACTACGGATACCTCGAGGACGACCTGTCGATCGGCGACGCGTGGTTTTTCGAGAAACTGAGATGGTTCAACTCGCACGTTGGAAACGGCAAGGTCCTGTTACCTAATCGCTTTGAGCGATCCGCTGATTTGGCGTACAAAAAGTGCTATGTGGACGGAGACTTGAAGGAGCGTGTGACCAAGCCGTTCCAAAACATCAAGGAAACACCTGAACTGAAGAGCACGGTGTTGGGTCGGCCCATTCGGTTCATTCGTCCGCTGAATCCGCATTCAGGCTGTTTCTTTCTGAATGCCCAGCAGATGCAAACGTGGATCGAACAGTCGCATTTCGGATCACGATCGACCGGTTTCATTGGGCCTTTGGAAAGCGCCGCGACTCTGGGCATCATGAAGACATTTCGAATCTACAAGCCGGCACCGGAGAATGCCTCCTTCCTGGAGATTGAACACTTTGACTCGCGTTTCATCCGCCTGATCCGCATTCCCTAACAAACTGCGGGAAATTACTGTCGCTCTTTTTGTCGGAGAGCACGCCGACACTTATTTCCCGCACGATGCCTAGGTGCTTGCTTGTCGCAACCTGATAAATCGGCTTGACTCCTTCGATCAATTCGATCAGCCCGCGCCGCCGAAGATCGTCGCATCGAAATCGATGTCTAAGTCACTCCACTGGTGGCTGCCACCGAGCGATATAGTTCGAGCATCTTGGGAAGACAAACATCCAAGCTGTACTGCGACCGGATCGATTCAGTCGCCGCTGTCCCGAGTGAGCGGAACAACTTTGGATCGTCAAGTACCTCGTTTGCACGAACCACGGCTGCATCGATGTCAAAGAAATCGAACAGCAGTCCGTTGACACCATCGGTGATCATTTCCCGGACCGGCTCCGTGTCGCTACCCATCACGGTCGCACCACACGCCAATGCGTCCATCAAGGACCAGGACAGAACGAATGGCGCCGTCAGATAAAAATGCAGGTCGCTGATCGAGAATAGCTGCGCCAGTTGATGTGGTGGCACGCGTCCCAGAAACAGGATTCGATCCAAATCATACTGATCTTTCGACAGCACCCATTGTTTGAATGTCTTTCCATCGGTGAATCGATGGTCACCTCCGTAGGCGACTCGGTCTTCGCCAACGACAACGAACAGCACGTCGGCGCGTTGATCACAGATTCGTTTGGCAATTCTCATGAAGATGTCAAAGCCGCGCATCGCCTCCATCCCGCGGCTGACATACGTCACGATCTTCTTGTCCGTTGGCAACTGCCACCCGCCGATCAAGCGATCAGGATGTTCCAGCGGCTTCCAAAGATTCGTATCGATACCGTCAAAAATCGTGGTGACCTTCTGCCGATATTCCTGGGGCAATTGGTTCCGTTGGAACTCCGTCGGCGAGTAGCCGCGATCACAGTCGTTCAACTCCAGCAGGAAGATTGCGTTTCGCGTTCGAGCACGAAGCAGTTCCGGCGTCCCGTAGGCCGGCAGGTCATGGCGAAAATCGAGGTCGCTGTTTCGGGTGTGATAAAAGAATTCGAAGTAGTTGATGATCGGACAATCGTACAGCTCACGCAGATAGATTGTCGACACAAATCCGCTGTGCCCGACAATCAAATCTGGATGAATGTCGGGCCGAGCTTGCAGGGCATCAAAAAGTCCCTGTGAGTGCCAAACCTGGTTCTCAAACGTGCGACTGCAAAAATGAGTCTTGGCGGTCGCGCCCGCTGGATTGACGTACTGAATTCGCTCGAGCCCGTGCCATTGTGCAGGAGGTTTTTCCGAAGCAAACGTACAGCGAAAGCCATGCTGGTCGATCAAATGCCGAGCGATATGACCAAACTGAGCAGGGTAATTCTTGTGAACAAACAGAACGTGCATCTGCAGTATCAATCATCGTGAATCAGTGGGACAAGGCCATGTTGTACCAATTCCGCCCCATTGGGATCGTTCATCCCGTGAACCAGCTTTCATTGGGCCGCGTCAGTGCTCGCTTCCTCAAGCAAGATCAGCCGACGGAACTCCGATTGTCTTCGTAACAACGCGAAATCAGGATCGGTTTGCAGGACCGTGAAATCTCGAAAGCCCAAATCGGTGACGGCATGCGTCGCACAGTGCAACGCACGGTCGATCAATGCTTGTTGTTGTGATCCGGTGACGTGTTGCGACGCCAAAGCGTACCCGATCGCGCCGCATAAGCAAGCGTAAGCGCTCTTATGGTTAATGCCTGCCGCGAGATAGCCACCGCAAAGCAATACGAAGATCAGCGTGGCAGCCAGCGTCCCCAGCGCAGCAACTCGCGGGTTTCTGCGACACCATTTCCAAATTCGTTCGCTTTGCGTGATGCGACGTGCCAAAGCATCGTGCGGGAAATTACTGTCGCTCTTTTTGTCGGCGTGCTCTCCGAGCTCGCTACGGTCCCAGCTTTTCGATGCGAGCTCGGAGAGCACGCCGACACCTATTTCCCGCAAGATGCTTCGTCAAGCTCAAGCGTTGTGTTGGGCGTGCTGGAAATGTTGCCCGAAACCGTCGTCGCACTTCCACCCGCTAACACAGCGTCAAGTTGTGGATAGTTCTGGAGCCCGTCGTTTCGCCGACATCGTTGAAAGAGATGTTTGCCGTCGAGAACCGTTTCAACATGGCTGCGCATCTTCGATTTGAGACGATCGCCGCCGTCCGTGTCTTCAAACTGAAATCGTTGCACGCGGTAATAGCCATTACCCTGATAGGTGATGCGATCGGCCAAATTGATTCCCTGCTGCGCGGCCGCAGAGATGGACGCGTCGATCCAGCACGTATCCGCCCCTCCCTGCACCACCTCGGTCATGCTGGCTCCGTCCTTGGCCCAAACGTAGGCATTGACGTCTTGACCATCGCCACCGATCGCTCGTTCCGAGGCCGATCCGGCGTCCATGTAGTCGTCCCCATCATTTCCCTCAAGATAATCGGTGCTGGTGCCGCCGATCAGAGAATCATTGCCTTCACCGCAGGCTGCATCACCGATCCAAGCAGCTTAGAATAGTAATAGCTGTTCTCAATTTGAATTTCGTCGGCCTGAGGCGTGCCGACAATCTCGAGTTGCCCGTTGTCTGGTGTGATATCGCCCGCCAACAGTTCTCTGGATTGCAATTTTTGAGTACCTCGTAGTTTCCGACGCGTTTTGCTTCGCCTGGAGGAAGTTGAGTTCTTTGATTTGGCTCGCTTGAACATGGGTTTTCCTGTGGAAAAGGGGGCTGATAGCTTTCCCGACACGAAGGGAATTCCCATCGTGTGACCAAACCAGACAGAATTGTTTTGCCCATGTCATCAGCGTTGGCGGAATTCATCCAGCAGTGGACGCTGGTATCCGATCCATTGGCCTTTATTCAGCGGTCCGCAGCCGGCGACGAAGAAACGTGTCGCATCCTGGCCGCTGATCAGCACTTCCGTTGGCGACAAAACTCGCCGCGTCCGATTGCCTTCTACCTCCAGCATTGGCCGGCGGCGTTCGAATCCAGTCCGCTCCTGATCGACCTGTTAGTCGATGAATTCGGCTATCGCGAGGAAGCCGGCGACGCCATGCCTGCCCGCTCATTTGCAGATGAGCTTGCGGGCGTTTCGGATTCGGTGCGCCAGCAGGTGCTCGAGATCCTCTGTGAAGAGTCAGACCTGGCCAAAGGACGCCAAAACGGCGTTTCGCAACACGACGCTACTGATTCGAATTCGACGGAACATCGGCTCGTTTATCGGATTGTTGGGACGGATCGCATTTACGTCCCCGATCCCCACCAAGACATCTTCTCGATCGGACGGCGGCGGCGCGACAAGATTGGGGGCGACCAGGGTTGCGATGTGGTTTTCCGATCCACCAACTCTCCTCAAGCGTCGCTCAGAATCAGCCGCCAGCATCTTGAGCTGAGCCGTACAGATTCGCAAACGTTCGTCATCAACCATGGTAAGTTAGGAACCCAATGCAACGGTAAAAGCCTTGATCTCCACGTACCGACCGAGATTCAAGAGGGAGATCGCTTGACCATCGCGGGAATCCTTTCGTTGCAAGTCCAGCAGCGGCCGCCGTTGGACCTCAACCGTTTTGTTGATGCCGAGCGGGCAACGGTCATTGCTCATGACGGAAGCACCTTTACCGTGGAGGTTTCGACGGGTCGATTGGTGACGGCCAACGTCCAGGATATTGTAGGTTAACGGGTCGTTTGCAAGGCTGGCGTTCGCGTCGCTCTCCTTCTTACCCGTGCGGTCAAAATATTGAAACGAGCTTTTCGGCCTGCGAAATCCAAAGTTGCATGAGTGAATGGAGCCCAATTTTCGGTCGGGATTGAGTCAAGACAGAGCGGCGGTGGCTGAAAATAGAGACAAAACGGCGGCACCGCGCAGCAGACATCACATCGAGCTATTGAGACCGGCGTGCTGATCGCAAAAGAAAACCGGACGAGCTAAGCCGCGCGTCGATACGATCGACGCAAATCACCAAGTCGCTCCGTCGTTTCGATCTCAGCATCCAAGTCTGGTGCACGATCCATTGGCACGATCAGCTCGTTGCCCAACCCCACGTCGGATTCTCTTTCGCGAACTTCACTGTCAAATCAACGATCACTTGCCGGGTCCTTGGCCGGCCAGATTTCTTCTCTTTTCGATCCGAGTAGTCCCACTCATTGGCGACCAGTTGACGATGCCATCGCAGGATTGTGTCCGGCGTGAAAAGGGTTCCAACCTGCTCGAGTTGCTTGCGGCCAAGGACCTTGCCTTTGACTGCCAATCGACGTCGCTGGTCATCCGTTGGTATCCTCTTGCCAGCGGTGCAGGCGGCACGGGAAGCGGCTCGGAGGAGGAGTTGCAGCAACAATTTCAAGCAGATTGGACTGGCAGTCCACAATTATCACGCGGCCTACAATCGACTTCCGATGCACATCGGCGGGACGTTTCATCCACGAGACAACGCGAGCTATTCTGGAGCAAATCGGCATCGTGCTACCAATCAGTTCAATCTTGGTTTCCTGGTGGGACTGACTCCTTATCTCGAGCAGCAATCGCTTTGGGAACAGATCAGTACCCCCTATGCATTTGACGTTGATGGCGAGACTTCGATTTTACCGGCGTGGCCTGCGATGGGTGCGGGACCATCCGAACCAACCTATGGGCCATGGAGCAGAGAGATTCCAACGCTTCGTTGCCCGAGTGATCCGGGGACTGGCTTGCCGTCCCTTGGACGAACGAACTACGCAGCTTGCTATGGCGACAGTACAGACTGGGTCGAAACAGGTTTTTGGCGTTGGGATGGCAGCATCAGTCGATGGATCTCGGACGTGCTGCAGGCAACGAGAGCCAACGGTTCCTGTCGCGGTGTTTTTGTGCCACGGAAGTTCACGGCCTTCAATGATATCCAAGATGGCCTTGCCAATACGATTGCCTGCGGAGAAATCGCTACCGATCTTGGAGATCGCGACGTGCGAACGACACCGCACCTGTTCTCAGGCTGGGGGCCGATCGGTGTCCACGCCAACCCACGGACCTGCCAGCCCGATCGCGATCCCAATCGCCCTCGGTTTTGGAGTTCGGGGTTTACGAACATTGGAGCTCCCGAGAACCGGCGCGGTTATAGTTGGGCCAATGGCGGTCCGCTCTATTCAGGATTCAACACGACCTTGCCGCCTAACAATGAGGTTTGCTTGGGGGCGGATGATTCTTCCGGCGGTCACGCACCGGCGAGTAGTCGGCACCCGGGTGGCGTTCATGTGCTGATGGCCGATGGCGCTGTCAAGTTCGTAAGTGAATCGATCGAAGCCGGCGATGACACTGCGCCAGTTGTGACTTCCGCTAACCCGGGACGACCAAGCCCGTATGGACTTTGGGGATCGCTGGGGACACGCGCATCGCACGAAGTGATCAAGGAGGAGTTTTAGCCGCAACCCGCTGAGTAGAACTCCTGTGTGTAGCGAAACTCGTCAAGAGTTTCGGCCGCCCGGAGCATCGCCGAAAGTCTTGACGACTTTCGCTACGGGTCGGCGAACTTACGTTTGATGGGTAGTGAAAAGAAAGATCAGCAATATGATCGCTTTATGTCGCTCTTCATGGGCACCGAGCGTGCAATCCGAGGGTACGTACGTTCGTTGCTTCCGTCGAGTCAGGACGTCGATGATCTGATGCAGAATATTAGTCTGGCATGTTGGCACAAATTCGATGAATTTGACCCAGAGGGATCGGACCTGGATTTCGTTCGGTGGTGTTGTGTGATCTCTCGGTTCGAGGTGTTGCGGTTTCGACGTTCGCGAGCCAGGGATCGATTGGTTTTGAGTGAGGAAGTGATCAAACTTCTTGCGACCGAGGCAGAAGATCGTTTGCAGCGTAGTGAGGCAGAGCGGCAAACGCTGAGGAATTGCCTACAAAAGTTGAACGAGCCTGAACGACGCCTGCTGCTGAGCATTCACACGCGAGGTGATTCGATCTCGCAAATCGCTGCGGAATCGAAACAAAAAGCCCGTCGCTTGTACAGCAAATTGAACTCGCTCAGAGACATGGTTGCCGATTGTGTTCGCACATCGTTGGCCCAAGGGGAAGCATGAAATGAATCGCTCGATTGAATCGCTGGCCCGTGCCTATCAAGACCAGACTCTCAGCGACGACGAGGTGAGAGAGCTGGATCAACTTCTCAGAACAGACGCTGAGGCTCGTGAAGTCTTCCTGCACGAGACCAATCTGATTGCTGCTCTTGAGGATATTGCGTGTGATGAAGCAGCAGAGGTCCCAACATTTACCAGTCTTTCGCTGACCACGCAGCGGCATGATGAATCGTCTCATGCGAGTCCACTGCGATTGACGATGACCGCAGGTTGGTTTGTGGCGGCCGTTATCGTCGGCCGCAATGGAACGACCATGGTGCTTGACCGCTCCACACAGTTTACGGTGCTCGCGACCAACGAACTCGATGAGCGTTTCGACGCCTCACCCGCCTTGGCCGGCAAGCAGCTGTTTCTCCGCGGTGCAACCTGTTTGTATTGCATCGAGAAAAACTGAATGAGTGTTTCTAAAGACAGTTCGCTTGTCCTGATGCTAACCCGTGGGGGCAAAAACCTCGAATGAACATTTCGGCCGTTGAAAACCGTGTTCGCATGGGTAGATGGGGAGCGACTCTCGGTCGAGTTTGAGTACATCGCAACGCCTCAGCTCTCCCGAGAGAGTGGCCTTATTTGTTCGGCAACCTCGCGAACTTATTAGCCGTCATTGCAACACATTGCCGCTCAATCACTTGCGGAAATGTTAGCGTAGAAGCGGCGACCACCCGAGCGGTTTGAGCGAGGTGTGGTTTGCTCATTCGACCAATCTCACGAACTTTTGCGTAATGCAAAAGCCGTTCCAGTCGCATTTGGAACAGCAAAACACGGCGTTTTTGCAAAGCCGCTACTTAGCTCGGGTAATGAAGAAGGGACTGTTTTTTTTCGGACAGGTTGTCCCTCTTCAAACTTCCGTTTGGGCTGGGTTATTTGATTTGCTTCACGAAGCCCGTCTTATACCGTGTCAAACGAAAGTCGCAGAGACAGCGTGCCCTTGCCACGACCAGTGTTCATGAGGCCCACAGTTTTCGACTGGAAGATGCAATCCGAGCTTTCGCTTCTTCGCGATGCGATTGAGCCGAAGCCCGCGAGACAGCTTGAGACTCGAGTGCCACGTTGCCCTGCGTGAGTGCGATCAAACGTTCGGCTTTTGCGGTGGCAATCTGATCTCGGAATTGCTCGGCGGGAATCTCTGTTAGATCGAGAGAGCTAGGCGAGTCGCGGAAGTCAAGGCTCGCGGCGTAACCAAAGCGGGAGCCAGTGACCTGGGCTCGCGAGGATTCCGGTTTGTAACCGACGTTGGCAGCGAGGAAAAGCGAGCGTCACACTCGTCGGCGAAGCGATTCCGACGGGTGTTCCCCAAACATCATGAGATAGTCACTGTTCGCACAGGCTTGCTGGGGAAACTCCTTTGAGCGGGGCCCCTACAACGTGACCGGTTTTACTGATTTTATTGGCTTTTTTTTGCTTTTGCTAATATTACGTAGACAGGCAGGCCCCGACCAGCAAATATGACCGGTTCTGGCTATCCACGGCGCCTTTCCAGCCGGTTTAGTCTTGTCAGGTACGACTCATCCCAACAGGAAACGCACATGAGGACTCACAGAATCTCGAACTTTCTCTTGCTAATGGCTGTGTTAGCCGCCTGTTTGGCAGTGGTCCCGGCGGCCAAGGCCCAGTCCGGTAGCAAGCCCAACGTCCTGGTCATCTGGGGTGACGATATTGGCACCGAGAACATCAGTTACCACAACCGTGGCATGATGGGTTACAAGACGCCCCACATCGATCGCATTGCGCGGGAAGGTGTGTTCTTCACCGATTACTATGGCCAACAAAGTTGCACTGCCGGTCGAGCCGCCTTTATCAATGGCTCTGTGCCGGTCCGCACAGGCATGACCAAAGTCGGCATCCCTGGCGCGCCTGAAGGTTGGCAGAAGACTGACGTTACGATGGCCACGGTGATGAAGAGCCTCGGGTATGCCACGGGCCAGTTCGGCAAGAACCACCAAGGGGACCGCAACGAGCACCTGCCCACGATGCACGGCTTCGATGAGTTCCTTGGCAATCTCTACCACCTCAACGCCGAGGAAGAACCGGAAAACGAAGACTACCCGGCCGACATGGTGTTGCCCAGCGGCAAGACGTTCAAAGAGGTCTTTGGTCCCCGCGGTGTGCTCCGCTGCAAGGCCGACGGTAACGGTGGCCAAACGATCGAAGACACCGGACCGCTGACCAAAAAGCGGATGGAAACCATCGATGAGGAAACCCTCGCCGCTGCCAAGGAGTTCATCACCCGCCAGACCAAGGCCGGCAAGCCGTTCTTCTGCTGGTGGAATGGCACCCGCATGCACTTTCGCACTCACGTCAAAGCGGAAAACCGCCACAAAGGCAATGATGAATACACCGATGGGATGATCGAGCACGACATCCATGTCGGCGAACTCCTTAAGTTGCTGGATGACCTCGGTATCGCGGACAACACGATCGTCCAGTACTCGACCGATAACGGCCCGCACTACAACACTTGGCCCGATGCCGGCACCACTCCCTTTCGCAGCGAGAAGAACTCGAACTGGGAAGGCGCCTATCGCGTTCCCTGCTTTGTGAAGTGGCCAGGCAAATTCCCGGCTGGCGAGGTCCGCAACGGCATCGTCTCGCACGAAGACTGGCTGCCCACTTTCGCCGCCGCGGCTGGTAATCCCGACATCGTGGAACAGTTGAAGCAGGGTGTGGAACTCAATGGCCGCAGTTACAAGAACTACTTGGACGGCGCGAACCAACTCGATTACATCAGCGGCAAGACCGACGAGTCGCCGCGCAAGAGCTTCATGTACGTGAATGATGACGGACAAATCGTCGCCATGCGTTACGAAGATTGGAAAGCGGTCTTTCTGGAGAACCGTGGCCAGGCCTTCGAGGTTTGGCGGGAGCCCTTTACCGAGCTTCGCGTGCCGCTGCTGTTCAATCTTCGCCGCGACCCGTACGAAAAAGCGCAGCACAATTCGAACACGTACAATGATTGGTTCCTCGATCGCGTTTACATCCTCGCACCGATGCAGCGGGTCGCCGGAAATTTCCTCATGACCATGAAGGAGTATCCGCCCAGCCAGACTCCTGGCTCATTCAACCTGGAAGGGATTCAGAAGAAGATTGAAGCCACCATGGGCGGGCGATAGTGCTTACGGATAACTGCAAACCACTTTGGCCGCCGTCGCTGAGGGCGGCGGCCATCGCCATTCCATCTTCGTTAAGAAACGAGCCATGAAGCTCATCACCTTATTATTCTGCGCTGTCTCTCTCTCGACGTTTTCGTGCGAGTCCTCAGCCCAAACGGTGCAAACCAGCCAGCCGGACCGCACGATCATTCCGCTCGCCGAACCTAAATTCGAGGGCATCATCGGCGAGACCTACAAGGAATCCACGTCCGCCTGGCCCCGGTTGCCGGCACTCCCGCCGGAGCGCCCAATGTCGTGCTCATCATGCTCGACGATGTCGGTTTCGGGCAAACAAGCACTTTCGGCGGCCCGATTCCCACGCCGGAATTAGACAAGCTAGCCACGCAGGGGCTGCGCTACACGCGATTTCACACGACCGCGATCTGCGGGCCGTCGCGCGCGGCACTCATCACCGGGCGCAATCACCACAACGCTGGCTCCGGGTTCCTCGCTGAATGGGCGACCGGTTTCCCCAGCTACAACAACATGATCCCGAAGACCACCGCCTCCGTCGCCGCGACGCTGAAAGGGAATGGTTATGCGACTTCTTGGTTCGGCAAGAACCACAACACGCCAGATTGGGAAAGCAGTGTGGCCGGGCCGTTTGACCGCTGGCCGACAGGCATGGGCTTCGAGTATTTCTTTGGTTTCATTGGCGGAGAGACGCACCAATACTATCCGGTGCTCTTCGAAAACACCCGGGCCATCGAGCCGAAGACCTCCCCGGAGGAAGGCTATCACTTGATGACCGACATGACCGACCGGGCGATCAACTACATCCAATATTCCAAGTCCGTCGCCCCGAAGAAACCATTTTTCTTATATTTCGCGCCGGGAGCCGCCCACGCTCCGCATCACGCGCCGCAGCAATGGAGCCATAAGTTCAAGGGGCAGTTCGATCAGGGTTGGGAAAGAGTCCGGGAGGAAACGTATGCCCGGCAACTTGAAATGGGTATCATCCCGCCGGATACGAAACTCACGCCGCGCCCGCAGTGGGTGCCCGCCTGGGATTCCCTCTCCGCCGACCAGAAGAAACTTTATCTGCGCCTGTTTGAGAATTTCGCGGGCTATTTGGCCTTCACCGACCACGAGTGCGGACGCTTGATCGACGCCGTCAACCAATTGCCGGATGCCGACAACACGATGGTTATCTACATCGTCGGCGACAACGGTGCGAGTTCCGAAGGTGGACCCGATGGGACGCTCAATGAAGTGAAGGCCCTCAACGGTTTCCCGACTCCGCTCGAGGACAACTTGAATCGTCTCGACGCGATTGGTGGACCTGAAAGCGAACCGCACTATCCCGTGGGGTGGGCTTGGTCGGGCAACGCACCGTTCCAGTGGGTGAAACAGGTCGCCTCGCACCTTGGCGGCACGCGCAATCCCATGATTGTCACTTGGCCCGCCCGCATCAAGGACAAGGGTGGCATCCGCACCCAGTTCACACATCTCATCGACGTGGTTCCCACGATTCTCGAAGCCGCGCATCTGCCCGCTCCCAAGACCGTCGACGGGGTAGAGCAAAAGCCGCTCGATGGCGTCTCGTTCCTCTCCACGTTCGACAGCCCAGACGCCAAGCCCGTGCGTCAGCGGCAATACTTCGAGGTCTTTAGCAACCGTGCGATCTATGACAAAGGTTGGATTGCCTGTGCCCAACACACATTCCCGTGGCGTCAGGACTACGCGCCGGGAAATTGGGACAAGGACAAATGGGAACTTTACAACCTCGACGAAGACTTCAGTGAGGCCAATGACCTCGCGGCGAAAATGCCGGAGAAGCTCGCGCAAATGAAAACGCTCTTCGACGAGGAAGCCGAGAAGAACCACGTGTATCCACTCGACGATCGCGGCACCGCACGTATTTACGAGGCCAAACCTTCGCCCGGCGGCAGCGATCCGAAACGCACGAAGTTCACTTACTACTCCGGCGCCGTGCGTCTCGCTGAAACGGCCGCCGCGAACACAAAGAATCGGTCGCACACGATCGAGGCCGATATCACCATGCCAGAACAAGGCGGTGAAGGCGTGCTCGTCGCCATCGGTGGGAGCAGCGGCGGTTACTCGCTCTACGTGCAGGACGGCAAGCTCGTCTATCACTTCAATTGGTTCGACGAGACCCGCACCGTCATCACTTCCAGCGAACTCGTCCCTGCTGGCAAGTCCACCGTCCGCTTCGACTTTGCCTACGACGGCGGAGAACTCGGCAGCGGCGGCACCGGCACACTCTTCATCAACGACAACAAGGTCGGTGCGGCACGGATCGAGAAGACCGTCCCCGGTCGCTTCGGCATCGACACCTTTGGCGTCGGCATGGACACCGGCTCGCCCGTTTCCAACACCTACAAGCCGCCCTTCGCCTTTAATGGAGCGATTCGCGAAGTACGCGTCGAGTTGAAATAACGCGACCCAATGAAAAACTGAAAAACCCTCCTCGGCCCTCCCAGCTACGGCAGCGCCGGAAACACCTGCACGCCAAGCCGCTGAACTCGGAACCGCGCCAGCTGAATCCCCGATCGATCCTGGCTCCCGTCGTTCCAGAGCCAGTACATCGCGACAACCTGCTTCTCGACATGGCCGGAGCCGACACCAGCGAGATCCACGATGACGTCGTCCTCGCCATTGAGCTTCAGCGTGAAGGATCCGTCGGCCTGTCCCAGCAACGAATGAAAGGTCACCGATTCGCCGGCTTTGAATTGAACGAGGTGGTCCCGACCGCTGCGAGTTTCGCCGTTGGCTTGGTGAGCGAAGCTGCATCGCCCGAACGGAGTTCGACTGATCGCTTCGCCGCACTCTTCGTGAATTCCGGGACCAGAATCTCGGAAAACTGCGCCGAAGCCGTGAATCTGCGTTGGTTTCCGGACGGAAACGTCCAAGTAGCTTGGCTTCGAGCGATGTAGAATGGGTAGTACCAGTTTGAAGTCCTCACACGACAATGGAAGGCCGACTGTTCTGCATGTGATTCAGTAGAACCTCATAGACAAACAAGCATGGAACCTCTGGGGATTTTTGGCTTCAGCGGGCTTAGAGAGGATGGAAATCATTACGATCTGTGCATGCAGTTCGTGTGCCTCCGTAGATCGTACGCCATTTGATGATGAGCGATATGAAGACAATGCGATGTCCCGAGTGCGACCGCCCGCAGTCCAGGGGTGTGTTCATGAGCATGCACCACATCGGCAGGGGATACCGTTCCGTTGGATGTTGTCCAGACTGCGGCACCGAGTTCCGCCTGGTAGGTGCGGGGCCCTGGTATGCGACGTGTGGCCTCGCCACTTTGGCCACGATCCTCCTCGAGTGGGCGATCGCTGATATGCTGCCTGTGGCAACACGATCGGCGGTTGCTGTTTTGTATTTTGCGGTCGTTCTAGTGGTCGCGACCTTCTTAACTTGGTTGTTCCCATATGCGGTTAGACTTGAACGTGTGCCTGATGGGAGATTGAAATCGTCGGGCAGGTAGTGGAAAGGAGTTCGAACAACGACACGCAGTCGGCCCATTCAGGCCGCTCAGACGCGGTGTTTGTCCTGCGACACAGGAATCGCAGGGGCGTATTTTCCTGGCCCGTATAGTCCTCGCCTCTCCTTTCGCTAACTCCACTCGGTTGCATCGCCCAGCGCAAGTTAGTAAAGTCGCTTAGCCGCAGACTTCTCGAAATTTCGGACCAGAATTTGGGAAAACTGCGCCGTAAGCGGCGAATCCGCATCTGTGTGGACCGAAACGGCGTCACTCATTAACCGGGCTATGGCACACTGAGTGCGGTCTCATGGACACAGCCAACGATTTGCGGAATGATTGACATGAGGCTCGATTGTTTCCTGAGTTGACTTCTTCCTGTCCGTGTGAGAAATGTCCGCCGCTCCAGACTTCAGCCCTGAGCTTCACGCACTGCTGGGAGACTGGCTTCGGACTCGACATCTGACCCAGCCGCTGGAGTCGATTGATAAGGATCAAGACACACCCCCACTGAAGTTTCCGGCCCGCACTTTGTCAGTGCTTGGGGTCTCACATCGTGGCGAAGTGATCGGCTCGATCCAAGTTGATTCGTTTCGCGACAACGACTGGCAAAGTCAAGTTCGCCCACTGTCTGATGACCAGGTCATCGATGGCAATGCTTCCCTGTTAACGCTGATCGCTCGTCTCGCTAGGCGGCATTGGCTATTTGTTCGACAGTCTGGACGAATCGATGGCTTCGTGTCTCGGAGCGACTTGCAACGTCCACCCTTTCGAATGCTGCTGTTCGGATTGATTTCGCTGTTTGAGATGCGGTTGCTGCACCTTGTCCAAAGATACTACTCGGAAGCGCAAGTCGCGGAAGTCCTCAACGCTGGTCGACTCCAGAAGGCTCGCCGCCTTCACGACGATCGAAAGATGCGAGGCGAAGAGTTACATCTAACCGACTGCTTGCAGATCGCGGATAAACGCGACCTGCTGCTTTCAGTGCCCCACTGCTCGACGTCGCTGGGCTTTGAGTCCAACAACAAGGCGACCAAGTTTTTCGGCAAAGTGGAAGCGATACGTGATCGGTTAGTGCACGCCAATGATCTGGTCGCGGGAAGTTCGTGGGACGACGTGTTGCAAGTGACGCTTGAACTCGCGGAGTTCCTCGAACGCACGGGAACCGTTCAACCGGTAGACGGATCGAAGCCAGGGCAAGCAAAGTAGCACGCTCTGCCAAGCTACCGTGAAAAATGTCAAGAATGTGAACCCGGACTTACACGCGCTGGCTCTCCACCGCCATTCCTGAAGGAGGTTGCATCGCTCTCCGCGCCGTGGCGAAATCGCTTCGACGCACAGACCGCGAAATCTGGGTACAGAATCTGTAGCAGTTGCAGGTAGTCGAAACAGTGCATTGGAGCAAGTATCTGATACGACGGGGAGGTTTTGGAGTGTGAACGCGGAATGCAGCGAGGAGCGATCCAAGACTTCCGATTTCGATTGAGGTGAGCGAATACAGTTTGTTGGGCGCAATTTGGTTTATGATCGAGACGAAATATCGCTGCGTTCAATCCCGATGTAGCGAATCGATGAACCAATGGCCAATACGCAACAGCACGATCAAAACAACGACTCCCAGGCGATGCACAACTCGGATTGCAGCATCACTTAGCATCGTGCGGGAAATAACCCCAAACCGGACGTGCAAGTTTCCAAGCATCCGGCTTTCCAGGCTGTCTTGATTCGAAGAACGTTCCAGTACCCGGTCACAAGACGCGGCAATCCATTGCGTTGTACGATGCTTCCGATGTCGCTGGGACTGTTCCCAGAATCTTCTTTGGACCACTTCCACGTTCATCGAGAACACTCCCGATGAGTGAACCCTTTCGTTGCCCAAAACGGCAAATCCTGCCGCCCTTCGCCATGTGGTCGGCTTTCCCAACCTCGGACTACTACGACGGCTCCGCCACTCGCTTGCCTCATCGGTGAAACCTGAGCTGACAGATGTCGGCCTGGCTGCGTGATCACCCTACTCAAACGAGCTTCCCTGGTTCCCTTATTGACACTCAAACATCCACGTTTAGGTTTCGACGTATCTACACCCAACAGCGGCCTGCTGCTCTTTCGGAACATCGCTCGATAACTGGTGTGTCTTGCGACTCTCATGGACCTTTCGTTCCTTGAAGGCTGATTACCACTTCACAAGGCTTTCAGCCGTTCCGAATCATTCCCTATTCCGAGTGCCCACCCCGGACGACCTCAGTGTTGGCAGGAATGAGGGTGGACTTTCCCAAAGGCGCTCGTCGATTCCTTTTGGTAACCATGCGTGGACTTTATCTAGCAGGACTACCACGGCTATGAGGTCTCGCCTGTGTCCCACATTGTCGGGAGAGTTGTCTGGCCAACAAACTCACGCGTTTCGTCAACGTACTCCCTAGATACAGGTGGCCGACCAGACGGCCACGGTTCCAACGAACATTGTCAATAAGGCCTCCCGCGCCGCGATTCTTCCGGAATCGCAACATGGTACATCAGGCACACTGAAGATTGTCCATCCGAGTGGAGCTGAGGGTGTCCGGGTGAGGTGTGCCTAGGGCAGCTGCAACCGATTTCGGTGTGTCGCTGACACGAGCATCGCTTACCGTTACGCTCTGTGATTGACGCTTCCCACCATGGAGATTTTCCCTATCCATGCAACCACCCTTATCTTCATGCCTGGCGCCTCTGTTGCTGCTGGCCGCGTCCGTCGCTCCGGCAGCTGACAGTCGGGAACTTCCCAATCCCTACCCGCGGGAATTGGTCGTGAGTCCGGCATTGCATCGCTGGGATTTTGAGAACGGAACGGACGGCTGGGTCGCTCGACATCATTGCCACGTTTCGGCATCGGATGGCCAACTGAGAATCCGTTCGACCGGTGGTGATCCCTATCTCGCTGCCCCGGTGCACCTGAAACAAGGTGGGTTCGTTGTCCGATTGCGGATGCGCAGCCGTTCGTCTGGTCACGGTCAGATTTTTTGGACTAGCACCAAACATCCCGGTACCGCAGCCGAACGCGTCGTGACGTTTCGAGCAGAGCACGATGGCAAGTGGCACGAGTATCAGGCTCGATTCGATACCGAAGGCGATCTGACATCGTTACGGTTGGACCCATCAACCTCGGCAGGAGACGTTGAAGTCGATTGGATTTCTGTTCATCACGGTGAATTGCATCCGCTTGAGATCAGCGAAGTCCAACAGCAATCGGGGCAACTGGTAGCCATCGTGGCCAATCATCGTGATGCAGTCATCAACGCGACAATCAACGGCCAGGTCCATGCGCTCTCTGCCGGTGGCAGGCGGCGTGTCGTGATTCCGACGGGCGACGCGTCGCTGGCCGCGACGAAAATTGAAATCGAAGCCGCCGGTTTACCGACGATCCATCGCGCCCTCTGGGCCTACGACTCCGAGTCCCCATTCGACGCGGTCACTCACCACGTCGGTGATTTGACTTTGCATGCCGCTCGTGACGGTTCTCAGGTTCGTTTGTCGCGCGGCACAACAATGGTGGCAGCGCTTGCGCCGTTGGTTCACGCCGACTTCGAGTTGCCGGAACTGCGACTTCAGGATGAAACGTGGCCGCTGGTCTATCATGCGGGCAGGATCACCGTAAGGCTCGATACGGCAGCCGACGGCAACTTGCGGATCGCGATCAGCAGCGACCGGCCCGTGGAAGGCCCCGTGTTACGGGCGTTCGGAGAACTGGAGCAGGGATTGTTGGCCGGTGTCGAGTATCTGGGCAAGGGCGAGTATTCGAGTTCAAAGCTGGACATCGAGACTACTGAGCACTTGCGGGTGCAACCGCCGCCGATGGACTTGACGATGCCGTTGATGGCTTTCGTCACCGATCGCTGTTCGGTTGCCATGTTGTGGGACGATCCCACGCTTCAGCCGACGTTCGCCACGCCCGATTTTCTGGACGGCGCACCTGGTCATCGCATGTCGTTGAAAAGTCAGCGGATCACGGCGACAGTGCGCGCCGAGAAAGGTTGGAACGAAGGCGGAAGGTTGGAAGACGTGATTCTGTGGGCGGTGAAGTCTCGTGGCTTGACCGATTTGCCCGATCCGCCACGAACGTATGACGCCCAGATGCAGTTATCGTTGAAGGCTTACAGTGGCCTAGTGCACGATCCCGATAACGGCGGCTGGTTTCATGCCGTTGTGCCGGGCGTGCGGCGAAGTCCGCAGCGCGGCGCGTACTTGGCCGACTGTGCATCGGCGATCTGGCGAATTACCGGCCGACCGCCTCAGACGCCGTCACTGGCGCACGGCGGTTCCCATGTTCGCAACTCGGCCAGCTACTTTGTCACCGGCCGCGGCAGACAGTGGCTGCAGACCGTCGTTCGCGTGGCAGATGGACTGATCCGAGGCCAGCAGCCGGATGGCTCGTACCGTTACAGCGGCAAGTATCGTCGAGGACATTTCGAAGACACGGCCAGTGGGATTTGTACCCGGCCTGCGTACCAGTTACTCGAGCACGCCTACTACACCGGCGATCAACGTTCCTTGGATGCCGGCTTAAGAACGCTGCAATACTTGAAGCGATTCCGCACGCCCCGGGGTGCTCAAACCTGGGAAGTACCGCTTCACACTCCAGACATCCTGGCATCGGCGCAAGCCGTATGGGCGTACACACGGGCGTTCGAATTGACCGGTGATCGAAGCCACCTGAATGAAGCACGACGCTGGGCGATTGCCGGTTTGCCGTTCGTGTATCAGTGGAGCAACCGTCCAATCATGGCCTATGCCACCACGCCGGTGCTGGGCGCTACGAATTGGACAGCTCCCAACTGGATCGGCTTGCCCGTGCAGTGGTGTGGGACGGTGTACGCGTACGCGCTGCTGATGCTGGCACCGTACGACGACACACTGGACTGGCGAATGGTAGCCGAAGGCATCACGATTTGTGGCGAGCAGATGCAGTACCCCGACGGGAAATCGATCGGTACGCTGCCGGACGTGTTCAACCTGCGCGAGCAAAGCCGACATCCCGCCGACATCAATCCGGGTGCCCTGGTCAGCCTCCGCTTGCTGCTCACAGGACGATTGGACGCGTTGGCGATGGCCACTGACGGCATGCACCGCGTCGTCGCGCCCTATCCCGTCACGATCCGCGACGGCAAAGCGACCGTCCAGGCGCAAAGCGGCAGCACCTATCAAGTCCTCATCGACGGCAAGCGAATCATCGACGTCAAATCCATCGGAGAAGACATCGTGGATTTCAACGAACAGTGAATCGTCTTTAATCCGCGTAACTTTCTTCCGCGTTTTTCTCCAAAATCGAACCGCGTTCGTCGTGCTGAACATCGTGCCCTCTATCGCGCTGACAATCGAGGCTTGATCCACGCGCGGAGTGAAGTCTCCCGATCAGAGAGTTTGGTGTTCATCCGAGTCGACGACCGTTTGCCGGAGTTCTCAAAGCGTCGGAACCACACTGCCGGCACGAACACCGATTTCTTCATGCGTTTGCATCGACCGCTCGGAGTTCGAACAATCGCTTCGACGCAGTCTTCCCTCCATCTCGGACGATGTTCGGGGAAAGTGTGCAGCGAAGCGACGAATCTCCGGCGGTTACGCGACCAGCTGCCAATCGGCCGCCCACTCAGCGACGAGCCCCGGATGGTAAGGCTCGCCGCTGTACAGCATCTCGGCAACCGGACCGGCCAAGGCTACCAGAACGGACTTTTCGAGAAGTTCTCGGTCGGTGAGCTGATTAGCGCCCATTCGACTTGGATGTCGGCGAAACGTTCAGGACCGTCGTCCCAATCAGGCTCGATGGCCATGAACGCGTGGCCGGCCTCGTGACAAGCGTTAATCTCAGACATAATTATTGGCGGGCACTCGGTAGGCTCTTCAACGGATCCAGACGATCCACAACCGCTTTCAGGCGGGCGAATGCCTTTTTTGGTTCGGAGTCGCCAACCGGATCGACGGGGATTTCCTCGTGCGGGCTGTGACGCATGTCGAAAAGCGTATCGGTGTGGTCCAGCTTCCAGAGGTGCTCGCGCACGGCATACTTGTTCTCGACTTGATAGAAGACCCACTCGCGAGCCTGGAAAGGTTCACCGCGCAGCAAGGAGGCGAAGCTTCTTCCGTCGACCTGAGGTCGATCGGCCATGTTCACGTCGGCGACGTCTAAAATCGTCGGGAATAGATCACTGAAATCCACGAGCGCGTCGGTTGTCCGCCCCGGCTTGATCGTTCCGGGCCAATAGCAAATCCAAGGCACCCGGACGCCACCGTCAGCGATTTGCCCCTTGCCACCGTGCACGACCTTTCGGTCGATGAACTCCTTGAAGCTGGTCACAGATCCGTTATCGCTGAGGAAGATGATCAGTGTGCTCTCGGCCAGGCCGCGTTCGGCAAGGCGGGCTCGCAGGTCTCCGACCTGTTTGTCCATGTAGGCGATCATGTCGCGGTATTTTTCGGCCTTGCTGATTTGGGATGACTTGCTGTCGGGGGTGTGAATGTACGGGCTGTGCGGAAAGACGCTCGGGTAATAGACGAAGACAGGCTTTCCTGGGCTTTGCTTGCGCGACTTGTCAATAAAAGCAAAGATCGCATCCTGCATAATGTCCGGCCCGTACTTGCCGGGAAAACCCCGTTTCTTGCCATTGACGTACAGGTTGGGATCCCAGTAGCGGTCCGGCGTGTTGTAGCTTCTCCACGTTACCATCTCGTCGAATCCCCAGGCGTCGGCGTCTTCCATGTGGCCAAGCCAAGGCCACTTGCCGGTGGCGAACGTCGCATACCCAGCCCTTTGCAGAAGGCGGGAAACGGGCATCTGGTCACGCGGGCTGACTTGCTGTGAACTCCGATTGCCCAAACCGCCCGTGCGAAACGGATATCGGCCCGTCATCAGGCAAACTCGAGACGGGCCACAGACCGGATGCGAGAATCCGAAGTCGAATCGGATGCCGTCGGCTGCAAGCTGGTCGATGTGAGGCGTCTTGAAGGAATCGGAGCCGTAACAACTGATCCCCGAGATACCGATGTCGTCGGCCAGAAACAAAACGATGTTGGGCCGTTTCGGTGAACGGTCAGCGGTTGGCCGCGGCGGCTCGCCCCCTTCGGCCAACGGCGAGTGGATTGCGCAGGCAAGCAGCAGGATCTTCAACGTCGTCACGGCACGCATGAGTCGGCTCCTTCGGCCTTCGATCAAGCAATCAGCTTCAGCTGCCATTTGGTCAAGTAGTTGGACAGCGCCGGGTTTGACGAATTGTAAGCGACAAGATTGGTAAGCGGCACGATGTTAAATCGCTGTCAGTTTACGGGGACTCTTGGCCCTTCACCGGGGGCTTCAATCGCTATCAGTTGGACCGACCGCGATGCTTACGAAGTCGATCGCGGAATTGGTCCGCGAGTACCTAGAATACCTTCTCGAAAGTCACAAAGGTCGATCCGCGGTGTCGGGGCACTTGTCAGCGATCCGCACGCTGTTTGACAGATTCTGTTTTTTTGGACATTACGCTTGGCATCTGAAAGCCGCGTAAGAAAATTCGAGAGAGCCCGTAATCCTGAGCAAGTCCGAGGTGCGCCGTCTGCTGGAAACCGCCGTCTGTCTGCGTGATAAGTTGCTATTGGGATTGATGTGCGCGACCATCGAGTTGCTGGAGGCCCTCCGAGACAAGGGGTTGATGCTAGCCTTTAGCACCAAAGCGACCCTATTCCCTTCGTGCGGTAGGGTGCATCGACCGCCGCAAGTGGCCTCGATTGCTTTGCCGCAGTTCTCGTGAGACTTTGGACTGGATTTTGGGAACAGGCGCGGCTACGCGGCGAATCTGCAGTTGCTGACTCTCCGGTGAACACGCAGCTGCTGGTCATACGAGAAGAACGGTTTGCTTTCGATTTCCAGCTCAGGTTCAAAAAATGCAACCCAATGTCAATGGAAAAGTGGAAGCGACCAACGATTTCCTGTACCGTTAGCCCACAAAAGGGCTTTCAAATCGCTATCAGTTGCCATGACAAGCTTCAAGAGTCGACGGTATCTTCCCGACCACTGGCGTTACCCCGCTGCGCAGGCAGGTCACGCGTTTTTCCACGTTTTGCTGGCTGCCACTCTGTTCTGCCCGTACGTGCAGGCGGACGACAAAGCCCAGACATTGCGTGGGGCAGCCTCAGATTCGGGATCTGAAGAACGGGTTCTCTTTCTCCGCCCGACCTCGGATGGTGTGCAGGGCCATTGCATCACCATTGGCGAGGGCGAAGTGAAACTACCGGTAGTCGTAGTACGCGGGACTTCTTACCAAATGGGCCAGCAGCTCGGCGCTTTGATAGGCGACCAGATTCGGGCGTTTATCCCCACGGCCATGGCGGACATCACAACGGAGCTGAAGGTATCGGAAGAAAACCTGCGCGAAGTGTGGTCGCGGACTGCTGCCTTCACGGACGACCGCTTGGAACAGGAACTCGCTGGACTCGCAGACGGCGCCGGTGTGCGATTGTCACTGTTGCAGGCCATGCACGCGGTTCCGCTGCTGATGCCCTACTCGTGCAGCAGCGTTGCCGCATGGGGCGAGGCCACCGAGGATGGTCATCTCTATCAGACTCGCAATCTCGATTGGAATCTCGATGTGAAGGCGCACGAGTTTCCCGTCCTTGTCGTGTACCTACCCGACAAAGGCATCCCTCACGTTGTGCCCACGTTCGCGGGCATGATCGGTGCTCACACCGGAATGAACGTCCGCGGACTCGTCCTGGCCGAGATGGGGGATTTCTCGACTTGAAGACGCTCGATGCTGATCAAGATGGCAAGCCGGATTTAGAACTGTGACTGGGGTCAGCAGCAACGACCTCGCACCCACCCAGCGCGTTCACAAGCGGACGACAGCGGTCAGCAGAACCGTTCCAGGCAGGCCGCACCTGAGCGAGGATTCTTTGGCGGGGGCCGTTCCACCGCTCCTGACCAAGCGATGAACCATGGAGAAAGTGTAAAGTATGTCCATGAAATTGCCTCGCTCAATGACAATTGCAGTCGTCCTGGCTGTGGTCACCTATGGCTGCAGATCACCGACGGAATCTCAACCTGTCAATTCCTACATTCCATTCGCAGAGCAGACAATGAAATTGACCAGCACCGCTTTTGAAAACGATTCAACCATCGATGCCAAATACACGGTTGAGGGCGAAGACATTTCGCCACCACTCGCCTGGTCCGGCGCACCTACGGACACGGTCTCGTTCGCCTTGATCTGTGATGACCCGGATGCCCCCAGTCGCGAGCGCCCGGCTGCAAAGCCCTGGGTGCATTGGATTCTATTCAACATTCCTACGGATGTTCTCGAATTGCCAGCTGGAATACCGCGACAAGGAGAGCTGAGCCAAGTCGTCGGTGCACGGCAAGGCGTGAATTCCTGGCCCAGCGGGAATATCGGCTATCGTGGCCCGGCACCGCCTCAGGGCAGCGGCCCGCATCGTTATTTCTTTAGGCTGTACGCGCTTGATACGAAGCTCAAGTTGGATGCGGGTGCGACCAAAGAGCAGCTCCTGGCAGCCATATCAGGCCATGTTCTCGCTGAGGGAGAACTCATGGGTACCTATGAAAGGTGAGCGGAGGGAAAAGCCGATGATTAGCGCACGTACTACACTCGGTGGCAGAATCGGCAAGCCACTTTCACGACTGCGTCGTCTGTTGAGACACGAATGAAGGACGAGGACTGTGTACGGTTCTTACAGCGGGTCCTCCCTCAGCTGCAAATGCGTTGGGCTGGATTCCGCAAGGTGCGTCGTCAAGTGTGCAGACGCATTGACCGACGGATCTCTGAACTGGGGCTTGCCGACGTTGCTGCTTATCAAGATTGGATCGTTGAGCATCCGGAAGAACTGCAGGTGATAGACCGATCCTGCAAAATTACCATCTCCCGCTTCTACCGCGATCGCGGAATATTTGACCTCCTGAGAACTGAGGTTCTTCCGGACTTGGCGAAGAAAGCGCAGGCAGAAGCTCGGTCAACCGTCAGATGCTGGAGCGCCGGATGTGCCTCGGGCGAGGAGCCTTACACCGTCAATATGATCTGGAAGCGGGCGGTCAGGGCAGTACTGGAGATTGATTGTCTTCACCCGCGACAATCGTCCCAGAATTCCAATATTCTTTATCTTTGGGCATCGTTCAAAAGAGAGCTGTTCGAGATTTCCATGAGACAGCCCTGCGATCGCGCCGATCGAAACCAACTTTGAACAGCGATGGAACTTGAGCTTCTTGATCTGCAGATGCGATTGAATTCCTTCAAGTGACACGATCGAGGCTTGCACAAGCTCCAAAGTCGAGAGCGCCGGGAGACAAGGAAATTGCGTCAAATCCTTGGCTTTGTACTTTCTCAAAGACAGTGATGTGAGACGTGCGCAGTCGGGCCCCAACTGAAGCTCCTTTGACCACTCGCCAGCAAATGTCTCAAGTTGGCCAAACTTGCGCAATGAAATCGGCGAGTCGTAGTTGTCAAGCGTCAAATGCTTGAGCTTTGTCAGGTAGGCCAACCCGCTCAAATCGATTCCACCGCCTTCGCTGACCAGCACCGAGGTCACATCTGGATGATCACGTAAGAACTCAAGATCCTTTGCCTTGTAAGAGCCGAGCGAGGAGATGTGTATGCCCGTCATCTCCCGCTCGGAAAACACCGTCATGGATTCATCCAGTCGATCCGAATCCAGGCTTATGAACTTCCCTGTCGGCCCGTCAACGATATTGAATTCGGTTTGTGACAAGAGTGATCGCAATTGGAGCTGAGGTGACCTGGCGCGACAGCTGCTTGTGAGCGATGACGGAGGACGGTCCTCTGACTTCATACAACCACCGCGTCTGCCGCGTGGCAGCACATCGCTTGCGTGTCTTCAGGCATGTCATTTCTGCTGATGAATTAACAGACTTGTCGTGGAAGATGTCGACCCAGCGTGGCGCCTTGCGATCACCGTCTTTGTCCCAGTAATTGCCATTGGGATTCGCGCGGCCTTCGGAGTCGCGCATGGTGCCGCCGTCTTCGACGTCGATCAGGTCGTGCATGCGCACCCCGCAGAATGAATGGCGATCGGCTTCGAGCACGGCGGTACCTTTCACCGGGATGAGTTCGGAGAAGTGATCGATCATGGTGTGGGGACCGGATTGAGTGAGTTCGTACCGGCGTTTCTCTCGGAGAATGGGGGCGCCCTTGGCGGAATCCCGCTCGCGGGTGCGCCATGTGATTTCGAGATCAATCCGGAGGCTCTCGGCGGTGGTCCACTTGACCTTCGTGATCTCCTGAATGCCCGACGGGCCGAGGTGGTAGAGATTGCGCTCGGGAGTGTGCCACTTGTCGGACCGATCGCTTTCCGGGAAGTTGAGCTAGCGATAGAAGTCGATGACCCGCCCGTCCTCCGCGCGAACGCGACCGTGGCCGCACATGATCGATTGGTGGTGGATGAAACAGTATTGGTGCGAATCGGTAACCGGGTATCCGGCCGGAGTGAGAACCGGATAAAACTCCGGCTTCAGTCGGAAGTGCGTGGGATAATCGACCGAGAAAATGAGCGACGTTACATAATGTCCGCGATTGGTGATCTTGAGGCGTCTTGTCTGGCCGCGAAACGGTTGTTGATCGTCGACCTCGAATCGGTTGGCTGGCGCGGCGTGGGCTTCACCACGAGTGGCCGCCATGGATCCGGCGGACCAGGCGGCAGACTTCAATAGATGGCGGCGTGTTAGCTTGGGCATGAACATAGTCTAAGACGCGAATCCGCGCCGCGGTAATCGTTGTTGTGCTTCCGCAGAAAACGAAGCAGCGAGCGAAAGGGCTCCCCGTCCCCTGGTATGTCCCCAAGTTCTACTTTGCCGCCTCCACCCACCGAAACTCTTGCGTCGTATCAAAACGGACTTCGCAATCGTTGCGGCTGGTCTGGCCCGGGCGACTTGCCCCTTTGACAATCAATTCCGATAGCTGGCCGGATAATTGGCGGACGACAGTGGGCCTGGTTTCAGCGAGATTGTGTTGCTCGGATTTGTCGTTGCTTAAGTCATAAAGTTCGGCAATGGTCGGCTTACCACGCGACGCGGTCAGATTCTTTTCACCCAGTTTGTAGACAAGCTTCCAGGTCTGATCGCGATACGCGAACTCGCCAAAGTTCGAGTGGTTGACCATTGACGTTCGCAATCCGGAAGAATCCGAATCGCCCTGAAGTGCGGCAACGAAACTGAAGCTATCGACTGCGGCGCCGTCAGGTAGATCTGCTCCTGTCAACGCGGCGCACGTTGCAAACAAATCAGTCAAGCAAACCATCTGATCACTTGTTGAACCGCCCGAAACCTTTCGGGGCCAACGAACGACCAGCGGTACACGGTGCCCTCCTTCCCAGATGTCTCCTTTGTGGCCACGGTACGGACCGCTGGGGAAGTGGCCGGCGTTGATCAAATCTTGCCATCCGGTGTAGTGCGAATGCCCGTTGTCTGCCGTGAAGATCACGATTGTATTGTCAGCAATTCCGGCGTCATCGATCGCTTTGATAATCTGCCCGGCCGACCAATCCGTTTCCATCACGAAATCTGCAATCGGGGCAATGCCGCTTTTACCTTTGAAGTTTTTCGAAGGAACGATCGGCTCGTGAGGCGAGGTCTGTGGGAAGTACAAAAAGAACGGCCGCTCCTTCTGGGCTTGCTGGTGAATGTGTTCGACTGCCCGACGCGTCAACTCCGGCAAGATGTCATCAAACTTCCATCCCGGTGCCATGGGGCTGCCTTCAAAGCCTTTCGGCATCACGATGTGTCCATCTTCGGGAATGTATTTGTATTTGGCGGTTGGATTCACCGTGACTCGATCGTTTTCGATCCAGCAAAAAGGGGGCAGGTTTGGCAAAACAACGCCGAAGTAATAGTCAAAACCGCGAGCGGTTGGGCCACCGTCGATCGGTTCTGTAAAATCGAAGTCCCACGTCTTTTGAAAGTTTCGCTTGAGCGGATGCACCATCGGCCGTTGCGGTCCACGCCAATCCCATCCAAGGTGCCATTTTCCAATGCACGCGGTGTGATAACCCTGTTTCTTCAAGAACGCGGGCAGCGTGGGCAGGTCGGGAGCGATGAGCGGTGGTTCGTAAACCGCGACGACCCACTCCTGCATGCGGGTCCGCCAGGCATATCTCCCTGTTAACAACCCGTACCGAGTCGGTGAACATACTGCCGAAGGGCTGTGAGCGTCCGTGAAGCTCATGCCACTGCGAACAAGTTGATCGAGATAAGGTGTTTTGATTTTGTTGTTCGAGTAATGCGCCTGAATGTCTCCGACACCGAAATCGTCGGCAAGAATAACAACGATGTTGGGTTCGTCCCGGGCAGAGAGACCCTTGGTGGATAGACAAATAGCGAAAAAAACGACAACGTTAAAGAATGAGCGTTGAATCATGGTTGTCCATCCGAAAACGACTAGCGATACTGCAAGATCCTAGCAGGATCGGCGGCGCGTCCCAAGCTTTGCTTGGCGCAATTGTATCGACCGAGCGCGGCAAGCGAATTCTGTTCGCCGCGGTGAAAAAGACCGACGCAAGTTAGCGGAACCAGCAACTGCGTGAAGTCGATGCAACCGATGCCTCGAAAAAAACTGGCTAAATGCTGTCGGTGTGGTGTTGTTAAGTTGGCCTTTTTGGTTCGAGGCCTGGTCGGGGAGCTAAATCGAATTGGGCGAAACGAGTTCCCATCCAGTTGCCGGCTATCGGTCGAGATGCGGGCGTTCGCCATTACGCTTGATCTCGGGCCCAAAAAACCAAACTTCTGCTACGTGTACCGCAATCTCCTGCACAGATTGCTGCGCATCTTTATGTGCCCTGTTGCTACTTTATCTTGATCCCGGTTGCGAATTTGGAATACAGCTTTAGCTCCGTCACAGTCCCGGAAGACGACGTCCGAAACCCGATCGCATCGCAACTCGAAACCGATCTCAAATACATTGCCGTAAGGCATGTTCCAAACTGTGCAGCCCTCGACCATGATGTTCTTCACATCCATGTTCTTGATCATGGGATTCGGATAGTACATCTTGTCGCTGAAGCTCAACGCCTTGATGACGATTGGATCATCGTTGGTGCGGTAAAAAGAATTCGTAATCTGAACATCCTGGCAAGCGGAAATGTCCGTCCCATCCGAGCCATAGTTCCAGTTCAGGACACGGATGTTGTCGATATGAATGCCGCGGCATGCGTAAGGGTGAATGGTCCACCTGCGACTGTTGAACAGGGTGATCCCTTCAACGCGGACGTTTTCAGATCGATCCATATAAATCAATCGCCATGGATCGTCGCCGACGGGATCATTGCCCGCTGATTGATTCTCGGACCCGTCCAACATTCCCCTTCCCAGGATCCTTACATTCTTCGCATCTCTGATTCGAACCATCCCCTTCAGGACGGCTCCTCCTTCGATATAGAGGGTCTGGTTGTCCTTCAGGTCGAGAATGCCCACGTCATACGTTTCGCCTGACTCATAGAACAACACATTCTCATCATCCGGGTGGGGCTGGTTTCGCTCAGGCCGGCTGGTGAGGAGGTGCAGGGCGTTACGCTTGTCGTTGTTTACCAGAATCGTGATCATTTCGGGCTCTCTCAGGGAGAACTCGAAAGTGAAATCATCAAGCGTTTTGTGATCAATGCGCAATGCCGATGGGAGGATGTCCAACCATTTGACTGCCCTCAAAGATTTGATCTTGAGAGTGACAGCTTCGGTGAAATCGAAAGTCGCAAAGGAATAATACCCGTGCCGGTCATTGCCCGCCTGTCCGGCGAATATCTCTTCTCCGTTAACCCATACTCGGAAATCCTCTGAAACAGGAACACCGTCCGGCGTAAACGAAACGACTTCTGCCAGGGAAAGCTGACAAGAAAGCGCGAAGAAGACGATCAGCGTTGTACTTCGAAGCCCCTCCATGTAGTTCGAGGGTTTTAGCAGATTCATGGTTGCAACAAGCTCGACATGCTTCACGGAGTCGGTCATCGCCAGGAAAGCCAACAGGGGATGCCCCCGTTTCCTGCGGAAACTCCGTTAAACGTAAGTGAACGGCATTCGGCTTGCAACTCAGCTCCTGCCTGGTGACGAAGTGAATCAAACGAGGCGAAACGACTGCCCCGTGATGGACGTGTTAGTTGCAGGCAAGCTGGCGAGTACCAGCGTCGCCTAAATCTCCCTTGTGAATCTCGGCGAGACCACTCCCAACTCGCGTCGGTTGGACCAACTTCGGCATCGAACAAATCGACCAAACTGCATTCGGTGTTTAAGACCGAAGCATTGTAGCCCGTTTAATGAATCTGGTCCTGTTGGATCGCTCGAGGCGGGCTAACGCAACAAATTGCATGCACAAAAGTACAGAACCGCTTGACAAGAGTGTTGGCTCACCGGCGTTCATCATCTTTTTTTACGCCTCTGAAGTTCTTTGAAACTCTTACGTTCTCGGCGACGCGACGGCTCGCACGACAACACTGGTCCGATAGCAACCTCATGCTGGTCACCAACGGTTTCTTTCTTTATCGCTTCCCGGATCTGCCGGCAGTGCTGATCGACACCAACTGCCGACTCGAGGTCAGCCAACACGGAGACCACGACGAATACGACAAGCGATTTCGAGAAGTAAAACATCTCGTCTGGCGGTGGAGAGAAGACCACCCCGGCATCCAAATCAAGATCCGCCAATGCCATCGCGGTTGGATGCGGCAATAGCGTCTATTCAGCACGCTCCTGCCACTCATGAACTCGGAATGAGCTGAAGTGGTGTGGCAATTGACATCAAGCAGGTGACGAGCACTTAGAACGACCGAGGATTATGCCGTCGTCTATTTGAGACCCAGGCGACATTTGTAGTGTAAATCACTTTGGATTTTACCTGCTCTGAATCGATGGATGCTCCTCATTTGAAACTTTCTGTGGATTCGTGTGTCACAATGACTTTTCACATCAGTTATTGATATGGAGAAAAATCAGTGACATCGCCGCCCAACAAAGATCTGGAAGACTTTGAGCAAATCGTTGCCGCTCATGAAGCAGCGGTGCGGGCGTTTGTGGCTGTGCGGATTGATGATCCGTTTGAAGCTCACGATCTCGCTCAGGAAGTATTCCTGTTGCTGTGGCGCAAATTGGAAGAAATTGATCTCGACCACCCCCTGCGTCCGTGGTTGCTTTCGGTGGCCATGAATCTGGTGCGGCAACACCGCCGAAAAAGTCGCGCAACTCCCGTTGGCGGCAACGACGGTATTCTCGAACTGCTGCATGATCGTATGGACAGCGGTGATGTTGTCGATGGCCCGGTGTTTGCGGCACTGGCGCGTTGCCTTGGCATGCTCGACGAATCGGCTCGGCAGCTCATCCGCTGGCGATATGAGGACGGTCTCGTGATCCGCGAGATCTGCCAGCGCGTCGGCAGCGGGCATTCTGTGGTGACGATGAAGCTGCATCGCCTGCGGTCGCTTCTGCTGGACTGCATTCAAACAGACACGCAGGAGGCATCGTGATGAACCGTGACCAGCGACTGGCTGCATGGCTAGAAGGTGAACTCGACGCGAATGCAAATGAGGAACTGTTTCGAGAGCTATCGGCTGACGAAGACTTTGCTCGTGAAGCTGCGGCCCAGTTGCAGATGAAACGTCTGCTGATATTCGCAGGCGGTGGATGAAAAAGAGTTCACGCGCGAATTGCTATTGAAGGTTGAGTCTCTGAGCAGCCTTGCTCAGGAGCCACCGACCGAACGTGCCGTGCTGAAACGGTTGCAGCAACGTCGGTGGTGGAATCGCGCAGGCCTGATTGCTGCCGGCATGACTGCGGTGGCGGCCATTGTGATGTTGCTGATCGTCCGGCCAGATCAAATCCCCTCTGCTGCTCCGATGGTGCGCGTGTTGGCGACCGAGGGTGTGCAGTCGCTGGATGTGAGGGCTCTGGAGAGATCGCAACAGGTCACGATTGAAGGGGGCATTCTGGAAATCGAACTCGGTTCAGAAACTCGACTCGTGTTGGAAGGTCCTGCGGAATTCGCAGTTGTTTCGGCGAGTGAGGTGCGGCTGGTCAGCGGTCGCTGTTACGCGGAAATGGACGAAGGGTGCATCAGGATTGCGGATCAAGACGCCGTCAGGTGAAGTGCTCGATTTGGGGACGCGATTCGGCGTCGAAGTGCTGCCTTCTGAAGAGACATCGGTGCATGTGTTTGAGGGTAAGGTTGAAGTCGACTTGTCGCAGCAACGATCGATCCTGAACGAAGGTGAAGCTGCCCAATGGACGACGATGGGAGAACTCACCACGATTTCTCTAGAAGCTGAGCGTTTCGTCAGTCGGTTGCCGGGCAGCGATCAACAACACACCAAATGGCTTCACTGGCCATTCGACGAACGCAGTGGCGATGTCACTGTCCCTCAGGGCGAAGGATTTCCAGATGCCATGAGACCTGCTCAGTTGCACGGGGCGCGCTGGATTGAGCGAGATGGTTCCGGCGCACTGGAATTCGATGGTTTGGACGATTGGGTAGAAACGGCTTTTGCAGGTCTCGGTGGAGACAACGATCGCACGGTGGCCGCGTGGGTCAAACTGGCTCCGGACTTCGGCGTGTCAAACGGTCAGGCAATCGTCGGCTGGGGTGATTTCAGCATTCTTGATCCAGATCGCCGACGCGGTGCGGCGTGGGAACTGGGCATCGGTGATACGAACGTGCCAGTCGACACGTTCGGTCGACTGAAGATCGCGGTCGGCGGGCCTTTGGTGGTTGGGCACGAAGATTTACGCGATGGCGTTTGGCATCACGTGGCGGCTGTGTATCTGGGCAATGGTGCTGCCAACGGTCGCGGTGTCGTACTGTTATACGTTGACGGGCAGCTACAGAAGCGGACCTTCGGCAAGAAGCGTTTGGTTCTTGACACCGACGTGCAGTCCAGCAGTTCGGAACCAGTCCAGTTCGGTCGCCAAGTCATGCGTGCAACGGCTCAGCGAGAGTATTTCAAGGGCGCGATCGACGACATCTTTCTCTTCAACCGTGCACTCAGCGGCGATGAAATTCGAGCCCTGATGCAAACGAACTCTGCTCTATGAAAACTCTACTGCTGTTCCCACTGTTTCTTGTTGCGGCGACCGTGTCGGCCGCTGAGTCCCGGCCGAATATCGTTCTCATCATCACCGATGACATGGGATTCTCTGATATCGGTTGCTATGGCGGGGAAATCGAAACGCCGAACATTGATTCGTTGGCTCGCAAAGGTGCGAAGTTCTCGCAGTTCTACAACTGCGGAAAATGCGAACCAAGTCGCGCGGCTCTGATTACCGGACATCAGTTCTGGACGCACGATCCGAACGTGGCGATTCGCAAGGACAGTCCAAACTTTGGCGAGATCATTCAGGCCGCGGGCTATCGCACGATGATGGTCGGCAAATGGCACGCGGCTGGCATTCCGTTTCAGCGAGGTTTCCATCGGCACTTCGGTTTCATGACGGGCGGATGCGACTTCTTTCTTGGGAACGACACGTTCACGCTCGATGGCAAACCGTGGACCGTTCCGAAAGACGACTTCTACGCCACGTATGCATTCACGGATTACGCCGACCAATTCATTCGCGAAGAGCATGCGGCGCATCCCGACCAGCCGTTCTTTCTGTATCTTGCTTACAACGCGCCGCATTCGCCCATTCAGGCACCTGCCGATCAGGTTGCGAAGTATCGCGGCAAGTACCTCAAGGGTTGGGACGCGATTCGCAAGGAACGATTCGCCAAACAACAAGCGATTGGGCTCGCGGGCGACGGTTGGAATTTCCCGGACCGACCCGAAAACATTCCCGCGTGGGATTCGCTCGACGAGAAATCTCGCGACTTCGAAGACCTGCGAATGGCGACTTATGCCGCGATGGTTGATTGCGTCGATCAAGGCGTCGGACGTGTGATGCGGACACTGAAAGAACTTGACATCGATGACAACACGCTGGTCATCTTCATGAACGATAACGGAGCCAGCCCCAACGATCGCGTTCGACGCGGAAAGTTCGGGACCGCCGGGACCACGTGGAACATCGGCGTCGCGTGGGCTCACGCATCAAACACTCCGATGAAGTTCTACAAACGGACGCAGCACAGTGGTGGAGTCACAACACCGTTCATCGCCTGTTGGCCCGACGGAATCAAACCGGAAGCCGAGTTCAACGATCAACCGCTGCACATCACGGACATCCTGCCCACGCTGATGGAAATCGCTGACACAACGTACCCGCAGAACTTCGGTGGCAAAACACACCCCGCTTTGCCGGGACGTTCGTTCGCCAGCGTGCTGACCGATGGTGAAACCTTGTCGCCGATACCGCTGCACTTTTCTTTGTTCAACAACATGGCTGTTGTTGATGGCGGTTGGCGAATGGTGACGGCCTATGATCAGCCGTGGCAACTTTACGACTTGACCAACGATCGTACCGAAACTCGCGACGTGGCGGACTCCAATCCAAAACGTTTGCGAGAGATGCTGGAGTTGCAAAAGAAGTTTTCGGAAAGACCTGACGTACGTCTCCGACTCAAGCCCGGCGAACGCGAACCGGAGTACGCTCCGATCTACAAATCGGACGGCAAGATCGGACCGGGCGCTCGCGAAAGCGTGCCCGATGAAAAGGCGTCGCTCAAACGAGTCAAGCAACGGGCGGCAGGAATGCAGATTGAAGAACCGGGGTCGATTCAATGATGACAGCTACCAGAACACGCATCCTGCTATTGCCCCTGTTCGTCGTGTGCTTTGTCGTGAGCGTGCGAACGCACGCAAGTGATCGTCACACCAACGTCCTGTTCATTTACGTCGAAGACCTTGGCTATTACACCAGCGAGCGAGCAGCGCGAGAACCTAACTCGATGATTGCCGGACTTGAGACGCCGAATCTTGATGCGCTCGCAGAACAGAGTGTGGTGTTCACTCACGCGTTCTGTGGCCAGAGCGTTTGTTCGCCCAGCAAAGGAGCGATCTACAGCGGACTGATGCCGCATGCAAACGGAATTTGGCGGAACGTGTTTAATCGGCACGCATCCCGCGGTCGCCCTGAGAATTGGATTCCACTGCCTCATCCGCTTACGACGAAAAACGATCCTTCAAATACGGGCGTTGGTGGCCTGCACGAAGACTTACCGACGCTGATCGAAAAATTGAATGCGCGAGACGTGTACTGCGCGCTGTCCGGCAAATTGCACGTGCAACCGGCACGCAAGTTTCCCTACGACGTATTCGTGGATCAAGGCGACTTGGACACGGTCATCAAGAACGCTGGCGACAAACCCTGGTTCTTCTGGTGCAATCCCGGTGAGACGCATGCACCGTTCTGGAAATCGGTCCAAAGCAAATTGACGAACCCGAAGGATCACAACTCGGCACCGAAGGATGTGGATCCGAGCAAGATTGAAATGCTGCCTTGGTTGCCTGACACGCCAGCGGCACGGATCGACCTTGCTCAGTACTACTCCAACGTTTTAGTCATCGACGAGTTCTTAGGATCCATGATGCGGAAACTCGAGGCGTCTGGGCAAGCCGATCGAACCATCGTGGTCTTCACTGGCGATCACGGCATTCCGGTTCAACGAGGTAAGACATCGGTCTACCCGGCCGGGACTCACGTGCCGTGCTTCATCAAAGGTCCAGGAGTCGAGGGACAACGCGTGATCAATACACCGATCTCGCACTGCGATTTCAATCCGACGTTTCTCGAGACGTTCGGTGCCGCAGCCGAAGCGGACTGCCACGGCTCATCGTTGTGGCCAATCCTCGCGGGGGAAAGCGACTCTGTGGGAGATCGTCAAACCGTGATGACGGAAACCAACAACAGTTTCATGTCAACGCAAGTCGAGTTCCAAACAACGAGGCAATCAAACCGCCGCACGAGCGGTCTGTGACGGCCGGTACTATTTTATTGCGAATGTGGTGCAAAACAAAATCGAACTGTCCGAGTCCGAAGCACTGTTTGTCGGAAGCGGATTCGGCGAATACGGTGATCCAGGACCCCAGTATGAAATCGATCTGCATGACGAAACGATTCGACAAAAGGACCAGCAACCACTTCCGTATGAGTTGCTGCGTCAATTGTGCATGAGCGATGCACCGCCGGAAGAACTCTACGATCTCGATTCGGATCCATGGGCCGTTAACAATCTGATCAACGCTCCAGAGCACGGTGAGATTGCTGAGAAGATGCGAGCCGAGATGACCTATTGGCGTGAACGAACCAACGACGTCGACGTGCATCCTCGTGAGATTCCGCGGCGAACGGATGCGTCTGTCATAAGCAACCAAAGTCAGCCTCAGCAACAAAAGACAAATGAGTAACAAACACAAACGATTGCGTCTCGTTTTCACGGCATTCTTGAGTCTCTTGAGTTTGTGCGAATCAGTGCCGCAGCGGAATACACACCGCCGTCAGCAGACCAGACTTTGCTGACGCTTGAATCACAGCATCCGCGACTGATCCTGACGCCGCAGCGAGTCAGTGAACTCAAGCAAATCATCGCTGAAGATCAGGTTGCGTCGGACGTTTATCGCTCGGTCATGCAGGACGCTGATGAGATGCTCGACCAGCCACCCTTCATTCATGAGCTGCGGGATGGTCGCCGCCTGCTCTACGTCAGCAGTGATGTACTTCATCGAGTCGAGACACTTGCCTTTGCGTTTCGCATGACTGATGAACGCAAGTACGCCGATCGAGCTTGGGTGGAGCTTGAGGCTGTTGCGAACTTCAAAGATTGGAACCCAGCTCACTTCCTTGACACGGCCGTGATGACGCATGCGTGTGCGATCGGCTATGACTGGCTGTTCTCGCAGTGGACGGACCAACAACGAAAGATTCTGCGTGAAGCGATTGTTGAGAAGGGATTGACGGCGAAGAGATCTCAATCGCTGATTCGCCGATCTCGCGAGAACTTTCCAAACTCTTTGCGATCTGCCCCCGCTTCAGGCGCATCGCCGCCAACCCCAGCAATTTCGCAACCTTCCGCACTTGCGCAGCAGGCTGCACGTAAACCGACGGGTCCTATTGAAGTTGAAAATTGAGCTGAGATGTCGCGACCTCAGGGTCATGAGGTGGACAAGATGCAATCAGAACACCCGCTTCGCACTGCCGCTGTAAGGATCAGATGTGACTCCGTTGCCTCTTATCGGCATGGTTACTCCTTTGCCATTCGCTCCAGCAGTTTGAATGGCAGATACAGTCGCATCGGGTACCCTGGCAACTCAGCGAAATCGAAACGCTGGTAGAACCTCTTTGAAGGTTCGTCGACGCAGTCGAGAATGACAGCGATGAACGAGAAGGTATGGGACGCGTCGAGACAGTCTTTCAACGCAGTTGCGAGTAATCGCTGTCCGATTCCTCGGCCTTGGAATGAACTGGCGATTCCCAACCACGCCAAAACAGCCACTGGTAACTGTCGCTGTGGTAGCGACTTGGCTACATCGGTGGGGAGATCAGAAAAGTCGACTTGCGAAGTCGCTAGCGTATAGTAGCCGACAAGTTGATCATCAGGCCCAAGCAAAACCTTGGTCGCGCTGAGGTGCTTCTTTTGGCTGTGAAACGCAGACTTTTTGAGCCACCTGTCGACCTGCTTTTGCCCAGAACTGAAACCTTGGCGGTTGTGCTTTTGCCCGAGCAATTCAACACGCCAACCATCGGGATAGCGGACACCACTCACGCATTGCCCCGCATAATCGCTCCGAGTCCTTTTTGAGCCTTGGTCAGTTTAGGAGGCTTCGAGAGAGCATTCCAGAACTCCAATTGTTCATCGGGTGTCATTGCAATCGTGTGTGACTCGGCCGCAGCCAATTCACGCTCGGCTTGCCCCACGACCACACTGCGGACGTAATCGCTAACGCTGATTCGGCGAAGTTCGGCTGCGGCGCTGAGTATCGCCTTGGACTGCTCGTCCAGGCGGACCATGAGTGAGCTTGTTTTTTGCATTGGATGATATACTCCGGGATTGAACAACTCTGCCTACCGGTCATTGTACTGCTGATCGCAATACAAATCAAGATTCCATGGATTGCCCCAATTCTCTAGAAAACGCCCGCTTTTCAGGTTCGACACCCGCTTCGAGTGGTGAGCAGAACGCGGTAGTCTAGGTGCGTCAGTCTCGAACTCGTGATACCGAGATGAGCTCATGCGATGCTCAGCTCGAGATGTGTCGAGATATGGCCGCGCAGCGAAGCCTTGTTGTGTCGCAGATATTCGCCGATGAAGGACAATCAAGTGAAACGTTGGATCGACCGGCACTTCAGAGATTGATCACAGATATCGAAATGAACCGAGTTGATCGGCTCATCGTGTACAGCATCGACCGCCTGACGAGGCGGCTGATTCACTTGCACACCTTGCTGGAATTGTTCGACAAACATGAC
Organism: Pirellulaceae bacterium; assembly: GCA_963704055.1. Classification (GTDB taxonomy): domain Bacteria; phylum Planctomycetota; class Planctomycetia; order Pirellulales; family Pirellulaceae; genus Rubripirellula. Next base: position 197,260 of record CAVPGW010000013.1, on the reverse strand, counting down.
GTCGAACTGGTGGTAGTGACCGATCCCAGGCGAACAATGAATTTGTTATGCGAGATAGACGACTTGTTCGTTTCTCGACGGGTGCTAATCGAACTGATGCCCATATCGCGAACTGCGGCATCGTTCTTCTCACCGGGACTGTCCTTGCGTTTGTCGAAGACGATCACCGACTCATCGGCGATCGTTCCAGCACGAAGCAATGCTCGTTCGCTCAGTCCGCCCTCCTCGTTCGCTTGAATCCGCCAAGCGATGCGGCGGACGATGAAGTTGCGATTTTGGGAACGACATTTCTCTTGATGAACGACCTCGAACTTCGCCACCAGTTGGTCAATCGTCAGGTCGGCCAACTCGGCGATTTCAAATGCTACACTAGGACTCATCAACTGATCGATGTCGAGCCAACCTTCCTCGTCCAGTTGCATCCCAACGACTTCGGGTTGATGCCTGAGAACAAGACTCAGGAATTTACTTGTCGATACGAAATCTTTATCGGTTTTCATGAATCGTATTTTAAGCGACTATGAAAAATGCCCGCGACGGGTTGTTCCCCTGCGGGCATTTCGTTTTCAATTGCTTTGAATGTGCAACGTCCTTGTCGACTAGAAGCCATTCTCGATAGTGACTTCATCGAGAGGGAGTTGTCCAGGTTTCGGCCAAGCGTCTTTGGTGACCACGCAGCGATGGCAAAACTCTCCATGGACAACCTGTTCAAGATTCTCGCCGCCACGCTGACCGGCATCAGCGCCGACGAATTTCGAGCTGAAGCCAAAGGTTGGCTCGAAACGGCCAAACATCCGCGCTGGAACCGGCCCTACACCGAACTCACCTACCTGCCCATGCCGACCGCAATCAATTCATGGCCGCCGTCGACGCGATCATCACGTTTTAAATGTCTTGAATGAGACGCGCCGCCTCTCGCGTTGCCAAGGTGGCTTCAGCTTCCAGCTTGCGATGAAACCGGCGCAGGCGTTTGGCTCTTGTCGGTAGCAACGAGAAGGGCGACGCGCCCGCCTAGCCGACAGCGTACTACATCAAGCAGGGTGGAACGGATCAAAGTCGACGCCCGCAGCGGCGGGTATTTGTCACGCGTTAAAACTGCACCTGGTACTTATCGGTCATCGATTGGCGAATCTGCGAGTCGGCTGTCTCGATGTTCTCCGTGATTTGAACGATGTCGCCCCCGGCCGCTGCTCTGGATTGGAAACGAACCGCCGTGGCCGCCTGATTTGCCTGCCGGATCGAGGATTTGGCTGCTCCGTAGACGCCGAAATGGCTGGCAGCGCCATACGCCGCATTCGTTTCAACACGCCTTCCGTAATTCCCTCCGACGCTTCCGTACCCGTACCCACCGCTCTGCCAGTTGTCCTGGCTGACGTTGCCGAGCGTACCTCCGTAAATCTTTGACGAGTTGGCCGCGTTCACCTGGGCGACCCCTGACTGGATTCCGATGCCCTTCAACGCCATCGATCCGTTGTGCAGTTGCGTCGAAACGTAATGGCCGAATTGCAACATTTCCTTGTCAACCTGCAGAGTCGGCAGCCGATCAATTTTGACGGCATAGCTATCCATCCACTGAGCGAGTTGGCCAATGGTCTTCATATCGTGCTTCTGCCGCTTCAGGTTCCCAACCAGCAGTTCGACCATCTTGAAATAAGCCTGGGTCGCCTCCAGCGGTGTCTTTGTCTGTGTTGGCTGGGGATTCGCGGAAGTCGCTGGAGCGGTACCGCCGGCCGACGCTTCCGCCGACGCGGCGGCTTGTGCATGTGCATGCAATGCGGGTGAAGGCAAGTGGGTCAAGCTGTTGACCCGCATCAACCCCTCTTCCGTGAACGCACCGGTGAGAGAAATTCGGTTACCCTTGACCTCGAGTTTCCAGTCGGCAACCTCATCCACCATCGCGCCGTAGGAGTTCAGCAACTCGACGGTCAGTGGTTTTGCGATGCTGGAGACAAGCGTCGCGTCCTCGGTAAAGTCTAACGCGAGAAGCCCGTACGATTTTTCGCCAAAATTGATCCCCAACGTCACACCCTTGATGCTCGCCAACAGCTTGGCGACCGCGGCTTTATCGAGTTCAGATTTTTCGACACTCTCAAACTTATCGAGGCCGCGTGCGATATCGTCGACCGAAAACGCCTGTTCCAGATCGAGCGCCATGATGACTTGCGCTTTTGTATCCAGATCGGCAATCGATTCCTTCAGGTATGGCGAAAGTCCACGATTCAAGCGTTTGACCCACAATGAGATCTGTTGCCGATTACCGGGTGCCATCGCACCAAGCAGCTTATCGGAGAACTCCATCACGAAGGTGTCGTCGGGTAGGCGTACGGCCGGAATGGATTGCAAATTGTCGAGCGAGCCGCCAAGTTGTTCCGCCAGGCTGGACAAATCGGGTTGATCATCCAACTCCAGGATTCCGACTTCCCAAGTCGCACGCATCACATCAGGGTCCAAGTTCGCCGCCAACACGAGTCTTTTTGCGTGCGGTGGTATCGATGTCTCGCCGGAAGCGAAACGCTCTGCACGCTTTTCCGGCAAGCCTTCGCGTTTGGCAAACTCGCTCCCAAAGATCCCGCCCGCGTCGACCAGGACCACGGCATTGGCAGTCTCCGGGACGTGCGCGGTCATGTCTTCGAATCGTGAGCCTGATCCGAAGGGTACTTGTGCGACAAGTCCGCTGGTCCATTACAACGCCGCGCTCATCGTTGAAACGATCCTTGAAAAACTTGTCATTGCCAGTCTGCCTTGAAGGTTATTACATATCGGATTTCTCAGAGAACCAGCTTTGCATAGCAACCTGATCATAGGCTGGCCACTCGAGAGCGGTTAAGTTCCAGATGACTTCTCCCTTTCGTTGTGTTTCGCAGGCGGCGGTGTTTACTCGGTCGGTCGGCTGATGTTCGATGCCGAGGGAAACCTCTGGAGCGGGCAGAACTGGATGGCCGGCTCGCAGTCGGGCGTCAATAAGAGCATCGGCGGCGGCGTGGTTAAACTTTCCCCCAACGGTAATCCTCTTTCTCCACCGATCACCGGCTTCAGCAACTCGCAGTCCGACAAAGTCGTGCGGTTTCCCGCCGATGATCCGTCCAAGGCGGAATCCTTCCGCGCGGGGGATAGCCGCCTGTCGGCAACGTTGGATTCCGACGGCGAGAATCGCGGCCACTGACGCGAGCCGGGTGGCGGAGTGGTCCGCCGGCGGCAGGTCTGCCGCACGAAACGAGGAACTAATTGGCATCACCTTTGACCACAAGCATCCGAAATCAGAGTGCACCGAAGCACCCTTTCCGGACTTATCTATGTCAAAAGGAAATTTCGTGTCCCATAACCTGATTGCGAGAGTTTTCGTTTTGGTGCGTTCCGACCGAACCGAACCAGGCAAGAAAAGCATCCAGAGCGAGCCAGACGCTCGATAACCCAGAGGCCCAAAACCCGGATTTCGGTTTACCCAGAGTTGGTCAGTTTCCTAACCAAACAGAGAAGTTGAGCAAACCACACCTCGCTCAAACCGACTCTTTTCCACTCGTGTGAGGGGTTCGCTGTGATGCGGGTAAAGGCGGTGGCAGTATTGGGCAGCTTTTCTTGCCGCTCACGCAATATAGCGTTTTCGTTGTTGTTTGCGGGACAAAACGTTGCTGCCAAACAAATGGCAGGTTGACTTGTGTTGCACACGTGCAACAATTCAAGAGTTGTCGATGGTCGGCGGGTTTCTGCCCGATTTGCGAATCAGTCCCTCCATATAACCCGGACGTGTCGCCATGCCCCTTCCCGAAATAGTCGCCCGCATCCAAGAACGAAAACGAGAGCTCGATATCTCTGTTTCGGATCTCGCGCGCCGCAGCGGTGTTTCGCGGGCCACGGTCATTCGGATTCTCGGCGGAGAGGACCACGAATTCTCGTTCGCAAACTTGCAGGCCATTCTGCTCGCCTTGGGTATCTCTCTCGATCTAACAGAGATTCCCGCCGAGCAATTCCGAGATCAGATTGCCACTGCAAAAGCCAAACGTTTGATTGCACTCACGCAAGGCAATGTGGCTCTCGAGTCTCAAGCTGTCTCGCGGGCTTCGGCTCAATCGCATCTCGAAGAAGCGAAAGCTCGTATTGCATCGTCCAGCCGAAAACTGTGGGCCTCATGAACATTGGTCGTGGCAAGGGCACGGGGCTTGGTTCTAGCGGGAAAGATGACGACACGCCGTTTGATGGATCGGGCCTCAGGCTCAAGACGGTCAAGACACGGCGCGAGCTCAACGAGGTCGAGTTTGCTTCGATCCTTCGCGTGACAGAGAAATACTTACTGTCAAAACCATCCCGGAAGATCGCACCGTTCAGTTTTGATTGGCTGCTCGGACTCCACCGTGAGATGCTTGGTTCCATCTGGAGTTGGGCAGGAGAGATCCGATCGACGGAAAAGAACATCGGAGTGAGCCCTAACATCATCGCAGCGGAGCTCGGGGTGATTGCGATGGAGGCCGACAAGAGACACAACGAAACGGGCGCTCTCGTGATCGCGACCGCTGCTGAGTTTCATCACCGCGCGGTTTGGGTTCATCCCTTTGAAGATGGGAATGGTCGGTGGGCTCGACTATTGGCGAATGTGTGGCTCATGCAACACGACCAGCCAGCGACACTCTGGCCGGCGACCGACTTGCAAAACACAGAAAGTCCGATTCGCGACGAATACATTGCTGCGATCAAGCAAGCCGATATGCGAAACTATGGACCGCTGATTGACTTACACATACGGTTCAGCGAGTGAGCACGCAGATCGGGAGGCACAAAACAAATGAGTGGTGACACTGATTCGATAGAAACTCGTTGCAAGGCCTTTGAATTCACACTTGAATTGGATCTGCATCTGTTCATTACGCCGCTGATGCGGGATTGGGGTCACGGGATTGTGATGACTCGCACGCTCCAACTTCCGTTTCCGCCTGACGACAAAACCGCGATCGGAGAGCGCTCGATGGAGGGCGCTCGATGGAGGGCGACGAACAACCGCTTGGCTATCGCCTACGTGACACTATTTGGGATGTCAATCGCGAGAGGTTCGATGCGATGTCTTTTCTGCCTCATTGCCATTTCTCTATGCGTGACTGCCGTTGCGGAATCTCCCGGCGTCATCGTCGACAAAGATCGACTTGCCCGGTTGAAGGCCGCGGAGATGCCCGCGATTCGCGAACCCGTTCTGTTCAATACAGAAGCAGCCGACGCCATTGTGTCAGCGCTGGAGGTTTTTCCTCCAGACAACCCCTGGAACATTCCTGTGGATACGTGGCCGGTGGCCTCGAACTCAGCAGCCATGATCGCTGCCATCGGTACGGACAAACCATTGCGATGCAACCCGGACATGGGCTTCGTACTCGTTCCGCCGGATCAGGAGAAATTGCAAGTTAAGTTGTCACAGTATTCCGATGAGTCGGACAAAGGTCCGTATCCGGTGCCCGCAAACACACCCATCGAAGGTTGGCCGGCGACTTTTCAACGCAACGCCAATACGCGAAATCTCTCTCTTGATAACGTCCAGCGCGGCCAGCCAGACCTCAACGCGGATCGGCACGGGATTGTCGTGGATCCTGTTAATCGCAAACTGTACGAGTTCTATCGGCTCACCAAAACCAATACGGGCTGGATGGCGGAGCAGGCGTCGATATTCGATCTCGCGTCCAACAAACTCCGGCCCGACGGATGGACGAGCTCTGATGCTGCGGGCCTCCCGATCTTCCCATCCATCGTTCGCTACGATGAGTTGCAGCGCGGAAAGATCGAGCACGCGCTGCGCGTCACTTTCAGGAACACTCGCCGAGCCTACGTTTATCCTGCCACGCATTTCGCGAGCAGCAAAACCGATGAAAACCTTCCTCGAATGGGCGAACGATTCCGGCTTCGTAAAGATTTTGACACGTCGAAGTTTTCGCCCGCCGTGAAAACTGTATTGGAAGCCTTGAAGAGGTACGGGATGCTCAACGCCGACAACGGGATTGACTGGGCCGTCTCGATTGCCCCGGATGAGCGAATTCCCGAAATGCACGAAGAATTGCGAAAAGTCAAAGGCTCCGATTTCGAAGTCGTGACACCGCCTGCCGGATACGTCTCGTCTCCATGATACGGATCAAGAAACAAGTACGGATAAAGAAAGTTCTGCATCATGAAAACCATCAGCCTCCTGCTGGTTGTCCTGTGGACTGCCCCGGTCTATGCCGGTAACGCTACAAATCCCGGAGAAGTCACAACGCCGTTTCCCACGATCACGAATCTGGCTGTCGAGTGGCAGATCGAAGGCGATGACAACCTGGACGCGGAATGCGGCGTTCGTTTCCGGATCGAAGGCACGCAGCCATGGCAGACCGGGATGCCTCTGCGACGCGTTCCGGCAGGAGCAAGCCAGAAGACGGCGCCGATTGTTCGATGGACGAATCGTCTGAGCGGCAGCATCTTCGACCTGCAACCCGATACGACTTACGAGATTGAACTAGCCCTGCGTGATCCCGATGGCGGCGAAACGCAACGCACGGTGAAAGCCCGCACACGCCCTGTCCCCGCGCCGGCAACGGACGCTCGCACCAAGACCGCTGGGCCAGGTGAGTTGAATCAAGTGCAACCCGGCGACGTCGTACTGCTTGCGGATGGCGACTTCGGCTACGTGCGATTCAATAAGGACGGCGAGCCCGGCAAGCCAATCATCTATCGCTCGACAACGGGAAAGGCCATCTTCAGCGAGGCGGGACTGACGGATCGCAAGTGGGTGTATCTTGATGGCCTCACGGTGAACGGTCCCGTGCGCCTGAACAACACCGATCATTGCGCGGTGATGCGATGCAGCATCCGTGCGCAATGGGGCATCAAAGCCTACAAGCCCGGCATGACCAACGGCTACATCGCCGACAATGTCATTGCCGGCATTCACGAGTGGGACAAAGCGATCATGGGGGCCGATGGCGATAACGCGGGTGAAGGAATCGAGATCACCGGTAGCGGCAACGTGATCTGTTACAACCGAGTGTCTGGATTTCGAGACTGCTTGTCGCACATGGAAGACGGAGGTGCCGCTCAGCAAATGTGCAATGATTGGCATAACAATGATATCAGCGTAGGACTCGACGATGGCATCGAAGCCGACTTCGCTCTTAGCAACTGTCGCATCATGCGGAATCGCATCACCAATTGCTTTGTTGGCATCAGCTCCCAGCCTGGGCTCGGCGGCCCAAACTACTTCATTCGCAACGTCATGTTCAATCTGACTTATAGCGCCTTTAAACTGCATCGCTATAGTCAGGGCGATGTCATTCTGCACAATAGCGTGATGAAAGCTGGCGACGGGTTCGGCAATTACACGAGCGAACCGTTTGACCAGTGCCTTGTACTCAACAATCTCTTCGTGGGTGGCAAACCTGTCGACGGAGATTTCGGCGGCTATAGCCCCGGAAGCGGGCGAACTGTCGATGTGCAGCGATTTGGTTCGCACTGCACTTTCGACTTCAACGCGTACGGTACGCACGGCATTCCCTTCGAAGGAAAAATCCGCACTTGGACATTCACAAAATTACCCGGCACCGAGTTCGAGCCGCACGGGGTCCAATTGAGTGCGAACCCGGTCGAAAACTTTGTCCAGGCGAGATTCCCGGACGACCCTGGTACGCTTTACGTCGCCCCCGATCTTCGGTTGAACGAGTCAAGTTCGGCGGTCGATGCCGCGCAACCGATTGCGAATGTGAACGATGGCCACAACGGCCAATCGCCAGACATCGGTGCCTATGAAATTGGACTGGAACGACCCGTTTACGGACCCAGGCCATGATTCACTTTCAACAAGACAGATGATCTATGCAAACCAGTCATCAACGTCTCCTGGCAACGGGATTGCTGTGTTCGCTTATCGTGCTGCTGGCACAGGCAAAGACGTTTGCCGGCACCTACGAACCGGCTTGGGCCTCGGTCCAGCCACTGCGAATCGTTCAAGCCGTTGCATTGCCAAATGCCAGTGACACGCAGAACGGAGATCGCTTGGTCAAGGCCATCGAAGGACTTGTTCCCGGCGATCGATTGGAGATCGGCTCTGGGACTTACAGTGTCAGTCGGCTTTGGGATCTGACAGTGTCAGGGACCGCCGCAGCCCCGATCTGGATCGTCGCCGGCAAGGATGCCAAAGTCATCACTACTCGTCCCGATGATCGACAGAATGTCCTCAATGTCGGCCAGGGTAAACCGGTCGAATATCTTTGTCTGCGTGGTTTGGAGTTCACGGGCGGCAGTCATGGGATTCGCCTCGGTCGATGCCGCAACGTGTGGATTGACCAATGCCATATCCATCACACGCAGGAAGTATGCCTGAGCGCGAACTCAGCCGACACGCATCAAGTGTATCTGACCCGCAACACGATCCACGATGGAAACGGGACTGCGGAAGGGATGTATCTCGGCGGAAACAACGGCGATGTGATCATGAGCGAGAGTGTCATCGCCTTGAATCATGTTTACAACTGCCGTGGAAGTCAGGGAGATGGCATCGAGGTGAAACAGGGTTCGTGGGGAAACCTGATCGCTGAGAACACCGTCCACGATTGCAACTATCCGTGCATCACCGTCTACGGCACGGGCGGCAAGCGACAGAATGTGATCGAACGCAACATCTGTTATCGCAGTCTCGACAGCGTCATGCAGGTTCAGGGAGAAGCGATCGTTCGCAACAACCTTCTTATCGATGGCAAGAACGCGGCTTTCGCGAGTACTGATCACCAGGGTAAGACGGTCAACTTGCAAGTCATTCACAACACGTTGGTCAACACCGCTCACGCATTTCGCGGCGGCTCATGGAACGCGCGGAGCAACATGATCCTGGCGAACAACGTTATTTACTCGCGTGAGCAAAACGCATTGCACTTCGCCAACGGTTATGAAGGAGTCACGATTGCAGGGAACGTGGTTCTAGGTGATGGCCCTAAGACAGGTTGCACGATGGGCCGAGGCCTTGAGGATTTCAAGCAACTGACTTGGGATGGCGAAAAGCGCGATGCAACTCCGGTTGCGGAAGCACCCTTTCAAAAAGGTATTGCCGAATATCGCCTGCCCGTCGATCTGCTGGGTCAGACTCGCCATCCGGACTCAGTCATCAGCGGAGCAGTTGTCCGATAGACCGTCGCGTCGGCTAGCCATAGAAGTTGGCTCCGTTTGGTCAAAATTCTCAGCCCAACAATAATCAAGACGAAAACCGGCCAATCGCTCGTGCTGCAAACCGCACCGAGCCGAACCAAACGGCTCCCTCAGGGTTACTTATGCAAACGCCACGACGTGATTCCCGGAAAATGAGCAGGCAGCCGAGGTTTCGGGAATAGCGCAGAGTTCGGATGAATCGATCCACGCTGGGATGCCTGCAGATTTGTTCAGCAAGCGAGAAATCGAAGCATGCGTATCGCGCGTCGGTGTCCAAGACCGACGGCAGTTCGGGCATCTCGTAAAATGCCGAGGTTGGTCCACCGACGCGGGTTACGGGGAACTGAGTGGACATAGCTTATGGCACCAAATTCTCCTTAACCCTGAGGGTCGCGATACACTAGAAATCCGCTGCCACGCGTCTCCTCGATGCAAGCGAAGTCGAACCTTTTTTGGGGGGGACAAGCAGATCGCGATAAGCGACGCCGAACTCAGTGACGGCTTAGAAGGCGGCTCGAAGGCGAATCCCAAATAGCGCCAATACATCTTCACTCGGATCGAGCGCAGGGTCCGCGATCAATTGGATATCGGGCGTAATGGCCAGGAATTGGGTTAACTGAAATCGATAGTACCATTCACTCGTGAATTGATCCCGCAAAGTGCCGTCGGCCGGTTTGCCAAAGCTGATTCCGAACGCGGTGACGTCATTGTTTTCGCGGCGCAGGCCCGTGCTCATGATTGTCTGCATCAGCGCTACATCAGCATCGGAGTAACCGAACCGGAAGAAAGGCAGCCTCTTTTCGCGAAGGAACTTCTCAGCCGTTATGGCGACACCCCAGCCCTCCGGTGTTCACCGCCTCCAACAACCTCGATCCGACGTCTGATGCGTCGCTCAGGCCGTTCATCAAACGTATGAGATTTTGAAAATCGGTGGTTTGATGCCGTGTCTCACTCGCGACCCATTGGTAGGATACATCCTAGAGTGGTCGATCTGCGTACTTGCAGTTTTCGGGCATCACGCGTCACCCGCTAGAGCACGCCGTGGATCAAGAAATTATTGAGAGCCTCGATGGAACTGTCGGCCGTCGAGAGTTGACAATTGTCATGATGGCAACCGCCGTCTGCTTTGTGGCCAGTTTAGTTCCATGGATTCACCACTCATACGATCAATCGGACATGGATGCATTTATCTTGGTGGTTTGGCTCGTCGTCCCGGCACTCTGTGCGATGATCGCAAATTATCTTGTTACCTTGCGGGCGCTCTCAAGCAAATCCCCGGCGGTCGAGATTGCTTCTCTAACTTTCGTCCTGTTTCTGAGTCTAGTGGGTGCCGTCTTGACGGCCGTCATCGTGAGAGTTGTCAGAGACTGCCTGTCTGATCCGACCAGCCATAATCTGTGGCCATTCGAGTTGATCATTGCGGCCTTTCCCGCAGGCCTCGGTGCAGCTTGCGGAGCCTTGGTTGGTGGTCTTATCGCTTGGTTTAAACGTTGCCTGCAGGAGGCCTCAAGAAGTAACTGAAGACGAGCATTCGGGGTTGTTAACTCCTTGAGTGCTATCTGCCGTTAAACCCTACCAAATCGCCTTGCGATACGTCACGGGATCACCAGTTCAGGGCTGTTCGGAATACGTATGAGATTTTGAGACCGAACGCAATTCGCCGATCGCGCATCTCAGTTAGGATGGTCCAACGACTGCAGATAGGGCGTGATCCCGCGGAGTTCCTCTAGGGGGATTGCCACGTCTTTATCCAGCGCTGTCTTCCTCGTTTTATCTTTGTAACTGAAATGGAATTTCCGAAAGACCTCCAAAGCTGAATGAAGGGGGATCGATTTCCATGCCAGCATGGGTTCGGAAGTCTGTGTTGCCCGTCGCCCAGAGCAATCCGCAAAGAATCGCTCCCAACGCGGCAAAGAATAGAAAGAAGGCGAGGGCGTGTAGCAGACCGCCGGAACAAGACTCCTGGGTCGACGGTGCGAAACGGTTGCGATTCATAATCACCTCACTTTCTAATCATACAGTGTTGGTCGTTTCAGGTGCCGAGAAGATTACCTGATCTGTCTCAACACACCAGAATGCGGCCTTGAAGAACAATGCCAAGGCAACGCCTTGCACGATGTGATAGATCGCATTGTGATTGAGATTGGCAAGATCTAGACTGCTACCGCCCCACTGAATGCCGGCTGCGACGAACATCAGCAGCAGTCCCGCCATGCCATGGATCAGCTCCGATGAGCGCACTCGAACATAGAGCGTCAAGAAGGAACCGGTCAGAAAAACCAAAGCTGGAAGGTAATTGACGATGGCGATGACAAACGAGTGCGAGACGCTTACGACAACAACCGTGTAGGCAATCGTCATCATGAAGGCACTCGTCGTTATCACGCGCTGAATTGTGTGTTCGCAGATGAGACGGGCGCCGATGGTCCACGCCGCCAGCGCACTTGTTCCGACAGCAAGCAAAGTCGCAATCCAGAGGCACTGGCTCGCCGGACCGCCGTCATGAAAGAAACCGTGCCAGGTTCCACCAGCAAAAGAAGCCACGCAACCCATGGCAAAAAACACCACCAATGGTGCGCACAGAGGGCAGGCAGGGCGATCCACTTGAACCAGCATTTTCGCAAACAAGGCGCATTCGACCGCCAGACCGTAATCCGTGAGCGTCACGTCTAGTTCGCTGATCATTCTGCTCCGCCTTGCCGGTGTGACTCTGAGTCCGTCAATAACGCGGAGGAAGAGGAAAAAGGAGCTACCAAATTCGGCGGTTCGGAGCGAATTTACCGATTATCCGTCGCATCTAGCGGCCGGAATGCGAGACACATCCGATGCGAATAAGCAGCAAGTACGGCTAATTTTTGCGTTCTGAGATCAGTTCGATCGCAGCCCGCGATCGCCGCAGTGCAAAGTACTGAATCAAACCGACGCACAAGATGCCGAGTACGAAAGGGACGCAAAACCTCACAGACACGTCGACGGATCCACCCGACGTGTCATCAAGGATCACCTGGCAGACTTGGAATAGGTAAGCGACAACGCAGAGCAGGGTGACGTAGGCGACAAGAACGGGTTGGAATCGAAGAACGGACGCTGCCACAAGCACGAAATACATAAGCACGAGAGCACTGGAGGCAGCCGAGCCGGACGACAAAAGCAGGGTGAGCAATGCGACTTCCATCGTTACCCAGCCGAAAAGAGGCCAGCGGGAACCACGGGTCCAAACTAAAAACTTTTGAAAGCAGTAAGCGCCGATCAACCAGACGATCGCCACGACCGATGCCACCCAATGGAATCGCGCTGACACGCCAAGATTGAAGTCTTTCAATAGGTAAATGCAAACGAGGTGGTATGCGTAGAAAATCGTAACGGCAAGCCAAGTCACAGCGAGGCCTGGCTGGTGGCGTGACCAGCGAAGAATTCGACGTCCGACAGATATCGGCCTCGCTGCGATCGGCTCGCGGTCAGCGTATCGGCAGAGTTCCTCGGCTAACTCTCCTGCGTTCTGATACCGCTCGTTGGGGTCGGCATCGAGACACTTCATGCAGATGGTTTCGAGATCTCTTGGAATCCAACGGTCGATTAGTCGGGGATTGATGATGTCGTTACTCCGCACTCTCTGAATCGCGCCCGCTAGATTTACTTCGGCAACATCGATTGGCGGATTGCCTGTGAGAATCTTGTAAAGTATGGCCCCAAGCGAATAGACGTCCGCTCGTGCATCAATCATCGCTTCGCGTGAGTGGTCAGCTTGTTCCGGTGCCATGAATCCCGGCGTACCCATCAAATCACCGGTACGGGTGAGGTTCGTTTCTTTCTCCAGGTGCTTTGCGAGACCAAAGTCCGTGAGTTTCGGGCGCCTTTGTCCGTCCAGCAAAATATTGGACGGCTTCAGATCCCGGTGGACGATACCGTGCTTGTGAAAGTAAGCGACGGCGTCGCAGACTTGAGCGAAGATCTCGATCGCTTCCCGACGATCGCGTTCTTCGGAGTCTAGGTAGGTATCGAAACGCGAACCCTCAACAAGCTGCATGGTAAAGAAGTGCTCACCGCGATGTGAGCCAATCTCATAAACTGAAACAATGTTGGGGTGATCCAGTTTGGCAATGGCGTCCACTTCGGCGGCAAACCTTTGGACATCCGTGTCGGAAGCAAACCGTCCTACACGAATCATTTTCAGTGCAACGATCCGATCGGGGTTCTTCTGATGAGCCTTGTACACGACTCCCATCCCGCCACGACCGATTTCACCGAGTATCTCGTAGCCTTCCACCGAACGCATCGATTGATCGGTGGGACCGACAGCAACGGTCTGATCCAGCGGATCCTCCACCTTGGAAGCTGCATCACATCGAAGCATGCGCTGCAGCTTCTCTGCCATTCCTGGGTGTTTGTCTGTTAACTCCTTTATGAAGTCAATTTGATTTGCATCTGACAGCTCAACCGCCTGGTCAAAAGCTGCTCGCAGTTCTTCGAATTCTTCCAGTGAAAATCGTGGGTCAGCAGTTGTCATGATTTGCCAAGACCATCGTTAAGCTTCCAACTGAGACGTAAGCCACGCTTTCACAAACCGCCAGTCTTTCTTTACCGTGGCCACCGAGACCTTCAGTGTGTCAGCAACTTCGACAAGCGTGAGTCCCCCAAAGATTCGGTACTCCGCAATCTGAGCCAGACGCGGACTCAGCTCGTTTAGCTGCTCAAGCAAATCGCTGACCAATATTAGCTCAAAGGGGTCGTCACCTGCCGTCGCCCCCGAAGTGGTGAGGCAAACACGGTGGAGGCCGCCACCGCGTTTGCCCGCCGCCTTGGCACGAGCGTGGTCAACGAGGATTCGACGCATCAGATTGGAGGCAATTGCGCGAAAATGCCCACTGTTCTGCCATTCCGTTTGCGTCTGGCCGATGAGCCTCAAATAGGCTTCGTTTATCAGAGCGGTAGGCTGAAGCGTATGGCCTACGTACTCTTGCCTCAGATGCCGCTGGGCAATTTCGTGGAGTTGATCGCGCAGCATCACCATCAGTTCATCCGTCGACGCCTGACGTCCGTGACGGGATTCTTCGAGGAGTTGAGTGGCATCTTTCATATCTTCTTTGGCATGAATCGTGGGGGACTCCAGTTAATCACGCGTAGGCCAGTTGGAAAACGGCAAGCGAATCGGAGAATAATCCCGAGAAATCATGAGACCTTACCGGAATTGGAGCCTCCCCGAATCTCAAGTCTATTCGTCTTTCGAGCATAAATCCGGCGGCAACCATTCCCTCACGCTGAGTCTGCAAAGAAATCCACCGGATTTGCATAGAACCCGGTAGCCCTTTTCCCGTCTTCGCACGCGTCTTATTCGGAATCGATGAGTGTCGCGGACGACAGATCGGAGAGCTGGGATGGGTGATTCTTGGAAAGAGGTTTCCATTGTTGTTTCTTGGTGCCTTCTGCTTAGCTCAACGGTCCTGACGACGTCGGTCGCCGGAGATCTTATCCGGCGCGGCGGTCAAGGGATGCGGCGATTTGAAGAGCACGTGATTGACGTCGCTGTGGAGCGTAGCTTAACGCGCTCAAAGCAGATCGCTGCATCGAAATGAGGAGCACGATGCAGCAAAGTTACTTGCGAGAACCCGAGGCTCTATCGGACAGCATTCGAATGGGAGAGTTTCCTCCGCTCCGCCGAGACCGATCATTATGGGCAATGACTGCGACTCAGTTTCTGGGGGCCTTCAACGACAATATTTTCAAGATGCTGTTGTTGTTGATCTGCACTGACTATGTGCAGTCCCGAAATAATGGCGGCGCGAATCCATACTTCGATCCTTACCAGACCGTCGCTAGCCTGTTGTTCGCGCTCGCATTTGTCCTCATCTCAAGCTTTGCAGGCTATCTATCGGATCGCTTTCCAAAGAAACGCATCATTGTTGCCTGCAAGGTTGGCGAGATTGTCGTGATGACGGCAGGCCTAATCGTTTTCTTGGCTGGTTCGACGGGGAGTTTCTCCTTACTCGTTGCGTTGTTCGTGGTACTGTTCCTGATGGGTTCACAGTCAGCATTCTTCGGCCCTCCAAAGTATGGCATTTTGCCGGAGTTGTTTTCAGATTCGGACCTGCCCCTGGTGAACGGTATCATCCTGGCCACAACTTTTCTGGCCATAATCTTCGGCACTGCGCTGGGTGGATTTCTAAAGGACATGCTCGGCGAGAAAATGTGGCTTATCAGTCTTTGTTGTGTCGTACTCGCCGTCATAGGTACTTCCACTGCGATGCTGATTCGGCCAACGCCGCCTGCCCAGCCGAAGCTTCCCTTCACGGCAAGAAGCCTGTTTGTCGATCCAGGCATTTGGCGGACGGTTTTCCAAGACCGTCTATTGATGAAAGTGCTGCTGGTTTACTCCGTGTTTTGGTTTTTCGGCGGTGTCACGGCATTGATGATTACATTGGTTGGCCAAATCCAAATGAACTTGTCAGCAACGACCACGGCTTTGTTCAACGCCGCGGTCGGCCTTGGAATCGGAATTGGCTCCGTTTGGGCTGCTAAGTTGTCCACGCATGACGTTCGGCTTTCTCTTGTTTCGAGGGGAAGTGTTGGATTGTTCGGTGCCATTTCTGTTGCGGCGATCATTGCTGTCACACCGATGGATACCAATCTGAAGTCCTGGATATTCGGACTCTCTTTACTGGTCGGCGGATTCTTTGGAGGCTGGATTGCGGTCCCTCTTCAGGTCTTTGTCCAAACTCACCCACCGGCAGCGTTGAAAGGACGTGTCATCGCGGTCATGAATTTGATGACGTGGATAGGTATTCTCCTCGCTTCGGTATTCTATTTCGCATCACTCGGACTAACTGGATTCCGGATGGATCCTAGCTGGATTCTGCTCTCCGTCGGATTTGTCATGTTGCTGGCCGGTACGCGATCTCGTCTCAAGACGAATGAGCACCTTCAAAACGAAAGAAAAACAGATTGAGACTGCGGCTCAATCTAGCCGCATACTGATGCGGCGATTGTTCAGACTTTGATACTAGGGCAAAGAAGACGCCACTGCGGTGCTCGGCAACCGAGCGTCTAAATGCGATAGGTTGTATCGACCGAGGCGATTTTTGCATCGGCCTAATCTGCATCGGTGACATACACCGAAGCGTCGAAATACGGCCGAAGGCGAGTACCGTCAAACCTTCCTTTGCATACCCTCCAGATAATTGACCGCTGGCCATTTGTGCAGTTGTCCAACAGATGGGCTGGCTTTCAATCTCTCGGTCCACCCACGTCAACCGCCTCAACCGGACGATGATCGCCGCGCCTAGCGTCGTCGGGGAAATCGCCATCCAGAACGATGACTGTTGAACGTCCCCAACATTCGCGCAATGCGAACCGTCCAAGCTGTAGTCCGCCGCCCATGCGATCAACACCGAGTGGGGAGCGGTTCGGCCTCGATATCTCCCAGGCAACGGTCGACCGGACGAACCCGCCTTCACTACACACGACCTGATTGTGCGAGAAGTGCCTAGCCGGTCTCCAAAGCCAGGCGAAAGCCGCCAGCTTTGGCAAAATCTCCCCACTGGCGAAATCGGCGAATCATGAATGGCCAAGTTTCAGCGAGGCTCATTCCTGGACCAGGCTTCGGGTGTACCACTCCGATTTTTGCTCCAAGAATCGCAGTTGCCTCCAGTGACCTCTCCATCGTCTCGACACCGTTTCGAGCTTGCTCGCCTGCTGACCCGAAATACTCCAAGCCTTGGTAGGGCAGATGCGTCGTGATCAGTTCAAAATCAATCAAGGCATTCTTGATGCGATCCCGGAATTCATCATCGGCCAGCTCCCAGCGAAATCCCGGAAACTTGCCGGCTGTGGGCTCAGGGTCGCCCACCAGATTCTGAATTTCGATCGTCCTGAACCCGAGATCCCGCAACAGTTCAATCGCCGCGAATAACCCGTAGCCGTTAATAGCTGTGTTGGCGCCAATGAAGTGTTTGGGGAATTCAAAGTCGGCCCACGAGGCCGTCGGGTTCGAAAGAAACGCTGCCGACGTCGCCAGACAGGTACGACGATTGAACATCGCACGAGCATATTTCGTCGACGACTCTAGTCGTTCTTTCATCTAACGATGTTCCTGATGACTGAGAGTACATATGAGGAACGGACAATTTTAGGCCATCACCCACCTATGGCGAAGATGCTGCCATTACGGACATGTCCAAACACGCTTCTTCGTGACGTCGGTTGCATCGGCTTCAGCGTCGTAGCGAAATTCCTTCGCTGCAGTCTTCTCAAAATTCCGGACCAGGATCTGGGGAAACTGCGCCGAAACTCCTAACTCGCAGCGGTGTCCGGACCGAAGCGTCCGAGCTACGCGGCTTCGTGCGTGAAGCTGGTCCAACCGACGCGAGTTAAGAGTGACCGAGTCGAGGCGTGTTAGGGCAACTTATTCGCCGCTAGCCAGCGTCGATTAGGAGCACAAACTCAGTACACCTCGGTAATTGAAACCGCCGCGTGTGCCTGACCGAAGCAGGTTAGCGGTCGCTTCAACTTGGGGGCGAGCGGCTGTCGACCCCCGAGGTAAGGAGCGCCGTTGGCTGTTCATCAACCTCCGATTTGAACGTTTGATGGCGTTTTGTTTTCCGATATGGCAATTCGGGACTGCGGTCATGCGGAAATGACGGAACGCAGCTTCCGGCAACGAGATACAGCGGCAAACGAACGTATGACGGCGTTCGCACGACGACACTTCGGCGAACTTAACGTGTGCGAACCCAAACGTAAAAACGAGAATAGACACTCAGCTGTCGCTGTAAACGGAATTGGTCTCGCACTCGAATTAATTGTCGGCACGATCTGACATCGCTGCAAATCCAAATCTCACGAACCCAGCTGCCTGTGCGACATCAACTATCTCGACGACTTCCCCATGCTGGCGAGAGGGATGCGCGTGCACGACCATCGTCGGTTCCATTAGCCAAATCCTCCTGATAAATGCGTCGTGATCAATTCGGGCACCAAGCGAAGACCCTGTCAATTCATCATCATCGACCAATGTTGCTCCCTTCGCCGTTAGTTCGATGTGTACCGTAGGCGACGGGCGGTTGCGCCAAATCAGGAAGACCAACGCAAAAACTGTGACCGCGAGAAATATTATTCGAAGAGAAAATTGACGCCGGCGATTCATGTTTCGGGCCCCGAGTACATCGTTAAGAAATTGGGTGCCTGCAGTCCTAACAACTCGTCACAAGATCTTGGTTCTTGGCGGCGACATCAAGCGTCCGGGTGCCGTTTCGCCATACATTTGCCGGCATACCTGAACGCGTATCACCAATCGTCCAGTTGGAGTTTCTGAACAGCCGATCAGCAAGGCCAGCAGCTTTCGCCGAAATCGGCCCGCATCAGAGGATCGTTTGTCGGGACTCGCCTCCGGCACTGTTTCGATGTTTCGGTGGCGCGACCGAAGCGGATTACATCGGTTCCTTCGTGACAGCAGCAGCCTGATGCCTCACGATCTTCAGAACCTGGGATGTACAAGGACCCTTTACAGCGACCCTTTACAGCCGAATTTAATTGTATCATAATACGGGTACACGTGCACTTTCATTGAGGTTGTCGTGCGCATCGAACTTTCCCTTCAAGACGGCGTTCCGATCTATCGGCAGATCGCCAATCAGGTGAAATACCTGATTGCGTCGGGGCAACTGCAAGCAGGCACCGATTTACCTGCTATTCGCGTGCTGGCCGAGCAATTACTGGTGACGCCCAACACCATCGTCAAAGCTTACGGCGAATTGGAATCCAGCGGATTGGTCGTCAAACGTCGCGGCTCGGGTACCTACGTTTCCGACACGAAGTCGCCATTGGCACGCAAAGAGCAAAAGAAAATTCTGACGCAGCGTGCCGACTCACTGCTCACCGAGGCGCAGCAACTGGACTACTCGTTTGATGAAGTCCTCGAGTTGTTGACGAAACGCCAAGCGGAACTCGAAAAGAAACAGAGTAAATCACGCTCCAAGTCTATTGCCAAAGAGTCGCATAATGAATGATTCACCTGTCGTTCACATTGAACAATTGTCACGGCGATTCGGCAACACACACGCGCTCACCGAAGTCAGCTTGCGCGTGCGTCCCGGATTTGTGTACGGACTAGTCGGCGCTGACGGCGCCTGGGAAAACGACCCTGATCAAACATTTGCTGGGACTGCTGCGAGCTCAGCAAGGCACGGTGAAGGTATTCGGCTTGGAACCCGTGCGGAATCCTGTGGAAGTACTGCAACGGATCGGCTATCTATCCGAGAATCGTGACTTGCCTGATTGGATGCGGGTCGACGAGCTATTGCGTTACACGTCCGCTTTTCATCCTCAGTGGGAACAAGCGTACGCCTCGAATCTGGTCAAGAGTTTCGGGCTCGATGTGTCAAAGAAAGTGAAGCATCTTTCCAAGGGCATGCGTGCTCAAGTTGGTTTGATCGCCGCCGTCTCACACCGCCCCGAGCTTTTGCTGCTTGACGAGCCCTCCACCGGACTGGATGCCATTGTGCGACGCGACATTCTGAACGAACTCATCCGAACGGTTGCCGACGACGGGCGCACCGCGATTTTTTCGTCGCATTTGCTGGATGAAGTCGAGCTGATGTCGGACTGCGTGTTCATGATCGACAAAGGCAAATTGGTACTGCAAGGCGCACTGGATGACATCAAGGCCGAGCATCAGTTGCTGACCGTTCAGTTTGCTGCGGATCGGAGTGCGCGACCGACAATCAGCGGTCTGTTATCGGCCCAGCAGAACGGAAATATTTGGAACTTGGTTTGCAACGGGTCCGCCGATCAAGTGCATCAATCACTACAAGCTGCTGGCGGTGAAGTCACGAATTCGCGGACGGCATCGCTCAATGAAATCTTCGTCGCACGTGTGGGACGTGATCGCTTGCAAACGGCGGAGGCCCAGTGATGACAACCGCCAGACCATCACCAACGCAGGCCTTCCTGTGGGAACTGTGGCGCACCAGTCGCTTGCCGTGTTTGGGCCATGCAGCGCTGATGGCGGCTTTCATGATGCTGCTGTCGACGATTCTACACAGCGAAAACAATGAGCCGACACGACAGTTGCTGCGCGGGTTGATGCTCGTGATGCTAATCCCAGCCCATATTTTCTCGCCACGCTGGCCACTGGATTTCACCAACTCGGAGATTGGCTTTCGATTTCGTTCCGGTTTCGTCCGGCCCGTGACGACACTATGGCTGGCCATGGTCCCCATCGCATTTGCTGCGACAATGGCCGTGGTGACCTATTGGCTGCAAGTGGGGCTTTTCCGCGTGTTGACTGGCGATTGGTTGCCGTTGCTAGTTCCGTCTGCGCTGATTGCCGGTGGAGTCACGTGGTTGCTGGCAGCGCTATGGGTGCCCACCAGTCGCGGCAAACAGGCCTTGGCGATAGGGACTTTGATTGTCGTGATGGCCGCGACCGCCTATTGGTTTCATGCACAAAGAAACCATGGGAACACGCTGCTGATGGCACTGGGGCAAGCAGAGTACTTCTCGTTGAGCTGGCCGCAAGTCGGGGTTGGCATGGCGTCAGTGGCAGCAGCCATGATCGCAACGGTGATGGGCGTTGAACGACAAAGGCACGGGGATCAATGGATCTTCCTCGGTCAGGCCGCAGCAACGTCTCCCCAACGGATCAAGTCCGACTTGCTACCCGCTTGGCCACGATCAAAACATCAAGCCTTGAAGGCGCAGTTTTGGTTCGAGTGGAAACGTTGTCGAACAACCATGCTGGCGGCCTCGTTCATCGCACCGGTGATCTTGTTTTTGCTGCAAACCATTGGCCCGATGCTGGGAGAGAACTGGCATGGATCCGAAGAGATCTGGCTGGGAGCTCTGCTCGTCTGTCCGTTCGCTTACCAGTTCCTGGCAACTGAAGCGGCGCTCGGGTTAGGATCCGAGAAGCTACTGAGCCAGTTTGATCAAACGCGTGCTCTGCGTTGCGACCAAATCATGGCGGTGAAGATTCTGGCGGTCTTCGTCAATTCGTTGGTAGGTTGGTTTTTCATGTTCATCGCCGTTGGCTTGCATTCGCTGACCGGGCAATCGCAAACGTGGACATTCATCACTGAGTTGCTTGCGAAGTTTGCCGGTGCAACGCTGCCCCATTGGTGGCTAGCATGCGGACTCAGTCTGCTTTTGATCTACGTCAGTAGCACGTCGATGCTCTTTTCCTGGCTGTTACTGGCGGATCGATATCCGAAATGGGTTTGGGGCGGATTTATTGTAGGATTCTCGCACATCATCCTGTTGATGGAAGGTGCGAGACACGGTTGGCAGCTTCAACCGCTGTGGACTGTCGATGGCTATATCGGAGCGTTCATCGTTGTGGTGGCCAGCACGTTCATCTTCTGGCGTTCGGTCAAGTTAAAGACGATGGGAAATTTTCTCTTGACGATCTCGGTTTGCTTGTGGTTGGTCTACGTGGTTTCGGTTGTCTCCGTATTCGCGAATTTGACACCACCAACACCGATTCCGCTGTCCGCAATCGTATTTGGCGCCGCGTGCTTGCTGGTCCCGCTTGTGTCCATTGTGATCAGCCCGCTGGCACTTGCATCTCATCGACACGCCTAATTACAGCACGTCTACCAGATTGCCCGGCGATCGTGAACCGAAAACCGGTTGCGAAAGCGTGCAGGGCATTAGCGCAACGGCTGCAAGTGTTTGGACCGCCCGTCGAACACGCCATCAAACGACCGACTATGACGGGACGGTAGGCAGACTGGCATCGACGTATCGTCACCGGGCGCATCGTTCGCAATCGGACACCGAGACGTGCCTCGTTCACCCGTCCGTGTCCCGCTTTCCCGTCGTTTCTGGCACAGTGCCATCGGAGGAAGGTTTCTTCGGACTCGCCCCGACTCAAAGGCCCATTATTGGCCACACCACGTTGGAGGTCGCCTAAGCTGCGGAGACTGTAAACTGCCAAGGTAAGAAGTTGGCCTTAACGATTCGACAAAAGAGGTCATCTACGGTCGCAGGGACGGCATGGCGCTCACCATGCTTGTCTACAAGCCGAAGGTAGAACAGAGCGGTATCGGCCTCCTCTTGATCGATAGCGGCGGCTACAACTCGAGTCGCGAGAACATCAAGCGGACTCAGAGCTGGGGTGTTTTGGATATCTTTCTGAAGAAGGGAATCACCGTTTTTGCCGTTCTACACTGTAGCCAGCCCAGGTACATGCCCTCAGATATGCTGGAAGATTTACACCGTTCTGCTCGATATGTGCGTACTCACGCTACAGAGTATGGCGTTGCTCCGAACAAATTGTGTGCCACGGGGCCCTCGGCTGGAGGATCTCTCTCACTGTTGCTCGCCACCACAGGTAGAGACGGTGATCCGAACGCAGAGGACCTTGTGGAGAGGACTTCGAGCCGCCTTCAGGCGGTCGCGTGTCTCAGCGGGCCCACTGATTACCTGAACTATGGAAGCCAAGGCGTCAACGCGCGTAGGTGTCGGCCCGCTTTCGGTTGCCAAAGGACCGTTTGACTTCCGACGGCTCAACAAGCAGCTAGGAATTTTTGAGAGAGTCACCGATGAGGATGAGATTCGAGAGATCGGGAAGGCTATCTCTCCCATGTACCACATCACGTCGGATGACCCGCCGGCACTGTTCGTTCACGGGACGGCAGATCGAATTGTCCCGCTGCAGCAGGCACAGATCCCTGAAGAAAAATTCCAAGGCGTGGGTGTGAAAGCAGAGTTACATGCGATCGAGGGTAGAGGGCACAGCGTGGGTATGAATGGGTAGCGGTTCACCGCAGAGTGGTTCAGCAAGACACTGAAATAGCTCCATTCCAGAAGACCTTCATGATGCTATCTGCTTGGCGAGCTTTCGATCCGCACGTCATCTTCCGACGTGCTTGCCTGCCGTATGGGTAAGATGAAATGTGTTGAGAATGGACCGTATTACGAGACCGCATCACTCAGCCGGTTCCTTGCAGCGCGTGAATGAGACACTCGGGAGAGTCTGCGGGTACGATAAGTGTATCCTTGTTCTCGCTGAGGCGACGATCATGAACGTGCAGACGGCATCAAAACCCGACTGACGGCTGAACTTTCTTGAGTCCGTCTCTCAACCCCAATGTTGGAAAAAAACATGAGCCGCATTAATCGCCGACAGTTTATCGGCGCCGCCGCCGCCGGGGCGGCAACGCTGACGCAGCTCCCTTCCGGCATAACGGCCGCGGAACGGGTTCAAGGTAGTGTATCCATCCAAGCGCTCGACGCGGCGGCGGCCAAGCCAGTGCTGCGCCTCGACGGCCTGCTCGACCCGGTCATCATCGAGTCCATCGAGTTGCTGAAAAAAGACAAGGAGTATTTTGTCCGTGTGCGGTCGAAAGACGGTGCACAGGGCGTCGCGTTGCATAACGGCCGCGCGCCGTATCTTTCTTCTCTTCTGAAGCAACGCGTAATACCCTATTTCATTGGGAAAGATGCGCGTCAACTCGAGGACCACCTCTGGGGCCTTTACCGCGAGGGGAGCAACTACAAGCTGCAAGGTCTGGCTTTTTGGTCGTGCCAGGCATGGGTCGAATTTGCCATTCTCGATATGCTGGGGCGCGTGTCAGGCAAGTCTATCGGCGAACTACTGGGCGGGGTGATTCGCAGGAAGGTTCCCTTTTATGTGGCCAGCGGGCGTCGAGACAGCACGCCGGAAGAGGAAGTGGACTACCTGCACGGGCTTATCGACGAGACCCAGGCCCGCGCGGTCAAGTTTCGCCTGGGCGGGCGCATGAGTCGCAACGCCGATGCGATGCCGGGACGGACGCCGGGCCTGATTCGCCTGGCGCAAGGAACTGGGCGATGGGATCGACCTGCACGGCGACTCGAATAGTACGTATGATCCTCCTCAGGCTATCGAGGTGGGCCGCATGCTCGAGGACGTCGGCGCGGTGTATTTTGAAGAGCCGTGCCCTTTCGATCATTTGGAGGATACCAAGCGTGTGACCGATGTGCTGACGATTCCCGTGGCGGGCGGCGAGCAGGAGTACAGCGACCGCCGCTTCCGTTGGATGATCGCCAATCGAGGCGTCGACATCGTACAGCCCGATCTACATTATTATGGCGGGCTCATCCGGTCGCGGCGCGTGTCTCGCATGGCCGAAGTGGCGGGCATGTCGACGACGGCCCACATCTCCGGCGGCTTCGGGTTTGTTTACATGCTGCATTTTGCGTCGTGTACCCCGGACATTGGCCGGTACCAGGAGTACAAGCGCAACATCGAGCGCTACCGCGATTGGTTTAGTCCGAGGCTCGAGATTAAAGATGGCGCGCTCATCGTTCCGCAGGGCCCCGGCGTGGGCATTGTGGATGTGGACGAAGTGCTCAAGGGTGCGGAAAAGGTCGTGTAGTCGCGCGCGTCTGCATAAACAAGGCGGCGGTAATGTGCCACCTAGCAGCGGGCCACGCGAAAGTACCCAATATCGCCGGTCCCAAATTAGTGGAAATGTCAGTGGCGACGGTTTTCCGCCGAGCGCCGCTCAGCCGTTTTCCAAGAATCCGATTTACCCACCCTTTTTCGATGCGGTCGCATGCACTTTTGGCGAACCGATACCTAGGCGACGGAGCGGATTTGCGGCCAGAGTCCTATCAACCCGTCACAATCATTGCGTTTCTGAACCGGGCAACAAACCACCGATTGATGGTGGATCGCCCATGACCGGGCAACAAACGATCGGATCACGTTTCTGAACAGCCGATCGGGAGTGCGGTGAGATCGCGGGCCAGAATGGCCGCAACAATCGAACATTTGTTGGGGCCCTCTGACGTACCTTTTCGCTGCTTGGGCGACCGACACGTGCTTCGATGCCTCCGTGGATTGACCCCGCACAATTACATGCTCATCTGAGATCTCAATCGCAACGCTACGTCGAATTTCTGCTTCGCTTCCTCCGCCTCTCGAGGTTGTTCCAGCTTCTGGTAAGCGCATCGCAAAACGTCGTACGGCGCTTCGTACCAACCGGGTAGATGCCGAAAACTGATTCGGCCATTACCCGCATGCATCCCTTCCACGTGCCCCAATGCGATGGACATCCGAGCCCAGCAGATAGCCTCCGCGTAGTGCCCCCAACGGTAGGCGCAAAACCCAGCTAGCCAGGCCAACTCCGGCGAGGCGGGCAGTTTGGTTAGCCCGAGCGCGGCCATTTCAATCGCTGCCTGGAAGTCCCCGATCTGACTCAGGCACGAAGCACCTTTGTAACAGGCCCAAGCGGCTTGTTCCGCCCAGCCATCGAGCGCTGCGCACTGGCGGTAAGCCTCAACTGCCTGCGCAGGATCACCCAGGTCTTCCCGTGTTTGCCCCAGATAGTACCACCAGCGTGGATTGTCCGGCTGGGCACGAGTCTCTTCCTTCAGGATCGCCAAATCGCGCTGGAGCTTGCCCTGAATTTGTTTCGGACTCTTCCGCAACTCGTCGAACGTGGCCCCGCCGAGCACTTGCTGCTGCCCCACTCCCGCGCCCACCAAAGCTTCATGCGTCCGGCCTACCCAGTTGAGCCGCGTAGGTACGCCGATAAATCTCTCCTTGGCTTACGTCCCTTCCTGCTTCGCGACCAGCCACAAAAGAACTTCGGGAACAGAGTGCAACCGGTCCCGCAATGCCTCGCGGGACTCAAAACCGGGAAACGACAGCCGTTCGTCCGTGTCGATCGTCAATGCCCATGTTCCGCCGTGCGCAGCCGCCTGCTCCAACGAGAAGTTTCTGGCGCGTGCGAAGTCCTGACACCAGGGGAATTGAACGGTCCGAAACTTGTCTCCCGCCTGTTCTTGTACGATCTGCACGGTTTGGTCCGTGATACCGGTGTCGATCAGCACAAACAGATCGACCCAAGCAGCCACACTGCGCACGGCCTCGGCAACAATCTTCTCGCTGTTCCCGCTCAGCATGGTTGCCACGACCGTCATTTGAAGCCAAACATGTCAAAAAGAAAGCGTTCCTCGCGACTTAACCGCCCGCCCGCCAACCGCCGACTGACGGAAGGCGAGCGGATGATGTGTTGGGCCGGACTCGGCTAGCCGTTGCCGCCGAGGATCGATTGGTAATCCACTGAGGCGTCATGGTTGTCACCACCGCCGACGAAGGACCAGTCGCCGCTGGCCTCATTATTCTCGCCACCGCCAAGGACGGACCACCCGCCACTGGCGATGTTGTCAGTCCCGCCACCAGCGAAAGACTGTTCGCCACTGGCCTCGTTGCGCAGGCCGCTGCCGACAAAGGACCTGTCGCCGCTCGCGACGTTGTCGAAGCCGCCACCCACGAAGGACCTGATGCCGCTGGCCGTGTTGTTACGGCCGCCGGTTACCGACGAGCGCGCGCCGGTTACGGTGTTGTTTAGACCGACGACGATTGTCGAGTACTGAGAAAACGTGTGGTCATCACCCACGACCAGATTGTGTGAACCGGACTTGTCGTCGCCGCCGTCGTCCGTGTCGTAGCCGATCAACACGTTACCCAAACCGTTCGGGACACCGTCAGTCGTGCCCGTGCCATTGACCACCTGCAGGTTCATGCCTTCCAGGCGCAACGTATCATTGCCGTTGACCAGCACGCGAGTAACACCCTCCAGAAGAGTCTCGAGCACGGCAATTCTTGCCTCCAGCCTTGTGCTGGGTACCCAATTCGTGCCATCGAATTCAAGCAGATCGCCGACATTGGGTACGACCGTCGTAGTATCGACGTCGGTCAAAATGTCGATGGGCCCATTCGGTCCAGGAGGCCCTTGCACGCCCTGCGGACCTGTTGGAGGGGTCTCACCTTGCGGTCCTGTTGGACCGGTTTCGCCCTGTGGTCCGGCTACCCCTTCATACGAGAATCGTAGACCAACAATTCTCAGCGCGGATTCCTTGCTGGCTTCAAACTCCAATGCAACGCTGTCCTGTCCAGGTTCCAGCCCGGCGGGAATGACGGCAGAAACGTCAATTTGGATCAGCTCGTCTTTGTTAAGACTGACTTGACCGCTCGATGTGTTTTCAGATGCATCGTAATCTTCGCCACTTTTTGCTACTGAAGCCGAAGCGTCGTAGTTGATCGTCGTCGTCTTGCGAGCAATCGCAAGAATGGTCGCAGCCGAGAAACTTGTCATGTTGGCTGGCACACCAAAAACAAATCCTGCCTCACCGATAGACGTGGTGGACCAGTTACCAATCGAATTATTGTGCTTACCGGGTGCGACCCAAAGCTCTTGGGTCGGGTCAGTCGCCGCTGACTTAGCAGACGTACCAGTCGGTGCCGACTCGCCTTCAGCCCCACGGATAGAACTCGCAACACTTACACAAGTGTCGTCTGTCAGAACCCAGTCAGGAGCGCTGGGTATCGCGCTGGGCGTCAGCTTCTTGCTTACAAAACGGACGCTGTGGCCGCTCATTCTGGCTCACGCTTACATGGACACACTCTTGCTTGTGCCACTCTATTTCGCATAGCGCACGAGTGTTTGAACGCCAGCCAAGAGGTGATTGCAATTGTCCACGGACATTCGACAGTTGACCCTGCGTGGCGAAGACAGGTTACGCCCTTCCAAGAGAGCATCGACCTTCATTCGCGATGATGCCGCGAGACACACTGGAGCACTCGAAGAATGCGTATCGACTATTCGATCATCCTCGTAAGCGAAATGGGACGATCGGTGGCGTTTTATCGGAACGTGGTCGGTATTCCGCTGAAATTCGAGTCGCCAGGATGGACGGAATTCGTTACTGAAGGAGCAACTTTGGCTCTGCGCAAAAGCGATGGTCTCGCCCCTGTTAATGGGACTCATGGGGCAGAACATGCAGGGCAATGCCGTGCTGGTTTTCAAGTTCCCAATCTCGATGAGTTTCACAAGCGGATGGCCGAACACAATGGACCGTGCGTTCAGGAGCCAACCGAAATGTTTGGCGTCAGAATCGCCCAATACGTTGATCCTGACGGCTTGATTTTCTCTGTGAGTGGAGCTGGCACGAGCGAATAATGAAAAGAAACGTGTTTCCTCCGCTCTGGGAAGGTCAAGATAACGGCCCGCAATTTGCCTTTCGCGGCCAAAAGGTTTTGGCATCTCCGTGCACGAAGTTGCATCGCCCGAACGCACGACGAGATTCTGCTTAGTCGCATCGGTGAAAACGACCGATGCGAAAATCAGACTGCAATTCGACGCCCCTGTCGCTCCCAGGTATCGAATTGTCAGCCGCAAGACGTCGCGGACAGCTTGGCGGCGGGACCAAACGCCCTCGTACTTGGCGTTCGATATCGACTTCGCGATGGAAATCAAGTCGCGTAACCCCATAATTCCTGCACGGTCACTTTCCGCTGCTCCGAACGCCACTCGCCGGCATAAACCGTGACTTGTAGTTGCGTACCAGCAAGCCCGCTCGCGTTGGCGACACCGAGGTCGTTGGTGTGGACGAAGAAGTCTCGCGCCCCTTGACCATTTCTCTTCTGACCATCTTCAATTCAGGTAAAACGTTGCGTCTGCCGCAGATACACCCTGGTGTCGGGCATCGGGTTTCGCTGAGGGCCAGAAGATACGCGGACCTCGATCAGATTTCCGATGGCAACGCTCAACTCAGCCGTATTCGACTTGCCGGTATCCAGTTCATACGGAATCAGAGCGATCATGTCGCTGGAAAGTTGGCGGTCATTGACGCACACGGTGTAGGGTTACGCCGGGGATACATTGCGCGGTGAATTTTCCACTCTTGTCAGTCTTTCCCTTCGCCACGAATGGTCGGACCTGCAAGCAATGCTCCGAAGTCCTTCGCTTCCTTCCTTGCCGACTGATGCGACTGTGGCGAGTCCGATTCTTGAGCACTAGCAGCTGGAATCGTGCCGAGGGTCGTGGTCGACATGGCAACAACTGTCGCGACACAAAACACGAATTCGCGGGTGGTTTGGGACACACAATCTGCGTTTCGTTGAAGCGGCGGACACGCCCGACGGGTTCCCTGATGGAATGGTTTGCAGCAGGAAGTCAGACAACGAGAGAAGATCAGACGTGAAAAGTAAAAGTATCAAATTCTACTGAATCCCAATTCCCGGTGGAAATTTGGGATATTTCTCTGCGGAATCGCTAATAAATCTAGCCTGGGCGGGTCTTCTTTATGGAGAGGACGAAACCGTCGTGATTCAGGACTGCCAGACGCAACGAACAGAGTGCATGTTGAAGCCGACTCCCCGAGTCAACCGGTCCGACGCCGATCAAGTGAGTGGGCCCACGGTACGGACTCTGTTTGAGACCGAGGAGAAGCCACTGCTGAGATACGCGTTTGCCATGCTCGGCCGCCGCGCGGTGGCCGAAGAGATCGTGCAAGACGTTTTTCTTCAGCTTCATCGCCGCTGGGACCAGATCGATTCGCCCCGTGCATGGCTGTATCGGAGCGTACGTAATCGCGTTTTCAACCACGTTCGCGATCACCGCCGCGAATTGCTGCGCAGCGACGAAGACGGCACAACATCAGCGGATCACCAAGGTGATACACCGGAGATCGTGCTGGTGCGAATGGAAGCGACCGCGGCGGTGCGAAAAATGCTCGGGGAACTCGACGCGATGGATCAACAATTGGTGAAGTTGAAGTATTTCGAAGGCCTGATGTATCGCGACATCAGCGAGCAAACAGGTCTCAGCGTCAGCAATGTGGGATATCGACTGTGCCACATTCTGAAGCAGTTGGCCGGCAAACTGCGTTCACTCGGAATCGATGAAATCTCATGAACGAAGAACAATACGACCGACCGATTGACCCGGAACTTGAAGCTCGCATCGTTGCGCTGGTGATGGGCGAAGCTTCGGACTTTGAACGCGACGAGCTCGATCGCATCACAAGCGAGCGACCCGAGGTCGCGTCGTTCAAAGCGGAGATGCAACGAGTCGATGCGCTGATGCGTGATGTCGGAGCCGGCGACGCAATCGCGGAAAACGATGATTGGAAATTGTCAAGCCAGAGACGCAGTGCCCTGCTTGCCGTGCTTAGCGGCGAGGCGACCGAACCCTCGATCCAAGTGGCCAAAACACCAGTCGAACCACGCGGGAAGAAACAACGATACTCGCTGATGTCTTTCGCGAAGATCGCGGCAATGATCGCCGTCGCCGGATTCTTCGGGAGACTGCTGCTGCCAACCCAAAATGCTGCTCGTCGGGTTTCTTCCCGGAACGAACCTACTGACGCGACTCCGTTACTCAGCACGGGCTCCGCATGGTCGTACTCCGGCGCAGCCGGGGAAGATGAAGCCGAGCTGGACATGGTGATGGATGGCTCGATGGCGATGGGTGCCCCGGAAAATTTCTCCCGGGGATTGGGAGCGGCCACCGCCGACACCAAATCCGACTATATCAAGAGTGCGGAATCGTTGTCGGAAATCCGAGACGCTCTTGGCGCGGAGACAAAGCCGCCATCACCGCATTATTTGCAGGACGATGTTCGATTCTTCGGTGTGCAACCCGAGTTTGAACTCCCGGCGGATGCTATTTCGCACGAATTGGATGTCGCTGACCTGGCGATGCCGGCACCCGCCTCCGGCGAGAACATGCCAGGTTTGGGAACTCCATCTTTGTCCGTCCGCGGCGCGATTGCTGATTCGAAGCGTCAAGTTAAATCGCCAGACGTCACGAACGAATCGGTCTGGCAAGATCTGTCCGTGGCGAGTGTGCCGCAACCGGCAATGCCTTTGTTTGAGAATCAAGAATGGGGACAGGGCCAAGCGATGTTCTCTGGGGCCGCGGGAGCGAGCACCCCCGATGTCGACAAAGACATCGAATTCAACGATCGCTTTGGCGCCGACGGAGGATCTCTGTACGGAGCGGGCGGATATCTTGGAGGTGGCGGACAAGCCAGCGGCAGCAAAGCGGGTGGCGAGCCATTGGCGCAGAACGGGCAACGGAGCGGAGAGCCGTCGGGACAGCCCAAGAACTGGTTCGGCAAAGAAAGTGGTTCGACACGCAGTGACAATTCGCAGCAATCGGCCCGATTCGATGGTCTAGAAACAAACCTGGGTCAGCAGTCGGAAGCGTTTCAGTTCGAGCAAAGCTCTCCGGAAATGTCAGCGGAAGCAATCGTCCAGGAAGGGAAAGCTGACGCCGACAAACCAGCGGATCAAGACCTGTACTTCAAAGGGCGCCTCGCTGAGCCAAACAGGGATGCCACTGCTTCGCACGACACCCGCGCGAAAGAGGACTTTGGTACGAGTGATCGCCAGACTGCCAAACCGATGAACAGGGCTGTAATCGCTCAGCCACGCGGTGAGCGTGCCGCTGGTCAGGGCATCCCGGCGAAGGAACCTCTCCTGATGGTGCAGCCGAGAATCGTGATGGGGGATGAAGAAGCCTCTGTCGCGCGTTTTGACGGTGAGGATTCAAACCAACGTGATTTCTTCGAGCGAGCAGATGTATCGGGTGAAAGCACCGAGGCAAAGAAAGGACAACTGCAAATCGATTCGCTGGGAAAAGAACGCGATGGGTTGGCCGGCATCGAATTACAGCGTCGATATGGACTCGTTCCAGAACGAATCGTATCTGGATTTGAATCATCAACGCGAGCTTCGGTAAGCAAATCCGTCGCGCCCGCTGGGCTCAATGAAACGTCCGCGGCGAAGGAAGCCTTTTCGACCTTCTCACTGCACGTCAGCGACGTTTCCTTCAAACTCGCGCGAGCGGCGCTGGCGGGCGGCGAGTGGCCGGAGGCTGCGAACATCCGCATTGAAGAGTTCGTCAACGCTTTTGACTATGGCGATCCGATGCCCAGCCGAAGCGAGAAAGTCGCTTGCCAAATCGAGCAGGCCGCCCATCCGTTTTTGCAGCAGCGCAACCTGATGCGTGTCTCGATGCGAACGGCGGCCGCGGGACGTGCCTCAAACACTCCGCTTCGATTGACTTTCCTGCTGGACAACTCTGGATCGATGGAACGGATCGATCGAGCACAAACCGTGCGGCGAGCGTTTTCATTGCTCACACAGCAATTGCAGCCGACGGACCAGGTCACTTTGATCAGCTTTGCACGCCAGCCGCGGCTGTTGGCCGACAAGGTCAGCGGAGCGGAGTCACAACAGTTGGTTGGACTGGTGGAGAACCTGCCCAGCGAAGGAGGTACGAACATCGAGGCGGCTTTGAATTTAGCTTTTGAGAAAGCACGGAGCAACAACTCGATGGTGCCCAGAACCGCATCATTCTGCTTACCGACGGTGCGGTCAATCTCGGCAACGCCGACCCGGAAAGCTTGTCCGAAATGATCGTGACCATGCGTGCCGCGGGAATCGCATTTGATGCCGCCGGTATCGGCGCTGAAGGATTGAACGACGAAATCTTGGAAGCACTCACTCGCAAAGGCGACGGTCGCTATTACTTGCTCGATTCGGTGGAATCCGCCGCCGCCGGTTTCGCAAAGCAGATTGCCGGGGCGCTGCGACCATCGGCCAGGAACGTCAAAGTGCAGATCGAATTCAATCCCGATCGGGTTGGTCGATACAAGCTGTTAGGTTTTGAGAAGCATCGCCTCAATCGCGAAGACTTCCGCAACGACAAAGTCGACGCCGCCGAGATGGCAGCGGCTGAGGCGGGAGTTGCCGTCTATCAATTCGAAGCGAAACCAGACGGCGAAGGGGATATCGGTTCGGTGTCGGTTCGCTTCTTCGACATGTCGTCGGGGCGAATGGTCGAGAATCGCTGGCCCATTCCCTATCAGCCGGATGCCCCGCGATTGGACGAAGCGGCGCCGTCGTTGCAGATCGCTTCCACCGCCGCACTCTTCGCCGCCAGACTTCGAGGCGATGCGTTGGGCGAGGCCGTCGATTTGCCCACCTTATCAAACCTTCTCTCCGCATTGCCGGATCAGGTTCGCAGCCGGAATCGCACCCAAGAGCTGCGACAGATGATCGAGCAGGCTCGACAAGTGAGCGGCCAGAAATGATCCGCGTCATCGCCCCCCAGGAGCAATCAACTGTGAATATGCCAACTTCGATGAGGTTCCCACACTCGCGCATCGTCACGCCGTTGCGTTGGCTTTCGGCCCTCGGTTTCTTGCTGCTGATGAGCCCACACGGTGTCACGCAAGAGAAACGGGAACCCGCCGCGTTCAGCGGTGATGGCACCGCCGCGATCGTGATTCAGACCCAAAGTCCCGTCCCGGAACCGCCTCTCTTTTACGCCGCCAGCGCCAGTGCCAAGGTAAAAGTCGAAGCAGAACGCATCGAGCAAACCATTGAGTTAACCATCAAGATTGTCCAAGGGGATGCGAAAACGCTCAGCTTTGGTCTCACCGGCAACGGCGAAGTGATCTCGGTCCAGGACGAAAACCTGGTGTCGTGGGCAGTGCGACAAGAAGGGGACAAAAGGTTTCTCGACCTCCACTTGAAAGAAGACGCCACCGATCCAAAACCTGTGGTCGTGATCCGCTCACCGGAGCAGCAGTTACCCGCCGAAGTGCAGCTGACTCATCTGACGGCGGGTGATTCGATCGCCTTCGACTCGGTCATCAGCATCGAGTATGCACCCGAAATTGACGCAGTGGTGACGGCCGCGTCCGGATTCGCGCCGCTCGAGTCGGGTGACCGTGTCAGCCGCTTTCAAACGACAACGGGCGGAACGATCACCCTTTCGCTCAGTCGCGGCGGCGCCGCGCCCGCACCGATTGAATTGTCCGACACGACGTTCAGCGGCGAACTCAGTTCCAATAGCGATTCGATTCGGTTCCAATTCCGAAGCACCGCTCGCGTCAGCCAGGACGACGCCGAGATCACGATCTTGTCGGGCAAGGCAGCGGTCAGCGAAATGCCCGCAGACGCAAACTATCGTCTCAGGCTGTCGAAGGAAAACGACCAGCCTGTTTACAAACTTGTCTTTGCAAAAGCCGGGACGTTTCCGATCTCGCTCGATTTCGTCGCCACCTTGGCCACTCCCGACGCCAACTGGCGGCACATGGATTTCACAGTCGCTGCCGGTGCCGTCGTTCCATTGACTTTGAACGGACTGGCTGAAGATCTCCAGTTCGGGCGCGACCCGCTATCCATCGTCCCCATCCGCGACGGTGACGCGTGGCGAGGCTTCCTGCCGGCAAACGGCCGTGCAAAGCTGCAATGGAAAACGGCCAGGAAAGCGGGCGAAGGAAAACTGTTCTTTACCACCACCGGTCACGTGGAGGCTCAAGTCGGCACAGGTTTGCTCCGCCAAGACCACCAAATCGACTATCAAGTGCTGCAGGGAGAACTGAAATCGCTCAGCATCCTGCTGCAAGGTCCAGGGGAAATCCTTGACGTCCAAGGCAGCAACATCGTCGGGTGGAAAGTCAGCGGGCAAGGCGATGATCGTCGACTCGACGCGACACTCAGCCAGCCGATTACCGGCGAGAGTCAGATCAAAATCCGCAGCCAAACGGCGCTGGGAGCGTTTCCGGTGCGGGTCGAAGGATTACGATTGAATCCCATCGGTGCGATCCGGCACTCCGGATATCTGCGAATCACGAATTTGGGTTCGGTGCGTTTGGAACCCACGGTCCTCAGCGGGCTGACGCAGTTATCGCCGGAACAATTCCCCGGCCAGGCGAGTGAAGCTCGGCAAGTTTTCGTCTACCGCTTTCCCGCGGCCGACCACTCGTTCACGATAGCGGCCGACCGCATCCAACCGGAGATCAACATCTCAGAGTTGGCGCTTTATCAATTGGCCGAGGCCGACCGGGTGATCAAAGCGGACGTCGAACTGGACATTCGCGAAGCGCCGATACGCGAGTGGAATGCCGGTATCCCAGCTGACTATTCCGTCGTCTCGGTCACCGGCTCGAGTGTGGCTGACTACATCGTCGGCTCCGAAATCGTCGATGGGCGTCACAATCTGAAAGTGATGTTCGGGCAAGACGTTGCGGGACGCCAACTGGTGACTTTGCACTTGGAAAAGAGTCAAGCTGCCGCAGCAGAGGATTGGGTACTGCCGCGGATCGAATATCCCGAAGCCAAAACGGTTCGAGGCGACATTGGAATCATCGGATCGCCCGGTTTTCGAATCGCCGTGGCCGCAACGGACTTGCTGGTGGAAATACCACTGTCGTATTTCCCAAAACCGACACCAGGATTACAGCAGGCATTCCGAATTCGTGACGCGGCTGGTCGGCGACGATGCGAATCGAGCTACTGGAGCGTAGTGTGCAATCCGATGTATTTCATCTTTATTCATTGAGCCAGGCGACCGTTTACGGCAGCGCCCTGATCAATTACTTCGTCACCGGTGCCCCGGTGTCGCAGTGGCAAATCACCGTCCCCGCAACTCTCGAAAACGTGATGGTTGACGGCCAGGACGTTCGCACCTGGCGCAGAGAGGGCGACACTCTGATCGTTTCACTTCACCAAGGGGTGATGGGGGCATACACCTTGCTGGTGACGTTCGAGGAAAAACCCGATCAAACGAACGGCTCGTTTCAAGCAGGTCAGGTATCGCCCATCGGTGTGCAGGGAGAGCGCGGCTACATTCAGGTGGTCAGCCCGATGCAGGTGGAGATCAGCAGATTGTCGGTTTCTGATCAGATGCTGAAGCTCGATCCACTCGAGTTGCCTGCGGAGTTTCGCCTGCTCAGCACCGCACCGGCGCTTGGCACCTGGCAATACACCCAGCGCCCAATCGACCTGAACTTACGAGTCAACTTCTTCGAACCAGGCACAACCGCGACCCAGGTCGTCGAGTTTTCCGAAGCCAACAGCCGTGTGTCACAAGACGGCGAATTGGTGACGGACGTGTTGTACTACGTCAAATCCCGTGGGCGTCGCACTTTCAAGCTCAAATTGCCGGGCGCACCAGTGCGGCTTTGGGAGGTTTCCGTCAACGGTCAACCGGTCACCGCGAGGCAAGCCGACGACGCGACCTTGATTCCTTTGCCGGGCGGCACCGACCCCAACATTCCCATCGAAGTCAGTCTTCGACTTGGCAAGCCGACCGTCGATGAGTCTCGTCCAAAACTGACCTTGCCCGTCGTCTTCGCACCCGTACTGAAAACCCAATGGAAGATCGCCGGAGATGAAAAGCACTTGCTGGTCCCCAGTGGCGGCACGGTCGCGCCCCCCGTGCCGGTGCTTCGGCCCTCCGGTTTTGACTGGGTTGCCCGAAGTGGTCTCTTCGCACTCTTCGTGATCAGCCTGTTTACCGCTCTCGGAATTTGGGCGTGTCGCAAAACCGGTAAATGGCGTGTATTGGGTCTCGTTGGTCTGGCCCTTGCCATCGTTGTGTCGATCTCGACGGCTTCGACGGCACTTTCGCAAATCGGATCTCCATCGCCGCTGCAGTTGAGTCTGCCAATCCTGTCGGCGGAGGAAGTCGTTCAGCTTGAGGTGACGAACATGGCGATGTGGCGTGTCGATATCTCATGGCTTGGCGTTTTCGCCTGTTTGGCCGGCATTGCGGCTATCGTCTGGTCATGGACAAGGCATCCGGCGATGCGATTCCCGATGCTGAATCGTTGGGGTGGCATCTTGTTCATTAGCTTGGGTGTTTTGCTCCAGGGCGGCGGAGCGCCGTGGTTCTTTGGGCTGCTTGGACTCACGATCCTGGCCGTGTTGTTTGCGCGGCCCGCGATCGAATCGGCTCGGCAGTGCGGCACGTTCCTGCGTGGGTGGAATGAACGCCGGAAGTCCAAGCCGGCGAAATCCGAGACGGGGTCGAATCCAGAATCTGGCAGTGCCGTCACTGCTACCTCCATTTTTCTGGCGATGTTGCTCTCCGCCGCCTGCACATCCTCACGGGCAGCTGTGCCAGACGGATTCGAACCCGCCGATTCGATCCGACAGCAATGGACGATGTCGCATCAGGACTCGCGATTGAGCGCAAGCGGAACTATTTCGCTTTCTGGGAAACCGGGTGACCGATTCCTGCTGTTGCGAGCGCCGGGCGTGCTGACGAAATTCGACGGCGAAGGTCTGAGGCTGACAAAACGAGACATTCCTGGCGAAGGCTTGACCTACATCATCAGCATTCCGATCGCAGCTGCTCCGTCCGGCGAGGTGTCCGAGTCCGTTGCAATGGCGCAGTACGACGCGACTTTTGCGTATCAACTCGAAGCTTTCTCCACCGAGAGTGTACCAGTGCTGACCGGCACCGCTGCTGTCCAGCAAATCGAACTCAACTACGACGAAGGGGGCTGGGAGGTCGTCAGCCCGTCGGCTGTCAGCATCGCGTCGATCGAATCCGAGCAGGACATTACCAACGTTCGCGTCTTGCTCGGGCCAGGAAAAGCAAGCCTCGCGCTGAAACCAAAAGCTCGTGACGTAACGACGGAACAGACACAGTTTTTTGTTGAAGGCTCGAATCTCTACTTGCCGGGGCCAGGCGTTGTCGATGGTCGGCACCGTTTGCACATCCGCACATCACAGGGACAAGTCAATCAGTTAAGCGTCCTTGTACCTGAGGGACTGACCGTCAGTTCCGTGAGCGGTCCAATCGGTTCGTGGCAGTTTGATGCCGAGAACGGCCGTCTGGAAATGAGCATCGAACCGAGTCAATCGGAAGCGTTCAATATCGTTATCGACACACAACGTGGTCTCGATCCACTGCCGGCCGATGTGGAGCTAGCTCCGCTCAAGGTGGAACAGGCCAGTGGGGAAGTCGGCTTGGTGGCAATCGCTTTCGGACCCGACGCTCAACCCGAGAAAGTTGAATCGGATCAAATGTCGGCGGTCAATCTCGGTGATTTTGACGCGAGCTTGATCCCGAACAAGCAAGCAGTCTTGCATCGGGTCTATCGCTATGGTGCCGAGGGAGGTCAGTTGAGCCTGCACGTAGCACCGGTCGAACCCGAACTTCGCGTCCTCAGCAAGCAAGTCCTTTCGCTCGGTGATGAACGCGTCGTCTTGGCCGTCAATTTCGTCGCCGAGATCTCGCGAGCCGGTGTGTTTCAGTTGAGCTTCCCATTGCCCGATGGACTGGAAGTTGAGTCGCTCAGCGGCGCGGCGCTGCATCATTGGTCAGAACTCAGCGAAGACGGCCAGCGGCAGATCATTCTCCATCTCAACGGCAAAACGATTGGTGCCCAGACTTTCTCGCTGACCCTGGCCGGCACCGCACCGACCGACGCCGGCGATTGGGAGATCCCGCGGTTCGAATTGAACGAAGCGACCCGGCAATCGGGCGAGCTGGTGGTCCGACCGACCACGGGCATTCGGCTCCGTACCGTGTCACGCCAGAACGTCTCCGAG
The DNA here is from genome assembly GCA_963704055.1 of Pirellulaceae bacterium. Lineage (GTDB taxonomy): Bacteria > Planctomycetota > Planctomycetia > Pirellulales > Pirellulaceae > Rubripirellula. Next base: position 158,988 of record CAVPGW010000013.1, on the reverse strand, counting down.
AGCGACCCGCGGACGATGGGTGGTAAGGCCCAAGGTGCGCTTGCCTTTCGTTTGTTGCAGCGTGATTGGAACCTGGTACTTGGCATTGAAAAGCTTGATCCCTGGGTGACGGGTCAAGTGCTACACGAAGTCACGTTACGGGAAGGCCAAACGCGAACCGCGTTGTTTGCCGACTTCGATGTTCAGAACGCATCGATCCGTACGATGCAAGTCGATCTGCCGATTACCGATCCCGACGAGATCAAGACGCTTCGCGCCAGCGGCGAGGTGGTCAGCGATTTCGTGCGGCTGGCGCCCGATTCTAATACTTGGGAAGTTCAGTTTAAACGTCGCGTCGTTGGCCGCATCAGTTATCGTATCGAGTTCGAGCGTCGCGGCGATCGTCAAAACGAGAACGAAGCGCTAACGCCCGCTGGTTTCCCCCAAGTCCGGCAATTGGCGTATTACTTTGCGGTCCGAGCCGGGGGGCGGCTGGAACTCGAACACGAAACGCTCGCGCAGGGCTGGCAACGTGCCGATTGGAATTCCGTGCCGCAGATGCTGCGTGACGCTGGCAACCGGAATGCCCCAGCGTTCACACTGCGGGCCGTTGCTCCCGGTAACCCGCTCACGATTCGAGCCGTACGTCACTCGCTCGCCGACGCACTCAAGCTCCGCGTAGCCAAAGGGACTTTGACCACTGTGTTGTCGCCCACCGGCGATCAATTGACGGCTGTGGACGTCACGATCGAAGTCATTCAGCGGAGTAGTCTGAGCGTCGGTCTGCCCACCAGTGGCGAATTGTTCAGCATCTTCGTCAACGGCGAAAGTGTGAATTCGATCCGTTTGCAAGGGAATACGAACACGTATCAGTTCTACATTCTGCCCGGAATCAACGACCGTACCGCCCGTGTGCGATTCGTCTATTCGGTCAGCGGCGATCGATTGAGCGACTTGCAGCTCAGCAGCCCAGAGTTGAATGTGCCGCTGGAAAACATCCAATGGCATGTGGTGGCGCCGAAAGGCTTCGAGCTGACCGACCATGAGGGAAACCTCGAATTGATCCGTCAATCGAACCAGGAAACCTATGACCGTGACTCTTACTTGTCAAAGATGCGTGGGGCACGGCAGATCCAGGCACAACAGGCAACGGAACTTCTGGAACAAGCCAATCAGCTTCTCCAGGCGGGTGAACAAACGAAGGCCCGCTGGGCACTCAACAGCGTGGCCAACCAATATGCCCTCGATGCCGCATCGAACGAGGACGCGCGGGTGCAATTGGAGAATCTGCAGACTCAGCAAGCGATCGTCGGCCTGAACACTCGACGACAACGACTGTTCCTCGATAACGAATCGAGTAATTCGGCGTTGGCCGACAATCAACAACTACGCGAAGCGGCGGCCATCAATCCGATTCTGCAGCAAGATGAACTCAACTTCCGTCCACAACAACTGAGCCAACTGTTGCAAGGAAACTCGACGGAGGACAACGCGATCTTGCAGCAGATCGCCGGACGCTTGGTGCAACATCAACACACCACCGAACCGGCTCCCCAGGCAATCATCATCAGCCTGCCCGAGGAAGGCTCGGTGTACACGTTTAGCCGCAGCGTTCAAGTCGCCGAAAACGCAGCGTTGGAGTTGGATTTAGAATTCGATCCCCAGTTAAGACTCCACGCCTGGCAAACGATGATGGTGTTATTGTTGCTCGCTGGCTTCGCCGCAGTCTTCGCGTACCATGCGGGCGGGTCCATGGAAGGACCGATCGCCAGATTGAAACTGGATTCACGGTAACTGCACACTCCATCGGAGCCCGAATCCGGAAGTGGGGTTGGTATACTCGCGTGATGGGGAGGGAGCCAACCACGGTTTGTTGCCTGGCTCTCGGTCATCGTTGGACGCCTTCATCGTATTGCCGGCGGCGTCGAACAGACCCAATCAGCAGGTCACGAAAGACGGCTAAGGTTCTGTAATCGGCCTTTAGCAGACTCGATCTTCGTCGCCCTTAGTGCGCGAGGTTGCATCGCCCGAATTCAGTGTGAAAAACCGGCAACTCGCATCGGTCTATGCGACCTTCGCGCCGAAGTGAAAACGCTTTGTGAAGTCGGATAGTCCAACCGAGGGACTTACGGGCATTCCGACGCAAATGACGTAGGGCGGCGCTCGCACCATTAGTAGACACGGAAACACGTTAGCCAAGTAAATCGGCTGGGGCCTGACCATCGATTTCGATGATTTCTACCTCTTCATAGTTGACCCACCCAATACTCCCTTTCCCATCGCAAAGCGCGACCATTCCAACCTCACCCGAGTCCACATCAGGCGAAAAAGCCTGCGCAAAAGTCCCTGCTGACATCGCCTTGTAGGCACCGAATCCGACACCCAGGAACAGATATGTCTTGCCATTCTTTTTCCATCGAGCCTTGATTTCCACGAATTACTCCTACTTGAACGACGAAGATGATTCCGATGCCCACGCTGCCATCGAATACCTAGATTTACTATTCCTACCAACCGTAATCCAAGGGTTCAGACACAGAAAATCTTAGCGAGATTGCGGGCCGTCCATTTTGTGCGCGAAGCTGAATCGCCGACTTGGCGAACGCTTTTTGCTTATTCCTATCGGCTTGCCAAACCGCTGCGTCAAGTTGGTCGATGCACATGTCGACATTCCCAGATAAAACCCGGTGGATTGTGGCAGACCACATGCACAGGGGATACAAAAGGGGCTCTCTGATTCAGAGTGATCCTGGCGAGTCTTGGGTAACTGTATGTCCGCTGAAGATCGTGATGGCAAAGATCCGCTCCAATTCTTGATCGCGGAGATTCTGGATATGGAGAATCGTAGTGAAACGGTCGATCGAGACTCATTGCTAGCCGAGTGCCAACGGAACCGGCGTCACACGATGTGAATACTGTTCTGAACGCAACTCAGACGTTCAAATCATCCGGCTCCATTCGCCCCGGCTTTTGCGTCCCTGATTTACGATAGTTACGAAGCAGTCACGTGCCCGGTAAGCGAAATTGCTGGAATTGCGGAGTAAACGAGTCATTTGTTCACAAACAACAAATATTCAGTTGGTCTTCGGGCTTGCTAGAATGCGTTAATGCGCGAAGACGATTCTGAGCACGGAACAAGCGCCGGCAAGCGGCACTTCGTAACGACGTGCTGGAGCATCGTCTTGGCTGCGGGGGATGCCCGTCGCGAGGATGCGCAGGACGCTCTTGCGCAATTATGCGAAGCCTACTGGTATCCGCTTTACGCCTACGTGCGACGGCGCGGCTACTCCGCCGCGGATGCTCAGGACTTAACACAGGCGTTTTTCATGCGACTGCTAGAAAAGCAATCGCTGGGTGTTGCAGACCCCGAGCGTGGCCGGTTTCGCTCGTTTCTCATGGCGTCGCTCGACAATTTTCTGGCGAACGAACGCGATCGTGGTCGCGCTCGAAAACGAGGAGGCGGCCTGGCGAGCTCTCGCTCGATCTGGCTGCCGGAGAATCCCGCATCAATTTGGAGCCGGCGCACGATCTGACACCCGAGCGACTCTACGAGCAGCAATGGGCGCTAACGCTGCTGGAATTGGTGGTCCGCAGGTTGGAAGCCGAACACGAAATGGCTGGCAAGTCGAGGCAGTTCGAGTTGCTTAAAGACGCCTTGAGCGGCGCCCGCGACCGGTTACGTTATGTTGAGGTCGCCGCAGAGCTCGAGATGAGCGTTGAGAACGCGCGGCAGGCAGCTCATCGCATGCGAAAACGCTACCGGGCGATCTTGCGGGAAGAGGTGGGCCGCACCGTTGTCGATCCAAGCGACGTGGACGAAGAATTGGTCGACTTGTTTGAGGCACTGGAAAATTGACGTTTAGTCTGTCACGTCCGCCAAGGCTTGCTTTAGAGAAGGGTAGAGACCAAACAAAACGAGGACCTCTGCCATGCCCCACAACAGTCGTAACAAAGGGGACGGGGGTCATTAAGGATTGGACCCCCGTCCCCTTTTTCTTCCTCGGGATCGTCGGTCAAAAAGTCCGGGATATTTCGGGAGTAATAAGCACGTTTCATGTGGGAAATTTTACTGACGTAGCCGCGTGACACGGCAACCAGCGACGAACGGAGTGCGAGTTTGTGCATGTTGCTGGTTGAGGCCGCTCGCCAACAGGTTTGCACCGCCCAGGGTTACGCACGTAATCGCCACGGTTTGGTTTCCGAAAGCTGTTCGAACTAGCCTCTCTAGGGGTTTTAGAAAAATCAAATAACCCCGCGGTCATAGAGACTCGAGAGGTGCGAGAGTTTGGGTTTGGCGTGGCCGAACGGGGTTGTGGGGGCGCGCTTAGAGACTCTCTGGTCAGAGATCGAGAGTGAGGGTCGGGCAGGCGGGGGCTGCCGTTTGAGGCGGCGAAACAGGGCGGAAATCACGAAAAAAGGCCGGCGTCGATCAGGAGGATCAACGCCGGCCAATTCGTTTACCCGGCGGTCAGAGCGGACGACCGGGAATTTCGTAGAGTTGCGGGAGCCGGATTCGAACCGACGACCTCGAGGTTATGAGCCTCGCGAGCTACCGGGCTGCTCCATCCCGCGGTGATGTATCGATGACGACTTTCGCAAACCGTCAACCATTCATGTTTTATCGATCAATCACTTGATGGTGTCAACCGCCCTCCAGTGTCGACCTTACGCATGTCGGCGAAATCCGATCTGCGCGTCAAAACTGGTGAGTCCCCTTGGAACTGCGATGGCACTGTCAGCCAATTGTGATCGGTGTGCCAATCTCGACGAATTGCACTTGGCCCAATGGCATGACTGGCTGAGCCGGTCAGCGGCGCGTGTGGGGGGATTCCAACGCCGAATTTCCGCCAAATTCCTCGCTTTGGAGGCTTCCGGATGGCAAATCGTTCGCATTGGATGACGATCCCCCCTATCCTATTAGCAGTGGCGTAACGAACTTGGTGCGGGCAGGATTTTCTGTCAACTCCCTTGTCTTTTCTCTTATCGTTTTGGTTTCGCTGTCGCGCCCAAATACAGCCATCATCGCTCGAACCGCTCGCGAACTGATGTCACACGCGGAATACGATCACAACTCATCGAGCACTCCCGACCGTGGTTCGTCGGCACCCATCCCTCGGCAGGTGTCGCCGCCGATCCCGCCGCCAGCCAGTGCAGTTCCCCCGCCGCCTCCGCCGGCCAGCATTCCTGCGGCCAACGACCATTCGCCGGTGGATGCGGAAGCAGCGGCAGCACCAGCAACGAGGAACCAACCAGCCAACCCGCTGCCACTTGTTCCACCCCCACCGCCGCCTCGATCCACTCTGCCACCCGTTCGACCGGCCCCGCAACCTCGGACGAATGATGGAGTCGGTTCAGCCAAAGGTCTGCGTTGGCGGGGTGAGCTAGCCGAGATCGAAAAGCAAGCATCGAAACACCAAGGTCGGGCAAGCACTGGAACGCCGACAAGCACTGGAACGCCGACAAGCACCGTTTCTGGTGACCTGCCTGGCGACGCCGAATCGCATGAACCACATACGGTCGCTCGCGCGGTCCCACCCTGGCTAGTCAGCATGGTGCTGCATCTGATCTTGCTGTTGGCGTTGGCCCTGATCAGCACTCCAGCCGGCGCGAGCATCGGTAAAGTGATCTTGAACATCGGGCAAAGCGAAGTTGAAACACCAGTCGAGCTGGCTGAGTTTGAAACCGCGACGGACGAAGTGGCCGTTGACAGCGAGTCGTTGGAGGAATCGGAAGTCGAAGTCAAGATTCCGTCGGTGTTCGAGCACGCCACGCTCAGCGACGTGAGCGAGTTGACGCCGGTCGACCTTGGCGTGGGGATGGAGATCGCGATCGCGAAACCGATGTTCAACGGACGCACCGGCGCGATGAAGCAGGCGTTGCTGGCGATTTACGGCGGAAGTGCGGAAACGCAGGACGCGGTCGCAAGCGGGCTGGAATGGCTAAAACGCAATCAGCGAAAGGATGGCAGCTGGAGCATGGTTGGCCCGTATAGTGACGGCGGGATGAGCAAGAACGACACCGCAGCCACCGCCATGGCGTTGCTCGCGTTTCTTGGCGATGGTCACACGCATCAGAAAGGTGAGTACAAGGAAGTCGTTGAAAAGGGCATGAAGTTTCTGGTCAGCAAGCAAGACCGCAGTGGCTTCTTTGCTCGCGACGCACGGGCGCACGAGAAAATGTATGCTCAAGCCCAAGCCACGATCGCGATCTGCGAACTGTACGCGATGACGAAAGACTCTTGGCTGCGTCAGCAAGCGCAACTCGCGCTCGATTTCGCGCAGAAATCTCAATCGCCCGAAGGAGGCTGGCGCTACGAACCGAATTTTGATTCAGATACGTCGGTGACCGGTTGGTTCGTGATGGCACTGGAAAGTGGGCGCGCGGCCGGTTTGGAAGTCAATGTCTCGGTGCTGCTTAAAGTCAACAACTATCTGGACACCGCTTCGTCGTTTGACGATGCCGCCTACGGTTATCAGGCCCACGGGCTTCCCAGTCCGGCGATGACGGCCGAAGGTTTATTGTGCCGACAATACATCAGCTGGACACGCGACCATCCGCCGCTGCGTCGCGGAATCGACGCGTTGCTTCTGGATGCGCCCTTCAGCATGTCCGACCGCGATGTCTACTACTGGTACTATGCCACGCAAGTGTTGCATCACTATGGCGGAGCGCCATGGAGTAAGTGGAACGCGACCATGCGTATCGACTTGCCCGCGGCCCAAGTCAAAGCCGGACGCGAAGCGGGAAGTTGGGCACCCCAGATGGATCGCTGGGGTCGCAATTCAGGTCGACTGTTCACAACCTGTCTTTCCATCTACTGCCTGGAAGTCTACTACCGGCACATGCCGCTTTATAAGTAGTCAGTTGGCAGTAGTCAGTTGGCAGTAGTCAGTTGGCAGTAGTCAGTTGGCAGTGCGGCGGGTGGCTGGTGGTCGAGCGTCAGCGAGCCCCCAGCGGTGAGCCAATGGAATTCCGGGGGCTCGCTGACGCTCGACCGCCGGCCACCCCGGGAATGCAACTCTCCATCTGCCACCAAGACTCCGAAAGAACCTGATAAGTAGTCAGTTGGCAGTGCGGGCTACCGGCAATTGACGGCTGCTCATTTTGCCCGTTTGAAGCGAATCAGGCTAAGCGTGCAAAGCAGCGTGCAGAGTCTGGCCGGCCAGTCGCCGATTCGCGTGTACAGACTCACTCGCGGATCTCGATTCGGCTTGGCAATCAATGCACCGTTCGTGCCGGTGGCAAGCCGCTGGACGATCTGCCCTCGGCTGTCGATCCATGCGGTGGGCCCGTTGTTGGCGGCGGAGAGAATCGGCCGACGACAACCAACCGCGACCAGTTGTGCGCACCGCAGGTGATGATCAATCACGCTGGAGTCATCGAACCAGCCATCGTTCGTCACGGTGATGATCACATCAGGCAACGAACCGCCAGTGCGTAAGGTAGCGAGTTGATTCACGCATACTCGTTCCACAGCGGTCTCAATGCAAATGTTTGGTGCGACCGATGTGTCGCCAACCATGAATCGCTTCGCTCCCGGTCCCGTTTGCAGTCCCATCCCCGCAGGAACCAAGGATCGAAGTCCGGGAATGTAGGGTGCAATCGGGATGTACTCGCCAAACATGACCAAATGCGTCTTCCCATACCAGTCTTCGATCGAGCCGTCAGGTCGAATGCTGATCACGCCGCTGAAGACATCGGGGACATCGCCGTAGCGAACCACACCGCAGCCAACCAACATCTGGGGCGAGCGTTTGTCGGCGGTCGTCGAAGCAATCGCGTCTTGAACGTACCGTGCCCGCTCCAGGAAGTACTTGCGTCCTTCCCTCACGGCCTGTTGGAATTCGGTCGCGGTCATCGACGCTTGCTCAGGAACTTTCGCATCCGCCTCGGCAATCATCCACGGCGAACCTCCCGAGAACATCGACTCAGGCCAGACGACCGCGTCAACCTTCTGCTGCAAGGCACGCACGGATTCGACCGATTGTCTTGCATAGTTCTGAAACATGGCAACTTCGTGGTCGAGCGGTTGTCCATACTCGACCTCCTCGTCACGTTGGATCAATGCGAAGGTGGCAGTCGATTCGCCCAATGGTTGTCGCAGCCGATACTCTCCATAACCAATTGTCGCCGCCACCGCCGTTGCCGCCGCGATCCAGGCGACGAATGCTTGCTTCAGCGTCTTGGTTCGTTGCAGTACTTCCAGCAACGCGAGTGCGGCGACATTGACCATCACAATCACAAAGCTGACGCCGTAGGTGCCAAAGCTGTCGGCGATCTGGACCATCGTCGGCACGTCGGCCATCGAGTGTCCCAACATGACGGCAGAGATACCGGTCAGCAAATAGTTCCGCAAACACTCCTGTCCAACCCAGGCGATCGGGGCCGCGACGATCAGCGGAACACTTCGCGAGAGCATCTGTCGCACGATCCCAACGAACAGCAGATGATAGGTTGCCAAGTATGCGGCGAGCGCCATCCAGCAAAGGAACATGGCCGGGTGTGCATGGCGCAAACCTTGTAGCGATAGCAACCAATACAGCGTCGAGGCGGCCCAAAGAATCAAATACCCCCGTTTGGTGATCTTGCCGGATGCTGTGGCCAGACGCAGCCACGGTACCACAGCAATCAACGCTAGCGGCCAAAGCCCGCACGGTGGTTGCGAGATCCACAGCAATGCGCACGACATTGCGGCCATCCTGGCCACTTGTTTGGCGGGAACGGTTGTCACTTCGGCGTCGCTCATCGTCGGCATCTTAGAACGTGTTTTGAAATTGTCGATCATGCATCTTGTGAGCCGACGGCGCTAGCCGCGGGCCTCCTTCTCGACGTTTGACGCGTCCAGGCCCGAGGCTAGCGCCTACGGCTCACATTTCAAAACACGTTCTTAGCCTCATGGACGCATGTTTCGGTAGATGAATCTGAGCAGGCTGTCGGATGACGCTGCGATGGTGAGGGCTTAGAATGGATGTTCATCATCCGCCTCCCCCGCACTTTGTCGTTTGCCATGCCGCCATTCGAATTCCTGGGACCTTATCGGATCGGAAAACAGCTGGGTCGCGGCGGGATGGGTTCGGTGTACGAGGCGGCGCACGAGCGAACTGGCGAAAAGGTCGCTGTGAAACTGATCGCTCAGCATATCGCCGACGAGCCGCGATTCCGCAGGCGTTTCGATGCCGAGGTCAAGACGCTTGCAGCGACTACGACACAACGGAATCGTTCGGTTGATTGGTTTCGGCGAAGAAGACGGGCAGCTTTTCTATTCCATGGAACTTGTCGAGGGCGAATCACTGCAAGCGCGGATCCGCCGCGATAAGAGATTGGACTGGCGGGTCGTGATGGACATCTCCATCCAAATCTGCGCCGCGCTCAAGCACGCACACGATTTCGGCGTGATTCACCGTGACCTGAAACCGGCGAATCTGATTTTGACCGGCGACGACACCGTCAAGTTGGTCGACTTCGGAATTGTGAAGGTGTTCGGAAATAGCGAACAGACCGCGCCGGGAGCCGTGCTGGGCACGGCCGATTACATGGCGCCGGAACAGGCCACCGGGACAGCCGCGACTCAGCGCACCGACCTCTACGCGCTTGGTAGTGTGATGTACGCGATGCTGGCCGGACGTCCTCCCTTTACGGGCAAGAGCGTCACCGAAGTGATCGAATCGTTAAAGCGGGATCGCCCCGTTCCGCTCGACCTGATCAATCCTGAATTGCCCGAGGCGCTCGTCGAATTGGTGCATGAACTGCTCGAGAAAGATCCCCTGGACCGACCGCCAACGGCGCTCGCCGTCATGAATCGATTGAAAGCGATGCGTGCCGGGCTACAACGCGAGCAAACGCTGGTGCATGACGGCTCGCCGACGGAAGTGGGACCGATCACCTCCGGGACGGACGACACCAGCGCCACGGGAATCAAGGAAAATGTATCGGACTCAGCGACGGTAGCCCCCGATGCGCCAACGGGCGTCAAACGCAAACCTACCGTCGTATCGAGGGGAGCCAGCGCGGCTGCCGCAGTCAGTCCCCAACAGGCCACCGTTGTCTCGGCAGGCACGCAAAAGACTCTGCGACCCGACGGTTCGTTCCCGGAATTGGATGACGACGCGGAACGTCAGAACACAAGTACTCATTTTCAAACGGTCAGCGATCCCGATCTGCGATCTGCCGTCTTTCAGGATGCCGTGCCTGAGCAGAGTTCTGCCTGGACTCAGTGGTTGTCGGTGGCAGGCATGATCGGCGTACTGATCATCGGCTGCGGCCTGTTCATCTACGCCAGCCGACCGCCGACTGCTGACCAGCTTTACGCGGCGGCGTTGCAGGGTGACGGAGGCGCCGGAAGGCATTCATGGCCCATTTTCCTGAAGACCCGCGATTCGAGGAGATACTGAATCTGGACATGGCCAAAGAACTCAGCGGCACGTTGAGGCGGCTTTCCGTCAAACTCACACCGCTCAAGGGATTTGAAGAGGGTTTCGTCAACGCGATGGAGGGACGCGACCAACACCCGGTTCGATCCATTGAGAGTATCCAGCAGTGGTTGAATGTGTACGACATTCCAACGACTGCTGCGGATGCGCAGTTGCAAGAGCTGATCAAACTCGCCAAGCACGAACAAACGCAACTCACGATCCGTGCACCGAGAGTCAAAGTCCATCCCGATGCGCAAAAGCTAATTGACGAAATCCATGCAAAAGTGGACGAGGGTGAAACCGAGGCGACCCGCGTTTATCTGATTGGAATCATCGAAACGCACGGCAAGGACTATGGGAAAGACTCGTGGGCGAAACCGGCCGTTGACGAAGCCAAGGCACAACTCGAGTCATTGGAAGAGTTTGCATCGCCGCCGGGCGAACCCCACGACGAACCTGTGGAAGTCGAAACCAACGCGGCATAGCTTTGTTCCGCTGGTGAGCATAAAGCACGTCTCCGAGTTCGCGGACCGGCATTTCGATCGTACCTTGGCGGTGGTCTAGCGAAGAGGTTCCGATCGATAGCTTTCCGACGGTCCGACGTCCCGCATCACTCGTCGCTGCATCATTCGGTAAATTACCGGCTCAGAACCGCCGAAACTCCGACATGCCTCTCGATCGTGGCGTTGCGAAGTCGGACCAGCAAGCTTGCTCGGGTCACAGGATCTGTATTCAAAACGCTCATCCGCTTGCCACATGGCTACAGTTGGCAAGTAGCTGGAACGGCTACCCAAGTGTTAACACGATGGCCGATTCACTTCTTGCGCTTTTGTACGAAAAGTTTCGGATTTTCTTGACCCCAAACAGAACATTTGCGCCCTCATTTTCTTCGGAACTCGCCTGTTCCACTGAGGTTAAATGTTGTAAAGGCGGTCGCTGGATGGACCCTACTTCGTGAAACACGGGAATAAGTCGCGATGAACATATTCGAACTCGGACAACAAGTTTACGGTCAGTTGCCCTTCCGGCCACCGACTTCGTGGCGATCTGGAGATGATTGGGAAGACTGTCTCCTGCCCGAAATGCCGGACGCCCTTTGTGTTCGCTCCGACCAAACCCGAGCAGAGCGTTGATCGGTCAGTCACCGACACCGGCGTGATGCGGATCTTGGGTGAGATGCCGCAACCGCCATCTCCACCTCTGCCCGCCAAAAGTAACGCCGGAACGTCACCGACACCGGCGTGATGCGGATTCTGGGGGACATGCCGCTGCCGCCATCGCCACAAATGCCCAGCCGAGGTTGAGAACCGGGCTGTGACCGACACGGGTGTCATGCGAATTCTGGGTGACGTGTCCGAGTCGCCATCGCCACCCAAGCAGTCGACGAGCGTGTGACTCGCCCCTGTTCGCGGTGCGGCGTCGTGATCGAGGAATCGCTTGCGGTCTGTCCCCATTGTCACTGCTACCTTGGCGTCAAGCCATCGTTTCTGCAGCAGATGTCGGACGGTCCGAAAACCAGCAACTGATTTCAGATAGCTAGAAGTCTTCCAATTCATCGAGAAGGGATTGTGCACTGGCGATCTGCTGAGCCGCGTTTTCCCAGCCGAACTTGATTCCCGCCTGTCCTCGAGCGAGGGAAGTCTTGGCGTGGTCGTAGCGGGCTTCGTGCACCTCGGCAACCTTTAGGCTTTCCTCAAACGACCGGCGTGCTTGGTCTTCTCTTCCTTGTAGGACTGCAATCAGCCCGCGTTCTCGGAGCGCATGAGGTCGACAGGCGCGATACTTCTTGGTGACCCTTAACGCTGCTCGCACGGCGGCCATTGCATCGCCGATCGCACGACGCCGACTCGGGCCGTCCGGCTCGCGCTCGGCAACCATCCGCAGCGCCGTCGCCTTCCACGTTGCCGCGCTGAATAAACAGACATTTCGCAGCCCCAGACGTTTGGCTTGGTCCAAGCTTTCCTGCAACACCTTGGCAGCCTCTCGCGGTTGATCCTCGCACAGTAGCAACTCCAACCCGCGGGCATAGACCGCTCCGGCGATGGTCAATGGATCTTCTCGATGCCGCTCTAGCTCGGTTTGGATCGCGCCAGGAGGAATCGTCTTGGGGTTGTTCGGAATCCAAAACAACAGAGAAATGCAGACGGCGGAGTAGTCTCCGGTCTCCAATCCAATCTCGTAAGTCTTTCTCGATTCGAGATACGCCGTTTTCAGGTCACCCAGGTGATACATCGGCACGGTCGCAATCATTCGCGCCATGTTTGATTCCCAAACATCACCAGCCTGTTCCAGCAACTGGACTGCTTCATGCCCTTTCTGAACACCTTCCTTGAATCGCGCCAAAACGATACAGGAAAACGCGTGGTAGCTGCGTGCCTTTCCCTGTCCCCACAAGTCGCCCTTGTCGACCGAGATCTGGTATGCCTTTTCTGCGTAGGCGATTCCCCGCTCGGCCATCGGGATCCCGGTCATCGTGATCGCGTGGAACGCGTACGTTTTCCCCAACTCCTGCGACGGCGGATAGCGTTCGGCAAGATTCATCTGCCGGAGGTGAGACCACAGCACGAAATTCATTCCCCGCGCGAACCAATAGCTGAACGTTAACTGGTCGTAAATTCGGGCTCGGAATAATTCCAATTGACCGCGTGCCGTTTGCGGATTTTTGCGGCCCACGAAGGTGGAGGGAAAGTAGGTATGCAGGACTTGAATGACGGCTTCCTTGAGCGCGCGGGGAAGGACGGTCAGCTTCGACGGAGGCCGTTCACCGAGCGCTTTGATCGCCGTTTCGAAGTAGAGTATCGCCTCGCCCATGTCCCCTTTCTTGAACGTCGCGAAACCACGCTTACAGTCAATCCGAGCAAATAGCAGGTTTCCTTCCACGAGTTTACGGGCTGCTTGGAACTGCTCGTTCGCTTCGTCGTACTTGCCGCGCCGCTCCAACACATCCCCCAGTCCTTCGTGAACACGAAATTGCAGATCCGGCGAGACGTCGGCCTTCCCGCGGATGGCAATTCGGAACTGCTGCTCAGCAACTTCCAACGCGTCCTGCATGCGGGATTGCTCGGCAGCCAACAAGGCATACGGAAACGCTCTTTGGTATTCACCGGCCGCATCGAAAAAGTAGGCCACATCGAAGACCCGTTGCCAGCGTTGTTTATCGAGACTGTAGGGTTCTCGCGGCTCCTCGAATCCAGCCGTCCGTTTGATTTGCGCAAGAATGTCTTCGATCTTGACTCCACCGGCTCGCTCGATCGTCAGGGCCAGATTTCGGTTGTGAGACCTCGCGGTCTTCGCGTCCAAATGATTGAACACCGATTCACGAATGCGATCGTGGTAGGCTTCAATCACGGTTCCCTCGTCTTCGGACTCCGTGGTACGGACAAAGTGGCTGGCCCGCAACTGCGAAAGCAACCTGGGGCCACTCGACGCACGTATCGATCGCCTGATACAGCTCTGCGGCCGGCATCGGTCGACCCGCCACAGCGACCATTTCCAGCAGGTGAATCGACTCCTGAGGTAAACGATTGACTCGCGACCAAATCACCGCGTCCAGGTCGAGTGTCTGATCGGCGATCTCGGGATCTTCCTGAACATGCTGAACCAACTCCCAGACGAAGAATGGCCAGCCGCCCGATTCGCGGGCGATCTTGCTGGCAAAATCCCGCTGCGAATCATCGTCGCCTCCTAGCAGCTGGAGTGCCAGTTGCGTCGACTCTTCTTCGGTTAACGAGTCGACCGACAACTCTTCGCGGTGGGGAATGTTTTGGCCTTTGTTGAAGGCGTCCGACAACGCCTGTAAGCACGCGCTTCGATCCGAGTCTTCGCTGCGATACGAAGCTAGCAGCAACATCCGCGGCGCATCGGGTGGACGGACCAGATCGGCCAGCAGTCCAGCACTATCCACGTCTCCCCATTGCAAATCGTCGACATACAGCACCAGCGGCTCGCGAATGGCCAATCGTTGCAGCAGTTCACGCAACGCATTCATCGCGCGTTGACGGAGCTCCTGTTGGTCAGCGTTGGCGATCGAGGGATAGGTGGCGCCTGTGACTTCCGGTACGCCGCCCAACACAGGGAAGACACGCGTCAGCGCCAATCGATCTCGCGGCATGACCGAATGCACCACGTCCTCCGGCAGTGAGCTCAAATGCACAGCCAGCGAATCGATCAGGTTGTCGAGCGCCTTGAACGGCACCGACTCCTGTTCGTAGCAGCGGCCTTCCAAGACAACCGCTTGATTGCACGCTTTGATGTCGTTGAGGAAACTACGGACCAAGACGCTCTTGCCCATCCCCGATTTTCCGTGCACGAACGTACTGAGCGTTTGGCCGGCGGCGACTTGCGCGAACGCATCTCGCAGCAGCTTGAAGTGTCGCTCGCGGCCAACCAAATCGACCGACCGCGCGTCGGCGACCTGGCCGGATGCCACAACTGTCTCGGCGACGTCAGCGGCGCCGAAGGAACGCAGGACAGACGATGCGGAGGGGCGATTGGCCGGATCGCGATCGAGCAACCCGACACAAAGGTCGGCCAGGTCTTGCGGAGTGTCCGGCTGCAGTTGTGTCGGGTCGATGGGTGTTTCGGTCTGCTTGCGAGCGATGATCTCGCGAGAATTTCCGGAGAACGGTAGCCTGCCGGTTAGCAATTCATAGAGCATGACCCCGACCGAGTACCAATCGCTGGCTACCGTCAACGGCCTCGCCCTGCCTTGCTCCGGTGACATGTAGCGTGGCGTTCCCTGGACGAACCTGGGGCTGCCGTCACTTCGATCGATCCGAACCGCGAGCCCAAAGTCCAGTAATACCAACCGGCCCTCCATCGTCATCAGCACATTGGACGGCTTGATGTCGCTGTGCAGAATCCCGGCCTTGTGAAGCGTGCTGAGCCCGATTGTCAACTGCTGCATCGCATCGTGTAATCGCTCGATCCGCTCACTCGTCAGTCGTTTTCCGTCCAATCCAGATATCGCGGGTGATGCGTCATCTCCGCCGCTGCGATGACTCGCAAACCCGGACCAGATGTATTCGAGAAAGTCGACACCCTCAAGAACCTCCATGCTGAAACACCACGTTTGTCCATCTGAGAGCAACTCGTACAGCGATGCCAAGTTGGGATGCGCGATGTCGGCGAGCGTTCGAAACTCTTGCTTAAACCGCTGCAGGCTGGCGGGGTTCATCCGCTGCAGCGTTTTGAGCGCGACATCACGCCCAAGCGTTACGTCGCGAGCCCGATAGACGACGCCAAATCCACCGCGACCGAGTTCCTCGATGATTTCGTAGCCACTGAGTTGTGGTGGCTCGAACGTCTGTGTCACCGGCGTGTCGCCCGAGCCACCGGCGACTGGCACCACACCGGAACCAAAATCACTCGACTTCGGGGTCACCGAAATTCTCGGCGAGCCGGTTTCTGCCGACGGCTCGTAATCTATCGTCAACAGCATCGCGGCGGCACGATCATCGTCAACGCTGGCAACATTGGACGTGGTCAGATTCGTTTGCGTATCGCCACTTGGAGAGCAGCGCGTGATCGAACCGCACCGGCTGCAAACAAGTTCCTCGTTGCCCACATCTTGCGGTGTGATGTCGAACTGGTGACCGTGGTGGCAGTACAACCGCAAAGTGCTCGCGCCTGTTGGGGGAAATCGATTTCGTCGCGTGATTCGATGCGTTCGGAACTTGAAGCCCCCATACGAATTCCATCAATTTTAGCAGCGATTCCGCGGGCCTGCGAATCCAACCCGATCGAGGGATACAGGGATAATCGCAATACCGTTCAGTGTTTGTTGAACGGCAAGCCGAAGGCGACTGTTGAGGGCAGACGCAGTCGCCTTCGGCTTGCCGTTAAACAACCTTCCTCGATCGATGCTTAAATACGAACGGTATTGGGGACAATCGGACATCGAATGAGCATTCGGTGGAAGCCGCAGGTAGCGGCTAGCGGCTCAATTCAACCCAGATTCGTCTGGTAATTCATCGCCGTCAGGTCAAATTGCCGCTTCTAAGCGTTTGGCGAGACATCTATAATCCTAGTCCCTCTCTGGATCTCCCGGCGTCGATCTATGCCCTCCTTTGCCGTGAGTACTTTGCTATTGGCAATTGTCTTTTTGGCGGTAAGCACATGACCAAACCCAATCCCCAGCGACGTTTATTCCTGAAGGCTACCGGTGTCGCGATCGCGCTGCCGGCAATGGAGTCGTTTCCACGTGTTTCGGCGGGGGAAAAATCGTCGACGCCACCCCGTCGGATGGTTTGTGTCGGTAACGAATTCGGCATGTACCCGAAAGCGTTTTGGCCGCAGCAAGCGGGCGGCGGCTATGAGATGACGCCGCTGCTACAGCCACTGGACTCACATCGAAAGAACCTGACCGTCTTTTCTCATCTCGATCATGGACTGAAGGGAGGCCATTTCGCGGTTCACACTTTCTTGACCGGTGTGAAAGCTGCCGAGGCAAGGGGCATGCCGGAAGGCGGCATCAGCGTGGATCAACGCGCGGCTGAGTTTGTTGGTTCGCGAACGCGTTTTCCGTCTTTGACGATTGGCTCCGAAGGTGGCTTGCACGGCGGTTGCCGGATGAGTTGGACGCGGACGGGGACTCGCGTGCCGCCGATCGCCGGTCCGCGCGAGCTGTTTCGAATGCTGTTCATCAGCGACGACAGCGACGCCAAGCGAGTGGCGACCGATCGTATCGACTTGCAAGGTTCGATCCTGGACGCCGTGCTCGGCGACGCCAAGTCATTGGGACGACGCTTGAACAAGAGCGATGGCGAGAAACTGCAGGAGTATCTCGCGTCGGTCCGCGACGTGGAGGTCAAGTTGGACCTCGAGCGGCACTGGCAACAGATCCCGAAGCCAAAACCGGGAATGGAGGAACCCGAGGATGAAGGCCTGACACGCGACTTGCCGAAAATCTATGACTTGGTTGCGTTGGCGCTGCAAACCGATTCCACCCGCGTGGCGACTTTGGAAGTTGGCGGCAGTTTCGCTGCCTCGGACCTGGGCATTCGCAAAGGTTATCACAGTCTTTCGCATCACGGTCACGTGCAAGCGAGTATCGACCTGCTGGTGCAAATCGAGCGTTATCAGATTGAGCAGTTTGCGCGTTTTCTGGACAAGCTGGCTTCGATTCGCCAGCCCGACAGCGACTTGACGCTGTTGGACACGACGATGGCATTGCTGGGCAGCGGAATGGGCAACGCCAACTCGCACACCAACAACGACTTGCCCGTCATCCTGGCTGGCGGTGGTTTTCGCCATGGCGAACTGAAAGAGTACCCCACAGCGACCAACAAGCGAGTTCCGCTCTGTAATCTGTTCGTTTCCATGCTGCAGCAGTTTGGTGTCGAAACCGATACCTTCGGCACCAGCACCGGCACGCTGCGGGGCTTGGAGTCGGCGTGATGTTGACGCACGGTTTTCGCAGATTGCCATCGTATGGAACGATTGCGTTGGCAGCTGTCCTGACGCTAAATTCACTCCATCGGCCCGCTGTCGCGGACGAGGCGAATGCGAATCGCGATCGGCTTGCATTCAATCAATCGGTCACACCACTGCTGAAGGCTTTTTGTGCCGATTGTCATGGCGCGAAAAAGCAAAAAGGTGACCGTCGATTTGATCAGCTGCCAAGCAACATCCAAAGCGATGATACGCTGGTCGATTATCAAGACATTCTCGATCAGCTGAACCTGGGCGAGATGCCTCCGGAGGAGGCAAAGCAACCGACGGACGGGCAGCGGCAGGAAGTCATCGCCTGGCTGACCACTCAGGTTCATCGATACCACGAAGCGCAAAAAGGATCCGGTGGCGATACCGTTCTGCGAAGGCTGAATGCTCGCGAGTATCGCAACACAGTCCGGGACCTGTTGCATCTGAACATGACGATGTTTGATCCAACGGAAAAGTTTCCTCGCGATCAAACCAGCGAACAGTTAGACAACGTTGGCGAGACGCTTGTGACTTCGGGCTTTCTGTTGGCACGTTATCTCGAGGCCGCCGACCAGGTGATTGAAAAGGCATTGATGCCGCTGGAAAAGCCGCCAGTTCAAACCTGGACGTTTCGGGATGGTTTTGATCAGCAACCGGAGATCGATCAGGTTCACAGAAAGACGAATCGGTACGAGCACATGACGCTGTACGATGTCGTTGGTGCCGACAAGCACGAAGGCGCCTATGGTCCCATCCATGCTTTTGCCAAAGGTGTCCCATTTGACGGCATGTACGAAATTCGACTGAAGGCGGAGGCCGTCAATCGACAGCACCCCTACGACCCCGAGTTTCTGGGGACCGACCCGAGCGAGCCACTTCGGCTGGGGATCGTTGCCGGGAACCACTTGGCCGGCAGTCTGCATCTGCCACAACCAGTCGAACCGTTGTTGGCCGAAATCGATTTGGCGGACGAGCCGAAGTGGTACACCTGCCGTGTCTGGTTAGACGCGGGCTTCACGCCACGGTTTACCTTTCGCAACGGCTTGATGGATGCTCGTAATCTTTGGAGCCGCTTGATCAAGAAGTATCGCGACCAGTTTCCCGCCGACATTGGCACAGGGATCGTCAGCGCGAGATTCAACGCGATCAAGCATGGCAAGCTGCCGCAGATCCATATTCACGAAATCGAAATCGAAGGACCGTTTTTTGAACACTGGCCGACCGAAAGCCAGCGAGCGTTGTTAGGTGACCAGTGGGACGGCGCAGAGAGCGGCGGTCGACAAGATGAAATTGCAATCAGGAACCTAGTCGAGCGATTCGCTTCGCGCGCCTACCGACGTCCGATCGACCCAACGGAAATCGACCGGATCATGCAGGTTATCGCGACCAGACGAGAAGTGGGAAAATCGCCAACCGAGGCTTACGCAGACGGACTAAAAGCGGTGCTCTGCTCGCCAAACTTCTTGTACCTGGAAGAGTCAGATCAGCCGAAGTTGTCGTCCTTTGCGTTGGCCTCGCGACTTTCGTACTTCCTTTGGTCGTCGATGCCCGATCAGCAGCTGATTCGTTTGGCAGAAGCCGATGCACTTCAGCAGCCGGACGTTTTGCGGCAGCAGGTCGAGCGAATGCTGAATGATCCCAAATCGGATTCGCTTGTCGAAGGATTCCTGGAAAGCTGGTTGGGTCTGCGAGAATTGGGAGCCACCCCACCGGACCGCAACGATTTCCAGGATTTTTATCAATACGATCTCGACGCGGCGATGCGTCGTGAGACTTTTCTGTTCACGCGGCATGTGATCGACGAGAATTTGGGTCTCGTCAACTTCCTGGATTCTGATTTCACGTTTGTGAACAAGCCGCTTGCTCGGCTGTATGGATTGCAGCCGCCGTCATCGAGTGAATTCGAGTTGGTTCGATTTCAGGATCGCAGACGGGGTGGACTGCTGGGCCAGGCCAGCATCCTGACGTTAACGGCGAACGGAATCGATACGTCACCGGTCGTGCGAGGTGTCTGGTTGTTAGAGAACATCCTTGGTACGCCTCCGTCGCCCCCGCCGCCCGACGTTGAACCGTTGGATCCCGACGTTCGTGGCGCAACGACCATTCGCGATCAACTGGAAAAGCATCGCACGAATCCGAGTTGCTTTGATTGCCACCGCAAAATGGACCCGCTGGGCTTCGCGCTTGAGAACTTTGACCCGATTGGACGCTGGCGTGATTCCTATGGACGAGACAAAAAAATCGACGCGTCGGGTGAATTGCCCGGCGGCAAACAATTCCAGGACGTGGTCGGGCTGAAAGAAATCCTGGTCCAACAGCAGGACCAATTCGCCAAGGCCGTGACCGAGAAGTTGCTCGCCTACGCGATCGGGCGACACACGGAGGCGACCGATCGACCACACGTCGAAGCAATCCTGAGCAAGGCACGCGACGATGGCTATCGGCTGCGAGACATCATTGAGCGTGTGGTGCTGAGTGAGCCTTTTCGCTCGAAATGAGTCTGTTCGTAGTAACCCGATTTGTTCGTAGTAACTCGATACATCGGGTCCTGCTCTGGATCGACCGCATGAATGCGGTCACTACGAAGGTCAGACGGACTGATGCATCGGCTGAATGATCAGCGAGTTCCAGCCGGTCGTGAATGATTCGTATCCGGGAGCTTTCGCGTAGCCGATACAATGCTTTTCGCCGTCGACCAACCCGATCGAGAACCCTTTTCGGTTCTCATGAGTCGGCTCGAGAAGCCCCATCGGAATCATTTCGCGCAGTTGGCGGCCAAAGGAATCGGCCAACAGATTGCCGTCATCATCGGCGATCACCACTCGCGTTGATTCGCGCTCGTCGGCGGCCAGGGGCGTATTCTTGACGATCGCTTGCGCGAATGACTCCCATTTGAAAAAGCTGGCAATGACACCGATTGCTTTCCCGTCAGCTTGACCCCCTTCACGCACAGCCGCCGCATAGGTCAACACCGCTTCGTCTCCAGCAATGGCACTTCGGTGTGCAGGTGCGAATGAATACTCACTACCGCTCAGAGTGGTGATCGCGTCGACGAACCAACTTTCGCGTTCCACGTTCCGGCCAACCGAGCGATGCAGACTGGGGCGGCCATTAGCGATGATGTTCCCTCCTGGGTCCGCCAAAACGATGTCCGAATAGACAGTGTGCGAATTCAAAATCGTGCCAAGCCGGTTACTTGCCGATCGCAGCCGCTCATCACTCCGACCGGCCAAAGCCTCGTAGAAGCTGGAGTCGGCGGCCCACGACCTTACTTCGCATGTCCGTTCGTAAAGATTGCGGTCAATCAGATCGATATTCACCAAGGCCAAATCACTCAGCCGGGTCCCCCGAACACTGGTACCGATCAGTGAGAACAAGCGGTGAATCGTACGATTGGTGTGACTGGCCATTTGATTGGCGGCATCGCCAGTGCTCGCGGCCAGCTTTTGCATTTCCGCTGCAACGACGCCGAACGCTTCGCCGTATTCGCCCGCTCGAGCTGCCTCGATTCGTGCATTGAGCGCCAACAGTTTCGTACGCGAATTGATCTCATTGATCTCATTGATCGCCAAGTCCATCGTCTGGTTGATTTGCCGCACCAGTTGCAGGATTTCCGCGGTGCTGCCGGCCGCCGTCGAACTCATCTTTCCGCTGGAGAGGATCACTTCTGATTTCTGGTTCAGACTCGATGCCGACGAAGTCAGATCGGGCGCCGAATCCTGAGGGTCTGGATCCTGGGAACGTGATGTCATAGATACGATCGCAGAGCTGATAGGAGGAGAGAGGGTCCCGTCACAGTCTACTCGCCCAAGTTGTGAAACTTGCCCGAAATTTCCTGCTCATGGGTGGTCTGTTGATCTTGGCTGGCCGGTGCAACCGGCACACTTTACCAAATCTGGCTAAAATCTTCGCTGTGGGAGGCGAAGTCCATGACGATCGCTCCGAAAACAGTGGCCCTCGCGGTTGTAACGATTCGATTCAAACGGATCGGAAGAGTTCCGAAACTTCAGTCGGCCTGCGCGCGCTGACCGCGTCAAAATGCCCCCACGCCGACTTCACTTCCACGAGACCACGCGTGCGCCGGATTCTAGGAAAGCCTCAACTTATTATCGTTGCCGCCCTGATGACGGTGGTGCTGGGGGGGACGCCTACACGAAGATCCCCGCCGATTTGCTGCCTCAGTTTGATACGCCGGCCGTCCAGATCGTTTGCTTTTATCCCGGCATGCCTCCGGAGGTCATGGAAAAGGACATCATGAGCCGGCTGCAACGCTGGACGGCTCAGTCGGTCGGCATCGAGCATCAAGAAGCCAAAGCGATGCAGGGAGTTTGTCTCGTCAAAGACTTCTTTACCGGACGCAAGCCGACGCGGAAACGGCGATCGCTGAGGCCGGTGAACTGTTGCGACTGACTGACGCTCGACCACCAGCACCCCAGCCCACCAGCCACCCCAATCCAGGTCCCAGCACGTCACTGACTTTCCACTGCGTCGCCGCCGATTAGGACCGTGAACGGATCCTTTCGTATGCGACGGTCGATGGCAATCACCACCGTGTGCTGACCGGCGGCAAGTTTCAACGACTGTAGGTTCCAAAGCGGAGTGGGTTTGGAATCGACCCAGGCCCCGATCCCTTCGGTCGGCAATTCGATCTCTGCGGTGCCCTCGACAGGCAGGTTGATCCTGAACCGCGCGAACGACGTCGGCGGTGTCTCACTGTGTTGCTTGAACTCGTCGAGCTCGTCGAGATCGACGGTACCGTTTACTTTGGCGGTCAACGGACGCCACTTCATGGTTGGATCATCGCTGGCAGCCGTGTCAGTGCTGGTCCGGTTCAGCCGCCGATTGGCTTCGTCCGAGTAGATCAAGGTCTCGAAGGATCGCACGATTGGCTGGGTCGAAACGGTGAACTCGGGAACCCGCCCAAGTGCGGTCAAGAAGGTGACCAAATCGACCAACTCCCCCTTTGTCAGTGTGTCTAAGGCGCCTTCGGGCATCAACGACTTTCCTGGTTTCTCCTGCTCGATGGCGTCGCCAGCGATCTGCACTTCTTTCCCATCCGCAAGCCGCAGGCGGATCGCTTCTTCGGTGCGGCCGATCACGATGCCGTTGATGACTTCGGCTTCGTCGGTCAGCACAGTCACCGTGGTGAAACCTTCTTTTAACTTCGCGTTCGGTTCAATCAACGATTCCAAGATGTAGTCCGGTTGAGAACTGCCGCCGGTGCTGATCAAGTTCGGCCCTACCACACCGCCGCCGCTGCCGATGGCGTGACAAATGGTGCATTGCAGTTTTTCACGACGGTAGATTTCTTCGCCCCGCTCCGCAGATCCCTCCGATTTTACAAGGCCGAGAATCTCCTCTTTCAATTCGGGCGTCAACTTCCAAGCCGCATTCGCAAGACCACCGGCCGTTCGGATCGCTTCTTCGAGATTCGCGTTTCCACCTGCCGCGCGAACTCGGCTCAGCAAGCGACCAGCACCCTCCACCGAGAGCCCTTGTTTGAGAATCGCACGGGCCAGCATTTCGGGAGCATCTTTCTTGCCGAGCATGCTGGAGATCATGTTGGTCGCTGCCTCGGCAGTCTGGTCGTTCTTCAACAGACCGACAATCAAGTCAATCGCATCGGCAGGATTGCGGTTCGCAATCGCCAGCGTTGCGGCGATGCGAGTCGACGCGTCCGCGTCCCCGGCCAATTCAGCCAGTTTGTTCTTGGCTGTGCCGGAATTGAATGCACCGAGAGCTTCGATGATCCTTGCTCGTAGCGGTCCTTCGACGTTGGCAAGCGCGTCAATCAGGACACTCTCGTATTGCGGAACGTTCCAAATCATGGCGATCCTTGCCACCGCACTGATCCGATCCTGGTCTCGCAGGTCCTCGATTCGCAGCGGTATTTCGGCCAGGATGGCGGCCGCTCCCGCCGGGACCGTGCCATCACGCATCGTTCGATCAAACAGAGGCTTGAGCCGCGCCTGGGAAAGATTTGCCGCGTCGGCTGACAACAGCGACTTGACGACACGAGCGAGCTGGGAGGCATCGCCGGCGACCGCGATCGATTGAACCAGGCGATCCGTTGTTTCCGCAACCGCTTTTCCCGATTCCAGCAACTGCACGGCGACCTCGGCTGCTTTCGCGGTCTCAATCGCTGAGACGGCGTAAGCCAGTTCACTTTGTCGCTCGTCCCAATTTGACACCGCAGTCAAAGCGGATCCATCGGCACACGATGCATCGAGTTTCCGCAGCGATTGCCAGATCGCAAAGTCAAGGTTGTCATCCACGTCGTGTTTCAACGCCTCAAGCACAGCCGGTATCGCATCAGGCCTTCGTGACGCGTCGATTTGTCCTGCGGCCACGATCGCTTCCAGACGAACACGCGGGTCATCACTGTTGATTTGACTCAGTACGAATGACTCGATTAGCTCTTCTTGAGCTTTGCCGACCGGGTCGGCCGACCTTCGTCTACTCCGCCAAATGCTCCGCAGCACTGTCCGTCGAGCCTCTGGGTTGATCGAGTCCAACGACGTCGACGTCAGTGCTTGGCCGATGTCCTGGAAAGAGGATTCGGGCAGTACCTCGGTGATCCAAAGAAGTTCGATCGTCCGCGCAGCCGGCTTCGCTTTGGTCCACTGACGAAGCGCGGCTAGAATCTCGCCGGGCTGCTGGGCTGCCCGTTGCCATAGTTCCTGTCGGGCGAACTGCCGCACTGGCAACGCAGGATCCTCCAGCAACTCCAACAATTGATCGATCGACGCTTTGGCAAATTCGGGCCACCGGTCGAGTGCACGACCTGGGAACGAGACTCGCCAGATTCGTCCATGTTCTCGGTCACGACGATCGTCCCGAAAGTCGACTTCGCCATGCTGAATGATCGGGTTGTACCAGTCGGCAATGTAGATCGCTCCGTCTGGGCCCATGCGGGCGTCGATCGGCCGAAATGCGACGTGTTGGGTCGTGATGATCTCGGGTTGCTGGCGGCTGATGTAGGAACTGCCGCTTGGCTTGAGCGTGAATCGGCATACTCGGTGGCTGCGGAAATCATTCGCGACGAAGTCGCCCGCCCATGCGGGCGGAATATGGGTGCCCGAGAGGATCTCGATGCCGCAATGTTTGGGGCTGCCGGGGTTCATGCCCTTGAGCCACCGCGTGGCACCCGGCGACGTGACAAAGACTGCATCAGGAAAGACGTAGTTGATGCCCTCGAAGTAGGCGCCGTCGGTCGCGAATGACTCGCCCACATGATCAAAGACATGACCCCAAGGATTGACGAATCCTTTGCAGACAACTTCCAACTCGCGGGTTGACGGTCGGTACCGCCAGATACCGCCTCCGTCCAAGTGACGCGTGCCATACGGCGTGTCGATGTGGCTGTGAATGTAGATCGATTGATTGAAGTACAAACAACCATCGGGTCCCCAGCGAAGCGTATGGACCAAGTGATGTGTGTCTTCAGTTCCGAACCCGCTAAGGACCACCTCGCGACGATCGGCCTTGCCGTCTTTGTCAGTATCTTCCAAGTACAGCAATCGGGTGCTTTCGGCGACGTAAGCGGCGTGCGGACCGTCGGGAATGACACCGGTCGGAATCAGCAGCCCATCGGCAAAGACCGTGCGCCGATCGGAGACACCATCGCCGTCGGTGTCACGCAAGACAATGATCTTGTCATTGGCAACCTCGCCCGGCTTGATTTGCGGGTACACCTCGCTGCTTGCGATCCACAGACCACCGCTCGAGTCAAAATTCATCTGGATCGGTTTGCTGATATCCGGATCGGCCGCAAACAGATTGACTGCCGACAGCGAATCGACTTTCATCGCGGCCTGCTCGGCGGCGGGATTGGGTTCGGGGATATCTTTCAAATCTCTTTGAGCAGCAGCGTTTGTCGCAACTAGATCTCCGGCTAGCAGCACCAGGACGGGGCAGGATCCCGAGAGCGTTGAATGGGCCGGCACAAAGACACCTTTTGGTCAGGTTTAACGACAGCGTTGACGATGCGGACGATTATAGATGACATTTTCCGTGGTTGCCGCTCGGATCAGGCATCACGAATTTGACCCCGCTGGGTGATGCGTCTAATCTCTAAGTAGAGAATCAACTCCATTCTTGATTTACGCGGCACACCGACAGAGGGGATTTGGATGCGAGCCTTGGCGGCAGCGAGAGAAAACAACGAGGCGTTAAGACGACACCGAGTTCTTGTGGTGTTGCTGTACTTTGCGGCGATCGTCGTGACGGGGATCGTCATGACGGCGACTGCATCAGCCCAGAGACCCAAGAAGGGTCAAGACCCAAAGCTGAAACCGCGACGCGTCACGCTGAGGGCCAAAGATGGTGTGCAACTCAACGCATTCTTTTTCCCCTCCGATAAAGGCAAGGAGGCAATCTCAGTCTTGCTGGTGCATGATTGGAAAGGCCAAGCCAGCCCCTACGGGCCACTCGTGATTGCCCTACGCGACGCCGGCTGCGCTGTGCTCGTTCCTGACTACCGCGGGCATGGAGACAGCAAGAAATACATCAACGCAAGTGGCGAGGAACACGAGTTTAACATCGCACGGATGTCCAAACGAGATGTCGAAGCCATCATCAGCCTGGACCTGGAAAAGGCGAAATCATTCCTGAAAGACGAGAATGATAAAGAGAATCTGAATCTGAATGCGTTAGTCGTGATTGGTGTCCGCGAAGGTTGCGTGATGGCCGCGCATTGGGCTGCTCGCGATTGGAGCTTTCCCAGTGTAGGCCGCATGAAGCAGGGCCAGGACGTGAAGTGCCTGGTGTTCATTTCACCTGACAAGCAGATCAAGGGGATCGGTATCGATCCCACACTGAACAACCCGAATCTGATGCGGTTACCAATCATGATTGTCGCAGGCGAGTCCAGCCCCGAGGCTTCGGAGGCGGAACGCGTCGCCAAGCGTGTCGAGTCACTCAAGAAACGAATGGGTAGAGGAACGGCGTCGGGTTTCGAATTGCTGATGGTCGACACTCCGCTGAGCGGCGCATCGCTGGTCAACGATGTGTCAAAAGTGATCCCGGCAATCGCAAAATTCGTAAAATCGAACGTCGTGATCAGCGAACAGGAAAACCCCTGGGTCAAACGGGAGTGAAGCTCAAACGGGAGTGAAGCTCAAACGGGAGTGAAGCTCAAACGGGAGTGACAACCAGACGCGATTGTTTTGTTACGTCGCGACCGTTCCCAACTGGGCTTGGAAGCGGTTGAAAAGATAGTGGCTGTCATGGGGCCCCGAGGAAGCTTCGGGATGGTATTGGACCCCGAAGACGAGCTCACTGCGATGCCGAATTCCAGCAATCGTATCGTCGTTCAAGTTTCGATGCGTGACCTCTAAGCAGTCGGGCAACGACTCCTCCTCGACGGCGAACCCATGATTCTGTGTGGTGATCTCGACTTTGCCAGTTTCCAGATCCAACACCGGTTGGTTGACGCCTCGATGACCAAACTTCAACTTGAATGTCTTGGCGCCACAGGCCAGCGAGATCAGTTGATGCCCGAGACAAATTCCGAAGATCGGTGTCTTGCCGATGAGCTGGCGGATCGTGTCGTGCGCGTACTCAACCGGTTCCGGGTCGCCGGGACCGTTGGACAGGAAGATCCCGTCCGGTTCCAAATTCATGATGTCCGACGCCGATGTATCGCCAGGAACGATCGTGACCCGGTTGCCTCGCGAGGCGAAGTGCCGGGGGATGTTCCACTTCATGCCGAAGTCCATGCAGACGACATGACGTCCGCTGCCGGCTACGTTGGGATTTTCAACATCGTTTGGCTCACCGATCTCGGCTGCCGTCCAATCATCGAGCTTTTGATCCCAAGAGATGATCTTCTTTGACATCACCTCGCGAACCAAGTCACGGCCGACCAGCGCCGGAGCCGACTTGGCTTTGCGGATCAAACTCTGGTCATCCAGATCGGTTGACGAGATCACACCTCGCATCGCACCGACGGTTCGAATTCGTCGAACGAGTGCACGAGTATCGATACCAGTAAGTCCGGGGATGTTGTGCGTCTTCAGATATTCGCCCAAGTCGCCTTCCGCACGATAATTGCTGTAGATTCGACTTAGTTCGCGAACGATAAATCCGGACAGCGAAGGAGATTCGTGTTCGACGTCGACGCTGTTGACGCCGTAGTTACCGATCTCGGGATAGGTCATCGTGACGATTTGCCCGCGATAACTCGGATCGGTCAAGATTTCTTGGTAGCCGGTCATGGCGGTGTTGAAGACGACTTCGCCAGTCACCTCGGTGGGTGCACCAAACGAATGTCCGGGAAAGATCGAGCCGTCTTCGAGCGCTAGCTTTGCAGGAAGCATATATCAGTTGTCAGTTAACAGTTGCCAGTAGTCAGAACAGGAATGAGCTCACGATAGCAAAGATCCGTCATTTCGCGAGGCCCCTGTTGGCTGTCAACTGTTCACTGATTCCTGGCACTGACTCCTGTTCAAGTATCGATCAAATCTTCTGGCGACAGGATCGGCACCACATTCTCCTCGGTTTCCTGCTTTTCTCGCCACGGTTTGTTTTCTCGATAGCTCTCCAGTTCCTCCTCCAACTGCTGCAACTGATCGTGCTCGTCCTCGCGTCCCAGTTCGACGGCCTTGGTACTCCACTGGATCGCTTTCTGAAAATCACCGGTCTCGGCGTAGGCGGCCGCTAGCGTGCTCAGAATATGGGCCTCCTTGTAGTCGCTCAGCTCGGCCGCTTTTGCTCCGAGCTCGACTGCCCGAGTGCCATCACGGACCGGGTCGTTGGGGGATGTCGCCAATACCCACGACAAGTTGTTGTAGATTCCCGCCGCTTCGGCCTTTTGCGACGCGTCCATCTCCAGCTGTTCGATATTCCCCAGCGCCTTGATCGCACTTTCGTAGTCCTCGATCGCCGCGGCGTGGTCACCGACGCTGAGCAGGGCGTCGCCCCGTGAGCGTAGCACGGCGGCGTTCTTTGGATCGTTCTCCAGCACACTCGATAAGACTTCGATTGCTTTTCGAGGTCGCTTGTCGAGCGAATAGAGACTGGCCAACCGCATTTTACGAAAAACGTCTTCCGGCGCTCGGTCGACGAGCAAGATGGCGTCGTTGATCGCATCGGCCAACCGATTTTCTTGAATCGCGATTCGCGTTCGCAACGCGATCACCTGCTCCGCATTCGCAATTTGCGGCGCGATGCGAAGTGCCGATCGCAGGTCCTCTTTTGCTGACTTGATGTCATCGCGATCGAGGGCAATGTCGGCCCGCTGGACCAGCGATGTAGGATCTTTCGGCTGCATCGCAATCGCCTTATTCAGATCCGACATCGCTTCATCAAGCTTCGACTCAGAGCGATAGAGGATGGCGCGCATCCGATACATGCCTTCACTCGGCTTGGCAGCCAGCATTTTCGTGATCAAGCCGAGTGCTTCATCGACTCGATTTAGCTCAACCAGTTTCTGCACCGCCGCGCCGGCAACCGCCTGGTTGGTCGGGTCTTTCAGCAGCACGGATTCCAGGTCGGCGATCGCACCCTCGACGTCGTTCTTCTGAAGTCGCAACGCCGCGCGTGCTTGAAAAGCTTCCACATTCTCGGGGTCAGCTTTCGCGGCGGCATCCAGGTCAGCCAACTTCTTGTCGTCGTCTTCCTGTGTTAGAGCTCGCAGTACGTAGGCTGCGCTCTGCTCGGCTGGATCATCTTTCAGTAACTCGATGGCCTTGGTCGTCGCTTGAGTTATCGCACTCCTGTCACCACCGGGCAGCAGGTTCAGCCGAGCGATCAACAAGTACGCTTCCACCAATGTCGGATCGTTCTTGACAGCCTCTTCCAGATTCTCAAGTACCTCGTCACGCAAATCGACCTGGCGACGCCCACGTGCTTGGACCATGGCAGCGGCAAGTCCCTGGCTGCGTTGCAGCAACACCGACCCAAGCATTTTCTTGGCGAACGATTGGTTCTCGTCATCCAGCCCCTTCTGGAGTGCTGATTCAAGTAGTGCGGCGACCGCTTCGAGCTGATCAGGGCTCTCCGCGTCGATTCGCTTGATGACCGCTTCGTCCAGGTCTGGTTGCCCTTCGTTGGTCTCGGTTGCCTTCGTTTCGGCAGCTTTTTGTGGCGATTCGGTCGCCACGTCCTGGGCAACGAGCGGAGAGAGCCACAGCATCACCATCAGAGTCACGGTGAAAATTCGGCCAGAGGGACACTCAGAAATGCGAGCGGTCATAGGGGATCTCGTTTTGAATGAAACGGAACTCCCGCTATTATGACGATTCGGCAACAATAAGCGTAGACGAGGTTGAACATTTAAGCAGGGGAATTCACGCGTCATTTCCCATGGCTCAATCTTTCCACAGCTTCAGGGTTTCCTGCCCCAAACTAGACTCGAGCCGGTAAACAACGAGTGATTGATGACCGAGTGCCCGGCAGGCCACGCACGTTGCCCCAACATGCGCGGCCCGTTGGGCACTCGGTCAATCACGCGAAAAATGCTTCGGTAAGTTCGTCCTCAGGGCGTAAATCCGACTGCACCAACGCGGTAGGGCAGTGATACCCAGCGGCGACTAGTGCTTTGTCAAAGCTTGATTTTGGGGTTGGCTGGGGGTCAGGTACGAATGGCACGGGCATAGCGAGCGATCGTGCCGCGACATGCTGGTGTCTAGCCTTTAGGCGATCTTCCAGGGCGAGGAATCGGCTAAAGCCTACACACCAACTCCTAATGCCCGTGCCATTCGTACCTGTACCCCTTTTCCCGAAGCAAATTGAACCCTCTTTCTTAGTCGTGACAAAGCACTAGAGTTGGATTTGTTGGCTTTCTGCCAACTGGGCTTTGAGCGATTCGTTTTCTTCGCGAAGCACTTCCATGCGGCCCAGGACGGTATTGAAGTCTGTCGCTGCTTCCTGCCAGAAGTCACCGGAGCGAAAATTGATGGAAGTCACCGTCTTGTTCTCGGCCATCGAACGCAGGGCAGTCCGCAGTCGATACATGGGCCCGGCAAATCGGTTGCTCATTTTCAGCGTGTCTCGAATAAAGACTGGCAATAACAGGAGCATCACGCCGAGGATCGGCACCTGAGCGACGGCCGCCGTACGCCAGGTGTCTGCAAATGGCTGCTGGCCCGCCGACCCCATGATTCGCACCATTGCACTGATCGAAACCAAACAGACCAGGAACAGGACCCAGTGGGACAGGATTCGGCCAGCGATCGACCATTGCACCTTGGGATCAACGAGAATGCGTGAGCGTTGCGGCTGGGACATAGTTTTGCCACGATTGGATGTGTAAGAATTCGGTCCGAGAAAAACCTAGCTTGTAAATCCGGCTCTCCCGGGGACTTAAGTCAATCTGTCGAAAAATCGCTCTTTCCGTGGCAATGCTATCGACCGCACGACCGTTAAAACCGGTCCTACCCAACGTCACTCGGCACATTCCCGGATGGCTCGCCACCCCTTGCGTGATACTCAAGCCCAATGTGCCGATTGAAACATCTGGACGGAAGATCGGATTGAATCCGTCAGTGCAGGTTCGTTTTCAAGGACGGAAAAATGAGGAACGGGAAAGCACCAAACAACTGGATCCGAGCCGCTTTGATGAGCGTTGTCTTGGGACCCACCGCCGCATGGGCCGGGTTCCCAAAACCGCTTGAGACGGCCGGTCGACTGTATGGCGTTTACTGGGGAGACGGCTATCACGCCTGTGCAAGCTCCGGGATCCGACCGGGAGCCGACCTGCCGCCGAAGTCCTATTCAGCCCGTCACCGTTCAGGATCGCGTGTTGCACGAGAGGGAATCCTGCACCGCATTGGCGCAACCTACTACGATCGATTCGACGCGGCCAATGCACGTGCCTGTGGTTCCCCCGGCTGCGGATCCGGGGCATGCGATTGCGGGCCTGTCACCGTAATCCATGGCTCTCAAGTCATCCAAAGTCTCGGCGCGATGAACTCAACGATCGCCCAGCCAACACAGGAAATGCGGCTTCAACCGTTGATGGCACCAAGCATGGCGCCCGATACCGTGGCAACGACGTCGCGGAAACCCGACGCAATCAGCGAATTGACCGCGCCGCTGGCGGACAAGCCGCAGCCGAAGTTGTACCCCACGCGGCCCGAGCCGCCGGCTCTGCTCCAGCGTTCCGACGCCTTCACCGTCGCGTCGAAACAAATGACACTCAGCCTGGAGCCCCCGGCTCCGGGAAACTGGGGGCAAATGATCGCCGATCGATCCCAATCTCAGCCGGTTAGCACCAGAACGCCGGCTCCGATCGCACCGATTCATCCGAGCAGCCCGCCTGTGACACCGGCACGACTGTCGCTGCCAAGTAACCCGATCGCCACTTCGACGCCCAGCATGGTGGTGCCATCGCCCAGCATGGTGGTGCCGCCGGGTATAGAATTGGCCGATCCGGCGAAGCCACAAGTCGCCTCGGCTCCGGCGCGATTGCCTGAGGCTGTACCGTCGCAGGCGCTCACGGCCAACGATATTCCTGCGCCGCAGCAGCCGCCTCGAACGCCGGCGCGGTTGGGAACCCAGACGCCTCAGGCCCCGACATTCGACACTGCGATCGATTCGGTGGCTGTCGTCAAGCGCCCGACACGTTTGGGCGATGGTGGTCTAGATGTGCAAGTGAACCCCTTCGCCACGCGACCAGTCGTTGAGATGGCCAAGCGAGTTGGCGGAGCGAGGGACGGCGTCATTTTTCAGCCCAGCGGCGGCTCACTGAAATAGGGGTCGGCTGAGCAAGCGGGCCCGGACATGAGGGCTGGCGAGACAGCCCCTGTTTTTGCATCCCGCCATTGGCAACCCCGTTCGCGGTTGGCAAGATACTCGTGCCCGGCTTATCGAAGCGACGTTTTGTTTGGCGATCAGAGGCACGTCACCCGCCGATCGCCGCCGGCGATGCGTTGAACTTCGCTTGCGCCGCCACGTTGGCTGAATTGTCTTTGTACTTGTTTTGCCCGGTAAACGATTACCGGCATGGAGTCCCGCTGAGATGCAACGAACTTTGGTGTTGTTGAAACCTGATTGTGTGCAACGACGTTTGATGGGGACGGTCATCGGCCGCTTCGAGGACAAAGGCCTGAACATCATTGCGATGAAAATGATCCGTGTGACGTCGGAATTGTCGCGTCAGCACTATGCCGAGCACGTCGAAAAGCCTTTCTATCCAAGCCTGGAAGAGTTCATTACGTCGGCACCAGTGGTCGCCATGGCGGTCGAAGGTCTCGAGGTGATCTCGGTCGTCCGCGAGATGCTGGGGGCGACCAGCGGGTTGAAGGCGGCGGCAGGGACGATCCGGGGCGACTTCAGCAGCAGCCGGCAAATGAATCTGGTTCACGCCAGCGATAGCGAAGCGTCGGCCGAGAGAGAGCTGAAATTGTACTTCGATGCTAGCGAGCTTTGCGAGTACGAGCCGGTCGCAACGGAATTCCTGAAAGCAGCGGACGAGTCCTAGTACCTGGACCCTTTTCCCGGCCAACCCCAAAATCAAGCTTTGACAAAGCACTAGGTTAGATGTCGCTCAACCGCGGCATGAAGCTCTCGCAGCACAGCCTGATGTTTCCGCATCGGGTTCTTTGCGGTGTGCTCGAAACATGAAATCAGCGTCAGCATCGGTTCCCCTTGCCGGATGACCGTGCCCTCGCGGGGAACATCGTGAATCGCTGTGTGAATGTCGTTTCCATTCGCTAAACCGCTCAACTGCGTCAACAGGCTGCGCCGGAAACAGAGGTCCGCACGCGCAAAGACGATTCGCTTGAGGAATACCGGATTAGTTTCGGCCGATTCTGCCAAGTCCTGTCGCGACACAAGCGAGATGTTTTTGCCTTGGATGGCTTGGATTGACAACGCAAACAGCGAGCTCTCTACGCCGAGTGCATGCCGATCGACCAGTCGGCGCTCGATTACCTCGCTCGATCCGCTCCAGCGAGGATTGATCTCGATCAGCCATGCATTCCCCTCGCGGTCCAGGAGGTAGTCGACGTTGAACAGCCCGCGAAGCTTCGTGGCGGCAACAATCTGCATTCCCAGCCGCCGGAGCTTGTGCGCCACCTCCGGCGAAAGCGAAATCGGTCCAAAGGAACCGGCGTAGACGAACGGTAAACGACCTCGCCGCTGGAACAGAGACCGACAAGCTCCCAGCACGACCACGTCACCGCCGTCGGAGAGCAAGCTCGCGCCATAGCTTCGCCCAGCCACCCACTGCTGAAGCAATTCATCAGCTGCGATTGTCGAGTCAGCGTCTTGCCAGTGGACGCCAAGACCGCCGCAACTCGATCGCTTTTTGACCAGCCATCGGCCAGGAGGGTGCCATGCGGTCGTCGTTGGCC
Organism: Pirellulaceae bacterium; assembly: GCA_963704055.1. Classification (GTDB taxonomy): domain Bacteria; phylum Planctomycetota; class Planctomycetia; order Pirellulales; family Pirellulaceae; genus Rubripirellula. Next base: position 124,877 of record CAVPGW010000013.1, on the reverse strand, counting down.
ATCGGCGATGCGATCGAGGAAATCGCATCCCCGATGACGCCGCCATTTCTCGCAAGAATTCCACGTCACCTATTTGTTTCCGGACATCCGCTGCCGGGCCAAGCTGCGGGCATAGGCGAGAGAGCCGCTGGCTCAGCAGATTCCCCGCTCTCAAGCCGCCGACCTCGACGAGCGGCAGGCCTCGGCACGCGTGAATGATCCGTTCCAAACCGACTGGACCGAAAGCATCAGGGTCCCCGTCACCGGCGTTTGAGTGACTCATTCCGGGGACCGCGAAGAGCTGATGGCAGGCGGCTTCGGTATCGCTGTCACAGAACAGGTCGATTCCTGTGACGCAGAATCCGGCCCGGCTTGCCGATTGCGCGGCGGCCCGCACGCTGGCCCCAATCAAAACGATCTGCTTTTCGGCGGTGCAGGAACATCGAGCTGGGCGGTTCCGCGGGGCGGGTGGTTGCATGATGGGTGTGGTTTGCTACTTTTTCGAGGTAAGGCTCAGCCAAAACCACTTCACCCCGGACATCTGGGGGCTCAGAACGTGTTTGAAAAAGGGGTCTGACCCTCTGGAAGTTTCTCGGAAAGGGTCAGACCCCTTTTTCAAACACGTTCTCAGCGACCGTTGGGGCAGAGTCACGTTACTGGCTTCCCGGCCGTACCATCACGAAACTTGTGGGTACTGGTCCGAATCAGCCGCACCGATAATCTCCCCCACCCAAGGCAAGGCTTTCTCATGCAATTTTACGTTGGTGAAGCACTGGTAGGCGATGGCAACGAAGTCGCTCACATTGACCTGATGATCGGCAGCAAGGATGGACCGGTTGGGATTGCGTTTGCGAACGCATTGTCCACTCAAAGCGATGGCCACACAAACCTGTTGGCCGTGTTGGAACCGAACATGGCCGTCAAACCTTCGACCGTGATGATCACAAAGGTCACGATCAAAGGCATGAAGCAGGTGGTCCAAATGTTTGGCCCTGCCCAAGCGGCTGTGGCAAAAGCTGTGGCCGACGCGGTTGGCGAAGGGATCATTCCCAAGGATCAAGCCGAAGACCTCGTCTGCGTCTGCGGCGTGTTCATCCACCCGGCGGCCGAAGACGACGAGAAGATCTACAATTACAACTACGAAGCGGTCAAGCAATCGTTGGTCGCCGCGATGGGCGGCAAGCCGACTGCCGACGAGATGATCGCCAAGAAAGACTCGGCGGCTCATCCGTTCAAAGGCTTCTAAGTAGCCAATGCTTTGGCTGATCCGATTCAGAGCTTTCCGGCTGAAACGCCGGAGAGCTTTTTTCGTTCCTTAGGCATTCGTTGCATCCATGAGCAAACGCATTCTGATCCAGCTCGACAGTGATCCGCAACCAAGCTCGTTTGATTCCGTCGTAGCCATCGACGCCGGCGTCGACCAGTTGCTGCGGTACGGTGGGGTGCAGGTGACCCGCGTCACTCCATTGGTGCACGGCGCGATGTTCACGCGCGGCGGCGATGATCTAAAGAACACCGCCATCTTCATTGGTGGTTCGGATGTGAACGAGGCCGAGCAATTGCTGTCCGCGTGCCAGGATGCTTTCTTCGGGCCTGTACGTGTCTCACTGATGTTGGACGCCAACGGCTGCAACACGACCGCCGCTGCGGCGGTCGTCGCGGCCAGCCGGCATGTCGACTTGGCTCTCTCCAAGGCCCTGGTCCTGGGTGGGACCGGACCGGTCGGCCGTCGAGTTGCCCAGTTGCTGGCCAGCGATGGTGCAAACGTCACTTTGACGAGTCGCTCAATGGATCGCGCCTCAGCCGCCTGCAAAGAGGTCAGCGCGAACGTCGCCGATGGCGAGGTAACGCCGCTGGCAATTCTCTCATCCAGTGATGTCGAGCAAGCGTTATCCGACGTTGCGATTGTGATTGGCTGTGGAGCTGCCGGCGTCGAACTGGTGAATGAGAACACAATTCAAGCCTCCCAGTCGTTGAAAGTGGCGATTGATCTGAATGCGGTGCCGCCGTCGGGGATTGGTGGCCTTGCTGTGACAGACAAAGCGAAACCGATTGGCAGCGGCGTCGGGTACGGCGCCATCGGCGTGGGAGGTTTGAAAATGAAGACTCATCGCGCGGCAATCGAATCGCTGTTCTCCTCCAACGACCGGGTCCTCGATGCCAATGAGATTTACGCCATCGCGAAATCCATCGGGTGAGGCGTGGAGGCGTTCCTCCACCTATGGGTGGCTGGTGGTCGAGCGTCAGCGAGCCCCCAGGATCCCTGCGTCGTCTTGCTGGGGGCTCGCTGACGCTCGACCACCAGCCACGCGGGAATGCAACATCCCGACTGCCGCCCAGACCTAGGAAGAACCTCTCCATCAGGCGGCTACAGCGGTAGCTGCTGATAGTTTTGGCGTGCGATCCGCGGGTCGGGAACTTCTTGGTTGGTCATCAATAGATAGGCCACCGCGAACAGCAGCATTGTCAGCGGCGCTGTGATCAGGTGGCCGACATAACAAAACGTCGTCCCCACGATGGCCAACACGCAAGCGACCACGACTAACAAAATCGACGTTGCCTTGTTATGCATCGTCAAGGAAATCGCTGCCCGCATCGAACCAATGGCCGTGCCCTTGCCATCACTGACAATGAAAGGCCAAGACCAGAACAACCAGCCGGCCATCATCGACAACACAACGCCGGCGAAAAACACCAGCACGGTCATCACGGTCATCAAGCCATTGTTTCCGGTTAACGAGACGACGCTCATCAGCCCGGCAATGAGGATGCCAACCACAGCGACGACAACGGCTATCACGGCAGCGCCAACAAGAAAGCGGACCACGTTCCCCATCGGTGGCATCAACTCCGACATCGGCGCTGGCGAGTTGCGAGCGACCGCAATCGCGACTCCCGCCAAGCCAACACTGAGATAGCAGCTAAAGAAAATCAAAATGGGTGACAAAACCAGGGCCCCGATAGTCGCCACCGCGGTGCCGCCCGCATCGTCGATGATTTGCAAGATCAGGATCGGCGCAATCAATACGACGAAAGACGCAAACAAGGACAGCAGGAAAGCCAGAATCAACAATCCACAGCGATCCCCAAAAATCGCAAGAGACATCGTGAAGACCTCTTCGATTCGCCGCTGAGTAATCTGCAACGCGCCAACTTCAGCCACCGGATCGGCGGCGTAGTCAGGTCGCACGTAAGGACTCGCCGGCGTATGGGCAGCCATGCCCTCGTCCAACGGCGAACTGAATGGGTTGGCGTCACGGTTAGCGTCCCGGTTAGCGTCACAGTACACCGGTGACGTTGCCCCGGACCCTGTTTGCGGTGCTTCATACTGACTGTTGGAGCCGAAAGTCGGCGAATCCGCATGTGCCGCTGGAGCAGGTGGCGGCTGAACAGAGTTTGTCGGGGGTGGTGGTGGGGCAGTCGGCAATTGCCCGTGGACCACGTTGCCGTCTGTCGATACGGTGACGGTGAAGACGGCTTCGCATGCCGGACACTTCGCCAAGCGGCCTAGCGCACTGATCGGTAACTCAAGTTGCCGATTGCATGATGGGCAAGATTGTCGAAGAGTGCTCATATTTGACATCAATGATTCGGATGCGAGTCGTCTCAAGTTGTACCATCGGATTGCCTGCGAGTGTCTCCAGACAGCAGGCAAGTGTTGACCGGCCGCGCAGTTGTCCAGACCGGGCGAGCTTTCACAGGCCGATACCATGGCCGATCCTGCCGACGACTGGTATTTTGAGACTCGTTGTCGGTGTGCCCTGAGATTCCCGAATTGGCGTTCTCATAATCGAAGTCGCGAAAACCAAAATGCTTGAATCCAGCGAGAGTCTCCATTGACCGATGGACTTACCGTCGATTCGATTCTCGGTCCAGGCGGTCGAATCTCGCGAAGGTTGCCGAACTACGAACCACGCGAGCAGCAATTGCAGATGGCTCGCAAGGTCGCCGAAGCCTTGAGTGGTCAGCAGCATCTGATCGCGGAAGCTGGCACCGGCACCGGCAAGAGCTTTGCCTATTTAGCACCAGCGATTCTGTACGCGACCGAAAACCAACTCGCGCCTGCTGGCAAGGCCGGCGATGACGAGGAGCCAGTGAGACGCCGAGTGCTGATATCGACCCACACGATCAGTCTGCAAGAACAATTGGTCTCCAAGGACATACCGCTGCTGAACGCCGTGATCCCGCGTGAATTCTCAGCCGTGTTGGTCAAAGGGCGTGGCAACTACTTGTCGCTTCGCCGCATGAATCGCGCGATCAGCAAGGCGACGTCACTGCTTGCCACCGACGAACAGCACAGTCAACTCAGAGCCATCAAGAAGTGGTCGCAAGAGACGACCGACGGATCACTTTCAAGCCTGCCGATCCGCCCCGACTCGACTGTTTGGGACGAGGTTGCCAGTGACACCAGCAACTGTCTCCGCAATGCCTGCAAGCACCACAAGGAGTGTTTCTATTTCCGTGCTCGGCGACGCGCGATGGGTGCCCAGTTGATGATCGTCAATCACGCGATGCTGTTCAGCGACATGGTGCTTCGCAGGCACGGTGTGGCATTGTTGCCCGACTACGACGCCGTCATCCTGGACGAGAGCCATACTGTCGAATCGGTCGCCGGCGATCATCTTGGCATTCGCCTGACCAGCGGCCAGTTCGACTACTTGTTTGATCGGCTTTACAACGACCGAACGCAGAAGGGTTTGCTGGTCGAAAAGGAGCTCAAAGGGTTGCAGAAACAGCTCGAGCGATGCCGGTTCGCCGCCAGCAACCTGTTTGCCGATCTACTCGATTGGTGGGAGCAGTCGGGTCGCAAGAACGGTCGAGTCAATCATCCCGATGTGGTCGACAACCCGCTGAGCGATCCGATGGAGCAGCTTGCGATGGCTTTGAAACAACAAGCCGATGCTCAGCACAACGAATCAGATCGAAAAGATTTCGAGTCAGCGTCGGATCGCATGCTGGGGCTGGCGGGCGGACTGCGACAGTGGATTCGCCAGGAGGTCGAAGGTGCGGTGTATTGGATCGAGCGAACCGGAACCCGACGAGGGATTGACCGAGTCACGCTGGCGGCATCCCCGATCGATGTCGGCGCGTCACTCCGGCAGGAGCTGTTTCAGAGCAAGATGATCCGCAGCGTGGTGATGACAAGTGCGACATTGGCAACCGGCACGGATGACAAGTTCAAGTTCTTTCGCTCTCGGATCGGACTTTCTGGCGGCCTGTCCATTCGTGTCGGCAGCCCGTTCGACTACCAACAACAAGCCAAGCTGATCGTGGTGCGTGATCTTCCCGATCCCTCACGCCAGCGAGCAGAGTTCGAAAAATCGATTCCCAATCAAATCAAACGCTTTGTCGCTCATACGGACGGTCACGCCTTCGTGCTGTTCACCAGCTACGATCTGCTGCGGCGTTGCGCTCAATCGCTGATCGGATGGCTGGCCGAGCAAGATTTGCAGCTGTACAGCCAAGCCGGAACGCAAAACCGGACTCAACTGCTGGACGCGTTCCGTCGCAATCCGCGCGGGGTTCTGTTTGGAACCGATAGTTTTTGGCAGGGAGTCGACGTGCCGGGTGAGGCGCTGACCAATGTGATCATTACCAAGCTGCCCTTTGCCGTACCCGATCATCCGCTGCTCGAGGCACGCTTGGATGCGATCCGATCGGGCGGAGGTAATCCGTTCAACGACTATCAACTTCCGGAAGCGGCGATCAAATTCCGTCAAGGATTTGGCAGGCTGATTCGCACGCAGGATGATCGAGGGATGGTCGTGGTGTTGGACCCCAGGATTCGTTCCAAACCTTACGGCCGATTGTTCCTCGATTCACTGCCCAAATTGCCGACCCAGTTTGTATCGTCAACGCCGAAATCAACCGAACAGCGATGATGGGGTGGCTGGTGGTCGAGCGTCAGCGAGCCCCCCAGAATTCCATTGGCGCGCAACTGGGGGCTCGCTGACGCTCGACCACCAGCCACCCTTCAATGCAATTTGAAGCTGCCACGAAAACTTCGGAAGAACCTCCCTGAATGGACGCCCAGTTCCGGCGAATTATGATTGAGGGAGATTCTTAACACGGCCAGCGCGACATGGAGCGACGAATATGACTGCCCCGCTGAAGGAAGCAGCGAGGTTATGCGCGAAGAAAATCCTCAATCCTGCTTGTGCTCAGTCGGCCGAGATTCGCCGCGACACCCCTGTCCTGATCATGCTGGCCGCCGGCAAGGGCACGCGTTTCGGCAAGAAACCAAAGTGCGTCCAGCCCGTCCTGGGAACTCCTCTGGCACGCCACACACTCGAAGCATTCGGGCAACTCAGCACCGCACCCAATATCTGCATCGTTGGCTACGAAGCCGAGCAGGTCTCGCAAGCTCTCGGTGATGGCAACATCTTTGTGCTCAGCGACGATTCGGCGGGCGGGACCGCCATGGCAGCGATGGAAGCATTCGCGGTCGAACGGCTCGCCGAGGCCGACCCAATTGTGGTCGTTTCGATGGGCGATCGAATCGTGCCAAATTGCGTTTTCAGGCAGCTACTTCAAACGCACACGCAGGATACCGAAGCGTCGCTGACACTGTTAACGGCGCACTACCAACCGCCGATGCATGTTGGTAAAGGGCGAGTGGTCCGAGACGAGAACGACAACATCAAGCGAATTGTCGAACAACCCGACATCGACTTGATCGATTCAGCGGAGGAGCGGCTGAGGTTGGATTCGCAAACCGAGGGGAACTGTCCCTTGTACGCCATTCGCGCCGCGACGTTGCAGCACTACCTGGGGAACGTCACACCCACCAATGCCCAGGGCCAGTTTTACTTCACCGACATTGTGGAAGCAATTGACCGCGACGGCGGTACGATCCGCTCAGTGACCATCAATCCGTTCGACGAGGAATACGCGCTGCTGTGCGCCGATGTCACTCGCCCGCAAGATCTACCGATCTTGGAAAGTGTGCTTTCCCACTACGACAAAACGAATCACGTCGTCATCAATCGGGCGCCTGGCTCGCCGATGGATGCAGCCCAATCAATCGCGATGGATCGTTCGGGAGGGCAAAACAAGTCGATCGCTGCGCAGCTTGAGAGTCTATGCTCGGTCGAAAAGCTTGAGCAACTCGGTTTCGACCCCGACAAACCCATTGGAATTGGCATTTCCGGCGGGCGACTGCGAATCGCGTTCATGCATCCCGACATGGGCCGGTTCTATGGCCCGGCATGGCAAATGCCGATTGGCGCCGGCGACGAATCTGGCCGCGAGCAAATCGTCGTGTTGGCACAGTCAGCTGACGACAGCCAGATCCTTCTGTACCCCGTCGAGGCAGAATTTCGCGAAATCGCCAACGCGATTCCCGCCAACATGTCTTGCATGTACCCAACCGAAAAGGTGTCGGATGGGTACGCGTACGAGACTTTTGGGACGAGCATGACGGAGAAGCTGTTGGCAACTCTCGGTTACTTTACCGACGATCAAATCGCCAAACTGCCGCGACAGGAAAGACCTGACCCCGCTTTGTGGGTCAGCAACGCAATGCGACGTCCGTTCGCGTTGCTCGCCAATGCCATCGCATCGATCCGCACGGTCCGCGACGGAGCGGTCGCAAAGAAAGTGGAATCGTCGCTCGGACTCGATGCCTTTCGAGGACTGAAGGTGATCTCGACCGGCGAGATTCCGCAAGGCGGGTTCTCGAGTTCCTCGGCCGTCACGGTGGCGGTGATCAATGCTCTCGACGCACTTTACGAATTTGGCTTTTTTGTGGACCGGAAAGTCGAACTTGCTTGTCAAGCCGAGTACGGAACAGGGGTCCGAGCCGGCGCGCTCGACCAGGCGACAGAGCTGAAAGGTCGGCACAGCGTCGGCACGTTGATCTCGTCCAACCCCAAGGACTACTACAAAGTCCTCGGCTCGTTCCCCGTTGAAGCCGACCGCTTTCGCGTCCTTTTCCCCTACACGGTCGACCGCGATCAAGCATCCTGGAAATGGTCGGCAGGCGTTTACGCGTCACACTCCGGCAGTGCGCGTCTGACCGCCGTCGAAATGCGGAAGATGACCGGCAAAGCGACCGAACTCGCAGCCATCCTGCTCCAGCTTCCACTTGACTTCGACCTGTTTCACGACGTGGAACAGGAGTTGGTGAAGTCGGGCGAGCTCTCACGCGACACCATGCTGCGTGTTCGCGATCGCCTGCTGCAAATTCCACTGTTGGTCACGCAGGCCGAATTGCGCAGAAAGCTCAGCGATCAACTTGACTGGTACATTGCGCAACAACGAATTCGCAATCCACAGTTCACTCGCCAGCATGCCCAGATGACGTTCGACTCGCTTTTGGACGGTTGGCATGATCCGCTGCTGAGTCGTGCGACGGCCGACGGCAGCGTGGTTGAGGAAACCGGGGCACCGCTTCGCGCGATGGTCGCTTATCTGTATGGAGAAGTCACCAAGAACTGCCACCTCGTGCATCACTCAAAAAAGCGGATCGCGTGCGTCACGAGTTCACAGCGGGGCGACAAATGCTTCGAGATCGATCCAGAAGCCCTACCGTCAAGAGACGAGATGTTGCGCGAGCTTTCCTGGGAAAACGGCATCTCTGGTGCGGATCGCATGGAGAAATGGCTTAGTCGCTTCAACGCTCAACCGTTCGACTTCAATCGTGGCATCGAAGACGCGGACCTTGCGGACGAGCGATGGTGCTTAACCAATGTCGCGGGAACCAATTTCTTTCGTGGTCTCGCACTCATCGATTTAGCGGAGGCAATGTTAAAACGCGCATTCGGCGACTCCGCCGTAGCTGTCCGTGTCAACGGGGCCGGGCAGGGCGACTATTTTCAAGTTCACGTCGATTTGGAAAGAGCCGACGTCGACGAGGTCAAGGAGTTTATCCGCGCAGCCATCTATCGGCGTTTCGATTTAAGACCGAAACAAGACTTCGTCGAGCCCCATCCGGGCGGCGGAGCCGTCGGCGTGCGATTGAATCGCTACCAAGATCTTCCAGAGCTGATCGAAGAGCTCCGACTGCGGGTCGCGAAACCGCGTTAAGGAATCGTTCGGAAACACGTTCGTCATTTGACAGCACTCTCCCTCTGGGAGAGTCGGACGGCCGGAGAGGGCTTTTTGTTGCGCGGACGAACGTTCGTCGTCAGCAAGCCGGATTGGCCCTCTCCTCGCTTAGGCTCGACTCTCCCAGTGGGCATTGGTCTCTACACAAGTTTTGCATCCTGTTTATTCTGGCTCCCCTCTCCCCATTCGCGAAGGCAAGTCGTGCTTGCCTTCGCGAATGGGGAGAGGGGCCGGGGGTGAGGGGTTCCGCATGTACGACAAGATTCCCGAGGGATTGGGCGAATGATTTCGAAGAACCTCCGTTGGGATCGCAATGCAGGAGCTACTGCTGTCATCCTTGATCTACGATCTGTAGACCCTCGATTTGTTTGAATCGATTTCCGCAGTAATTCCCCCTCACCCCCAGCCCCTCTCCCCCAAATTCCAAACAAGCTCCACTTGCATGGAATTCGGGGGCGAGGGGAGCCAGAGAGTAGGAAAGCCGGTGTCGTACATTTGTGTAGAGACCAATGCCCTCTGGGAGAGTGAAGTCGTGTTTAACGCTACTGAAAACAACGAAGTTATTTCCAAACACGGGTTAACCGACGTGGCGGAGCGCATCGATGGGGTTCATCGCCGCCGCCCGCATGGCTGGATAGAGACCGAACACGATGCCAATAGTGACAGAGATACCGAAGGCAATCGGAATCGACCAAGGGATGATCACCGGCTCCATGCTTTGAACGGTTTCGGGTAGTGATTCCATCAGTTCTGGAAAACCGATCTCCAATGCCCATCGAAACCACTCGAGCGATTTTCCACAAGTCAGCCCACCTAGGATTCCAGTGATCCCGCCGGCGACCGAGAGCAGTACGGTTTCGATCAGGAACTGTCGCGTGACGTCGCGACGCCGGGCCCCCAGCGCACGACGGATGCCGATTTCTCGCGTTCTTTCCGTGACAGTGGCCAACATGATGTTCATGATTCCAATGCCACCGACCAACAGCGAAATGCCGGCCAGCAGCCCCATCATCGCCATGAACATCAACCTCGTATTCTGAGCCTGCTCCAGCAACTTCAGCGGCACGCCGACCGTGTAATCCTTGTAGAGGTGGGTTCGACCGAGCGCCTGCTCGATGGCTCGCCCCGTGGCAACGGCATCTTCTTGGTCCCTCAGTCGCAGCGTGATCTGCGAAACCGCGCGGCCGCCGTTGTTACCCACCGAATACGTCTCGCCGAATCGAGTCCAGTAGGTTTCCAGCGGAATGTAAACGTTGTCCGAAAAATCTTGGCTGCGACTGGTGTCCTCAACGCTATCGAGTTCTGCTCGCGCAGCGACAACGCCGACGACACGGAAAAAGTCATCCAAGACATGGATCGATCTGCCGATTGGGTCTTCGTGCTTGAACAAGTCTCGAGCGACTTCGGAAGAAAGCACACAGACATTGGTCGTGTGCTCGTTGTCACTTTTGGTCAAAAACCGACCCTGCACAACGTGCAACGAATACTGGTCTTGATACTCAGGAGTACAAGCGTTGATCTCGCCCAAAACAACGCGATCCATGTAACGAAATTCACGCTGCGTGCGCCGGTAGAAGGGGATCACCAAGATCGACCGACGGGATATTGGCTTTCAGATGCCAACAATCTTCTTCGGTCAAACCGTAGTAGTAGATTTTTTTGCCCTGCAACTCGTCCGTGCCAGGCCGGGAGGTCATCACGATGATGTTATTGGCACCCAATTCCTGAATCTGCGAATTCGCTTTCAAGGCGATCCCCTCACTGATCGCCAACAACCAGATCACACTCGCAACACCGATGAAAATCCCGAGCACCGTCAACATGGATCGCAACGGATGCATGAACAGCGTCTTCAGCCCCACACGGAGGTCGCGAAATCGAAGTCGCAATTTCGAGGGCCGGCCGCGTCGGGCTGCGACATAATCGTCGCGACAGGCGTCACTTGGCTCACGCACACGCACATCCGACTCGACCATGCCATCACGCAGGCGAACGATCCGACGAGCATGCTGGGCGACTTCTTCTTCGTGAGTCACCATCACGATCGTCGTCCCTTGGTCGTTCAATTCGTCAAACAGCTCGAGGATTTCCCGAGTGGTTGCCGTGTCAAGATTTCCCGTCGCTTCGTCGGCCAGAATAAACTCCGGCTGGTTGATCAGGCTGCGGGCGATGCCGGCCCGCTGCTGCTGCCCCCCGGACAGTTCCGTGGGACGATGGACGACGCGATCGTCCAAACCCACCAGCCTGGACAGCTCGGCTGTGCGAGCATGGTCGTCCTTGGTCATGCCGCCGTTGTAGGCAAGTGGAACTTCGATGTTCTCCAACACGTTCAGTTGCGGCAGCAGGTTGTACGACTGAAAAACAAATCCGATTCTTTCGGCGCGAATTTTCGACAGCTCATCGTCGCTCAAGTTGGCGACGTTACAATCACCGATCAAGTAGGTCCCCGAAGTCGGTGTATCCAAGCCTCCCAGCAAGTTCAACAGCGTGCTCTTCCCCGATCCACTCGGCCCCATGATGGCAACATAGTCGCCCCGCGGAACGTCCAGATCAATGTCCTTGAGTACGCAAACGGTCTCGCTGCCGAGCTTGAAGTTCTTGCAGAGCGAACGAATGTGCAACGCGATCGAACTCGACAAAGTCGACTTGTCGGAAGCGTCAGCAGATCGGTCGTCAGGTTTCTTGAGCATGGACACGAGCCTCGGCTCAAGATTCTTGTTCCGGCAACGTCAGCAACTCCAGGATCTGCTCGTCGCTAACGTTCAGCACAACTTCGTCGTTCGCGTTCAACCCGGAAAGCACGATCAAGTCGGTTTCGTTGACCGAGCCAATCTTGAGTTCACGGGTTTCGATCCCACCGTCCGTCTTTGGCATCGCGCAAAAAACCGACCGGCCCGTTCGAGCACAGCTTCGATCGGAAGTTGAATCGCAGCATCAAGTTTTTCGACCAACACGTTGACCTCGGCTGTCATGCCGGGCCGCAGGTCGATGGGTGGGTTGTCGATCTCAATCTCAACCGCGTACTCCTTCACATGCGCCATGTAGACGCTGACCGCGGGCAAGGGATACTCACTGACCTCCGTGACACGCCCTGTCATCGGCAACTCAGGCATGGCGTCGAGCTTCAATTCCGCTGTGAGCCCCTTGGTGATCAAGCCGATGCGTGACTCGTGCACCTTGGCGACGACACGCATCTTACTCGGATCGGGCAAATTGATGATCGTCTGACGTTCGCGAACCGGCATTCCCTCCTCGATCAGGGTGGTGCTGCTGGTACGTCCGCGATTATTTTCGTAGACAACTTGCCCGGCGACCGGCGCGGTGATCGTGCACAACTCGATCTGCTGAATGATTTCGTCGAGTTGCACCTTATCAAGTTCCCATGTCTTCCGCCGAGACTGGAGTCTTGCCTCGGCAGTCTGAATCGCGGCGCGAAGCTGAGTCAGCATTTTTTCACGTGTGAAGGTGGTCAGCACTTCCAACTTCGTTAAGGCAACCCCCAGTTCTTTCTTGGCTTTTTCCAGGGCGAATACATCCGCCTCCAACTGTGCCTCGGGGATGTAACCTCGCTCGGCCAATCGCTTGCTGTACTCGACGTACTCCTCGGCCCGCCGCTTGTTTTCCTCAGCCACAAACAGGGCGCTTTCCAGTTGGGCCAAATCCTGCTTGTAAGTCCCTTCGGAGTATTCGCTCAGTGCGAGCTTGGCGGAATCCAAATTCGCCTCTGCCTCGATGGCGGCCGCTTCGCTCGATGCCGCAGACGATTTGTTGCTGGATCAACTGGGTCTGCAGAGCCGAATCGTCAAGCCGAACCAAAAACTCTCCCTCCTCGACCCAGGTACCTTCGGGAACGATCTCAAGAATGTTGATTCCCGTCGAGCTGCGAGCTCGAACCTGGCAACGAACTTCGACGTTGCTGGAACTCTCGACCTCGCCACGCTCCAGTACCGTGTTGACGAACGGCCCCAGGAAAGCTCGCGTGGTCAAAAACTCGACGTCAGGTTCATCGTCAAAGAACCCCTGCAGTGTCGTGCTGACACCGCCAACGAAAAAGTGCGTGATGACGCCAATCAGCAGCATCAGCGCAACCACGATGACGACAGTGGATTCCAGTGAACCCCGATGTGGCCGTTTTCGGAAAATCAATTTGCTCATCCAAGGAGGCGGATCGATCACCGCAAAGGAACGTGGGCTTCGTCGAGTCACGTAGGGGGAGGGGCGTGAAAGTGACTCAGGGGTAGGTGAACCTCCCATTATAGATGAAGGTCTTCAATGTAGCCATCTCGCTCCGTCGAGATGTAGCCCGACCCCTTTTCCACGCGAAATCATGGTTGATCGTAGCTGGATCGTGGCCAAGCGATCTGTTCGATACAAACAAATCTGATGGTTCGCTACTCGGTCGGGCTTTCGTCACGGCGGAGTGTGACGGCTACTTTTTGGCGGTCAAGCCGCAATGCAGGTCGGCGATCGGTCACAATTCCAACTGGTTTTGATCCTGCAATTCTTGTTCGCGAAATCCGGGATCCTCGATCAACTCCAGCCGATCCTCCAAGGCTCCACCGCCCGGCGTATCCTGTATCTCTATCGGCCCGGGTCGATCCAAACGCCGGTGGGATCCAACTGCATCGTTCCCATCTCAAAATCCAGCAACACTCGCTGAACTTCGTAGCCTACCCATACATTCAATAAATCATTCTGCGCATCGAGCAAGTCGGTCAGCGCTGAGACCAAGTCACGAGCGGCCGTCGGCGACGTTCGGGCCGGCTGATCCGGGCGCGCGGGAGGATTGAGTCGAAGTCGCGCAATGTCGACCTGAGCGATCGCGACTTGCACCGCCACTCGACGCACCTCCAAATTGATTTGGCTGAGCTTGATGATCCGCAAGGTGTTACGGATGCTTTGTGAAACGCGATCCTCAAACAGCATGTAATCGCGGCGGGCGCGTTGGTAGTTGATCAGCGCGGCTCGATAGCGATTGCGTTCGACAAGTCTTGTTAGCGGCGAATCATACTCCACGCCGAGTCGCAAACGACTGCGGTCGGCGTCAAAGTCCAACACGTTGTCCGGCCTGGTAGCGAGTTGGCCATCGACCACCAAGTCGAGATCGCTTTTCAAAGCGTTGGCAAAGAACTCGATCTTACGCCACGAATCCACCACATTCGCTCGCGCGTTCATCCAATCCAGCCGATTGAGTCGAGCAAAATCGAACGCTTCGGTGGATTCGATTTCGATCGGCAAAAGACTGATGCCCTGAAGTCGCGTCTCAGCCTGGACCAAAGACAACTCCAACAGCAGATCCGATAGCTTCGTGGCATGAGCAACCAGTTCCGTCCATGCTTCCTGCGGATCGGCTTGGTCGACCCGTTGAGCGATCGCTTGACGCTGTTCTTTGCTCGCGCGAAGACTCATCGCGATGGATGGCAAGCGTTTTTTCAAGAAACCAAACCGCTCCAGCATCAGCTCCTCGTCATAAACCCGCCGATCCACATCCGCGTCGAGCTCGCGAATCGCCTCAGCCACATTCCGCAGCTGTCGCTGACGCTCGGGCAAACGCTGATCGAGCCCATCCAAATCGGCCAACGCCGCGTCCATCTTTTGGTCGATTCGAGCATCCAAGTCCGTGAGTTTCTGTAACGACGACTCGGCCAGACCAGGCGTTGCCTGATCACGGCTCTTGCGGAGTTGGAACAGGATCTCAGTCAACTCATTCTGCAATTCGGTCAATCCCGGGTCGATCAAGATGAACCGATCGAGTAGCGGATCGCTAATGACCACCGGTAGCTCCGCGGGAAGCCCGACGTCGATTTTGAAACTGTCGACACGGCTTTCGTAGGCCGCTCGCGACGAGAGCAGACTACTTTGCGCATTCAGGAGCGCCTGACGTGCCTGGTCGATCTGCAATCGGCTGCTGATACGATTGGCATCGAACGACGCTTCAAGTTGCGCCAGACTATCGCGCAGCGCGGCGATGTTGGTCGTCTGATTGCGGATCTGCTGTTGGTCCTGGACCAAGCCCAGATATCCTCCAGCGTCGGGTGCACCATTGCGGCCACCCGGAAAACCAGCGAGCAGACCGAGCCCCGCTTGGCCGACGTTGCCGCCCAGCGATGGCCCGCTTCCGCTGCTGCGCCCCGTTGCGATATTGACGTAGAACCCCTGTTGAAACTGGGCCATCTGGCGGACATTCGCCAACAAATCGCGTTCGCTCTGCGTTAACGATTCCAGCACACGAGCGCGTCCACCTAAACGTAGCAACGGCTGTACCAACGAAAAGTCGATGGTGGACGTGAACAGATCGCTGCCGCTGCCCCAGGAATCCCAGAGCAGCGAGTTGGCCAGGCCAACCACCGCCTCGCCTCCAATGGCGGACAGCTTGTTGAAGCCTGCGAACGATTCGAGTCTTGTATTGCTCGCTCTGCCGACCTGTCGGCCTCGGAATTCTTGGCTGAAGACGTTGCCGGCGAAAAACTGGTGGTCAAAGCGAAACTGTTCAAAGGTTACGTCGAGCGCCGACAAATAGAGTGTCTCACGATTGCGTTGCAAGTCACGCGAGTTGACTCGGGCGACATGGACGGCGTTGCGCAGGTCGAGACGGACCGTGCCAGCGTCATCCCGGGGCAAGGCCTCGAGCCAGCCTTGTGGTTCAACGCTGTCGATGTATCCGAACTTCCCCCATTTCTTGTATCCGCGCATTCCGTCAACACAATGCATCAACCGATTCGAGCGGGGGTCGTCCGGCGGCATCGGCGGGCGATCCGCGCTATAGGGATCGTGAAGACGCGAATCCGGCGGGGGGTAGATGTTTCCGTGACTGACGAAACCGCCTTGTTCGCTGACCGCATTGACGACATCCGTATCAGCTTGAATGCGAAAGTGGCGACGCGAGCAGCCGACCGCCAGCCCGAGTCCCGAAGCAGAGAGAATCAGCGCGATCACACCCAGCGATGACGCCCGCATTCCGTTCGTCAAGCGATGCCACGATTCCATTGCCGCATTCAGCTCTGCTAGCGCATCGATTCCCTCCACCCGCGTAAGAACGTGTTTGAAAAAGGGGGCTGACCCTCTGGAAGTTTGGTTCGCGGCCGCGAAAGGGCAATGAATCGAACGCAAGCGGTTGCGTCAGGATTCACTTGGAAAGGGTCAGCCCCCTTTTTCAAACACGTTCTAAAAGCGCACAAATACTTCATCGGCAACGATTGTGCAAAATGTGAGGGCTATTCGGATTTTGCTGCCAGGAAGATCTCGTGGGCGGGTCATTTGCCGGCGCCCGTGGCACCTTCGGCAGCCATCCGTTCTACCGCGACCAGCGCTTGCCCGAGGGCGATTCCACCGTCGTTGGGCGGGACTTGCCGGTGAGTCCAAACCTCGAACCCGTGCTCGCGCAGCTTTGCCTGAGTCAGTCTCAGCAACTGCACATTCTGAAACACGCCGCCGCTGAGACCCACGTCGTTGATCGAGACTTTTTCGCGCGCGGCAAGGCAAACATCGACAACCATCCGGGCAACCGCCTGATGGAAGCGTGCCGCGATCGTCGCTTGCGTCTCACCAGAATTCAGATCCTCACAAATCATGTCAAGCAATGCCGCCGGATTGATTTCGATCGGTGCGGTGCCCTGAAGCTCGAACCGATAGCGCTTCATGGATACTGACACATCGTTCACGACCGACGCCGCCAGTGCCTCCATTTCCATTGCCGCTTGCGCCTCGTAGTTGACCGTGTGGCGAATGCCGATCAACGACGAGACGGCGTCAAACAACCGCCCCATGCTGCTGGTCGCAACGCAGTTGATGCTCTGGTCCAACTGTTGCCGCAAGATTCGGCGTTCCGCTGCGTCGCAGACTCCAACGCAAGGCAACGAGCTTTCCCATGGATGGCCCGCGGCGTGCAAATGCGCCAGCGCCATCCGGTAGGGTCGCCGAATACCGGCGTCGCCACCGGGCAGCGGCACGTATTTCAGATGAGCAAGACGATCGAACCCGCCTGCATCGGCGATCAGGAACTCGCCGCCCCAGATCGCCTGGTCGCTGCCAAAACCGGTCCCGTCGAAACAACACCCGATGATCCGGCGATCGCTGGAAAAGCCATGCTCGGCTAATAGCGACACGACGTGAGCGTGATGATGCTGGACTTGAATCAAGGGAACGCTTCGCGAAGCGGCCAACTCTCGCGCCCAGACGGTCGACAAATAACCGGGATGCAAATCCGCTGCTATCGCTTTCGGTTGAATACGAAACAGACGCAGAAGGTGGTCAACACTGCGCCGCATCGCAGCGAGTGTCTCCAGATTTCCCATATCGCCGATATGAGGGCCCACGTACGCGTAATCGGCTTTCGTAGCACAGATCGTCGCCTTGATTTCACCACCGACTGCCAGCACACTCGGCCCGCTTCGCCTGAGCCTGACCGGCATCGGCGCGTACCCGCGTGAACGACGAATGGGCAGCAGATCTGTGTCAATGCAGCGGACGACCGAATCATCGCAAACGACATGGATCTCTCGATCATGCAGCAGGAACCGATCGGCGATTCCCGAGAGACGCTGCTTCGCTTCAAGGTTCTGGCGAACAATCGGTTCGTCGGTCAGATTTCCCGATGTCATCACGAGCGGCGGAGATTCTTCCAGCAGCAACACATGCAGCGGCGAATACGGCAGCATGACACCGACAAAATCGTTACCGGGGGCGACCTGCGGCGAGATGACTTGGCCCGGATTCTTTGCCACCAGGACGATTGGCCGTTCTTTACTTTCGAGCAGCGTTCGCTCTTGATGGGTGACAGTGGCAAACGACTCACACGCTTGCACTTCGCGGACCATCACGGCCAGCGGTTTGTCGACTCGCCCTTTCCGCTCGCGCAGTCGGGCGACCGCCCGGTCATTGGTGGCGTCACATGCCAGATGAAAACCGCCGACTCCTTTGACGGCGACAACCTCGCCGAGCTGAATGGACGTTCGAAAGGCATGCACCGCCGCGTCACCGACCGCTAACTCCGAGTCGCGGTAAGTCTCGAAGTCGCTTGCACGTTTCGCATCCGACACGAACCAGATTTGCGGACCGCAATCGTGACAGGCATTGGGCTGAGCATGAAAACGTCGATCGGCAGGGTCTTCGTACTCCTGCAGACACGACCGACACATTGGAAACGACTTCATCGTCGTCAACGCCCGGTCGTAGGGAATGTCTTCGACGATCGTGAAGCGTGGACCGCAATTCGTGCAGTTGATGAATGGATACCGATACCGTCGATCGCCCGTATCGTTCAACTCGCGCAGACAATCGCCGCAGATCGAGATCTCGGGCGAGACCGGCGTGCTCTCTCCTTCGCTGGCAACGCTGTCAAGAATCACGAAATCGGATTCATCGGCGAGCGGAATCTCGTGAACTTCCAGCGCATCAACCTTGGCCAGTGGCGGCAGATGTTGATGGAACGACTCGATGAAACGTTGGACTGCTTGCCTGCTTCCCTGGATCTCGATCGTGACCCCAGCCGAATCGTTACTGACCCATCCCGACAACTGCAGTTCGTCGCGCACGCCGCCAAACGAACGGTCGAAACCCGACGCCCTGGACGATTCCAGCGACCCGAATGCTGCTACGTGTTTGCTTTGTCACATGGCAC
Organism: Pirellulaceae bacterium; assembly: GCA_963704055.1. Lineage (GTDB taxonomy): Bacteria > Planctomycetota > Planctomycetia > Pirellulales > Pirellulaceae > Rubripirellula. The sequence continues at coordinate 106,231 of CAVPGW010000013.1, read as the reverse complement.
TCGTGAACGAAACTGGTCGATCCGCATTGAATGGGTGGCTGGTGGTCGAGCGTCAGCGAGCCCCCAGCACTTTCCGGGTGCTCGCCGCGGCTCGTCGAGCGGCCACCCCGTAAATGCAACTCTGAAACTGCCACGAAAACTTCGCAAGCACCCGTTCCCAGGCATGAGTGTTTGGCGAAACATCCAAGCGAGCCCCAGGGTCAAGCGAGCCCCCGGGTTTCGATGCCCGGCTTGGAATTTTAAAGCTTACAGTTTCCGAGTTGGCATGTCAGGCGCCGGGTATTGCCCTAGTTGGAGGTGCCAGTACGACCACGAACGAGCGTCGATGATTCCTGGTGGGGCATTCCGCAGAGCCTCACGCATATCGTCGTCGGTGACGTGCTGACGGATGGTTTTCATGTCCTCGTAAGTCGCGTAAGTCATCGCGTAGGCGAGGAACCGGGTAGGATCACTAACGGCTTGTTTCGGTTCCTCGAACCACAGCACCCGCCGGGCAATCGCCTCGAACTCGGTTGTCAGGGGGAGTAAGTTCAACGTCCATTCTCCGGTGTGGGCTTGTCAGCAACGTCGTCAAGCGTTGGCAGACTTCCAAGGTCCACCGCTTTGACCGCCTCAGCCAATCGATGTTGTGTTTCCATCGGAACCGAGTGAAGATTCCCCTCGCCGAAGAAGCAAAGTGCTTTTAGCGTTAGTTCAGGATTGAATTGTCGACCATAAATCAAACAAGCCGCGGAGAGCGCTTTTGGCAACTCGACACCGCCTTGGTGGATCAGGGCATCAAGATCAATGTAATCCTTTGCCTCAGCTCGCTTTTGTACGACAGCGGCTTTTGTTCCTGCTAGATCAAGCAAACTCGCCACCTTAAGACCGGTCTCCTCAACGATGTGAGGTGCCTTCATTCGCCCAACTCTCGGGACACCGAAAAACGAAACCTGGACTGGGCCACCTCGGTCGACGATTGCCGTCAACGTGCTTGGACTTTTTTGAATAACCGAGGCTTCGTGAAGAAACGAAATCGCACTGAGTATTCGATCGGGATCGAACTCGGCGGTCCCAAAGAAATCAAAATCGATCGAAGCACGATGCCCCAATTGGAGAGCAAGGGCCGTCCCGCCATAGAGCACAAACTCGGGCGGAACTTCGACTAGCTCTGGCCACAACCGCTGCTGGGCGTCGGGTAGCGTGTCAAGTCTCGGAGCAAACTTTGAATCCATGATCTTCTATGATAACATACCCTGAAAGGTCTGTTCATCAACCGATCTGTGTCTCGATGCTGCCTGCACGTCCGACCGGCTTTGCGTGGGCTGATCCCTATTGCGATCAGGGTGGACAACACGCCAGTAGCCACGTTGGTCATGCCGTGGAAGATTGAGAATGTGAAAGCCGGTTTCGAGTCCGAACTGGGGTGCGTGAGCTGAAGTTTCAGAGGGAAGATTTGGGGACTCACGTCGCTGGTCCAGGGACTAATCCCAATCCCAGGCCCAGTGCCAGCCTTTGAAGATCAGGTCGAGGCCGTCACCACCGTCGAGTGTGTCGTTTCCAAGTCCACCCCAGAGCACGTCGTTGCCGAACTGACCAAACAACTTGTCGTTGCCGTCCCCACCAACAAGCAAGTCACTACCCTGGTTGCCCCAGATCCAATCGTTCCCTTGCTCGCCGAAGATCTGATCGTGGCCATGACGACCAAACAGCTTGTCGTCACCTGCTCCGCCGTAGATCACATCGGGACCAGAACCACCGAAGACCAGATCATCACCGTCGCCCGCGTCGATCAGCGCTGCTAGCGTGAAGTCGTGTCCAATGGTGATTATGTCGTTTCCGCCGCCGCCGAGCACATGAATCGAGTTGACGAGGTTGGCACCGATCTCTTGCTCGGTGGTTTTGCTTCCGTGCCTTTTGACCCGGATGGTGAGCGTATTCGGCTCGCCTGATTTCGGACGGATCGTGATCTTGTCGTCAGCGTCGGAACCAATGACTTGAAGGACCCCGCCATTCACACCCACGCCCTGCACTAACGCTTGAGTTGTCTGCGCAATCGATTTGCCGCCATCATCATCAACGACAGTAACTTGAATCGTAAAAATGCCACCTCTCAGGTACGTGTGCAATGCGTCGAACGCGTCGGCTACCTGATCTACATCCTCGGACGCGAGCGTTTCAGGCGGAGTACCGTCACCCCAATCGACAAGAACCTCATGCGTATCCTGCAATCCAAGATCGTCGAATGTGCCCTTGATCGTGACATGTCCGTCCGCCGAACTGTGAGACAGCTCCGAGTTGCTCGACTCAACATGCGAGATGAACGGTGTTAGATTGAAAACGTGCACTGCTGCCGTTGCGATAACGGAGACACTATTCGAGTCGGTAGCGCGGACAGCGATCGTGTGAGCCGCCAAGTTGTCCGGGAAGCTAACGGTAGGGTGAATGCCGTGTGCCTCGACATCGAAGGTCTGGCCGTCGTAGTGCAGATCCCACTCGAATGTGAGTGAAGCATTCAATTCGTTTGGATAAGATGTCCCACTTGCATCAAGTGTGATTGTCGCCCCCTCATCAGCAAGGTACGGTCCTCCGGCGTGTGCTCGGGGAGCGCCGACCGGCGGCGCAGCGCCGCCCGGTGCGCCTGGGTCGACGATAACGCCATTGGCCGTCAGATCGTCGTCGCCTCGCCGGCCGTCGACAAAGTGCAATGTAATGACGTTGCCAGCGATTTCAGCTCCGGTCGTGCCGTCGTAGAGGAATTCGTACCAGTGTGGTGTGAGCTCGTCTGGAGTTGGCCCGTATTTGTAATACGTCGTAAACGATGCTCCAGGGGCAGTGAAAATCCGGATCGTGGTGGCTCCGCCGGGCAGTACATTTCGAATCTCATATTCGAGGAAACCAGCGGCAAATTCTACCCCTGCGGGTGCGTCGTTCGGTGAGGGATTCGCCGTAGCAACTACACCTGCTAACGTCTCGCCAGCCTCTGACGCGATCGTAAAATAGGTGCCGCTAGTGGCATTGGGAAGCGATACGACGTTGGATTGCAGGGAATCGGGCAGACCATCATGATTGCCATCGTAGCCCTGGCCTCCCGGATCCTCGACATTGCTGCCAACACCGTCTGCGTCGTCATCGGGATCGTTGTCAATGATGCCGATGCTCGCCCGTGGGTTTTCGATGGAGAGGATAACATCCGGGTCTCCGCTCTCGATGGCAAGCAACGTCAGTTCGACAGATTCATTCACGAACCCTTCGTCGTCCAAATCATCAATGACTGGTATCAGGATTTGAGCGCTGGTCGTCCCCGCAGCAATGGTTACCGAGCCCGATAGCGGATCGAAGTCGCTACCCGACTGGGCGGTGCCGCCGACCGCATACCTTAGAACCGTGTCTCTAGCTGTGGCAACACTCTGGCTTACGATGAATCGTCCCGGACGCCTGCCTGTTTCCGTAGCGGACTCGAGCGACCTGATGGAGATACTGCCGATCGAGGTCAACGGGCCGAGGAAGACGGTTCCCTGCCCGCCATCATCATCAACCAAGGTGGCCTGTATGCTGTAAGTACCTGCGACAGCATAGGCGTGTGTGATCGAGAACGCACTTTGGCCTGATGTTAACTCGATGGTTTCCGCTGGCGTTCCATCGCCAAAGTCGAAAGCCAGCGAGTGAGTATCGAGCGATCCGGGATCAAGAATTGCGCCGTTGATGGTTCCGTTGATCGTGGCGACTCCGCTGGTGTCGACCGATGCATCGAATGTAAAGTTACTCAGCGAAGGCGGAACATTACGGACCGTCACCTGCCGAGTCTCCACCGCGACACCACCGTCATCGTCCGTCAACGTAATCGTCACCGCGTAGCTGTCGGTCGCATTGTCATCCAGATAAGTGTGCGCGGTACCAAAGCTAAATCCGCCCGGCTGTATTGATTGGGAACGTGTTGCTGGAACCATCGCCCCAGTCGACGTGAATCGAGTGCGTATCGAGCGTGCCCACGTCGCCGCCGTTGAAACTCAAATTGACGGTCCCGTTCTCGTCAATCGCCGGAGTCAATGGTCAACGCACTGAGCACTGGCGCCACATTGTTCACGACAATCGACAGCGGTTCCTCATAGTCAAAGGTGGCATCCGTAAGCGAGAATTGAATCGACTGGTAGCTCGCCAAGCCAGACGACAGAGGAGATTGTTGGATCACAGTGTTCTGCCAGGCGTGTTTCGAAATATCGAACGAGAATGGCAGGCTGTCATCGGAAAAACTATCGCCGTTGTTGTTGTTAAGAGTGATGTCCATTCGGGTATGGAAATCATCCACGGGATTGTAGTAGACGTCATCTACGAAGAAGTCATTTGCATCAACGACAAAGCCATCAATCGATCCCCAAAATGTCGACAAAACATAATCTGACGAGCGGAGTAAATGCTCGCCGACCGTTATGGAAAAGCCGTCCAGCAACGTTTGAGAATAACTCCCGAACGTCGGACTTCCGACGGCATCCGCTACGCCAAGGTCGTAAACTGTCTTGACAACAATTGGCTCTCCAACGCTGGTGCTAATTCCAAACGGAACGCCTGAAACAGAAGTGACTGAACCCGTCATCGTTGCCGTGATCGTTCGCGCAGTCGGCGAGAGCCCAACCGCACCTCTGTTGATCCGTGGCAGTTACCGAGACGAAGAACTCATTGCTTGCGGTTTGAGGATCATCCAGGTATTGATGCGTTGCCGTGAACGCATGGCGGTTGGCGAATTCGACAGTCAATCGAGGACGCAAGGCCGGATCAGGATTGTTGACCGATGCCAGTTGAGTTTGACGTTCAACGACCACACTACGCAGCACAATTCCCGCATGCGTTGCACCGGCTGATATTTGCGATTGCAGGAAGGATGTGACGTCGATAGATGCCAGGTCGCCAGATGAGTCCGTCAAGCGGCCCAGCAATTTTGTAGAGAGGCGTTCATGTCGGCCGCGTCAACCGTACCATCGCCCGAATAACCGAAGACCTCGATCGTTGCCAACCCGGCGGGTGTGCCACCGACACGGTAAAGGGACAGTATCGACGACTGGAGCGTGTCCGCTGACGTGAATCCAGATAGATCGAATTCCATCGCAAATCGACGCTCTGTGTCCCGGCATCAGTTCCAACACGTGCGAATATGAGATAGTCTGATTCTAACTCCTCAAAGATTCCGTCGAGATCGTCGTCTCTGCCAACTGTGTCCGAGACAGGTGAAAGCAATGTCGTCGCGCGTGCGAGCGAGACTGCTTCGCTGTTTCCATCGCCCCAGTCGACAACAACCGTATGGGAATCTCCTGCGTCGGAATCAACGACCTCGCCGCTAAGAGACGCGATTCCGTTTTCAAAGGTCGCGGGCGTCAGCGAGAGGTTGCGTAGGCTCGGTGGGGAATTCGCGGATAATGCCGGCGCACCAGGATCAACGATCACTCCGTTGGCCAAAAGGTCGTCATCGCCACGCACGCCATCGACCAAGTGCAAGACGATGCGGTCGGTATCGCCGTCGCTATCGTCATCGTAGAACTCCGCCCCTGTCTGCCCGTCGTAGAGAAATTCATACCAGTGCGGGTTGTTATCTAAGTGCGTCGGCCCGTACTTGTAGTAGGAGTCATATGCCACGCCATCGGGAACAAACAAAGCGACAGTCGTTGCTTGTCCTAACGCAAGTGAAGCAACGGAATAGCTTAGAAACCCAGTCGGGAATTGTGCACCGAGCGGCAGGCTGGCATTCGGCGGGGTGGCAGAAACAGATACCGAGCGAAGATCGCCTGCGGTGGATGCGAGTGTGATGTACTCACCGGTAATACTGGGCAGGGAAGCCACATTCGCTTGTTCACTATCCAGAATGCCGTCTGAGTTACCGTCACCGTTATTGGGTGCACCGTTCTCTATACTCGGGCTTGGACCATCACCATCCTCAATGGGAAGCTTCGCCAGGAACGCATCTTGTTGGCCCAGATGCGTTTGCCCCAGGCAATGCGCCCAGGGTAGTTCCAGAAACGTAAACGCCAGTCGAGTCGGTGACGATAGCATTTGCGTAGTCCCGTTCCGTTGATCCGAACTGGGAAGCAGATAGCATCGTCCCTGAGGCATCGAGTGTTGCGACAAAAACGTCGTAGCTACCGACAACGGGATCGCCAGTGAAACTTCCCAGCAGTTTCGCCAAAAACATAGACAACGCCCGCGGTAACATCGATCGCGGTTGCTTGGTCCAGTTCAGCAGAGCCGAATTGCCGCTGCCATTGGATGTCCCCGTTTGGGCCAATCTTGAGCACCGCCGCATCGTTGGAGCCTGCGTTGGTACTTCCTTGAAACTCTCCCGCTGTCGATCCGACCAGGTAGATGGATGTTCCATCGCCGTCAATTTCGCGTAACTCGTCGTAGTCAACTGTTCCGTACTGCAGCGTCCATTGGACATCACCTGCCAAGCTATACTTGCGCACGTACATGTCTCTATTTCCATGGGCTGACTGTCCAATCAGCGCGGTTGTGGATCCAGCCACATAAATTGCGGTGGAGTCAATCCACACTCCACGAACTTCATCACTGGCTGATGTACCGAATTGATCGGTCCAGAGTTCTGTTCCATCCTGCGCAAGAGCCTGAACAAATACGTCACGTGAGCCTGCGCTGGTTTCGTTTGGAAACACGCCGGTTGTCGTACCCACGATTGCGATGATCGTGCCGTTGCCAGCAATGTCCTCAAGAGTTTCAAAGTCGGCAGTTCCGGCTTGTCGTGTCCACAACTCGTTACCAGCCGTGTCATACTTGCGAATGTAAGCATCCTGGGAACCGAAATGGGTAACGCCGGGAAATGACGCGCCGAAGCTGAGCACATTTCCGGCAACGTAGACGCCACTATCGTCCGTCGTAACGGCCACCGCTTGGTCGCCATTCGAGACTCCGAATTGTCGAGTCCATGCGGTAGTGCCGTCATCGGCGTATTTGCGGATGTAACTGTCGTTTGAGCCAGTGATCGTCTGGTTTGGAAGTGCACCATCGACAGACCCTACGACGTACACACCAGTTCCATCGGATGCGGTGGAGAATGCATAATCTCTATGGGGAATGTAGAAGGCAATTTCTTGCCTCCATTGTTCGATTCCGGTGTGCGAGAACGAATACAGAAAGCCATTGTCGTCGGTCAGTATCGAATGACCGGTTTCTCCAGCCACGACAACATTGGAGCTAGTGACCGCGATGGACCTCACTTCGTCGTTTGACTGGCTTCCAAATTGCCAAGACAGCAGATTCGTTCCGGTAGCGGAATCGCGTTTGCTGACGAACGCATCCCAACCGCCCAAGTTGACGGCGCCTTCAATGGCGCCATAGATCTGTCCACTGATCCACAAGTCCGATCCGTCAATCGCTAGAGACTTCACCTTATCACTGCTTGGCAAGCCGGACTGCGTCGTCCAAACATGACTTCCCTGACTGTCGTATTTGCGCACGAAACCATCAGGGGTAGAGTTAGCTGTCCCAACTCCATATTGTTGACCTGGCAGAGCTTCAGCCACACTTCCACCCACGTAGACGCCGGATTCATCAGCAGCGACGGCTGAACCTGCGTCAGTCGAAATCGTGCCGAACTGTCGTAGCCAAGACTGTGTTCCAGTCGGATCATATTTCACCAGGAATATGTCTGTACTGCCAAGGTTGGTCTCGCCGACAAAAGCACCGTACGTTTCTCCAACCACAAACATGCCCGATGCGTTGGTTGCCACATCTCTTGCAGAATCGACACCCGAAGTGCCGGTCTGGGCCGTCCAAATCGTTTCTCCGGCATGCCCCATCTTGCGAGCGAAAATGTCGGTCTGCCCCTGATTGGTGAATCCGTGAGAACGCACCGCCGGTATCTCCTGCCACGTAGACACCGGAACTGTCAACGGCGATACCGGTTCCAAAGTCCCCGTCTGTCGTTCCAAACTGTTCTGTCCAAATGACGTTCCCCGAACTGTCGATGCGAGCGACAAAGGCATCAAAGCTTCCTTGGCTCGTTTGACCTGTTAGAGAACCGTAAACTGCCCCAGCCACGTAGATATCACTGCCGAAGACACTCATGTCGTAAATATAGACGCTGTTGGAAGTTTGCTTTGGAATCGCCGTGCTCCAAACCAGGTTTCCTGACGGATCGTATTTGCGAACAAATGCGTCTTCAGACAGTCCGTCTCCATCCGCATCGCCCGTTGTCCAGCCGGCTGTCAGAACACCACCCTCGAACGCGGTCGACGTTAGCGTCTCGCGGCCCGGTTGATTGGTCCCAAATTGGTCGATCCACTCGATGTCGGCAGCCAGTAGCCGGCGATCTTCGAGCCGTTCGGCTCGAAGGCCAGTTCGAAGCAGGTTGCGGCGATTGTTCTTGTTGGCTTTGCGAGTGGTTCGAGAGATAAGCCTGCGCATCGCGGGGTCCTGCCTGTGGTTCACTTTGGCTGATCAAAGGCACGGCGTGAGGGGTCGCGCAGTGCCTGGTACACCCATTCATGCGAAATCCACTGGCGCAAAGGATCAAAGAAATCGCCAAAGAATCCTGGATCAGACTTTTCCAGGCAAAAACAATTCAAGCACGAAGCGCCAGTGAGTAAGTCCGTACGCCAAGCCCACTCGTTAGCGATTCGAGCTCGTATTGCGGCAAGACCTCGCCGTCATCTTCTCAATCGCGAGCGGGATCCAGGGTGTCGCCGTTCTGCGGGTCGATTAACCCGTTTGCCTCTTTTCGCAGCAATTCGATCGTCAAACGACGGTTCCACGCAGGATCTCCGGCCAGTTCCGTCTCGGCTGTTGCATTGGCCTGCCGCAACTGCTGCTCGGCTGCAGCGGAATTGCCGAGTTCGTGCTCGGTCATCGCCAGGAAGTAACGTGTGTAGGTCGTTGACGTATCCGCATCGACCTGCATTCCCAGGACCTCCTCGAGCTGCTGTTTCGCCACTGCATACTCGCCAGCCCGCATCAAGATTGCTCCTAATCCATTGTTATACTGCTGATTCTCGGGCTCACTCTTCACCGCCGTTGTTGCCAGCGATATCGCAGGCGAATAATCCTCGAGGCCGCCCGCGGCTAACGCACATGTCCAAGCAGCGAAGTACTGAACATTCGCGACATCTGTCGTTTCGGCCAGTTCGACGATTTGACCGCAGTAGTGCCGATACCGCAGGTCATCCGAAAGTCTCAATAAGACCAACCCGGCCAAGTACGATTCGTAATAGCGACGGCGGTGGTCGCCGGGGAGCAGTTCAATCGTCTTCTCCAGATCCGTGATCACGTGGTCAAACTGACCGAGGTTCGCGAATGCGACTTTGCGACTTGACCAGATGCTCGCGTTTTCGGGGGCGATTTCAATCACTTTCGAGTAGTCCTCAACGGCCTCCGAAAAGTGTTTGGATTCAAGATGATGGTTTGCACGGAGCCGAAACAACTCCGCCAACTCTTGTTTCAATTCGATGTTTTCCGGAAAAAGGTGCGACTTGGATTCGGTCAGCTGAATCGCGTGCGTCAGAGGTTCAATCGCATCCGTCGGACGGTCCATCAAGGCGAAACTCGCCGCCGCGAACGACAGTCCCTTAACGGACTCCCATAGCCAGTCCTTCGATTTGGTGCCCAGCTGACTTTTCGCATCCCGCTCGACTTGTCTCAGCAACTCGTAGCATCGATTCAAGTCTTCGCTCGCGGATTCAACTTCATCCAATGCGATTCGCTTGGCAGCGCGAATCGCATAGACGGCAGGACGATCCCGATTCCTTCGCACCAGTTCATCATGCAGACTTAGTAACTCAGTTCGAAAACGATCGTCTGCGCAGTCAGCAAAGCCTTCAATCCAAATCCAGTCTAACGCAGAAATATTGTGTGGTTTTTCTTCGATGGCAGATCTGAATGACCTGATCGAATCCTCAAAACGACCTCGCTTGAAGTGCAATTGCCCAAGTTGCTCCCGAAGCCTTTGGTTTGGTTCCGGACTCAGCAGCAGCGGTCAAGTGCGGGATCGCTTTGTCGTATTCATCCCGGTTGAAGTAGAGATCACCCAGTTCGTAGCTGATTTCCGCCTTGGATCCTTTGTGGCCAGCCACTCAAAATCAGCGATCGCGCGTTCGTCGTCGCCGAGCACCTGGAACATGGATGCGCGAATGTACACGTCGACAAGTGAGTGAGAATCCAAACGGGCGATGAACTCGTGTAGTTCATCGGTCCTCTCAAGTTGTTTGGATAGGCGGACCACTGCGGTCGCGTTTTCCTTGGAATGAAAGTTTTTGTAGTTCAGCCTCGGGAAACGCGTGAAGAAGTCGCGTGATTCGAGCAGCCCCAGTTGATGAGTCTGCATTGACTTCTCGGCATCGCCCATCGCGTTGTAGGCATTTGCCAATTCGTCGCGAATCATAAAGGAATAGACCAGGCAAAATGACAGGTCCCTTCCTTCTGCAATCGTCGCGGTTGCGACATCCAACGCGGCATTCGCAAACGCGAGCGATTCCTGAGGCTTGCCCAACCGGGTATGCGTCTGACCGAGAATCAAGTTGGTGCTACAAAGAGCCAGCCAATGTTTGTGATCATCCGTGTAGGCGGCCTCGCACAGAGGGAGGGCTTGTCTCAACCAGTATTCGCCCTCCAGAAGATTTGCGGCGTTATCGACACCTTGCCTGAAATAGCAACTGCCCAACCTGGACAGCGCAGAGCCAAGTCCGGGGCGATCCGAAATCCGCGTAAAAACGTCCGCAGCCGCACGGCTTTCCAGAACGGCCTGATCGAAGTGCCTGAGGTCGATGTTCAGATCGCTGGAAACCACAAGACTTGCACCCAGCGACGATTGATACTCCGCGTTGCCGGGGTGTGCTGAGACGAGCGATTTCAGCGTTGCGATGGACGGACCCACCAAGGCGAGCCCGGTCTGGAATTGGGACTGTTGGCCGCACAGCACGGCGGTTTGCCGCTGGGTTCGTGCCAAGTTCAATCGAATGCGAGGTTCCTGAGGGCGTTCCTCGGCAAGATCGGCGTAAAACTGAATCGCTTCGGCGTATAGCTCTCGCCGCACCGCCGTCATCTCAGGCACATCCACGAGTTTATCCGTGGCCACTCGCTCCAGCATCGTTTCCACTGCAGCCAACGCGCGATCAAAACTCGCGTTCGCTTTTTCCTTCTCTTCATTGGCCATCTTGCGTTCCGCAACGGCTTGGCGTGCCTGCCATACGCTGACACCCGCACCAATGATAAGCACTGAGAAAATCATCGCCCCAGTGATTAAGGCAAGTCTGTGACGTTTCGCGGTCTTTCGCAGTCGATAGCTGGCCGACGGCGGGCAAGCTTTGACCGGTTCATCGTTCAAGTAGCGGCGGATGTCATCAGCGAAATCGCGGGCCGACTGGTACCGACGGTTGCGATCCTTTTCTAACGCTTTCAGGACGATCCAATCGACTTCGCGCTTGAGTGAATCGGCCAGTTTCCGCGGGTCGACGCGACGGCGATCGTGAAACGTCGATTCCGCTTTGGCCGCGAGGGTGCTGATCCGCTGACTAGGTCGTGGTGGTGCACTCTCGCGAATCAACTGGCGCAATTCGTCGAAGCTGGCTTCTTTGAGCGTCTGGCGATCAAACGGCAGCGATCCGGTCAGCAACTCGTACAGGACGACGCCGAGAGAGTAGACGTCGCTGCGAGTGTCGACGTCCAGATTATTCATCTCCACCTGCTCGGGACTCATGTAGGCGGGTGTGCCGATTAACTGGGCAAATCCCGTATAAACGGTGCTGTCGATCAGCGGCTGTGTGGTCGCCTTGGCGATTCCAAAGTCAATGACTTTGGCCACCGGCTTGTCGTCGTGCATCGTGACCAGCAGATTGCTGGGCTTGAGATCGCGATGGATGATTCCCTTTTTATGAGCGTGTTCGACGGCGCCACAGACATCGATGAAGAGTTCTAATTTCGCTGCAAGGTCCAGGTCACGAGATTCGCAGAAATCGTTGATCGCAACGCCTTTGACCAATTCCATCACGAAGTACGGTCTTCCATCCTCCGTCGTTCCGCCATCGAACACTCGGGCGATGTTGGGGTGGTCCATCAGGGCCAGGGCTTGTCGCTCGCTCTCGAACCGGGCGACGACCTGCTTGCTGTCCAAGCCCGGCTTGATGACCTTCAGCGCCACGCGGCGCCGGATCGGCGCGACCTGGTCAGCGACATAGACCACGCCCATCCCACCTTCGCCGATCGGCTCGCGGAGTTTGTAGTTGCCGATCTGGACCACCGACAGCGGAGGCGTGGCGAGAGCGCGGCCGACGTCGGAGGTCAGCTCAAGCTCGACTGGAGGCTCCATCAGGCTCTCGGCCGCGAAGTAGTCGACGACCATCGACTCGACCTGCCGCAGCAACTCGAGGTCATTGCCGCAACGTGCTTCAAGGTACGCCGACCGTTCGGCGGGGGACGCAATCTCAATCGCGTTGACCAGCAAGGTTTCAGCTGAAACATCATTCGTAGACGACATCTTCGAAGCCTCTTGGCACAATCAAGCGTTCTATGGGGGGCTAGCATTTTTCGATAGAAGGACTGAACCCGACTCGCGAGTAATTTGGTCGGCACCTTTGCCGAAACCAAACACATGTCATGCGAAAAGGAGTCTCGGACGGGATCACAAAATCGATCGATCCGGGAAATCTTGTTGTTCAGCGTTCGACCCAGGGACGTTCAAGATCGGCAGCGGTGGGAAGGAAAACGTTAGCTAACCATCTTTGCCATCCGCCTCCGGTTGCAGATAACGGTAGATCCAGACTCTTGACGCTGCCCAATCCCGTTTGACGGTTGGCACGGAGACGCCAAGAGCTTCGGCGATTTCTTCATTGGTCATCGACACAAAGAAACGCATTTTGACAACCTGCGCTCGGCGCGGCGATTCCTTTTCAAGTTGATCGAGGGCCGCATGGACTTCGAGGATCCGGTCGTCCTCGTCAGCCGCTGCCTTGTTCGCAATGCGTGAGAGCCCTGAAACGCGATTGCGATCCCCGCCGCGTTTGAGTGACCGCCGACGGCGAGCTTCGTCGACCAAGATCCTGCGCATCGCTTCAGCGGCAGCACCGAAAAAGTGTGCACGGGATTGCCAGTGGGGCTGCGAGTTAGCGTCGACCAAGCGAACGTAGGCTTCGTGTACCAGGCCAGTGGTTTGCAGGGTGTGATTTCCACCTTCACGGCGCAACTTGCCCGACGCCATCCGCCGTAACTCTGTGTAAACCAGTGGCAACAGATCCTTGGTCGCGGCAAGCAGTTCAATCTGTTTGGGGCACAGCAGCGTCTCGTCATGGTTCATGGTTGCATCGCCAGCACCCGAAATGCGTCCATGCTGTTGCAGCAGAATTGCCGAATGAGACGTCACTTAAGTCAATGCATCTTAGCAAGCCACGGATCGAGAACGGGGAATTTCCTGCCGCGCGACTAACGAATTCCACGACCTCAGCGCCCTAAGAGGCAGATTCCCTGCGGGTTGAGGTCGGATCGGCATTGTCCGTGCAAAACCTTTCCACCGGGTCCAAGCGAGCGCAGTTGGTTTCGGCGACCGGACGCTAACCACTGGCCGATCAGCCGGCATCAAGAAACCGGATTCGGCTAAAAGAAAAGGTCGCGGAAATTGCGAAATGGGCGGTAGAGAACTCGAATCTCCGACCTCCACGATGTCAACGTGGCGCTCTAACCAACTGAGCTAACCGCCCGAAAGGGATCTTTCGACCGACTCTATGCGGATCGACCACTTATTGCCCCGGAAATAAGACATTCGCCTCAAATATTCGGTTCGGTAGTCTGTGCTGGACGCCGACTCGTCAAGTATGTCCTCTTTTTCGGCTGAGGATCCGATTCTGCCTCCAGTGCCGGATTGCCTTGACTGAAAGGCCGCAAATCTCCCCTTTTCGGCAAATTCGCTGTTGACGGTTACCACATTGGCGTCGGATACTCTGCTGTTTGGTATTGACGGAAGATGCCCGATCCTTAAGGTCGGCGAGGTCTGCCATCAACCAGTTCACCAATCAGCGCCAGCGTTACCCCACGGTGCTGACTACCTATTTCCTATTTGTGCCGGAACGCCCTCCGGCCGGAGACGACAGCATTTAGTGGCATTGGCACGCAGAAACATTCAACCAGAGAATCGCGATTCAGTACGCATCAACAACAACATTCGCATTTCACCCATTCGGGTCGTCAGCGAGGAAGGCGAGCAACTCGGAATCATTCCGACCGAGGAAGCTCTGGAACGGGCTCGCAACGCGGGCCTGGATCTTGTCGAAGTAGCGCCGAATGAGCGGCCGCCGGTTTGCCGCATCATGGATTACGGCAAATACAAGTACGACAAGAACAAGAAAAAGAATTCTGGTCAGACTCACACCAAGACCAAGGAAATTCGACTAAGGCCCAAGACCGGTCAGGAAGATATCCGCACCAAAATTCGGCAGGCTGAGAAATTTCTCGAGCACAAGGACAAAGTGCAGGTCAGTGTGCTGTTCCGCGGTCGTGAAATGGCCCACATCGAAGAAGGCCGCAAGGTCATGGAGATGGTGATCGAAACGCTGAGCGAAGTTGGCAAAGTGGAAACAACGCCGCAACAGCATGGCCGCCGTATCATTTGCATGATCGCGCCAAAGTAGAAAGATGACGTCTCTTGATTCGGTCTGCACGATGTTGGCCCAGATCGCCCCGTTGCGATTGGCCGAGTCGTGGGACAATGTGGGGCTGTTGGTCGGTGATCGCACCAGAGCGACGTCACGGATCATGACTTGCTTGACCATCACGCCCAACGTTGTCGACGAAGCGATCGACGAAAAAGTGGACCTGATCATCACGCATCACCCCTTGCCGTTCAAAGCTTTGCAGCGAATCACCACCGACTCGGTCAGCGGCGGCATGTTGTTGCGATTGATCGGTGCCGGTACCGCCATTTACAGTGCGCATACGGCATTCGATTCAGCGGTCGACGGCATCAATCAAATGTGGGCCGATCTGCTGAAGTTGCGGTCGGTCCAGCCGCTCGTTGAGATCGGCGACGTCGAAGCGGACGATGCCGCATCCAGCGGACAACAGCTCGATGGAGCCGGCCGCAGCGGGCATCTTGACCAGCCAACGACACTTGGCCAGCTGATTGACCGCGCGAGCACGGCCGTGGAAGCGACCGCTGCCCGCCGCGTTGGCTCCGCCGACCAGCTGGTTAGCAAGGTTGCGCTGGCTTGCGGAAGCGGCGGCAGTTTTCTTGCCGCCGCCAAACGTCGCGGCTGTGACGCCATGATCACTGGTGAGGCGACGTTTCATACCTGCCTGGAGGCCGAGTCACTGGGAATCGGCCTGGGATTGCTGGGCCACTATTGGAGCGAGCGATTCGCGATGGAGCGGCTTTCCCAATCGTTGGCAGTAGAGTTTCCGGAACTGACAATCTGGCCCTCTCGCTGCGAGCACGATCCAGTCGTCATGAATAATCTCGCATAGCGAGCGCCGGTGGTATCGCGATGGATTCCGCCAAGACTCGCTTGAGACAATCGAGCGACAACGCTAGTACCTCGACCATCATGACTTGAGGGGTGCGAACGGCGTAGGACAGGAACTGGAGACCGTCCGGCTTAGCCGTTCCGCTTTTGTTTGGATTTTCACCGCTCCGCGGTTACCCGAATCTCATCACATTCGGCATCCTAAGCCGGACGGTCTCCAGGTCCTGGCCTACGAATTGCCGCCAATCGACGACGGGCCCGGTACTAGCTGGCGGCCAGCTTCGTGAGACATCTTGGTCGCGATCGCGGCCCCACCCCCCCGCAAGGTCCTTGCGTCCCGGCCGTTCCTGCGTCAGGATACTGCGGTTATCCGGGAACGTTTTTTCTACTAGCACAAGGTGAAGATTAAGTGATCACACGCACTCTACTTGGATGTCTGTTCGCTCTTTGTTTGGGATTCGTATCGGGTTGCGGCGGAAGCACCCAGACGGAGGTGATCAGTGGAACGGACGCAGAGATCGCGGCCGCCGTCGCCGATTCCGAAGACTATGAAGCTCAAATGGCGGCAGAAGAGGCCGCACAGGCGAACCAGCAATAGGTGGCTCGCTGATCGTCTCGGCCTGTAAACCCAGACGCCAGCTATGGCCTCACGAAGGAATCGCCACCCGAAACGCTCGATCGGATCTTCTCAACAGGAAGGTCCGATCGGGAAACAGAGTGACGTCTCGGTCATTGGCGGCGAACCTCACTCATTCGCGGTCCTTCTTGGCGCGGTCTGCGTTGTCGCGCTTCTGTTGCGCTTGATCAACGTGCTGAAAACGGTCGAGATACCGACCGTGGTCTTTTTATTGGGTGATGCCAGAGGCTATTTTGACTGGGCCACCCGGATTGCCGGCGGCGAGTGGTACGGAACCGAGACGTTCTATCAAGCTCCACTCTATCCCTACACGCTGGCCGTGTTGATCAAGAGTGGATGCGGTGTTCTGGGGATCCGGTTGGTGCAGGCGATGCTCGGTGCGGTGAGCGTCGCGCTGTTGGGGATCGCCGGCAAAAACATCTTCCATCCAACCGTCGGTCTGGTCGCCGCCGCGATGTACGCGGTCTATCCAGCCGCGATCTACTACGACGGCATCATCCAAAAAACATCGCTCGCATCGTTTCTATTGTGCGCTTTGTTGGGGGTGTGCGGGCTGCTGGCCCAACGCAATCTCCGCTCGCTGTCTGTTGCGATCGGAGTGATTTTGGGACTGCTGGTACTGACCCGAGAAAATGCGCTGCTGTGGGTGCCGATCTTGCCGCTCTGGATATGGCTTGGCATCCCGCAGACTCGCAAGGCACGCCTGGTGCTGGTTGCCTGCTACACCCTTGGGCTGTCGCTGGTCCTGTTGCCGGTGGCGGCTCGCAATGCATCTTTAGGGGGCGAATGGTCGCCCACCACTTTTCAAGCTGGTCCAAACTTTTACATCGGTAATAATCTCGAATCCAACGGAATCTATCGACCGTTGGTTCCGGGACACGAAACGCCGATGTTTGAGCGGGCTGACGCGCAGCGACTGGCCGAACAAGCCGAAGGTCGCGAGCTGTCATCACGCGAGGTTTCCAAGTTTTGGGCCAATCGTTCACTGCAGGAGATCCGCCAAGACCCAGGCCGCTGGCTGCAACTGATGATCGCCAAGTCCTTCATGGTCATCAATCGCTTTGAAGTCCCCGATACCGAAAGTCTGCAGGTCTATTGCGACTACTCCTGGCCACTCAGGATGCTGGGCCCTGGCTGGCATTTCGGGATCCTTTGTCCGTTGGCGGTTTGGGGGATCGTCGTAACGCGTCGGCAATGGCGCAGTTTATGGTTGTACTATCTGCTGATTGTTGTGATGGCCGCGGCGATCGTCATGTTTTTCATTCTCGGCCGCTATCGACAACCACTTGTTCCTCTCTTGACATTGTTCGCAGCAATGGCTTTGCACGATGTTTGGTGTCGAGTTCGTGCAAAGGATCTCAACGCCATTCGCGCTCCAGTCGTCGCGACCGTGATCGCTGCGATCGCCTGCAACATCACGGTTCATGAAGAATCGACGCTCAACGCGGCTTCGTACATGAACCTGGGACTTGCCGCGACTCAAGCGGGTGACCTGGGGACCGGCATCAAGGTCCTTTCACGCTCGATTCAAGCTCATCCGGAAATCGCCGAAGCACATCTGAATCTTGGTATTGCCCTGGAGCGAAGCAACAGACCGCTGGAGGCGATCATCTGTTTTGAAAACGCGCTCAAGATCGAACCGTCGCTCTCGATGGCGGATGCATTGCTGGGGGGCAGCTATGAGCGGATCGGCGACCAGGAAAAATCGCTACAGCATTATCGCAGGGCAATCCAAATCGATCCCGGCGACGATCGATCCCGGCAGGCGATCGAACGGCTGGTGCGATCCGATCGATGATTTGAGAGATTTTCGACCTGACTCGTGTAGCAATGGCCGATCGGGGGGGGGGAGGGTTGTGAATTGTTTGACGCTCTGCTAACAGTCGGCTATCTTCATCCGATCGAGGGGTCGAAGACCCCGCATATATCACTTTCTTTTAGGAGCTTCTCATGCATCGTCTTCGTAAGCACCACGCAGGTTTTACCCTGGTGGAGCTGTTGGTGGTCATCGCCATCATTGGCGTCCTCGTCGGCCTATTGCTGCCGGCGGTTCAGGCCGCACGTGAGGCTGCAAGACGTATGTCTTGCAGTAACAACTTCAAGCAGATTGGGCTTGGACTGCACAACTATCACAGTGCCTTCAAACAACTGCCGATCAACGGTACCGGCACACAGCGTGCCAGAACTGGGAACATCACCAACAACAGCAATCGTAAGTACCTTAGTTGGTTGGTGCCTCTGACTCCGTTTGTCGAACAGCAAGCGGTTTGGGAGCAGATCGCAAACCCGAATAAAACGCCAGTTCCTGGATTTGCTTGGAATGGCAACGGGACATCGGTCACAGGTATTTGGCCAGCCATGGGGCCTTGCCCATGGCGAAGACAATACCTGCCGTGGGAAACCGAGATCCCGACATTCCGTTGCCCGAGTGATCCGGCGTCAGGTCTCCCAGCACACGGTCGTACCAACTACGCCGCCTGTATCGGCGACGCGACCAACCTAGTGTTCCGTGGTGGTACGAGCGAATGGGGCTTTTTCGGCGGGCAAAACCAGGGCAATGTCATCGGGTCGGGGGATAACAGCGGAACGTCGGTGCGTGCGCGAGCCTCTTGTCGTGGTTTCTTCTGGAATCGTCAACCATCCAAGATGCGCGATGTGTTGGACGGACTTGCCAATACGATTGCCGCTGGCGAGCAATCCACTTCGGCGGGCAACCGAGAAATCAACTCCGATTGGGTTCGCGGCTTTCCTCCCCCAGGCAATGTCACTTATGACAACACCTCTCCCATTCACAATCCGAGCTTGTGCAAATCGGGAGTACACATTGATCCCGAGCGACCTCAGTTCTACAGCGCCACAGCCGCTATGCACGGCGTCGGCAGCGATCAGTGCAAGGGTTGCCGATGGGGCGACTTCCGACCCGTTTACAACTCGGTGAACACCATCTTGCCGCCCAACAGCGCAAGTTGCATGGTGGGTAACGGAGACAACAATGAGTCGGTCATCTCTATGGGCAGTCGCCATCAAGGGGGCTGCCATGTGTTGATGGGAGACGGCGCGGTCGTCTTCATTACCGACAGTGTCGAAGCGGGTGACTCGACCGCACCGCCAGTTCATATGTTCGTCGGCGGCAACCCGTGGGCGGGTGTCAACGAAACGGCACCTGGATCTGCGAGTCCTTATGGTCTATGGGGTGCTTTGGGCACTCGTGCGATGAAAGAGACGATCGAAGAACAATTGAACCAATAGCGTTCAATCCGCTTCTGGAAAACGACGACCCCGCCCAACAAAGGGCGGGGTTTTTTTATTGGTCGATACGGGTGCGGAGCTTATCACTCTCGCGGAGAGATCGTGCAGTTCACGCGCAGCGAATTCTTCAAAAGTAGCCATCACGACGGAGCGTGATGGCTACTAAAAACTGCACGACCTGCTTGGAAAGGAGGTTGAAGGAAAAAGGCGCAATCTGCACGCAGAACGGTGTTCGCCTCGCTGTCGATTCGAAAGAAATTTGCACTTTTCGGACTTTTCCTGTGTAAAAATAGCTGCCAGAGGGGGGTATGGGGGTTTTTCATCCACCCATATTGACTATTGTCAATCGGTTGAATATTCTTCCTCAACTTCTGCGGTATCTATCCGCCCATTTTTTCGTTCTTCACAGGAGCTTCTCCATGCATACAGTCCGTGACAAACACTCAGGTTTCACCTTGGTGGAGTTGTTGGTGGTCATCGCCATCATCGGCGTCCTCGTTGGCCTATTGCTTCCGGCGGTTCAGGCCGCGCGTGAGGCTGCCAGACGGATGTCTTGCAGCAATAACTTCAAGCAGATCGGGCTCGGAATTCACAACTATCACAGTGCCTTCAAGCAACTTCCGATCAACGGTACCGGCACAGCTCGTGCGCTCGCTGGGGACGTCACCAACAACAGCAACCGTAAGTTCCTCAGTTGGTTGGTGCCTCTGACTCCGTTCGTTGAACAGCAAGCGGTTTGGGAGCAGATCGCAAACCCGAATCAAACGCCAGTTCCTGGATTTGCTTGGAATGGCAACGGGACATCGGTCACAGGTATTTGGCCAGCCATGGGGCCTTGCCCATGGCGAAGAGAATACCTGCCGTGGGAAACCGAGATTCCGACATTCCGTTGTCCGAGTGATCCATCTTCAGGTCTGCCAGCACACGGTCGTACCAACTACGCGGCCTGCATCGGTGACGCAACCAACCGTGTGTTTCGAGGCGGCACGAGCGAGTTCGGCTTTTTTGGCGGCCATACCACAAACGGTGGCGACAATCAGGGGTGGGCGGTTCGTGCGCGGGCGGCTTGTCGGGGTTTCTTCTGGAATCGCCAGCCATCCAAATTCCGTGATGTCTTGGACGGACTTGCCAATACGATTGCCGCTGGTGAACAGTCGACTTCGGCGGGCAACCGAGAAATCAACTCCGACTGGGTTCGTGGTTTCACCGCCCCAGGGGATGCAACCTATGACAACACGTCCCCGGTTAACAACCCGAGCGTATGCCGAACGGGAGTACACATCGATCCCGAACGACCTCAGTTCTACAGCGCCACAGCCGCCATGCACGGTACTGGCAGCGATCAATGCAAGGGTTGCCGTTGGGCTGACTATCGGCCTGCTTACACGTCGGTCTACACCATTTTGCCGCCCAACAGTGCGAGTTGCATGGTGGGCACCGGCGACAATGATGATTCAGTCATGTCCATGGGCAGTCGCCATCAAGGGGGCTGTCATGTTCTGATGGGGGACGGCGCGGTGATCTTCATGACCGACAGCATCGAAGCGGGTGACTCGACCGCGCCGCCCGTCCATATGTACATCGGCACCACCCCGTGGGCCGGTATCAACGCAACGGCACCTGGATCTCCGAGTCCTTATGGTTTGTGGGGTGCTCTGGGGACTCGAGCGATGAAAGAGACGATCGAAGAACAGTTGAACCAATAGGTTTCAATCGACTTGAAAAAAACTGCGACCCCGCCCAACACAGGGCGGGGTTTTTTCATTGCGATGCGGTTGCCGAGCATAGCAGCAATCGCAATACCGTTCGTATTGAAGCATCGATCCAGCGCGATTGTTGAACGGCAAGCCG
This sequence comes from Pirellulaceae bacterium, assembly GCA_963704055.1. Classification (GTDB taxonomy): domain Bacteria; phylum Planctomycetota; class Planctomycetia; order Pirellulales; family Pirellulaceae; genus Rubripirellula. The sequence goes on along the minus strand of CAVPGW010000013.1, from coordinate 85,072 downwards.
CAGGCGACTGCTAGCGGCGGGCACAGTCGCCTGCGGCTTGCCGTTCAATGAAAAATGAAGGGTACGGATCACCAAAGGCGCGCGGAGGTCGTTCAGTCCTCTGGGAAGAGTCGGCCTCTCAGGGCATTTCACGTATGATGGGCACTACGACCGCGGGCTGAGACCGCAGAGCTATCATCGAAGTCCAAACTCGAATGAAGAACAAACACGCTTTGTCATTGATCGCGTGCGCCGCCTTGGTGGCGACGGCTTATTTCGCGATCCAGGCGTTCCAAGTGGACACAGCAGGATTAGAGCGCGAACCGCCAAAGGCTGTGTCCCCGCCTGTCTCGGGTCACACGCCCGCAGTGCAGACCTTGGTTTCCGCTCGTCCGACAGTGGTTCCCAGTGACGGATACGTCGGGTTCGATTCATGCCGTGAATGTCACACCGAGTATTACCAGTCGTGGCACGCGTCGTATCACCGCACGATGACTCAGACGATCACACCCGACACGGCGCCCGCGGCGATCAACGATACAACTGTGGAGTTGGACGGCCAGACGTATCGGTTCCGCCGCCGCGAAGACGACTTCTTTGTCGAGTTTAACGACCCGATCGTCGGTGGCGAGCGGAGGGAGCGTCGATTGGTGATGATGACCGGATCTCACCAGATGCATGTGTTTTGGTACGAATCCGGGATCGACAAGACGCCCGCGAAGCTTCCCATCAATTACCTGATCGACCGGCAGCAATGGATTCCCAGGCGATCTGCGTTCTTGAAGTCACCCGAGACGGCAGATGACAATGAATTAGGACGCTGGAATGAGACTTGTTGTCAGTGTCATTCAACCCATCCACGCCAACGTCTGAGTCCGAACCAGCAGTCTTGGGATACTCAGGTCAGTGATTTCGGAATCGCCTGCGAAGCCTGTCACGGACCCGGCGAAGGTCACGTGCTGTTGCACAGGAACGACGCAACAAAGAACGACAGTGCAACCAAAACTGAGTTCGTCGATCAGATTGTCAATCCGATGAAGCTGCCGGCCAACTCGCGGTCGGACGTATGCGGCCAATGCCACGGCATCATCATGTACGACTATCGGATTGTCGATCGAGCGAAATTCTTCGCCCACGGTGGGACTTTCCGCCCTGGTGATGTGCTCGATCAGGCCCATTTCCACCAGGTTGTCCGAGGGAGCAAGGAGCATTGGAATTCGGAGATTTTCCGCCAATTCTCGCAAGATCCACAGCGTTTGCACAATCATTTTTGGCCCGACGGAGAAGTGCGAGTATCGGGACGTGACTACAACGGCATGATCGAATCGGCGTGCTTTAAGCAGGGCGAACTTTCCTGCATGTCTTGCCACACGATGCACCAGCAAGATGTCACGCTCCAGCAGGCGTGGAGAGATGATCAATTGAAGCCCGACATGCACTCCGATGCGGCATGTTTGCAGTGTCATCCCAAGTACCAGGCGTTGGGCACGGCACACACGCATCACGCGATCGATTCGGCGGGCAGTCGTTGCATGAACTGTCATATGCCGCACACCGTTTACGGTCTCCTCAAGACGATTCGTTCGCACACCATCTCGAGTCCCTCGGTATCCTCCACAATCGAGACGGGCCGCCCCAATGCTTGCAGCCTCTGTCACTTGGATCAAACGCTCGAACAGACGTCGAGTCATTTGGCCCAGTGGTATGGACAAAGCGAGCCGAGTTTGACGGAAGACGAAAAAAACACCGCCGCATCGTTGTTGCACTTACTCAAGGGGGATGCCGCCCAGCGAGTGTTACAAGTCGCAGCGTTGGGGTGGCAGCCCGCTCGCGAGGCATCAGGAACAGACTGGATGCGTGCCTATTTGTTGGTCGGAATGGACGATCCCTACGACGCGATACGGCTGATCTCCCGGCACGCGTACCTTTCACTCCCAGATGCTCCCGCCTTGAACTATGATTTCCTGGCGCCCGCACAAGATCGTCACGCACTGGTTGGCGGCGAGTTGCAAAAGATGCGAGCCGAGGCGGCACTCAAACCGAATCGGGCTCTGCTGATTGACGAAAACGGTGTCATTGACCAGTCTCGGTTCGATGCATTGATCAAGAACCGCAACCATCGCACGGTTTACTTGAAAGAGTGACTTCGCTGCTACTCCAGCAGATTGATCGCACGGTCCTCGCGTTGCCGTAGCAACTCAATGGCACGGTCGGTGTCGAACTTGCCGTCACTGTCAAACAGGACTTGCGCGCGCGGGGCGTTGCACGCAACTTCTTTTTGATGTCCCCGATTGCTTCGCCAACGACACGCGTGCGTTCGTCGGGCAGGCCAACCGGGTCGAGCTCGAATTCAGTCCAACCCGGAAGAGTACGCAGCGAACGGTGGGAGATGATGCGAATCGCGTCGTACGGGTCTCCGGCAGCAATCAGGTGCAGTGGCGGCATCCAAAATGTATCGGAGACCTGCTGCGCGGCGGCCAGGCGAACGCCGCGGCCTGTATGGCTCGTTGGACCGCATCACCCTTCAAGTAATGCAACACCGAGGCAGCGATCGTGCGGTTCTGTTCATCGATCTCCGGTCGCGGCTGCCCATACCACTGATGCAGGTGCTCGCTGGTCCACTCCAGAGTTCGATCCAGGTGGCAAAGGTTGCAGGCATTCTGGCGACCTGTCTCCAGCGTCATCGAAACAGAGGGGCTTGAAATGCGATGACTTCTTATCGTTTTCAACAGGCCGTAAACCGTGTGTGGCATATGGCAGTTCATGCAATCACTTCCCGATGAGCCGAGCTGGTGATGCGTGTGCTGCGGCCCGTACCTTTCCGCATCGTTGTGGCATTGTGTGCAGGCGAGGTTACTTCGCATCCCCGGCTTCAGTTGATCCTCTCTCCACTCATCCTGGCGCGATACATCTCGCTCATGCATCTGATGACACGATAGGCAACCAAGTTCCCCTTGCTGATAGCAGGGTGATTCGATCAGGCCATTGAACTCACGACCCGACACGCGAACTTCGCCGTCCGGCCAGAAGTAGGCTGCGGATTGAATGTTTTTCCCGTCCCATGTGCGAAACACCTCGGGACCTCCCGTCGCAGTCCGCAGCAGCTTCAACGACTCGACTTCCAGTAGCGATTGTCCGGGTCGAAACCCGCAACCGTTGAACATAAAATCGTCTACAGTCACTTCGTCGAAGCTGCGCAATGAGATCCCGTGACATTGGCCGCAGAGATCAGATCTCGTCGAGACGGGCAGCCGTTTCGGATTGGTGATGCTCTCCGCTACTGAATCAGTCCGTTCCCGGTGAAACTCCACATGCTGCTCTGCCGGCCCATGACATTCCTCGCAGGAAATTCCGAATTCTGCCACGTGCGTGTCCCAGATATGAGTTTCACTGTTCAAACGCTGTCGCGGATGGGTCGAATGGCAGGTACAGCAGTTTTGATTCCAACGGCCAAGTTCCAGACCCATGGCCAGTTCGGGTGCGCGAAGAAAAGCAGACCTGCGGGGGATCCACCGATCCTGGTCAATCAGATAAAGAATCGGCAGCATTGCCGGCGTTCGCTGGAAATCAGACTCGTACCAAAACACGTGCATGTGGTGCGAGCCGGTGATCAGAACCAGGCGGCGTTTCATGCGAATGCCGTGTCTTGTCGGATCATCGAGCTCGACGATGTAATCGTCACCCTGGTTTTCAAATGAATAGAGTCTCCCCTCGACCTCGACGATGGTATCAACAATCGCCGCGGGTGCCGTATCCTCGGAAACGGTTTGCGTCATCGTCCGATGATAGGATGCATGCCACGACTGATACTCATCGGCATGGCACTCTCGACACGAAGCAGACCCAACGTATCCGCCCGCGGCAACTTCGATTGGACGGCTCGTGACGGGCGTAGCCGCAACTTCGATGGGTCGACCAGAGGAGGGCGCGGAAGGAGCAGTGCTTTCAGGTGACCGAAAAGAGATAGCAACTGCACCGACAACAAGCAGGGTCGCAGCCGCAATGCCGATCGTGCGGCGGTTCCACATATTCGAATTCCGTCAGCTTGAATTGAGCCCAGCGCGCTGTCGATTCATCATTATTGAGCCGGCTTAGCGTCTGTGCAACGGGATAAAAAAGGGGTCAGGCCTCTTTGTTTGCGGATCATGCCTTTGCTTCCGGCCATTTGTGACGCCAAGTGGGTGGCTGGTGGTCGAGCGTCAGCGAGCCTCCAGAGGCGAGCCAGGGAAACTCCTGGGGCTCGCTGACGCTTTTTGAAGTTTCGCTTTTACAGTAACCCGACGCGTTAACGAGGGAAAACCGGTCTTGGCAGATCGCTTGCTGACGCGTCGGGTTAGTATCTCCTTGTGTTTCAGCCAAACTCGCAACATCACAGCTGACGCTCGACCGCCGGCCACGCTCGTGAACGCAACTCTCCAGTTGCCACGAAGACTCCGGAAGAACTTTGATGTCTTGCAGTGGACGGGATCGGCGTTACGCATTCGCTTCTTCGCGAAGCCGCTCCTCCCAGAATGTGACGAAGTTTCGGTAGTGCTCGTTGTCCTCGGAGTCGAACACCGCCTTGCGCAACTCCTCACGCTGGTGGACGAAGCGATCAAAGTCGCGGGCATCGTCCGGGTGAAAAACGGGACAGGGTCGATCATAGACAATCGTCGCTCCGTTTTCACCGTCGGGGTGATACTGTGACAATCCGATCACTCGATCAGAAACGTACAAGGCTTCATTCAACTCGTGCGTCACGATCAGAATCGTATAGGGCGGGTCCTTCCCTTCTTGTTTCGCCGCCAGATTCTCTTGATAGAACCGCAACAACATCATTTGCAGGTCCGTGCGCGTCGATTCGTCGAGTGCCCCAAAGGGCTCGTCCAACAGCAAGACATTGGGCCGCATGATCATCGCCTGGGCAATCGCCACACGTTGTCGCATGCCGCCTGACATTTCGTGCGGGTAGTGATTGATGGCTTTCCCCAATCCCACCTTGTGCAAGAACTCGCTGGCTTGCTCCACATGTTGCGCACGCAGCTGCGCCAACGCGGGAACTGGAACAAGCGATAGGGAAGGCTTGTTTGATCCAAGCTTCAGCCCGAACGCAACGTTCTCTTGGGCCGTCAAGAAATCGTACAGCGTGTAGTGCTGGTAAACAATTCCGACTGCCCGTGAGGGTCCTGTGATTTCTTGACCATCGGCCAAGATTTTTCCGGCCTTGGGTGGGTGCGTTCCCAAGATCGCCCGCAGCAGAGTGGACTTGCCACAACCGCTCGGCCCGACAACGGCCACGATCTGGCCGTCACCGATCTTCAGATTGATGTCGTTGAGCACCTTGTTGCTGCCAAACCAATGGGAGACACCGTCGATTTCTAATGCGTACTTCATGCTGCTTCTCCCATCTCATTCGCCGAACCAGGGACACCACTTGCGGCGCAACAGTGTCAATGCCCAATCGATCAACAGCCCGCTTGCACCGAGGATGATCAAGTAGATGTAGACGACATTCATATTCAGAATTCGCGACTGAATCCGAATCCGGTATCCGATACCAACATCACCCACGACATACTCGGCGGCAATCAAGAACACCATCGCCGGTCCGATCTGCAGCCGAATGGCTTCGATCACACGCGGCAGAATCTGTTTCCAAAGGACTTCGTAGATGACTTCCGGACTGCTCGCGCCGAGACTGTACGCCTTATAGACGCTGTGGTCGGAGACATCTTTCTTGGCAGCCTGATAGACCGACTGCGCCAAAGTGAAGAATACCGACAGCCCGACCATGGCCACGAACATCTCGGTATTGGTACCGAAGATCACGAAGTACACCGCCAACATCGCGGTCGGCGGAATCTTGGCAAAGAACGAAATCGGCGGCGCGAAGAACGCCTCCAGCCAAGGGTAAGCTCCCATGGCGACACCGATCGACACCGACAATACGACGCCCACGCCCAAACCAACGAACAAACGCCCAAAGGTGGCTTTGGAATCTTCCCACAGCCAGGTTTCACCCCTGGCATTCGGTTTGGTCATTTTCTGGAAGCCATCCCACAGCGATGTGACGCCGGGCACAACCGTCTGCTTCGGATTGATCTTGGTCTGACGGTACGCCAGGTACTCGTAAGCCATGAACAGCACGACGATCGCGGCCGTGGCGATCGCGATCTTGGTCGAGAACTGGATGGGCTGGCGAATCATGGGCTACTGCTGCCCCTTCGCTTTCTCGATGTAGGTCGTGACGAAATTGACCTGGGCTCCATCGTCATTGAATCCGAGCGTGGGCTTGCTGTCGACAATTCCGTGCGAAGCACAGAAATCGACCACCTGCGGCATCGTTTCGTTTTGGAACTTCTCCTTGGTGAATAACTCGATCGCGGCATCAGGAGTGGAGTAAAACTGTGTTTGCTTGACCACTTCCTTCATGTCATCCAACTGCAGACTGCTGAACTTTTCGCCAATCGCGATCAGTGTTTCGTCGCCCTGCTTCGGATCCGCCATCATCTTGTTGATTTCGTAGAAGGTCTCGATCACAGCACCGGCAAAGTCCGTGCCTCCCGGTCGTTGTAAAGCATCCTTGGCGACAACGACCATGTCGATGATCTCCTCGGGAATGGTCGAGGAATCGAACAACACCTTCGCGCCGTCTCGAGTACGCAGTGTTTGCAGCACAAACGGATTCCAAACCATGATCGACTCGATGCCTTCCTGATTGGTTTGCATCGCCTGAGCGGCTGCACCGGGATCCATGTTCTTGAAGGGGAAATCGGCAATCGTTTTACCTTGCAGCTCCAGATTCCTTTCGAAACAGTACTGCGAGACCGACATTTCCAGCCCGTAAGTCGGCTTGCCTTTGAGACCATCGATATCGTTGATGCCAACGGCAATACAGGCGTCCGCCCCCACGCTGGTGCTGGTCGGCAAGATCGCAACCGAGTCGCGTGTCAGGGCAGGTGCCAACGTATCCATGTTGGTGATGCAAACCGCGTCGGTCTCCGACGCACCGTAGTAGTTCAAGCAGGTGTCGTAGTCGGCTTCCTTCAACACGATGTCGACACCCCATTTCTGTTCGATCGGCCCCATCGCGCCCTCATCACCGTCGATGATCGCTTTCTCGTGGGCGACACCAAAGACGGACCATGAAGGATACTCGCTCCAGGCAAGCGAAAATGAAGGGATGTCTTCACCGACGTCACTTGCGCGGATGGAAGCATTCGGACTCGTTTTCTTGCTGCAACCGATCGCGACGACGCAGGTGACAGCAAGCAGCATTGCCAGGGAATGGCGCATGGTTAGGTTCCTTTTTCGAGTGTTCAATCTATCTGAGAACTTGTGTTAGAGGACAGCTGTTACTCAGGAATCCGCGGTTCTTCTTGGTGGACATCGGCCTGCGGCTTGTCACTCAGGCCAATCAGAGCGTCAAACTCATCATTCGCCTGACTATTTTGCGCGTACTCCATGAAGTCGGCCTCGGCGCGTTTGGTATCCAGTCCAGCCAGTTCACGACTCACGCGAGCTTTCGCACCGGCCTTCTGCCGCAACTCACGCAATTCTCGCAGCTCTTCGCTGCTGCGATCATTGCTCAGGCCAGTCATCATGTCGGCGATCTGCTCTTCTTCTTTCGCTGACAACACATCGGCGACCGCCTCGTGCTTTTCTTCCTTCAGCTTCTCCAGATCACGCATCAGCGATTGAATCTGGGTTTGATGTCCGGACACGTTCTTGATCAACACTTCCAGGTCCGATTCCAACTCGATCGCATGCTCCTGCTTTTCATCGAGTGTGGAACTGAAATCCTGGAACGCACTTTGGCAGCGGAGGTAATCGGGATCGTTCTTCGTGGCCACAGGGTCTTGACCGTGCTTTTGGGCGATCTGTTTTGCTTTCCCGGCCGCACCCGCCCTCAGCTTCTGCAGTCGCTCGATTTCCTCATTCAACGATTTCAGTTTCTGCTTTTTGGTTTCTTCCTGAGCGACCATCGCGGAGATCGCGTCCTTGTATTGGTTCAGCCGCGATTTCTTTTCCGCGATGATGCGATCGTAGTTCGCCGAGATCACACCGGGGTTCATGCGCAGCGTCTCACTCGCTTTGTCAACGCGAAACGTCATCAGATACCAAACCGCGCGAAAGTACTTTCCAACTGCCGAAAACATGATTGTGGGGTCCCTTTTCTATTCGAACTCTGATTCGTCGTAGGTCTTCTGTTGATGGCCTATCTCGGCCATCCGTTCTTCCGTTCTTTTGGCGACACGCAACGTTTCGTCCAATTCCTCACGCAACTGGCTCAATTCCGATTGACTACGTCGGGTCGCGAAAGTCTGAAACTGTTCAATCGTTGCACTCAAATGATCTCGCGTGTCAATCACTTCTCGAATCACTCGCTCGCGTTCGGCGAGGATCTCGCCCCGCGCCTTTCCCGTTAATTTTTGACTGATTTGGTAAAGCTCCAGCGAACGCTCGAGTTGTTGGACACTGGCATTGAATATTTGCTCCGCTTGACTGACCACCTGATGATGTGTGGCGACGACACGTCCTTCGAGGCAGCTCTGTTGAAAGGTGTCATAGAGGTTGCGTAAATTCCTCAGGCAAGTTTCGGTTCGCTGATCCTGGTCGCCATGCAGTTGTCGCTCCAATTCATCGAGGGCTTCGTTTCGTTTCTTTCGATGATGCTCGGCGATGCGCTTCGTAAGCCCGTTTGGTCATTCCTTCCAATCCCAGGACTAAGCGGGATGCAAAGTACCCCGCTCCGCCCAGGACGCCCATGATTCCTAGTGCGTTGGCAGTGGGATCGCCGCCGACGGCCCATGAATACATCAGCGATGTGAGCCCCACAACAATAGGGGCCAGCGTGCCGGGTGAGGCAAAGAGGTCGATCATCACCTTCCGCTTCACTTCATCCAACGTCTTCTCTCCCGCGATCTCGTTACTTGGTTCTCCTGGATGGCAAGTATAGCGAACGATTAGTAGGGCAATTGACCGAGCAGAAATGAGACACTGGTTGTTCCACTGGGCTCTCCGCCGACGGCACGAATCCGCCGCGGCGCGATGCCATGACTGGTCAGATACTTCTCCGTCGCTTTGGCTCGGCTTTCGGCTAGTCGCTTATTGGCTTCCATATCCCCTCGCAGCGCCGCGTTTCCACGGACAATCACGTAGTATTGCGGCCAGGTTTTTAGCTTTTCAATCAATTCATCCAGAATGTTCTGACTGCGCTGGGTCAACACGTCGGTGCCGCGGGGAAAAACGAGTGTGGGCACCGACAACTCGCCCACCGGTTCCAGCGAGTCCCACTGCGAGTCCGACAGGGCCGGCAACTCCGCCGCTTGACGCAACCTCTTCGTTTCATCTTCATCCCCGGGATGGAAATCGGACTCATGCAGCTTGCGTAACAGTTGATCGTAGTACAGTCGGTTGGGTTGCCCTCCCGTCGGGTCGGTCTTGATCGCGCCGGTCTTGAGCAGCACAGCGGTGATATTCTCGATCATGTCGGCCAGATGTTGTGTCGACTGGTCATTCCGCAAACCGAAGTGTGCAAAGTTCTCTTGCGTGTTCTTCCAGTCGATGCCGGCGACCAATTTTTCGGAAACGGCCTGATCCATCGCCGCATCCGCACCGGCGTCGGCCTTCACCAAACGCGTCATCGCGTCCGAGTTTCGATACTCGTACAGGGCTCGGAAATAACACTCCACGACCGTGTGCGCCACATCCGGATTCTTAACCAGGAAATCTCGATCGGCGACCAGGCAGTCGACGATGTAGCCGGTGAATCGAGAACTATCAATGACAACGTGCATGGATTCATTGGCCAGAATCTTGGAGACATAGGGCTCCCAAAGCACAAAAACTTGCCGAGAATCTTTGGCACTCTTTCGATACCGCTCGTAGACGTCGGCCGCATCACTGGCCATCGTGAACGGATCGGCAGGCAGCTGGTCCAGTGCAAACGTGCTCATCACGACGCGCGCCAACGTTTCACTGGGGCTGTCGGGCGTGAGCACGAAGCGAATGTCGGAATGGTTCAAGTCGTCGACGTTCTTGACCGCTGACTTATAAGCGACCATTGCATCGGCGCCACGCGTCTCGTCGATCAACGCCACAATCGTTGCCGGCAATCCGCCCGATTGAGCCGTTGTTTTGATCAGCGCATCCACCGTGAAGGCCGCCATCTGGGCCTTGCCAGTCCGCAAGCTCTCGAGTCGCTCGGTGTAGTTTGCGCCGTCGTCCAAGAGTTTCAGCTTGATCTGGTTACGCCGCAACAGTTGCGAGAAAGTCGTGCTCCGCAACACGGCGTAACCCGAAAAGGAATCGAGCGCTATGGTCACTTCGTGTTTGTAAGGCAAATCGCCCTCGGTCGCCTCGAGCGCCGCCCGCTCAGCTTCTTCCTCGGCCTGCTGTTGTGCGGTCTGCGCGCATGGGCGTCACCACCAACCGCCAAGCGACCGCGCCAATTCCAAAAATGGCCAGCCAGATCAAACAGACCGCTAGAAACTTTCCCTTACTCACTGCTCAGTAACCTTCGCCCGAAAACGCATCGCTGATTGAAACTGTTGCTGCATCGATCATGTACCACGTTCACCTCCTCCGTTTGCCGCGTGCGAAATTCTTCACGAACAACACGAAGGCCCCGATCACCAACATCAGGAAGAAGAAAGAACAGACGCCGCCCCCGCCGGAACCGGAATCGGACGACGGTTGACGCGAAGCGGTGGTGCGGTTTTGCGGAGAAGCGCGAACTGGGAGGTGCGGCGTAATTATCCGCGACAGGTCGCGAGTCTTCGCCAATCGGCTGATTGTCCGTCTCGGTCAGCCCGGTGAGTGCTGCCATTGCCACGTCGTCGGGAAGACCACTCAACAGATCGTAGTCCGACTCACCGGCGTCGCCGGAATCTCCACTGCTCTCAGCAAACACCTCGGCGATCGCCTGAGCCAACGAGGCCGGGTCGTCCGCTCGGCGGTACGTATTCACTTGGGTCGCGAGACTGTGGTCACCCGGCATGTTCACACCAATCACATCGGTGATCAACCCTCGAGCCTTGATGGCGGGCAAATACGCATCCACTAAGTCTTGATCACCCGCCTCGCCATCGGTCACGATCAACAATCGGTAGTTTCCGTAAACCTCCTTCTTGCGTTTTTCCAGCAACGCATCGGCGGCTTCTTTCATGGCGGCGCCCAGCGGTGTCGCGCCGCCTGAATTAACGCCACCGATCTGTCGCTTGATCGACGTGCGATCGACCGGACCGAGGGGAGCGATCCAAGGACTGCCATTGAGTCTTGAGTTCAATGCCAGAACACCGACATGAGCCTCATCGGGCAACTCCTCCAGCACAGACAATAACGCCTGTTTGGCCGCATCCATTTTGCGTAGTCCGCCACGCATGCCCTCGTTCATGCTGCCGCTGTCATCCAAGACGACAACCACGTTCTGATCGGCCGCGGAGAGTACGGCAGCAAATAGAAACGCCCAGATCTGCAGAGTCGCAACGGACATCGTTAAGGTTTTCATGTGCTCGCTCGTAGTTCAGTGGACGATCGTTTGCTCAGCAGGATCCATCAAAAGTCAAAGTCGGAGGCCTTCACTGCCTCGGCTTCCACTTTCACGATGCGAAACTCCACACGCATGTTTTCCTTTGCTTGTTGCGGATTCGCCGGTTTGGCGATCACAGGGTCGACAATCCCTGCCCCCACCGGCGTGATCTGCGACTGATCGATCGTGACGTTTTCGGCCTTGGCGAACTGCAGCAGCGCCGCACTCACGGCCTCAGCCCGTTTCTTCGAGAGATTCAAGGCGGCCTGCATGGTGACTTTGGGATCGGGATTCGATCCGCTGAACGTTCCCTCGTCGATGATCTCCAACAGGGTATCCACCTGGTTCAGATCCAGCGGCTTGCCTTTCAGGAAGTAACTGTAGTTTCCTCTCGTTCCTGTCTGCTTGATCAACCCTTTGCCCATTCCGGCGCGAATCATATCCACCAACGTCTTGGTTGGGTCGCTGTGCCCACGGATCACCAGGCGAGCGTTCCCAAAAGTTGAAGCCGCTTTCAACGCGCGGGCGAATTCCGCACCGTAGCGATCGGCGGAAAACTCGTTTTGATTCGGCTCAAAACTGATCGTGAACGAGACAATCGTGTTTTCATCCAAGTTGTCACCGAAGAACTCGTCCATTGTCTCCGCCGCCCCAATTCGTTCGATCGCTTTGGGTTCGACGTATTCGACACCAGCGATCTTGGCGAGCTCGCGATAATCAAAGCCGGCTGGATCGAAGCCCAAGCGGCGCTCGGCATAACCCCAGCTGGTAGCCAGGTCCAACGCCTCTTTCATCTTGCCGGCAAACCCGTTCAGGTTTCCAGGATCGTTGAAGAACGAGATTTGGCCGGGTAATCCGACGAAGGTGCAATCCAACAGCAATCCATGACCGTCGACTTCGATGCTGGGGATCACTTCCTCTCCAAAAATCTGCTGTGATTGTGTCAACAGACTGCGGTAGGTGGCGGGCAAGCGTTTGGTCGTTTCAAACTCCTTCCGCAGCGCGACGACATCGCTGGTCGCCTTCAAGTAGCCCGCTACGAACTTCTTCACCGTTTCTTTGTTCGCGTCGAACCAGTCTTTGCGGACGGCATAGACGTCGGCAATACTGCGGCTCATTGTCTGGGTGCTATTGATCACATGCGCCCCTGACACGGTACCTTCGGCACCGGAACCGACCGAGTCAAAACCACCGGTCAATCCGAACAGGTCGGGCGTGATCACACAGCAAGCATCGATCGAGGGATCTTTGCGAAACGCTTCGGCGGCTCCATCGGGCCCGGTCAAGTCCTTGGTCCAAACGATCGTCACATCATCCTTGGTAAGCTGAGCCGCCTCCAAAGAGTCGTAGAGCAAACCGACATGCGGCCCACCTTGCTGGCAGGCGATGCGTTTGCCTTTCAAATCGTTCAATGTTTTCAACGTGTCGCGGGCAACGATATGGTCACCTGCACTCCAGGACAATTGCAGCACGACGACCGGTTTGGTTCGCGGATCACTTCCCAAGACTTCACTGGCTTGACCCAGCATGCGATAGGTGCCGCGCAGGAAAGGCGATTTGCCACTGAGGTAATCCTTGACTTGCCCGATGAAATCGTCACCCGGCGTCAGCTTCAGCTTCAGTCCGGCTCTGCCGTAGATCGAATTGCTCTGGGTCGTGAGGCCCCCATTGGCGTAGAAGGTCGCAACATCACCGCCCCAGGTGATGAAAGGTACCTGCAGGACATCGGTTTTCTGCACCGGCTTGACCGTGACCGGCCCAACCAATTGAGAGAACTTCTCCTGTGCGACGACTGCGGTCGGAGCGATCACGACGATCACTAACATCAATGTGCGGCAACAAGACCAAGCGACGTTCATTAGTGGATTCCCTCTCGTTCGAGCTGTTTGATTTCGTGTTCCCATTTGGCACGCTCTTTGTCCGTGATGGATGGATCTGGTAGGAGACTACGACGCGTGCAGTTCACCAGTGCCTGCAGTGTTTGATATCGCCGTGTCTGATGAATCGCTGGCGGCAGGTGATCCCGAATCAACGCGATCAGTTCTTCTTCGCTGCGTTGGGGACTCCGCCTTTAACTGACTGCGCAACGATGCGAATGCGGCCGCGGAGTACCCTGGCGCCAAGATGTCTCGATCTAACAGATCAACCAAGTTGTCATCGCCAGAGAGCATCGTGGCCTGCAACATCCAGCGGATAAAATCGCGGCGGTCTTCGTCACGCGGGTCCAAGATCGGGATGATCAAGTCACCCACGCGTCCCGGGCGGCGAATGTCGGGCGACAGCAAATGGATGCGGGCAGTCATCAGCAACCAAATGACCTGTCCCCGCAATCGCGTATCACTCATCATCGCCTGGATTTTGCCGGTCAAGCGTCGCTCGGTTTCGTGCGCCCCCGCCCCGACTGATCCGAATTGCGTGTCGGCCTCGTCGACAAAGATGACGACCTTCTCTAACGCTTCCAAGACGCGTCGGAGTCGTTCGAAGATCACATCGGTTTGGCCGAACCATTGACTGCGAATGCTTTTGAGCACGAGCACCGGCAAATCCAACTCGGCCGCGAGCGCCTCGAAGATGAACGTTTTGCCGCCGCCGATCGGACCCGCGACCGCGGCACCGGGCAGCGCGGCTTCACCTTTGCTCTTCAAACGCGGAATCATCTTGTCGGTCAAAAAGCGTTTCAGCTGCGCAAACCCGACCACGTGATCGAGGCGATGCGAGGGCTTCTTGAATTCCACCACATCCTCGCCCAGCTGGCCCTGGATGTAGTGCTGGACCATGAGGATGACATCGGCCGGTGCCATGGCTTGATCGCTGTACGCCGCCGCCACCAGCAGTTGACGCAATGCGTGGATCGACAGTCCCGCGCTGAATTCAGCAAGACTGTTGGGAGTGCTCCAGAGCTTGGCCGGTGTCTCGGCCGAACTTTGAAAATGTTGGATGAAGTGCAATCTTTGTTCAGTCGAGGGAGCCGGCACTTCGACCGCCAACAACTGCGGCAAGCGGGCGATCCGCGGGTGGATCTGGCTGCGAGATTCAGCAATCAAACAAACCGAATCGCCTCCCGTCATGAATTGCGGATCCCCGAACCAGTCACTGACGATGCTGATCCGCCGCAGCTGGGAATCGCTGAGATGCGCGATATCGCCGCGCCCCGCCGGCAGCAGCATGTCGGCAGCTTCAATGATGATCAGCAGATTCTCCTGCAACGTCGTGCGAGAGCAAATGGTCAACTGCCGAAGAAATTCGAGCGCCTGAGTCGCGTTTCCGATCGACCCGCGGATCAGGGCATCGTACTCGCTGCGCCGCTGCTCGAGAACATTCTCGCGGCGTTTGAGATCGCGGAGATTCAGTGAGTCGGCATCCAAGCCAGTCTTCCAGCTGACCCACGCGTCCCGCAATCGGTCGTAATCAGCGGGGTTCACGCGGATCGGACCATTTAATTCGTAAACGAGACGAATCAGTCCCGTCACGCTGGTCTTTTCCTGCACAAGGCTGATCAGAGGCACGTATCCGGTGTCGTCCCAAAACAGATCATAGATATTTCCGTGCAGAACGACGCACCGTGACTGGCCGGAATTGAAAATCCTTGCCAATCGTCGAAAGAATGCGTGCGCCGGGGTGTTCATGCAACGCTCGTGTGATTGAGCCACCGACGCATGCGGTGCTTCCATTGGATACGATACTGTCCTCGAAGAACCATCCATTATCCCGATGTCCTGCTGGCCTCGCAACCGGCGACAGAGGCGCCGACAACATAGGAACGGTTTGAACTTAACTTCGTTGCTTCGAAATATTTCACGCTCTCGCTTGCGGGAGGGTGGGACGTTTGGACGGCCGGGAAGGGCTCGACCCTCTCCTCGCTTCGTCTCGACTCTCCCTTGGGCATGGTCGGCAAGATTTGTGTGGACATCAATGCCCGAAGGAGAGTGAAATGCCGAAGTTATTTCCGAACGCTTCCCTACTCAGGCTTCATCCGAAGGACTCCAAGGCGCGCCACTCGCTGCAGAATTTCGCTTTTGATTGTAAGGATCGTGTCGGCAAGCAGTCTTTTCTCAAAATCGCCAACTGCGGCCAGCTCGCGCCGCGGTCGGGCGACCAGGCTTGTCGCGGACATTCGACAAAACCGGGCTTTTTCTGTGGCTGCTCGTAGCGGTCGTGCCAGCTGCGATGCGATATCGCATTAGGTTCGCTTTCGGGACTGCGAAGACCGATTCTCTGAAGGCGAGTTTACTATGTTACTGTTCCGGAGTCTTGAGTGCGACAGCCGTCACAACCGATCTCAGTCGCATCGATGGATCGTCGCGCCGCAAAATACTCTCGTGCCACCGTTGCGCGGTTGATGCTGTTCGTCTTGATGACGGCGGCATTTCATGCGTCTGCGGAACACGCTGGTGCCAATGGGATCCGAATTCTGCAGGATGATCAAGAAGCGTTCCAGGCTCGGATCGACCTGATCCAGCAAGCTTCGACCGAGATCTGTGTCGCCTGCTATGCAGTCGATACCGGTGAAGTCCCTATCGCAGTGCTGGAACTGCTTCGGCAGGCGAGTCAGCGCGGCGTGAAGGTCCGTTTGTTGGTCGACGGGCTAATGTCTCGGCTTCCGACCGCATTTGAGCGATACCTGTGCCTGCACGGTGTGCAGACTCGTGTCTACCACGGAACACGCCACGGCAAACCAATGTGGCTGAACCGCCGACTGCATGACAAGCTGTTGATCGTTGATTCACATCACTTGATCATCGGGAGTCGCAATCTGCGCAACGATCATTTCGGCTTGGATAAAGACAACTACATTGATTGTGACGCCTATCTTTTTGGTGAGATCGCGAATGAATCTCAGGCGTATTTCAATCGGCTTTGGTCGTCGGCGGATGTTCAGGCTCCCACCGATAGGGACTCCATTGGTCGAGACTTGCTAAGTCTTCGTCTGAAGAAGAAGGCTTGCTGGGCGGAAGCTTGGCGTGCGGCAAATTGCCCATCGCATTACCAATCGCTGTTGGATCAATCCGTTGATCGAATGGTCTGTCGATTGGGTGTCCAACTCGACACAGGGAATGATTGGTCCGCGGGTGCCATGCATCCAGCCGAAACGCGATTACTTCACGACTGTCGAAGCGACAAACCAAGTCGGCAGATGCAGCGCGGAATCATCCGGCTGATCAATTCTGCTCGCTCGACTCTGGTGATCGAGTCGCCCTACCCCGCCTTCACCAAACAGTTGCGAGATGCAATCACTCGGGCGAGCGACCGTGGCGTTCGAGTTTCGATCCTCACGAATTCCCTCAAGTCCAGCGACCAATTGTCGGTCTTCGCAGCGTATCAAAATGACAAGCGCCGATTGTTGAGGCATGGAGTCTCGTTGTACGAATACGATGGTGAAGGATGTCTACACGCCAAGTCGATGTTGATTGATAACCGTGTCGCTATGCTCGGCAGTTACAACTTTGATTCACGGTCGGATATCTTCAATCTGGAAATCTGTGTTGTCGCTTGCGGTGAAACAGTCGCCGCAGCGCTGAAGCAGTCGATCAACGCGC
This sequence comes from Pirellulaceae bacterium, assembly GCA_963704055.1. Lineage (GTDB taxonomy): Bacteria > Planctomycetota > Planctomycetia > Pirellulales > Pirellulaceae > Rubripirellula. The sequence goes on along the minus strand of CAVPGW010000013.1, from coordinate 68,044 downwards.
GAATGTGCAAGTCGCGAAGAATCGCGAGTGATACTCTGTTTCTCGACACAGTGCATGGAGATGATCAGCTGCGACGCCTTCGCATGATACTCACACGCACGTGCGTCGAAATCTATCGCAAGCTGTTGTAACGGTGGAAGCCGATCACGCTTCGTCGCACGGTGCTTCGCTTGACAGCGCCACTTCGATCAGCCGCAGTGCGATAGAGAGCGTTCAGCTTAGGGCAAACTGTGGAACAGAGTTCTGCCGTGATTGGGCTTGCCGATGTGCATTCACCTCTCGTCTGGTGATTGACCTCCGCCAACTGCGGAGCAGTGATAGCATGTAGCCTGGGGCAAGGATTGCGAGCTCAAGCGAGCAAACCGCAGCCCCAGGATCGCCAACACCCCGCCAACCCGTCCCCCATGGCGATTTGGCGGCTACGCCGCCAAATCGCCATGGGGGACAATGCTTTCTGCTTCCTTTACCTGGGGTTACACCAGCCTCGCTGTCGCTCGTTGGCTCACCCCAGGCTTTATGCTGCCACCGCTCCGCGGTTCGTCGTGACTGGTGTGTCATGGTGGAGATCTAAGCGGGACGCTCTCTATCGCCAGGCGGCTGATAGCTCAATGAAGAGCGGTACTTCCGTTCGCAAATGTCGCTGCCCACTTAGTTCCGCAGAAAGCGGAAGCGCGGAAGTGCCTGTCGCATCGGACTGAAGCTCGACCTCGTTGAGCGATAGTGGTTACGCCGCACCGCATTGCCGTAAATATGGAGTGGACGATTCGGCCGATGCTCAATCGGAGTCGATTTTATTTGTTGGCGATACGCTCCCGTCGCAATGATGACTGGGGACCACCCGGTTTCAGCACCCGACGCGCTGCCGACATGAAAAGTAAGCACAGCGGCCGAAATCAGCAGATAAATTAGTTTTTTCATGTTACTCCGTTCTTGTCTGGGCAAATTCGGAACAAAATCAGTTTGGCAATTCGCCGCACAGGCTAACCAGCTTCCCGGGAACGCTAAAGCCGCTGATACTTGTAATGCATCGCCTCTATATTAGTTGTCGTGTTGCAGTTTGTCGCCGAAACGAATAGGGAATCCGAATGAACGAGTCGTCTGGACGAGACGAACCCATGCCGGGCCTTTCCAAAGCGGGCCAGGGTGGAAAGCGCGGCCTTGGTGCGAAGTCGAAGGCGGGTGGGATCGCCGTTGTCATTCTGGCGGGCGTCTACTCATTGGTGGCACCATCGCTGAACGCCCGGTTCGGCTGGGATTTGCCTCAGATCAAAACCGACTCGCAGGGCGCCGTCAGCCTGGCCGATTCGCCGCAGAGGAAGTCTCAGGCCGAATCCGCCAACAGTGGAGCGGGGGCTGCAACCCCAGCGGCCGGCGAGTCGACGGAGGATCTGCTTTACGGATTGCTTCGCGAAGTTTCCGCTGATCGCTTTCTCTCGCCGGCTGGGTTGCAGTACACGCCGGGGAGTGCCGAGGGACACCGTTTGGAGCACTTGCGGCGTCACACCAAAGACGATCCTGGCCGACCGGGAAGTCACGGCGTCTTTGACGGGGGCATGGAAGGCGCGTTGAAGACAATCGATCGCGCCTACGACCGTGCCAAGCAAGGCCAGCGGACGACCAAGCAGGTTGACGACGGACGCACAATCTACACCGTCGATATGGGCGGACGTATTGGCTTCATTGGCGGTCGCGACGGGGGACGCAAACGAAATCCGATGGCGCGGCGCGTGCGGATGGTCTTGGAAGGGACTCGTGTGATCACGGCTTATCCGATGTGATGCCTTGTGGGCCCCGCGGCAGAAATCTATAGCGTTCCATTCCTTACATTTCATTCGATCTCGAGACTCATCGTGAGCCCCAAGCACTCCATTGATTATTGTCCCATTTGCGGTGGCGGATTGTGCGGCATTCGAATCTGCGGTGTGGATCCGCAGCGCGCCGAGGAACGGTTTGCCAAACTCGGGTCGGACGGGCCACATGGTTTGGTGGTTTGTGATGAGTGTGAAGCAATCTGGCTTGAACCGGACGTCAGTACCGCTCATCAATACCCGGCCGCGGAAGACGCTCGCTGCCCGATTTGCAGCGAAGCCCTCTGGGGTGCCTCGAGTCGCTGGGCGGATGTTAACGATATCGAAACGCTCGGCTGGGAATTCGCCGTGAACCCCGAGCTGGACGCCGCAACCGACGAAGGCATCGCTTGATCACGCTATCGATAGACGTCCAGGCGCGAACCGTCGTTCGCTCTCCTTTGTAAATCACTTCGTCACCAGGCTGCAGATTTCGCAGTCGGTCCCATCCACCGTTGATCGGCCACAGATCGCGAGGTTCGGCATGCCAGGCGACGACGAAGCGCCGTGTGTTCAAGCAAACCAAAACCGCTTGGCAGTTTTCCAGCGATAGTTCTTCGAACGAGGTTGCGTCGGGCGTGTGCGACAGCTCAGATGTCTGTGTATTGCTCATTTCTGGATGATCTGAAACGTCCGTGACACGTCTGGTCACAGACAGCCGCAAGAAATTTCCGCCGTGCTCACCCGCATATCCGTTCCATCTTCGGTCGACCAAATCCCGATTCCCGCCGAGATCAGCAATCGCATTGCCGCAGCGAAGGCCCGCATCGAGGCATTCCAAGATCGCTGGGACCGCCCTCAAATCGAGCAGTTTGTCGCCGCCGACTACGAACTGGTATTCCAGACGTTGAGTTGGACGCTCCAATCACAGCCGACGATTGGCCGGCGTTTTCTGGAGTGGGGCTGTGGGTTTGCAGTTGTCAGCGCTTTCGCCGCGTCGCTGGGTTTGGATGTGATTGGGATCGAAGCCGAACAGGATCTGCTTGCCGAAGGCCGCAAGACTCTCGCTGAGTGGGACGTTCCGGTCGAATTGATTCACGGAAACTTTTTGCCCAGCGGTGCGGAGTCGCTGGCCGACGATCCCACGCTGCCGAGTCTTGGACATGCTGTCGCCGATGGCTACGAGCAAGCAGGGCTCGACCTCGACGACTTTGCCATCGTGTATGCCTATCCCTGGCCGGGTGAAGACGACTTTCACGAAGCGGTTTTCGATCGGTACTCCGCGCATGGAACGCTGCTGATGCTGTTCTGCGGCCCCAACGATGTCCGTCTCTGGCGGAAAACGTCTTAGCAAATTGTCGCTCGGCTGTCCCCGCCCAATAGACGCCAAAATCTCGTTTGGGACAAACGAGCAACAATGATCAAATGCCTTGGAGCGGCGTCCGGGCGTCGCCGAATTCGTTTGCGGCGAGGCCCATTCGTTGCATCAGACTCAAATACAGACTGCACAGTTTTCGCTCTTCGTCCGATTCGCTGCCGTAGTCAAGCACGCGCCCGGTCTCGATCGAATTACCCAGTCCGCCGGCCATCAGCAGCGGGACCTTCGTCGAATCATGTTTGCTGCCCGACCACATGTTGTTGATGAATAGCAAGCATGAATTGTCCAGCACCGTTCCGTCGGCCTCGGCCATCTCGTCAAGTCGCGATGCCAGATACGCGAACTGACTGACATAATACCGCGTCACCCGCTCGTAATCGTCCGTGGTATCGCGGTGGGATGCCGAATGGTGCGCGTTGCGAACGTCAAGGAACGGATAAAACAGGCCCGATATGTCACGGCACAACAGCAGCGTAGCGACGCGAGTCTTATCGGTTTGAAATGCCAACGCGATGATGTCACACATCAAACGCATGTGCTCGCGAATGTCCTCGGGCAACCCGTTGTCCGGCCGACTCATGATGAAGGCCGGGTTGCCGCGAGACGCTGCGCGGTCAGCCGCCTGATGCTGGTCGTCACGCATTCGCTCGATGTGCTTTTCCACCTCACGCACGCTACTCAGGTACTCATCCAATTTCGCTTTGTCGCCCGAGCTTACCTGCCGACTCAGGCTCACCGCATGCTCTTTGACCCGATCGAGCACGCTTTGGTTGCGTCGATTGCCGCGGTTGTCGAACAAGCTGTCAAAGGCCAGCGATGGATAGACTTCCATGGGCACCGGCGAGGTCGCGTTCTGCCACGAAATGTGTGAACTGTACGCCATCGAAAAGTTCGTTTCGTGATAGCCCGTGACCGGTTGCTCGCAGCCCAACACGAGACTTGGCTGAACCGTTTCTTGTCCGATGTTGTTCGCCAGCACTTGATCGACGCTGATCCCGCCACGCAACTCTGCCCCTTTTTGCAACGTTGCTCCCGAGAGGATATTCCCGGTCTGGCCGGGGTGAATGCCGACACCAACGGCGGACTGATTGAACAGCCCGGACACGTAGTTCATCTTCGCCTTCAGCGGTTCCATCGGCTGCAGGCTCTTGCCGAGTTCCATTTGGTCTCCGGAGCCCTTCGCCCACCAGTGATCTGCGTTGACGCCGCAAGCCATGAACTGCACGCCGAAACGCATCGGCACGGGCGGCGTTTCGCGATCGACGGTTTCCATCCCCCAAACCGGCAAGGATTCCAGCCAAGGCAAGGCCATTGCCACCCCGGTGCCCCGCAAGACCGTGCGACGCGAACAGCGCGTTGGCTTCGCGGTCGTCTGATTATTCACTCGAATCCTCCGCTGTGACTTGCTCTTCGGTCGGCAGTTGTCGACCGCGTTTGTTCAGAAACTGTGGGCTGGTGACAATCGCTTCCACCAGTTTGCCAAACCGATGGTCATCGGCTGCCGCGTCGTTTCGCATTTTCTGCAGAAGTGGTTCGTCGGACAACTGCAGCGACCGGCCCAACCCATAGGATAGTAGTTTGCGACAAAGGTTGTCGACGAAATCTGCCTCTCGCTGCTCCTGCAGATAGCGACGCAGATCTGCCACGCCGTCGCGCTGGCTGCCATCGGGAAACACGGCCATTGTATCGACCGGTCGTCCGCCGAGATCGGTCTCCCGCCGCTCGCCGATTGGCCCAAAGCCTTCGAACACCAAGCCAATTGCGTCAAACCGATCGTGGCAGCCGGCACAGCTGGCGTGATCGCGGTGCATCGCGAGCGTCTCGCGCAGCGTCACATTGCCGAGTTTCGATTCATCATTGGGAAGCTCGGGAACCCCTGGCGGTGGCGGGGGAATGCGTTCCCCAAGCAGCCGACGAACGACCCAATAGCCTCGCTTGACTGGACTGGTTCGCAAACCGGGAGCGTTCTGTGTCAGGAAAACCGCCATCGGCAGCAGCCCGCCGCGACCATATCGACTCGCGTCGGTGACCTCGCGCCATCGCAAGTCGTCCAAGGCAAGGTCATGCATACCGTAGTGCTTGGCAAGCGGAGCATTCACGAACGTGCGATCGGCATACAGAAAGTCCAACATGGAACGATCTTGCTGTACGAGGTCGACAAAGAAGCGAATCGGCTCCTCGAACATGGCCGAGCGGAGTTCATCGTTGAATTCAGGAAAGCGCTCTCGATCGACGCTGTTGTGTGATTCGAAGCGACGAAAGTCGAGCCAGTTTCCCGCAAACTCCGTCGCCAATCCACGCACGCGTGGGTCGCCGAGCATCCGACGCGTCTGTTGCAGCAATACTTCGATATGATGCAAATCCTCCGCTGCCGCATGTTCCATCAGTTCAGCATCCGGGATACTTGACCACAGAAAATAGCTCAATCGACTTGCCAGCTCGAAGTCGTCCAGCGGCGCCATCTGCTCGCTGTCACGGAGCAGATCGGTACGATACAGGAAGTGAGGCGACATCAACACCGACACGATCGTGTCTGCAATCGCCTCGTCGTGGCTGAGTTCATCTTGATTCCGCAGCGACAGATAGAAATCGCGAGCTCTTGTGCCTCGGCAGAAGTTAGCGGTCGACGATAAGCTCGCGCGGCCAACTCGATCACGGCGTCGAGGTGGTGCGGTTCCGCAGCGATTCGAGCCTGCTCGACCGAGCGAATCTGCTCGTTGATCTCGCGAAAGTAATCGTCAATGGCTTGCAGCGGAACTTCCTCGCCGCCATTGGCCTTCGCTTTGGCCAGATAGACTTTCGATAGTCGCTCGATCATCGGCTGGCTCAGCGACGCTTTGTCTTCCGGTCGAGCGAAATCGAACTCGGGATCTCGCATGAAACGCGAATCCGTGCGGTCGAACCAGAGAAAACCCTGGTACTGTCGCATCGGAGCCGAAGTAAAAAAATCCAACTCCTGCCACAATGCATCGAGTTCACGCTGACCTCGTTCATCGAGAATCAATTCGTGCAGCGGCTGATCGTCTCGAAAGTAGCCCATCATGCTGTGAAAGCCGGCACTCAACAGTCTGCCTTTCTTCCCTGTTCGTGTCACCGAGGTACTCGCGGCCGCGTTCGGAGATGTAAAAGCATCAGGAAAGACGCGGCAGAAGTACTGACAGGCGGCAATGTATTGCTCTCGATCAGCAGCCTCTGGAAGCTCGTTCGCGTCTTTTTCAAGAAACCCGAAATCGGCCGTGCGGCGATGAGCGGCGTATTGCTTGTTCTTCCACAACACGAACGCTTGTGTTCCCTTGTGAACTTCCTCGATATGCAAGTTCTCAAACGTCGGTTCGAAGCGTTTTCTCGCTTCTAAAATGAAATCACGCATTCGTCGCGCAGGCCGCACGCGACTCGGTGACCTGCGTCGGGTCGGGCAGCGCATTCCACATCTGCTGAAGTGTTTGCAGCGGGCCGATGTCGACGACCTCTTCGACCAACGCGTCCCAGACCGTGAGTAAGTATTTCGGGCTGACCCCCTCTGCGTTGGCAATCTCTTTCAGCTTCGCATCAGGGTTACCCAGCGCCTCCCGATGCCGATACTTCCAAGCCGCAAAGAAGTAGTCGGCGTAGTCGGTAGGCTGCCGCTGATAGAAATCCACGATGCGTTTGACACAGTATTTGTCACGATCCGTGTCGGTCACAACTGGATGCGGTGCGAAGCGAATCCCGCCAGGCGTGAGCACCAGATGATCGACGACGGTTCTGGATGCCTCCAAATATTTTTGCATCAAAGCGGGTGACATCGTCAACGATTCACCGGAGTTATCGAATCCAGCCTCGTTTGCTGGATCGACTGGAAACGTCTGGGTCGGACGAATGTCGACGCCTGTCAAATCACGGATGCTGTAATCGTATTCGGCGTTGCTCAAGCGGTGAGCTATCACCGGACCTGGATCGCCCGCGCGCCGATCGGCCTCGACTCGCCTTACTTCGCGAATCCACTGCGTGAACGCATGACGATCACCATCGCTTAGCCGTGTCGTCGCATCGTCCGGCGGCATCTCCCCAGCCTCGACCCGTTCCAGAATCGTCTTCCAGAGACGATGCGAGTTCGCGACGTCTTGCAGTCGACGAAAGACGGTTAGGTCGAGCTCCGCCTCCTTGGTATCAGCGTCGTGACAGGAGACGCAATGCGTTTGCATCGTCGGAAAGATCTGCTCGTCGAATTTCCGTTGGAGGTTCTGCTGCTCTGCGCGATCCAAGTCGGTATCGTCCGCCGACACGCTCACCGCAATGGTGACCAGGGAGAGCAACGTCGAGCAAAGTCGCAACATCATTGGTCAATCTATTGCTGCAAACGAAGGGGCGGGGGTCGAATCATTGCGAAATTGCAGCATCGTCGGCAATGGGCTACATGATAGCCGACGGACATCATCACGGGACTGAGCGGGTGTTCGCCTCGCGAATGAATCGAAGAATGCTCATCCGCACGATTCGCAAGCCATCGTCACTTGCTTTGCTTTTCCGCGGTATCGAGCAACTGCTGATATTCGTCTTGCTTTTGCAGCGGAGCAAAGTCGGGATCGGTTCGCAGGACGACAAAATCGCGAAATCCCAGTTTGAACACGGCATCGCGGACGCAATCGATCGCTCGGTCGAGCAGTTGCCGTTGTTGCGGGGCATCGCAATGTTCCGATGCCAATGCGTAAGCAATGGCACCGCACAAGCAATGGTAGGCACTGGTGTGGTTCCCCACCAGTTCATCGGCCAACTTGCTTGCTCGATCAACATCACCGGACAACGCGACGAGTTTCAATTGCAGCACCCGGTTTTGGGTACTTCGCGACTTCGCCAGCAGTTGTTCACTGAGTTCGATTCCGCGTTGGCATTGCTGGGTGTGGTCCTTTCCAGTCTGAAACAAGAGTTTAGCCTGCATGTAATAGCTGTCGGCCGCTTGCGCCTGAGCCAGCGCAAAGTTGGGACTTGCTTTGAGCGCGGCCTCGTAGTTCACGATCGATTCACGTACCTGGGCTTCCGCTTCTTCAGGTTCGTTGATCAGTTGGTACTGACGTCCCAACCGCCTCAGCGCCGCCGCCAGGTTGAACGCAGTGGGGAAGTCGGACTTGTTGGCCGCCGATCGTCGCAGGAGTTCGACCGCTTGCTCGCTTGCGGCGATCATTTCCGGGAATTGTGCTGTTTGCTCGTACAAGCCGCTCAGGCTCCCCAGAGCACCGGACAGTTCCTCACCGGTTTTCAGATCGCGGGGGAATGCTTCGTACCAAGTGCGGCGCGTATCCAAGGCGCGTTGCAGAAGCGGCTTAGCCTGCTCAATCTTTCCCTGCAATCGCATTACGTCTCCCAGCAAGCTGTACGCCTCGGCCATGCTCTGCTCGGAGGCCGCCTTTGCGATGCCAGGTTGCGAGTCAAAGTATTGTCGGCGGTGATCGATCATGCTGTGGTAACGCTGTTCGGCCACGTCCAGGTTTCCCAGTTTCGCCTGGGCGCTGCCGATCCATCGATCGAGCGTGCCAAAGTTCAGGTGGGGCCGTGACAAGCGGCCCTGTTGGTGCAGCCTCTTGGCAATGTTCTCACTCTCCTGGAATCGCTTGAGCGCCTCATCGTAGACGCCTGCCTCGAAATAGATTTCTCCCAGTTGTCGTAGCGTCGAAGCGCGAAAGATCTCTTTGACATCGGGCCCCTGCTTGCTCGTGTAAAGGCGTTCGATCTCCGTCAGAATGCCCCCGAGCATGTTTTCGCGAAGATCATTCAGCTCGGGCCTGAACTTGAAGTAACTCTGGGTCTCGTACAGCACCATGCGGGTCGCATCGAGCGCCAAGTCTGCTTGCTCTTCGGCCAACGCTGCGTTTTCGTTGGCGATGATCTCGTTTTTCTCGGCTTGGTTCCTCGCGTCTGCTTTCGGCAAGCTTTTGTTGGTTGATCACACCGGCCGCGACGTATCCGCCGCACAACAGGACCAACAGCAGACTTGTGGCAATCCCGCTGAGCGTGGCGACTTTCGGATTGCGCCTGCACCACTTCCATGCTCGTTCGGCTGGCGTGATGCGACGGGCCAGGATCGGCGTTCCGTCGAGCACCCGCTTCAGCTCTTGGGCCACTTCGCCGGCGGTCTGGTAACGTTTTTCCGGTTCCTTCTGCATGCATTTCAGGCAGATGGTTTCCAGGTCGCGGTTGAGTCGCGGTTGCAACCTTGAAGGTGGCAGCGGATCTTCGTGGATCACTTGCCGGATCGTTTCGACCGGTGTCGACCCGACGAACGGTGCGCGACCGGTCAGCAAAAAATACAAAATTGCACCGAGCGAATAGACGTCCGCAACCGGTCCGATGGACTTGTCGGCCCTCGCTTGCTCGGGTGACATGTAACCGGGCGTGCCCAGCACCTCACCGGTCTGCGTCTGCTCCTGAGCGTCGCCGGACAACCGCTTGGCCAAGCCGAAGTCGGTGACCTTGGGTACCCCGTCGGCCGTGATCATGATGTTTTGTGGCTTAAGGTCGCGGTGCACGATGCCCTGTTGGTGGGAGTATTCAATCGCCATGGCGACCTGCCTCATCAACTCAGCGGCCTGCTGCCCAAGAAAGTAGAGACTCGCGAAGCATCGTGGACATGGAGTCGCCGTCGACAAACTCCAGCGTGATGAAGGGCAACCCGCGATGCTGACCGACCTCGTAGACTGAGACGATATTGGGGTGAGAGAGATGGGCCGCCGCCTCCGCCTCCTGCTGAAACCGGGCCAATTGACGGTCCGACGCATGGGCGCCCAACAGGATCATCTTGACAGCGACGACGCGGCGAAGCGGGGCATGCCAGGCCTTGTAAACGATTCCCATCCCCCCTCGACCGAGCACGTCAAGAATCTCATAAGTGGGCGGCGCATCCGGCGCTGACTTGCCCGCCTTGGCTCCCCAGCGAACTTTGTGGGTGCCTCGCCGGCTCTCTGTTTTCTCGTCCGTATCGTGGTTGGGGACGTGAGTCGAGCCAGCCTGCATCGTCGCCACCTCAGCAGTGGCCAGCCAGTCCGACTCGTCGTCCGGTGTGGCGTCCTGCGTTGGTGTTTCACCTGCCGCCTGCTGCTGAATCTTCACGATCTCCTTTTCCAGTGCTGACCGGATCTGGGACTTGAGCAAATCGATCCAATCTTCTGCCGGCGGTGCGCCGCCCGCTTCCTCGCAGGCTGTCTCCGCATATTGCTGGACAAGCGAATCAGCGAGCTTCGAAATCACTTGTTCCCTGGCAGATGAAGGCTTCACGAGAACGCCGATTGGGAAAGAGGATGGTTGCCGTTTCAGCCTGGGATACTGATGAGAAAGTGCTGTTGCGACAGCGTGGTAATTCTTCACCGAAGGCTTGTCATTTCTTCTTATCCTTCTTCTTCGGATCATCTTGGAGGGCGAGTGCCGGTCCATTTTCGATCAGGTCTTTGCCCAGGTCGTCGCCCAGCACATCCTCCTCTTCGAGACCAATCAGCAAGTCTTTTCCGCGACCGCCGAAGATCTCGTCGGCTCCCTGTCCGCCGATCAGAGTGTCGTTGGCATTCTCGCCGAACAGCAGATCGTCGCCCTCGCCTCCGTCGATCCAGTCGCTGCCGTTTCCACCGAAAATGATATCCGCTGCTTCGCCGCCGATCAGCACGTCGCTGCCATTGCGACCATAAATCAAATCTTGGCCGGCACCTCCGTCGATCTGGTCCCGGCCACTTCCGCCGGTGATCGAGTCGTTGCCGTCGCCGCCAGAAATCAGCGTCGGCAGGCTAGTCTGCTGCGTGACCTCAATGACGTCATCGCCACCAAAGCCATTGATGACGACGGTTCCCGTGACATCGCCGAAACTGCCGATCAGTTGCTGGTCCCGGTAGACCTGCACCGTACCGCCGCCATCGGTCACGATCTCCAGGACGTCGTTGCCGTTTGTACCTGCGACGTAAAGGTCACCGTCGACCACTCCCACCGCTTCCACATTCAAGGTGAGAGTCTGTGTTGCGGTCGCACCCGAACTGCTGGTGGCCGTCACCTGGACGGATTGCACGCCCGTCTCGGTGGGCATATAAGTGAAGTCATTCCCACTTCCCATCGCCAAGAGGATGCCGTCCGTGTCGGTGACTTCCCAGGAGAGTGAGTCCGTGGGACCAAGCGTCTCGGCGAAGTAAGCCAGCGTCTGTCCGGCCACCGCCCAATCCGGCCCGCTGACTGTCGCAAAGACCGGATTCTCGGCCAGCGGCTCGACCGTGATCGTCACCGTCGCCGACGAACTGCTCTCGCTGCCGTCTTCGACCGAGTAGGTAAACGTATCCGTACCGACAAAAGCTTCATTAGGCGTGTAGGTAACGGTGCCATCGTCGTTCACTTCTGCAGTACCATTGGACGGCAGCGTCAGCAGGACTGGCGTCAACGTGTCGCCATCAGGATCGCTGTCATTGTCGAGCACGACAACATCAACGGGCGTTCCGCTGGTCGTCGTGGCTGTATCGTCGGCGGCGGTCGGGGCGTCGTTGACGCCCATGACCGTGATCGAAGCTGTCTGACGCACGCTACCGCCGTTGCCGTCAATGATGTCGTACTCGTAGACGATGACTTCCTCCTGGCCCATGGCCAAGTAGTTGTAGACGGCTGGATCGACAGTCAATAAATTCGTCCCGACCGAAACACCACGCTCGTCGCCGCTAACCAGAGTCAAGGTCAATGGGTCGACCGACAAGACGTCGCCTGTATCTGGATCGCTGGCGGGATTCAGTAGATTCACTTCACGGATATTGTCGTCCTCGGTGGCGGAGGCGAGAACAGGGCCGCCGACTTGCGGGGCATCGTTGAGGCCGGTGATGGTGATCGTCGCATGCTGGGCGACGCTGCCACCTTGGCCGTCGATGATGTCGTAGCGGTAGGTGATGACCTCGCTTTGGTTGATGGCCAGCGCATTGTAGGCTGCGGGTGCGACGGTCAGCTGATTAGAGCTTCGGGTGATACCGATGGTGTCGCCGGTGACGGTCAGGTTGGCGATCGTCAGGATATTTGAGTTATCCGGATCGCTGGCTCCGGCCAACAAGTCAACGGTGAAGGCGTCTTCGTCTTCCGTGCGGGTTGCCGTGATCACCCCGCTGACGCTCGGCTGATCGTTGAGGCCTTCGATCGTGACGGTTACGGTTTCGCTGTCGGTTCCGTCGACCGAGGTGACAGTGAAGCTGTCTGTGAGCAAGTCGCCGTCATTCATCGACTGCAGGTCGGCAGTGCGGGCGTAGCTCCAGTTCCCCGCCGCATCGATGCTGAAGGTGCCGTAGCTGCCCGTCGTGCCGCGTCTGCGTTTGGAAGACGTCTTCGCCGTCGTCCACATCGCTGACCGCCATTACGTCGCGTCACCGCTCGTATCGTCCTCGGTCATGGCTCCGGCGTTGTCACCGCTGATCGAGGCGTCGTCGTTGACGCCGTTGATCGTGATCGTCACCAGTTCGCTGGCCGTGCCGTCGGCCGAGACGACCGTGAAGCTGTCGTCAGTACGTCGCCGGCGTTCATCGACTGCAGGTCCGCCGTGCGGTGTAGCTCCAGTTGCCTGCCGCATCGATGTCGAAGGTGCCGTAGGTACCCACCGTGCCGCGTCTGCGTTTGGAAGACGTCTTCGCCGTCGTCCACATCGCTGACCGCCAGCACGTCGCCCTCGCCCGTATCATCCTCGGTCATGGCACCAGCGTTGTCACCACTGATCGAGGCGTCGTCATTGAGACCGTTGATGGTAATCGTGACATTTTCACTGGCCGTGCCATCGGCCGAGACGACAGTGAAGCTGTCGGTCAGGATATCGCCGGCGTTCATCGACTGCAGGTCGGCACGTGCGGGTGTAGCTCCAGTTCCCCGCTGCGTCGATGTGAACGTGCCGTAACTGCCCGACGTGCCAGTCTGCGGCTGGAAGACGTCTTGGCCGTTGTCCACATCGCTGACCGCCAGCAGGTCGCCCACGCTCGTATCATCCTCGGTCATGGCACCAGCGTTTTCACCACTGATCGAGGCGGTGTCATTGAGACCGTTGATGGTAATCGTGACACTTTCGTTGGCGGTTCCATCGGCCGAGGTGACAGTGAAGCTGTCTGTGAGTAAGTCGCCGTCATTCATCGACTGCAGGTCGGCCGTGCGGGTGTAGCTCCAGTTCCCCGCTGCGTCGATGCTGAAGGTGCCGTAGCTGCCCGATCGTGCCGCGTCTGCGTTTGGAAGACGTCTTCGCCGTCGTCCACATCGCTGACCGCCAGCACGCCGCCGTCACGCTCGTCTCGTCCTCGGTCATGGCGCCGGCATTGTCACCGCTGATGGTGGCGGTGTCGTTGAGGCCGTTGATGGTGATGGTGACCGTCTCGGTGGCCGTGCCGTCGGCCGACGTGACGTCGAAGCTGTCTGTGAGCTCAGTCGCCGTCGTTCATCGACTGCAGGTTGGCCGTACGCGTGTAGCTCCAGTTTCCGGCCGCGTCGATGCTGAAGGTGCCGTAGCTGCCCGACGTGCCGGTCTGCGACTGGAAGACGTTTTCGCCGTCGTCCACATCGCTGACCGCCAGCACGCCGCTGTCACCTGCATCATCCTCGGTCATGGCCCGGCGTTGTCACCGCTGATGGTGGCGGTGTCGTTGAGGCCGTTGATGGTGATGGTGACCATTTCGGTGGCCGTGCCGTCGGCCGAGGTGACGGTGAAGCTGTCTGTGAGCTAGTCACCGCGTTCATCGACTGCAGGTCGGCGGTACGGGTGTAGCTCCAGTTTCCGGCTGCGTCGATGCTGAAGGTGCCGTAGCTGCCCGACGTGCCATTCTGCGGCTGGAAGACGTTTTGGCCGTTGTCCACATCGTTGACCGTCAGGATGCCGCTGTCGCCTGGGTCGTCCTCGGTCATGTCGCCGGTATTGTCGCCGCTGATGGTGGCGGTGTCGTTGAGGCCGTTCGATGGTGATGGTGACCGTTTCGGTGGCCGTGCCGTCGGCCGAGGTGACGGTGAAGCTGTCTGTGTAGCTCGTCGTTCGCGTTCATCGACTGCAGGTTGGCGTTACGGGTGTAGCTCCAGTTTCCGGCTGCGTCGATGCTGAAGGTGCCGTAGCTGCCCGACGTGCCATTCTGCGGCTGGAAGACGTTTTGGCCGTTGTCCACATCGTTGACCGCCAGGATGCCGCTGTCGCCTGCGTTCGTCCTCGGTCATGTCGCCGGTATTGTCGCCGCTGATGGTGGCGGTGTCGTTGAGGCCGTTGATGGTGATGGTGACCGTCTCGGTGGCCGTGCCGTCGGCCGACGTGACGGCGAAGCTGTCTGTGAGCTCGTCGCCGCGTTCATCGACTGCAGGTTGGCCGTACCGCGTGTAGCTCCAGTTTCCGGCCGCGTCGATGCTGAAGGTGCCGTAGCTGCCCGACGTGCCGGTCTGCGGCTGGAAGACGTTTTCGCCGCTGTCCACGTCGCTGACCGCCAGCACGCCGCCCACGCTCATATCATCCTCGGTCATGGCACCAGCGTTTTCACCACTGATGGAGGCGGTGTCATTGAGACCGTTGATGGAAATGGTGACCGTCTCGGTGGTTGCACCGTCCGCAGACGTTACGTCGAAGCTGTCTGTGAGCAAGTCGCCGTCGTTCATGGACTGCAGGTCGACCGTGCGCATGTAGCTCCAGTTCCCCGCTGCGTCGATACTGAAGGTACCGTACGTCCCGGTCGTAGCCGTCTGCTCGCCGATAAAGCCCTCGCCGTCGTCCACATCCATGACGGTCAGCACGCCACTGGTACTCGTTTCATCTTCGCTGAACTCACCAACAAGCTCGCCACCGATCGTGGCTAGATCATTGAGGCCGTCAATGGTAATGGTAACGGTCTCGGTCGCCGTGCCATCAAAGGATGTCACGTTAAAGCTATCCGTCAACTCGTCGCCCAAGTTCATCGACTGCAGGTCGGCCGTCAGGTTGTAGGTCCAGTTGCCGGCCGCGGTGATGCTAAAGTCGCCGAAGTCACCAGGTGTTTCCGACTGTTCTTGGAAGACACTCTCACCGTCGTCCGGATCGCTTACCGTCAGCACGCCGCTATCGCCGGCGTCGTCCTCGGTAAGAGCACCGGCATTGTCGCCGCTGATTGTCGCCTCGCTATTGTTGCTGATGACCGTGATGGTCTGCTCCGTTACAGCGGTTTCGCCGTTGTCGGCCAGGGCGCTCAGCCGCACGGTGAACTGGCCTTGGTTGGCAGGTGTGAAGATGAATTCCTGCAGATCGACTCCCGAATCGTCGGCGACGACGATTTCGCCCAGCAGGACCTCATAGGTCAGCGTCAGCACTTCGTCCTCACGCGTCGGGATCACTGGCCGAGCCGCTGATCGTCACGGGGGATCCTGATTCCAGCGTACCGCTGATATTGTCGATGGAAACAAACAGATCGGTGTTGACGACGGTGATCTGTACCAGTTGGTCGGCGGACTCGCCATGCAGGTCGGTGACCTGCACCAGCACTTCGAAAATCGCCGTCATCCTGCGGTGTCCAGCTGAACTCGCCGGACTGCGGATCGATTGTCGCGCCGGCGGGGAAGGGCAGCGTCCCGCTGGCCGGCTGCAGCGAGTACGTGAGAATGTCAATGTCGTCGGGGTCACTGCCCACGGCGGTAAGCTGCAGGAGGCTGTATTCGTCGACCTCCTGGTTCCCAATCGCCTCCACTGTCGGCGGATTGTTGCTCAGCAGCGAAGCGGGGCTGCGCGGCCCGAGAAAGGTATCCAGGCCGTCGCTCAGGAAAGTGTCGTTGCCCGACGAGCTGACCAGCGTGTCGGCTCCGGCGCCGCCGATCAGGAGATTGCCCGGCGCGGTGCTGACGCCCGTGGCCAGGCGATAGATCAACAATTCGTAGCCGCCTGTGTCCGTGTCGGCACAGCGGATGTCGTTCAGTCGGGGTGCGCAAAACTCCGTCACATCAAAGTCGGGCAAGTACGTAGCGAACTCGTCGATGTAAAACTGGAAGGTGTCCACCTCGACGAAATAGGTGCCGTCCGCGGGAATCGGCAGGTCGAGCAAGATCGAATCGGTCTGTCTGGATCCGTCAATGCCGTCGTCGTTGAAAGCGCCCAGCGGGCTGCCGAAGTAGTCCAGTTTGTTGCCGCTGGAATCGTACACGCGGACCAGCGAATCGATCGTGTTGGGGATCCGGTTGCGGAGTGAGTACGACATGACCTCGATCGTGACGTGCTCGCCGGCCAGGGCCTCGAACGAGTAGAGATCGCTCTCGCTGGTCGTACCATCCAGGTCGATGCTGCCAATCACGTTGGCGGCGGCGGCGTTGAAAGAACCACCGAAGTTGGCGGCTAACACGTTCTCGAGCGTGTTAGGCATCGACAGGGCCGGCAGCGGTCCCAGCGGCTGCACCGATTGCAGCACGCCACCGACGTTGAGCGCAGCGGTCTTCTGACTGTCGTCCCACTCGAAGATCGACTCGCCCGTTTCGCGGAACGCCAGCTTCAAGGCTTCGCGCTCGCCGAAATAGGGATTGGCCAGGGCGTCGGTCAACGTGGTCCGCACCGAGGCGGGCGAGGCGCTCAAGTGGTCGGCTGTCTCCAAGGCGTCGACCGGCCCGGTGTAGGCAGGCCGGAAAGCATCCGGCGGCAAGGCGTCGAAGATGCCCTTCCCCGGCGAGCCGAAGGCATCGTGGTGCCGCAGCCCGAACATGTGGGCCAACTCGTGCGAAGCGATCGTGGACGAGAGGGCAATAAAGTTCTGCCTCGTCAGGCTGCAGCTTATTGGAGCCGGTTCCCAGGAATCCGTTGACATCGACGTCACCGTGCCGCCCCGAGCCACGTCACGGAAACCGATCCGCTCCGAGGCCCCGCCCGGCACCTGGCGGCCGTTGACGACCGGCGTGTCGTTGAAACGCACCGTGATGTAGACCCGGTCGACGGGCGGCGTCTGGCTGACCTGGACATCAAATCCGGCGTAGTCCTGCTCGATCCGAGCTTCGATCCCGTCTCGCTCGGCAGTCGTGTAGACGTGCTCCACACCGTCGGTGGCACTGTCAAAGTCCAGGTAAACGTACTTGGTGCGAGTGGCGGTCAGGTAATCGTCGCCGCCCCCCCCAGAGACAAAATCGAGTCCGCCGCCGCCGACCAGCTTGTTGTCGCGATCATTGCCCAGCAGCTTGTCCGAGAAGACCGTCCCGGTGACATGCTCGATCGATTGCGGCTGGACCAGGTTCAGTTCCACAAAGCCCGTGGCCACGGTCTGCCAGCCGGTCACGTTCAAATCGACATTGACCGCGACGGCCAGGCCGAAGAAGTCCAGTGCGTCCTGGGACTGGTTCGGCCTTCATCGATGGTGTCGCTGCCCAGGTCTTGCGTGCCGGCAAAGGTGTACGTGTCGTCCCCGTCCCCGCCGGCCATCAAATCGTTGCCAGGGCCGCCGACCAGCGAATCATTGCCCGATCCGCCCAGCAGCGTGTCGTCGCCGTTGCCGCCGATCAGGGCCGCATCGCCGTTGAACAGGGAGGCGTCCAACAGGTTGGCGCCATCGCCGCCGACCAGCGTGGCCGCTGCGCACGTCGTTCAGCTGGGCCACCGGCACACCGTCAATGGTCACCTCGGCCTGTCCGGTGAGTGCGTCAGAGGTGATGGTGATGTTGGCATCCGCCTCGATTACTACCCGGTCGTTGGTCGGTCGGCGTCGGGCTGACGTCGGTGTCGGCGAAGATCTTCGGCGCACAGCTGTCGAGGATGAAGACATCGTTTCCGGCCGCTCCAAAAATCGTATCGTCCGACCCGCCGCCGCCGGCAATCGTGTCGTCGCCCGCGCCGCCGAGATCGATTCGTTCCCGCCAGATCCGCCCACGATCGAATCGTTTCCGTCGCCACCATCGATCGTGTCGAGGCCGCCGGAGCCCTGGATGCTGTCGTCGCCGGGGCCACCAAAGATCGTGTCGCCGTCGCCGCCGCCGCCCAGAATCGAATCGTCGCCGGCGCCGCCGTCGAGCGATTCGTCGCCGTCGCCGCTGCCGACGATCGTGTCGTCACCCTCGCCGCCGAGAATGGTATCGTCCCCGCCGGAGCCTTCGATGCTGTCGTCGCCGGGACCGCCGAAAATTGTGTCGTCGGGTCCTTCGCCCGAAATGATCGTGTCGTCCCCATCGCCTCCATCGATCTCTTGACCGCCCCCCGGTCCGCCGCTGATCGAGTCATCGCCGTCGCCACCGGCGATCGAGTCGAGTCCGCCGCTGCCTTCGATGCTGTCGTCGCCGGGCCCCCCAAAGATCGTATCGCTGTCACCGCCGCCTCCCCAGGATCGAGTCGTCCCCCGCCCCGCCGTCGATCGATTCCATTCCGCCGCTGCCGCCGACAATCGTGTCGTCGCCATCGCCACCGGCGATCGTGTCATCGCCACCGCTGCCCTCGATGCTGTCGTCGCCGGGCCCGCCAAAGATCGTGTCGTTCGGGCCGCTTCCTCCCAGAATCGTGTCGTCGCCATCGCCGCCGTCGATGGAATTACCTCCGCCATCACCGCCGGTGATCGTATCGTCGCCATCGCCGCCGTCGATCGTGTCGTTGCCGCCCGATCCCTCGATGCTGTCGTCACCGGGGCCGCCAAAAATCGTATCGCCCGGTCCGTCACCGCCGGTGATCGTGTCATCCCCATCGCCGCCGTCGATCGATTCATTGCCGTCGGCACCGCCGACGATCGTATCCTGGCCGTCACCGCCGAGGATCGTGTCAGCGCCGCCGGAGCCTTCGATGCTGTCGTCGCCGGGGCCACCAAAGATAGTATCGCCATCGCCGTCACCCGACGATCGTGTCGTCGCCGCTGCCGCCGTCGATCGATTCGTTCCCAGCATCGCCGCCGATGATGCTGTCGTCACCGCTGCCGCCGTCGATCGTGTCGTTGCCACCGGAGCCTTCGATGCTGTCATCGCCGGGGCCGCCGAAGATGGTGTCGTCGCCACCGCCGCCGCTCAGGATCGTATCGTCTCCGCTGCCGCCGTCGATCGATTCGTCGCCGCCGCCACCGCCGACAATTGTGTCATTGCCTTCACCTCCGACGATCGTGTCGTTACCTCCGGAACCCTCGATGCTATCGTCGCCGGGCCCGCCAAAGATCGTGTCACCATCACCGCTGCCGCCAACAATCGTGTCGTTGCCGTCGCCGGCATCGATCGAGTCCTCACCATCGCCATCGCCGACGATCGAATCGTCCCCCTCACCTCCAACGATTGTATCGTTGCCACCGGAGCCCTCGATGCTATCGTCGCCGGGACCGCCGAAGATCGTGTCGCCGTCGCCATCACCGCTGACAATCGAGTCGTCTCCCGTTCCTCCGGAGATCGATTCATCGCCGCCATCACCGGCAACGATCGTGTCGTTCCCTTCGCCGGCGATGATCGTATCGGTGCGTCCGGATCCTTGATGCTGTCGTCGCCGGGGCCACCGAAGATTGTGTCATCTCCTCCTCCGCCGACAATCGTATCGGAACCTTCGCCGCCATCGATTGATTCATCGCCCGTGTCGCCGCCCACGATCGTGTCATCGCCAATCCCGCCGTCGATCGTATCGTTTCCGCCCGATCCTTCGATGCTGTCGTCGCCGGGACCGCCGAAGATCGTGTCGTCATCGCCAACGCCGCCGACGATCGTGTCATCGCCGCTGCCGCCATCAATCGACTCACTGCCGCCGTCACTGCCGACGATCGAGTCCTGGCCATCGCCTCCGCCGAGCGTATCACGACCGCCGCTGCCGCTGATGCTGTCGTCACCGGGCCCACCGAATATCAGGTTTTCCGCCTCATTGCCGCTGATCACATCGCGGTACGCCGACCCCAGCGCATACTCATAGGTCCCGGTCAGCGAAATTGTGCCGTTGGAGTGAACCGGCTGCACCGTCCCGTCATCAATTGCCAGTCCACCGAGATTCCGTCGACCACGCCGCTGCCCTGCACGACTCGCGTAAAGTTCAGCGTGTCCGTCCCCTCGCTGTCGATCAGAGTCTTGTGGCTGAAGCGGATGAATTGATACTCGTCGTCGCCGCTGCCCCCTTCGAGCCGGTCGTCCCCTTCGTCGCTGACCAGCACGTCGTTGCCCGCCCCGCTGACCAGCGTATCGGCGCCGGGTCCGCCGATCAGCGTGTCGTTGCCACCAGCCGTCGTGATCACGTCGTTGCCGGCACCGGCGTTCACCTGGATGTTGGTTGTCACCGCTGGGTCGACAGTGACCACGTCGTTTCCGCCGGCCGCTGCGATCAGCACTTGATCGACGGCGGCGAACGTCTGCGGAGTGCCGTCGACATCGACCGTGACCTGTCCACCGTTTTGCGAAACATTGACGGTGTTGTTGTCATCGTTCAGCACGAAAAAGGTGGCCGAGACCTGGCCAACTCCACCGTCGTCATCGATCGCTCGGAAAACCACATCCAGCGAGCGCCGACCGGCCTGGGTACGCTCAAGACTCTCGATCCGGCGACCTGAACACCATTGACAAACCACTCGATCGTGTGCGTGTCGAGCAAGCCAGCGTCCTCGATCTCCGCCACCAGGCGAACGGTCGCATCGATGATCCGATCGCTGCGGATCGAAACGTGTGGATCCGCGTTGCGAACTTCAAACGGCAGCACCACTGACGAACTGTCGACGCCGTCGCTGGCCGTCACCGTGATCAGGTAGTTGTCGTTCGGCCCGTCCGGATCGTCGACATAGGTGTGGCGAAAACCGCCGAAGCTGCGATCACCGATTTCCAGTTGCCGGACCTGCGGCAACGAACCATCGCCGAAGTCGACCGTGATCGTGTGCAGATCGTTGACGCCCGAATCGACCAGCAAACCCGACAGCGTGACCTGGCTCCCTTCGTCGACAAAATCGACCGCCTGACCGCCGAGCGCAGTACCAGGCTGTCAGAGTCGATGGTAGGCACGGCATTGCCGACATTGACCGTGTGGACCGCGGTCGCCTCGCCAAAGTCGTCGTCGCTGACGAGCAGCGAAATCTCGAAAATCCCCTCGCTCGGCAGCGTGTAATCAAACGCGGCGGCCGTGCTGCTGAAAATGCCGCGGCCGTCGCGAAGCACCAGCCACTCGTACGTGAACGTATCGTCATCGCCGGGATCATCGAGTGTCGCCGAAACGGAAATGGTCTGGCCCTCGACGGCGTTCTCTTCGGCGTTGATCGTCGCACTCGGGAGCCACGTTGGCCACGGCAATCCGGTCGTGAAAATCGTAGGCGAAACCGAGATCACCCGGATCGGGCAACAGCGGGTCGCGGTCATCGTCAAACAGCGAGAAACCAACGTCGTAGACACCGTCGTCGGCATACTGGTAGGTCGCCGCAAAACTGCGATCGCCGCGCGGGACCGCTACGGTCTGGTTCCCCGAGCCGTCGCCCCAATCGATCTCCACGAAGTGATAGTCGCCGCTACCGGGGTCGGTGAACGTCCCCAACAGCGTCACGGTCTGGCCTTCATTGACCAATCGGCTGTCAAAGTCGAAAGCATCCACCACCGGCCGCACGTTGCGAACCGTGATCCCGATGGCCGCCGACCCGCTGCCGTCGGTGTCGGTGACACGAACGATGACCGGATAGACGTTGCTTTCGCTCTGGCTGGGGTCGTCGTCGGCGTAGACCTTTCGCGCACTGAACGATTCGGCGCGGATCTGGGGATCGGTCGTGATCGTGCCGTCACCCCAATAGATCGTCACTTGCGGCGACGAATCGACATCGGCAAAGTCACCGGTCAAAGACAACTCGTAACCTTCATTGACAATCAGCGTGGGCAGACCCCACGTCGCCTCATCGAAGTCGGGGTCAATGACGGTCACCAGCAGGCTGTCTTGCACGATGGTGGGCGGGGCGTTGGTGGTGGCCTGCAGGAAGAGCGAGAACTCCGAGGTGCCCAGCGTGGGTCCGGTGGCCGTGGCCGTGACGAATTCGCCGCCCACGGTCGCGGCAGAGAGGACTTGGTTGAAAGTCGCCCCGCCGGCCCCGTCGGTGATCACTGCCAGCGTGCCCAGGTACCGCTGGCCTTCGCCAAAATTGGTGGCATCGGGCGCATCACTGGCGTAGAAATCGAGTTCCAGCGTCGTGTTGGGCGTGCTCGTGATGCTGCCCGAGACTGTCGTCGTGCTGCCTGCCGACAGCACCGCGTCCAGCAGCGGGAAGTTCTGCAGGCCATCGGTTTCACCGGGATCATTGAGCGACACGGAGGCCACACTCAAGTCGATCCCGAGACCACCGTTATTGACGATCTCATTGGCTCGGACAAGCACATTGGTGCTGGGTGCGGCGAGCAAAGGGTCGGCAACGGCTGCCACACCGTTGCCAAGGTTGTGGGCGATTTGATTGGCGTCGTACCCCCCGAAACCGCCAATCGTGATATTGTTCGACGCTTCAATGGTTACGCCGTCGCCGAGGTTGGGAAGCGCGGCGATGCCACTGTTGCCGGCACCAATGCGGTTGCCGGCAATGGTCACGAATCCGGCTGACGAAATCAGGATTCCGCTGCCGTCATTGCCGCTGATGAGGTTTCCCTCGAAGGCGTCGTAAATGCTCGTTCGCTCATCAATACCGATCGTCGTCGTCTGGGCGCCGTCGGCGATCTCGATCCCATGGAGTCCATTGCCCCGATCAAGAGTCCCGGTTGCGTCAGTGCCAATGCGATTGTTGACGATCACATTGTTCGACGAGGAGGAACCGGAGATGCTGATGCCGCTGCCGGCGTTGCCGGAAACGACGTTCTCACGGTCCGGCCCTGGGGCGCCGACGAAGACGTTGGATGCATCGGTCAGGTGAATACCGTGCCCAGCGTTGCCTAAGGCGCCTGCGGTCCCGGTAAAGTCTAAGCCGATAACATTTCGCTGGATGAAGGAAGAGCCAGAGAAGGGGCCAGCGCTGATGTCGATTCCGTCGTCGGAGTTGCCGGAGATCACGTTGCTCTCGATAAACACTCCGCTGTTGATCACCCGGATGCCATCGGTATTGGGAACCGCTGACGTGCCGAAGCGGTCGATGCCGACGTAGTTCCCGCGGATATCGTTACCGGACGTCAGCCCCATCGAACCGTCAACAATGATTCCCGGTCCCACATTTCCCGGAGATGACTTGAGTCGCACCAACTGAGCTGATGTTGATCGACATGGCTCCAAAAATCTTCACGCCGAAACCGTCGGGGCCAGGGGACCCGAGAATGCCATTGCCCAGGGCCACGGTGCCATCGATGTCCGTGCCGAGCAGATTGCCTTGCAGAGATCGGTTTTGCGATCTGCCGGCAAGAGTCCCATTTCCGTATTGAACACCTCCGCCGTCGTTGCCGGAAATCACGTTTCCGGCGATGATGCCGCCGCCCGTTTCCGCCCCGATGACCAAGATTCCCTGCTGTTGGTTGCCGCGGTCCAGCTTCCCTGTGACGTCGGTGCCAATCAGGTTTTCAGAAATGCTTTCGTTCGCGCTGTCTTCGACTTGAATGCCGACAACGTTACCGGAGATGACATTGTTGGACAGGTCCGTCAAGTCAGCACCACCACGGATCACGACCCCGATGTTGTTGCCAATGATGCGATCGCCGTCGCGATTCAATCCGATGATGTTGTACGCCGCCCGGTTGAGGCTCGTGCCCACGCCGTCAATGACCAGCCCGTGCATCTGAGCGCCGATCAAAGGCATGGATGAACTCTTCGTGGAAATCACATTGCCTTGATTGGGGCCGCCAACGGTATTCGACGCGGCGCCGTCGTCGATCAAGAAAGCGATCGCCTCGATCCCCAGGCCATCAGTGCCGTCCGCATTGGTCCCGATCGAGTTGTTGAAGAAACTGTTTCCAGTTGTTCCGCTTCCCGTCACGTGCACCCGGGCGATCGTACTCAAGCGAAAATTATTGTTCTGAGAGCCACCGCCGACCTGCAGCAGGCCGTTGGGTGTGGCCGTCACGCCATCGGGGAGCAAACCGACGTAGTTGTTGGTGAAAGCGGTGCTGCTGGCAAAGTCAAAATCGACTAGCCCCGCAAAGTAATTCCGATAGGCGGTGCTCGGCCCACCGCCGATCGTGTGCAAGCCGTTATTGACGATCAGGCTGGGTGAGCCAACGAGCGTCGTCGCGTCGGGACCGATGCCGACGAAGTTTCCCGTAAACGTGGCCGGCTGACTTTCCAAATCCACGGTGACCGCAAAGATGTTCCGCTCAGCGGCATCCGACACGCCATCGGCGTTGGTGCCAATCCGCCCGCCGGCCTGAACGAGCACCTTGACGTTGGGACCGCTCAGCACGGTCAACCCCGTCTTGTCTGTCCCGACCCGATTGCCCGCAACCACATTATTGCTGCCGCCCCCCGCGGCGAGATCGATGTCGTAAGACGCGTTGCCGGCGAGCACGTTGCCTTCCAGGTCATCACTGGTGCCATCACCATCAGTGCCGATGATGTTATTGTCAGCGCCAGCTGAAATCGAAACGCCGTAAGAATTCGGTACGGCTAACAGGCCGGTTGGGTCCAGCCCGATGTAGTTGCCGGACACCCGGTTGCCCGTTGCGCCGACACCGCTGATCGATACCCCAAACGTATTGCCGGAAATGACGTTGCGTTGGGCCGGCAGCGGTCCGCCGATGATTGCGCCGGAGGCACCGAAGATCGACAGCCCCTGGTTGCCATTGCCAGTGACCACGTTCCCCGCTACCACCCCGCCAACCGAATCTTGCAGTGTGATCCCGGTACCGGTATTCGCGATGACCAGGTTTCGTTCCAAGAAATCCGAGATGCCGTCGCCGTTGCTGCCGAACCGAAAAGCGGTTGCCGACGAGTTAGTGTGAATGCCCGATCCGTTGGGACGGGGCGTGAGGCCATCGGAAGCGACCCCAACAAAATTGCCGGCGACGACCACACCGACGGCATCCACAGAGACTCCGCGGTTATTGTTCCCGGAAATCACGTTGCCTTCGCCAGCATCACCGACGCCATCACCGTCGGTGCCGATGAAGACGTTCGAGGCAGGCGTTGAAATCGTGATGCCGTTCTGATTGCCGATCAGTAAACTCTCGTCGGCGCTGAGCCCGATGATGTTGCCCTGCACCCGGATGTCAGTCGATCCTGCTCCGCCGATGTTGACACCGCTGCTGGTATTGCCTGAGATAACATTGCGATCCACGATTGCCGAGCCACCGACTCGGGCCCGCGGCGCAGTCTTGCAGCAACACGCCCGTCGGGTTGGCGTTTGCCGCCAGGCCGGTGTTGTCCAGCCCGATGTAGTTGCCGGCGATCGTCACATCGGCCACCCGAGGCGCGGACGCCCCCCGTCGAGAAACCTCCCACGACCAGACCGAACAGCGCCGAGCCCTCGGAGCCGGTATCGAAATCGATGCCGAATCCGGTAGCGGCCGAACCGTCGATTTCCACGACGGGCGCGCCGCCAAAGTCGGGTTCACTGCGACCGTCGATCACGGTTCGGCCCGTGATTTGAGACAGAGCACTGGTCAAGGCGACCGTGTGGGGCCCGGCACCGGGAATATTGAATTCAATCACGTCACCGCCGCCGGCCGTGTTGGCATCGAGGACCGCCTGTCTCAGTGAACCGCCGCCGAGGTTGTTGGTGTTGGTGACCACGATGGACGGCCGCGTCGCCACGCTGAGCGCAAACTCGCTCGTGCCCACTGCGTCTGCAGTTGACGTTGCCGAGATGAACTGCCCGACGGGAATCAACGTCGGCGTTTCGAAGCTGAAACGGGCAAGACCTCCGCCACCGGTGGTCACGTTGACGAAGCCCAGGTAAGTCGCGCCTTCGCCATATCCGTTCACGCCTGCCGCAGGACTGGAAAACAGTTCGATGCGGTATTCGATGTCGGGACCCGGGCCCACAAGCGTCCCGCCCACGCGAGTCGATGAGACACCGGAGACCGCCAGATCAATCACGGGAAGTTCTGCCAGCGTGACGCCGTCGGGACCAACATCGATGCCGAGGAAGTCGCCCAGAAATATGCCGTCGTCGCTGTCGAAGATCGAGTTGCCCAGAATCTGATTGCCATAGACTGCGTCGACGCCGCCGGTAGCCATGCCGCGAATCGTGTTGCCGTCGCCAAAACTCTTACCGCCGACCACGTTGCCCGCGGCAGCCAGCTTGATCCCCTGGTGGCTGCCCAGTGTCGACGTGCCGTCGGCGGTGGTGCCGATCAAGTTTCCGGACGCGACATTAGCAGTCGTCTCGAGACTGATAGCCGCATAGGGATTAGGCGTCCCGGCAATCACGTTGCCGCCGCCAGCCAGACCCACGATGTTGCCATCGGCATTGGCAGTGATCAAGACACCTTCCCTCGCGTTGGCGATCAGCCCTGTGCCTTCGGCATTCAAGCCGATGTAGTTGTTGACCACTTCGTTGCCGGATACACCAGCGTCCTGGATCAAAACGCCTTGCTGATCGTTGCCCGAGATGACGTTGGGCGCACCGCCAACCTGGCCGATGAAGTTGCCCGTCGCCGCTTCGGCCGCGCTGCCGGATGCCTCGATCAACACACCCGCGCCGGTGTTACCCAGATCGCCCGTCCCCGCCGCATCGATCCCGATGTAGTTCCCCTCGACGATCGTGCCGGAGGTCTGGAACCGCAGATTGATTCCCACACCGTCGTTGCCGCTGATCACGTTGCGGTCCTGCAGGTTCGGTCCGCCAATGATACTCCCTTGGCTGTCGTAAACGTCAATTCCGTCGGCGTTGTTGCCGACGTCGACCGCGCCGTTCAAATCGGTACCGATGTAGTTGCCGGCGACCAGAATGTTGTTCGTTTGAATGATCTGCACGCCGTCCTGCTGGAAACCGTTGACGGCCAGCCCGCGCAGCAAACCACCGTCGCTCCCCGATTCAAAACGAAAACCATCCACGTTCCCGGCCGAGACCCCGCTGACTTCGACCAGTGGCAGGCCGGCAAACGTCTCTTGCGTCGTCGCATCGATGAACACGCGATTGACGACGGCCGGCAGCGCCGAACCGGGCGTAATCGTGAACGGCCCACTTCCCGGAATGCGGAAGATGACCGCCACATCGCCCGCGATCCCGTTGGCCACGGTCAGCTCGTCCCGCAGACTGCCCACGCCCGAATCGTTGGTATTGGTGACCGCGCGGACATCGGTCAGCGCCGTCAGCACCACATCGTTGCCGTCGCCGCCGATGTAGGTCACCAGGTACTCGTCGTAGCCGTTGTCAAATACCGACCCTTCGGGCACGCCGGCAAACGTCCCGATGATCGCATCCGCTCCATCGTTGTTGACGATCGTGAACTGCGTCCCTTTGACGATGCTGCTGAAGACATCAATATCGAGATCCCCGGCCAGCGTCACCGTGCCGGTCACGTTCAACTGGTCATAATCCGTGCCGGCCACCGTGCCGCCGGTTTCGATGTTCAGCGTCCCGCCGGATTGAAGTTCAAAACCATTGACGCTCAGGATCCCAGGGCTGTTGCCAGGCGCGGCCGTGCCTCCGCTGGTCACCACGACGGGCCAGGGAATCACGCCGCCGCCGCCCAGCGTGCCACCGGCGACCGTGATCGATTCGCTGTTGATTTGGCCGTTGACAATCGTCGTGCCGCGGGTGAGATAACCGCTTCCCGAGGGCACGTTGAACTGCGTCCCGCTGTCAATGATCAGCGTGCCGCCAATCTCGAAGTCCCCCACCGTCGTGAAGTCATGCCCGCCGGCCAGGGTCAGGCTGCCGCCGTTGGCAATGGAGGTAATGCCAGCGATCGCGTCGACGCCCGCCCCCGTTTCCAGGAATGCATCCGGCCCATCCAGAACAATGTCGGCCGCGATCGTGGTCAGTTCGTTTCCGGTCGGCAAGCGAAGGAGGCCGCTGCCGCTTGCCTCCCATGCTCCGCCGGTAATTGTGGTACCACTGATGTTGACGGGTGATGGATCGACATCCATGCGACCAGACGTGACGCGCAGTGTACCGTTGTTGTTGATCGTGGAACCGGTCACCAGCATTCGACTGTTGAACGTCTCACTTGTCTGACCAAGAATCGTCCCCTCGATGGTCAGCGGATAACTTGAAAAACCGACGCTCACCATGTGGCTATCACTGCGGTTCTGCACCGTGATCCCTGGACCGATGGTAAGCGACCCACCCTCGGTCGCTGCAACCCACACATACGAGGCCCCGCCGCTGCTGCCCGCGTTATTGAACAAGACGACGTCCCCCACACCGCCAAGCGTTTGATTGACAGCGTCGACGAAATTAAGCCGCACAAAATCGCCGTTCGTCGGACGGGTCGATGTTTGGGTCAGGCTTAAGGTGACGTCGTCCAGTGTCAGGTCGCCGTTGACCGAGACGACCGCGCCGATCAACATCGCCGTGTCCGTGGAAAGCGTCACACGGTCAAACGTTCCATCGGCCGACGTGACCTCAAGCACGGCTCCGGCGTCGCCGTCCACCGTGACCTGCGACAACGTTCCGCCAGCCACTTGCCAGGTCCGATCGGCGTCAATCATCAGCGTGTTGCCGGGATCGAGCAACGTGCCACCGATGCTGATCGTGCCCGCGGTGCCGATGAAATTGCCCAGATCCGAAACCTGAAATTCATCCAACAGGTAAATCGTGCCGCCGGTCTGGTTGATCGTGCTGATATTGGCCCAGGCCCCACGCAGCGTCAGGCTCCCCGACGGCACGTCGACTGGCTGATTGACCGTGTAGTCACCGTCAAGATCGAGGTCGCCATCGCCAATGCTGACGTCCCCCAGGTTTCCAACAAGGTTTTCAACAAACAGTTCGCCAAAGGAACTCTGCAGTATTCCGTTGTTGGTGACCGCCGACCCTGTGACCAGCATCCGAAAGTTTGATGTCTCCGTCGATTGAGAAAGGATTGTGCCTTCGATCAACAGGGTCGAGCTGGAATGACCGACGGTCGTCCGGTGGCTGTCAGAACGATTCTGTAGGGTGATCCCTGACGCAATGATCAGTTGCCCGCCGGCAGTGGAGCCGACGCTGAGCTGTGATGAACTACTGGATCTCGCATTGAACAGCTCCACGGTGCCGTTGCCGCCGAGTGTTTGTGTTGCGCCGTCAATGAAGTTGAGGCGGACGTCACTGGTTCCGGTCACCACCGTCGATGTTCGCGTCAAGCTGAGGGTGGCATTGTCCAGCGTCAGGTTGCCTTGGACCGAGACGACGGCTCCGTTGAGCAACGTGGTGTCGGTCGCGAGCGTCACGCGATCAAACGTGCCGTCGGCGGACGAGACCTCGAACACGGCGTTCGCATCGCCGTCAATCGTGACTTGCGACAAAGTTCCCCCAGCCAACTGCCAGGTGCGATCGGCATCAATCGTCAGCGTGTTGCCGGGATCGAGCAACGTCCCACCGATGCTGATGGTGCCCGCCGTACCAATGAAATCACCCAGATCAGCAACCTGAAACTCATCCAACAAGTAGATCGTGCCGCCGGTCTGGTCGATCGTGGCATGGTTGGTCCAGTCACCACGCAGCCGCAGACCACCTGAGGGCACATCGACCTGCTGATTGATCTGGTAACTGCCACCGAGATCCAAGATGCCGCCGGCGATATCAAGGTCGCCAGCGTTTCCGGTCAGGTTTTCGACATCCAGTTCACCGGACGAAACTCTCAGCTTGCCCTGGTTCACAACGGAACTGCCGGTCACCAGCATGCTGCTGTTAAACGTCTCGTTGGTCTGGCCGGTGATCGTCCCCTGAATGATCAGCGGGTAACTGGGATAGCCCACGCTCACGATATGGCTATCGCTGCGATTCTGCACCTGGATCCCGGGACCGATCGTCAGCGACCCGCCCAAGGTCGCTGAAACGCGAACCTCCGCAGCCCCACCGCTGCTGGCGGAGTTATTGAACAGAATTACGTTGCCACTGCCGCCGAGCGTCTGGTTGACGCTGTCCACGAAATCGAGGCGAACGTTGTTGGTGTTCGTGATGTCGGACGATGTTCGCGTCAAGCTGAGGGTGACATCGTCCAGCGTCAGGTCCCCTTGGACCGAGACGACGGCTCCGTTGAGCAACGTGGTGTCGGTTGCGAGCGTCACGCGATCAAACGTGCCGTCGGCGGACGAGACCTCGAACACCGCGCCAGCATCGCCGTCAATCGTGACTTGCGACAAGGTTCCGCCAGCCAACTGCCAGGCGCGATCGGCATCAATCATCAGCGTGTTGCCGGGATCGAGCAACGTTCCGCCGATGCTGATGGTGCCGGCAGTTCCAATGAAATTGCCTAGATCCGCAACCTGAAATTCATCGAGCAAATAGATCGTGCCGCCAGTCTGGTTGATCGTAGCGTTGTTGACCCAGTTACCACGCAACCTCAGCCCACCGGAGGGCACATCGATCTGCTGATTGACTTGGTAAGTTCCATCCAGATCCAGGATGCCGCCGGCGATATCAAGGTCGCCGACGATTCCGGACAGGTTTTCGACATCCAATTCACCGGACGAAACTCCCAAGGTGCCCTGGTTCAACACGGAATTGCCGGTCACCAGCATGCTGCCGCGGAATGTCTCGGTTGTCAGGCCGGTGATCGTCCCCTGGTTGATCAACGTCGAACTGGAGTGTCCCACGCTCGTGATATGGCTATCGCTGCGATTCTGCACTGTGATCCCGGGACCTATCGTCAGCGACCCGCCCGCGGTCGATGCCACGCGCACCTCCGATGCCCCGCCGCTGTTGGCCGAGTTATTGAATAGCACCACCGAACCCGTGCCGCCAAGGGTCTGGCTAGTGCCATCGACAAAGTTCAAGAGAACGTTGTTGGTGAATGTGATACTGGTCGACGTTCGGGTCAGGCTGAGCGTCGCATTGTCCAGCGCCAGGTCGCCCTGAACCGAGACGACGGACCCGTTCAGTAGTGTGGTGTCGACACCCAGCGTGATTCGATCAAACGTGCCGTCGGCACTGGTGACCGAAAGTAACGATCCTGCCTCGCCGTCAACGGTGACCTGCGATAACGTGCCGCCGTCCAGCTGCCAGGTGCGGTCGGCGTCGATCAACAGCGTTGCACCGGGATCTTCCAGTGTTCCCTCAATGTTGACGGTGCCGCCCGTGCCGGTGAAGGTGCCCAGGTCCGCGACCGTGAAGGTGTCCAGCAGCCTGATCGTGCCGCCGCTTTGGTCAATCGTACCGGCGCTCGTCCACGATCCATCTAGCCGTAGCACGCCGCCGGAGACGTGGATCGTTCCCTGGTTGTCCAATTTGTCGACCGCGTCCAGCAAACCGGAGGTGACCGAGATCGTACCGTGGTTGGTCACGCTCGAACCGACGATCCGCAGGCCGTTGTTAGTGTAATCCGGCTTGCTTGTTTGCGAGACCACCGTCCCCTCGATCACCAGCGGCAGCAACGGGTTGCCGATCGTGGTGAAATAGGAGTTCGTGTCGTTGCGGATCGTGATCCCGGCCCCAATTGTCAGGGTGCCGCTGGTCGGCTGGATGCGTGTGTACCTTTCCGTGGTGACGTTGCTGTTGCTGAACAGTTCCACCACTCCGCTGCCGCCCAACGTCTGAGAGCCGTCAAAATTCAAGCCAACGTCGTAACCCACCGGCGTGCTGCCGCTGACCCGCTCTAGCCGCAACGTGATCCCGCCTTCGAGCATCAAACCGTTGAGCACGGTGATCTGGGCACCATCGCGTACCGTCGTGTCGATCCCCAGCGTCACGCCGTCGAGCGTCCCGTCGCTGCTGTTGCCCAGAAACTGGTCGCTGGTTTCCAGGTCCAATGTCCCGGTGCCGATGAAACGAACATCCGCCAACGTGCCCCCAGCCAGCGTCGCAACCGCATTGAGTTCCGCCGTCGCGGTGGTCGTGAAAATCCCGCTGGCAAACTTGATCGGCTCGTTGCTCACCAAGTTGTGAACGTGGACGTTGCTGGCGACGATAATCTGCGGATCAGATCCGGAAACGTTGATCACCGCTTGTTGGGAACTCGTGGGCAGCACGCCCCCTTCCCAGTTGTCCGGATCTTCCCACGTCGAACCGTCGCCGAGACCAACCCAATTGACAATCGGAGGAGCAGCGCCGAGGACAACGTCGTTGCCGTCACCTCCTTTGTACGTGATGAAGAACTCATCGGATCCAATGATCACCTTGGAACCTTCGGGTAAGTCTTCAAAATTTCCGACGATTGCGTCGGCGCCGTCGTTGTTGATGATCGTAAACGGCGTCGAAGCGGGCGGTTCGTAGCCGTTGATCAGAACGGCACTCAGCGAACCTGCCAACGTCACCGTGCCGGTCACGTTGAGCTGGTCATAGTCGGTACCGACCAGTGGCCCACCGATCTCGATCTCCAGCGTCGCACCGGACTGCAGGTCGAAATCACCGACATTCAAAATCCCTGGGCTGTTGCCCGGAGCGAGTCGATAGTCGCCCGATTCGGCGGTCACGGGTGGCCACGATGTCCCCACGTCCTCCCAACCTGCTCCACCAGAAAGGGTCCATCGCATCGGCCGAAAAAGATCCGTCAACCGTCGTCGTCCCCTGCGACGAGAATGCACTGCCCGAGGGGACCGTAAACACACCTCCCTACTCGACCGTCAGAAGTCCATCGCTGGAGAATCCGCCCTGCGTGGTAAAGCTACGACCATTGCCAATCGTCAGGCTGCCGCCTCCGCTGATCACAGCCAGACCTGTCAACGCATTCACGGTGCCGTTGTCAAGGTCGCACTCGTAGGCCCTCCACAAGAACCGTAGCTGCCAATGACGTCACCGCGTTGCCCGCCGGAACGCGGATGGTCCCGCTCCCAGTCAGATGCCACGTTCCACCGGTTAATGTTCCCCCAGAAAAGTTCGTCGGCGTCGTAACAACATCCAATACATTCGACGAGGTCATCAAGGTCCCCGTGGTTGGTCACGCTCGATCCGGTCACCCGCAGATAGGCACTGGCATGCGCGGTCGTGCTCTGCGAGATCACCGTCCCCTCGATGATCAGCGGCAGACTGGCGTCCCCCAGCGTCGTCGACCAGGAGTTGGTTGTGTTCTGGACCGTGATCCCCGAGCCGATCGTCAGCGTGCCACCATTGGTCGGGCGTACCGTCGCCTTGGTGTCAAACTCAAGACTGTTACTGCTGAACAGTTCCACCACACCGCTGCCCCCGAGCGTCTGCGAACCGCCCGAGAAGTTCAGCTGAACCTGGCCGCCGTTGTAGCTGTTGTTGTGTTGAACTCGCAGCTTGGGATCGTGGGTTGGCGAGGGATCATCCAGGGTCAATCCATTGAGCACCGTCACCACGGCGCCATCGAGCAGCGTCGTGTCCACTCCCAGCGTCACCCCGTCCAGCGTCCCGTCGCTGCTGCTCACGCGAAACGTCCCCAGTGCGCCCCCATCCCCGTTGTCCGCGATCGTCACCCCGCGAATCGTCCCCCCGCCCAGCTGCCAGGTCCGATCCGAATCGATCGCCAGCGTGGCGCCAACGTCATCCAGCGTCCCGAAAATGTTGACCGTCCCCGCCGTCCCCGTGAAGGTCCCCAGGTCCGAGACCGTGAACGTGCCCCCCAGGCTAATCGTCCCGCCGCTCTGGTCGATCGTACTCGCGTTGGTCCAGTCGCCTCGCAGCGTCAGGCTGCCCGCTTGCACGCTGACCGGCTGGTCAAAGCTGTAGTTGCCATCCAGATCCAAATCACCGCCGTTGATCACGACGTTGCCGACGTTGCCGCTGAGATTGTTGACATCCAGTTCCGTGGCCAGGCTCTGCAGCGTCCCGTGGTTGGTCACGCTCGATCCGGTCACCCGCAGATAGGCACTGGCATGCGCGGTCGTGCTCTGCGAGATCACCGTCCCCTCGATGATCAGCGGCAGACTGGCGTCCCCCAGCGTCGTCGACCAGGAGTTGGTTGTGTTCTGGACCGTGATCCCCGAGCCGATCGTCAGCGTGCCACCATTGGTCGGGCGTACCGTCGCCTTGGTGTCAAACTCAAGACTGTTACTGCTGAACAGTTCCACCACACCGCTGCCCCCGAGCGTCTGCGAACCGCCCGAGAAGTTCAGCTGAACCTGGCCGCCGTTGTAGCTGTTGTTGTGTTGAACTCGCAGCTTGGGATCGTGGGTTGGCGAGGGATCATCCAGGGTCAATCCATTGAGCACCGTCACCACGGCGCCATCGAGCAGCGTCGTGTCCACTCCCAGCGTGACGCCATCGAGCGTGCCGTCGGCCGAGGTGACTTGAAGCGTGCCGCTTCCGGTGAAGTGCGCTCCGACGATTGTGGCTCCGCTGATCGTAGCTGCTGCGTTGACCTCGGCCGTCGTGGCGACCGTGAAGGTCGCTCCGCCGGTGAACGTGATTGCTTCTTCCGTCACCAAACTGTTGACGTTGGCATCACCGTTCACCGTGATCGTGGGATCGGCCGCAGCGACGTTGATCACCGCATCGTCGCTGGCGGTCGGAACTCCCGTATCCCAGTTCTGCCGGATCGAGAAACGAGGTGCCGTCACCATCGCCGATCCAAGTCACCGTGGCCAACATGCGGCGGTGTCCGAGAGTCTCGATCACCAACCTTTTTCGACGAATCTCGCGATACAGGCGACGAGACCTTTTTTCCTGCGCGTTTGCGTTGCCGAAACATCGGGGGGCTCTTGATTTCAGGGGATTGCCTGCCGCAAAAAATCGCTAAGGTGGAGTCCGCCCCAAACGCCAGTCCGAACACGATGTCAATGTACGGGTAGAAATATCATACCGGGCACCGCAAATGGGTGGTGCGAAACCGCCAATATTGATCCTTTTTTTATCTGCGGGTTCGATTGCTTATTGAATCAATCCGCTTGAGCCCCGGTTTTCGTGATCTCGTCGCCGATTTGCCAATCGGCGAAGTCCCTCACCGTTGCGCGGATTTTATTCCGAGGCATATCAGTACATTGCCTTTTCGAAAGCAGGTCGGCCAAATTTTTCGACCTTTCTTCTGGCATTGGTCACGCGCGAAAGATTGCGGACAAAGCAGGCACGCCGCCAAAGAGAACGCACCGCTTTCCTTCATATTCCTTTCCTAAGAGGGTCGAGCCTCAGCGAGGGGAGGGTAATTTCGGGCGCCAGACCGAATGAACTTGGCCTCACGTATTGTTTCCCTCCCCGGCCGAGGGCACCGCCGCGAAGCGGTGGTCTGCGTCCGACCCTCCCAAGGGCATTGGTGTCTACACATCTCTTTCTTATTGTTGTTAACCAAATTTCACCCTCCCTTGGGCATTGGTGTCTACACAAATGTGCGACACCGATCTTCCTACTCTGGCTCCCCTCTCCCCCGAATACTGGCGAGCCTAAGCGAGTCAGTATTTGGGGGAGAGGGGCTGGGGGAGAGGGGGGATGCACTACGTAGAAATCGAATCAAACGATTCAAGGATCCGTAGGAAGATGAGTGAGGATTCGAACAGCAAGCTCCTGCAACGCGATCCCAGAAGAGGCTTTTCGAACCGATTCGCGCAACGAATTCGGGAATTTCGCAGTTCATGCGAAGCCCCTCACCCCCGGCCCCTCTCCCCATTCGCGAAGGCAAGCACGACTTGCCTTCGCGAATGGGGAGAGGGGAGCCAGAATAAATAGGAAGCACGACTTGTGTAGACACCAATGCCCAAGGGAGGGTGAAATCTGGTTAACAACAACAACAAGACGGAGACGTGTAGACACCAATGCCCAGAGGGAGAGTGAAGGTAAACCTCGGCAAGCAGGAGATGCAAAAGCGGGACGATCTCCAAAGTTGCGAGTTGATTGCGATCAGCGCCACTCATGTGCCAAATTGCGTTGGCACTTCAGCGGTCTTTATCCATGCCCTGAGTCGGATCGACTTTGCCTACATCTTCGCCGAGCAGTTTCAGGAGGTCTTGTCGATGCTGAGTGACGAGCAATGCGCGAGCCCTAGTCGGTGAAATCAGTGCTTGGTTTCTCGAGGTTCAACTCCTTGATCCAGATGTTGCGATAACGAACATCATGACCTTCGGCCTGCAGCTTGATTCCGCCGGGGGTATCCGTGATTCCGTTTCCTTCCTCATCGTTGCCGCCGTCAATTCCCGAATTCACCCCTCCCCACACGCGTCGGATGCCGACATCGGAGTGGACTTTTTTCCCGTTGAAGTATACCGTGACCAACGCGCGTTCGGTTCGTTTGCCGTCCTTGAAACGGGCCGCACGAAAAGTGATATCGTAGGCATTCCACTTCTTGAGTCCGTTGTACGGTGAATAGTCGGCGGCAGCTTCGTTGATGACGGCTGCCATTCCATGCGCGGTTTTGTCGCCGTCAAGAATTTGGATCTCGTGGCGATTTTGAAGATAGACGCCGCTGTTGCCACCTTCCTTCATGATTGCAAATTCGACATGCAAGCGAAAATCGCGGTACTTTTTCTTCGTGACGATATCGGCTGATCCATACTTCCCACCTGCCGCGGCAGGATCATCGCTCATCACCGCCGTCCCCGCATCGACTGGATCGTCGACGATTTTCCACTTGATCGGCAATGAGCTGGCAAACCTCGGTCCTTCCCAATAGGTCCATTTTTCGTCGAGCATCTCACGAGAGCCATCCAAGATGATTTCGGCGCCTTCGATCGGTGCCGCGCCAACTCCGATCTCAGCCCATCCCGTTGTGGAAACCATCATTGATAATGTGACGGCGGCAATGGACGACACAAGCAAGCAGCGAGAGATTTGTTGCGGGAGCATGAGAAAACTTTATTCGCGGTCTGTGAGTAAGCGGAAGAACTGGTAATGCGGAATCAGCGACTTCAGAGATCCGTCATTGCGCGTCAACGGTTTTGCCGGGCCAGTCGTCGGTCCGGAAAGGGGTCAACGGCAAACCGGCATTGTTGAACATGTTGACAACAGGGTTCTCGGCCCAACCGTAGCGAACGGCGACAGGATCGGTGACCTGATCACTGAAAACCTCGATCTTGCCATCTTTGAGAATCTTGGCACTGGCCCAGACGAACTTTCTTGTCTTCGCCGGCGATCGCAAATCCACGTGGCTCGACGGACATCAAACGGGCGCCAGCCGTTGCCGACGTGATCAAACGTCAGTGTGATCGTGTTGCCTGATTTTTCCATCGACTTGTATCGTGGGCTTTGACACGGAATGTCGACTCCATAATCCTTTGCCAACGCCCAGCGAGCCAATCGGCGGCCCACGGCCTGCTTGTTCTTGGGATGAATGTCGTAGCCTTCGCCGGTGTCGATGATCACCGCTTCGCCGGTGTTGGCCAGCTTGTCCATCGTCATCGTTTGGGCTTCGCGAAGTTCCGCCCAACTGCTTTCGCCGGGCTCGGAGGTCTCGCCCTTAAAGTCGGCCAGTTGGACCCAGTAAAACGGAAAGTCGCCCTTGCCCCCACTCGTCGCGCCAGTTGGAAATCATCAGCGGGAAAAGCGTGCGGTACTGGTAGGCTCGACCCGCGTTCGATTCCCCCTGATACCAGATGGCTCCGCGAATTCCGTAGCCAAGGTGCGACTTGAGCACGCCGTTGTAGATATTCGACGGGTTGTGATTGCCGCTCAGCTGTTTCTTGAGATCGGCGAGTTGCTTCTTCTCTGCATCGTTGAGCGACGGCTTGGCTTGCAGGGCCTCGTACGTCTTTTGCATTGTCTGCCATCGTTCCAGCATCGGTTGATAGTCAGGATCGGTGTTCAGCAGATCACGGTTGATCCACGCTTCGCAGGCAGATCCGCCCCAGGCGTTATTGATCAGGCCGATCGGTACGTCGATCGTCTGATAGAGTTGCCGTCCGAAGAAGTATCCGACCGCCGAGAACTTACCGACCGTCTCCGGCGAGCAGACCATCCAGGAACTACCGTCGTGCGTCCAGACCGGATCCTGCGTGCCAACGCGAGGGAAGTTGATCATGCGGATCTGTGGGAATTGTGCGGCGGCTTGTTCCAGGTCGGCATCGTTGCTTCCGCCGACGGTCATCGCCATATTCGACTGGCCCGAGCAGATCCAAACTTCACCCACCAGCACATCGCCGAACTTGATTTCATTGTTTCCCTTGACGGTGAGTTCCAACGGATCGCCCACCTGCAACGGTGCCAGCATGACCTGCCAATTGCCGTCGGCATCGGCGGTCGTCTGATGGGACTGATCGGCGATCGTGACGGTCACTTTTTCGCCGGCATCGGCGCGTCCCCAAACACGATTCTCCTGGCCACGCTGAAGTACCATCGAATCGCTGAAAATGTTGGGTAGCTGAACGTCGGCCTGCGCGCTGCTCACACTGCTGATCAGCAATGCAGCAATCAGGAAGCGGAGGTTGTGGGAAATCTTACAGAGAGATTGAATCATCGTTGGCGGTACCTATTCTTCGGAACTGATGAATGGATCACGTGGATCACTGTTTCTTGTTCGCTTTCTTGTTCTGTGAGGCCTTTTCTTTGCGGCTCACGATTCCTGCGAGCTTCTTGGCTTCCGCATCCAGAATCTCTTGCGACAGCTCCGCGGGCGTGACGGGTGTTTGGTCAATTTGATCATCGGCCCCCAGCTCTCGGATGCGAATGTTGCGGTACCAGACCGGATCACCGTGATCTTGCAAGTTGAGATTCGCGCCGCGGGCCGTCAGATCGCCGCCCCGCTGGTTGAGCATGTCGACGTTGAATTTCCATTTCGGGTCGGCGTAATCGAGGTGGATGACTTTCACACCGTTGAGCCAATGTTGGATGACAGTCCCTTTGCAGACCACGCGGCCGCTGTTCCACTGGCCAACCGGTTTGGTCGCATCGACCGAAGGCTGCATGCAGAAGTACAACGATGCAGCGCTGGTTCGCGGATTCTTGCCGTCTGCGTGAACGGCGTTATCGAGAATCTGGTACTCGTATTGAGTCGGTCGATAGTAGACGCCGCTGTTACTGCCGGGTGCGACTTTC
Organism: Pirellulaceae bacterium; assembly: GCA_963704055.1. Taxonomy (GTDB): domain Bacteria; phylum Planctomycetota; class Planctomycetia; order Pirellulales; family Pirellulaceae; genus Rubripirellula. Next base: position 29,144 of record CAVPGW010000013.1, on the reverse strand, counting down.
CATTCAAATCGCAGGTCGAAATCATCAGGAACTTTGGCATCGGCGTAGACCAGCGATCCACCCTTGCCTTCTCGCGTGATCACGCCATCTTCCACGATCCAATTCCCGCTATGCTTCCATCCCTCAAGGTCTTTGCCGTTGAACAGGGCTTTGAATCCGGCAGCCTTTTCGTCCGGCGAAAGCTGGTTGGGTGAATCGGCGTTGGACTGCAGCTGTGACAACAACAAGACGGCAAGGGCGAGAATCGAAAGTCGCATGATGGGGGTCCTCGTCAGTAACGATGTGTGGTGAGGAGAATTGTAACCGCATGTTCGGGTGATTTGTCGGCTGAGCAGCGATACCCGATAATTTTGGTTCCATCAAGGTCTGTCGTGGGTCGCACCCGACTCATGTAGGCCAGGACAGGGAGACCGTCCGGCTTAGGATGCCGGTTGTGATGAGATTTGGGTAACCGCGGAGCGGTGAAAGAGGGTAGCCTGGGGTGAACCAACGAGCGACAGCGAGGCTGGTGTAACCCCAGGTAAGCGAACCCGAAAGAACCTTCGCCCCGCGGCGTTTCGGCGGCTACGCCGCCAAAACGCCGCGGGGGAAAAATGTCGTGGAGCAATTGCAACCTGGGGCTGCGGTTGCTCGCTTAAAGCTCGCACCCTTACCCCAGGCTACATTCTTCCGCCGCTCCGCGGCTGTCCAATCTAGTGATGTACTTTCTTCTCGATGCCTATACCAAACGACGAGCGTCGGAAATCGTAACAAAAACGGAACGGCTAAGCCGGACGGTCTCCCTTTCCTGACACATACCGCACTCGCTGTTCGCCAGGACAGGTCCTGGTCTACGCAAGCGGGCATGAGAGATTAGCAGAGATCACGCTTTTCTCACCAAGGGCTGGGCTTGGACGGCACGGGTGGACTAACATGCAGGTTCTTTCGGAGTTACTGTGGCAGAATGACAGTTGCATTCACGGGGGTGGCCGGCGGTCGAGCGTCAGCGAGCCCCCGGAATTCCCTTGGCTTGCTACTGGGGGCTCGCTGACGCTCGACCACCAGCCACCCATTGCGCCGTTTTTTGTAGCTTCCCATGAAAATCAAATGCCCGGCCTGCTCCAAGGTCCTCAATGTCCCCGACTCGGCAGCTGGGAAGGTGATCAAATGCCCCTGCGGCAAGCAACTGAAGGCACCGGGCCAGGTCGCGACGTCGAAACCTGCGCGCGCCCTCGGCTGGCGCTGGTGCAGCGGGAGTACGAGCTGGCACAGGCAAGGCCGCCGCACCGCGGCGGACGGCTCCCGGATCCGGCGGTTTCGATCCGGCGATGTTCGACGAGTTGACCGATCAGGATCTGCAACCTGTCGCGTCGCAGGCGCTGCCAGGACAAAAACCAGTTGCGGCATCGGGATCCGCTAACACCTCAGCCTTGCTGAAAGAGCATTCTGCGACTGCCGGTGGCAGCAGTAGTGCGGCTCAATTTCGACGTGGCCCGATTGCCTCGCGCGGGACTCGGTTGGTGGCGTCGATCTTGGATGGAATCTTCATCGCACTCATGGCGGCGCCGGTCTATGCAATTTGTTTGTATGTCTTCGTTGATCGTGAAGTTTGGGCGAATCTGGAGGATTTCGAGAGCCTCCCGCCAGAAGTGCAACAGGCTGCGGTCGCCAAACTATACATTGCCTCCGGTATTTCGCAGCTGATTGCCTACATCTTTCCGGTTATCCTGTACGCGATCATGGTCACGAAGTCAGGTCAGACGCTTGGAAAGAAATGCATGAAGATCCGCATCCTAGACCGTGATTCGGGCGAGTTGCCCGGTTTCGTGAAGGGAGTGTTGATACGGGGTTGGGCTGTCGTGCTCCTCTATTGCATACCAATCGCAGGCCAGATCTTTTTGCTCGTTGACGTTTGCATGATTTTTCGTGAAGGTAATCGGTGCCTTCACGATCAAATGGCTGATACGATCGTGGTCGAATCATAGATGGATATTCGTTCTTCGCTTCTGGTTGTCGCTCTCGTCGCCTGCGCACCAATGCGCGGTCGGTGACGACACGACCGTCGACTTTGCCCACGACGTCGTACCGATCCTTCGACAGCACTGCATCCAATGCCATGGCGGCGGCGAAGCAGAGGGCGGTTTCTCGGTCAACACACGCGATTTATTCCTGGACGGAGAGGCGGCGGAGCCTGGCGACGCGGAGAACTCGCATTTCTTGGAATTGATCGGCAGCGATGACATCGAAGAGCAAATGCCGCCGAAAGATCTCCCACGCGTGCCTGCTCCGCAGCAAGCAGTCTTGGTGAAATGGGTCGATGCGGGAATGCCTTGGGCCGAAGCGTTCACATTTGCTGAGGCGACTTATCAGCCGCCGCTTGGGCCACGCGAAGTCAAACTTCCGGGGCCCGCTCACGCCAACCCGATTGATCAGATCATCGGCGCTTACTTTCAACAACGAAACCTGCCCAAACTCCGACCGGCCGACGATCAGGTTTTTTTGCGACGTGCATCGCTCGATCTGATCGGACTGCTGCCGACACCCGATCGACTGACTGAATTCAGGGCTGAGACTTCCGCTGATAAACGCCAGCAACTCGTCGACGAGTTGCTGGCCGACGAGACCGCTTACGCGGAACACTGGCTGACGTTCTTCAACGATCTGCTACGCAACGACTATGCCGGAACCGGGTTTATCACCGGTGGGCGCAAGCAGATCAGTGCTTGGCTGTATCGATCGTTGATCGACAACAAACCGTTTGACCAATTCACACGCGAGTTGGTCGCGCCGGACAACGAGGCCAGCCGAGGATTCATCGACGGGATCAAGTGGCGGGGAACGGTGAGTGCCGGGCAAACGAATGAAATTCAGTTCGCCCAAAGCGTGGCTCAGTCATTTCTGGGGATCAATCTAAAATGTGCGTCTTGTCACGACAGCTTTATCGATCGTTGGAAGCTCCGGGATGCATACTCGCTGGCGGCCGTTTATGCGAGCCAACCGCTGGACATTCATCGCTGTGATAAGCCCACCGGCGATGTGGCCGAGGCTGGATGGCTGTTTCCCGAGCTAGGCGAAATCGACAAGGACGCCCCACGTGACGAGCGATTGAAACAGCTTGCCGAGTTGATGACTGATCGCAACAACGGTCGCTACGCTCGCACGATTGTCAATCGCTTATGGGCACAGTTGATGGGCCACGGAATCGTTCATCCTCTGGATGCGATGCACCTGCAACCATGGAACGAAGATCTGCTGGACTACCTGGCGAACTACCTGGTCGAGCAAAATTACGACCTCAAGGCCGTGTTGCGTCTGATCGCAACCTCCGAAGTGTACGGCTCACGCTCGGAGATTCTGAACGTTGATCCGAGCACCACAGGGGACTATGTCTTCGCCGGCCGACGGGTGAAACGAATGACGGCGGAACAATTCGTTGATGCGATTTGGCAGTTGACCGGTGCCGCGCCAAACACGTTTGATGCGCCGGTGCTGCGGGGGAAAATTGGCACCGCAGCAATCAACACCATCAAGCTCAACGGCGAGTGGATTTGGGGCGACTCAGCGGCCGATGGAAAACAGCCGGTGGCCGGCGAGCAACTGGTGTTCCGCAAAGTCATCGATCTGCCGTTGGACGTCGTGTCGGGTGCGCTGGTGATGACGGTCGACAATGCCTTTGATCTCTACATCGCTCGTCGATTGGTTGCCGGCAGCGACGATTGGACGCGGCCGCAAACGGTAGCGATGGCGGGGCAACTGCAGAAGGGTAAAAACGAAATCATCGTGGTGGCCAGAAACCTGGGAGACAAACCCAATGCAGCCGGACTCTACTTTGAGGCACGGTTGCAGTTGGCCGACGGCAGGCAGCTCGAAATTGCCTCGGATGAGTCGTGGACGTTCAGTGACAAGGCTCCCGTTGGAAGCCGAGAAGGTCGACTGGGAAAAACGCCGGGACCGTGGCAGAGTGTGACGTTGTTGGGGCGGCCGCAGGTGTACGCCAAAATCGATTCGCAAATCAGACGCGGGCTGGCGATGGGCTTGTCCAGCGAGTCGTCCATGGTTCGCGCATCCTTGTTGAACAGCGATTTCTTGATGCGATCGCTGGGACGCCCCAACCGAGACCAAATCGTCAGCTCGCGGCCGAGCGAACTGACAACGCTTGAGGCAATTGATCTAGCCAATGGCGACTCACTGGCGAAATCACTGGCCGTCGGAGCGCGGCGATATCTCGAGAAAAACCTGTCGACCGTCGAGCTAGTCGAGCAGATTTACCGATTTGCGTTGTCTCGAGAACCGAGCCCCGGCGAAAAACAGGCGATCGCCGCGGCGTTGAGCTCGGAGCCGACACAACAATCGGTCGAAGACCTGCTGTGGGCCATTTGCATGATGCCCGAGTTTATGTTGGTAAGATAAGGGAAGTGGTCAGTTGGCAGTTGGCAGTTGGCAGTTGGCAGTTGGCAGACGGAACATTGCCTGTGCAAACTTGCTTCTTGCTGTCAACGTTTCACTTTTTCTCGGAGCAATCGCAAGTGCAGAGCGAAACGATCGAGCGACGCGACTTCCTCCGGCAGCTTGCCGCTGCGGGGATGGTGACGTTGGGCATGAACTCCCCCCGGCCGCTGCTGGCCAGCGAAGAACTCGTCCATCCCGAGCCGACCGCGGACGCCTGCATCTTGATCTGGCTCGGCGGTGGCATGGCCGCGCCGGAGACCTTCGATCCAAAGCTGTTTACGCCGTTCGAGGTGGGGTTGCCGGTCGAGCGCATGGTCAGCACGTTTCCGGCGATCGACACGGCGGTGGACAACATCAAGATCTGCAAAGGTTTGGAGAACATTGCCGGAGTGATGGATCGGGCGACACTGATTCGTTCGGCCATCCAACCTGATCTCGGCAGCATTCTGCATTCACGGCATCAGTACCACTGGCATACCGGTTACGTCCCGCCGCAAACAGTCGCCTGCCCCCATTTGGGATCCTGGATGGCGAAAGTTCTCGGGCCACAGAATCCGGTGATGCCGGCGTTTGTCAACATCGGTCAACGGTTGGAAGGCGTCGGCGAGAAAGAAGAGCTGAAGGCCTTTACAACGGCAGGTTTTTTTGGAAGTGAGTTCGGCCCCATGAATTTGCCCTTCCCCGAGGAGGCAGCAAAGTCGGTGATGCCGCCGGAGGGCATGAGTAGCCAGCGGTTCGCCAATCGTGACCGGCTGTTCCGCAAGCTCGTTGATCAGAGCCCAAACCGCGCATTCGCCAGCGAATATCACCAGCAATCGATCTTGCGGTCGATGGACAATGCGTACCGATTGCTCAGCAGTAATGACCGCAGGGCTTTCAACATCCGCGAAGAGCCGCAGGAGAGCTACGAAAAATATGACACCGGCCGTTTCGGGCGTGGATGCTTATTGGCCAGACGGTTGGTCGAAGCCGGTTCCAGGTTCGTCGAAGTCACGACCGAGTATGTCCCGTTCCTGCACTGGGATACGCATGCCGAGGGTCATACCACAGTCGCACGAATGCACAGCGAGATCGATCGCCCCATCGCTCAGCTGATCCGGGACCTCGAGTCGCGAAAACTACTCGACCGAACTCTGGTCATCATCGCATCGGAGTTTAGCCGCGACGCGATCATCGAGGGTAAACCCGGATCAACAGCGAACGACCAGGCGACTCATAAGGTCGATATCGTGACCGAGATGAAGCATTACGGACTGCACCGTCATTTCACCGGCGGTACGAGCGTCGTGATGTTTGGTGGCGGAATGAAACGTGGGTTCCTGTACGGCAAGACGGCGGAGGAACGTCCACTGGTCGCGATCGAGAACCCCGTCACAGTGACCGATCTGCACGCCACGATCATGAAAGCGATGGGGATCAGCCCAAAAACCGGGTTCGATATCGAGGGGCGTCCGTTCTATGTGACCCAAGATGGCAAAGGTAATCCGGTTCATGACATCTTTGCTTGATCGCAGCAGGCAACTCTCTGCTGTTAAGCGGGATGGGTGAGGGGAGCGGTAAACGCGTCGACTCGACCGCGGGTTCAGTCCACGCTGCGGCCAACCCGTTCCCGGAAAATGAGCTACCCAAATGGTTGATCCGCAAGTCATGCGAGTGGGGCCGACAAGCCGTCTTGGCTGCGCGTACACCACCTTACAAACAGCTGGCGAGTTTCTCTTTCGGCCTGGCCACCTGCGCCGAGTCGTCGGCCGACATGGTGCGAGGGCTGGAACTGTGTTTGAAACCGATGCGCGGCACGGCCATTGGCCGGCGCTGGTCAGACGCCGTTGCCGCCGTTAGCAAGGGGTCATCCCTGGCCGACGCCCTCCGTCCGGCCAAGGAGTTGCTTCCACCCTTCTTTCTGCCGGTGATTCAGGCGGGCGAGCAGTCAGGAAGGCTGGGGGAGGCGTTGCGGTTCTTGGAAAAGCACTGCAACCTGCTTGCCGGTCCCGCATTGGCGCTGCGCAATGTCTGGCTGTTTCCAATTGCGATTCTAATGTTTGGGTCAGTCCTGCAATTTGTGCTGCATCTGATGATGGGATCCGTGGGTGAGGCGTTTTCGCTCTTGTTCAGCGCATTGTTTGGATGGTTGCAACTTGCGGTGATGGCAGCAATCGTGCTCTTGACGCCGGCTCGTTACTTCTTTGACCAAATGCGGCTGAGCTTGCCTTTCATCGGGCCGTTGGAGCGCGAGATTGCACTGCACCGATTCTTCCGTGTGCTGGCATTGGTCTACGCGGTCGGAGGCCATCGAGTCGAGGTCATGATCCGGACGGCGGCTCAGACGGTTAGCAATAACGCGGCGCGGTTGGAGTTGCTCAAGGCTGCCAAAGCGATCGAGCAGCAAGCTTCGATTCCCGACGCGTTCCGCCGCGTGAGCGTGTTGGCCCCTGACGAGCAGGCAACGATCGAAGTGGCTGAAATGTCGGGCACGCTTGAAGAAGCGTTTGATCGAATCTCGGACGAGACAGGCGCGCGCATGATCGCAAAACTAAAAATCGTGGAAATGGTTTTGATGCGAATCGTAACGGCACTCGTCGTCTTTTCGATCGCCATCACGGCGATCAGTTTGGCCCTGTCGTAGAATTACGGGGCGATCAAAAAAGCAAAGGCTCGGTGGTCCCGGTAAATGCCCCCAGTCCGACGAGCAATGACCCTCAAAAAAGGTCCATCTGGGTTTATCGTGGGTAGAGATCCAGTCCACCGCAGTAAAAGTAGATCGCTGTTTTGAAGTTCTCGCGGTTTCGGTAGCCACCGACACGTCGCTTGATCGACATGATTTTGCTGTTGAGACCTTCGGCAACCGCATTTGTGATCCCGTGTGTGCAATAGCTGACCACATTGGCCAGTCGATCCTTGATCGTCTTGGCGACCTTCTTCAGTAATGGTGAACGATTCGGTTGTACCCGTCGGAGGTGACGAAGCGATGCAACCTACCGCAGCTAGGGGGCCGATTGCCGACGCAGCGAAAGACCGGTCCGGCCAAGAACGACCGACACGCAAACGCGTCGCGCGAGGCTGCGGCGGAATCACCGCCAATCACGGAAACTTCGACCGAACCGATCACCGCAGCGGCCCAGTTCGCCTCGGCCGTCCAGGGAACGGCGCATCGCCCAGGCGATGTGCGAAGTGCTGTACGAGCGGTCGAGGAGCTCTCTGCCGACCTTGCGGAACTCCTTGGCGCGGATCACGAGCTGACCTTTTGAGGGGACAACAAGCTAGCCCTCTTCGCGGCAAATCCCGGCGAGATTGATTATCGTGTGCACTCTTGGACGAACTGAGAACCGAAGATCGCGTCCTGCATCACGCAGCTTCTTCACGATCTGTTCCCGAGTGTGTCGTTTCCGTCGCTTGGTCTTCATGCTACGCTCCTTGCCTCAAGGGCTTTATTCAACGTTGCGCGGCCAATGATCCTCGGCGGAGCAACGCGAAGCCGAAAAACAACGGGCTTCCATTCGGCGCCCTGGTCCATGGACGGTGCAAGGATCAATAGGTCCTTCATCATCGATGGATCAGATGTTCAATAGCAAGCCACAAAGTTATGGGTTACTCCCAGCATGGACGGAGCTAGTCGATGAAGAGAATGAGCACAATGGCGTTCGTGTCGATTGCGTTGCTAACCCTTCCTGTCGGCGCGGAATCGAATGACTTCACGATCATAAAAGAGAGAGTAATAGCGGAATTGATGAAGACCGCTATCGACGATAGTGAGGTGAAGGCCATTGTCGACAAGATGAATGACGACGGTAGTTTCAGGGACATCAACTACGAGGATTTGAGCAGGACGGCTGGATTTCCCCAGCGCAATCACACGTACAGGCTGGTCTATCTGGCACAGGCACATAGAAGTGCAACGTCGAGCTACTACAGAGACGACGGGCTGAAAGAGATCATAGAACGCGGATACAAATACTGGGTTGACAATGACTTCTTTGGTGACAACTGGCACAACAATCAGATTTCAACTCCTACGAATCTGGTCAACCTGATGTTACTCATAGGTGACGAGTTGCCGGAGGATCTGGTTGAGAAGGGACAGCCGATTATCGGCAGGGCGCACATGAAGGCCTCCGGAGCCCGGCCCAGCGGAGACAGGATCGTGATTGCCGGGATACTAGCGAAGAATCTGCTTTTCCGCGGAGACGAAGAACAGTTTGACAAGATAATCGAAATGATAGAGGGCGAGGTAAAGTTCAGTACTGGAAGTCCCGGCATGCAGCATGATTTCAGTTTTCATCACAGGCTCGACAGAGTGAACAACACGACCTCTTACGGGTACACGAAGTACGCCAATGCGTTTGGGGAATGGTCGTATTATGTCGCAGGAACGAAGCATGCTTTCTCGGCTGAAAAGATGAATCACCTGATTGACTATTACCTGGAAGGGATATTCAAGCAGCAGGTGTATGGGATCTATCCAGATATCAGCGTCAAGAACAGAAGCATCACGCATGAGGCCACGTTTGAACCTCGCGAGACTGTTGAAATTGAGCGACTGATGCACACTACGGACTATCGCAAAGAGGAGTTGGAGGCGATCATCCGCTTGAGGAATGGTGAGGCCGAGCCGTCACAGTCTTTTGCGAAGTTCTTCTGGCAGACGGAGCACTTCGTGTTTCAGCGGCCGGAATTCTACACGACGGTGCGGATGTTCTCCACGCGCAACAGAAATATGGAACAACCATACAACGGCCCCGGCAAGCCCACGCACCACAGAGCCGATGGGACAAACTACCTGATGCTCAAGGGAGACGAGTATCACAACATCTGGCCAGTTTACGATTGGCAGAAGATCTCGGGTACGACCATTGTCCAAAAACCGAAGCTGTATCCACCGAGCGAGATACAGAAGGAAGGGCTGACTGAATTTGTTGGGGCCGTTACCGATGGCTTGTTCGGCGCGGTCGCGTTTGATTTCATTAGCCCACACGATTTTGTGGAGGCGAAGAAGTCGTGGTTCTTCTTTGACAGGGAATATGTCTGCCTGGGAACAGATATAAACTGCAAGCGAGACCTGCCTGTTGTCACCACGGTTAACCAAGTCTTGATGCGAAGCAAGGTGACTGTCTGCCGAAGACGGCAAGGTTGGGACATTGCCAGCAGGCAAGCGTGAATTGGACAACCTCAAATGGGCGCATCAGGACAGGGTTGGATACATTTTTCTTGAGCCGGCGACGGTTAACCTATCGAACCAGATACAGACGGGGCGATGGTCGGACATTACGGACCAGAAGAACATCTCAGATACACTCGTCAGCGAAGAGGTGTTTGCGATTTGGCTTGACCATGGCAATCGTCCGAGAAATGCGTCCTATCAGTACCTCGTCGTTCCGAATGTGACCGAGCAGCAATTGAGTGAGATCAGCCAGTCGAATCGAGGTGTCAAGGTACTCTCGAACACCTCTGAAATGCAGGCGGTAGAGCATTCAGGCCTTGGGATTAGCCAGATCGTATTCTTCAGGGCGGGAGTGGTTGAGATTACAGACGGCACAGAAATCGGGATGGGCAGTCAGGGCATGGCCATGGCAAAGATGGAAGGAGACAGAATAAAAGAACTGTCTGTCTCGGATCCATCGAGGACATTGAGTAGCATCACGATGACCGTTTCCGGCATCTATGATTCACAGGGAGAGAATTTTTCCACGAGGCCAAACAGAAGCAAGAACAGCACTACGATCACGATCAAATTGCCGCTGGGCGTCTATGCGGGCAGGAGCGTAACGGTCAGGTTGTAGTTCATCCGCAGACTTGACTGCAATTGGTTCGGGGTGGGCGCCGCAGGTCGAGCTTGTGAGCGGCAGAAGCCTGAACTGACCACGCGAGTTCCATCTCTTCTTTTGGACGTAGCGCTTTTTGCGTTTACGCTTCAGGTCGCAGCGTGTGCGACGAATGACCGGTGCGAGTTGGCCAAGTTGCTTCTGGCGCGGCGGGCGATGCAACTTCAGCAAATTGCCGATTGTCGTGTTCGCAAACTGTGATGTCTCTACTCGAGTTTCATGATTCTGGTCAGGGTGCCAACAGTTTATCGAGCACCTCTTGCGGAAAAACGGACTCGAAGCTCGTCTCCTTCAAATCCGTTGTGGGAAGATTTCCTTCGGCAACTCGTCGACCGAACGAAAGTGGATCTCCGGCTCCATCCGTTGCGTCCTTGACTAACTCCAACTCGCCGTCCTTGTTAAGTACAACCCAATAATCGAGGGCCTCCAAGGCAGCGTCGGCAAAGAGGTCGGCCAGTTTGTTCTTCTCGTCGGTGTCCTTGCCTTTAAAAACTTCCTCAACCCGAGCTTTCGTCAACGCTGGAGACCTCCGCATGGCGAGTTGTTCGCCAGCCCATCCAAACGCATTGAGTGGCCGCTTCGATCCTTTCTGGTGGCACACATAGCAGGACCCCCCCGTTCTCGTGCTTTTCGCCAGCGTTGCAAATCTCTCTTCCGCGTCCTTGTCTTTAAAGTACTCTCCGCGGCCGAGGAGATATCTTGGCTTTCGCCGTCCTTTGCCACAAGTCGCGCTTGAAACTTGGAGCGAGCTTGGGTCCGCGCCATGACAAAGTTCGGACCAATCACGGCGACGGAAACGAACACGAGAAACACGTTCCGAAACATGATGAACTACCTTTCGATTGTGGTAAAACAGCTGGTGGGCTGGCAGAAAGGCGAGGTTGCTAAGGTCTCCGTCGGCGATTGGACCCATTATCTTCCACCCGCCGAATCGCCTCAGCTGAGAATCGCCTTTCTCAGCGAGTGACGCATGCATCGCTGCGCGGATCCACCGAACAAAGTGGTGATATTACAGAAAACCGCCGTTTGATGCCTGGCCGCTCTCTACTCGTACGATTGATGGATAGGCCTGCCGCGCTGCAGTTGCGAGATTTCCCTTTCGGCGAGAATCTGATCGACTCGCTCGATCCAACATGCAAGCATTGGTGTCTACACATCTCGATCAACTCCATTTTCACCCTCCCTTGGGAGGGTCGAGCCTAAGCGAGGGGAGGGCGGGGACAGGAGGCAGTTAACACTGGACAGTGGACTTTAGTCAGGAAGAAGAGCGGCTGACAATACTCTTTCTGTGGACTCTCGACTGGCAACTGTTAGCTAGCTTTTCCCTCCCCGCACGATGCTAACGCCCGTGCCATTCAGGCCTGGCCCCTTTGATTTGTTCAAAGAGGCCTGACCCCTTTGATTTGTTTGCGTTGTTGAAACCGTTTTCCCCGTCTGGGAAATTGATGTTCGCTTAGCGGTACGAACTGTTGCTCTTCGTCGAAGTACATGAAATGGTTAATCGTGAATCTCTCGTCGTCCACTTCGATGATGTTGAACGAATTCTTTTCACTCTCGGGGCCTCGCCCACGCCGGCTGGTCGTTGTACCACACTGCACGATCACGATTCCCCGATCGCGATGATGGCCGGGATAGAAGTTCAACGAGTTGCCGATGTAGGCCCGATGTAAGTGTCCGCCCAATATCAGTTCAACACCTTGCTCGACAAACTGGTTGATCGCTCGACGTGCTTTTGGCATCGTTTGATCGTGAAGGTAGTCGGGTGCGGGGGCGAAGTGATGATGGGCGACAATGATTCTCGCTGCGCCCGCGGAAGCTTGCGCGAACACTTGGCGACTATGTTCCAGTTGCTTCATTCCGATTCGACCGTTCGAGATCGCACGATGCGGCGACGTGGAGTCGATTCCGACGAGGACAGCACCATCCAGTTGCAACACCGGATTCAAATCCGCTGAAATGAGTTCCTTATACAGCACCATGCGGATCGAGCAGTCGTTCTTTCACTCGATAGAGGCGGCACGTCGTGGTTCCCCGGTATGACCAACCTGGGTCGGTCCGGAAGTCGATCCAAGAATTCTCGTGCCGCAACGAATTGCTCTCGTTTTGCACGTTGAGTCAGGTCGCCACTGACGACGATCACGTCCGGCTGAAGCGTCTGAGCGAAACGCAAAAACACCTCGCCCACTTGCGGTAGGTACGGTGGCCCAAAGTGCAAATCGGAAAGATGCAAGATTTTCATGGTGTGTTTGGCACGCAATTCTCTTCGCATGTCGTCGACCCACCATTTCCCCGCAAAAGCCGTACCAACGTGAAGACCTACCTGCTCACGAATTCCGACGCAGGTGGTTGGCTGCGAAGTGGTGATCCGCTCACGCAACTCGCAAGCACAACGCAAACCGAAACAATCGACTGTGGGTCATCCGATCTTGCTAATCTTCGTAACAAAACCGGTCGGCTGATCGTCGCCGGCGGCGAGCGATGCAAATCGTGCCGGAACCCAACCCGGTCGCGACGAGTGCCGTTTTGTCGTGATCTTGCGGCCTGAAGTTGATTGGCACGCTGTTTGCCACTCGTTGGGTTGAAAACCAGTTCAATGAGGTCACTGCAATGACCAGAAACGAAACGATTCAAAATCTAGAGAGCAAGCTAATCGAGCGACGGAAGCAGTTACTTGGCTTGCTGTTTGGCAAACTCTCAAATCTCCATAACTCCGACGATGCAATCGGTGCCGACATCGTCGACCTCGCTGTCGAGGTTGACTATGCCACGGTCAAGTCCGCACGGGCCGAAATCGAATGTCGCGAACTTGAGCTGATCGAAGACGGGCTGAGCAAGGAGTTTGGAGCGTGGTTGACGTGCAACTGATGGTGCTGCTGTCGCTGCTCGCCTTCATGCCGTTCTTCGGATGCTGGGTCCGACGGCGTTTCCAATGTTTTCGTAGGTTGGGTCAAGAAGCGACAGCGACACATACCCACGACTGCAATGTCAACAACCTTTCTCAACAAACCGAACCATGAACCAGTTTATCGTGCCACCGTACCTCGCTTGGACCGCAGTCGCAGCGGTCTGCGCTCTCGGTGCCGGTACATTGGTTCGACTCGCGGCGATACGCCACGAACCCCGCGAGATCGCAAACAGTCGTCTCCAGAGCCTGAAGACTTGGTGGATCGTTTCGGCGACTTGTGATCGGCGCAGCCCTCGCTGGTCCGGTTGCAATCGTCGGACTACTCGGCCTCGTCAGCGTGCTTGCGCTGCGAGAATTCGCGGCGTTGCCCTTTCGACCTCCGATGAATCGCAACGTATTGGTCGCAAGTTACGGATTGGTCGTCGTCAGCTATGTCGCATTGCTCGCCGGTCAAAGTGAAACATTCATCACAGTGTTTCCACTGCTGGCCGTGTTCCTTCCCAGTGTGATTCAGGTTCTTTCCGGCGACGCATCACACTTCACACGACAGGTCGGACGGATCGCGCAGGCCCTACTGGTGACGACGTACGGCCTTGGACACCTCGCTTTGCTCACCACACTACCGCAACAAGCGAATCCCGACGTGGGGCCAGTCGGACTCTTCCTCTTCGTCGTCGCAGTTACGGAAATCAACGACATCGCTCAGGCCTTGGTCGGTCGGCGAATCGGGCGTCGGAAGTTGACTGCGATTTCGCCGAAGAAGACGTGGGAAGGTTTTGCCGGCGGGCTGGTCGCGTCAACCTTCGCTTCCGTTCTTGTGGGCCAATGGATGACGACGATGACGTGCGCACAGTTGATCGTTGCCGGAGTGCTGATGTCCGTCGCTGGATTGTTCGGCGACTTGAACATGTCGGCGGTCAAACGCGAGGTCGGCGTGAAAGACAGCGGGACGATGGTTCCCGGCCACGGCGGAATCCTCGATCGAATCGACAGCCTCACGTTCACCACGCCGCTTTTTTATTACTTTTGGTTGGGGTGCTGCCAATGAACCGACCAGCCTCAAACGACAGTGCTTGGTCCGATCGTCGGCTTACGGTACCCAATGCGTTGTGCGTCGTTCGGTTTACCGGATCGTGGGTGATGCTGTGGTTTGCATATTACGGGCAACCGCTTTGGGTCATCGGCATCTTTTTATTGCTCACCGCAACCGATTGGGTAGATGGAAAACTAGCGATTCTACTGGACCAGCGCTCGGCGATCGGCCCCAAGCTCGACACGGTCGCCGACGTGACGATGTATGCCTGCTTGCTGGCGTCGACACTGCTTCTGCATCACGCGGTGCTGCTTGAGGAGATCGTGTTCTTGATCGCCGCAAATGGAAGCTACCTCGCGTCGTGCCTTTTCAGCATCCACAAGTTTCGGCGCATACCGAGTTATCACACGAGAGCAGCAAAAACATGTTGGCTGCTCATGCTTGTCGGGGTCCTATCGCTATTCCTCGGTTGGTCGATCTGGCCACTGCGAATCGCCCTGATCGGAGTGACGCTAACCAACTCGGAAGCGATCGCCATTACCTACCTCGCCAGCGAACCGCTCAGCAACATTGAACACGTAGGGTGGGTCAAGCGGCTGTAAGCCGCGCCGATCCATCATTGCTTTTCACGGCGTGGTAGGTCAGCGTCGCGGGTGCTCCTTGCCCCAGCCTACTTTGGCACGTCTCCTGCATTTCCAAGCACTTCGCCTGCGGTCTTGTGGGATACCACGGTCACGCTCCGCATCTTCGGCAAGCACGAAAGCCTCGCGGGGGCTAGGCCGGCGTACCGCCGTCGACGGTTCGCTGCCTTGATGATCGCGCCCAATTGCTGCCGTACAAGGGCATAGATGGACAGCGCCAGCTTCGAACGGAAGTGCCGTTTTTCGTTGCGTTATCAGCCGCCTGGCGACAGAGAGCGGTTCCTGCCCATTGGAGAGGAGGAAACCGTATGCCATCCCATTTCGGCTGATTGAAACTGGCGCTGCCCCAATAGGGTTGCCGGCTTGCCTTGCAGAAGTCGGCGGCGCTTGACCACAACAGCTCACGGAGTGCAGCGGCGTCGCGGCGGTCGGTCTTCTGCTTTTTTTCGCTCCTCAGGTTGGATCAGGATTACTTTCTAACAGCGGTAGTCGTAGAGCATGTCAATCAACCACCGCGAGTTGGCGATCGAATTGGCGAGGCTTTTTGTGGCAAGTTCCGCGCGTTTGATATCTTGCTGTATCGCAGTCGATGAAATCTAAGTCGGCACAACATAGCGCAGCCGCGACCGTGGAACGAAATCGTGGTTTGTTCTTCTCACGAATGGGGGGGCGGGCCTGGGGACTGGGTTGACGTTCGAAGCGGACTTCTGGTCGGCAAGTACAATGGAGACCGATCGGTAAAACTCGGAGCATCGTTCAAATGCCAAAATTAGGCCTCGCACTTTCAGGCGGCGGATTTCGCGCCACCCTCTATCATTTAGGAGTGGTCCGTTTCCTGAAGGATTCCGATGCGCTTCAAGACGTGACCGACATTGCATCGGTCTCAGGAGGGAGCATTCTTGCCGCTCACCTGGTATTGAACTGGGACCGTTACAACGGCGACGATGCCGACTTTGCCGCCGCCAGCGATGAGGTGGTCAAGTTCGTGCAGTTTGACCTGAGGAACCATATTGTCCGACGTCTCCCGATGCAGTTTCCGATGCGACTGCTGGCGAAACTGCGATTTATCGACGGCCGAAACCATACTCCCGACGCGATCCTTGAGCAGTACTACAAGAAATACCTGTACGGTGATCGTTGCCTGTATGAACTGCCCTCCAGTCCCGCGCTGCACATGCTGGCGACGAACGTTAGCACCGGTGCGCTGTCGGTATTCAATCGCAACGGTCTGTGTGTCCAGCACCGCGATGACGGAGGCGGGCAGTCGCCCGAACCAATCCCAGGCCAGATGGCGACCATCGCGCGAGTCGTCGCGGCATCATCGGCTTTTCCCGGTTTCTTCCCGCCTGTTGAAATGACCGCGGCTGACTTGGGCGTCCGCGACGGCCAATTTCCTACCGAGTACTTTACCGACGGGGGCGTCTTCGACAATCTCGGCTTGCGTGCCTTCCTGTGGCTGAAACAACAAGGCTCCCATTTTGATCAGGTTTTGGTGAGCGATGCCGGAAAGCCGTTCCAAATCCTGAGCGACGCGGCCTTGGGAGTTTTCGGTCAATCGGTCCGCGCGACCGATATTCTTTGGGATCGGGTTTCGCAATTGGAACGAGAGAACTTTGGCCAAGAAGAGGGATTCGTGTTCCTTCCGATCACGCAGTCCGTCAAGTTGTCGGAGGACTCTTCGGCGCAACATCCCGTCGTTCAAGCCGAGGTGCAGTCGATCCGAACCGATCTGGATCGCTTCTCCGAACTTGAGATCAACTCGCTGGCAAAGCACGGCTATGAAGTCGCTCGAAAACTTTGCCACCAGAACAAGGTTCTTGGCGAACGTCCGCTGCCTGACTCGCCGCCCTGGACTCCGATCTCGGTCACTGAACCATCAGCGAAAACGATTGAAGGGGACGGGCCGCACGGGCCGGCGGTGTCGACACGGTGGTCTCGCCAACTGCGGGGATCCAGTCAGCGGCGCGTTTGGTCGACGCTTTTGGATTGGCGTGATTGGCCCAGCTATCTCTATCTGGCGCTGGCTTTTGTGCTGTTTTTCTACCTGCCGTTGCAGGTCTACCAGTTGCACCAGAAGTCGGTCGAACAAGCAGGAATCATCCAATCCATCACGAAAGGAGATGCGGATGTTGCCCAGATCCTGCAATTGGCCGCCAGCGATCCACTCTCTGACTGGACAAGCGAGGATGTTCAAGAAAAGTCAGAACCAACGGAAGTGAGCTTTGAAGGCATCGAACTGCTCAGTCACAGTCGGATTTATGATCTGCGTGGATGGTACCCTGATGCAGAGTCGACTGGGCAACGCGGCCATGTCTACATTCGCGATTCGATTACCCTGCAGTTGCTCACCTCCTACCAGGGCGATGGACGGGTCACGTTATCAGTTCCCAGCCGAATCAAAGAGCTTCAATTCAGGCACCCGCATGCCGATCCGCCTTGTGTGATCAGCCGAATCAAAGAACCGGTCGAAGTGTTGGGGCAGCAGCGCACGCTCTACGAGCTGGAGTTCGACCTCTCTCAGATACCCGCCGAGGAACCGGTCACGATCGAGGTGGAAGTGATCGGAGACTATCCCCAGTCGGTCAGAGCTCCGCTGTTGACCCATGCAAAGACGGACCTCATTTCGGTCTGGATACTCTTTCCGCCAGACCGGCCTTATCGAACGTACAGCTTGGTCAGCTATCCGATCGACCGCAGCGAGTCGCCGAGAGTCATGCGTAATCGCTATGCCATCGATCACCCCTACGGTTCTTTGATCGGATGGTCGGTCGTGAATCCCGAGGAGGACCGGGTGTACGAGTGCCGTTGGACCTATGACTGAGAGCGAACACGGTGCAAGCTTAAAACAACCATTGCAGCTGCGTATGGAAGCCTGGGCCTTGATTATCGCGAAGGAGCGGTGACTTGTAATCGGTGTCGCGATAGGTGAACTCGAAACCAATGCGAAACGTCTGATTCACATCCCACAGCAGGTTTGTGTAGTAGGTTTGGTTCTTCGTCCTTGCCCCCAGCGTGTCCGGCAAGTCGTCGTCGTTGGGGTCATCGATGCCGTATCCGATGTGCGTGTGCAGTTTTGGGGACAGATAGAAGTAGGTCTCGATGAATCCGCCGCTTGAACGAACTCCTTCCAGCGTCACGCTATTGATGTTCTGCAAGATACCACCGTTGTAGGTACCCAGCGCCTTTCCCGTGAACACTTCGCCCAGCACACCACAGCTTGGGCTCAGTGCCGCGCGGAAATCGACCGCACCGCCCCAGACATCGGCAAACACAGGCGGATTTGGCACGGGAGTCGAGCGGAGTTCCCCGACAAGGCCCGACACACCGACTTCGAAAGGACGCAGGTTTAGCGGTCCTGAGCGGTCTCCCAAGCCCAATGCGATTCGTCCCTCCACGTTTGGCCAGCCATTGTCTTCCAGCAGCCGGAATGCTGGGTCGATCGTGGAGTTGACCGGCTCGCTCAGCGCCGCCTGGGCGGTCCATTGCACGTCGTTGGAGGGAATAAAGAATCGTTCGAGTCGCAACTGTCCGCGGAAACTGTTGCCGACGTTCCCCGATGCCGCCAGTGCGGAGAATGGCAGCACGGTGGGAATGCCGGGAGCAAAGACGTCGAATTGAAGGCCGGCTGCAAATCGCCAGCGATCGTTCTTCAATTCACCATAGGCTTGCAGCGGAAGGAAGCCATAAGTGTCTTGGATCACGCTGTCGTTGAAGAACATCGCGATCATCTGGCCACCCGACTGAAAGCCACCGAACTGTGGTCCGGTGAACGCCGCCCCGATCGTGCTCTGTCGAGCGTGGATGCTGACGGTACTCTCTTCAAAGCCGCCCGCGGATGCCGGGGCGAGGAAAAACGGCACGCTCTCCGAAACGGGGCGAGGATTACTGAAGATCATATCCAGCTTCAGCGCCCCAAAAACGTTGATGTTGAAGTACGGATTAACCGTCGTGACGCGAGGACAATCCACGCAGGGCGCGGGGCAGATCGGTCGCACGCAACCATGGCACAGGCATCCGCAGAGGCCGCCTTGCGAACCGCAACCCGACATGCAGCACGCATCGCAAGTCGTGCGAGTATCGCCAGGGCAGTCACACGCGGCCGTATCGCAGCCGACACCAGACTGCGAGGCTTGAAACGACGCGACAGTCAGCAGCGTGTTTTCGCGGGTTGAGCGTTCGGCTTCTTTTTGACGGAGGTACTGAAGTTCCTGCTGGATCTTGGTCAGCTGCTCGATCGGAACGGAGACGGACGTGTCACTTTCTTCAGCGATCGCCAGTGGAGCGATCACCACCGCGAGCATGAGAATTGCAGCGGATGCCAGCGATCGCCGCAGATACCTTGAAACGATTGTGCGGGACATGATATTCCTCCATTCGGGTCCATGGTCGCAAGTCCAGTCCCCGGTGACGACGCGATTCCCGTCAGATCCGCGATCAGCTGAATCCGCGTTCTATCCGGTGTAATGGATACAGTCGGACCGACTGTTCCTCTAGGCTGAGCGTCCTGCGAAAAAGTCGGATTGTGCGGCCTACCGGCCAATGGGGAGGAGCCAACAACGCGCCATCCAGACACGTCAATCGATCCAGACCGTCTGAGCGGCACAAAATCACGTCATTGGTGGCCAGGCCGGCAATCGATACAGCTTTCCTAACTAAATTCGCGCCGAAAGGACGCCTCGCGGCAGATGACCGAAGACCCAGGTGCGCAATGGCGCCGTGCGGATTAGCACGGCGCGCCGGAATGGCAAGTTCAAAAGGTCTGTGGCGGTGCGGCGGGAATGCACTCGCACTGTCGTTTTGTCGTTTCAAGGGGTTTTTCAACGTTCTTTGCCTGACGGCGCCGCAAATCTCCTCATTGATGGCTGTTGATCAGCGCCTCCGCCGGGCGTTCGGCATAGGGGTTGCGGCTGCGAGGATTCTCGCAAAAACATCATGTGATCCTACAACAACGAATGAGGCTCAGGAATGAAACGATTCCTGTCATTCGCAAGCGTGTGCTTGTGTCTTACGTCGCCAAGTTTTGCTCAGACGCCCGCAACCAGCCCCAATGCCGATGCGGACCAACAAGAGACAGCTGCCCAAGCATCTGTCGAGGGTGGCCAAACTTCGGCTTTGAACGAATTAGCGTGGATGGTCGGCAGCTGGGTCGACCAGGGAGAGGATGCGACGATTACAACGGACTGCTCGTGGACGCACGGTGGTAAATTTCTTTCCCGTTCTTTCAGCGTCATCGACGGATGGAGCCGTGGCATTGGAAGGAACGCAATTGATTGGCTGGGACCCGATTGAAATTCAGATTCGGTCGTGGACGTTCGACTCTGCTGGCGGCTTTGGTACCGGGCAATGGACTCGCGACGGCGACCGTTGGTTGGTGAAGACGTCATTTGTGCTGGCCAGCGGCGAGCGTGCTTCGGCCATCAACGTGATTACCTATGTGGATCAGGACACGCTGCGATGGCAGTCGACCAACCGGGAAATTGCCGGCGAGCTGCAACCCAACATTCCCGAAGTGACCGTCGTCCGCCAGCAGAGCGAAGAAACCGAATCGAGTCAAAGCAACGAGGACACCAACCGATGAAAAAACGACTCTTGATTTTGTACCGCGTTGCTTGGTGTCGGTTTCTTTCCCGGTGCATGAGATCATGGCTCAGCGCGGGGGACGTGGCGGTGGGTCTCGGCCCGCAGTCAATCGCTCTCCGTCGATGAGTCGACCCTCCGTACCCGAGTCGACCGAGTCCGTCCACTCGACCGAGCAGTCCATCGGTCAGTCGACCTACGGCGCCGACTCGACCGAGCACTCCATCGGTCAGTCGCCCCACGGCCGACTCGACCGAGCATTCCATCGGTCAGTCGACCCACGGCGCCGACTCGACCGAGCACTCCGTCGGTCAGTCGACCTTCCGCACCGAGTCGCCCCACGACCGGTCAACTCCCGACGACTCGTCCTGGTGGCGGTACACGTCCATCGACTCCAAGTGCCGGCACTCGGCCCAGCATCGATCGCGACAAGATCCAGAGTGGCATCGGCGCCGGGGGCAGCACGCGTCCCGCAATGCCGGACTGGTTCAAGCCGGGTGCTTCGCAACTGCCCAGCACGCGTCCGGCACCGCCAACCGCCGGTCAACTCCCAGCCCGACCGGGAGGCGGAACACCCACGCGTCCCGGTAAGCCTCCGGTCGCGGAGCAACCGATTGCCAAGCCACCTGTCGCCAGGCCGCCGATCGCTAAGCCGCCTGTCGCTACGCCGCCGATCGCGGGGCGACCACCCGTGACTCGACCGCCGGCTGTTCGTCCACCGGCTGTTCGTCCACCGGCGTTCGTCCACCAGGAGTCCGTCCACCGGGAGTCCGTCCACCGGCGCGGCCTCCCGTTGTCGTTCGTCCACCCGTCGGTCGACCGATCCATCCTTGGTATCCGGGCCATCCCAGTCATCCGAACTATCGTCCCGGTCACTGGTGGAAGTGGGCGACGGCCGGCGCGATCACCGGCTGGGTCGTTCATCGTTGGACTCAGCCGATCTATTACCGTTACGGGTCGGGCGGCACCGTCTACTACGAGAACAACGTGGTGTACGTCAACGGCCAGGAGTATGGCTCGCCAGAAAAGTATTACGAAGACGCGACACAGATTGCCGCCTCGGTGCCCGAGTTGACCGAGGAGCAAGAGCAGCAAATGGAGTGGATGCCGCTGGGAGTGTTTGCGCTGACCTCCGAAGGTGTCAATGCCAGCAGCATGTATCTGCAGTTGGCCGTCAGCAAGGAAGGCATCATCGCCGGCACGTTCTACAACGAATCGACCGGCACGACCCATCCGGTCGAAGGCATGGTCGACGAAGAAACGCAACGTGCCGTTTGGAAAGCCGCCGACGGCACGAACCCTGATCTGGTGATGGAGACTGGGATTTATAACCTGACGCAAGATCAGGCCGAGGTGTTGGTGCACTTTGGCCCCGAGCAGACTCAAACGGTCCTATTAGTCCGCTTGGACGAAACGGAGCGGCCTGAATCGAACGAAGCTTCACAATAGATCTCGTTCGCTTCACGATTGAGATCGCCACTGGAACCGAAGCAGAAAAGCAAACCGCAACTATCAGCCGCCACCGTCTTACCGATCAGGAGCCACATCATGCTACCGAATGAAATCCGCCGCCCGATTATATTGGCCGCATGCGATCGGTCACCAAACGGGAGGAATATCAATGTTTCTTGACTACTTCGCGCTGGTCGTTCTGCTTCTCTTGGCGTCCTCGGCTGTTGCAATTGCGGTTTTCTTGGCCATGCTGCCTGGCCGCATCGCTCGCGATCGAGGGCATCCTCATGCGGATGCTATCAGCGTTTGTGGTTGGTGGGGGGTGCTCACGCTGGGACTACTGTTTCCACTCGCCTTCATCTGGGCGTACACGTCGCCTCGCCAATCTGGCCCCGACAAACCCGTGCAGACAGGCTTTGAGGAAGGAGATGGCACATGATCGCTTTCCTCACGCTTTGCTACGTCGCGGTTCTGTCGCTACTCGTTTACCTGAAGGTCATTTCACTCAATCTTTGGTGGAAGCTCTCGCCTCTGCTATTTAGCTTCGTGCTGATGGTGGTGCTGATATTCCCGATGCAATGGGGTGCACCTTCTGGAAGGGTTAACGTCTACCAACCGGTGATTGAGATCGTTCCGAATGTATCTGGTGACGTGAAAGAGGTTCTCGCGCGGCCGCTTGAACCTATCAAAAAAGGAGACGTCCTGTTCACCATCGATCCCAGGCCCTTCCAGCTCGAGGTCGATCGTTATGAAGCAGCCCTAAAAGAAGCGGAACAAGCGGCGAAGATGCTCCCAGCCGATCTGGAGACCGCGGAAGCGTTCGTTGCGCAGTGTGAAGCAGCCTTGATTGAAGCCAAGCAACAAGCGGAAACGCTGAAACTGGCGCTGAACGCCGCCGAGGCGAGGGTGTCGAAAAGCCAGTCCCAGGTCCAGCTTGCTGAGAGCAAATACAACCGCCAAAGTGAGCTGCAAAAGAATCAAGCGACTAGCGACCAGGATGTGGAAACGGAGCGTCGAAACCTGGACGCGGCGAAGGCAACGCTCGAGGAAGCCGTTGCCATGAGAGAGCAGGCCAAGCTCAACTTGGAATCCCGCATCGGCGACGTCAACACCACGGTTGCCCAGGCGGAAGCCGCATTGCGATCGGCGCAGGCTGCCGAGGCCAAGGCAAGGCTCGCACTGCAGTCGATGGTCGATGGCGAAAACACGGCAGTCGCTCAGATCCGTGCCCAGCTCGCTTCCGCGAAACTCAATTTGGATTGGTCGACTGTGCGTGCTCCATCCGATGGATACGCGATCGGTTTATCACTTCGTCCAGGACAGCGGGTCGCACAGTTTCCAGTGCGCGCCTGGATCTCGTTTGTCGAAACCGACCTTACCCGCATAGCGGTTTCCGTGCCACAGTACGCGATTCGCCATGTCGAGCCCGGTCAACAAGCGGAGGTGATCTTCAAGCTCTATCCCGGCCAAACGTTTTCGGCAACAGTCGAAGCCGTGGCCTACATCACACCTGCCGGCCAGCTTCAACCATCCGGTAATGTTCCGACCGCACTCCAGCCAGCGCAGTTAAGCATGCCCTACGGGGTAATCCTGGTGCTGGATGACGAACGGATCGATGCGGCGAAGCTGCCGGGCGGCGCTGTTGGAAACGCCGCCATTTACACCGACCATGCGAAAGCAACGCAAGTCATCCGCCGTGTCGAGTTGAGAATGAAAAGTTGGCTGAACTACATCGTACCTTAAACCGATCCAATCTCATGAACGCAACCGCCAAGCTCCGACCAAGCCTTCTGACCTCCTCCGCATCGAGATTTCTCCGAAAAGCCGGAATCGGTCTGTCGATCTATGCAGTACTTTTTCTCGGTGTCCTGGGTGGATGCGATTCCAAGTCGACGCCATCGGCAGGCGACGGTGGAGACGCATCGCTCTCAGACGCGGAGATCGAGAACCTCGTCAAACGCTCCTACCAGTACGTCGCCATGTACAACGTGAACAACAAGTTCGCGATCAAACAAGGCGGGTGGAACACGGTGGACGCCGATACCGAGCTAAAAGATCACACGATGCGGGAGATCGCTCGGCCCAACAATGACACGCTCTACATCTCCGCGCTGATCGATCTGCGGAAGGATCCGGTGATCCTGGAGATGCCTGCCTTCGATTCGGATTACGTCTCGCTGATGGTCACCGGCTACGACCACTACGTGAACGTGCCGATGGCGACCCGTCTCGGCGACTTTAAGAAGCCCGAGAAGATGCTGTTCTACACCGAGCGCACCGAAGGATACGACGGCAAGCCTGTCGACGGAGTCGATCGTGTCTTTGAATGCACGGGCGACTTTATCTCGGCGGTCCTGCGAATCATGCCGCATGCGAAAGATCAGGAGCGATTCCAACGCATCGTCGGACAGATGGAGCAGGTAAAGATCACCACCCTCTCGGAGTTTCAAGGGGGCAAGGCCAAGCCGATCGACGATATCGAATTCCCAGCCGTCGGCAAGCGTGACGCGGACATCTTCGAGAACAACCTGCTCGAAGTGATGCAGTTCGTGTTCAATCACACCACCTTCGACCCGCAGGACGAACTCGACCAGGAGTTGCTGGCCGCCTACGAGCCGCTCGGGGTCGTGCCGGGCCAGCCTTTCGATCCCGACAAGGTGGCGAAGATCGACGGCGCGAAGTTCCGCAAGGTCTCCGAACAGGTCTTCGCTGAAGAGATGGCCAAGACCACGGACGAGGAATTCGGCAAGAAGGAACTCTTCGGCAAGTTCAAGCCCAAGGGCCAGATGCCGCTGGAGTTGCTACTGTTCCAATCGGTGCTCGGTCCGATCGGCCTGCCGGCTACCGAGGCGGTCTATCCCGCCGTGGCCGCGACGGACGGCAAGCCACTGAACGCCATGAACGATTACGTGATCCGGATGTCGGCCGACGAGCTGCCACCCACCGACGTGTTCTGGTCCCTTACCCTGTATGACCTGAACAACGGCTTCTTCATTCCCAACGACCAGAAGAAGTACAGCGTTGGCGAGAACGCGGGGATGAAGCTCAACGAGGACGGTGGCATCGAGGTCTATGTGGCTGCCGAGAAACCGGAGGGCGTGCCGGAAGAGAACTGGCTGCCCATCAATCGCAAGGATGAAGACATGGATATCGTCCTGCGGGTTTACGTGGCGGACCTGGAAAAGATGAAAACCTGGACCGCGCCGAAGGCGGAGAAACTCGAAACGGGCGGAAAGTAGGCCAATCACGAACAAGCTCGACGAGAACAGAACCGCGATTGGCCCTGCATCTTTGCAACTTCAGAACGAAACGAGACTCAAGATGAACCACACGATGAAACGAGCCACGCTCGGCGCGCTGGTGGTTGCCTTCAGCCTCGTGCAGACCTTTCCCGTCTGTGCACAGGACAAGCAGGCGTCTCCTGCCGACTGGCGTGAACAGTATGCCTACACGCTCGGCGTACAGGCCTATGTCTTTTCCTTTCCGTGGAGCTACCTTCCAGAGCTGCGGTACGCCTGGGTCACGCAGAAGCCGAAAAACGCTTCCACTCCGTACGCACCGTTAAATCACTTCTGGCACATGCGGAAACTGGCGGACGCCGATTACCGCGACGGTGGCTCGCCGAACTACGACACGCTCTATTCGCTCGCCTGGCTTGATGTCGGCAAGGAACCGGTCATTCTGAGCCATCCCGATGTCAAGGATCGCTACTTCACCTTCCAGATCGCATCCATGACCTCCGACAACGTCGACTACGTGGGATCAAGGACGACCGGCTCAGAGGCGGGACACTTTGCCATTACGGGTCCAGACTGGAAGGGAGAACTTCCGCCGGGCGTTAAGCGACTAAAACCGTCCCCGACCGCCGCCGTGTTGGTCTTCGGACGTACCGCAGTCGCGGGGCCGGAAGATGTTCCGGCCGCGAACCGACTTCAAAGTCAATACAAATTGACACCTTTGAGTCTTTGGGGCAAAGCGGAAGCTCAGGTGCCCGAGAGACGCGACGTGTTCAAGCCTTTCGACCGAGAGCAGGACCCGCTCAACGAATGGAGGACCATCAATCGTGCCATGACCGAGAATCCGCCGCTGGAGCGAAACGCATTCATGGTGGAGCTGATGAAGACCATCGGTGTGGGGCCTGGTCAGGATGTTGATGCGATGGACGAAGCCACGCAGAGAGGACTCGCTCGGGCTGCCAAGGACGGGCGGGCATTACTCTTCAATATCACAACATCCGGCTACGGAAAGCAAGTCAACGGCTGGACCTATCCGCCATCCAGTATCGGCCGTGCCGGGTATCAAGGCGATTTCCGCACACGAGGCGCCGTGCAGTGCATGGGCGGAATTATCTCGAATGACCCTGCGGAGAACATCTACCTCAACACCACCACGGATGTGAAGGGAGGGCGGCTCGATGGGGCCAATCGGTATGTTCTGAAGTTCGAAAAGGGCGGGTTGCCCGAAGTCAGCGAATTCTGGTCGCTCACGATGTACGACATGACTTTCAATTTCGCGGATAACCCCATTGATCGCTATGCCATTGGAAGCCTCAAGGAAGGTTACGAGCTTGGAGAAGATGGCAGTCTGACCCTCTACATTCAGCATGATTCTCCTGGCAAGGACAAGGAGGCCAACTGGCTCCCATCTCCTGAGGGTGAGTTCTTTGTCGTTTTCCGCACGTATGGGCCGGGGAAGAAGCTTCTCTCGCAGGAGTGGGAAATACCCGGACTTGTACGGGTCGAGGATTGAAGGGGATCAGATGAAGACCTGAGCACGCCCGAAAACCAGCCACTAAAGTCCGAGAGAAACCAAACGGGAATCGCATCATGATGAATAACTCACACACCTGGAAACCACTGCTGGTACTGGCAGGCGTTGCCTGTCTTCAGCATTGCTTTCGCCCGCAGCGGTGTTGGGACAGGAGAAGAAGCCCAGGCTGATTCTGCAGATCACAGTCGACCAACTGCGAGGAGATCTACCGGGGCGGTATCTCGATCGCATGGGCGAAGGTGGCTTTCGCTATCTTCTTGAAGAAGGAGTCGTTTTCGCCAATGCCCACCACACGCATGCCAACACCGAGACGATCGTGGGGCATGCCACGCTCGCGACGGGGGCCACCCCGGCGGTGCACGGCATGATCGGCAATGTCTGGTTTGACCGTGGCAGCGGGGAGATGATCTACAACATCGAAGATGAGCGATACGGCTTGCTGACCGAGGGAGCGGACGTCGACAAGAGTTCGGAGATTGATCCGACGCAAAAGATGGCCGGCACCGACGGACGATCCCCGTCAGCGATTCTTTCCTCGACCTTCAGCGACGAGCTGGCCATCAGCACCGCCGGTAAGGCCAAGGTCTTTGGTGTGTCCATCAAGGACCGCGGTGCGGTCTCCATGGCAGGACACGCCGGCAAGGCGTTCTGGTTTTCGAAAGCTGCCCAGCAGTGGGTGACCAGCAAGTTTTACTACGAAGACTATCCGGAATGGGTAACGGCCCTGAACCAGACCCAACCGGCCAGCCGCTACGCCGACAAAAGCTGGGAACTCTGTCAGGATCGCTCGACTTACTTGTTCGCCGACCGGGACGACCAGGAGTGGGAGCTCAACATGCCGCCCTTCGGTCGCGTGTTCCCACACCCCTATGGCCCGACGGACGGGAAGGGATTCAGTACCTTTCTGACCTTGAGCCCGGCCGGCGACGAACTGACGCTCGATTTCGCCAAAGCCTTGATCGAGAACGAAGCGATCGGCGCCGACGCGGTGACCGACTATCTCTCGGTCAGTTTTTCATCCACCGATTACGTTGGACACATGTTTGGACCGTCCAGTCTCGAATCGGAGGACAATCTGCTCCGGCTCGACCGGACCCTGGCCGCCCTTCTCAAATACGTCGACGAAAAGGTTGGTCTGGATCACACCCTGATCGTACTGTCGGCCGACCATGGTGGTCCGGAAGCGCCACCGGATATGCGATGCTATGGATTCGAGTCCCAATATGTGGATCCGGATTCGTGGGAGAAAGAGCCGGGCATCGCCGTGCTGAAGAAGCGCTTCGGCATCGGACAAGAGCTTGATCCGAGGCTATTTCCACCCCTACCTCTATCTGAACCGGGAGTTGATCGCGGAGAAGGGGCTCTCACTCGGCGAAGTCGAAGAGGCGGTTGCGACCGAACTGGTCAAGCTCGACGGAGTCGCCCTGGCCGTCTCCAGCACGGCCATGGCGAGTGGGAAACTACCCGACACGCCGCTGCTGCGAACGGTACTGAACAACTACAACCCCAGACGCTCCGGTGAGATCTACGTTGTCTTCCAACCGAACTGGTTCATCAACGACTTTGATGGCCTCGCGGTGGCGGTGACCCATGGCTCTCCCTGGCGCTACGACTCCTTCGTCCCGATCATCTTCGCCGGATTGGACCTCGAACCGCGAAAAGTCTTTCGAGAGGTGCACACCGTCGACGTGGCCCCCACCCTTTCCGCCGCGGTCGGTGCCAAGCCACCCTCCGGAACACGCGGTAAGGTCCTCGTCGAGGTCGTGGAGGACCGCTGAGCGTGCTAGACCTGGATCCCGCCGAAGAGAGCTTGATAAGTCGATACCAGTTCTGACCTCAAATGAATTCACATCCCGCAAAACTCTTGGAAAGAATCGAGTAATGAAATGAAACGCACAACACTATGGATGTTCGCTGCATTGGCCGGTATCGGCTTCGCAAGTGCATCTTTCACGGGGTGTTCCCAACAAACCACGGCACAACAAGTGTCACAGGATTCGGCCGCACTGGCATCGGTCTTTTCGTACGACGAATCCGCGTTGCCCAATGCGAAACCGTGGACGGACAAGAAGTTCCAGAACAACCCCCGAAACTTTCAGTTCGCGATCGTCGGAGATCGGACTGGGGGAGCCAACGTCCAAGAGACTTTCAAACTCGCCATGGATCAAATCAATCTGCTGCAACCCGAGTTTGTCATCAACGTGGGTGACGTGATCGAAGGTTACAGCGATCAGAAGGCAGAACTGCACGCCGAATGGGATGGAATCGACAAGTGCTGAACACGCTGGAGATGCCATTCTTCCGGACTCCCGGCAACCACGACATCGCGAACAAGACTGCTCAAGAGGTCTGGCGTGAACGTTTCGGGGCCACGTACTATTCGTTCGTTTACCAAGACGTGCTGTTCATGGTCCTTGACAGTGAAGATGGCTCTCGACGCGAGCCGCCACCCGAAATCAAGGAGAAGCTCGGAGAATACAACCGACTGCAGACGGAAGACCCCGAGAAGGCCAAGGCAATGC
>CAVPGW010000012.1:0-385870 GCA_963704055.1 Pirellulaceae bacterium | reverse complement strand
GAAGTGATCAGAGGCGGCGGCGGTGTGTATCGCTGCGTGCTGCGTTTTGCTGCGTAGCTGGTTTGAGTCCCGAACAGCGGTCGGGAACTATGGTCGTAGGAGGGAGTCACGCGGGCCGGATCGGGCTTGATGGTAACGCCACCCCCTTCGCCACGCTTGAGGACGATACGATCTTGCATGACCAACAAATGGAGCAGCCCAGGACCGTTGACCTGCGCCGCGCCGGCGATTCGCAACGGTAGATTGAGCTGAGCAGGGCCAGCCACAACGCTCGCGTCCATCCAGGCGAGATCGAACATGATTGCCAAGAAGATCAGTGAGGTCATTGGGCAAGTCCGGATTGAAAGGCTGAAAGGATAGTCGTTCTGCTTGCGGCAATGGCTGTGCATGTCACGACTTTTGATGTGCAGTTTCGTCGCTCGATGCCGGGGGTGCGGTCTCGCCTGCCGCTGGCCCCAAACTTGGAGATGCACCCGATTCGAATCGTTCCATGATTTCTTTCCAGTTTGTCAGTACGATGCCTTCGTCTTGGAGAAATTGATGAACCTGATCATCGGACAAGAGCTGATTCTCCCAAACGCGGTGTTGCCAGCGCACCGTCATTCGCTGCATCCCCGCTGTGTCGTCGGCCGGACCGGCAATGATCTGCGTGATACCTGGGGAAAGTCCGCGTACAAGCTCATAGAACTTCTCGCGTTTCTCTTCATAGCTTTCCGCCACCGGCACGAAATGCAGATCATCTAGTTTCGGTAACGGGTAACGGGCGACGAGTTCGATTACCTCATCAGTCAGCGGAAATCCGTCCGCTTGAAGAGACTCGATGTTCTTTGGAGTCAGCTCGACCATCACGGCGGGAATCCAATTTTTTTCCGCCACCTCCAGATACAACCGGGCCAGGTCGGGTCGAGTCAACAGCGAGCCCATGAACGGGAGCAAATGGCTCGGCTGCACTCCCGCCCTCCTCGCCTTTTCGATCTGTCGATCGATCTCCTCGGCAACCTGCTCCGCATCGGCGCGAATCGCGAGCTGCAATTCACTCCGCCACATATAGCCGTCAGCGTCGACAAGACTCGATGATTGTGCTCCACCAAGCGGTTGCCAGCGGTAGTTCGTTCCTGGACTATTCAGCGTGAGGCAGATTCCGATGTCGTGCTGAGGATGCTGCCGACACCACTGCGCAAATTCCTCGAACCAAGGACATGGCACCATCAGTCCGGCCGACTGGACACGTCCACTTTCCAACAGTTCCTGACCGGGTCGATTGAACTCGTATGCCGCACCCATGTAGTTGGCGTGCAGAATGAGGACTCGCTTTTCCGGCGGATAGCCGAGCTTCTCAGCCCAGGTCTCGGCCGAGGCGAGACTCGGTACAAGCACGTAGATCACCGCTACCAGTAATTGAAACGGTCTCATCGTAGATCTCCAACAGGTGATCGCGGAAAGGGAGTCAGATACCAAGAGCCAGAATGGTTCGTCGGCTGCACCGCAGATAAAGCCTGGACGGAACGCCAGTCTATTTACTCATCAGTGAATGTCCAGTTAGGACCTGTAGACGTTGGATTGATCGTCAGCTGGCGGGATCTTGTTGACGTCATTCGCATTGTTCGCCCAGACCGTTTTTTCGGATAGCAGTGCGTCACCCGTCAGTGTCGCGAAAGAAACGTCGGCAGCGTCGCGCCCCACCCCGATCCGAACCAGCCCGCTGACGGGAGCCAATCGCGTTGGGTCGAACAGGTACCATTGCCCACTCAAGAAAGCCTCCATGAAACCGTGGAAATCCGGAGGCTGCAAACCGACCGCATAACCCGCCACGTATCGGGCCGGAATACCGACTCCGCGACAGAGTGTGATCGCGAGGTGCGCGTAGTCGCGACAGACTCCGGTTCTTTGCAGCAGCACGTCCGTGGCGGTTGTCGATGCCGTGGTGCTACCAGGCGTATAGTCCAAGTGGTGATAAACCCAGTCGCAGATTGCTTGAACCCGGCCGTATCCTCGTTCCATCTGACCAAATTCTTCAAACGAGAATCTCGCCAACAAGTCACTTTCACAGTAACGGCTAGGGTTCAAATAAGTGAGCACTTCGGGCGGCATTTGGTACGCGTCCGAATTCAAAGAGATTGGTGGACCTGTCAACACCCGCGGTCAGTTCCACGCAAGCTCGATACGACACGCTCAGCTGGCATGGTCCGGCGGCAACACGATGCATCTGGTTGCCCTCCAACCCGAACTGGTAGGTTTCCACATTCAATTGCGGCTCAAAGGTGAGCTCCTCCCACTCGATCCGCTGATGATCGGTACGCGCCGTGGCGATCTGGAACAAGAAAACGGTTGGGCAACGGACCTCGTAACTGAGGTCGCAACGGACATCGATTCGTGACACTTCGCGGGTCCTTCAGGGGCTGACGATCGACGCAGAATAGCAGATGTGGCTGCTATCTTTCCTATTTTTCCATTTGGCTCGATTCCGTACACTGAGCTTCAGCTTTTCGGTTCGGTTGGCTCATAGGGAAGGATTCTTGAATTATGACTCGGATTGCTAGCCTACTTGGGTGCCTGACGGCACTTTCGCTGGTTTCCGCTCAAGTCGCGTCCGCACAGTCCTTGGAGGAAGGAACCGTTCAAGCAGCCGGCGTCGTTCTCAACGAGACGATGGCGACCGCTGGGCATCAACTTCCCCAAGCGATGCTAGCAGACGCGTACGGTGTGGCGATCATCCCCAATGTCATCAAAGGCAGCTTCATCGTCGGAGCGCGTCACGGGCGTGGATTGCTCTTCATTCGTGAGGAGAACGGAATTTGGCGCGCCCCAGTCTTCATCACGCTGACCGGCGGCAACATCGGTTGGCAAGTCGGCCTTCAATCTTCAGACATCATCCTGGTGTTCAAGACACCCAAAAGCGTCCAAGGTATTCTGTCCGGAAGGTTGACCCTTGGCGCTGATGCGGCGGTGGCCGCCGGACCGGTAGGTCGGCAGGCAGCTGCGGCAACCGATGAACGGTTTCAGGCGGAGATTTATGCTTATTCGCGCAGTCGTGGATTATTTGCGGGCGTCTCCATCGACGGGTCCGTCTTGCGGATGGATCAGTTCGCGACGAGCGCCTACTATCGCAGCCCAGCAGCTGGCCAACCAGCGATCGTTCCGCCATCGGCTCAACAACTCACGCAAACGATCGTCGCCTATGCCAGCGCAGCATCACCGACGGCTGCGGCGACGACCCTGCAGAATCCGGCAATCACTCCGCATCAGAGCGAGTCTGAAGCGGACGTGCTGCGTGGACAGCTGGCACAGTTCGCCCCACAACTATACGAATTGTTGGATACGCAATGGAAGAACTATCTCGCACTGCCGGCGTCTGTGTTTTTAAGTGGTGAGCATCCGAGTCCTGATCAACTCGCCGGGGCCATACGAAACTTTGATGCGGTCGCCAGCAACCCGCAGTTCAAGCAACTAGCTTCGCGACCAGAGTTTCAATCGGTATACGGAATCCTCAAGCACTACCAACAATCGTTGGTCGCTACACCCTCGACCCTGCAATTGCCACCACCGCCGCCCACCACCGCCGCGACCCCACGGTATTAGCATCGTGCGGGAAATAAGTGTCGGCGTGCTGTATTAGTGGAGCGGCGAGAGTGCGGACTTTCTGCCGCTAGTGCTTTGTCAAAGCTTGATTTTGAGGTTGGCCGGGAAAAGTGGTCAGGTCCGAATGGCACGGGCATAGCGAGCGTTCGTGCCGCCACATGCTGGTGTCTAGCCTTTAGGCGATCTTCAAGGGCGAGGAATCGGCTAAAGCCCAATACCAACTCCTAATGCCCGTGCCATTCGGGTCAGGTCCTCGAACTCCTGCACATCTTCATCGGACTCATTAACCAGGGATGACAGTGGATCAAAAACCCGCCTCGAAGTCGCGAGTTGCTCTCTTAAACGAGCGGCACTGCTTAGAAACGCTTGTCCGGTCGGAGACTCGAATACCCAGATTTGGAAGTGATCGACGAACCCTGGCTGGGCGCGAAGTTCGTTGATCATTTCGACCCAAGTGAAGGGATCTGATAACAAGCCGGAAATGAAAATCGTCGGCTTGCCATACGAAACCGCGGTACGTGATCGGTATCGACATCTCGTGGCCTTGTCGATGGATCGTCAGACCGCTTCGCGGATCAAGTCGATCAAAACGTTGCCCCGTGGCGACCAATTTCATCAATGCCGATTTGTGTAGATCACGCTTGCGACATCGCCGGCAGTTGTGGCGATCGTGTTGAGTTGTGGCCAGCGCGACTTCAAAGAAGAGATCGACACAAGAGGCAAGGCACTTCTCCTCATGATCAAGTGCCGTGCCTTAGAGAAGCTCGGTATCATCGAACTGGGGTGTCGACGTGATCCATCCCGGTTTGAGCGGGGCGGCGTATTCCGGTTCTGCCCACTTGACCCGTGTTGCCAGACAACCTGAGGTGCAGGCAAGCCCGATGGCTACCAGCAGATAGGTGGCAACAGCTTGATCGGGGCGAAGGACATGCACGGCACGTTATCTGCTTACGGAAGCAACATGACGTCCGTGCCATTTCAATGCTAGAAACAAAAGGTTTTCTGTGGACGCAAATCCGCAACCAGATCGCATCCCTTCGCACATCGGAAATGCCACCGTCAACCACAGAGCATTTCTCGCACTTGCTGAATGTAGCGGATTCATCGAAAGAGAGGCTTGCCACCCTGCTTTGCCATATCACGGCCGGTCACTCGAAGCTGCTCGCACGCAGCGACTTGCCTGCTCGCAACAATTAGCAACGAGTCCTCTAGTGCTGCCACTGTGGCTAACGAAGAATGGCGAGGCTATCATGTTGTCAAGGCGGAAATCTACGCCACGGTTTACTGTGGCCCACTTCCAGGAATAGCTTTTTCGCACCATGAATTCAGACAAAACCATTGACGTTGGCAGCACACTCGGTTCCTATCGGCTCATCAATCGGTTAGGGGCGGGAGGTGCGGGAGCGATTTTCAAGGCCAGTCACATCGAAACGGGTGAACTGGTCGCAATCAAGATCCTGAGGCCAGGTGCGGAGGTCAACGAGGACATTCACGCCAGGTTCATCCGCGAGATCTCGGTTGCCCAAAAGCTGAGCGACCCGCATATCACTGCCTATCGCGACTGCGGCGTAGAAGATGGTGTACTTTTCTTCACCATGGAATTCGTGCCCTGGGGTTCAATGGCGGACGTTCTCCGCAGTCGAGGCGTGTTGCCTTGGCGCGAGGCCTGCGAATGCGGCGTGCAGATTTCCAAAGGCCTTCAGCATTTGCACGAATCCGAGATTGTTCACCGCGATTTGAAACCGGCGAACATCTTTCTTTCAGATGACGGCCGGCTCAAACTTGGCGATTTTGGACTCGCACGCGATTTTGCCGAGCATCGATTAACGGTTGATGGGCTCACGGTTGGAACGGTGAAGTACATCGCTCCAGAGCAAGCTCGTGGTGAGGCAGACATTGACGCGCGGGCAGATCTGTACGCACTCGGATGCAATCTGTTCGAATACATGGTCGGACGCACGCCCTTCGATAACCCAAGTACGTCCGCGCCGGTGGACTTGATGGAGATGATGCGCCGGCACATCGAGGATCCGCCGGCAAAGGTGATTGACTTGGTACCGACTTGCCCAGCGGCGCTCTCGGAGCTGATCGACAGGCTGATGGCCAAGGACCGCGACGATCGACCGAACTCGACCGCCGACGTCGCGAACGCGTTGCAACGAATACTGCAAAACCCCGAAGCCCCTCTCGACACCTCCGCGTTGCCAACAACGTCGTCAGAGTCGGTTGCTGACCCCGAAACGGATGAAACGACAGAACAGACAGAACAGCGGCATCTAACCGAGCGACTGCGGTCAGGCACGGGCTCTGCAGCGGAGCCATCAACACGGACGTTGGTCACAATCTTGCTGATCGTGATCGCCGTCATCGCGGTCGTGGTGGTGCTCGGATCGTCACGGTCCTAGGGGCATACCCCACACACACGATTTCCGCGAAGAAGCCGATGGGGAGTTTCACACGCGAATGATTTGGGGAAGAGGGGATAAGAATGCACTTCGCATTTCTTTGTCGCACGTATTAGAAACAAACGGCTGCCCTATTCGTCTTCATCAGCCCAGCGTATGCCGTACACCAAGCCCTTGTGAAAACAATCTTGCGAAACTCGCGGTCAATGCCCTAGTCTTGGCGAGCTGGGAAACATGTCGAAGTGAGTTCACTCAGGTAACAATCGTGCGCAGAATCTTGCCCATGCTTTGCATGGTTCTATTCGGGATGAGCGTACATGGCTGGTCGCAAACCGAGTTGTCGCCGCTCTTCCCGACTCTCGAATCGCCGACTCTCGAATCGCCAACTTTCGAATATCGACCGAACGCCCGATTCGGTTCCCCTCAGCATCGACTCTCCTTGAGACCATCGATCGCGACGACGCGAAGCCGGAAGAATCGTCCTTCGTTCCGGCATACGCTCTCGACATTGCCCACCGACTCAGTCGATCGTCCTGCACCGCGGTCGCTTGAACCTTGTCGCGAGACTGGTGTGGAGGATCGGCCGATCGCGGACAGCGCAGTCACCACGCCCCACGCGTTGTTTCACGAAATCGACAACCAAACCGTTCGCAACGCTTTTGGGACGATGTCCTCGGCCGAGGTAAACCCAGTCCAGACGATTCCATCTTTCGTTGCCCCGACGACTTCAGCGCATCGGATCGTCCGTTACGAAGTCCCGCTAGCGGATGAGGAGATGAACCGCGCGTTCCTGTCGCGTGGAATCGAGGGTCGTCTGATCGAAGTCACCGACAAATCGGACCGAGAGAATCAGTCAGTATCCGATCGACTTCGCACATTTCTAAGCCCCAAGGCGAGTTGGCAAAACTCCAAGAAAGTCCGCGTAGTACGTTACGAGGTTCCGGCAAGCGACATCTTGTTTCACTCGCAACTAACCGAACTCGATGGACAGATTCTTGAACCTGGAATGCTGCGTTTGCCGGAGGTCCGGTTTTTTCAACCCAAAGCGCGTGTGTTCATGGATCTCAAGCGAAGCAATGATGGCGAGTTCGACCTATTCAACGACGGTGCCATTCTCGCGTCACTCGATGTGATCGAACTCTACTTTCCGATGCCGCTGATTAGCGAGCGATTCGCAGAGGTATTTGGCAAGTCCGGCCCACGGCCGTCTTTGGGATGGCGGGTCGGCGGCACAATTGGACTGGGAATTTCCACGGCGCTGCATAATGGTTCTTCTGACAACGGCAGCGCCCCGGTATCAACGCTCTCGACCGGCGTTCGCTATGAGTTCCCGCTCGGGCGACCGTCGCGCGAGTTACTCGACACAGGCGACACGCGACTTGACCAGCGGACGAGAGTGGGGATGGAATTTGGGTTTCAAGGCGGCGTTTCGACGCGAGAGTCGCTCCGCGATTCTACCGATATTGGTCTCTACTTCGGCGTGCTCGTGAACACACCGTGGGGCGGCTGAGCGACGCGATACTACTGATTGCCTGCGGCGCGCTTGAAATTTCTGCCTGCGAAAGTGGTGATTGATCCCGATGTCTCACAAGTCGAGCTTGCGGAATTTCAAAACCGATACCCTCCGCCGACGCCAGTGAAGAAATCGTCGGAGTCATTCGTCAATCCTTTTCCCGCACGGAAGTCGACGACGAAGTTGTCATTGATGTAGTAGTCGATGCCGATGTTGTATACAGCAATCGAAAAGTTGTCTTCGAGCGCGTACGAAAACAGACCATAGAACTCGTTGTACATTGTCATGTTTTCAGTCAATTCAACGCTCAGGGCGACTGATTGACTCCACACAATGAACCAATCAGCGGCCGGTTCCTCGGGAATCAGACCAAAATCTCCAAGCCCGCCCGTTCCATAGCCACTCGATCCGTACAGTTCCCATCCCTCGGCGACTTCCCATCCGTAGATGAAGTCGAGTCCATGCTCGACACGCCGAGTCGAAAATTCGCTCCCGCCAGTCGGTGCCGAGAAGCGGAGCTCCAGAGCGCTTTCAGGCACCAAATCGTACTGGTCCGTCATCCCCAATTTGAAACTCCAGATCAGGTCCTGCGAACCGTCCACATCCTCCGCCTCGTCAATGACCAGCCAACCGTAATTGAATCGAAGTCGAAACTCGATGTCATCGCTGAGCCCTAATCGCAGCAGCATCTCGGGGGCGGCGTGCAACTGCTCGATCTCTTCATCCGCGTCCTTGTAGAAGTAGCTGTAGCCCGATTCGATCTGAAATACGCCGCGTCCAACCGTCTTGGTCGACTGGGTGAAGTCGTGCCGCTCAGTTTCGATTCGTTCTTCGTACGGATCACGCTGCGGACAGGGCCGGCCGATGCGTCCCAGGTCGTCGAGAAATTTCAAGGTAAAACGACAATTGGCGTCACAGCAATCCTCAGCCGATCCGCTCGTTGCGCAAGTCAACATCGACGCGGCCAACAAGAGCACGGCGATCCATTGTGACCGATAACCACTCACAATTTGCATTGATTCCTAGCCGTAAGTGTCGGGAAAACGAGCGACCGCCAAAACGCCAAATGGTGAACGCGCCTCCGATCATGAATCGACGCAACCGAGGCGTGTCGTACAATCGGCCTTGTCACTGCGGCAGTATCGATACGAGCCAGTGCCCCGACCTTACGCTCAGGACAGGTGCGATCGGCGAACTCGCGCGGCGATGACGAGGTTCGCCAGCGTTCAACATCCCTTGATCGCTACAGACTACCGCCGGCAGCAATCGAGCGATTTATCTAGTCGTATTAATTTGCGATGTTGCAGACTCAACGTGCTCAGGGGCTGATTCACGAACACGCACTGCAGGGTCGCTCGAAGTCTGCGGATCTGCAATGCTTAAACTCTGCAGATACCAATCGGCGGTTTTCTTGAGTGCGGCATCGATGTCTTGGGCCGGTGCGAAGTCAAGTTGCCGGCGAGCCTTGGCTGCGGAACAGGCCCAGCTTGGCACAGTGCCTTCGATGATCTTGTCCAAATTCAAGAGACTCGATTTTCCCTGGATTCGATTCACTAATTCAGAGCTGATGCCCAGCGTTTTTCCCACCCACCGCCAAAGTGGCCAGACGAACACGTTTCGGTCGAGCGCCTCTGCCATTCGCTTTCCAAGCTGCCAATAGTTCGGATACTCCGAGTCGTCACAGGCAAAATAGTATCCCTGAGCGGAGTAGTCGCCTTCGGGATTGCCTTCCAAACGCTCACCTTGCGTTGCCGCCTGCAACAACAGAGTGACAAGATCATTCACAAAGATCAGCGACAACGGCGGCGTGCGGAATCCGACGACCAGATGCAACCGATAGTCATAGATTG
The DNA here is from genome assembly GCA_963704055.1 of Pirellulaceae bacterium. Taxonomy (GTDB): domain Bacteria; phylum Planctomycetota; class Planctomycetia; order Pirellulales; family Pirellulaceae; genus Rubripirellula. The sequence goes on along the minus strand of CAVPGW010000012.1, from coordinate 376,523 downwards.
GCTGCATGATCGACAGCGTCCCAGGATCATGAGGTCCAAACACAATCCCAGGTCGGATAATCGTGCAAGGGACATCCGCCGCCCGCTTCTGGATTTCGATCTCGCCCTGTCGCTTACTTGTTCCGTATTTGGAAATGGGTGCCGGAGTGTCCTCTTCGCAGATCGGCGGGCGATCAAGGCGAGCGGGTCCGGCGGCCGAGAGCGACGACAACATGCACGAGACGCGGCGGATTGGAAACACGGCGGCAGGCATCGGCCAAGACGCCACAAGCCGCTCCATTGACTTGATGAAGCTCAGACTCGCTGATCGCATGGGTAAGTCCCGCCGCATGGAACACAACATCGACGTCCGATACGGCACGGCGCAGATCATCAATACTCGAGAGATCGCCGGTCAAGAGTTCGACACCCAGCGATGCCAAACGGTCCGTTCGCGAAGCAGATCGAACCAGGCACCGAACGCGGACGCCTTGGCGAACAAGCCGTTCCACAAGGTGACGACCAATGAAACCCGAACCACCGGTGACGAGGGCATCATGCATGACAGGCTGAGCTTGTGTGTCCAAATCGAATTATAGCCTTCCCGATTATAGTTGCCGGAGGGCAGATCAGAAACTGAATTGAATCTGTGTGCGATAGAGCCATCCGCGATCACCCGGGATGATGTCCAAAGCTGACGAATTGATCGGTGCTCCATCGAGGTGTGTCAGGTCAGCGACAAGCTTCGCGTGGTTTTCGCGGAAGTACCAGGCAAGTCCGCCGGCGACCTCGTCGGTGCTCTGTTGCGTCGCGCCCAGAGTGCCCGAGTTGCCGTCCACGCGTGACCAGCGGGTCAGCAATTGCAGCTTGTTGGGAACCACGAAGTAGCCCAACTGAAGCCAGAAACCGTGGTCAAACAGGTTAGGCAGTGTGGCACCCTGAAAGTCATTGATGGTGCGAAAGTAGTACTCCAGCGTCGTGGACCAGCCGTGCAGCTTGACAGGATGCGTCGACCGCGAATTGTGAGATCTGGTAGCTGCTGACGCTTGCGGGAAGAATCGACGCCAGTGTGCTGCCCGAGTCGACCACACGCGGAGTGCTAAACTCGGTTGTGCCGAGCGGTGTTGACCGTTGTTGCTGCAAAGGCGCAACCGACTCGCATGGCGAGGTGATCATGATTCTCGAAGTCGGCCAGTTCTCCTTTACCCCACTGGCCAAGCGGGTACGCATGCAGACGAACCGAGTAGGCGAAGTTGTCGTCGAGGTCACCGCTACTGCCCGTCTCGGCTCCGCCGGTGACGAAGCCATTGAAGATCGCGGTTTCCCACTCCAACGGAACACGCAAACGGTTCGACCTGCCGTACAGTCCCCAGGCCAGGCTGCGGTTGACGTCGAAAAAGGTGCTGGCGACGGAGCGATCGGTGAACTCGAACTGCTTTCCCGACAACCAGCGAGCCATCGTGAACGGCATCTTGTATTTCCCGGTCCGGAGGCCAATCGTTCCTCTTTCCAAGCCGAATTGATCGTGGCCGAAATCGTAGCTGAGATAGTAATCCAACAATCGCAAGTTGTCGCCACTGCTGCTGCGACCATCCAGTTGCACAAAGTAGGAGAAGTCCGGATTGAACGCGTGCCCCGAGATGACGATCCGCGCACGTTTGAGCTGAAACTGATTCAGATCCTGATTGGGCGGCGCAATGTCGGAAACCGTGTACCTGAAGTTGGCCCCAACCATTGAGACTGAGTCGAAATGGAAAGCTCGATGTCTTCAGGTCCTGCTCACGCTTAATGGCGATGACAAATCCGCTGTCGTAACCGACTTTCACGTCGTTTAGCCACGACAGATTGTCAGAATCGAAACCGTGCGACGTCCCTTCGCCGCAATGGCACCAAGACTCACTATCCAAGCCGCTGCACGAGCTGGAATCACAGTGACACGTCAGTAGCGGCAATCCGCCATCGATCATTCCTTCCTGCGCCCGGCACTGGGGCGGCAGCCAGAGGGCAAGCCCAACGGTGAAGGTGATGGCGGCAATAACTCGCACGACATGATCCGTCGACAGAATTGGAAAAAATCCGACTCTTCGTTCATCGGCCACAACCGGCGCCACCCGCACCGGACGAACCCGAGTGCCGCATGGTCCGGATAGATAAAGGATAGGGGTTATCACAGTCCTAACTTATTTGACAGTCGCGAGGCCCCCATCTACCGTGAAACCAAAGTCGTATTTCGCTCCCAGGCTGTGGATTTATGAAAGTCGTCGTTCGCTCCACGAACGAGCGTTCCGTTGCAGAGCAAACGACGACATCCCTTCGCCACTGGCGAATAAATTCACAGTCTATCCGCGAAATCACTTCGCTTCGCATTCCCTGGGTACCCATCATGGCCAACCTTCATTGCTGCTTGTGCACTTGGATTCGACCCGCTCGACTCGTCGCGACCTGGCTTGCAGCCGTGTGCATGGTTGTTTTTTGCTCCGCGGGTTCTGCCGCCACGCCGCTCGTCGTTGCCGAACTCGACTCGCAACGACAGATTGCCGAAGCCGACGCGGAGCTAGCCAGCGCCGAATATGATCTGGCCATGTGGCAACTGACGCAACTGCAGGCACTGCATCGCGATGGACATGCATCCTGGCAGGACGTCGCCCGACAAGAAGTCACCACGAAATCGCTGGTGGCCGATGTGCAAGCATCACAGCAATGCCTCCAAGCAGTACTCGAGTGGAACGATCGCCTGACGAAGCCACACGTCGGACGTTCACGCCCGAGCTCTGAGTACGTCCAGCTCTATCTGCCAGGTTCTGCACGACTGGTGGCGTCGCTACCGGTTGAAATCGCGAGCCCAGAGTTAGCGAGGCGGCATCTCGAAAATCTGCGCGCAGAACATCACTCGTTGTCTGAGATCGACTTGTCGTCGCTTGAGACTGCGATCATGAAAGCCAAGAAAGCGGTCGAGCTCTACGGTCACTCGAACGAAGATGCGAGTCTTTTGGATCAAGCCAAAATTCGCTTGCGATTAGCCGATGCCGCATTCGCATCTGCCATGGCACGCAAAGAATCTGCATCCATCATAGAAATGCGAATGGCATTGATCGGTAAGTCCCTGGACAAATATCAATCCAACCTCGGCGAGCCGTCGCCCAATTTTGCTCGAGCGGGTACTCGATTTGTCGATGCCACAAGTGATCGTGAGTTGGCTCGGTTGGCCGAACGAATCGCGATCGGCGAATCAACGGCAAGCGAGCGAATCACCTGGCTCAAGCACCAACATGAGTCTGCGCTGGATCGAGTTGATGCGTTGCAAGCACTCGCCGCATTTTCGCACTTCGATCCAAATGAGCTGGAGCAAGCAAAGCAGCAAAAGTCTGATCTCGAATTGGCGATCGGACGGGCTCAAGAACTGTTGACAGTGAAGCAGCAGATTGCCAGCAACTATGTGCAGAAGTCGGAATTACAGTCAAAGAAAAATGCCGGCCAAACAGAATCGCCAGTTCTCGAGGATGCTTGTTTCACCGGCGCGAGCGAAGTCCGTCACGCGTTCCAGCTGCAGCAGCTGAAATTCCAAACCGCTGCCGAGCTGGCGGGCGTTCAGGCCCAGCGTGACTACTTGGTCGAGCGTTTGAGGCGTGTTGAACGAATTGACGAACATGCCCGGCCACCCAAGGAGCTAGATCACTTGCGTCACAAGGTGCAAGGAGTCAAGCAGCAGCTTGCGATCGTGGACCGCGATCTTGCACTGTTGGACTCGGAGCAGCAGCGGTTCTATCACCAGGTGAAGTCACAGCAAGGTCAGCAGTATCAATTGGTTCAGTCAGACGATGGTGGGTTCATCAGTCGTGAGCGATTCGAGGTCGGAGCAGGTTTGATAACACTGGTCAGTTTCGCCGCACAAGGCGAACTCTTTCCCGAGCTGCCCGGTATGTTTCCCTACATCGAGTCGACGAGCGTGCTCGACTGTCTGGCGCTGCTGAGTATGCAGGCACCTGGTGCCATGACGGAATTCAACAGCCTCTTCGGTTGGCAACCGGGCTACGACTTTGGGCGACCGAGTTTGCGATCAAGCTGGAATGCTCCATGCACTTTCAACGGATTGCGATTGGCAACTGATGGGATCACCTATCCCCGAGACCTCTTCTGCTATGTGCCTTCTAGCTTGTGGGGCGAGCGTTCCGATCCGTGGTGGGCTCCCAACTACCTGCCGGGTCCCCCGGCCAGCTGTGGATTTCGAACTTTCGATCCATATCAAAGGTACCCGTTTGGCTCATGTGGCCAAAGCATTTTTTCGTATCGCGTCGGTAGTCCAACTCGCGCCAGCTTCCCGTACCGAAGTAGTTACCTGTACCGGACTGCTTTCCCGGTCAGAAGTAACCTTTACTCCTATCCCTATGCGCGGCCGCTGGGATTCGTTGGCAGTTGCTTTGATTGAATTTCAAACTCCGGCTTGTCATCAATCCTGCGATTCAGCAGCTGAGTCGGCCGCCCAACGCGACCGCCACATCGCAAAACGATGGGACCGGTTGCAGTTAACGAACCCAACCCAGCACGTTGCGGATGACGGACCAACGGGGCAGCTTTTCCTTTGCTCCACCTCCTTCCACCCAGTAAACACGCAAGCGATCAAGAGAGCCGTCGAGCCGTTCGAAGTCCAACCAGTGATCGAGAAAACGGAGCCAGTCAGCGTCCGATGATCGCACTGCCATTCCAACCGGTCGCTGCACGATCGGTTTGGGAACGACGACAGCGTGTTCTGGGTACAGCACGTTCCAGGCAGCGCCTTCCTCGGCTGCGATGATCAAACCATCGAGATCGTTCGTGTCTCCCAAGAAATAGGAGCGGATCGAGTCGACCAAAACAACTTCAACGCTCGGCAATTGACGCTGCGCCGCGGCGACGACGTCTGCATGGATGGCTCCCAGCCGCAATCCAGCGGGCATGTTGGGGTCGTCCCAGGTGTCGAATTCGCCGCGTCGATGGTCCGGCAGGACGACTGCCATCGTCGCCGTTTGGTACGGTGCGGTGAATCCCGCTCGCAGCAGTCGCTCCGGATTCATCATCAAGCCGCCCACGGCGACATCGATCTCGCCTGAGTCCAATTGATCGACCACGGTGTCGTATGCAAAAGGAACGAACTCCAGGCGGACCTCCAGCCGAACCGCCAACCCATGAATCAATTCAACGTCAAAACCGACTAGATGTTCTTTCGAGTTAAAGAACGAATAGGGCAAATGGTCCGGGTGATAGCCGACTCGCAGGACTCTCTCGGTCCTCATTCGTTCGAGCGTCGAGCCACTCAGGGGAGGCCGTTCGGGGACCTCTTCGCGCGATCGATAGACGACGACGTCGTCGTGAGCCGCCGGAATCTCAAGTGAGAGAAAACGTTGGTCAAGATCGTAGGCAAGCGTGGTTGACGCCAAATACCAGCGACTGGCTGCGCCGGCAGCGACCATGCAGACCAGCAAACCAACCGTCGCCACCCAGCAAACGCGGCCAGCTGAATTCGCAGTCGTCGCTGCATCGCTCGAGTGACAATCATCGTCAGCACCATCAGATGCACCACTCCAACCACGTCACCCAACCGCATCGTGATGAACCCCGGCAAGATGAACAACGCCATCAGGTCCTGCGGAAGTTGATACTGGTCCAACAGGTAAGGCATCGACACCAACGGACTGGCAAAACTGGAGACGGCTCCCGTGGCTGCCATCGATGCGGTCTGGTCCGGCGTCAAACTGTGTCCGCTGTACCATGCGGCAAAGGAAATGAATACGAACGCCAGGATCTTGCCGATGTGTGGAAAGGGATACGCCAAGGGCACCACAACACTGGCGGTCGATTCACCAATTCGCTCTGCTGGCTCCTCATCGTCTTTGAGCAGTTGTTCACACTTGTCGATGATTTGCGGCAGCACCACAAACAGCTTCCCTGTTGCAATCGCGGTCAGCAACGGCTCTTGGGCGGCACGCAGCAAGTCACGGTAGCGGATGTTGGTCAGGCTGCTCAGGAGTAGCGGCAGCACTCCGAACGCGGCCATCAGACATGCCAGCGTGAACATGATCAGATACCCCTGCAGTCTCGACATTTCCTCGAGCCGCAGAGTGCCGGCCGCGGCGGCCGTCAGCGTGAACAGCCCAATCGGAGCGAGTCGGACCAGAAACAGATTGATACGCCCCAATCCGTCCGAGCAGAGGTCCAGGAAATCGAGCAATGGCTCCTTGCCGGGCACCAGCATCAGCGCGCTGCCAAAGAACAGACAGAAGACGACAACTGCCGGAACGTACTCATTGGACAATGCCTGAAACACATTGGTCGGGATGAATCGGGACATCACGTCTTGATCGTGCGGGGCACCGGCTTCGCTGTTGGGACTGAAAAAGGAGGCGCCTTCGATCGGCGGCAAGATAGCCGATACCAACACGATCAACACGATCGCAATCACCCAAAAAACCAACAGCACCGCCAGCGCCGTCAGGCCCAATCGCCGCGCCTCATCCGCATTCAGCCGGCCCATCTTGGAGATCAATGAAATCACCAAATAGGGAAGCACGGTCATCTGCAACAGACCGACATAACCACGTCCGACCACTTGCAGAGCTCCGCAATACTCACCGAACAAAACGCCGCACAACACCCCCAATAGCAGACCGATCGAGATCCAACGGCCTGTGTGACTAGGTTTCTCAGAGGTTGCAACTGCCGTGTCGCCGCTCTCAAAACGAGAATTCATATGGAGTGAAGCACCGTGAGGACGGTTTGCAGAAGCGACACGCAACTCAGGTGGTTGGTTTGCAATGAGTTTCACCACCCTCCCGCTGGCGGGAGGGTCGGACGTTTGAACGGTCGGGGAGGGTTTGTGTTGCGTGGACGAATGTTGTCTTTGGCAAACCGGATTGGCCCTCTCCTCGCTTAGGCTCGACTCTCCCTCGGGAGAGTGAGATCAAGTTCGTAAACCAATGCAAAACAACAACTTAAAAACTGCACGACCTCCGGGGGAAGAGTGAAGACCATAATTCGCCATACTTACGACGTCAAAACGTTTTCATCACCACTCCTAGAGGGCATGATCTCGACACAAACCGGCCAACGCTCATCGATGCTTAGAATTCGATTTGGTACTTGAGCGTCATTTTCTTCCGCATATCGGCCAGCGCGACTTCCAAGTTCTGCGTGATTTGATTGGCCGTGCCGTAACCTTGGATTCTGGCGTTCGTCTTGATCTGCGCGATTTGCTGTCCATCGGCTCTCAGCGACGCTCGCGGGTTGCTTTGGTATCGATACCCATAGGCGCCGCCGTATCCGCCATAGCGGCCATAGCCGGCCGCGCCGCCGTAGGCGTAGTCAACGACGTTATTGCCCTGCATGTTCGCCATCCCCGACGCTTGCTGCACGCCCACGCCTTGCATCGCACTTTGAGCCTGACGCAATGAGCCTGACACTTGGGAGCCGAATTGAAGCATCTCGGGATCCACGTTCAGGATTGGCATCGCGTCGATCTTGTTGGCATATTGCTTGTACCACATGGCCACCAATCCGGCCGTCTGTGTCTGCGTTGTCTTTTTCTTTTTGGTAATGTCTTCAAGCAGCTGATTGAGCATGTTCCAATACTGCAGCGTCGTTCGTGCGACCAGGCTCTCGTTGGTTTCACCACCCTTCAAGTTCGGTGTCTCCAGCGGGCGAAGGTCCGCGGGAGAATCCAGTACGGTACAGATCCGCTGCAAACCGCTCTTGAACAAAGAACCCCTCAGGAGCATTTGCTTGCCGCTGACTTGCATCGTCCAGTCATTGAATTCCTGGATCATCGCGCCATGGCGGCCCAACACTTCCAGCAGCAGTGGTTTGGCGAACTCGGCGGTCATGCTGGCGTCTTCCGAAAAATCGACCTTCAAACCACCAACCACTCGATCCGTGATCGTGATGCCCAAGGTGGCACCGCGGATGCTCGCCATGACCTTGGCCAACTGGTCCAAATCGACCGTCTTGCCTTGCAACGACTCGGCGGAATTCAGTCGATCGCGAATGAAACTGGGCGAGAAGACATTCTCAAGGTTGATCGCCAAGATGATTGGCGTGCCGTTCTTGTCGGCATAACCTTCGGCTTCGGCAAGATACTCTCCGAGCGGCTCTGGATTGTTACTCGCGTACGCATCCCTCACCCAGCGTGTCGCTTTTTGACGGTCGGCTGGAAACATCGTCCCCGCAATCGACTTGCCAAACTTGACGACATACGTGTCGTTGGGCAGCACTGCCGCTTCCTGACCGTCGATCTCGTCAACGTTGCCGCCGTACTTCTCGGTGACCTTGATCGCTGATGGCTCATAGGTGAGATCCATGATCGTGACGCTCCATCGCGGCTCCATCAATTCGATGTCCATTTGCGATGCCAACACAAACTGATTCGTAGCCGGCGGCACAAGAATCAGACCGGAGCTGGACATTTTGTCATAACTCTCGCGCCAGCCTTCCTTCTGTGCCAACGGAGTTGCCATGATCTCCTCAACGTTGAACAACACCATCGTGTTGGCTTCTTCAGGCACATGACGGATCAATGTTTTGAATTGGCCGAAAGCGGAACTTGCCTGCAGCGAAACCAAGATCGCAAGGGACAGGCTGAGATTTATCAAACGGTTCATACTTAAAACCTTATCGAAATTTGGCGGGAAGTTTTGATTGTCATGCGAGGCTCAGCCATGAAAGACTTCAATCCGGCGAGTGCGAAGTGCACACCCATGGCGACCACAATCAATCCGATGAAACGTGTCACCGTTTCGCGAAAAAGACCGCCTTGCCTTTGCCGCCCAGGAACGCAAGTGGCAACATCACGGAAAACGCGAAAATGATTGTAACAGCAATGGCCACCGGGGCGGTCACCGGTGAGTCCGTTTTTGAATGTGCGACTGACAGTGTAATTGCACCCGTGATCGTACCTGACCCCTTTTCCCGGCCAACCCCAAAATCAAGCCCTGACAAAGCACTAGCCTCGCTCGCCAGAGGCTGGAGTTCCTAACACGGCTCTCCAGAATCGTCCACCTGGTGGCGAAAGTGGCCACCAGAATCCGTTACGGCGTTACCCTTGGGGAGGATCGACCACATGCGAATTCAAATGCAGATGCAGCCTACTCAATCGCCTTGACTTTCGAACCTCCGCGTTTTGATTTGACATAGAAGAAGGCGGCTGCCAGGCCTGCGACGATCAGCATGATGATCCACAGCACCACCGAGAATTGCTCCAGCGTGGCCATCGCCACCAACATGATCGTTAAGACCACGCCCACGACCAGGAGCAGCCAATCGATGTGCACCCCCGCCATCACACAACTTAATGCCAAGAGCATCAATGCGAAGTACGAAGCGGAATCGCGGTTGATGATTTCACGACGCTCGAGATAAAGCAGCACTGCCAGAAAACCGATCAATGTCCCCCAGTGCGCCAACTCGCGAACAATGCTCTTTCGAATCGATTGACCGATCTGCTTCGCGTGCCGCACACTTCGCCAGAGACCCAGCGCGGCATAGACCACGACCACAAATAGCCAGTACTCCCAAGCACCCTTTTCCGATGCTTGGGAAAGTCCCATTCCGGCCAGCGCCAGCACCAGCATTGCGATTAAAACCGCCAGCCGGATTTTCCACCCCCCGCCAGAACGCGATTCGTCGAACGAATCGAGATCGTCGACCAAGTTGGCATCCTTGACCGCATTGGTTTCCGCAACCGTTTCGTCTGCGGGCGAATGTTCAGAAGATTCGTTCATGGTTATCCCTCGTCATCGTCAATGTCTTTTCGCTTCGATCAAATCCACTCCACTTTGGCCATCGGAAGAACATCCACGGTCGGACAGCGATCAGCAGCATGGCCGTGCATACGATACCGAATGCCCGAGGGTCGTGCTCGTCGGGTATACCAGCGACTTTGACCTCCAACGGACTAGTCACGAAGCTCAGCGGCAAGCATAGGGTGGCGCCGATGATCAGATCATAGGCAATTCGATTCACTTTTGCGTGCATCCGCAGGTTCACCGTCCGCCTCTGCGATCGCTTTGGAGGCGACCCGCGAGATGAAAATCATCAGCGTGATACAAAACACAAAGCCCACGATCGTCACTGCGGTGCGGAGCGTGGAATGCTCGCTAACGTTTCCAGCAACCTTCGTGACGTGGCTGGCCAGATAACCAAAATAGACTTCACAGAACAACCCTGGGATCAGTCCGATGGTCGCGATCATGAACGTCGAAAACCGCACGCCCGACGCTCCCAAAACGTAGCTGACTGACACCGGGTTGATAGGTGACAGCCGCAACAACAGTTGCAGCCGCAGCCCTTCGCGAGTGGCCGCACGCTGAATCGCGCAGCTTGGGGTGCTGCTCGAGCATTTTTTCGATCCGCGGTCGCAACAGTCGGTGTGCGGCTAGAAAATTTAGTGCGGCGGTAATCAGCGCGCCCACGACGGTCAGCACTGTTCCCCAAGCGAGCCCAAACAAGACTCCCGCTGCGACCGCCAGCACGGTGTCGGGCACAAACATTGACGTGAACACAATCAGCATGCCGACAAACACGACCCAACCCCAGACACCGTGGCCGGCGATCCAACTCTCCATCGCCTTGATCTCCTCACCGGCGTGTCGACCGAACCAGGCGACGGCGGTCAATACACACAAGCCAACCAGCAACCGCAGTCCAACGGTTTTCCAGTGAACCTTGCGCTGCAGATGCTCCTCCAGCGCCAGGTCGGGTTCATTCGGAGAATCGGTAGCCATCGTCGTGTCCGGATAAAGACATGCAAAAATGCTTCACTTCCCGAGCTAAAGCACAGCAGAGTCGCCCACGCCTGTCGACGCAAGGCTGGGTGAATAATCCAACTTTGGTGTCGAGCGGTCCCTGTGCCGGTCGGTACGCATATACTCGCGTTTCGCATCGTCATGCGGCAGGATCATCGACAGCCGTGCGCCATCGCCTGCCTTGGTGTACTCGAACATCTGTTCAAAATTTTCGCTTCTTTCCTGGCATAAGAATTTACCCTGGACGGCTTGCGATAATCTCTCGACTTAATCTCCACCTCAATTCTGCACGGAGACCTGATGCCCGAGGGCCACAAAACTCACTTTATCGCTCGGCAACACACGCACCTGTTTGTCGGCGATCCGCTTCGTGTGACCAGTCCTCAGGGGCGATTTCGAGCCGATGCGCGGAGGGTCACAGGAAGGACGCTCGAGTCGGTCGAAGCGGTCGGCAAGCATTTGTTCTACCGATTCGAGGGCGATCGGATTGTCCACATTCACCTGGGTCGTTACGGGAAATTTCGCCAACATGCCTCGCCGCCACCCCGGCCGGTCGGTCAGGTTCGCATGCGGATTAGAAACTCCACGGTCGCGATCGATTTGACGGGACCGACAACTTGTCGCTTGATTGATACACAACAACAGAACTCTGTGTCCTCCAGACTGGGTCCCGATCCGCTCGCCGGCGGACGAAAAAGCGACGTGTGGAAGAACATTTCGCGGAGCAGAAAACCGATCGGGGCATTGCTGCTGGATCAATCCATCGTGGCCGGTGTAGGAAACATCTTTCGCGCCGAGGTCTTGTTCGAGACGGAGCTTGATCCCGTCATCGCCGGAGACCAACTCTCGAAAGAATCCTTCGATCGTCTGTGGCGTTCACTATCGAAGATGATGAAGACAGGCTTGAAATACGGTCGAATCATTAGCGTGACCGCACGCGAAGCAGGCATGCCAATTTCTCAGCTCGACGGAAAAGACCGTTTCCGCGTCTACGGCAAGAGCGATTGTCCTCGTTGCGGACGTCTGATCGAATCGATCGACTTGGCATCGCGGAGATTGTACCTTTGCAAAGGCTGTCAGACGGGAACGTAGTGGCCGAGCGTTGCGGAAACATTGTTGCTCGGTTGAGTCAACCCAGATTTAACCGATCACTCGGTTGGGACAACCGAGCAACAATGTACCGATCACTCGGTTGGGACAACCGAGCAACAATGCCCGAATCCTTCCCGTATTGTTGGATCGAGGCTGAAGCGCTAGCCTTTCGGTGTCTGCTGGCTCCGACTCGACAACTTTTTGGAAAGATCTAGTGCTGATTCCTGGCGCGATGCAACTGCTCGCCTCTTCGATCGAAGAACCGCCGATCGAACCGGCGTCGCCGGGGATCATGTTGCTGTTTGCCGCGGTCATGATCGCGACCTACGTCGGTGTGGCCATTGAGCGGTTTCACAAAACGGTCGCCGCTCTGTGCGGTGCGGCCGTGCTGGTCTCGCTTGGTCTCGGTCTCGGTTTGTTCGATTATTCGAAGATCTATGATTTCCTGAAAGAAGATCTGAACATCTTCGGTGTCATCATTGGCACAGGCATTTTGGTCGACGTGGTTGGCAAGAGTGGGCTGTTCCACTTTCTCAGCATGTGGATCGTGCGGCTGACCGGCGGGCGAGCATCCGTTCTGTTCTTCACCCTCTGCATTGTTACGTTTTTGTTCGTCGCCGTGTTGACCATCGTGCCCGCGATGCTAATTCTCAGCTCGCTGGTGCTGGTGATCTGTCGAGCACTCAACTACAAGCCGGTGCCGCTGTTGCTGAGCGTTGCGATCTGTGCGAACAGCGGGGCGATCGCGACGTTTGCCAGCGGTTTGCCGAACATCATGATCGGGACAGCGGCGGGGATTCCGTACACTGACTTTCTGAAAGTGTCGCTGCCGTACGCGGTGGTCAGTCTCATGATCGCAATCATCGCGCTGCGTCTTTTCTTTCGCCATGATCTACCGTGGCAGCAAACTTCCGAGGAACAGGCTGCACTCCGCGAACAGATCGAAACGTTTGATCCGTGGGCGATGGTCGAAGACCGCACGGTGCTGCTGCGCAGCGGTCTGATCCTGGCATCGACCGTGGTTGGTTTTGTCTTCGCTCAACAATTGGGTGTCGGCATGGACTTCATCGCCATGGTCGGCGCGACGGCCGCGTTGTGTTTCGCCGGCAAAGGGGTAGAAGACGCGATCCACAAAGTGAACTGGACCGTGATCATGTTCTTCATGGGTCTGTTCATCATCATCGGCTGCGTCCAACAAACCGGCGCTTTGGCATGGGTGGCCAAACAAGTCATCGCGATTTCGGACAACCGGATGGAATTGCTGATCCCGCTGATGGGCGGTTTTTCTGCGGTTGCCAGTTCGATCGTCGATAATATTCCTGTCGCGGCAACGCTGATTCCGATCGTGCGAGACATTTCGGGCGGGCAGGTGCCTGCGGAGCCGTTATGGTGGACATTGATCATTTGCTGCAACCTGGGCGGAAATGGCACACCGATCGGGTCGATCTCCTGCGTGATCGCCATCTACGCTCTCAAGCGTGAAGCGGACGAGCATGTTGGTTGGGGCACGTTCTTGAAATTGGGAGGAACCATCATGTTGATTCAAGTTGCCGGAGCAATCTTGTTCGTGATGCTGCTTTACCACCAGGGTTGGATACCGGAGCTGACAAGTCATGGGTCGTGAATCTGAATCGACCGATCTGGATCGCGATGTCGATGCATCCATGCGGATGTTCGAGCGGTCCAAGGTCGGCCCCGCCGCAACGATCACGCCGATTAGGCCGTCGCGCGTGTTGTTGGTTTTGGACGGATCACCACAGGACGACACCGCTGTCGATGCAGCATCCTACTTGCGGCATCAACACGACACCGAAACGTTGATTCTTGATGCCCGCGACAAGGCCGCCGGTGACGAACGCGACTTGGCAGTCGACCGCGTGCCCGAGGTCTCCGGTTCTCGTCCAATCAAACGTGCGGATGGTGATTCCTACGACGCCATTCTCGCCGCCCTGAACGAACTCGACGTCGACCTGCTGATTATCCCCTGCCCCTTTGGACGTTCGTTCGAGCAAGTCGGTGTCGACAGCGCAGGAACCGTCATCGATGTCTTGCTTTCTCGTAACCGGAAGCCAATGTTGGTGATTCGCCGCGACGATCAAACGCTGCGTGATTGTGTTGGTCAAGTATCGATGATCGTGGGTGGCGAATGCGATGTTGAAAGTCGTGCCGCGGCCTGGGCATTCGGATTGGCCGCCAAAGCCGCCACGGTGACGCTGAACCTGGTCATCGAAAAAGAACAATACCAGAACATCCGATCGATTGTGGAAGCACTCCAACCCGGCGCGACCCTGGAACCAGAGCAGTTCAGTGACGCACTGACGAAAACGCATCAGGCAATTCACGGTGCGATGGCGAAAACCGCGTCGGAACTTGGGATGTCCTACCACTTACGACCGCTGGCAGGTGAAGTCGCTCCGCCCAACCCACTGCGTGAATCGAGCAAAATGCTGCTGGTGATGCCGTTGGAAGTGGACGATCGATTCGGGCAGGGCTTCGTGCAAGACCGGATCCGCCGCAGCCCGCACCCCGTCCTTGTCGTACCCGGTCATGTGCCGACTTAGATGACCACGCTCGCTCTCGAACCGATCTACGGCTCGCTGATTCTGGCGTTGGCAGTTGCGGTCGCGGTGATCGCTGTCATCCTGGTCGTGACTCCTCCGACCGAGAACCCTCGACATCGCCGTTGGTTGATCGGGCTGCGGCTGTTTGCTGCATCGATGCTGTTGCTGCCTGTGCTGGGTCCTGCTCTACTTCGTACCGACCAACGACCGGCGGATGCCGCACTCGTCGTTGCCGTCGACACCTCTCGCAGCATGACGCTTCCCGATGGTGACGGTGGCGAGCGTTGGACAACGCAAAACGAGGCTTGGCGCAAACTCGCCGCAGGAATCGGTAGTCTCGACCAGTCGCTGGTGGTTCGATTACTGGCTTACGATTCGACGACTCGAAAACTGCCTTCGGCGACTCCGGATGCTTTGGATTCCCAATCACCCGACGGCGAGTTGACCGACTTGTCGGCTGCTGCCCTGGGCGCCATCCAAGCCGCCGAAGGGCAACCGATCGCCGGTGTCGTCTTGATGGGCGACGGCGCACAAACGGCGCCGCTTGTGGCGACGGGAGCTCAACGCGTCGTCGAAACATTGGCTTCCCTTGGTGTTCCCCTGTGGACCGTCCCCATCGGACCAGCTGGTGGCGAATCGGCCTCACGCGACGCAGCCATCGATGCCCTCTCGGAGAGTTATCAGCTATTCGCGGGGAACAAAGTCGATATCGAGTTTCAATTGCTGACACGTGGCCTGGCCGGCGTAAGTGTTCCGATCAGCCTTTCCTGGATTGACTCCAGCGGTAAGACCACTGAGATTGCCAGTCGAAACATCACTTCCAATCGATCGGTCGAGGCGTCTGCGGTTTCCATTCCCGTCGTCGCGCCGCCACCGGGCACGTATCGGCTGAAAGTAGAAGCGAAAACGCAGGATGGCGAACTCGTGACCACCAATAACCTGCAAACTGCTTTCGTGGATGTCCGCGAAGGGGGTGGTCGAATTCTGTACTTGGAGGGCCAGCAGCGTCTAGAGCAAACGTTCCTACGGCGATCGCTGCGACGTTTTCCTGATCTCGATTTGACCGACAAATGGATCCCAAGTGACACGTCTGCTTCGTGGCCGGAAGACCTCGGTGACTCGTTCCAACCTGGCAAGTTTGATATCTACATCCTCGGTGATCTCGATTCCAGTGCACTCGGTGATGCCCAACTCCAAGAACTGGCCAACGCCGTTTCCGACGGTGCAGGTCTCCTCACGCTAGGAGGCTTTCAAGCTTACGGAGCCGGCGGTTATGCGTCCTCGCCTCTTGCCGACGTGCTTCCGATCGAAATGGACAGCTCTCGCCGACGCACCATCCATGCGAGCCAACCTGACAATCCGAGCGACCAACTGGGCGGGCCGATTCCAATCCGATTGGCGCGAAGTCATCCAATTACCGATCTCGGTGGCGAAGACCCAGCAGCTGTTTGGCAACAGCTTCCACCGCAGGAAGGCGCCAATCGCTTGCTTGACCCCAAGGTCGCGCCGGGGGTCGAAACGTTGCTGGAATCGCCAAACCAAGAGCCGTTGCTGGTGATCGGTCGGTATGGTCGCGGGCGGACAGCCGCCATCGCCTTCGATTCAACCTATCGTTGGTGGCGAGCAGGAAAGAGTGACGCGCATCGAAGATTTTGGCGACAGTTGGTGTTGTGGTTACTGGCCCGCGAAGAAACCAGCGGCGACAAGATCGTCATCAACATGGATAAAAGACGTTTCGCCGTGAACGATCCGCCAGAGTTCCGGGCCAGTGTTGAATCGATCGGAGATGCCGCAATCGATCTCGAATTGGTCGCCGAGGTGATCGACGAAACGGGCGAGACCACTCCCGTCACAGTCAGCACCGAAAATCGGAGCGAACAATCCTCGCGAACTCCCGGCACGGCGATTCGAGGCAAGTTGCCGAAGTTACCGACGGGATTCTATCGATTGCGTGTCCGTCCCAAACAGGAAACCGAATCGCTGCAGGCCGAGGAGAAGGCCTTTCAAACCATCGATGAAAGTCGAGAGTTGGCCCAGCCGATGGCCGATCCAGTCTACCTTCGACAGCTGGCCGAGCTGACCGCCCAGCACGGCGGGGCTGCCTTCGCCCCCGACGAGATCGATGCGCTGATCAAAACGATCAAACAACGGCGTCGTCAGGCCGAGACTCCGATTGTCGAGAAATTTCGGCTCGGTGACGGACCCATCAGCGGTTGGCTGTTGTTCGCCCTATTCGCAGGCACGCTCTCAACGGAGTGGTTTCTGAGAAGGCAATGGGGGCTGGTCTAAGGTAATGGAGATTTGGGTGGCTGGTGGTCGAGCGTCAGCGAGCCCCCAGGAATGGAAAAATGAATCCCGGGGGCTCGCTGACGCTCGACCGCCGGCCACCCTGACAATGACATTACGATCCTCGATTGCGTCGTAATTGGCCACACGCCGCATCGATATCACTTCCCTTGCGCTGCCGGAACTTGACGTTCACGCCGCCGCCTTCGAGGATCTGGCGAAAGTTCGCAATCGAGGCTTTGCTGGGCGTCACGTACGGCAAACCTTCGACTGGATTGTACGGAATGACGTTCAACAGCACGGTGCGCTGCGCAGCAACCCGGCAAGTTGTCTGGCGTTCTGATCCGTGTCGTTGACTCCGCCCAGCAACACATACTCGAACGTTAACCGCCGCCCGCTGGAATCAAAGTACCGATCCGCTGCGTCGAGAACCGCGTCGATCCCAATCTTCTTGTTGACCGGTACCAATTCGCTGCGCAGTTGGTCGTTGGGAGCATGCAGACTGACGGCCAAATTGTAAGGCACGCCACTCTTGGCCAACCGGTCAATCGACGGGGGAAGTCCAACGGTGCTGATCGTGATCCGCCTGGGGCTGATGCCGAGACCGTCACTGCTGCGGGCAACGTCGAGCGCTGCGAGCACACGGTCGAGATTCGCCAACGGTTCGCCCATCCCCATCATGACGATGTGGCTGAGCCGCTCGCCCTCGGCCAACCTGGATTGCAACAGCAACATCTGCTCGAGGATTTCGCCGGCCGTCAAATTGCGATCGACGCCGTCCAGACCGCTGGCACAAAACACACATCCCATCGCACATCCGACTTGGCTGCTGACACAGATGCTGCGTCTCGTCCCGTCGCGAAGCAACACGCACTCGACTTCGCCGCCGTCGGGAAGACTCACCAGCAACTTATCGGTACCATCGCTCGACTCGACCGCGGCGACTTGGCTGGTGACCAACACTCGAAACGATTCGTTCAGTTGCTCTCGGAGCGACTTTGGCAGGTCACTCATCTGGTCGAAATCAGAGACTCGCCGTTGAAACACCCAGTGAATGATCTGCTTGGCACGAAAAGCGGGCTGGCCGTGTTCGCTCAGCCACAGTTTCAATTCGGCCTGGGAAATATCCAGCAGATGACGTCGACTATCATCGGCAGGCGTTTTCGTCGTATCGGCAGTGTCGATGACAGGCAGGGTCACGGGGCAACCAGTAGCTGGGCGACTCGGCAACAAGCGTCCCATCGCTTAGCTTGATAGAGAGAAAATCGATTCACCAGCCGATGAGTGTAACCTGCCGATGACGAATATCGAAGTCAACACCGATGATGCTCTCCAGCGTTTCTTGACAATCACCGAAATTCCGGGCCGCAGCGGCGACGAGGGGGCGGTCGCCGCCAAGATCGTCGAATTGCTTCGCGAGGCCGGCGTGGAGGAGTCAGCCATCGTTTTTGACGGCGCCCAATCGCGAACACGGCTCGACGGAAACTGTGGCAACATGATTGTCAGTCTCGCGGGCAACGGGTCGGGCCCACGTACGCTATTGTCTGCGCACATGGACACGGTGCCAATCTGCGTCGGCAGCAAACCGCTGGTGGAAGGCGACGAAGTGCGAAGCAGCGAGCCGACCGGACTCGGAGCCGACGACCGCGGCGGCTGCGGTGCGATCCTGACCGCAATCATCGAACGACTCCGCCGCGGTGACGACCGGTTCCCGCCAGCTGTGATCAGCTTTCTGGTTCAAGAGGAGATCGGCTTGGAGGGTGCACGGAACCTGGATGTCTCGAGAGTCGGCCAGGTCGACCGCGCCTTCAACTTCGATGGCGGTACTGTCGAGAAACTGACGATCGGCGCGATCGGCGGCGAGCGGATGGCGATCAAGCTGATCGGCATTCCGGCTCACGCCGGCGTTGCCCCCGAGCAAGGCGTCAGCGCGATCGTGATCGCCTCGCGCGCGATCGCGGATCTGGATGCCCGCGGTTGGCTCGGCAAAGTCGTCCAAGATGACAGGTCGGGAACCGCCAACGTGGGTGTCATCGAAGGCGGGGAGGCGACGAACGTGATCACGCCCGAGGTGAACCTTCGCGCCGAGGCGCGGAGCCATAACGCGGAAATGCGAATGCGAATTGTTGCCGAGATCCGCAGTGCGTTCGAGCAGGCGGCAGCGGAAGTCACCAACGAAGCAGGGCAATCGGGTAGCGTCGAGTTCACTTCGCATGTCGACTATGAATCCTTCAGCTTGGCGGAAGACCATCCATCCATCGAAGCGGCCAGGAACGCCGTGCGCCTGGTGGGTCGCGATCCGTTCGCGGAGGTTTCCAACGGAGGACTCGACGCCAACTGGTTATACCGACACGGGATCGAAGCGGTGACGCTGGGTTGTGGCCAACGCAACATCCATACAGCCGACGAGCGACTCGTCATCTCCGATTATCTTGACGCCTGCCGAATCGCAACTTGGTTGATTACCGACGGAGCAAGCGATGGATGACGACGACGAACTCTGCTTGTGTTTTCACGTCACCAAGCGAAAGGTCGTGCAGTACATTCGCGTCAACAAACCGACGGTGCCAAGTCAGTTGTCGGAGTGTTACGGAGCGGGAACTGGTTGCGGGTGGTGTCGTCCCTTCTTGAAACGATTGATGGAAGAAGCCGACCTGGATGCAACGGAGTTTCCCGACCCAACCACCTACGCAGAGAACCGACTTGAGTACCGCGAGAAGTTGCCTTAGAACGTGTTTCAAAATGTGAGCCGTCGGCTCGGACGACGCGTACCGAGCCGGATCTACCAAGCCAGTTGGGCGGGAAAAAATTCGTCGATCAATTCTTGGTAGTATGGCCGCAATCGATTGACATCGGGACGTTGATCACTCTTGGAGTACAAATCGTAACCGTTGAACTTGCGGACCCAGTCAAAAAGCTCTCGATCGTGCTCATCAAAAAGATACTCATAATCGCGTTCCCGATGCGCCGCGTAGAACGAGTGGTATCGAATCATGGCAAGCGCTTCGGTGGGCAGATAATCCTTGACCACATGGTACAAGTATTCATCGTGGCCCCAGGACATCGTCACGTTCCTGAGCCCCGTGTTGGGCTGGTAGATACCGTAACGAGTCGAGTAGCGGTCATCGCACCAATCAGGGTTGGCCGCAAAAAACTCGTGGTAAACGACTTTCGGTGAATAGGCGCAGCCGACCGGAAACGTGTCGCCCACCACCGCCCACTGCGGCTCGCCGAACAGACAGAGAATCTTTCCCAAGTCGTGGATCAACCCAGTCAACACGAACCAATTTGGATGACCGTCGGCACGGATCGACTCAGCCGTCTGTAAGAGGTGCTCGATCTGTGACAGATCGGTATCAGGATCGCTGTCATCGACCAAAGTGTTCAAGTATTCCATCGCCTCCCATACACCCATCCGCTTTTGCTGCAGCGATAGGTACTGCTGACGTTTTTGCGATACGAACTCGAAAGTTTGATAGCGATGATTGAGTCGATAAAACTCCTTGACGCTCGATCGTTCTTCCGCCTCATAATTACGAAATTGGTCTGGCGTTTTGCCTGCGTCCGTCGCCACGAAGCCGTTGTTGGTATCGGGATCCGGGTAGCGGCGCAACAAATCGTCTTCCCATCGGTCCGGATGCGATAGCGGATTCTGGTCAGTCATGTTTTCTCCTCGAATGATCGGGCGACTCGTTCCAATCAGATCGTCAACATCTCGATCAAACCTCGCGTGCTGCCGAACGCGACTCGACGATCATCCGTCGGATCAACAGCAATTGCAAACAACCAACCCTCTGACACATCCAACGTCTGGATCGTCTTCACGGTAATTGGATCAATCAACCGTGCTTTTCCATCGCGACATCCTGCGATCAATCTCGTCCCCCCCAAGCCCCAGGCGATCGACAACGGCTCACTCGGTAGCCGCACAAACCGAACCATACGTCCGATCGTCGGTTGCCAAAAGCGAACGGTGCCGTCGGCGGAAGCCGAAGCGACCAGAGGCAAACCTCCACTCCCCGGCTGGAGTGCTAGCGCATGCACTTCGCGCGAGTGATTGTGGAGCGTCCGCAGATTCTCGCCGGTCTTCGTGTTCCAAACTCGCAAGCGTCTCATCGCGTGAGGCACTGACCGCCGTTTCGCCGTCAGGCAACATGGTCACGGCCAATACGGCCCGCGAGTGCTGCGTGAACCGCGCGGCCGGCCGATCTTTGCCGATCACGTTCATCGCGCAGACTTCGTCGGCTGACGCCGAGACAAGTCTCGAACCATCGGCTGCGAAGTCGACTTGATAGACGACGTCACCGTGAGGCTCGATTCGCTGTCGAAGCTCGCCGCCGGGCCAGTCGACGATTTCAATCACGCCGGACTCTCCTGGGATTCCACCGGCGACTGCAAGCAGTTGACCATCGGGCGAAAAACAGATGTCGTGAATATTCTCTAGCTCTGTCGCAATTCGATCAGCGACCGTGCCTTCATCCACATTGCGAATCGATACACCCGCTTGGGATCCGGCGACGATTTGCTTGCCATCCGGTGAAAAGGCAACCGCCGTTACGTGTGGCGGAGAACTTGCCGCCACAGCACCGCTGGACAACGACGCCGCGGCGCACGTTGCGATCATCTGACGCCGCGAAATACGATTCCCACTCACGCGATCAACTCGCGAAGCAACAAACCATCGCGATTGATTTGAACGGGCCTGCCGTCACTGGTGTGCAGTTCCCTGGCCGCATCGATGCCGAGCGTATGGTAAATGGTTCTGGCTAGATCAGCAGGTGAGACGGGACGATCGGCTGGTCGCTCACCATGCGAATCAGACCTACCGACGATTTGACCACCGCGGATGCCTCCGCCCGCCAACGCCACACTGAAAGCACGAGGCCAGTGATCGCGTCCGCCACGCGGGTTCAGCTTCGGCGTACGACCGAACTCGCCCATCACAATCACAAGTGTCGAATCGAGCAAGCCTCGTTCGGAAAGGTCCTCGATCAGCGCCGAAAAGGCGACGTCCAACTTTGGTATCTTGCCGACGCTACCGCCGGTAAAACCTTCCTTGAGACGGTTGAACAGATTCTCGTGCGTATCCCACCCGCGGTCGGTGACGGTCACAAACTTTGCACCCGCTTCGACAAGCCGTCGTGCCATCAAACAACTTTGACCGAGTTGATGACGACCATAACGCGCACGCATCTGTCGCGTTCTTGCTCAACCGCAAAGGCGTCACGTGCCGCGGGCGAAGCAATCAAGCGATACGCCTGTTCGAATGATGGGTCCGTACCGGCCGGCGAACTTGGGGTCGAATCCGACATCAAACCTGATTCGACCGACCTGAGTTGCCGGTCCACCTGGTCGCGAAACAATCGACGACGGTCGAAACGCTGCTGCGAGAGTTCAATCGATGGCGATAAGTCTTTGACTTTGAAATCTGGCTTCGAGGGATCGCCCTCGACCACGAATGCCGTCGACGAGGAATCCAAATATCCGATCCCCGCCATCGCGTTGGGACGCCCAATGGCAACACTGGTCGGCAGCGCCGTCTGGCCACCCAAGACATGCGCGGCGACCGCCGGCATACCGGGATAAGTCAACGCCGACGTTGGCTTGTAACCGGTCAGCATGTAGTGGCTGGCAAAGTTGTGCTCGCCAAGCGTCGAAGTCATCGAACGGATGAGCGCGACTTTGTCCATCACATTCGCCGTCCGTTCCAAGTACTCGCTGATCGCGATACCGGCGACATTCGTCGCGATCGGGCTGAACGGTCCCCTGACTTCTCTTGGCGCATCCGGTTTCAGGTCGAATGTTTCCAGATGACTTGGGCCACCATCAAGCCAGATCAGAATGCACGATGTCGCCGTGGGTGCGTGGTCGGTCGCGGCGACGGCGCGAAGTTGGAACCAGTCTGCGAGGCTCAGACCGAGAGCACTCAATCCGCCAACACGCAGTGCATCGCGCCGTAAGACACCATCACAACGCCGGTCGTTTCGATTTTCACGCATTAGCTAGACTCCAACCACTTCGGCTGCCTTGTACACGACATGAACACGTTTGAATCCCTGTCGCTCGTACAAGCGAATCGCGGCGGTGTTATCCGTTGTCACCTCGAGATGCATCCGCTGCAAACCGACATCGCGAAACCCTTGTGCCGCTCGAGCTAACAGAATGGAACCGAGGCCGCGGCCGCGATGCAGTGGATCGATACCGAGATTCTGCACGGCACCCCAGCCTTCGATTTGTAACCCTTGAATTGTACCGATCGGTTGCCGCCGCCCCGATTCCGGGTCGAGGTACCGACAAAGCCACGTCGCTTCGGGAACAAAGCCGGCACGCGATGAAATCTCTCGCATCAATCGCAGGCACCCGTCGCGGCGGCCCAGACAAGGAAAAACGTTGGCGTCCAACTCCAAGCGAAAACTCTGATACTTAGCGATCCCATGCTCACGAATCAGGTCGCCGCTGAACGGCACCATCTCGTAACCGGGTGGAATCGCACCGGCATCGGGCAAAGCATGCGACAAGTCATACTCCATCCGAAATCGCTTGAAATACGTCAGTCCCATCTGCCATTGACCGCTGTGTGATTGTGACGTTGACATGGTAACACGGCGTGGCTCAGCGCGGACGGCGAAAATCGACTATTTCGGGTCGACCGGTTCACTGGGAATGGGTCGGCCATGTGGATCGACCTGGGGTGCGTCGGTTTCGGAATCGAGCCGCTGCGTCAGACGCGGGTCAGTAAAGTGCTCTAATTTTTCGGCTTGCGGGTGAACGCGGCTGGCGTCGATTCCAGCGTAGTCCTGCAGATATTGCTCCCAAAGTCGATGCGAACGAACCAAGTGCTGTGCACGCAGCCGCCCCTGCTCGGTCAGAACGACGACTTCATCAGCTCGCTCAATGGCGCCGCATCGATCCAGCCACGCTAGCACTCCGCGGAGCGACCATTTGTTGCAGAACAGCGTCTTTTGCAGTTCGGTCACGCGTGCCGCAGCCGGTTCCTGCTGTTCCCCTATGCGATACAAAACGGCGACGACATCATCGGCGAGAATCCGCAAACTCAACAGCTGTCGGCGGGCTAACTTGACAAGGATGCCATGACGCGGACCGAGCAGGACCGCGAAAAACAGCAACCCACCAGCCACCACGGCCATCATCCCGGCCGTCGTCGTGCTCTGGTAACCGAACCATCCTGGAACGACCAGATGCGCCCACGTGCCCAAGCACGGCCGAGAAAATCGCCACGACCAAACTCAGCCCGATCATCACCTGCAGTCGATCCGTCAACATGTATGCCGTTGCCGGAGGAACGATAAACATCGCCACCACCAAGACGCTGCCAACACTCTCGAAACTTGCCACAGCAGTGACCGCAACCAGCACCATCAACAAGTAGTGCATCAAACTTGCGTTGAAACCTGTGGTCGTCGCCAACGCCGGATCAAACGAGCTGAGCTTCAACTCTTTGTAGAACAAGACGACAAACAACAGATTGACGACGGTCACCACACCCAGCGTCAGGAAGGCCCGTGGCACCGCTCGCCCCAGCAATGAAACGGTGTCAAGCGGTGTCAGCTCAATCGCACCGTAGAGCACACAACCGGCATCAAGGTCGACCTTGTCAGCCGCTTGCACGATCATCACCAATCCCAAGGCGAACAGCGAGGTAAAAACCACTCCCATCGATGCGCCCTCGTCGACGTTGCCAACGCGGCGAATCCATTCGGTGAAAAAGGCAGTCAGCACGCCGACGACAACCGCGCCCAAAAACATAGGAAGACTGCTGCGGCTGTGACTGACAAAAAATGCGACCGCCAACCCTGGCAGCACGGCGTGGGTGATCGCGTCACCCAACATACTCATCCGCCGCAAGACCAAGAAATTACCCAGCAAGGCGGAGGCTGCCGCACAGAGCATCGCCACGGCAACGATCCAGCCGTCGAGTGCCCACATCCACTGCATTCCAATCATCACGCCTGTTCCCCCGAGTGAAGTGAGGGCAGGGTCTGGTCTTGAGCATCGAAACCGTCCTGAGTCAGCTGATGCGGACTTTGCGGAACCTTGCGACGGCTACCGGTGAGTAACGCTTCGAGTTCGGCAACGATCGCGGGTTCCAGCACGTGCTCAATGCGGTCGGCTTCGCGATCCACCTGGCCGGGAGCGACATCGGCATGCGTGATCAGATACAACTCCCACAAGCGGTGTTCTCGCGTTCGCCGCTCCGCCTCGACACGACCCTTCTTTGTCAGTTGCACCTGGTCACCGAGGCGCGTGACCAGTTCATCAGCTTCGGCGAGACCGATCGCCCTGCTCAACTCCGCTTGTGACCAACTTCGTTTGGGCAGCAACTCGGAGAGCGAAACCGCCTCGAACGAACCGGTATCGGTGCTCTCGTGTAACTCAAAGATTGCACGAAGCAAGTGCTGGCGGGCAATCATTCGGTTCACTCGCAAGCGTCGCAGGGAGCGAACAAGTACGCCACGTTTGCGGCCAAAAATCATACTGATCAAGAAACATCCGGCGCAGGCCAACACGATCATGGCACCCGAAGGCAGCTTGGGAAACAAGGCGCTGGCCGCGGCCCCCACCATTCCACCAAGCATCCCAAGCAGGGATGCGATCACGAGCATCTGCCACAGCTTCTCGGTCCAGAATCGAGCGGCAGCAGCAGGAATGATCAGCAACGCGACCATCAAAATCAAGCCAACCGCTTGCAGCCCCACAATCGAAATCACAACCACGGTCGACATCAGCACGAGGTCGAGCACGATCACCGGGAATCCTCGCGAACCGGCGAAGGTTTCGTCGAAACAGAGCAGTTTGAATTCCTTGTAAACCGCCACGCAAACGACAATGCAAACCAATGCCGCGGCGGAGATCAGCCTCGCGTCGCTGGCACCCATCGACGCCGTCTTACCGAAGATGAACGACTCCAACCCCGCCGCGTGTCCGGTTTGCATCTGCTGCACCACGCCAAGCAAGGCGATTCCCGCACCAAAGAAAACACTCAACACCACCCCCAGCGCCGAGTCCTCTTTCAGCCGCGTCAGGTTGCGGAGCACCAAAATGACACCAACGCCGATCAAGCCCGTGACTGTCGCACCGGCTAACAACAGCGGCAACGCCTTGTCGTCCCAACCGACAAGATTGGCGAAAATGAACGCCAGCGCGATTCCAGGCAGGGTCGCGTGGCTGATCGCATCACCCATCAGCGCTCGCTTGCGCAGCAACGTAAAGCAACCGACGATCCCCGCGGCACAGCCCAACACTGCGGCACCGAACACAACGATTCGCGTGTTGTAGTCGTCCAGCAACAGAACTCGCTGCAACTGCTCCCAAGTCGGCCAAGTGATACTGCGATCGGTGATCGACCTGCCCTGTGCCATAAAACAGGAGGACGAAAACAAGGAGGCCAAGCACGAACAGCCCGACACCACCAAGTGGGCGTTCATAACGTACGCTCCCGTCGTCGCATCGCATCGGTAACCTCTTCCAACAGCGTCAATCGTCCGCCGTAGGTCTTGTGTAGGTTCTCGGGCGTGAATACCTCCTCCACTGGCCCGTGCGCGACAACCCGCATGTTTAGCAGAATCACGTAGTCAAAGTATTCCGGCACGGTTTGCAGATCATGATGGATCACGACCGCCGTTTTGCCGTCATCCTTCATGCCGCGAAGAATCTTGACGATGGCCTTCTCTGTCGCGGCGTCGACCGCCGCAAAAGGCTCATCCATCAAATACAGGTCGGCGTCCTGGACCAGGGCCCGCGCCAGAAACGTTCGCTGTTGTTGGCCTCCTGACAATTGGCTGATCTGCCGATGGGCAAGCTCGGCGATACCCACCTGACTGAGTGCTTCCATGGCGGCCCGGCGATGCTTCTTGCGAACCGGCAGACACCAGCCGATCTGGCTGTAGAGTCCCATCGTCACGACATCGAGTGCGCTGACCGGAAAATCCCAATCAACGCTTTCACGTTGTGGCACGTATCCGACCCGATGCCGGCTTTGCCGATAGGGCTTGCCAAACACGGAGACCCGCCCCGAGGCACGTGGAATTAGATCCATCACCGCCTTCAGTAACGTGCTTTTTCCCGCACCGTTGGGCCCGACAACACCAACCAGCGATCCTTCGGGAATCTCGAAACCGACGTCCCAGATGACGGGCTTGCGATGATAAGCAACCGTCAGGTCGTAAACCGAAAGCGGACAGATCGCTTGATCAACTTGCGGCGAAGGTTCGGGTTGGTTTGCGGGAATGGCGGTCACGGCAGACACCTATCTTCTCTTTCGACAACTTGCCGAGCATTCCCCGCTCTGGGGCCTGTCCGCCTAGTCCGCGTGCGACCAGCGTGATGTTGTGGTCAAGCATGCCGATATAGGTGCCTTCGTAGGTTCCGGCGTGCGCCCATCGCATCGGAGAACAACTCGCCTCCAACGACAACCTCGTGCCCCTTGGACTTGGCCCCTTCCACCAGCGAGTCGATGTTCTTGCGTGGGACGCTGCTTTCCACGAAAACGGCTCGTACTTTCTTGTCGACCAACAGATCGACCAATGCGTTGATTCGTTGCAGTCCTGCCTCGGACTCGGTCGACAATCCTTGCACACCTTGAACTTCTAATCCATAAGCCCGCCCGAAGTAGTTGAACGCGTCGTGCGACGTGACCAGGACTCGACTGCCCTGCGGAATCGAGGCCAGCGACTTCAAGCCGTATTGATGCAACTCGGCAAGCTGGACCTTGAAGGATTCGGCATTCGCCTTGTACTGCTGGGCGTGCGGGGGGTCGAACTCCGACAGCGACTGAGCCACGACGTCGACGCACTTCGACCAAGCAGCCACGTCCATCCACACGTGCGGATCGTAATGGCCCTGAAAATCTTCGGGCTCCAACAGTTGTGATTCTTCGATCTGCTCGGTGACGGCGATGATCGGTTTGCTGCGAGCCATCTTGATCAGCGTGTCGGCCATCTTGCCTTCCAGCATCAGGCCCGCATAGAAAACGATGTCACCCTGCATGATCGTGTGCACGTCGTCGCGAGTCGCTTTGTACAAATGCGGATCGACACCTGCCCCCATGATCTGCGTCACGGCAACGTGTTCCGCCCCCACGTTCTTGACGATATCCGCGACCATTCCCACCGTCGCGATCGCCGAAATCGGGCTCTGGGAACCTGCAGCCGTCCCAACGGCATCAGCGGGACCGGTGACTTTGGATGAATCACAGCCGGCAAAAGTAAGTAGCACCGCCAACGACATCAGGCGTGTTTTCACAATGGACTCTCTCGTCTTCGCGACTTGAATCGGCTTGTAGCCATTGCTACACTTGATGACAAAGTGTAGCAAACGCTAAACTTGTGTCAATATCGGTAGAGCGAGCAATCCGCGGAGCGTCCTGTGGCGAGAACGGCGAGCAATTCGACCCCCCATCAGCGCACGCGGAGGGATCACTCCACCGAAACGGCTGAAGACTACGTCGAAGCGGTGGCCGAAATCATCACCGAGCGAACCAGCTGTCGGTTGGTCGATTTGGCCGAGTACTTTGCCGTCAGCCACGTGACTGCGAATCGAATTGTGGCGCGACTGCAAAGAGAAGGGCTCTTATCGACGGAGCCCTACCAACCGATCGAACTGACCGCCAAGGGAAAACGCTTAGCCGTCCGCTGCCGCCAGCGCCATGAGATTGTCTACCGATTCCTGCTATCGATCGGCATTGACGAACAAACGGCGGCAATCGACGCGGAAGGAATTGAACACCACGTCAGTCCAAAGACGTTGCGTCGATTCGAGGAACTGCTCCAGCGGAGTGAGTCGCGCGACAGCTAATTGGTTCGTAGTGACCGCATTCATGCGGTGGTTCCGCAAACACCGATGAATCGGGTCACTACGAACATGAAGCACATACCCAATGAATCGGATCACTGCGAACTGGCCGCCTCCGCTGAGAGCCACTGAGCCAAATCACTCAAGTTGTCGGCGAACGTCTGACTTCGAATCACTTCACGGGTCGGATCATCGTCGCCGTGATAACGTAGTTCGCCCGGCTCGACCCAGGCCCCGCGTGAATCCAGCGACTGTACGATTCGTTCGGCTCGCTGATCAAGTTTCTTGGAACGCTTGGCGATGGGCGGCTGTTTCGGCTTCCAAAGTTGGTCGCGTGGTGTGCTGCGAACCTTGTTCAATTCGGCTTCGATCTGATCGAGTTTCGAGCTGACAATGAAGCTGTAATGTGTGGGCATGTCGTCCGATGAATAAGTCAGCTCGTACTGCTTCGTGAAAAACAGCGGTCGATTGGTGCCGAGTTCATAGAATCGGGCCAGCTTGCCGTCGTCCAACGCCGAGCGACGATAATAGGCGATCGCGCGCGGAAGCGGCTCGAGAAACCGATCAGCGTTCTGGCTGACCGCGGCGGTGCGGCGGTACAGCAGCAACAGCGTCCGCATCACGCCCTGTGCCTCGCCGCCGGTGATTGCAGCCGGCTCGAACTTGCGCGCCAGGCGGGATGCATTTCTCGGTCGTACTGCTGCGCCCATCCCGGTTGCGGCTCAGGCAGTTGCGCATGCAGAAAGAATTCGCCGCCACGCTCGGCCGCCTGGAGATATCGCTGGTCTTGATAGATTTCATAAGCATCAAGCATCAACACGATCAGGTCGCTCATCGTGTTGTCATTGAGCGTGTAAAAGCCGGAGTATTCTTCGCCCGGAAACGTTCGTGACCAGCTCTTGGGGATCGAAGCTCTGCGAATGGTAGAGTCCGAAGGAGGCGGATATTCGCTGAAACGTTGCGGCCATGCACCGCAAGAGTACTGCGACTTCAGCACCGCATCGAGCGCATACAAAACCGATTCGTGGATGGCGGCATCCTTGAATTCAAGTGCTTGATCAAGTTGCATCAGGAAACGGATGGCTGACTGCGATTTGTTATCATCGAATGTCGTTGTGTTGCGGCGTTTCTTGCCGTCATCAGGCTCGACACGATAGGCGTACTTCTTACGCTCCTCAGGATCAAACTCGATTCGATTGTCCCAACCGCCCGATCGCAGCTGACCGCGTATCAAGGCATCAGCCGTTTCCTTGGCAGCGTCGAGCAGAATCGGATCACCGCATTGCTGGTACGCGTGCAAATAAGCGATGCCAACGGTCGGTGTACCAGGAGGCTCAATCCAAGCTGTCGTTGGCCCAACCACACCTTCGCCTTCGCGCCGCTCGAGATCCGCACTGAGCTGGTAAACGTAGCCGCCGCCAGCCGCAGCATGCTGTCGAAAAAATGCGACGGCGCGATGCATCGCCGTCTGAACCTGGTCACGAGTCGGCTGAGCCCGAGCGTCCGCGTTGATGAAGACAGCTCCAACGACCATCGTCAGCAAAAAATAGAACGTCCGCGGCAAAAACTGTTTGGAATGCATCATGGCGAATCGTCCTCGGCTTCAGCTGGGAACTTGGAGGTATGGTCGTGGACAATTTTCCATCCATCGGCGAATCGTCGAAAAACAAGCGTGAAGCGTCCACCCATTGGCACGTCATCTCGCTCGAGCTTCCAAACGCCGAGGACTTGCATGGCGGATTTGCCCAGCGGCAAGAACTCGAGTTCGGAGAAGGTGACTTTCCCCATTGCCTCAGCCGTGGGGTATCGCTGTTTGTAACGGGCCAGCGTCGAACCATAGCCTCGCGTAATCTCCCCGCCTGATGAAAAAGTCAGGTCATCACTTTTCCAGTAGACATCCATGAACCGATCGATGTTTCCGCTGCTCCAGTCTCGCGCCTGTTGATGGATCAGCGCGGCGATCTGCTCTTCGCTCGAGGTTTGCTCGGTCGCAGGTGCACCGCCACGCTCGAGCGAAAGATGCGTCTCGAAACGTCCATTGCTGTCCGCCGCTCCGCAGCTCATTCCGGGGGTATTGTGTTGCATCACGATCTCGCCGCCGGCCGACACGGCAATCAGTCCGCCGACACCTGGCTGGAGTCGTTTCCTCATGATTTCACTAACGGCCGACTCCAACGGTTGACTCGCGTAGCGGATCTGGGCCGCGATGTCATAGGCAACGGAATGACGAATGTACTCCTCACCAATACCTGTCCCGGAAACGGCACAGGAGTCATTGGATGCGTAGGTGCCGGCCCCCACGATCGGTGAATCACCAACACGTCCGGGCAGTTTCTTGGCCGTGCCCCCGGTACTGGTTCCGGCCGCAAGATCGCCATGCGAATCGAGCACCACACAGCCGACCGTGCCAAAGTGGGGTTGATCTGGATCGGACGGCGCCGCATCCAATGCAACTGAATCCGATGAACTGGAATCCGACGATTTGGGGGCAACATCGAGGTTGCGCGTGCCACTTTTTCGGCTGAGGAAGTAATCGGGTTCGACCAATTCAACAGCCTGCTCTTCGGCGAACTCATCGGCTCCCTTGCCGACCAACAGTACGTGTTTTGTTTCGGACATGACGCGTCTGGCAAGCGAAATCGGATTCTTGACTCGCGTGACGCCCGCCACCGCGCCACATCCACTGGTCTTCCCATCCATGATCGAGGCGTCCAATTCCGCCTGGCCATCCTCGGTCAAGACAGCGCCTCGTCCGGCATTGAAGCTTGAATCGTCCTCAAGCAAACGGATGACGGCTTCGACCACGTCCACAGCCGATCCGCCACCGGCAAGCAAGTCGGAGCCGGTGCGAAGTGCTTTCTGCAATCCCTCGGTTCGTGCTTTGACCTTGGCTTTGGACCACTTTGCCGGTTCGCCGCCGGCGCCACCGTGGATGGCGATGGCCCAATCTGGTTTCGACTTCGTCATTTGGCTGGTGGCTTCTGGATTTTCCAAGAGAAAGGCTCCGACGACAAGAAACAGCGACAAGAACATGGGGGCGGCTCACAGCTGATCTCCTGACGCGTTTCGGGCTTGCAAGATATTAACGCCTATCAGTTCTCGAAGTTTGACCTTGATCGCTTCCCCGCTCTCCGCGGTCTCGATCTCCTCCAGCAGCCTTGCCTGACGATCGGTGACTGGCACTGGGGAACCTGGTGGGGGCATCGAATCGCACAGTTTGTCGGCGATGACGACCAGCAACTCCGCGACGCCGTGCCCCTGTGAGCGCGTTGGTCGCAACGTCACAGAGGTCGCCTGAATCCGGATCCGCCAGCAGATCGGACTTGTTCAGGACGCGAATGAGCCGTTTGCTGTGAATCGGCGATCTCCAATGCCCGATCGCACGACCCAGCTTGCCTGCCGAGCGAATCGGGCTCGCAGACGGCGATCACCAGATCGGCCTGATCGGCGGCGATTTGGGCTCGTGCTACGCCCTGCCGCTCGAGCGGTTCGTCGCTTTCTCGGATTCCGGCGGTATCACTCAGTCGAATTGGCAGTCCATTGATAACCGTATCGGCGTGCAAAACGTCGCGAGTCGTCCCGGCGGCATCAAACGTGATGCTACGGTCGTAACCAACAATCGCGTTCAATAGGCTGCTCTTACCCACATTCGGCGGTCCTGCCAGGACAACTCGGTAGTGTTGGCCGAGCCGTGTACCCAACTCCGCGAATCGCAGCAATTCGCCCGCCTCACGACGCGAGTTTTCCACCGCTGCCGGATCCTTTTCGATCGCACTGAGCTGATTCGTCGCCCAATCCGACATCGCACCGCGGACCTGATCCATGGCGATTGCGGCGGTTCTCGCGGTCAAACATTCGGCCAGCACCCGTTGGGCTTCGTGCATGAGCAGATTGTCAGCAAACGTCGGATCCTCCGATTCAATCAGCATCGCGCCACAGACGCACAAATCTTCGATGATGCGAGTTGTCGCAGCGGATCCGCCATGACAGTGAATCTCGAAGTGGTTTTCGCTGATCGGTGTCACCACAACAGATTCGCCGGCGGAGCGATCCTTCGTTTGTCCCGTCCAAAGTCCGTATCGTATTTGACTCGGCAAATAACGACTTTTTGTGGCACTCTCGAAACATTCGGCAACGATCTCATCAGCTTTTACCCCGCGCAGCGAGATCACAGCAATCGCGCTGCGACCGGCGCCCGTGATCACCGCGCACTGCGTCGTTGCCCCCGACCTGGAAGGAACGTGAGAGCCGGGGCACAGGCATTGTGTCCGAGCAATGAAGCAAATTGGTTTTGCTTGGATCAACGTTTTTGGGTAAAGACATATCTCGTGAGTTGAATAAACTGTCGCCAACATCCTGATCTATTTACGTGAACTTAAGTCTCGGCGACGCACGTTGCGGGCTGCATTCTGATCATGCCGACAAAAATGCCGCATCTCGACTCCATGACTGACGAGCAGCTGCTCGACATGCGGATGTGTGATCTGCAGTTGTCGATCAGTGGCACGCCGTTGGAAAGGCGAATTCAACAGCTTAACGAAGAACTCGCCCATCGCGGACTCCGTTTTACGCCGCACTGCTGGCTGAGCGATGAGTGGTTTTCGCCAGACAACATTCCGGGAATCGCGATCCCGTTCTATCTGGCTCACCCGCGGTTGATGCGGTTGGAACGCAAGCAGTTGCTGGAAGTGGAGGGAGGCACGCACGACTGGTGCATGAAGATCCTCCGGCACGAGGCGGGACACGCGATCGACACGGCGTTTCGGCTGCGACGTAAGGCGAGTTACCGAAAGGTGTTCGGTAGGCCCTCGCAGCCTTACCCAGATTACTATCAACCGCAACCTTCCAGTCGAGACTACGTGCTGCATCTCGAGATGTGGTACGCTCAGGCCCACCCGCTGGAGGATTTTGCGGAGACATTTGCGGTTTGGCTCCGCCCTGGGTCTCGGTGGCGAACCCGATACCGCGACTGGCCAGCTATTGAGAAATTGCAAATGGTCGACGACTCGATGAAGTCCATTGGCGGGAAAAAGCCCTTGGTGAATTCACGCGTAACGCTCGACCCGCTGTCTCGGATACGAAAGACGTTGAGAACGCACTATTGCAAGAAAAGAGAACACTACGGCGTTGATTTCCCCAGCATCTATGACAATGATCTGCGAAAACTCTTTTCCGGTGATCCGGTTCACAAGCGGAACCCCACGGCGGCGGCATTTTTGGGTCGAATTCGCGGCGAACTGCGACGTTCCGTCGCCCATTGGACCGGCGAGTACAGCTACACGATTGATCAGGTGGTTCAGGAAATGATCGAACGATGTCGAGAGCTAAAACTGCGATTGGGTCATTCGCCGGAAGAGACCAAACGAGATGCAATGATTCTGGTGGCTGTCCGAACCACGAACTTCTTGCATGAAGGACGGCATCGTGTCGCAGTTTGAAGTCCCTCTTTGGTGGCACGTGAGAGAGCAGGAAACAGCATGAGCAAGCTTCGAGTGCTCGTGCTCGTGCGGGAAGGGCACGTACCCCCGCTGACCCTCGAGGGCGTCAGCGACGATGAACTCGATCCTTGGAAGGCCGAATTCGACGTCTGCGAAACGCTCCGCAACCTCGGGCACGAAGTGTTACCGATTGGGGTTTACGACGACTTAGCTCCGATCCGGAAAGCTCTGCGTGATTTCCAGCCCGACCTCACGTTCATGATGCTGGAAGAGTTCCACGGTGTGGTCACCTATGACTTCGCCATCATTAGCTATCTCGAATTGATGCAGCAGCCCTACACCGGTTGCAACCCCCGCGGCCTGTTACTTAGCAAGGACAAAGCGCTTTCAAAGAAAGTCCTGTCGTTTCATCGTATTCCGACACCACGTTTCACCGTTTTTCCAATCGGCCGCACCGTCCACCGGCCCAAAAAACTGTCTTTTCCGTTGTTCGTCAAGTCGGTTGTCGAAGATGCATCCTTTGGAATCGCGCAGGCATCGATCGTGAACAGCGACGAGGCGCTTGCCGAACGGGTCAAGTTTGTGCACGAGAAGACCGGCGACGACGCGATCGCGGAACAGTACATCGAGGGGCGCGAGTTGTACGTTGGCGTGATCGGAAACACACGCCTGAAGACTCTACCAGCCTGGGAAATGGACTTCGGTAAAATGCCCGACGATATCGCCAAGATCGCCACCAGCCAAGTCAAGTGGAACCGCAAGTATCAAGAGAAACACGCGATCACAACGCATGCGGCGACCAACGTCGACGACGCGACGCAAGAAAGAATCTCGAAACTGTGCAAACGTGTCTATCGCGCTCTTAGCATGAGTGGCTATGGTCGAATGGATCTGCGAATGACGGAGACTGGCGAGATTTACGTGATCGAAGCCAACGCGAACCCGAACATCGAATATGGCGAAGACTTCGCGGAGTCAGCTGAGACCGCTGGCATTTCCTACGAGGCACTGCTGCAGCGAATCCTCAACCTGGGCCTGAGCTACAAGGCCGCCTGGATGACTGTTTAAGCCATGAATCAGCCGATGCCAACACCGCCACACGACTGTGCGGAATCGTTCCTCCGCTGGTCACGCCCCTTGTCGACGGCGACACCATCGATCAAGAGGGCACACAGCGATTGCTCGAGCATGTGATCGCCGGTGGCGTCGCAGGTGTATTCATTCTCGGCACGACCGGCGAGGCTCCGAGTCTTAGCTATCGACTTCGTCGTGACTTCATTGGTTTGGTCTGCCGAATTGTGGGCGATCGAATCCCGGTCTTGGTTGGAGTCACCGACACGTCTTTTGTCGAGACCATCGAACTTGCCCGTGTGGCAAAAGATGCCGGCGCGACCTCCGCCGTGCTTTCGACGCCCTACTATTTTCCTGCCGGCCAAACCGAATTGACTCGCTACGTCGCCCACGTGGTCGACGAACTGCCGCTGCCGCTGATGCTGTACAACATGCCCAGCCTGACCAAGGTTTGGTTCGAGATCGACACGCTGCGGAAACTGAGTCAACACGATCGAATCGTGGGTGTCAAAGACAGCAGTGGTGACATCAAGTACTTCCAGCAGCTCGTTTCGCTAAAACAGCTGCGGCCCGGATTGGTCGATCCTGATTGGTCCCGAACATCTGACTGCGGAAGCTGTCAAACTCGGCGGCGATGGTGGCGTCAATGGCGGCGCCAACATTTTCCCGGAGCTATTTGTCAGTCTCTACCAAGCCGCCGTCGCGGGTGACATCGAACGAAGTCGACGTGTTGATGCAGCGAGTCGACAAGCTGCAACAGATCTACACCGTCGGCAAGTACGCCAGTCGCTTCATCAAGGCGACCAAATGTGCGCTGTCAATCAAGGGCATCTGTAGCGACCACATGGCCGAACCGTTCAACCATTTCCTGCCCCCCCAGCGGGCCATGGTGCAAGAAATTCTGGAGCGGCTGTAACTGCATCGGTGCCGTCTCGAAACGAGGATGCTTTACGCGGCCGCGATCGGACCCGAGTGCCCGTGGACTGGATCAATCTTGATCAACAGCCTGAGTAACTCGATTTCGTTGCCGACGCCGAGCTTCTCCAAAGGACAGAGCTTCGCTTCAGCATCATGCTATTCCGGCGTGGTTGAAACCTGCTTTCGACCATCAGCAATCTAGCGATTGAATGCGAACCCAAAAATTTGTTGACTTCGGCAATCCAATCCTCGGAACTGAAGCCTGACGGGCCAACTTTCGGCGCACGGCAATCGCGGCGTGGCGAATGATCGCCCTGTAACAATTTTGCCGGCAACCCACTCGTCGACTCAAGTGATCCACGGACAGGCATCTTTTCGCTGATCGGATCCAAAAAAAACGCCGAAGTTTGAACCTCGGCGTCTTCGATTTTGGCATCGCAAAAGCTCAAGCTACTCGTCCGAGTCGGCTGGTTCCTTGCCCAACATCAACATCATCACCGGTTGCTGAGCAGCAGCCGCGTTGTAGGTGTATCCGGCCTCCAGCGCGCGATCGATTCGTTCCTTGGTCTCCATCAGATGGGCGTTCGTGTAGGCGTCCATCTTCTTACCGCATTTCTGCTGCGTCGCAGCGATTCGATCGGACAATGTCCGCAGCTCCACGCGTGCCAAATTGCTGATCGGCTTGTACGCGGCCGTGTCGTCCGATGACTCCAGAATCAAATCGAGCAGTCGCTGCATGTGTTCGCGTTGCAAGTTGCGACGTAGCGACGAAATCATCGGTTTGCGATCGTTGCGATCGTCCGGGCATTCCTGATCCAACTCGGTCCAGACAGCTTGATTGACCGCCTCGAGCAGTTCAGGAAGCGTCAAGCGTATCCACGTCCTCGGTTAGACGCAGCTCATTGTCATAGACGCGACGAAGCGTGGTCGGATTCATCAACCAGGTCAGCGCCGAAGCTTGCACGCCGAGGATGCGGTCATGAATCGGCCAGGTCGCTTCGTTGGACATCGATGAATGGGAGCCGCCATCGAGCCATTTATCGACGCTCATCCGTTCCAACAGCTTGGGCGTCAAAC
Source organism: Pirellulaceae bacterium (assembly GCA_963704055.1). Taxonomy (GTDB): domain Bacteria; phylum Planctomycetota; class Planctomycetia; order Pirellulales; family Pirellulaceae; genus Rubripirellula. Next base: position 339,521 of record CAVPGW010000012.1, on the reverse strand, counting down.
CGTAGGCTTCATCATTGAACGAAGTCTCGATGACAAACTTCAACGCCTCGCGTTGCTGCGCGGCCGGCACAACTTCGACCGGTGGTCGATCGCCGGGATCACCCTTCTTGTCTCGATTGACAAAAGCGCCCCCGACCCAATTCGCCATCATGTTGGCCGCACGCGTCTGCAAGCTGAGTGTTAACTCGTAACCACGACGCGCCTTGGCCCAACTATCGCCGTCTTTGACAAATTTCTCCAAAATACGTCCGCGATAAAGCTTGACCAGCTTCATCTGTTCCTTGGCATAGTCGAGCGGATCGCTGGAGAAATCGTATCGACGGGCCAACGGATCGGGCCCGGTCGTATCCTCGTCGGTGGCGTACTGCAACTCGGGTTCGCTGCATCGCTTGAGGATCTCCGGCAGGTCCTTGTCGTCAAAGGTGTAGCCGTACTCGATGGCCCAGAAGTCGTACGGTCCGATGTCGGTCATCGCATAGTCACCCTGAATCTCACCCGATTCGTATCGGTAGTTGATCGGGGTGTAATCCATGACCGACGACGTGATCGTCTTCTTGCCTTTGACGGCTTTGCTGTTGATATCGTCCAGCTTCAGCATTGCCGAAGCCTTGAAGTTGTGACGCAAACCGAGCGTGTGGCCGACTTCATGAGCGACCAGGTCGGCAAGCAACGGTCCGACGAACCACTCCGGCATGCCATCCAAAAGGTTTTCTTTCTCCGTCGTCTCTGCAGTTGCCTTTTCTTTGCCGGCGTCCTCCTGCTTGGCGTCATCGTCCGACTTCTTTCTTGTCGTCCTCGCCGTCGTCGTTTCCTTTGTCTTGCTTCGCTTTGTCGTCCTTCGCGTCAGCTTCCTTCTGCTCTTTCGCAGCTTCCTTGGCTTCCTTTTTCTTCTTTTCCTTCTTGGCTTCCTCGTCGGCCATCAGCGTCAGCGCCCAATCCATTCGCGCCAGTGCCAAATCGAGACTACGACCACTTGCGGCCATGCAAAGTCCATTCTTCTGACTGACGTGACCGTACAAACCGTCGAACTCGTCATCCCCCAGCAGCGCCGGGTCGGCCTGAGCCATCTGGAACCCAGCCATCGGCCGCTGCGCCTGTCTCGCAAATTCAGCCCTCAGGAAGTTGGCCTTCTCAGCCGGTGCCATGCGAACTCGGGGATCCCATCGCGGATGTCGACCGAGCCAAGCAAGCGTCTCGGCGGAGACACCTTCCATTGCCAACTTGGGCATCAGGTCTTCGTAATTGAAGTTGAAATGGCGAATCCAGCCGTCGGTCAAGATCACATCCGCATCAAGAATCTCGCCAGTCGATGGATGAACACGGCTAGGCCCGATCGCAGTTCCTACGTCGTTGTTCAACCAGCGAATGAAGTTGTACCGAACGTCCTCAGGATCCTTTTCCATATGGACGCGACTTTCGGCGTCCTGATACTCGATCACGATTGCATCGACCAACCCGACCTTCTCGAACGCTTTGTTCCAATAGTCGATACCTGCCTTGATCCAGCGACGATATCGAACCGGCGCGGTGTGCTCGACATAAAATCGAATTGGTTCTTTGGGAGGACTGAGCTGCAATTTGGAATCACGCTTTTGCAGGTGCCAGCGATTGATGTAGCGGACGCGAGTCTCGTCGTCGACGTACTTGCTCAGATCCGAGAACGTGGTCGTGAAGTATCCGACACGTTCGTCGGCTTTTCTTGCCTTGAAGCCGGAGTTGGTTGCCGGCACTTCGCTAAACGAATAGTGGATGGTTTGCAAGTCGATTGCGGCTGCCCACAATCTCGAAGGCAATCTCGACGTTCTTGGGGAACACCTTGGCCGATTGCAACGTTTTGATTCGGGTGTTGCTGATGCGAACGGACGAACCAAAGAACTTGCTCGCATTACCGACCAACAACGAATCGAGGTCGATCACCGGACCACCGCTGGGTCCCATCGCAACGATGGGCACGTCCAACAGAACTTCATCGGTAAACAGCCGCTTGACCGACGCTTTACTCTCGGGGTCACCTGTCGCGCGAACGTCCAAGTTCGGTGCGATCAGAGCCAACCGATCATCGTAGCGACGCCACTGAACGACCCAATCACCCGATTGAAGTCCGGCATATCGGTCGCCACTGCTGACCGTCAGGGCAATGAAGTAGCTCTTGCCCGCAAAGTTCTTGGGTAACTCGCCAAGCAGTTGCCCATCCTTGTCACGTTTCCAAAGGCTGAAGAGCCCCTTTGGGTCTTGCTGATCCGAGACGGCAACCTTGGTGTAGCCCTCGGACACCTTGTCGAACGCGGGTAGGTCGGCGGCTTGAGCAGTCGTGGCCAAGGAGACCAGGAGAGCAAAAACAACAACGATTCGTTGGGTGTATTTCATTCAGAACACTCGGTCTTTAAGGAGTTGGATCCTTGAAAGGTAGGTCACAGCGACCCAGGAAATCAGCCGGACAAGCCCATTTTCAAGCTCAATCAGGCCTCCGCATTGAAATGACTAAAGTTTCAACGCGCAAGGAGCGTGGCGAGTTCGCCATTATCTATCGTTTTATCCGATAAAGTCTAGAGAATCCAAACATTCTTGCATTACGCAGCCTTTTCACGAAACGTTCGGGCCAGGCATGCCAGCGTCGGCAGAAACGATCAAATGTTAGGAACTCGGCGACATTGACGGTTTTTGTTGTGCGGTCGACAATCGGATTCTGATTCGCGGGATCGAATCGCGGGGGACCCACATCCGGTCCCACAGCAAATCGCGACCCAAGCCGCCCCCCACACTGGAACCTCACACCAGAGAAGTAAGACCGAATGAATCCGCTGCAGCAGCAAGACCCCGAGATTTGGCAGGCGATCGAAGCCGAGGCTATCCGCCAACAGGACGGCCTGGAGATGATCGCCAGCGAGAATTACACCAGTCTGGCCATCATGCAGGCTGGCGGAAGTGTTTTGACCAACAAATATGCCGAGGGTTACCCCGGTCGACGGTACTACGGGGGCTGCGAATACGTTGACGTCGTCGAAAACCTGGCCATCCAACGAGCCAAGGAATTGTTCGGCGCCGAGGCGGCCAACGTCCAACCTCACAGCGGGTCCCAGGCAAACACCGCCGTCTACTTGACCTGTCTCGAACCAGGCGACGATGTGCTCGGATTGGATCTGGCTCAAGGCGGACATTTGACCCATGGAATGAAACTGAACATCAGCGGGAAGCTTTACAACTTTCACAGCTACGGTGTCCAACACGACTCACACCGGTTGGACTTTGACCAGATCGCGTCGCTTGCTCGAGAGCACAAACCGAAGCTGATTGTCGCGGGCGCGAGTGCCTATCCGCGAGAGATTCCGCACGACAAATTCGCCGAAATCGCTCACGAGGTCGGCGCGTTGCTGATGGTCGATATGGCTCACTACGCCGGATTGGTGGCCGCTGGCTTGCACAATAGCCCGGTGCCGTACGCGGACTTCGTCACCACCACGACTCACAAAACGCTTCGCGGGCCGCGTAGCGGTTTGGTGATGTGCAAGGAAGAACATCTGAAGGGAGTCAACCGCAGCGTCTTCCCCGGAACACAAGGCGGACCGTTGATGCACATGGTCGCGGCCAAAGCCGTTTGTTTTCGCGAGGCGATGACCGACGAATACAAAGCGTATGGCCGAGCCGTGATCGACAATGCCAAGGTGCTGGCGGAAACACTCGTCGCCGCGGGCCTGCCACTGGTTAGCGGTGGAACGGACAATCACTTGATGTTGGTCGATGTGACCGCCGTCGGCCTGGGCGGCAAGAAGGCCGAAGCGGTGTTGGGCGACTGCGGCATCACCGTCAACATGAACATGATTCCCTTCGATACTCGCAAGCCGATGGATCCATCCGGCATCCGCATCGGGACACCAGCACTTACGACTCGTGGGATGGGAACGGAGGAGATGAAGCGGATCGGCGGTTGGATTTATCAATCGCTCTCCAATGCAGAGGATGCATCTGTGCACGAGAGGATTCGCGGGGAGGTACGCGACCTGTGTGATCACTTTCCCGTGCCCGCCGGACGCATAGCAGCCGTGCAACCGGTTGGGTAACATTCCTTCACTGGACCACGGATCACCGTCGCACTGAAACTCGCACTAAAACTCGATGCACCGAATTCTGATCGCCGACGACAACGAGGCAAACCGAGAGCTTCTCGAGGCTTATCTGGTCAACGTTCAATGCGAGATCGAAACTTCTGTCGACGGAGAAGACACGTTGGCGAAAGTCGCCTCGTTCGATCCGGACCTGGTGTTGCTCGATGTGATGATGCCCAAATTGAGTGGATTTGAGGTCTGCAAGCAGCTCAAGGACGACGCTGCCACAAAACGCGTGATGGTGCTGATGGTGACAGCGCTGAATGAACTGGGTGACATCGAGCGGGCCGTCGCTGCGGGAACCGACGATTTCTTGAGCAAGCCGGTCAACAAAGTTGAGTTGCTAAAACGCGTCGAAAACATGCTCAGGCTGAAGGGAACCGAAGACGAACTGGAGCGACTGCGTCGCTATATCCAAGACATGGAAGACGAAAACGACTTGGATTCTGACGACGATCAAGGCAACGATTCTGCAGACGACAAAGTCAACGCTGGTCCCAATTCGGACCTTTGACGGCTCGCCCCTTCAGCGGGGCCGTTGGCAATCTGGGCATGTTTCGGTGCCGATACCGGCATTGCCGCCCTGCTACCGCGAAAAAAGTCCTCGCAAATCTTTGCATCGCGATTCTCGCAGTCCTACGATGGGTGACTTCTCTGCTCGGCGATTGTCGCGGGCCTGGGGGGGCGTGAACGACTCGCCGACTTCTGTTTAAGGAGTTTGGATGATGGCTCGTTCATCGGTTTGGAGGAACCTTGCAATCTGCGGTCATGCATCGGCCGGCAAGACGACTCTCGTCGATCGCTTGTTGGCCGAATCAGGGGCGTGTCGGCAAAGCCCGACGTCACAGACAAAACAAGTGTCTGTGATTTTGATGAAGAAGAGAAAGCTCATGGACATTCAATCGAATCTTCCTTGGTCCATTTGAGCCACGGCTGAGACCCAGTTCAATCTGGTCGATACGCCCGGCTATTCCGATTTCATCTCAGGCATGATCGAATCGATTGCAGCGTCGAGGCAGTTGTCTGTATCAACGCTCACGATGGCGTCCAACTCAATACAAGACGTGCAATGGCCGAAGCCGAAAAGGCAGGAATCGCACGCATGATCGTCGTCACCAAGATGGACGATCCGCAAGCGAACTTCAGTGCGTTGACCCATTCGTTCAGAAACTTAGCTTCGTGCGGATTTTCGGCGGTTCGCTGGCCAAGGACCAATCGATTCAATCGTCGGTGGCGTGATCCCCGGAAACTTCATGCCGGCGATTGAAAAAGGATTCCTGGAACGCCTGGAGAAAGGTGTGATTGCCGGCTACCCGATTCAAGACGTTGCGGTGGAAGTCTTTTTCGGCAAACACCATCCTGTCGACAGTAGCGAAGCGGCCTTCAAGATCGCCGCTGGACTTTGCTTCCGAGACATCTTCCGGCAAGCACGTCCGGCATTGCTAGAACCGATCGTGCAGATGGAGATCACCACGCCGGAAGAACACGTCGGCGACATCTACAGCGACATCAGTAGTCGTGGTGGTCGCGTGCTGGGCAGCGATGCCATTGGCGGTGGACTTCACTCCATTCAAGCTGAGGTTCCATTGCCAGCGGTCGGCCACTACAGCCGCACACTGTCAAGCATCACCGCCGGCCAGGGAAGTTATTCGCTGACCTTTAGCCACTATGAAACAGTCCCTGGCGACGTGCAACGCGCGTTGATGGACGCGACCGAGAAGAGCAGCGAAGAAGAGGTCACCGCGTAGAGACTGCCAGACACAGTGAACAAGAATCTTGGGCGAGCCGACATGTCGGCTCGCCCATTTCGTTGGACCGCGCTGCCCCGGAAGGCCCGCGGGGATGCTGATTCAGACTGAAGACGAGCTATCGAGCGATTCATCTTGCTTGGGTCTGGGTGGATCTTTCTTATTGATATCGAGAATCGTCTTGACGACGTCAATCAACTGATCCAGCCGGAACGGTTTGAACAGGACACACTTCGGAGGCAATCCGTTCTGGCGAGCCTTGACGATTGAATGACCGGGGTCGTAACCGAAGCCAGTCATCAAGACCATTGGAACTCGAGTCATGATCTTTCCCAACCGCAGCATCAATTGGTATCCGCTGTAATCGGGCAGGCGAATATCACTGATGATCACATCGTAACTGCCGGCGCCACCGCTACCCCGCACCATCAACACGGCTTCGTCTCCCTTGTGCGCGGTTTCGACGATGCATCCGTATCGCTCCAATAATTCGTGAGCATCCTCGCGGACCTGCTCGTCGGCATCGACGACGAGAATGCGTTTGCCTCGCAGCGCCGCATGCTGAGGCGATTGGACACCCACAGGCACCGCTTCGAGGGGCGTCATTCTCTGACCGATCTGCTGGATCGTCTGCTTGATATCACGTGCGTTATGCAGAATCCGCCGCAATCGATCGACAACTTCGGGACTATGCCCGATGTATTCTTCCATCACGTTGACGGCGTCATTCAAGATTTCGTCGACCGGCAACGCCACGGCACTGTGGATCGCGTCACAGCTTTGCTGAGCCGTGTTCGCCTTTTGAGCAACCAGCAACTCAAGCGTATTGAGGGCAAAGGCGACATCTCGGGCGAAGATTTCCAGAAACTGCAGATCGCTGTCGCTAAACGCAGCCGGATCGGGGCTCTCGACGTTGATCGTTCCCAAGACTTGATCATGCAGGATCAACGGCGACGTCAACGAACTCTTGGAGTTGGCCACACCCGGAATGAAAAGCGGATCATTCTCGACGTCCTGGCAAACGTAGCTCATGCCGCTGGCCGCGACATAGCCAGTGATCCCGTTGCCGTGCGGATGCGCGAACAGTTGCCGATCGGCTGCTTCTTGATCAATCCCAACGCTTAACAGCGGGACGAGGTTGCCAGTGGCATGCTCAAGCAAGCGAATTTCAATCACTTCAAAATTCAGCAGGTCGCTGAGGTAGTGCCGAATGTTCTCTTTCAGCAGATCAATTCGCTCGTCCACCTCCATCATGAAGATTTCGGTCGGACGAAGATCGGCAAGCTCGCGCCCCGCCTGATGAATCGCAGCCAACTTTTGCTGCTGCAAAATCTCGTCGGTGATGTCGCTAACGGTAACGATCAACTGACGTGAATGATCTGGGTTAACGAGCGGTGCGGCATGCACTTGGTAGTATCGATTGCCGTCACTGTGCAGCGTGCTATTGCTTTCCTCGCCGGTGGCCAACGCCGTATGAAACGGGCAAAAGTCGGGCCCCATGATTTCAGGATTGGAAAGCAGCTCGTAAAAGTTGATTCCGGTCAGGCTCTCTTCCGACTTTCCAGACCACTGAGTCAATCGACGATTGGCCCAGAGCACGCGAACATCCGAATCGAGTAACGCGACCCCCTCCGGCATGTCGCGCAGCATGATGGAGCTCTGCGCGATCCCACGGAGCTCCGTGAGCTGCGGAAACTGACTCCGAGCGATCCAAACTCCGCCCACCGAGGGTTCGCTCAACTCGTCAACAACTGCAACGGACGTGTCGACAACGATCACGTCTTCTCGCTGAACGTCGGCAGGCAGTGTCTCTGGATCTCCCACGCAGATGAGTTTGCGTGGCCCGCTCGTGTGCGTCGCCTGTGGCGATCGATTCATCGACCTTCTCCCACCGCAACCCGCGAGAACCTGATGCCAACAACGCATAGGACCTCGCCGCATAACTCGAAGATGGTAATTGAGCTTCGCGAGTTGCTTGATCTCCAATGAATCATAAGGAACAGTCCATGATTTGTCATAGGGAGCAACAAAGTCGCCAATCACAAATGGGAAGCTGCCCGACCTCCGATTGGCTATCGGCTCGGTGTCGGGTCAATCTTTGGTCTTGGATGCAAGAATTGGACTGACCGTTCCGGGCTTTCTTTGCGAGGCTTTTCGCAGTCCGAGCTGGGGCTGGAGTGAATGAATTTTCGCTTGAGCCGTAGGCGCAAGGCTCGGGCCTTAGATCTTGGTTAACGGTGGCTTCGCGGCCCACGACTACACGTATCGGCTCAACTCTCATCAGACCCAGCCCCCCTATCCACGCCAGTGCCAATGTCCATTAGCTGGAGATCCAATCGAGCGGAGAGCGTCAAAAACTCGCTTTCTGCAAATGAATGTACGCTAGTTCCCATCTAGGTGGTGCAACGAAATTCTCCAGAATGGTGGATGACCGACCTTCAATCCATGGGGGGTATGTTCCATGATAATTCGCCCTTTTTCCCCAAATACACTGCGGACTTGTTGACATCGTACGCGTAATTCTTACATTGACGGCCCCTAGGCGAAATTCGCCTAGACTGCGCAGCCGTTAAAAACTTCCTCGTATTTCTACTGTTGCCTCACAGGCTGTGAGACGTTTCCGGAGGGTATCCCTAGATGAGAACACATGTGATTCAGAGTTTCTTTGCAGTATGTGCAGCGTTAATGTTCGCTGCGACTGTACAAGCACAATGTGGCGACTGCGGAGGCTGCGCAAGCGGCTCCGGGTGCGTCACGATGGACGGCGGAGTCGTCATGGGTAGTGGCGGCGGTGCCGCGAGTGGTGCGTGCGTCTCGTACGAGACACGCACTGTGATGCGGTCGCAGTATGTGACTGAGACGCGGATGGTTCCGCAAACGACGTACCAGCGTCAGACGCAAACGCGTATGCGTAACGTCACTCGTCGCGTCGCGCGGGTTGAAACGCGTCAGCAGACCTACACGGTGAATGTCCCGCAAACACAAACGCGGACAGAAACCTACAATGTTCAGGTTTGCGTTCCTTACACGGAAGAAGTGCCTTATACGGTACAAGTTCCTGTCACGACGCAGGTCGAACAGTCCTACCAGGTTTCGGTTCCTTACACCGAGCAAGTCGAGCAGACTTACACGGTCCAGGTTCCTAAGACTGAGCAGGTCACGCAAACCTACAGCGTTTCGGTGCCTTACACCGAACCACAGAGCTACACGGTAACCGTGCCTTACACCGAGCAGGTTGAACAGACCTATCAGGTTCAAGTTCCAGTTCAGAAGACTCGCGAAGAAACCTATCAAGTTTGCGTTCCTTACACCGAGCAAATTGAACAGACCTACACCGTTCAGGTGCCTGTGACTTCGACTCGCACGGAATCCTATCAGGTCAGCGTACCGTACACCGAAACCGTGACGCAAAATTACACGGTTCAGGTGCCTTACACGGAGACACAGACCCAGACTTACTCCGTCAATGTTCCTTACACTGAAACGATCGAGCAACCTTACACGGTGACCGTTCCTTACACCGAGCAAGTCGAGCAGACTTACACGGTACAGGTCCCTTACACCGAGCAAGTCGCTCAAAATTACACCGTACAGGTTCCGGTACAGCAGACCCAAACTGCTTACCGAACCGTGACCAAGTGCGTACCGGTTACAACGCATGCGTACAGTCACCAGAGACATGGGTAGCTATCAGTGCCAAGCTGTTCAAGTTGGCGGTGGTGGTTGTTGGTGGCGGCTGCGGCGGTGCGGACTGCGGCGGTTGCGGCTCATGCCAGCCAGTGGCAAGCGCTGCGGTGGCTGCGACAGCTGCGGTTGCGGCGGCGGCAATGGCTGGGTGGCTGCGGCGGCGGGGCTGTTGTCGGTGGCGGTGCTGCCTGTGGTCCTCAGATCGCTTATCGTCGGGTCTACGTGCCGAACATGGTTTGCGAGCAGGTTCCGACGACGACCTACCAGCGTCAAACGACTCAGGTGCCTTACACCTACACGACGACCAGCTACACCACGCAGACTCAAACTCGCATGGTGTCTGTGCAAAAATGTCGTACCGAAACTCGTTCGCGAATGGTCAACGTGACCAAGTATCGCACCGAGCAACGTACTCGCAGCGTTCAAGTGCAGAAATGCCGTACGGAGCAACGTACACGTGACTACACGGTCACCAAGTACCGCACCGAAGAGAGGACTCGCGAAGTCGCCGTCCAACGAAGTCGCATCGAAGATCGCACCCGCGAAATTCCTGTGACGACGATGACCACCGAGACGAAGACTCGATTGGTGCCGGTTACGAAGACCCGCATGGAGGACCGTACTCGAACCGTTGCTTACACCGAAATGGCGATTGAAAACCGGACCCGCATGGTGACGGTTTGCAAGACTCGTCAGGAAGAACGAACTCGTGACGTCACCAAGTATCGTACCGAGCAGCGAACGAGAACGGTTCCTGTCACTCGTATGACAATGGAAACCCGCACGCGCACGGTTCCGGTTACCAAGACTCGCTTGGAAACCCGCACGCGAATGGTTCCTCAGACGACTTACACTACTGAAACTCGTTCGCGGACCGTTCAGCGGCAACGAATGGAGACTCAGCAACGAAGTCGTGAGGTGAACTACACCGTGAACGTGCCGGAAACCCGGACCCGCAGCTACAACGTGACGCTGTACGACAACGTCACCGAGCAAGTTCCGGAAACCTACACGGTTTGCGTTCCTGTCCAAACGATGCGAGCTGTCCAAGTTCAAGTCTGCAAGCAGGTCCCCACAACCGTGACTGTTCCTGTCTATGGTTCATGGCTGCAGGTTGCGGTGATCAATTCGGGTGCTGGCTGCGTGAACTGCGGCGGCGGCGAAGTGATGAGCGGTGGGGTTGTCAGCGAAGGTGCCGTGATTCAATCGGCTCCCATGGCAACTGGCGCTGGCTGCGTTAACTGCAACTAAGTCCAAGTCTTACCCTCCGCGTCTAACGCGAGGATAGAGGAAGTGGCCCCGGAGAACATTGTTCTCCGGGGCTTTTTTTTGCGCTGGGCACTGCGTTCGGCATTGCGCTAACACTCTGCTCGCTATCAGCTGACCTGCTGGGCTGGTTTTCGCCCGCCGTCAATTGCGGCATGATGGAGCTGTTCAAGCTCCTTATTCCGCGACTCCATTCGGAGGCTGGCGTGCAAAACGTTGATATCAAGATTCATGGGAACGTTGCGACCATCCTGTTGGATCGACCAGCCCGTCGAAATGCCCTGAATCCTCAACTCCTGCAGGATCTCTCCACCGCCTTTTCCGACGTTCACCAGGAAAGGCGTGTCGGGTCCGTCGTGCTGAGTGGCAAAGGGGACCACTTCTGCTCGGGGATGGACCTGCAGGTTTTGTCCGAGATCGCGGAGATGCCGCAAGCTGACGCACTCCCAGAGTGGTTAACAGCTTGGCGGCATTTGACCGAACTGTATGAGCAAATGCTTCGATTCCCCAAGCCGATCATCGCGGCGGTCGACGGAGCGGCGGTAGGAGCCGGGCTGGGACTCGCGTTGGCGGCTGATCTGATCATTCCCTCGTTCGCGCGAGTTTCGCGGCATCGGCAGTCAGACGAGGTCTCGTTGGTGGTGCAACGGCCGCATTGCTGTCGTTCCGATTCGGTGGTGCGATCGCAGCACGCATGCTACTGACCGGGCAGCCAATCGACGCGAGCGAGGCCCACCGGCTTGGATTCTGTCTGCCGCCAGTAGCATCGGAACAAATCTGGGTGGCCGCCGCCGAGCTGGCGGGTCAATGCACGCGTGCCCCGCGGGAAGCGGTGCAGGCCACCAAACGGTTGTTGAATGAAGGCATCGGCGAGGCCCTCCTGACGCAGCTCGCAGCCGGCACAGCTGACAGTGCCACGGCCTGCACCACTGACTCGGCGACCGAGGGGATTCGGTCTTTCCTGGACGGCCGCGAGCCAGACTGGCCATGAGCCTCGCATGCGGTCTCTGACCGGCATCAGGTCTGACATGAGCACAGATGACCGATCGGCTGTTGCTGGAGGAATTGATCGGGAACGGTCTCGCTTTTGAAAAAACCGTTGATTTTCGAGGAAAACGCTCGCCTGGAAGGCCTGTGCGCCGGGGCTTTGGGTCGTTAAACTACGCGGCTCGAAAAAGCAGAGATCACATCCATAACGAGATAGAATCATGTACGCCATCATCGTCGACGGCGGTCGCCAGTACCGCGTCGAGCCAGGCATGGAAGTCGACGTCGATTATCGCGATGTCCCCCAAGGTGAGAACATCACGTTCGAGAAAGTCCTGGCCATTAGTGGCAATGACGGAATGACGCTGGGTTCCCCCACCGTCGCGGGCGCCTCGGTCACAGCGTCGGTCGTCGGTCCGAAGCTCGACAAGAAGATCTACATTCAAAAGTTCCGACGACGGAAAAACAGTCGGACTCGCACGGGACACCGACAGATTCACACCCGTGTAAAAATTGAGAAAATTGCTGGAGTTTGATTACTGAAGTCCGTGTGCGATCGCCTTCGTTGACCCCGCTGATGTCCCGGCCGCCTTTGCTCAGGCCGGGCCGCGTGGTCTCATTTTTCGCATGATGGATCGGTGGCGGAAGTGGTCTCACGTGTTGTGAACGATCGAGGCTATGCCCCATGCCATCCGTTGATCTTGATGACTACGAAGTCGGCGCGGTCTTGGGCGTGGGAACGGTCGGGACGATCTATGCGGCCGCCAAGCGGGAAACCGGCGAGCGTTTCGCCATCAAGAAGCTCCATCCCGGCGTTAGCCAAGATCCGCTCATTCGAGCTCGATTCAGACGCGAGATGCTGGTGCTGGAGCGATTGCATCATCCGCACATCATCGGCTTTTTCGGCGGTGGCGAAGATGATGGACAACTCTTTTACGTGATGGAACTTGTCGAAGGCGGAACCGTCAAGGAATTGATTCGAGAAGACCGTGGCTTGGTGTGGCCGGTCGTCGTCGAAGTCGCCGCCCAGATCTGCTCGGCACTTCAACATGCCGCACAACCACGGCGTGATTCACCGCGATTTGAAACCTGGGAACCTGTTTCTCACAACATCGGCGGATGTCAAACTTGGTGATTTTGGAATCGCTCGTGATCTGCAGAGCGCGGATATCACCGCCAGCGGCATGACCGTGGGGACTCACGCCTACATGGCTCCCGAACAAATCACCGGCGACGCCTCGGTCTCGGGCAAGGCAGACCTATACTCGCTCGGCTGCTGCCTGTTCCAGATGTTGGTTGGTCGCACGCCCTTTGTCGGGGCAGACCAGGTTCAGCTATTCGAGCAACATCTGCGATCGGATCCGCCGCGGGTTCGGGATTTCGTCAGCAACTGTCCCGCCGCTTTGGATGAAATTGTCGACAAATTGCTCGCCAAGAACCCCGATGACCGTCCCTTCAATGCTCGCCAGGTTCAAGCGGTCATGCTGCAATTGGGCGAAACGAAGTTAGCTGATTTGGAGAGCACCTCAGCCACAGTGATCCAGTCGAACGGCTGGCAGTTCGGATGTTGGCGGTGATGACGTCGCATCACGCGGGCGAGCGATCCTCCAGGAACAAATCGAGCAGCGCATGGCCGGAGCCGCTGCGGCAGATGTAAGCTGGGGCAAGTTGGCGGTGATGTTGGCTGCTATTGCGGGGGTGATTGCCGCTGCGGCAATCTGGCGCGGCTGACACGGCGACTGGGATTTTGGGGTAAATCGGCAAAAAAAGCCAACTACGGGGGGCGTGATGATTTGATCGCACATTGGTATCTTGCTTGCCTGTTGCGGCGTCCGGAGAGGCCGCTGCTTTGCAACGCGATACTTGCGTTGCGACTTACATACTGGTGTGGATTGAGAAGAACTTCAGCCGCACCGAAATCCCAAGAAAAGAACCCACATGCCCACACGACTGTCCATATTCGGTGCGGTCACAGTCCTCTGCCTGTCCACACTCCCGAGCGTATTTGCCCAGGACGAGAACTCCGCGAAAAAGCCTGCACCGCCAGCGCACCAACCAATTGGCTATTTCTTAGGAATCTCGTTCGGCCAACAGATGAGGCAAACCGGATTCAAACCTGGTGATTTCGACATCGACGCAGTGGTCGCCGGATTCACCGACGGGCTGCAGGAAAAAGATCTTGCGTTAACCGAAGATCAATTGAAAGAAACACAAGCCAAGTTCCAAGCCTTGATCCAACTCCGCCAACAAGAGTTAATGGCGGCCCAAAAAGCGAAAGGCACGAAGTTTCTTGCCGACAATGAGAAGAAAGACGGCGTCAAAACTCTCGAGGGCGGCGTGCAATACAAAGTGCTGAAAGAAGGCGCGGGTGAATCACCCGCGCTGACCGACACGGTGAAGGTGCATTACACCGGCAAACTGATCAACGACAAAGTCTTTGATAGTTCCGTTCAGCGAGGCGAGCCTGCGACTTTCCGCGTCGAACAAGTCATCAAAGGTTGGCAGATGGCGCTTCAGGAAATGAAAGTTGGCGATAAGTGGATGTTGTACATTCCATCGGACTTGGCCTACGGCGAACGCGGCAGCTCAGGTGCAATCGGCCCCAACGAAGTCCTGGTGTTCGAGGTCGAACTGCTGGCAATTCAGTAGACCCCTGCGATCCCGATCTCAGACACACAACGCGGCAGACGGTAAGACGTCTGCCGATTTTTATTTACTCGTCCGAGGCGGGCTCAGAAGTCTGCTCAGCCGACTCCGGCGAGTCAGGTTGATTGTCGCCGGCTTGCGTCATCGGCTCCGTCCTTGATCACGTTGTCGCCCTCGGGCTTCTGTCGCCGCTTCCGCAGCCTCAGCCTCAGCCTTCTCCTTCTCAGCAGCGGCCTTCTCAGCCGCAGCCTTCTCCGCAGCGGCGGCCTTCTCCGCCGCAGCCTTCTCAGCCGCAGCTTTCTCAGCCGCAGCCTTTTCAGCTGCAGCCTTTTCAGCAGCGGCCTTCTCGGCCATTTCCGCCTTCGCGGCCTCCTCCTCGCGCTGCTTCTCTTCTTCCGCTAATTCCTTGCGTCGTTGCTCGGCCGCCTGCTCCGCCTTGGCACGAACCTCTTTGTACATCTCCATATCGACACTGCCGTAATCACCCATCATTTCGGCGAAGTTCTTCAGCGGGAAGTCGTCGGGAACGACTTGCGAGTCAATCGCGACCATGTACCGGCGAATTGAGTCGAATAGATCGTCGGCAGTGTCGTCGACTGTCAGGATCGGATAGTCATCGAAAATCTCTCCCCAGATCGCGAACGCCTGTTCATACAACTCGATTGCTTTGTCAAGTTCCGCGTCATCGTTCGCCTGTTCGGCCTCATAGATCAATCGCCGTGCTTTGACCGTCCGTTCTTCTTGCTCAGCCTGGGCCAAAGCTTTCCAGTACGGATAGTTGATTTGCGTACGGTAGCCATCGGTCTTTCGTATCCGCTCGTCCAGATCTTCGATTTGACCGACCAAACTGACCGCTTGGAGTCGAACTTCGGGCTTTGATCTTTTCGCAATGCTTGGCAGATCCGGTATCAAACCTTCCTTGATGGATGGCAGCAGTGACCGTTCGTCCCTGGTTAACTCCAATTCCGAACCGTTCAGAATCTCCTTGATTCTGATCGGCAGCTTATCGAACAACTGCTGGGCTTCTGCATCATAGATTTCCTTGGTCAGCTCTCGAAACTCCTCTCGGCGTTCTTCTTTTTGCCGCTTCAATTCGTCCAGCAGATCCAATTTGATGGTGAATGGTGACGTCGTTGGAATGCTGCGGTTGCCGAACGCCGACCAATCATCGGCGGCCATCTGCCAGGCGTTCTGAGCACTTTCATCGAGGATGCCTTCCCGCTCGATCGCCTCGGCGTGTTTGAAACGCCATTTTGGTCCGGTTTCGTAGAAATTCAGCGGAGTCTGACGACGAATCTTCACACCGCTGTCGACGAGATCATAACCGTGATTGAGCCACAGGCGACCAACCAACCAATTGTCGGGCTTGCCCAGCGGCCCGCGTGCCTCGGGGCTGTCAACGGCGATGTTCTGTTCCAGCAGCGATTCGTGCAACACGTCGTCGTCAGCAAACAGCCTTCGGAACTGCGTCTTCTCGTCCGACATTCCCATCTTTGCCCCATAGAACCAACCGGTGTACCAAACCAGTCGTGGTGCATTGGTGTTCTGGCGAACGCCGCGGGTGAGGAACTCGGTTCCCTCGCGAACCATTTCGTAACGTTGGCGATAATCATCGAACTCTGTCGAAACGTTGTAGGCCAAGTTGTGCGCTTGGTGTTCCCAGACTTTGTCAAAGTGTGGCTGCAGCAAGGCAATATTATTGAGCGTTGCTTTGAGACGGTCCCATTCATGCAGCACGCGATATTCATGCGCCCTGTTCCAAAGCAAGGTCGCGGCCACACCCCGCAAGCCGAGCGAGGCCAGCTTCATGGTTTCGCTGGCCGGGCTGATTTCACCGAGATCGCTCTCGGCAATGTTGAATTGGTGCCGCATCACCGACAGTCGACCGCCCAGATCTCCCTTGCCTCCGGCTGGT
Source organism: Pirellulaceae bacterium (assembly GCA_963704055.1). Classification (GTDB taxonomy): domain Bacteria; phylum Planctomycetota; class Planctomycetia; order Pirellulales; family Pirellulaceae; genus Rubripirellula. The sequence goes on along the minus strand of CAVPGW010000012.1, from coordinate 323,169 downwards.
TGTCCCAGCAGGTACAGTGGAATCATCATGGCGACCAGCACCACCAAATAGATGAGCTTTCGGCCCAGAGTCGTCGAACGGTTCATGCCGCGATCTCACGCGATTTTAGGAAGAAGTAGCTGATCATGAAGGCCAGGATGCAATATCCAATCGTGGCCGTCGCGTGCCGCAAGAGCAAGGCACCAAAAATATCAAATCCGCTGGCGGCGTATTCCGCCGTTCCAACCATCTTGGGCAAGTTGGGAAGTGCGGTCGCAATCGCATCCAGCGTGTAAACGACTCCCGCATCAACGGTCTTGATGACCTTCGCCGCCACGGTGTCGACGTCCAACTGTGTCGTCATGGCGTCTTGCTTGAGCAGTCGAACCATCGATTCGATGGGACCACCGCCCCGCTCGATCCCTTCATCGATGAAGTGACGGGTGTCGTAGACTTGTTCAGCCGAAAAACCGAGCAACACACACACGAACGTGGCGACCATCGCAACCGGACCGCTCAGGAACGTGCTGAACATCACACCGAAGGCGATCACCATCGTCATCTGCAACCAGATCGAGATGTAAGACTTGACCAGGTTCCACCAGAACTTATGTTCAGCCGGTCGCAGGTAAACGCCACTCTTGGTCACACCCAAGTACTGGCTGCGATCCAGACAGCGGATCACGATGGTGAGTCGGCCGTCTTCGTCGACCAGGTCATCGAAAACACTCAGCATTCTGGTTTCGTTGTTTTCATTTCCCTCGATTTGCAGCGGCAAAAGCTTTTCGTCGACGTCATATTCGTCGATCACGAAGGCGATTGGATTTGATTCGATCTGCCGCGAAGGGTGCTTCATTGTGATCGAACCACGAATACCGGATCTCAATATCGCCTTTGAATGACCGATAAGCCCGCAAGGAGAGGTCGACGGGGATGCCGTCGCTGTAGCGAGCCGGGGTCACATCCGGAAACGTAAATTCCGCCGCACCCAGCGTCCCGCCTTCGATGTAGCCATGTTGAATCTTGCGACTACCACTCGACAGGCCGAGCACGCGTGAGATTCCCGAACTGCCATAGCCACCAGCAGCGATTCGCTCGGCCCCAATGTCGATCCCTTCGTCTTTCCTTTCGCCACTGCGATCGTAAAACTGGATTTCGCCATAAGAGGGCACGCGAGCGCGAAGCGCACCCGCTGGTGCACCAATCTCAAACGTGCCGTCCGCGTTTCGCGTGACCACATGACGATGACCACGAACAATGTCGGTCAAGCCACGACCACCCGAGTCCGGATCGATCGAGAAACTGTGTTTGTGATTGCGAACGTAGTCAGTTTCACCCTCGAGCCTGCCGCCGGACACTTCACTTACGTCGGTCACCTCCAAATGCGTGTGCCGCAGTCCCCGAGTGACAAAAAGATAGCTAGCCAAACCCATCGGGATCAGCATCATTGTGCCGACGGCGACAAAACCGAGCATCCGTCCCAACACAATCTCGGTGGCACGTACCGGCTTGGTGACGATCGTGTAGATCGTTTTACTCTTGATGTCAGCGGGCAGCGAAAAGGCGCTGATGAACAACGCCAATGCCAAGATCAAATAGTTGGTGGCGGTCAACACGAAGCTGATGTACAGCCTGGCCGGATCATCGCTGTCCGGGTTCAGATACCAACCGGCCAGCAACAAGCCCACCAAGAAAATCCCAACCACAAACAAGACTCGTCGACGAATCGCTTCTTTGAAAGCCAGTCGCGCCAAGGCAATGATGCGACGAATGGAGGTGCCGGGAAGATCGAAGCGAATCAAGTCGCGAATCACCCTGGCGACGGCATAAAAACCTTCGACCGGTCCGTAGCGAGCCGCCGAAACGACGTAACCGACCATCAACCCGAGCACGATTGCCAGCACGAACAACACGATGCCTTTTAAAAACGCACTCTCCAGGAACGCGTCGGGCCGCATCAGCCATTCGTAATAGGACCAGAAGTCATCCGCTTGCAGTGTCATTGACCAGGCTCTCCCTGATCGCTGCCTGACGAATCAGCGGCCGATTCCCCGGCACCCGACTCGGGGCTGGGGCCACTGCCCGAAACACGCCGAGCTCCCGGTCGTGCTTCACTCTCGCGAACGATGTTCAAGAACAGGTCCTCCATCGTCGCAGTCGGGTTGTCGATTGACTTGACGGTGCCGCCGTGGCGTTTGATCACTTCGGCGATCTCGGCCTTGGCTGCATCATTGAGACCCTCGGCATGGACCTCGGTAATATCTTGGACTTTCAACAATTCGGAGACGCGGCCGAGTTCTTTTAGTTCGCCCTGATGGAGAATCGCCACCCGATCGCAAACATCTTGCACGTCCGCCAGTTGGTGACTGCACAGCAACACCGTTTTGCCTTGATCCCGCAAGGCCAGGATCAGGTCCTTCATTTCGCGGGTACCGATTGGATCGAGACCGGTCGTCGGTTCGTCCAAAAGAATCAGATCGGGATCGTTGATCAGGGCTTGAGCCAGACCGACCCGCCGTGTCATCCCCTTGCTGTACTCCCGCAGTTGTCGGTGCTTGGCACCCTGCAGACCAACCAGTTGAATCAGTTCATCCACGCGACGCTTGCGGTCGGCGCCGGACATGTCGAACAGGCGACCATAAAAGTCGAGCGTCTCGTCGGCCGTCAAGAACTTGTACAGGTACGATTCCTCGGGCAGATACCCAATTCGTTCGTTCTTGCTGGTCTCGCTGGCATCCTTGTCAAAGACCAGCACTCGGCCGCTGGTCGGGAACAACAGCCCGAGGATCAGCTTGATGGTGGTCGATTTTCCGCTGCCGTTAGGTCCGAGCAGCCCGAAGATCTCGCCCTTGCGGACCTCGATATCCAGCGACTTGAGCGCGTGGACCTTTTTGCGGCCCCAGAAATCGCGGTAAATCTTGCTCAGGTTGCGAGTTTCGATGACGACACCCGAGTCGGGCTCGGCATGTATTGGTTTGCGCCGAGACGGTTGTTTCCGACTCTGCGACCGCGGTTGAATCGGTATCCACGAGCAAGTGCTTCCGTAAAAGGACGAAAAACTGGAGTAAGTCACCGACGATTTGGCCCCCTCGACTGAAACGAGGGGCGAGTCCAATCACGGCGAGATCATCTTCAATGGCAAGGAGCTTTACGCTACGGGTGTGCCGCGCGAAGTGTTCGTATTTTTATCATCCGGGGCCCCAAGCCGGTGGGGGTGGTCCAATTTCCCGACTCCGAAAGTCCAAGTTCCCGTCCCCCGACGTCCTGCCATGCGTTGTTCGGAGCCAAAACCCGCCCCATATCCCCATTGCTGGCTGACCGCTGCCGGCTTGGCAACAACAGGGCTTGCAATTCAGCCGCTGATCAGTCAATCAAGTCGTTGCGTCTAGCAGGCATCGGGTCTGCTCTCTGATCAGCTACTTCGAGATCTGCCGCGGTAGGCCTTTGACCGACACCCAACGCACGGGCGACCAGCTGCAACCTGAGGACGTTCGTTACCAAGACGCTCTCGGTTTTCTGTACGACCGGATCAATTACGAGCGGATGGCAGGCGGGACCTCTCGCTATCCCTTTCGACTCAAGCGAATTACCGAGCTGCTCCGGCGGCTGGGGCTGGAGGGCTATCTGCACGCCGATTCGCAGCAGCCAAAGGTGCCGCTGGTGCATATCGCCGGCACGAAAGGAAAAGGATCGACCGCCGCCATGGTGGCCGCGGCACTTACGTCAGCCAAGCTGCGAACCGGTCTCTACGCCTCGCCGCACCTGCATCAGCTGGAAGAACGGTTCCGCGTTGATGGCCAACCATGTTCTTGCGAGCAGCTGATTTCGCTGGTTCAGCGTGTCAAACCGATCACCGAACTCGTCGGGCAGGCGATTGGATCACCTTCGTTTTTCGAGTTGACCACCGCCATCGCCCTGCTGCACTTCGATGCGATGGAGTGTGATGCGATCGTGATGGAGGTCGGATTGGGAGGACGACTCGATAGCACCAACGTCTGTTCGCCCAGCGTCTCCGCGATCACTTCGATTGGCTTGGACCATCAACAAGTCCTCGGCAATACGTTGGTCGAGATTGCTGCCGAGAAAGCGGGCATCCTCAAAGCTGGCGTCCCCGTGGTCAGTGGCGTAGCCGATCCCGGTGCCGTCGAGGTTGTCGCGGCGCGGGCAGCCGCCAGTGGTTCGCCGCTGTTTCAATTGGGGCTTGACTTCGACTTCGATTACCATCCGTTGCCCGATTGGGGATCAGCGGTTGATTTTCGCGGCAGCAGCCCCCCCTTTAGCCAACACGAGAGCGCAACGCTATTGGTTGAGGGAAAACATCAGGCACGCAATGCCGCATTGTCGATCGCGATCATCGATTTATTGAGAGATCAGGGCATCAAGATCCCGTCCGAAGCAATCAAAGCAGGACTCGGACAGCTTCAATGTGCCGCGCGGATCGAACGCGTGATGTTGCCAGAGGACGTGGTGGGAATCGTCGACGCCGCCCACAATCACGACTCGATTGCCGCGCTCTGTGATTGCCTTCGTGGGCGATTGGCTGGCCGCCGCATTGCGGTGGTATTCGGCACCAGCATCGACAAATCTGCCGAGCCAATGTTGGAATTGCTGGCTGAAATTACTGATGAACTTGTCCTGACGCAGTTCCATGGCAACCCACGCAATCGACCGCCGGCCCAACTCCAACCGCTGGTCCCGGCGTCGATGGTTGAAAGAACCCGCGTGATGAAGGATCCGATCGAGGCTTGCGAGACGGCTTTTGCCTCGGTGGCTCCCGGCGGAGCCCTGGTGATTTGTGGGTCCTTCTTCCTGGCAGCTGAATGCCGCGGTTGGCTGGCGGCGAAGTCTAGCTGAGCCCAGCCGTAGCGATCGTCATTTCTACGTCGCCCAACGGCAGACCCGTTTGCGCCGAAATCTCCTTTGCCGTGTGGCCACTGCGAAGCAATTCGACAACCTTCTGTTGCTGCGAGCCGGCGATTGCAGTCGGCATCGGAAAAGACTGGGACGGCTCGACCGCTGACAAATGCTCGATGCGTTGGTCGACCTGCCGCAACAGCGTTTGCACGATCACAATCCGAGTGTCAAGTTCGGCTTTCAATTCCCGCTGCAAATCGAACATGGCGGCCTGCCAGCGTTGTGTCTCCACCGGCGCGTCACACAGCGGCACGGCCGGCTCCTTGTGCTCACGGATTTGCTGGAGTGCCTTGTTGGCTACCTTTGCGTCCTGGTTGACCCGCTTGCGCATTTTGATCGTACGGCGTGCCAACACCCATCCGAGCATCACGAAGCCAGCCACCATCAATAGCTGAGCCTGCTGCATGTCAGCAATCAGCTGGCCAACCAAATTCAGCTGGCCAACCAAATTCAGCTCGCCAACCCGGGAAGTAATCAGAGATCATTGCGTTAGGGACGATCCACGTCATTGGAACTCGGCTCGGCTTGATGGATCCTGCACCGCATCAGAGACAGGTGGCTTGTCGGCTATTATCGTCGTGCCGTGCCGGTCAGCTAAGTTGACTTGAGGAAGATCGCATTCCGATAAGACTGACGGTAATCTCAGATGGTCGGATTATTCGTCATCAACCGCCTACGAACCTCCATGACACTCGCGCCAAACAACTCTGCTCCCGCCGTCCGCGTTTGGCACGCGACCAGTTCTTCGGACCAACCGGGACCGATCGAAGCTTGCTGCGAGTCGTGGCTGGACGATTCCGATCGACAGCGGGCGTCACTTTTTCGGCGACTGAGCACACGCAACCAACATGTCGTCGGGCGAGGAATGGCGCGGCGTCTGCTCGGCAGCGATCTCGTTCAGCCGCAGTCCATTCGGTTCGATGCCCATGTGTACGGCAAACCTTTCGTGACGGAGCCAGACGAAGCGAAGCAACCCTTCAACGTCGCTCATACCGATGGCTTGGTGATGTGTGGAATTGGAGACAAGCAGCACGAACTGATCGGTATTGATGTCGAAAGGCTCGATCGACGAACCGATCCCGAGCTTGCCGAGCGTTATTTTTCCAAGCCGGAGGTGCGATACCTGAACACCCATCGTTGTGCGGCGGCGCGTGCCAAAGCGTTTTTACGAATCTGGACTCTCAAGGAATCGTTCATCAAAGCGATTGGAACTGGTCTGCAAACACCGCTGGCGGATTTCGCGTTTGAAGAGATCGATTCCGAGTCACCGTCCATCCGCATGCTAAACCCAAAACTCGAAAGCAATACGGCCTGGAATTTCTATTCCTTCGAACCCCGCGACGGGTTCATCGCTGCTGTTGCCGTGGCCTCGAAGCAGGCGGCCACGGGGATCGAAGTCGAACTTCACAGCTTCGACGAGCTGATTTTTTCGTAGTAATGGCATGCATGCGGTTGACCGTGCACGCAACCCGATGAATCGGGTTACTACGAACCAAGTGCCGATGAATCGGGCTACTACGAACCAAGAGTCTCGCTGGAGTGCGTTGTTAACAGCGTTTGCTCAGTATCCGGCCACTCGACCCAGACGCGGACCTTGAGCGCCGCTTCGGCCTCGATCGTGGCGATCAAAGTTTGCAGCTTGGCAACCCGCTGTGATGCCGTACGAATGGACTCGGCCAACGCATCGTTGCGATTCTGCTTGACCCGCAGGATTCGCCTGCCGGACGGTCCCGCGATCTCGTAAACCCGCGCCAACCGGTCCGCTTCCCTGCTGACCAAGATGGCCTGCTGCGTCAACTGATTGGCGAATTGCTCCAGCAGTGGCAGCGAGACAACTTGCCAAGGCATCGAAGCATCCAGCCGTGCTGCGTAACGAATGCGACAGGAAAGCTTGCGGCTACACCGAATGTCCAGCCGAACGCCGAGTGAAACGGACTCGCCATCTTTGGGCGTCAACAGCACTAAGCCGCGCGTTCGACGCAGAGACTCCGCTGCGACCGGTTCGATCCAACCCTGTTCTATGTTGTCGGGGAGATCAAGATCGATCGAAAGTCGTGCGACGCGCGGAGGGATCGGTTGACGCAGATCCCAGGTTGGCATGACGTCCGGCTTATCGACACGAATCGGCCAGGGGTCGGCCTCAATCTGTGGGCGAAGAAAGACGGTATCACCACTGCGATTGGTGATTCGCCCGTGAACCAGCGTCTGAACAGCGGGTGACTGCTTTGCATCATCAGTCCACTTCAATTCAGTCAGCTCCGGCCCGCTGGAGATGACGGCAATCGCGATCCCTTTTCGGGTGTCGCGGATTTCCCATGGCGATGCCTCCCCTTGAATCTGCAGCGGCACCTCAAAAGGAAAGCCGAGGTTCAATCCATTCATTGGGCGATCGGCCAACTTCGTCGTTGTTGTCGCATCATCGACGGGTCTCAATTGGACCGCCATCACGGTCGAGGCTCGCGTCGGCTGCGGTGATTCAGCTGGCGTTGGGTCGTCATCGCCAAGGACCCCCGCGACGGAAACGGCCTCCGATGCCTCCAAGCCCGCCGCCACACCATCGGTCTTGCCATCCTCGGCGGGCTTTTCGAGCGAGGCTTGATCGGCCCCGCCGACATTCATCTCGTTGTTGTACCGGGTGGGATCGGCACTGGCCGCTTCGGCACTCGTCGAATCATCACTGGGTACGAAACTCGCCGCCGCTGGCATCAGGGCATCAAGTGACAATGGGTCGAAAGTCTCGATCCCTTCTTCCAACGCCAACAACTCGGCTTCGCTCATCGACTCGAGCGTTTCGAGTGTCGGGCCATCCAACTCGTCCAGAGCAGCGGCAGTCGGCTCGCCGCTGGACGTCTCGCCCACGGTACCGCTATTTCGAGAATCGAAGTCGGCTGAGAAGGTCGCGGGCCGGTCGTTGCTGTTTGCCGATTCCAACACTGGTCGGGAAGAACGATACAGAATCCAAGCTCCCACGAGGGCGCAGCCAAGAACTGCCGTGATCAACAAAACCTGCCGGGCGTGTGGCCCGAGCCATGCACGGCGTTTCCGCTCGTCGTCCTTGGGTCTCTCCTGATCGATGTTCGACCGTGAGCCTGCGGAGGGATCGTTCGTCGGTCGCTCAACCGCCTCTGGCAACATCTCGGGAATAATGTCTTTCGCAACATCGGGAATCAGCGTGGTGCGGAACTGATCGATTCGCTCGAGTGATGCTTGCGTGGGCTTGTTTCCGACGTTTGCCGCGTCCAGCGGTCGACCATGCCAAGCGAATCGGCCCTCGCCTGTAATCGAGCAAGCCTGCAGGTCAATTGCTGGCAAAGATTCGCCAGTTTCTCGCTCGTGATAACTGGCGATTTCACAAAGCTGCTGGCACCAAGCGGTAACGATGTCAACTGGCGGCAGGCCCAGTCGATCGACCAGCGACGCCAAGGATTCGCCAGCGGAGCCACCTTCGGCAACCGCTTGGGAAGCCGGCGGATCATCCGGGACGAGAAGCAACAAATGTGCGGCCTCTGCCGGCGACAGTTCCCCTGACCGCACGCGTTGGAGAGCTGATTCGATAGATTCTCGATCGGGCACGGCGTCTCGCGTTGTCGGTTAGCCGGAACGAAAACGTTGAGCAAAAAGCTGTAGTAAAAAGAAGTTTATCGAATCGGAATCGACGAATCGCGCATTGCCGTCAAAGTTTTCCTACGCGGATCGAGCGGAATAACCAAATGCTGAGTATCGATCGTGCCGATAAATCCGCCTGAAGCGGTTTTTCCGAACAACCGGCTCGTACGGGATTCGTCCCCAAACGACCCGATTGATGAGGACCAAACCGATTGAGGAGCCACTAAATACGGGGGGAGGCTCTGCTGGAACAGCCAAGGCGGTTGTTCAGGCGGAACCTTGAAGATGGTCGAGCAACTGCTGCTCGTTCATTTCGTAATCGCAGTTCCAAGCAACGCGAACGTTGCTTGGGTGCGTTTTCGCCCTCGGCAGTGATTAACCGGCCCACAGCGAGGCGGCACACGCCGCGGAGACGTTTGCGATGCACCGAATGACTCAATCAAAACCAATTTCTCTTGTCGCTGCCGCGCTGGCGTTCGCGCTTTGCACGACGATAAGGGCGTTACCTGTAAATGCTGGCCCGCCAAGTGTGCTGCATGCCGATGCGGACTACGAGGCCAGCGGCTACGTCACTCCCGCAGGGATGGTTCCTCCGACGATGTACCAAGGTGGCGTCATGCCAGTTGGTTTCTATGGAGGACAACCCAGCGGATGCGCTTCGCCTGGCGTTTGCGACTCGATGGGCAGCTGTGGCAGTCCAACCTGTGGCAGCGAATATTACGGAGGCGGCTCCGGCATTTTCGACAGCGGTTACTCCTCCTGCGACGGAGGCTGTGACGGAGGCTGTGACAGCTGCGGCGGTGGATGCGGTATTTTTGGCGGCGGTGGCCTGCTCGGCAGGCTGTGCCAACATAGTCAAGGAGGCATGTCAAACGCACGGCACCTTTGCCTGTTCTGTCGCGGTGGAGGGTGTAGCGCATGCCAATTGCTCGGTTCGTGCCTCAACCCCGGCTCGTGTCTGGCGGCGATGCAATATCTGCGGCCCTACAGCGCGGCCGGAGTCCATGCTCAACGCTGGTACGACCTGTCAGCGGAAGCCGTATTTCTTGGTCATTCCGGTGGCGGACCCAACTTTGGCGTTACGTCGCTACTGCAAGGTCCAATACCACCGGCGACCACTCCACCACCGGACATTGTGCTCTATTCCGGATCTGCCGATGCCGGTGGCGATTTGGAAGCTGGAGTGAGGCTTTCCGGAGCCGTTATCTTCGGAGCCGGGGCTAATCTTGAAGCCACGTGGATGGGCGGACATGAGTGGTCAAGCGAAGCCTTTGTCGCAGATCAGAATCCCGTCTACTATTCCTTTGTTAGCGAATTCGGAACCGATCCCATTGGCGGATACGATGACACCGACCGCTCTCTTCGACAAAGCGTGGGGTCAAGGAGCGAATTCGACACCATCGAACTCAACTACCGACGACGCACCGTGGGACCCTATGGTCGATTCCAGGGCTCGTGGCTGGTCGGTCTGCGATATCTTCGCTTTGCAAATTCGTTGGTCTATTCCACACTCGGCGAGATCGACAATGGAAATGTCATTCCCGACCGACGTTTCTTTGTCTCAGATGATCAGGTCAAGAACCACTTGTTCGGCCCACAAATCGGTTTCGATCTGTGGTGGAACATAACGGCCGGAGTCAACCTGGGATTTGGCATGAAAGGAGCTTGGGTACAGAACGATTTTGAGAGACGGACTGTTCTGACCGCAAATTCCCTCGGCCCCCTCGCGTTGCCAGGCTCGACCTTGATCACAGAGAAGGATCGAGACGGAACGGTGATGGGCGAGTTGGAGGCAAAACTGGTCTATCGGCTTAGTCACTCCTGGTCATTCCGCACCGCCTATTACGCGGTCGCAGCGGACGATATCGCCTTTTCGAGTATCCCGGGCCAAACAATCCGAGAATTCGTGACGGGCAATCCTTTAACGGAGCCAGTCTTCGATTTCGATTCCCTGGTTGTACAAGGCTTTTCGTTCGGGGCTGAATACGTCTGGTAGAGCAACACTCATCCACATCTCGCCAAACCCGCGTGGGAACTTCCCACGCGGGTTTTTCGCTTTGATTGGGCTAGATCTTCTGCTTCACAAGCACAGACCAAAACACCGACCCACCACAAAGAGGGGTGAGTGTTGCTCGACCGACCTGTGAGGTTTGGCGCGATTTTGGCCTCTTCTTGGGAACTTTGGCTTGAGCTGACCCGTCGGACAATGTGCGTTTCGTTGACACTCTATGGGGTGCAATTAGAATCGCATTCGCTCCTTGTCCATTCATTACATCTTCCCCATGCTCCCTTATTCTCGAATGGGCCAGTGTTGGTTAATTGGCGAACGACAGCGAATCTTTTGACCGATGCTAGACAATACGCAAAAAAGCCAAACATCCCCCCCTCAACTTGAGGATTTGCTACGACGTAGCCATTTGGCATAACTAATTGTGACCCAGTTCATCCTTGCAAATCTATCGACCGAGCATCCAATCGTGGGTTTCGGTCGAAAGTTTGGTAGAGACTCTCGATGATCAAACGAAGCGAATCGAAATCGAATTACTCCCCGCGCAAACGCACCAAACGGGTGAACCAGAAGCGGCGTTTGATCATGGAAGGTCTGGAGCAGCGGCAATTGCTGGCGGGGGACATACCCGAGTACACGGGGCCACGGAACATCGGCTCAGTTCAAGCGTTTGCGTATCGCGAATCAGAGACGATCGCGGAATCACGTCAGAACGACTTTTTTCAACAAGCGGACTTCATACCGCTGGGGACCGGACCGGGAGAGCATGACACAATCGATGTCACCGGCAGCATGTCTTACACGGCAACCTCGACGTTCCCACCTGAGTACATCACGGATGTCGATACGTTTCGAGTGACCCTTCGCGCTGGCGACATCCTGGACATCGCAACGCTTGGATCGGCGGGAGAATTCAACGTTCTGGACTCTCAAGGCCAACTCTGGTTCGGCGTCGTTGACAATCAGACCATTGGTTATCCCGCTGACTCGCCGCTGCAGACTCTAGGTCTCGCCGCCTACGCACAAGTTGTTCCCCGCGATGGCGATTACTTCATCTCATTGGCTCCCAGCGACGGCACCGGCAACTACACGATGGGTCTTCGTGTCTACCGGCCGATCGTCGAGTCATACCCGATTGGCACGATGCAGAAGATCTTCGTCGACTTCGACGGCGGCTTCTTTCCTCGCAGTGTTTTCTCTGACGGAACCGGTATTCCTCAGCCCGGCTTTATCCGCATCCCATCGCTGCGAGAATCACTGCCGCTGTTGGGACTCGAGCTCAACGACACCGCCGCTTTGAACGAACTGATTGACCTATCGATGGCCGAAGTCAAGCGGATGTACGGAGCGTTGGGGGTCAACGGAACCAATGGCGACTTTGTTAAAACGGGAATTCCAGGTGACTTTGGAATCGAGATTCTTAACAGTCGCGATCACGCCGATCCTGGCTCGGATCCGACTGTCACTCGAGTCATCCTCGGGGGAACGGTCAACGACATCGAAATCGATACCATTGGAATCTCCGAGACGATCGATATTGGCAACTTCAGCATGGATGACATCGTCATCGGTGCGCTCGACGCGGTCCTGGGCATTGCCAGCAACCCGCCCATTTCGCCTTCGGCCAGCATTGTCGACGCCATGGGAGACTTTCTGGCATTCTTGATTGCTCACGAAGCGGCCCACTCCTTCGGGATGCGTCATACCTCGGGACCCAACTCAGTCCTGAACATCATCGACGAGGGAGCGGGATCGAACTTCGATTTGGTGATCGGCTCTGGTGCGGACGGCATTTACGGCACGGTCGACGATGTTGATGTCGATTTTGTGACGGACATCTATTCGCTCAACGAGGGCCTGTATGGATATAACATTACTGCCGAGTCACTCTCCAACACGCTGGCTACGGGAACGAGGGGCGGGGGTATTACCGGCCGCGCCTTCAATGACATCATCGGTGACGGTTCCGGCGTTGGCGATCCAGGACTCTCCGGTGTCAGCGTCTTTGCGGACGTCAACGGCAACGGAGTTTTAGACGCCACCGAGCCCCATGCAGTGACTGCCGCCGATGGAACCTACACACTTGCGGCGACGCCCGGTAGTTACAACATCATCGTGGTCACACCAGCGCAATCGGCCCCAACGACGCCGACTTCCGTCCCGGTCACGGTCGCCGTCGGCTCATCGGCCAGCGCCAGTTTCGGCTTCACGCAAGTCGTTTCCGATATCACTGGATTCGCTTTCAGCGACAACGACGGCGATGGCTTTCGTGACACCGGTGAAGGGGGTGTCGAGGGTATCTATTTCTACGTCGATTACGATGGTGACAATCGCCCTGACCTCGGCGAGACTGCTGCCAATTCGCTCGGCGACGGTTCTTACTCAATCAACTTCCCAGGCCCCGGCACTTACACGGTTCGCCCCGTCGTACCACCTGGATTTGAGCTAACATCTCCGGCCAGCGGTGAGCGCACCGTTGTCTTCAACGGCGTTGCCCTCGCACAAAACTTTGACTTTGGTTTTCTGCCCTCGAGCGACTTCGGGGACGCACCGGACAGCTATGGAACGACCATTGCCGCGGATGGCGCCAGCCACGGTATCACTGCTGGTTTGAACATCGGTGCCAGCGTTGATCGCGAGATCGATGGTCAGCCGACATCGAGTGCTGTTGGCGACGACAACAATGGTCTCGACGACGAAGATGGCGTCCGTCTGCTTAGCCCGCTCGGACCGGGCGATGCCGCCACCTTTGAAGTCACCGTTAACAACACGACTGGTTCAACGGCCTTCTTGCAAGCGTTCATGGACTTCAACCGCGACGGTGACTTCAGCGATGCCGGCGAGCAGTTCGCGTCAAACGTCCCTGTCCCGGCGGGCACCACAAATTCGACCGTGCCTGTGACGGTCAACGTTCCCACGGGTGCCTCTGTCGGCACCACATTCGCAAGGTTCCGGCTCAGTCAAACCCGTGGCCTGGGGCCAACAGGTTTCGCGACCACCGGGGAGGTCGAGGACTATACATTCCCGATCCTGGACGCTGCCGAGATCGCCAACGATGACCAGTTCACGGTCTCGCGGAACACACTCTCGAATCAACTGGATGTGCTGGGAAATGACTTCCAAACCATCGATAACCAGCTGTTCATTGAGAACCTGAACACCACCGGCACAGCCGGCCAGGTGATTCGAGCCCAAGACAGAAAATCGGTCTTCTACACGCCGCAAAACGGATTCATTGGCCGCGACACCTTCAGCTACACGGTAGTTGACCAGTTTGGCAATCGTTCATCAGCCCAAGTCGTCGTCAATGTCAGCTTCCAATCCAACGTTCCGATCGCACTGGACGACACCTTCGAGGTCCCGCAAGGGTCCGTCAACCGAGCCCTGAACGTACTCGACAACGATGTGCCCAGCACCTTTGGCGGCATCTCCATCACGAGTGTCGCGCCCGGTAGCGCCGGCGGAACGATCAACATCATCGGCGGTGGACAGTCGCTGCGTTACACACCGTTGCCAGGCTTCAATGGCACCGAACAATTCACCTACAGCATCCAAGATGAGGTTGGATCCACCAGTTCCGCGACCGTGACGGTCAACCTGCTGCCCGGATCGCGCAGCGACGATGTGGTTGAGTTCACGATTGGCATCTTTGATCCAGTCAATACAAACACGCCCGTCACCAACGTGCAGGTCGGCGACGAAATCCTCGTTCGCGTCTCGGTCAATGACATTCGACAGTTTGCCAGTCCCGAAGGTGTTGCCTCGGCGTTCCTCGATCTGCTTTACACCGACGAGCTGGTCGCGACGCTAAACACCGACAACAATCCTAACTTCCCATTCGATATCAGCTTTGGACCACTGTTCTCGGGAGGTGATTCTTTCCAACAAGGTAGCTCGCAGATCCCGGGCCTGATCGACGAAATTGGCGGCGTCCAAAGCCTCACCAATCAGCAGTCCCATAGCGGGCCAGCCGAGCTATTCACCCTGAAGATGCGTGCCGTGTCACCAGGCGTCGCGGTCTTTCAAGCCGACCCCGCAGACTCAAACATTAGCGAGACCTCGGTGCTCACCTCGGACACCGCCTTAACGCCGAGCCAATTGCGGTTGGGATCGGCAGAACTTCTGATCGTGCCCGCCTCTGGCAACTTCACTTCGGCAATCGACGACTCATTCCCCGAGGGCCGCGATTCCAACGGCAACCTGATCACCCCGGGTGCGGCTAACCGTTTGGATGTACTGCGAAACGACAACCTCGGACCAACCGGAACCGTTCGCGAGTTCGGCCTGGTCACTTCCCCATCCTTGGGCAATGTGGAGATCGATGACAATGGAACGCCGACGAATCTAAACGACGACTTCTTCCTGTATCGTGCCAACAGCAACGCGAACGGGTTAGAGAAATTCACGTATGTCATCGTCACTGACGACAACATCCGCAGCACAGCGGAAGTGACCATGGCGCTGGGGAATGCCAATGCGAACGCGGAAGTCGCACTCGATTTTGCCCTGGTCAGTGGCAACGGATCGGGAACACCCATCAGTGGCGTTTCGGTTGGCCAGCGATTCGGCGTACAGATCATCGGAGAGGATCTAAGGTCCTTCAACTCGACGGCGGTCTTCGCCGGCTTCCTGGATGTGCTCTACGATGCCGGAATCGTCCAACCTGCCAACTTGAATCAAGGCGACGATTTCGATTTCGATGTTTTGATTGGATCCGGCTATACCGGCGTGGCCGGTGCAGGCACGGCGGTGCGTTCGGGAATCATCGATGAATTCGGAGCGGCATACGCCACAGTCCCCCAGAGCATTCCGAACCCATCGGTGCTGGCAACAATCTTCTTCGACGCAGTGGGAATCGGAACCGCGAATATTGTCGGCTCGCCGGCTGACTCGTTCCCAGAACACGACACGTTGTTGTTGAACGAGGACGACCCGGTCGAAGTGTCGCGAATTCGCTACGACTCGCTGCAAATCACCGTCAACGGGGGTTCCCCGCTGCAAAACTTCAGCCTGCCGCAAGACGTCAACAATGACGGTTCGGTCAGCACGATCGATGCTCTGCTGATCATCAACACATTGAATCGCCAATCCGCCGCCGAAGGCGAATCGGTCGGGGTAACCGCTTACTACACGGATGTCAACGGAGACCAGCGAACATCGGCACTCGACGCGTTGCAAGTCATCAACTTCCTCAAGCGTCAAGGAAACAGCCAACTCCAGAATGCGGAACAGGTCGCTCAGCCGCTCGCTTCCAATGCGACTGTCCTGTCCAGCAGCGCTGATCAGGTCTTTGCCGGCCTTGACCAAGACGATGTGGTCAAAGTCGCAGCAACCGATCTACCAGCTTCTACCGCAAGCACCAGCGGCGGCATCAACGTCAGCGTCACCAACCCTGATGCCGAAGACGATGATGACGATGTCCTGAGTCTGCTCGCCGACGACGTTTCGGAACTCTGGGGCTAACGTGCCGCTGGGACCCGATGATTGTCGTTCGTAGTACCCGATCTCGGGCGTGTCGTGTAACCCGATCAGGGTGTCTATCGCGAACCGCATGCATGGGTCACCACCAACAACTGCTCATCGACCCAAGTGGGCGTCGACGAATGCAACGTTGCCAGAATTGGCCGCCGAGCGGTGAATCACGATCGATGGGTATACCGGAATCACCACCATCATTGCGACCACCACAAGACACTTCTGCGTTCGCCTCAATTGCCGATGCGCGGTCGGCGACATGATCTCTCGCAATCTTTGCTCGATCCGCGGCAAGTATCCAATACCACTTGCTAATGGACGTGGCCCGACATTCCGCCGATTCCAATTGCTGGGCTCGGAGAGGAAATCAAGCGTCGCCAGAATCGCTTCTGCATAAACACGAGGCGAAGAAGAGACGCGGCGTGACGCCGCCAGGTCGCAACAGCGCTCTTCGCAATCCTCGATCTGACGTTTTGCGATCCAGATCAGCGGATGCCACCACAGCGCTACCATGGCAACCACCTCGACGCGACGCACCAACCAATCGCGCCGCTGCCAGTGTTCGAGCTCATGCAATAACAACGCGGACCGCGCATCTAAGGAGAGACGCGACCAGAGGGCCGTTGGAAAGACGATTCGTGCGCCCCCCTGGCGCCCACCAGCATCGGTGAGACGACCGCGTCGACCAACCATACCGCTGGCGTTGGCCCGTCACCCTGCCCCGCCCACGCGGCAAGTTGCCGCGTGGCGCTAAGGTCAAAACGTCCGAGGTGTTCAATCAGAATCTCCAGACGCCTGGCCGCCACGACGATCCAGACTGACAATCCAACCGTTCCCGAAACCCAGATGCAAATCAACCCGCCGATCGTAGAAAGCGGCCACGAACTCGTTTGCGTCGGCTGCAGACCGAAGGAATGCCCGATGCTTGTCATCCGTGCATGATCGACGGAATCGGCGATGGCGACCGAGTTGGTCTTCATCAGCCGTTGGTGGTCCAGCGTCGTGTACTTGGCAAGCCAGGAAAAACGCGACGCGTCAACTGCGATCGGCAGCACCACCATCGGCGGTGTCAGTAACTTGATCAGCACCAAGACCCACAACAGATGGGCTAGCGTCGGACGCTTCACGACGCGATCGGTGAAGTAGGCAAGACCGGCCAGCAACCCTGCGACAACCGAGTTGGTGATTAACCAGAGAAGAACATCCCAAAGGTCCAGCTCGATCATACCCATCGTTCGCAACCTCGCTATTTGGTGCCGTCAAGATCTTCAAGCAATGACTTTAACTTCGTACGATCAGCCCTCGACAGCGTCCCCTGTTGGACAAGGTGAGTCAGCAGCGGTCCCAGAGAACCTTCGCAAAGTTCATCGGCCGTGATCTGCAACCGCCGACTGATCAACTCGGCCCGTTCAATCGCCGGGCGGAACAACCGCGGCCAAACACTCTGATCCCGGGTCACGCAGCTCTTCGCTTCCAGCCGCCCCAACAGCTTCTGAACCGTGGCGGTGTTGGAGGTCGACGCGCTGCCGTACAAAACGGTCGCAAGATCCCTCACGCTGGAAGGACCGCTCTGCCAAAGCTGCTCGAGAATCGCAAGCTCCGCGTCGGTGACGTCTTGAGCCTTTCGTGCCATGGAATGACCACCTTGTGTTTTCGCCGTCGCGGTGACGGTGACCCATTGAACCCTGAAAAGACATTGTGTCTTGTCCGGCAGCCTGTGGCAACCGCTTTGTGGAACCTGTGCCAATAAGATCGGCGAGAACAGGTAGATCGCCATCGATTCCCGAACAATCCGGTTGGTTTGAGCCCAAAAACTGCTCATGATGGATAGCGACCCCCGGCCAGCGTCCAGAGTTTTTGGCCAGAATCGTGGGCCGCCGACCTTGTCACCATGAGAGCAGTCGATTGTCCTTCGACCCCTTCGCCGTGCAGTGCCCGACCTGCGGTAGCCGCCTGCGCGTCTCGGACCCGGCGATCGTCGACACCATCGCCACCTGTCCAAAATGCAGTTCGATGGTCCAGATCCAGCGGCCCTCGACCGCCCCTCAGCCGATCCCGCAACGCCCCGGAAGGCAGGTCGCCGTTGGACAATCTGACGTCGACAGCCAAGCGATCACCGAGGATGGGATCGCTCCTGATGAAGAGGGTTGCGTTGCAGCAGAAGACATGCCCGTTGGGTTTAGCGGCTCCGAGGGTTTGGATGGGGGCGGTTCCCCCGTCTCAGCAGTTCCTCCGCAGTGGCAGAGTGACCGCACACGACGTTCACGTCAGATCGCGTTGGTCGTCGCGGTATCGCTCTCAGGCTTGCTGACCGCAGTGGCTGTCTTCAGTTGGTTTGTTCGTGCCTGGCGTCAGGAGTCAGCGGCCACAACAGTGGAATCCGTATCGTCCGCTGCCGAACAACCTAGCGTCGAAGCTCCCAAGTCGACGAACGGCGACGAAACCGATTCGGCAACATCACCCCCGATCGAATCTGTATCACCCCGATCGAATCTGTATCGAGCCGACCCGCCCGGCGATTCGGTCGAGACACCCCGATCACTGGACCCGCATGTGGACGGACCCGTCGACGCGGCGCCGATTCCGCACGACCTGCTTCCAACATCTCCGATCACAGAACCCGTGGCTTCCGAAGCCAACATCGCCGATTCCGATACTGCCGCGGTGCCGGCTGAGGATGACCTTGGAAGCATGCAAGAACTGCCACCTGAGCTTGCCCAGTTGCGCCCTTCCTGCTGCAAGAGGATCCCAGCACAGCGCCGAAGCTAGAAGCACCTCCGACCATGGACGAGGTCAATATCGAAGCCGCGACCGCTGATGGCCCCGAACCGCTCGAGGTGCAACTGCCCAAGACGTTGAACTTGAAAGCGGATCTGGCCATTCCCCTCGCGTTGGCTTCGGACGGATACCCGCTGGCGGATCTGATGCTGCTGGTCAGCCAGATCACAGGGGTCCCGATTCAACTTGATTGGGTTTCGCTGGACATGGCTGGAATCGACATCGACACGTTGGTTCCGATCAAAGGACGCCGTTCGGCTCGCCAACTGCTCGACGACGTGGCGACGACCTTGGATGCCGAAGTACGTGAAGAAGAGACGCTGGTGGTCTTTACTCTGACCGACGCCAAGTTCGAGGAAACGGTCACCAGGATCGCGGACCTGAGTGACTTTGCTGATTCGCGAGCTTCGGCTACCTCGACCTTGAACCACTTTCTTGGCGGCGACACCGAAGCAGGCGAATTGCAGATCGGACCGACGCGAGAAGACAAACAACTTGCCGTCCTGGCGATCGAGTCGCTTCGCCGGATGCGGGGCATCGAAGCGAAGCTTCCCAATCAGCGACTGAAACGTTGGGCGCAAGCCAGCGAGCATGATCTGGTTCAGTGGCCGCCCTACTCAGGCGGGAATGCCGGGCCGCAACAGGACGCGCCCATCACGATCGCCGGATACCTGAGGCGTATCGTGCGCGGCAACCAATCGACGTGCGTCGTCAATTGGCACGATGCCAATCGAAAGGGCTTAGCGCCGGAGCAACTCGTGATTCCGTTTTCGCAAACCGATGCCGCGACAACCTTGGACGGGACCCTATCGCCATTCAACCTTCAGGTACGACAAGTCGACGCGGCACATTGGTGGGTTGGCAGCGAGTCGACTTACGATCATCTGCCCGTCGTGGTTTGGACATCGCCGCTGGGCAATTCACGCGACAAGTTCAAGCAGAGAATTGCCGCTGTGATGGCGGCGAATCCGAATGACGTTTTTCAATCGACGATCGATGATGAAAGTGATCGAGCACTTCTGTTGCTACCTCGATACATTGTACGACAGCTAGCCAAGATCACAGACAGCATCGCCGCCAAATAGCGATTACTCGTGGCTATTATTGATAGCGATTACTCGTGGGGCAGTTGCGCCGGGATCAATCGCACACCACCGTTGGGATGCTCGGCGATTCGCAGGGAATCACGAACGTGATCGTGACAATCGATGCACGTCGTGGTCATCTGCAAGTAAGTGAATGTCGCGCCTTCGCGATTCGTCTTGTTCGCCAGGCTCTCTAGCTTATCGCATTGGCGACGAAACTCCGCCGCGAAGTGTTCGTAGACAGCATCGCCCAATCGCGGCCATTCGGCTGCCTCGCTGATTTTCTTCATCTCGCGTGCCCCATGCGCGACCAACGTAAAGTCTTCGGCCAACAAGCCTTCCAGGACTTTCTGTGAACTGGACAGCTTCGCCCGCATCAACACTTCGTTTTCCGGTATCAGCGGGTTTTTCACTGGATCGGCCGCGGAAAGTAGCAGTGCACCGAAAGCTCCGCCAATGACCAACAAGCTTCCGCGAAAGATCAAACGACGTCTCATTCCAACTCCTGTCTACCGTGACGATTTCGAAGATCAGACCGGTACTCAGCCTTTCAACCACCCAGTCTTTGAACCGCGCGAAACTCAAAGATCATCTCGTTTTGCACCTGCGCCGCTGCTAGTAAACAGCGGAATAGCCAACCAGTGCAATATCTTCTCGTAGTGACCCGATTCATCGGGCGTGTGCGGGAAAACCGCCTGCATGCGGTCGCTACGAACGAGAACGCGTTGAAACCGAGTTTCACGGGCTATCGAGCGAAAAGTGGCGATGTCCAGCCAGGCGGTTAGGCCGCTGCTTGGGCGTCTTTTGCTTCGGGAATCCGAATGATGAAGGCGGTTCCGCGACCGAGCGTGCTTTGCACGCGGATGCGGCCCTGATGAGCGTCAATGACGTCTTTGCAGGCTGCCAATCCGAGACCGGTTCCACCCTTGCCCGACTCATCGGGTCCTTCTTTCGTCGAATAGAACGCGTCAAAGATATGCGGCAATGATTCCCTGGGGATTCCGCTACCGGAATCACGCACGGCAAGTTCCACCATTCCATCTTCACTCGGCGCCAGCCGGATCAGAATCGTCCCGCCCTCGGGCATCGATTGGCGGGCATTGATCAGCAGGTTCAACAAGACACGTTGAATCTGATTCCCGCTGGCCATCGCCGTCGGCGTTGCCGGGTCCAATTCCGTTTCGATCGCGATGCGGTACTTACGCATCTCGCGTTCGAGCAGCACCAGAGAGTCCTCGATGATTCCGGCCAGATCGGTCGGCTCGAAGATTCGCTGCGGTTTCGAGCCTGGGCCAGGATCGTTGTGGTGATCTTTGCCGCTCGCTCCGAAGCATCCAGAATCTTCTGCAACGCTTTGTCGCGGCTCGCGTCGTCCCGATTTCGGATCCCCAGTTTGGCATAGTTCATGATCGTCATCAGCACGTTGTTGAACTCATGGGTTGCCGTTCCGGTCAGCTCACCAAGAGCTGCCAATGATTGCATCTTCCGCAACTCGTTCTTCAGATACTGGATGTGCATCTGCTGGTCGGATTGGTCTGCCTGGTTGGTTGGCGGCGATTGCATGGTGCCTCAATGAACCGAAAGAGTTTCACACGTCGAAGTAAACCTAGAAGGTCGATGAATGATCTATCGACGAAGCTGTTGCATCTGCTACAGACCTCATGAGTGTTCCGGCACAGATTGCCTTATCAGGCCCGCGGTCTAACAGCGGTTAGGCAAACTTGTCCGTCTGGAAAACCTATAGCAGTTGACTCACGATTCGACTCAGATTCGCAATGACCTCGAACGAAAACGTCGTCTCACGTCTGAAACAGCGGCTCTCGGATGCACGGTCCCTGGGATTCAAAGTCCGCATGGAGCTGCTCAATGACGAGCATGCATCGTGGTGCGAGATCGCAGGTGTTCCCACCCTCTTTGTCGATCTTTCGCAAACAGCGGCCGAACAGCTGCAACAGGTCGAGGAGACCCTCGCCACCTACCTGGCCGGGCAAACGGAAGCGGACGCCGGCAGCCCCCGAGCTGCCTCTCCGCCTCCGGCGGACGCGGAATTGCCGAAACGAGCCGCCTGAAACGTGACGCACGCCTTTCACGTATGATGACGCTGTGATCACAATGGAGCGATTCTCCATGTGACCTTCGTAGCATCGACCCAAGGCTGCAGCAGCGTGTTTTCCCAGCGAATGAATCTAAAGGCGGCTGAACAGTTTTGCCATCGGTTTGGCACTGGGTTAAGGGCTGGCGGCGATCTGCTCAAGTTGCTCAGCAGCGAGGCCTCTCAAGGCCCGGCCAGTCAACGCCAGGCGATGGCGATGCTGGTCGAGGGTGCGAAACGGGGCGAACAACTGAGCACGCTGATGGAACAGCAAAAGCCGTTCTTTCCGCCGTTGATGACGGCGATGACACGCGTCGGTGAGGCGACCGGCAAGCTTGGAGCAGTACTTTGCTGTCGCTCGGCGAGCATTACCATCACCAGTTGACCATGCGTCGGCGTGTTCGTCCGTCGATCGCCTGGCCGATGCTCCAGTTGATCGCCGGAATCGGGGTGATTTCGTTGTTGATTTACATGATGGGAATCCTGGTCCCCGCGGTGGCGGAGAGATGACCGACATACTCGGTTTCGGGCTCCGCGGCGGCAGCGGCGTGCTTTAGTTCTGGCTCTACCTGGCGATCTTCTTTGGTGCAATCGCTTCATGTCATGTGGGCGTTTCTGCGAAACGTAGCGGGAATCCAGAACTTGATCCCGCTGATCTACATGATCCCGATCGTCGGTCCGTCGATCCAGACAATCACGATCTCGCGATTCTGCTGGACGATGGCATCTGGCGCTCGGATTCGGGACTCGATCCCATTCGGTCGATTCGCCTGTCGCTCGACAGCACCGACAGCGACTACTATCGAAGCGGCTGCCGATGACGCTGAAAACGCGATTCGTGGTGGCGCAACGCTTGCCGGAGCATTGCAGGCGACGAACCTGTTTCCCGATGACTTTCATCCGGCGAATCGAGATCGCCGAGCATTCCGGTACCGATGCCGAATCGATCGACTACTTGGCCAAGGAGTACGACGAACGAGCGAAGTCGGCGATCAAAATGATCGCCGGAATTGCGACGATCCTGATTCGAGTGTCGGTCATCCTGATCTTCGTTTTCTTGATCTTCCGAATCGCTGGCACAGTCTTCGATGTTCTAACAGCGATTGCTCCGATCTGAACCGATCTTGCCACGAGGCGACCGCTACGAGAACTGCAATTCAGGTCAGGCAAACTGTACCGCTCAGGGACTGAGTAGCGGAATTCCCACTCGTCGCAATATTGCCGCGAATCGGGGTAGTGCCGGGAATCAGCCCGGTCAATTCCCTACTTCCGACTCGTTCGTGCTGTGCGGCTTATCCGCATCCACCGATCTGACCGATGCCTCCGGTACGACGTGGTTGTGTACGGACGCTCTGTCCACCATGCATGATCAGCGCCGGTGTAAGAACGAGTTTGAATGACTAGGGGTCTGACCCTCTGGAAGTCTGGTTCGCGGCCGCTGAAGGGCAATGAACCGAACGCAAACGGTGGCGTCAGGTTTCTCTCGGACAGGGTCAGACCCCTTATTCAAACACGTTCGAAGGAGCACGACATAGGTCAGGTGGCACATGAGACGAATCGAACCTGCACGACCCACAGACTCGATCAACCCCCACAAGTTCGTGGGCCAGCAAAGGTTGCCTGCTCAGGCAACCATCGCGATCCAACGTGCCACAGTGCGGCGTCACGCCAAACAGTTGTCAGCGGTGATTTGGATCATCCTTGCTTGGCTGGTTGGAACACTCATATCCGAGCTGCATCTGATCGGTTCGGAGCCAACGCCCCAGCCTGCCAGGACGCAGCTTTCCGATTCCGATACTTCTCATAGCGAGCCATCGGTCCGGCCTAAATCCATGCTCCATCAGTGGGCCTCGCAGGAAACCGAGTACGCGATCATGCATAGCGGCCTCGAAGCGTTCGATAGCGTCCACCGCAACCATCACCTGCGGCAACTGTTGGATGCACTGATCGATCAAGAGACTCGCAGACGAAACATTGCTGCGGCGAGTACCGGCAAATCGGACGAGAAGACAACCAAACCGCAGACTCAATCGGTAGCCAAAGCTGACGTCGCCATCCGCGCTCCATCTCCAGCCGCCGTCGCAGCAGCGCGACACCGGTGCGAAACCCGCTGCCGCGAATCGCGATGAACCCGTCGCAATCGCCAGCAACGACGCGAAAGCTCAGCCACGCGATCAATCGACCGCTTCCCATCCATTGAATGCAAGCACCGCCCCCGTTCCACGTGTTGAAATCGCCTTCGAGGAATCATCGGCTCAACCAGACGGCGGAACGCCAGATCAGACAAAAACAGAGTTCGCATGGAAGGTTTTCCCCAAGGACTCACTGCCCGGCATCGTGAACCTGGTCGTCCACAGTTTCAACGAACTGATGTCGCCAGTTCACGTGCGACCGCTTGCCACCGACGACGAGGTCATTTCAGCGGCCGACCAGACGTCCGAGCCCGGCAGCTCCATTGCCTATGTCGAAACCGACACGCAGGGGAACAAACCGTCATCGGAGTCGCTCGAAATGGTGGTTGCCGAAGAGCCACTCGTCGGCGCGGAACCTTCGCAGGACCTACCGCAGACGGCCCCACAGACTGCGCCGCGACCCGCCGAAATCGTTCGCTTCCGACCCCTCTTGTTACAAGTACCTGAGTCATCGGTCATGCTGCCGGCGCCACGCAGCGAACGTATCGCCGCAAGTGATACACCGCCCGACCATGCCGCGCAGCAAGATGCCAAGCTCGCCGAGCCGCGGCTGGCCGCGAAATGGCCCTTCGAGCGGGCCGTGACAAACAATTCTTCAATGGTCACACTGAATATTGACAATGCTGACGTGCGGACGGTCTTCGAGATGCTCGCACGTGGCTATCAAATGAACATCCTGGTTTCGCCCGACGTCACAGGAACTGTGACGGCAAACGTCGACGGCTTAACGCCCGGTCAAACGTTGGATGGCATCGTCAAGATGTGCAACCTGAACATGCAGCAGGATGAGAACCTGATCTACATCTACCCGTCCACCCAGCTTCCGGCCGACGCTCGACATCTACGAGTCTTTCCGCTCGACTTTGCTCGCGCGGTTACGCTCGAGCCGACCGTACAGGGACTGCTATCACCGGTCGGAAACGCGTATGCCACCAGCATTGATGTTCAAGACACGATGAGCACTCAAGAGTCGCTCGTTGTGGTCGACATTCCGTCGGTGATCGCGGAGGTGGAAAGCTACATCCTGCAAGCCGATCAAGCGCCTCGCCAGGTCGTGATCGAGGCTCACGTGCTGGAAGTCGAACTGTCGGATGACATGTTTCACGGAGTCAACTTCGAGGCGATGCTCGGTGGCGACCTGACCGTTGGTTCCTTCGGCTTAGCGGACAACATCGCATCCAAGGCAAATCCTCTGTTCTTTGCCGAGATCGACGGCTCTGATGTCAAGGCCCTGATCACCATGTTGGAAACCACAACGGACTCCAAAACACTTGCATCACCGCGCGTGCAGGTCATCAACGGTCAAAACGCACGCATACAGGTCGGCCAACAGCTCGGATTCACCGTCGCCACTGTGACTCAAACCTCGACTATCCAGGATATTCAGTTCCTCGAAACTGGCGTCGTGCTGAGCGTCACGCCGACGATCAGTCGCGACGGTCGGATCTTGATGGAAGTCAAGCCGGAGGTCAGCGATGGCGAGATCAACCCGATTACCCTGCTGCCCGAAGAGGAAACCCGGGAGGTGGAAACTTCCGTGCTGCTTGATAATCATCAAGGTGTGATCATTGGCGGACTGATTCAAGAAAAGGACCGGACCGTGATCAAGAAGCTACCCTGGGTTGGCGATTTCCCATATGTCGGTAAGCTGTTCCAACGGCGCGAAGCAGTCCGATCCCGCAGCGAGATTATCATTGCCTTGGTACCGCACATCGTCGAACGATGCGTGCAAGACGAACGATCTGTGATCGACGTGGAGCGTGCCCAATCGCCGCTTTTGCTCGGACCGTTGCATCGAAATTGTCGACCCTGGGAACCACGACTGCCCGATAGTGCCGGCGAGGAACATTGCTTCAACCTCGATCTCGCTCACCCCTTACTGCCGTAGTACGGATCATCAGTAACGCTGGCCATTCATGCATCAGTGCGCCCATCATCATCACCCCAGCAAAGACTTATGGCTGGGCCTTTGCCGCGGGCGTCGCGTTAAACGTGGTCTTTGTCTTTGTGGAAGCAACCTATGGTTGGTGGGCCGACTCGCTGGCCCTGCTTGCCGATGCCGGCCACAATTTGAGTGACGTGCTGGGGCTGTTGATGGCTTGGGGCGGATATGCCCTGGCCAAGGTCGCCCCCAGTCGCCAGCGAACCTATGGCTGGCGCGGATCGACCATTCTCGCCGCCCTCTTCAATGCACTGTTGCTGTTGGTAGCCGTTGGTGGAATTGCCTGGGAAGCGATTGGCCGCCTCTCCAATCCGACCGATGTCTCGGCACCGATCGTGATCATCGTCGCGCTGATCGGCGTGCTGATCAACACGCTCACGGCGATGTTATTCATGCGGGGTCGTGACAAGGACCTGAATATCCGCGGTGCTTATCTGCATATGGCGGCCGATGCATTGCTGTCGCTGGGAGTTGCCGTGGCGGGAGCAGTCATCATCGCGACCGGCTGGCGATGGGTCGATCCGGTCACCAGTTTGATCATCGCCATCGTGATTTTGGTCGCCACCTGGAGATTGCTGCGGGAATCGTTTCATTTGGCGATGCAAGCCGTGCCGCCCAGTATCGATTTGGACGAAGTTCAAGATTTCTTGAGCGGTCTGCAGGGCGTGACCGAAGTCCATGACCTGCACGTCTGGGCGATGAGCACCACGGAGATTGCATTGACCGCTCATCTGGTCCGACCACACCTGCAAAATGATGACGCACTGCTGCGTCAGGCCAGCGAAGACTTGCACCACCAATTTGACATCAGCCACACCACGATTCAGATCGAACGCTCCATCGACGATGCCAGCTGCGGTCAAGCAGAGGACGGAACGCTGTAAGACGGCCCAATCACGTCGTCCGGTCGAATCGCTCACCCTGAGTGTTGCCCGCTCGACGATCGGCCGACACAAAACGATCGGTCGCGGCGAAGCGTTTGGATAAATCGCCCCTGATCAACATCGAGTCAAGATCGAGGATTCCCTGCAACCGACCCGCCACATCCACCACGGGTATTTGCCGCCGATGTCTGCCGGTGCGAAGTAGCGCCGACTCCAGCTCCTCATCCACCTGTACCGTTCCCACCGACGAATCATGATCGATCAACTGCCCCGCGGTGGTCGTCGGATCCTTACCCGCCTCCAACGCTGCCACGACGTCACCCAAGCCCAGCATGCCCACGACCGTCCCGGCACTCGATAGCACCGGCAAGGCTGTCACAGCAACGGTTTGCCAGCGCTGGATGATCTCGAACATTGGCAGGTCCATTGGCAAAGCAACGTCAGTACGAACCATCACCTGGCCCGCCGTCAATCCTCGCACCGATTCCATCACGACGACCTGACGCGCTTCCGCGATTCCCGCGTATCCTACGAAGGCAGCAATCAACACAGGAATCGGATTCGATGGATTCATGCTCAGTGAAAAAAACGCGATCAAACCTGCGCAAACCAGTCCCACGCGCGACGCAATCAATGTCGCCCGGCGGTAGTCCATCGCCATCGCCAACAGACTGCGGAACACACGCCCGCCATCCATAGGAAAAGCGGGGATCATGTTGAAGATGACCAACATCATATTGACGATCAACATCAAGATGGCGAATCCAAGGACCGAAGGCGACAGGAAGATCTCGGTGATCGTCTCAATCATCGCATCGTTCATCTCGGCGCCCGAAAAGGTATAGGCGACATAGCTGATGAGCGCTTGCAGCACCGACGCGTCTGTAAACACGATAAAGCCAAGAGACAGCAGCATCACAATGGCGACGTTCACGGCTGGTCCCGCGACAGCGACGACAAATTCTTGCCAAGGGATACGCGGCATGCGACGCAACCGGGCTACGCCACCAATTGGCAACAAGGTGATGTCCGCCGTTCCAATCCCAAACCGACGAGCCGCCATCGCGTGCCCGTACTCATGCAAGGTCACGCAAAGAAAAACACCAAGCAGCTGCGCGATGCCGAACAAGACGCCAGCCGTTCCGCCATCTCGCGTGCTGAGCACCACAAACGCGATGACCAGCGCGAAGGACCAGTGGACATACAGACCGATACCCAGATAGGTTCCCAGTTTCAGGCGACGATCTAACAGTCTTTCCGGCAACAGAACTCTCCGTCACAATGTTGTTCTAAAAGGCAGTTATCGAGCCGACGCCGCAAGCCGGGGCCTGCCTCCCCGGTCATTCTGGCACTGACCCCTGACCCCTGATTTCTGGCTCCTGACCCCTGATTTCTGGCTCTGGGCTCCCGCTTCCCCCTGCATCCTAAACAAAACGCCGACTTTCTCCGAGACCTAACTGCATGTTAAGACACAAGCTGATTCACCCACAAATCACTGCCGTGCTCGCCGCAGCCGGCCATCACAGCACGGTATTGATTGCGGACGGCAATTATCCGGCCGCCAGCAAACGGGGGCCGCGTGCCGAATTGATCAGTTTGAACCTGATGCCTGGGATCCCCACCTGCAATCAAGTTCTCGAAGCAATCCTCTCAGCGATCCCGGTCGAAGCGATTCAAACCATGGAAACCGAGACCAGCGGTCCCTACGCCCTCGATGGTGATCCGCCGGTCTGGGACGACTACCGCGAAACGATCAAGCAAGCCAAGCTGGATTTGGAACTCCAGCCGATCGACAAATGGGCATTCTACGAAGCGGTCAGCACCCCGGATCATGTGTTGACAATCCAATCAGCCGATCAACAACGATACGCAAACATCCTGCTGACGATCGGCGTCCGCATGGATTGAGCAGCTCGATCCTCCCCGGAGCTGGAGAAAAGATGGTCAGCGAGGCCATCCAACTCCTCCAGCAGCTCAAATAGTGACATATTCTTGTCCAATGTCGCTGTTTTTCCCCAAACAAGATGATTCTGAGACCTCGGTCGAGACAACCGAGCAACAATGAACTGGCAGGCTTTTCATCCCTAGTGCTTTGACAAAGCACTAGCGAATTTTGGGCGATTGAGTTATAGTCTTGCCAGTTGGTGATGTTTGACGTCGCCCACACCAAGTCCGCCGGAATGAAACAAGTGACGCAATTTCGTTGAAAGCGTTGTCCGGTTTGATAGCTTTGTGAACCATCTGGTTGACAACTCTATCGGACATTTCGATTCACCCGTGCTCGCGTCTTCGCAGCACGAACGTGGCTAACCAGGCATAGGAGCCGACGCATATAGCCACTGGCGTCCTGATCGGACGTGACAAGCTTCGTGACTCTCTTGTTTATCCGAAGTTTTTGCCGAGCCCCGAATTTGTCGGGACTCCTTGTTCATTTGTAAACGTTGGTTTGCTCAAAGACGCAAATCTCGTTTCCGCGGCTAGCGATACCGCTCGGCCTGGGATGACTGCGAATCGTGTCACTCCAGCTCAAACCCATCACCCCTTACGCGGTCGATCCGTTACCGAGGGTCGAGCAGACGTTTGAAAATCGATTCCACCTGCACTGCACTGCTTTCGCACAGCGAGAGACAACGATCAACTTTCCAACCTAATCCTGATTGAAAGAACCCCTTGAAAACATTTGACGAACTCGACTTGATTGCACCTTTGCGACGTGCCCTAGCCGACCAGAACTACACGATCCCCACCGCCATCCAAGCCATGACGATCCCGCATGCCCTCGAGAATCGTGACATTCTTGGCTGCGCTCAAACTGGCACCGGCAAGACGGCAGCATTCGCGCTTCCCATCCTGGACTACTTGGGTGGTGAAAAGCAACGAGCGATTCCGAATCGTCCGGTCGCCCTCGTGCTTGCCCCGACACGTGAACTGGCGATCCAAATTGGCGAAAGCTTCGAGACTTACGGTCGACACTTGAAGCTGCGACATGTGTTGGTATTCGGCGGCGTCAATCAGGGCAACCAGGTTCGGGCGCTCGACCGGGGTGCTCACGTCGTTGTCGCGACTCCTGGTCGTTTGCTTGATCTGATGAACCAAGGACACATCCAACTCGATCAGTTGGAAATCTTTGTCTTGGACGAGGCCGACCGCATGCTCGACATGGGCTTCCTGCCAGACCTGAAGCGGATCATCCGTGAGCTCCCGCGCGAGCGACAATCGCTATTCTTTTCGGCCACCATGCCGCCAAAGATCACCGAGCTGGCCAGTTCGCTTCTATTCAATCCGGTCAGCGTCAACGTGACGCCCAAGTCACCAAGCGTCCAACAGATTGCGCAGCAGTTGATCTTCGTCGAGCGAACGCACAAGCCAAAGCTGTTGGAAGATCTCCTGCGCGGGAAAGACGTCGAGCGCGCGATCGTATTCACACGGACCAAACGGGGTGCCAACACGGTCGCGCGAAGGTTGGACCAAGCCGAGATTCAGTCGGCGGTGATCCACGGCAACAAGTCACAGAACTCGCGGCAACGGGCGCTCGACGCATTTCGTCGCAATCGAGTGCGGGTATTGGTCGCCACCGACGTTGCCGCGCGTGGAATCGATATCGACGGCATCACGCATGTGATCAACTACGATTTGCCGGCCGGCGAACCGGAAGCCTACGTGCATCGCATCGGCCGCACCGGCCGCGCCGGCGCCGAGGGGATCGCGATCTCGCTTTGTACCTCCGCGGAACTCGACGAGCTGCGAGCGATCGAGCAATTGATCGGCATTAAGATCCCACGAGATCCAAGCCAGCCGACACCTCGGGCAGAACAAAGCGACTCCGCGAAGCCATCCCGCGGCCGCAACGGCCAGAGTCGCGGTAACGGATATCGTCCTGCCGGCGGCGCAGGCAAAAAACGACGTCCTACCACCGGGCGTCGACGCGCAGCGGCTGGTGCGACCACCGCCAGCGGGTCGGATCAGCGTCCTGCGAATCAGCAGCAAGTCGCGAAACGTCGTGCCACCGTAAGAAAATCCACGAACGCTTCGAGTGTCGCCGTCGCTACCTACTCCCCCGGTAACGAACGGAGCCGCCAACGAACAGACCGCCCCATTTAGGCAGACGGCTGCAGGACAGCGACGAGGCTGTGAATTGATTCGCCGGTAGCGTAGGAATGTCGTCGTTTGCTCCGCAAACGAATGCTCGTTCGCGGAGCGAACGACGACTTTCATCAATTCACAGCCTAGTGCTTTGTCAAAGCACTAGTCGCCAATTCCGATATCGAGGCCATAGGCTTCAAAGACAAGATCGGCTTCCCTGGCTTGATGGTGTTTCAAGGCTGTGAGGAGCCAGGTAACACGTTGGCGAATGTCGGCATAGTCGATCATTTCCTCTTGCCCTTGCGAATCAAGATGCTCGATCGTTGCATCGCATCGCCGAATCATCTCGTCGAATTCCTGCTGAAGTCGGCCGACGCGGTGATAGTATTTTTCACCGACCGATTTGAGATCAGCGATCAAACCGCCAGCAGACTCACCTCGCTGGCTGGCTTCACGCAGCGACGCACGGAGCAGATTCAACGATTGATAAACCTGATCTTTCCACTGCGACTCCCGTGCAGGGGCGGGCGCGGTCAGGGCAGCTTCTGCTCGATGGCTCGCCATCAGAATCCGTACGCGTTCGCTCCGCCCTTCTTCAAACAGGGCATCTTGAGAATCAGCGATGCGATTGCCATGTCGCCGGTGCGTGCCGCTCATTTCTGACATTGCGATATTCTTGGTTGGCAGAGGACCTTCAGAGGAAATGTCTGGACGACAACCGCGGCCACCCGAAATCGCCGCGTAGCCGACCGCGTTGCTGAATATTCGGCGTGAGCAACCCGCATGCCGAACGAAAGACGCTTGAAATAGCGTGGATTCCCTGCTGTCGTACGCCGATCGCGTCAAGTTGGCTTCTTGGCCAGCAGCGAGCATGACAAAATGTCCACCGAACTCGATGACGCGTGGAGACGTAGCCTTGAGGGTGCTGACACGCGCTGACGTTTGAATGATGAGAGTCGCCCACCATGGCCGCGCAGCCGGAATGGAAAATCCTACTTGTTGATGATGACGCCCGCTGCCGAGCGTCGATGGCGGAATGGCTCACGCGGAAAGGCTACAACCCCGTCTCCGTTGCCGATGGAGAGGCCGCCATCGAGTTGATCCAGGAAGGCGTTGCGGTGATTGTCACCGACCTCAAGCTGCCGCGAATCGATGGTCTGGCGTTGCTTCAGATTGCCAAGAACAAGGCACCCCACGCCGTGGTCATCGTTGTCTCCGCCGTCGACACCGTGGATGCGGCTGTCGCTGCCCTCAAGGCGGGCGCCGACGACTTCATTCCCAAGCCGGTGAACTTGCATGAATTGACCCAGCGGATCGAGTCCTCGCTGCGCCGGCGAGCCATGGCCGAAGAGATTGCGACTCTGCATTCGCAATTGAACAAAGCACAGGCACTCGATAGCATGATCGGCGGTAGTGCGCCGATTCGAGCTCTGTTTGAGAAAATCCGACTGGTTGCCGATACGAAAAGCACGGTGCTCGTCACCGGTGAAAGTGGCACGGGCAAGGAACTGGTCGCTCGCTCAATTCACCGGCTCAGTCGCCGATCGACCAATCCCATGATTCCAGTCAATTGCGCTGCGTTGCCCGATTCGCTTGTTGAGAGTGAGCTTTTCGGCCACATCAAAGGGTCTTTTACCGGAGCGACAGCCGATCGCAAAGGACTCTTTGAGACGGCCAGCGGCGGCACGCTGTTCATCGACGAGATTGGCGAAATGAATCTCGCACTACAAGCCAAGCTGCTGCGCGCACTGGAAAATCGAACGATCATGCCGATTGGCGGTTCCAAAGAGATCGAAGTTGATGTTCGACTCGTGGCAGCCACCAATCGCGAACTGCACGAACAAGTGCAAGACAAGGAGTTTCGCGAAGACCTGTATTTCCGGCTGAAAGTGGTTGAGTTGACGTTGCCCCCCCTTCGCCAGCGTAAGGAAGACATCCCGCTGTTGATACGACATTTTATCGATCAGATCTCGGCGGAAACGGAACGCTCCGTGAAAGACATTTCTTCAGGTGCACTCGATGCGATGAAGGCATACAGCTGGCCGGGAAACGTTCGCGAGTTGCGGAACACCTTGGAGGGCATCATCGTGCTGACGCTCGACGAGATCATCGAAGAGCGACATCTACCGCCACACATCATTGGTGCGGAATCGGCTCAAGCGGTAATTCAGCCGGGAATGACCTTGGCAGAGATCGAGCGTGAAGCGATTCGCCGCACACTTCAGCACACTGACGGGCATCGAAGCCAGACGGCTGAATTGCTCGGCATCAGCGTGCGCACGTTGCAACGCAAGTTAAAAGAACTTGAGATGGAATCGTCATAGCCTGCTCAGTGCTTCTGGAAAAACGCGGCATAAGCCGCGAAAACGACAAGTCCGATCGCCGCGATCGCGCCTACTGTTAGCAAGCCGATGGAAAGTATGTTTTCGGGGTTTTCTGGCATGGTGCCGCTTTGAGGCTCGGACGTCCAAATGGTTAGCAGCTACGCTCAGGTCACGTCCCCCGCTAGGCGAGGTGACAAAGCGATACGCTCCGCGGAAAATCACTGCTCTAGCGAACCACGTGCCAATTCCAGGGCGCCGGTGAAGAGGGCGACCGAGGCATCCAAACGCGTCACGATGACCGATGGCACGACATTTTGTCGCTTGCGTCGCAACAAAAGTCATTGCCAACTCCAAATGACGCTGAAATTCCACGGCAGTTCAAAGTCGATCGTTTGGCACGCTGGTTGCTTCGCTGGGTCGCTTCCATGAAGCGGTCAGCACGCAGGGTGATCTCGACTCGCACCATGGTTGCGTTGCCAATGAATTCGTCGCAAGCCTCCCACCCCAAGAGGATGAAATTCATGAATGATGCCGTCACCGATTCAACGTCCATGACCGAAGTTTCGGCCATGATCGAAGCCTCGGGGCTCTGCAAGTATTACGGTGACTTTGCAGCAGTGGAAGACATCTCGTTGCGCGTGCCGGCCGGGCAGGTATGTGCTTTCCTCGGACCCAACGGTGCCGGCAAGTCGACCACGATGAAGATGCTGACGGGATACCTGTCCCCCAACGCAGGCACCGCTCGCATCGTGGGCCATGATGTCCACAACGATCGAATCGCAGCTGCTCAGCACCTCGGGTATCTGCCGGAAAACGGTCCGTTGTACTCCGAGATGACGCCGCATGCATTTCTGAAATACGTGGGCGCGGCCCGAATGATGTCACCTCGTCAATTGAGTGATCGACTCAGCTGGGTCTGCGACCAATGCTCTCTCGGTGATGTCTGGGGCAAAGCGATCGGCAAACTTTCTCGCGGATATCGTCAACGCGTGGGAATGGCCCAGGCGCTGTTGCATGATCCGGATGTGTTGATCCTGGACGAACCAACGAGCGGGCTCGACCCGAATCAGGTGCATGGCGTGCGAGAGCTGATCACGTCATTGGGCGAAACCAAAACCGTCCTGCTTTCCACGCACATTCTGCAAGAGGTTCACGCCGTTTGCAGTCGTGTCGTGTTGATCAATGAAGGACGAATCGTCTTTGATGGCCGCACAGACGAACTTGGGAATCACAGCGACGCCATGGAAGAGAAGTTCCGAGAGTTGACCGTGGCTGCGTAGAGTTGGCGTAGCTACCGTCACCGGATCGCGGATCTCCACGTTCCGGCGAGCCCAACTCCCCGAATTGTCCATACCGCAAACTAGGACACCAACATGTATCCAAGAAAACAAGTCATTCAATCCATCTTCAAACGAAACTTCACCAGCTACTTTTCCGGCGTCCTGGGTTACTTGTTCATCGTCGTCTTTGTCGTGCTCGGCGGAGCGTTAGCGTTCAACGCTCGATTTTTTACTGGCAATGAACCTAACCTCGACCAACTGACAACTTGGTATCCGTTACTACTGCTGTTCTTTATTCCGGCCGTGACGATGAGTGTTTGGGCGGAAGAGCGAAAGGCGGGCACCGATGAGCTGCTGTTCACGCTGCCGGCAACGGAAAT
The DNA here is from genome assembly GCA_963704055.1 of Pirellulaceae bacterium. Lineage (GTDB taxonomy): Bacteria > Planctomycetota > Planctomycetia > Pirellulales > Pirellulaceae > Rubripirellula. The sequence continues at coordinate 288,147 of CAVPGW010000012.1, read as the reverse complement.
CGAAATCCTGTTGGGAAAGTATCTCGCGGTGTTGGCGGTCTACAGCGTCGCACTCCTGTTCTCGATGGCACACATCTTCGTGCTGATGTTTCTTGGCAATCCCGATTGGGGGCTGATCGCAACGACCTACTTCGGATACTGGATTGCGGGGGCGGCTTTGCTCAGCGCCGGAATGCTCGCATCATTGCTGACATCGAACTTGACCGTCGCATTCGTGCTGGGAATCGTGGTCTGCGCGGTTCCCGTGTTCATTGGCCAGATTGGCGGATTGCTTGGACTGGGAGACTTGCTGGAGCGGTTGAGCTTGCAGGAACAGTTCCGTGATTTCGGCATGGGTGTGGTTTCGTTGACCGCGTTGCTGTACTTCGTCGGATTCACCGGGCTCATGCTGTACCTGAACCATACGTTGATGACGCGTCGGCACTGGCACACGCGGCGTGAGCCTGCGATTGGGCTGCAGTACGCAGTTCGTGCCATGAGCGTCGCGGCCGTGCTGGCCTGTGTGACCGGGTGGGCGGGCTACAGTGCGTTGCGAGTCGATGCTACGGGGGAACAGCTTTTCAGCCTAACCAGTGCCACCAAAGGGATTCTCAATGAGCTCGACTCGGAGCGACCGATCGAGATTCAAGCATTCCTCAGTCCGGAAGTCCCACGGGAGTACGTCGAAACACGCAAGCGACTGGTCGGGTTGCTGCGCCAGTTCGACGAACTCGGTGGCAAGAATCTGGAAGTTCGATACGTCGACGTCGAGCCATTCAGTCAACAAGCTGAGGAGGCAGAACACTTCGGCATAGAGCCCGTGGAGGTGATGACCGAAAAGGACGGTCGTCGCAGCGAAGTTGATGTGTACCTCGGTGCGGTCGTGATCAGCAGTTTTGACAAGGTGGTCGTCCCCTTTTTCGGGAAGGGGCTGCCAATCGAGTACGAGCTGACCCGATCGATTCAAACGGTTGCCAATGAAAAGCGTCATACCGTTGGGCGTTCTCCGCACCGACGCAGGCTTGGTGGGCGGATCACGTGATTGGCAGATCATTCGCGAGTTGCGGAAGCAATACAACGTTGAAGAGGTTCGCCCGTCGTCCGAGATCGACGCGGAGAAGTTTGACGTCCTGTTAGCTGTCATGCCTTCATCTCTGACCAGTGACGAAATGGACAACTTGGTGGCTTATGCCAAGTCGGGCAAGCCCTCTGTTGGTCTTCGATGATCCCTTCCCGCTGTCCTTCAACAGCAACGGTTTCGGCGTCACCGGGGCACCGCGTCAACCGAAGCGAGCGGCTTGCTGGATTCATGGGGCAAGGCGGACCACCGCCGGAGCAAAAAGCCGATGGCGGACGTGCCACGCGACTGTTAGACGCACTTGGAATCGAGTGGCAATACGACGTCTGCGTGTTTGACGTCAACAATCCCCACCCGGAGTTTGCGATGCTGCCTCCGGAGTACGTGTTTGTGACACGCAGTGGCGAAGATTCCCAGGCGTTCAATCCAGACGACCCAATCACCAGAGGATTGCAGGAGTTGATCGCGCTTTATCCCGGTGAGGTCGATCAGCGAGGCGGTGGTGATAGTGAGTTTGAGCCGCTGTTGAAAACGGGTCGGCAATCCGGTGTTCTGCGCTGGGAAGAATTCGTCGATGAGGGAGGATTCAACTTTTTCTCGATGCAGGTAGCCGCGAACCCGCGGCGGAATCCGTTTCGCGCCATCGATCGAGCAACGCACACATTGGCAGCTCGAGTCAAGCGAGACTCCGAAGATCAGCAAGGTCAACGCAATCTTCGTCGCCGACGTCGACATGATTTCGGACTTCTTCTTTCAGGAACGAAATCTGGGTAACTTGAGCATGAAGTTTGATAACGTCACGTTTGTGCTCAATGCCGTTGACTCCTTGGTGGGCGACGACTCCTTCATCGAACTTCGCAGTCGACGTCCCGCTCATCGCACGCTCGTCCGCGTGGAGCAGCAGAAGCGTGGATTCCTGCAAGCCGCAAACGAAGCAGAGCGTGAGGCCGACAAGGCGGCTGATGAGGAACTGAAGCAGCGACGGGAGCAACTGAGCAAACGTGTGAAAGAAATCCAAGAGAACGAGGATTTGGATCCGATCGCGAAGGCTCAGATGTTGCAGCAAGCGCAGGAGGCGGAGCAGAAGCGAATGTCGCTGTCCGAGGCCCAAATCGAGCAGACGAAGAATGACGAGATCCAAAAGATTCGGGCGACCACGAATCGACAAATCCGCGCTCTCGAATCAAGAATTCGTTTCTGGTCCGTCTGCCTGCCCGCGATCCCAGCGTTGGCGCTTGGTGCATTTGTATTTGTGCAGCGGACGAGAGACGAGAAGACAACGGTCGTCGAATCACGACGACGAAAGAAAAATGTGGCCTAACCTTCCGGCTTGCGAATAAACCGTTCAAACAATCGATCACCGGCAGGATGCTTGCCCCACTTCTAACGCAACAATACTCGCACGAGAGATAAGAGAAACGTCATGTCCACCGTAGCTCAGGATCAACCGAAACCGCAGTCGGAAGGCAAGCTTGGCGACCCGCAGAAAGAACAGATCGAATCGGCTGCCGGCTCCCTCAAAAGTCGTTGGCTCTCTCTCGGAGGCGAAACTCGCAGGACCGTCATTTACGCGAGCGCTGCTGTTGTCTGCCTGGTAGTCACCGCCGTGATCGAATTTGCGAGCCGACCGGCAGACATCGCTGAGTATGGGAAGGTCGGTCAAGAATTCTTCCCAGACTTCACCGATCCGACAACGGCGTCCGCGCTGAACGTCTCCGCGATCGATGCGGATCAAGTGGAAGCAAAGCAATTCAGTGTCGAGCGAATCGGAAACGGCCAGTGGGTGATTCCCTCACATCACAACTACCCGGCAGACGCGGAAGATCAATTGGCGCGCACCGCCAGCAGCGTGCTCGGCATCAAACGGGGCGCCATGGTTACTCGCTGGCAGGCGGATCATGCACGCTATGGCGTGGTCAATCCGAAAGTTGACTCGCTCGGCGTCGACCAGCTGAAAGGGGTCGGTAAACGCCTGACCCTCCGCGGCGAAGATGACGCCGTGCTGGCGGACTACATCATCGGTAAACAGGTCGAAGGGGAATCGGACCAGTACTACGTTCGGCGTCCAGATGAAGACGAGGTCTATCTTGCTACGCTGAATATCGATCTCTCCACAAAATTCACTGATTGGATCGAAACAGATCTGTTGAACATCAACAGTTCCGATGTGGTGAATGTTGCCCTGAACGACTATCAGTTCGACGAACTCAAAGGAACGGTTACCCAGAGGGACGCAACCACTCTTCATCGCAAGTCTGCAAGCGATGACTGGGAAATGGACGGCCTCGATGAAACCTCGCAAGGAAGTCAACAAGGATGCGATTCGAGATACGGTCAATACGATTGCCAACCTTGAAATCGCTGGAGTTCGCCCAAAGCAGAAAGGCCTTACTCCCGATCTGCGGCTTGATCGATCTGCACTTGGTTCGCAGCGCGATGTCGAGCGATTGCAGTCGGATCTTCTCGCGCGGGGATTCCTCCTTCAGCCTGCCGAATCTGGCGATTCGGAAAATCTCAAGTTGATCTCACGCGAAGGCGAGCTAGCGACGGCCACCAGCGACGGCTTGGTCTACAACATGTACTTCGGTCGGGTCTTTACCGGAAGCCAAGAGGAGTTGGAGATCGGATTGAACTCGGATGCAGAACGTGAACCAGCCGACCAAACGCAATCCGATGCCCAATCCGCAAAGGCCGGCAAGGATCAAAAGGCCGATGCAAGCGAATCATCGAGTGAAGCGACCGACGATGAAGCCAGCAATGAGAATGAAAAGAAGATTTCGGAGAAGCCGGGTCGCTACGTCTTCGTCACGGTCGACTTTGACAAGCAATTCTTGGGTGACCAGCCGAGCAAACCGACCGAGCCTGAAATGCCGGCCGAGTTGAAGGAAGCCAACGTGAATTCGCGCGAATCGTCGCCCACTGAGTCAGAGCCGTCCGCTGGAGAGGCATCGACGGCGGAGGAATCGTCAGCCGATGACGATTCGAAGTCGGACGATCGTGCTGACGAAACCGATCAAGAGCCGAAACAGGAAAGCGAAGAAGATCGCCTTGAAAAACTTCGGGCCGAGTACAAAGCCAAGCAGGAAGACTACGAAGCTGACTTGAAGAAGTGGGAATCATTCCAGCAGCAAATCAAGGAAGGAAAGGAAAAAGCGGAAGACCTCAATCGTCGCTTCGCTCAGTGGTATTACGTGATTCCCGGAAAGGACTACGACAAACTTGCTCTCACTCGTAGCGATCTCATCAAGGATAAAGAAGAGAAGGACGACGAACAGAAGAACGACAACAATGCAGATACCAAGTCCTCGGCAGCGTCAACGAATCAAGAAGCAGCCGACAAATTCTTGGAAGAGAACAAGTCCAAGGATGGTATCAAAACCACCGGCAGCGGCCTTCAATACGAGGTGATCACCGAGGGTGAGGGCGACTCGCCGACAGCTGACAGCAAAGTCAAGGTCAAGTACAAAGGCACGCTGATCGACGGCACTCTATTTGATGAGTCGGGTGACGAGGCGGTCGAGTTCGGAGTCGGTCAAGTCATCAAGGGCTGGACCGAGGCTTTACAACTGATGAAGGCGGGTGCGAAGTGGAAACTGTACATCCCGCCGGACTTGGCCTACGGCGAGCGTGGGTCCGGCGACAAGATCGGCCCCAATTCCGCGTTGATTTTTGAAGTCGAACTGGTGTCCTTTGAGTAGCCATTGACAGTGGCAATCGCCTGCATCAGGTAATTCGAATTCGTTGCGGCAGGCGGCCCTGGCTGTTCCTCTGCTGGTGTCGGCACGATGACGGCTGTGTCTGGGGCGGATGATTGATGGAAACGACTCCCAGGCGACAGCGGTCAATCCGCTAGTTCAAGTTCAACGGTTACCTTGACCTTTTTTGCGTCACGCAACAGGGTCAATTCCACGCTGTCGCCGACCTTGAACTTTTCAAGTGCAAGCAACAGTTCTTTGTTATCAGCGACCGGTTGATCGTCGATTGCAACAATGATGTCGCCCAACAAAATCTCTCCGTATCGCGTCCGTCGGGTTGGCCGCAATCCGACGGCACTCGCTTTACTATTGGAGCGAACGTCCAATATCAGCACACCCGAGATTCGAAGTTGCCGCATCAATCGGTCCGAAGCGAGACCGACCGCGAGTCCAGCCCGAATGATTTTCCCGTGCTTGATGAGTTCGGGGACAGCCCATTTCACGATGTCGACGGGAATGGCAAACCCAATTCCCGCGTACGTTCCCGATGGACTATAGATGGCAGTGTTCACCCCAATCAAACGTCCATTGCTATCCAGCAACGGACCGCCGCTATTCCCCGGATTGATCGCGGCGTCTGTCTGAATCACATCCTTGATCGGGAGCCCGGTGGTCGACTCAATTTCGCGACCCAGCGCGCTAATGATTCCCATCGTCAATGTGTGATCGAGACCGAACGGATTCCCAATCGCAAACGCTTTTGCCCCGACTTCCAGATCACTCGAGCTACCCAACGGCAGCGGCCGCAGTTTACTCGGATCCGCTTCGATCTTGAGCACGGCCAAATCCTTCTCCGGCGCAGCGCCGACAAGCTGCGCCACGAACGATTCCTGATCTCCGAACGCAACGTAGGCGACATCGGCGTCTTTGATGACGTGAAAATTAGTGACGATGTGACCTTTCCTATCCCAAACGAAACCGGTCCCACTGCCGCTCGGTATCTTGAGAAGATTAAGAGTAAACACATCACGTTGGACCGAATGAGTCGTGATATGAACAACCGATGGGGAAGATGACCTGAACAGCGTGGTGGTTGCCGCTTCTTCTTCAGCGATCTCTCGCCGTGACCGAGCCAGCTCATTCAATTCACCTGCGGCTGGCTCCGCTGCACCGCGATCTGGCAGCGCCTGGTTACCGGCCGTCGCGAAGGTTGCGTTGTCATCCACAGGCTCAGCGTTTGCGGTGAGCGTTGGGATTGGTCCGATCGCGGTCCCAATCGGGCTTGAAAACAGGCTGCTTCGCAATACCAGCAGCACACAAAGACCGACCACAATCGCCATCAGCGACCAATTGGCAACTAGAAGTCGCTGAATGCGTTTATCGTTGGTCACACCCGATCCTCCACAACCGTCCAACAGTGAATGTTACGCCGCACCGGCGACGGGATTTTAGCGGCTGCGGGTCGGCAAGCTTGTCTAATCCACATTTTGATCGATGAAGACGAGAATTGGCAACATGCGGCGTGAACAGTTTGCCCGCGCATTGATATCGGCTGTCGAATTTGCACGATTGGTACCCATCGTGACCAGACGTGTCACTCCTCCGGTTATGATTCCCGGAATGGAGCTTGAGCGAACCAAAGCGTTTTTGGACAACTCTCCGACCGTGCGATTGTTGCGGGCGGATTCTGCCCCTTTCGTTGTAGACTTTCTCCAGCAAACCTTCAAACACAACCCCGGTGACGGCACGATCGATCTGCCGCAAGATGATCTGCGAACCCGCTTGGCACTGTACCAAGAGCGCCTCCACGAATCGGAGCCCGATGTTCTCGTCGGACCGGCAGACCGCTACTTGATCGCATGGTCCGATGCCGGATGGCTCCGCCGATTCTTGCCGGCAACATCAACTCAGCCGCATTATCAACTCACGCGATTTTCGGAAGATGCTCTAAGATTTGTCGAGGCCTCGGTCTCGCGGGGGTCGAGGATCGTGGGCACCGAGAGCCGGTTACGATTGGTGATTGAGACGCTTGACGATGTTGTTCGGGGTGCGTCACCCGATCGGGAGGAGCGGCTAAGAAGACTGCAAGCGGAGCGTCAAGCCATTGAGGACGAGATCGCGGCGATTGAGGCGGGCGGCAGCGTTTCGACTTATCGCCCAGCACAGATTCGCGAGCGATTTCACACCGCAGTCAATCTGCTGAAGGATTTGCAAGCGGACTTTCGCGCCGTCGAAGATCGCTTCGCCGAAATTGCTGCTGAGGTTCAGCGGAATACCGATGGAAACGCCCAAAGCCGAGGCGAGATTCTTGCAGGGGCGCTTGATGCCGAAGACCTGCTCAAGGAACAGGACGAGGGCGTCAGCTTTTACGCCTTTGTCTCCTTCTTGTTCTCGCCCGATGCGCAGGCCGAACTGCGTCAGACGATTCGCGCAGTCTCGAATCTGGCCGCGATCGCCGACGACCGGGGAGCCATCGAACATATCCGGCATATGGTCCCGTCGCTTTTGCTGGAGGCAGACAAAGTGCTGCGGACGACGGGTCGACTCTCGCAAACGCTTCGCCGTTTGCTTGATGCCGAATCGGCCGAACATCGCCGTCGCACCGCCGAGGTGCTACGCGACATTCGCCAGTTGGCCGCCCGTTTGCGAGAAGAGGTGATCGAGAGTGGCATCGCGATCTCGGATGACGTTGGCTTGACCGTGGAGACATCGCTTGGCTTGTCATCGCCGATGAGTCGCTCGCCTTGGACGCCACCGCTGGTCTTCGAGCAATCCGCCATTGAGACGCATGAGGTCGATCTTCGCAAAGCCGAGCAACAAGGGCGAAAGCTCGCTCAAATGCAACGGATTGAACTTGATCGGATGCGCAGTATGCTTCGCGAAGCAACGACCGATCGCGCAGTCACCCTGTCCGAACTGATCGAGCGTCGGCCGCCAAAGGCTGGAGTGATGGAACTGGTCGGCTGGCTTCAAATCGCTCACGAAGACGGACATCGGATTGATACCGATGCCGAGCAGACGGTTTGGATCTCAACATCGACAGGTGATCTCTCGCCAGGTGGCCGGCGGAAGATCAAGGTGATCCTGCCGCTGGTGACTTTCTCCAGCATTAGCGATAAAGAAACGGAGTCCGTTAGAAAACAGCGACCCAGGTAGAGTCCCAGTTGCGTACGATGGCGATCGCACAATGAACGAATCTGAACTGAACCACTCCCTCGCCGATTCACTCCCGCCACCCGTTCCTTGGGCGCCCGCAGCGGTTCGGTTGCTGCAAGGCATTGTCTACCACGATGACGCCGGCGGGGTCTGGGATTCCATTCTAGCCGGGCGAACACCGCTAAGCGATTACTTTGCGCGAATCGGATTGTTGCTTGTCGTCAGCGAAGAGGATGGGCTCGCCTACCTGAGACAAATCGACAGTGAAGAACTGCCTCCGGAGTACCAAGGCATCCCGCGTCTCTTTCGAACCGTTCGAATGGGCTTTGAGGCATCGCTGTTGTGCGTGGTGCTTCGCGACGAGTTGCGACGGTTCGAAGAGGAGATCCACGATGACGGACGGTGTGTCATCAATCAGTCCGACTTACTGGTGACCTGGCAAACGCTGATCACGGATGAAGCGGACGAAGTCAGGCTGAATCGAGCCTTGAGCGGCCAGTTGAGGAAACTGGAGGAGATGAAGTTTGTGCGTCAATTTGAGAAAGAGCCGCCGACATGGGAAATACGTCGGATTCTAAAAGCCCGTTTGCCGCTGAGCGAACTGGAAACACTCAAGGCATCACTAGAGACGGAGTTGCTTAGGCGAGCCGGTCAGGGAGAGATAGCCGATGGATAGAGCTGCCGATCAAGAACCGTCACGAAAGCCGAACGATCCCGGCGAGCCCGTCACAAGCTCCGCCGAGCAGGTGACTCACACATCCGACGCCTACCTCGAAACGGGCGAGACGCGTCGCAGTCGCGGTTTTCGCTTGGCCAAGCTGGAAGTGTTCAATTGGGGCACATTTGATCGGGCCGTGCACTCGTTCGAGCCGCGCGGCGCCGCGTCGCTGCTTGTTGGCGAAAATGGCGCGGGCAAGTCAACGCTGGTCGACGCCATGTTGACGCTGCTCGTGAGGCCCGGCGTCCGCAATTACAACGTCGCCGCTGGTGCCGGCAAGAAGGAACGCGACGAAAAATCCTACATTCGCGGGGCATACGATCGCACCGCAGGCGGAGACGGTAAACCGGAGATTCAGATTCTGCGAACAGGGACGGGCTACTACAGCGCTCTCCTGGCGGTATTCACGCATCAACCCAGCGGGCGGTCATTTACCGTTTGCCAGGTTCTGTATCTAACTTCCAGCGGTGACAAGAAGATCATCTATGCCTTCTGCGAGGATGAACGGGGCATCGCCGAGGACCTGAGCGGCTTACCGTCCGGCAGCGAGGCGGCGAGTATCCTGCGCGACCGCGGCTTCCGAACGACTGATAGTTACAAACAATATTTCGGTTGGATCCAGCGGGTCGCCCGGTTTCGCTCCAAGGCAATGGACGTTTTCAACCAAACGGTGGCGGTCAAGGACGTCCATCGGCTGGATGATTTCATCCGCGAGCACATGCTGGAGAAACGACCGTGGAACGACAAAGTCTCCGGTCTGCTAAGGCACTTTGCGGAACTGAGCGAAGCACATCGCGCGCTGGTCGAAGTGCGAGACCAGGCACGTTTGCTTCAGCCAATCATCAAGTGCGGCGAACGCTTCGAGGACTTCGCCGAGCAACTGGGACAGCTTCGGTCAGAGCAAGCAGCGTCGGCGATCTTCTTCGACGACGCGACCCAGCGGCTACTCACGCCGCTGTGTGATCAATGGAAATTGCGAGTCGACCACCTTAGCGAAGAAATTGGTGCGGTTGACGAAACATTGCTGCGACGTCGAAACGAAGTCGCCAAGATCAACAGTGATATCGATTCGGCGGGAGGATCTCGCTTACAGGAATTGCCAGGCTTGATTCGCGAAGAGGAGCACTATGCACAAGCCAAGCGAGCCAAGCGGTTGCAGGTGGAAGCAAATTTGCTCCGCGCTGGATTGAAAGTCAGCCTGACCAGCGTGCCACTGCTCGAGAGAACACATCGCCAGATCGCTGACCGCGTCGAGGAATTGAAGGAGAAACGCCACCGCCACCGCGAGTCCCTGCAGGCACTGCAATATCAACTCGGTTCGCTAGCCAGTTCCCTGGCGGAAGATCAGAAAGAGTTGGCGGCGCTGAAACGACGCAAGGGCAATCTTCCGCAATCAATTGTCAGCTTGCGTGACACGATGTGCGCGGCCTTGAACGTCTCCTCGACTGATTTGCCGTTCGCCGCCGAATTGATCGCGGTCGACCCGCAACACCAGAGATGGGAAGCGTCGATCGAACAGGTGCTGCACTCATTTGCCAGGACATTGTTGGTTCCCGAAGACTTGTATGCAAAAGTCTCCGGCTACATCGACTCCACGCCGCTGCGAGACACGTCCGGGCGCGGTGCTCGACTGACCTATGACCGGATTGGTCCACCTCGCGACTTGGCCCGGAAACCGAGTGCCGAACTGGCGTTGCCGTCGATGTTGAACTTCCGGCATGACCACCCGCTCACGCCTTACGTCAAAGCGGAGATCCAATATCGATTCGACCATCAGGCTTGCGAAACAATCGCGGAATTCCAGATGGCCGGCGGTCGTGCGATGACAATTCATCGTCACTTGAAAAGAAACAAGCGGCAACATGAGAAGGATGATCGTTCGTCCCCAGGCGACCGGCTCAACTTCGTCCTTGGCTGGGACAACCGAGCCAAGCGAACTGCGTTGGAAGCATCCGTTGGTCAGCGGTCGGATCAAATCATCGGGCTCCGTCGTGACATCGAAGCCTGCCAGAACTCGACCGAGCATGCGGCAACGATGTTGGATCTCTTGAACGAAGCAGCAAAGCAAACCGAGTTTGACTCCATTGACGACGCACGCCACGACTTCGCCGCTTCACAACTTCGGCTGGAGAAACAGCGATTGGAACAATCCAATGATCGGCTCAAGGCACTCAAGGCAAAGCGGGCGGAGTTGCTTGCGGAAGTCGACGGCTTGCAGGCCGACCGTGACGAAAAGGCCGAAGAGCGAACATTGAAAACAAAGGAACTCAAAGACGGCCGGGAATGTCTTTCCCGCGTCACGGCAAACTTGGGCCGTGCCGAGCAGGCGGGAAAACTCGATACCGCAGCGCGGCACTTTGCAGCGATCGAGCAAAGGCTTGGCTGTGAAATCACGGTTCACAACTTCACGACCCTGCCGATTCAATTCGAGCGACAGTTGAACGCCGGCGTCCTTGAGGTCGAGGCACGATTAGAGCCGATCCGCAATGAGTTGACGAATCTGATCACACGGTTTCTAACCCGCTTTCCGGCATTTCAAACGGACCTCGGTCCGACCCCCGAGTCGCTGCCTGGATTTCGACGATTGCAAGAGCAGATCGCAAATGATGATTTGCCGCGGCACGAACGTCGCTTCAAACAACGACTCAACGAAAAGGTGTTGCATGAAATCGGCGTATTGCATGGCAGTTTGGAGAATGAGCGAGAGGAGATTCGCGACAAGATCGAACTGCTCAACGAAGCCTTGCGGCGGCTCGATTGGCGGCCCGGCACCTACATGCGGCTGGAGCCAAGCGATACAGCGGATGTCGAGATCCGCGATTTTCGCCGCGAGTTGTCGGGATGCTTGGAAGGTACGCTCGACGGAACCACCGAGGCGAACGAAGCTACGTTTGTTCGAATTGAATCACTGGTCAACAAACTGCGAGACGACGCCAATTTACGATGGCGCGAAAAAGTGATCGACGTTCGTAACTGGTTCAACTTTGCCGCTCGAGAGTTCGATTCGGCCAGCGGTGATCCGGGCAGCTACTACGACGGAGGCACCGGACAGTCTGGCGGCGAGAAAGGCAAGCTCGCGTTTCTTGTTTTGGTCGCGGCGATTGCTTACCAATACGACATCGACCCGGACGACGAACAAAGCGATCGGTTCCATTTCGTGATGGTCGACGAAATGTTCTCGCGCAGCGATGACACGAGGGCCAAGTATGCGCTCGATCTGTTCGAGCGATTCGGCCTGCAGTTGATGATCGTCGCACCTCTGGACGCCAAGGCTCGCGTTACCGAACAGCATGTCGGATTGTACGGTCACATCGTCAAGGACCCGGACACCAACCGCAGCGAGTTGATCAGTGTGACCGCCCAGCAGTACCAGCTGATCGAACAAGAAGAGCGGGAAGCAACACCGAATCCGTGATCACACCAGATCAAATCGTCAAGAAAGCCGAGCGGCTCTATCCGCAACTCATCTCGACGTGGCTGCGAGGCGCATCGGGCCAGTTCTTCCCACATCGGATCCCCGCTAACCTCAAGCCGGATTCCGATGTGGCTGTGGCGATCCGAGATGTTCAAGCTTTGCGCGATCGCTCCAAAGCGGTTCGTGGGTTTGGCTATTCGATCCGCTGGGAACCACGCCACAGCCGAACTCTGGGGTCGAATGACTTCCCCGTCGCGGTGCTCGTGGAGACGCTCGATGATTTGCTGCGTTTGATCGGACGACAAGCTGAGTTTCGAAGGCTGTCGGAGGCAGTCGGCATTTTGCGTGAGAAACAACCGACGCTCAATGACTGGTTACTCGAACGAGCAAACTGGAAAGCTTTGCTGGACGTCGCCGACGTTCTGGATGATCTGTTGACGGTCGTTGAGTATTTCGTCGACCACCCGCGTCCGGACTGCTTTGCGCGGGAGCTGCCGCTGGCGATCTCAACAAAGTTGATCGAGAAGCATCGGCGGATCTTGGCGACCTGGTTCGATCGAGTGCTTTCACCCCAGGCGATCGACGCCCGTTTTTCGTGGGATCAATTCGAGCCGCGGTATGGGTTGCGTTATGTCCGCCCGCATTTCCTGCTGCGGCTTCTCGATCGAGAATTGCAACTCGAACTAGGACTTCTCACCGACGAACTATCCATGCCCGCCGAGACAATCGCACGGCTACCGATCAAATCGACGCGCGTCCTGATCGTGGAAAACAAGCTGAATCTCTTGACTCTGCCTCCAATCCAGCGCACGATCGCACTGGGTGGAGTCGGTAATGCCGTCACTCAATTGGGTGACATTGGCTGGCTGGACGAAGCCGACATTTACTATTGGGGTGATCTCGACGTCGAAGGATTCGAGATTATGTCACGTTTGAGAAACAGGTTTCCCAGACTCCGAAGTATCTTGATGGACGAAGCGACGTATTGCCAATTTAAGTCATGGGCAATCGAAGGCAACGCCGTCGATCGCGATCCACCGGCGAATCTCAGTCGAGCGGAGCGTGAAACGTACCTGAACCTGCGCCGAACAAGGCATCGGCTTGAACAAGAACGGATCCCTCAAACCGCTGTTGTCCGTGCTATCGAAGCACTCAAGCATGATGGAGTGTAGAATGGTCGGCATCGCACAGAACGGAAAACACCCGGCATCCATGTAGAAGATACACTGGCGCTAAAGATCGAGAGAAGAGATGAGCCACTTGCAAACTCAGTACGAGCAATTCCTTGACCAGGGCTTTGACGGGCTCGGCGCGATCGTGATGGTGATCGACGGCCATCCCGATAGCGAACGTTATGAGCCGACCATCGAACTCTTGGAGGCGATCGGTTATGAGCGTTGCGACACGGACTCTGTTGAGCCCGGTGAGTACAGCATCAAGACAGTTTCTGGTCGGGCCGATGCCAGAGCACTACCCAGTTTTTTTGTGAAGTTCATGATCGGTAAGCAACTGATCACCTATCAGCCGTTAAATCGATTCATCGCTCGCGGCAAGCGTTGCTTGCCCCACCGGCCAGAATCAGACCTGCGCTTTGCAGATTGGTATCCGGTCGCGTCCGGGCCTAAAAAAGAGAGAGGGAAACAAATCGAGGATCAGATCGCGGATGACTTTCCCAACGCTGCCGCGGCGGCACAGTTTCTGCACGAGCAAGGAATCAAGCGATCCAACACGTACAAGAAGCTTGATTGCAACACCTATTTTGTTGCGTCGCGGCACGGAGACGGTCAGCCCTCGGGAATCGTCTTTCGAGGTGATGGCGAGACGTTCTTTTATGACTTCTACAGCGACGATCGATATCTGATGGGAGCGAGCGGTTTACTGAAAGGCCACCGCCCAACCCGGCGGCAAATCACTGACTCGTTATCACTTGCATCCATCCATTGTCCGATTTAGCGCGGTGTCATTGTTGCTCGATTGCCCCAGTCGAAGTCCTCGTGGATATCTGTGGACGCTGGACTACTTGCGGGTCAGGATCACTTGATGCGGACCTTGCGTTTTCCCAGCGAAGATAACGTCCACAGCCAACTTCATTTTTCCTGCGGGAAGCCTGACCCTGATCGCATGCCCACGCTGTTGGCCCGCTGGTACGTCAAGTTCAGCCGTCAGCGTGCCGCAGGTAATTGTTGCCTTTCCATCCGGATGGTCCGACGCGAAGATCAATTCCACCTCATAATCTCCCGCCTCTGGAGCTTCCAACAACCAGAAGCCGTTGGAGTCGGCCGCCCAAGTTGCGCCCTGCTTGTGTCGCCAATCCTGACGCGTCAGGACACTGCGCATTTCGTTCTTGGTGCCAATCACGATCCGGGGTGGAGCGTAGTTGTCAGGTCGCGTCGAACTGACTTCCTCAAACCACGATTCGTAGCCCGTCTTCAATCGCTGAAGGACCTCAGGGTAGTCGCCGGCGACGTCATTTTGCTGACGCGGATCTGTGCTCAAGTCATAAAGCTCGAACTTCGGCTCCCCCTCAAAACTCTCTGTTGCGAAGCCGCTTGGGTGTACCAGTTTCCAGGGGTGTTGATGGATGGCAAAGTGGTGATAACGCTTCGGCACGTTGCCGCGATGGGCTTGCAAGACGACTTGCCGCGGCGGCCAGTTCGAGTTGCTTTTGGTCAGAAGCGGCAGAAAGCTGCGCCCGTCCAGCTGATGTCCCGCTGGGACTTGGATGTCGCAAGCATCCAGAATGGTAGGCAACAGATCGATGTGCGCGCACAAGGCGTCGGAAGTCGCGCGGGATTGGACCTTCGCAGGCCAATGAAACAATAGAGGTGAACGAATGCCGCCGTCGTCTACACCCGTCTTCATGCCACGCATGTCGCCGACGAAACGCCAGCGTGTTTGGCCCATTGTCGTTCAGGTAAACCACGATCGTGTTCTCGCGAATCCCCAGGGCATCAAGCTTCTTGAAAAGCCGTCCCACGTTCTGATCGATGTTGGTGATCATCGCCGCGATTCGCGCCAGCTTATCGCTTTCCTCCTCCAGTTGCCGCGGACCGACATTGCGAACGAGAATTGGAGAGAAATCCACCTTCTTGTACTTGTCGTACAATTCCTGGGGCACGTCATGAAACGGGCCATGCGGAGCGTTCGTCGCAATGTAAGTAAAGAAGTGGTTTCCGTCCTCCGCACTCTTGGTAATGAACTCCATTGCCGCATCGAAAAAGATGTCGGTGCAATAGCCCTTCATCGGCGTTTCTTCGCCGTTCCTGAACAGAGTTGGATCGGTGTACTTCCCTTCGGCACCAATCGGATCGGAAGGTTGGCCGATGCCTCCACCACGATGAATGAGGCTCTCCTGAAAGCCCTGGTCCATCGCACGTAGCGGATAATTGTCGCCCAAGTGCCACTTTCCAAAGATCCCAGTCCGATAACCAGCATCACGAAGGAATTCGGCAAGCGTCACTTCGTCCGTGTCCATCATTGCTCGACCCACGAAGGTGTCGATACATCGTGTGCGGTAGTTGTATCGGCCCGTCATCAGGCTGGCACGCGTTGGTGCACACACCGGGCTGACATAGAAATTGCTCAGGTAGCCACTGCGCGCGTGCATCGCGTCCAGTTCAGGTGTCCGAATGACTTCGTTTCCAATAAACCCGTAGTCGCCGCCGCCCTGATCATCGCTCATGATCACGATCACATTCGGTCTCTCGGCGGCAACGGCGCCGCTGAAAAAACACCCCAGCAAGAGGGTGGTGACAAGAAACATGCGCACGGGTCGCACGCCGCGAAAAGACGAAATCGGTGTTTTGAAAGCAGTCATGGAGGTGAATTATGATCTTTTGTAGCAACTGGCACAGGTAAGAGTTTCGAGACGAAGTATTGTACCTCTATCGTTCGCGTCGAACACGGCACGCTTAGCAGCCTGTTGATTCTTGAAAACGAGGGCCTGGATAGTCGTCGTTTGCTCCGCAAACGTAGCGTATTCGGACGCTAAGATCGCGGCGCGATCAGCGACTATCAAAAGTCAACAAGCTGTTAGGAACGTGCGGGAATGAATTGGCCTAGGCTTCGAGTTTGCGATTCCCAAATTCGCTACGTAACGACGTACGCTGGTCAGTGGTACAATCAACTCACTGCTGTCGTGTCGGTGAACACGCTCCTCCTAATTCGCCCCGGAGTTCGATACCGAGATGGAATCATCACCAATGGAGAGTAGTGTGCCTTCCATGAACCACGTGCTGACCGCAATATCTCTGGATCGTCGGCCAGCTAGAGCCTTGATGCTCACTTTGACGTTGCTCGGCGGGTTGGCTACGCCGCGGTCGTCGCAGGCTGAACGAACGCAGGACCAATCGCCGGACGTTGTCATTATCATGGCGGATGACATGGGATACTCGGACCTGGGATGCTTTGGTGGTGAAATCGAAACACCGAACTTAGATCGCTTAGCGAGCAGCGGACTGCGATTCACCAACTTTTACAGCGAAAACATGTGCTGGGTCTCGCGTGCGGCCATGTTGACCGGCATCTATCACAAGACCTCGATGTTCGAAAACTCGATTCATCCACGCTGTGTGACGTTAGCCGAAGCGCTTGCCGGCAAGGGATACCAAACGCGGATGTCCGGCAAGTGGCACCTCGCCGGAAAACCCTACCACATCTTTCCAAACGACCGTGGGTTCGACGAGTTCTATGGGATCCTGGGCGGCGCCGCCAGTTACTATGCACCGGCTTTCTTGTCTCGCAACCGCACCAACGTCGAGTCCGAGGCTCACGACGATCCGGATTACTACTTGACGGACGCGATCAGCGCCGAAGCGAGTCGCATGATTCATTCAGCCGCAGCCGAGCAACCGCTGTTCTTGAGCGTCGCCTACACAGCGGCGCACTGGCCTCTGCATGCGAAACAGCAGGAGATTGACGCGTATCAAGGAAAATACGCAATCGGTTGGGATCGATTACGCGAGCAGCGACTAGCGAGAATGAAACGACTTGGCATCGTGGAACCGGATGTTTCTCTGTCGACTCGCAACTCCAACGTGCCGTCATGGCAAGACGAACCGAATCAAGCTTGGCAGCAACGCCGAATGGAAGTCTACGCCGCGCAGGTCACGGCGATGGACCGCGGCATCGGTCAGGTAATCCGAGCGCTCGAAGAGACCGGTCGATTCCCGAACACGCTCGTCTTCTTCACGATCGACAACGGCGGATGCCACGTGGAGTACACACCGGATCGGAAAGGCGACTATCTTCCCGAGCAGACTCGCGACGGACGCCCGATGCACCCGGCAATTTGCCACAAATCATGCCTGGCCCCGAAGACACTTATCAAAGCTATGGCCATGGTTGGGCCAACGCGTCGAACACGCCTTATCGACAGTTCAAGCAATTTGACCACGAAGGGGGCATTCGCACTCCGATGATTGCCCACTGGCCAAAAGGAATTTCGGCAAAGGGGAAGATGGTTCGCTCGGTATCTCACTTGATCGATATCATGCCGACGGTTCTGGACGTGACAGGCACACCACTGCCGGAGAAGGTCAGTGGCAACAAGCCGATCGAGATGGACGGTCACTCATTGGCGGCCAGCTTTGGTGGAGAAGAGATTGCCGGCCATGAAACCTTGTTCTTTCATCACGCCAAGGGACGGGCAATTCGACACGGTGACTGGAAGCTGGTTGCCGAAAACAAGAACGCCTGGGAGCTGTACGATTTGCGTCGTGATCCAACAGAATCGAAGAATCTCGCCCAACGGATGCCGCAAAAGGTGAAGGAACTCGAAGCGATTTGGAATACAGAATCTCAGCGGCTCGCTAAACAAGCCAACCAGCCAGAACACGTTCTGAGAGATAGATGATGCGAGAAACCCCGAACACCGTGACACTATCGGTCTTTGCATTGGCGCTCTTGTTTTGCTCCGTTGCTCGCGCGGCCGATAAGCCCAACATTCTCTTCATCCTGGCCGACGATCTGGGGATCGGTGACATCAACTGTTACGGCGGTGACCGCTGCCTGATCGACACACCAAACATTGACGCACTGGCGGCCGGCGGCTTGCGATTCACGGATGCCCATCCCAGCGCATCGGTCTGCCGACCCACGCGACAAGCACTGATGACGGGCCGATATCCCTGGCGTTTTGGTGCGACGGTGAATAACGGTCCGTGGGGTTTTTGTGGTCCACGCCCAACTACCGAGAATTCAACTCTCGGCAAGTTGCTCAAGCGATCCGGCTATCGCACCGGCTACGTTGGCAAATGGCATCTTGGCACGATCATGACGACGACGGACGGAAAGACGCAGGATCTGGCGAATGTTGATTTCAAGAAGCCTCTGAAGTACGGTCCACCGCAGTTTGGATTCGACGAGAGTTTCATCCTGCCCGGATCACTTGACATGTATCCGTATGCTTTCGCGCGCAACAACGTCTGGCAGGGCGACGTGACGGCACAAAAAGGCTGGAGTGCATTCAATCGGGTTGGCCCTGCGGAAAAGAATTTCCAGGACCATGAGGTGCTGGAAACCCTATACGGCGAGGCCGAGTCGTTCATCAGGAAGCAAGACAAGGACCGCCCGTTTTTCCTCTTCCTGGCACTCACGGCTCCCCACACGCCAACCAGCCCCGGTGTCGATTGGCGAGGCAAGAGCAAGCTGGGTGTGTATGGCGATTTCGTGATGGAGGTCGATCACTCCGTCGAACGCGTACTCAATGCGCTGAAGGAGAGGGGACTGGAAGAGAACACGCTGGTTATGTTCTCATCCGATCACGGCCCGGCTGCCTATGCTGGAAACATCCTCAAAGCCACGCCCGCACAAATCCAGCGACTCGAAGCCAAGGGGCATTACCCCAGCGGGCCTCACCGAGGTTACAAGTTTTCGGTGTATGAAGGAGGTTTGCGCGTGCCATTGATTGCCCGCTGGCCCGGCGTGATACCTGAGGGGACCACTTGCGATGCGTTGGTCGGCCTGAATGATTTCATGGCCACGTTTGCCGAACTGACGGATGCCGAGTTGAGCGACCACGAAGCGCCAGACTCCATCAGCTTCGCCCCACTTTTGAGCAATCCAAAGAGCGGTGGTAGGCGACAGAATCTGGTGATGCAGTCCGTCGTCTCATTCGTCGTACGTGACGGAAACTGGAAGCTCTGTCTTTGTCCGGGCAGCGGCACACCGGCCGGCAGCGAGACCTCCGCCGGTAACGATCCGACGCCGGAGCACGCATGGCGGAACGCACTGGATCAGCATCAAGGAAAACTGAGCAGTTCAGATTTGTTAACATCACCCTTTGTGCAACTCTTCGATCTGGCCCAGGATCCGCACGAGGACAACAATCTCGCCGACGCCCATCCCAGCCGTGTTGACAAAATGGTTGCGTTGCTGAGTGAGCAGATTGAAGCCGGCCGAAGTACACCTGGGCCAAGAATTCGCAACGATAACAACGTCAAAATTGTCAATGTCAACGACAAACGCCTGCCGGAGTTTGTTCGTTCCATGATCAGCAAGTGAGCCATGTGTTTGAGAAGTTTATCTGCCGTCTTCCTATCTGTTTGTTTTCTATTGCCAATCGAAGCGCAGGAAAAGGCGAACGTCATCCTCATCATCTGCGATGACCTGAATGACTATGTCGAAGGTTTTGGCGGGCATCCTCAGACGCAAACCCCGAACATGGCTCGTCTGGCCAATAGCGGCGTGAGGTTCACGCAAGCCCATTGCAACATCCCGATTTGCGGACCGTCGCGTGCGAGCTTGTTCACGGGCGTCTATCCCCACCATTCCGGCTGCTACGGTTTCGAGCGGTGGGATGGTTACGAGGTGCTGCAGAACTCACGGACACTCATGGACCACTTTCGCGCCAATGGATACACGACGCTCGGAACCGGGAAACTGATGCACCACGAGGTTCGCACAGAGTGGACACAGTACGGCAATCCAGCTGACTATGGTCCATTCGCGTTCGACGGTGAACAAAAAGTCGCACATCCGGATGTGCCTGCTCCGTATCGTGACATCGGTGCGGTGGACGGTTCGTTCGGTCCATTTGTCAACGTTGCAGGAAGAACCACGCTCGATGGCAAGCCGTTTCAGTGGATCAATGGAGGCTGGGGAAAGAACGCTCGGTCACTGCGAGTGGATTCACAGGATGACAGAGACCAGACGCCCGACGAACTGAACGGGACATGGGCTGTCGAGAACATTCAGAGCCTTGCGGAGAAACCTGACAGGCAACCGTTTTTTATGGGCGTCGGGTTCATTCGTCCGCACACGCCGCTGATTGTGCCGCAGCGATTCTTCGACAGGTTTCCGCTGGAAGGTATCAAGCTTCCTGTGATTAAACCGGGCGATGTCGATGATACATATGCCCGTTCGGTTCGCGGCCTTCCCAATGGCGAAGAACCCGATTCTGCACGCTCGGAGGATATGGGCACGCGGCTGTTTACGAATCTGGTTGCGTCTTATGATTCGCAAGAGGAGGCGCTGCGACGATTCATTCAAGCCTATCTCGCCAGCGTAGCTTCGGTTGACGAGCAGATCGGCAGGATTCTCGATGCCGTCGACAACAGTGGCCTGAAGGACAATACAATCATTGTTCTTACCAGCGATCACGGCTGGGGCATGGGGCAGAAGGATTACCTCTACAAGAATTCGCTGTGGCAGGAAGCAACGCGTGTTCCGCTGATCATACGGGCTCCCGGTATCGCGACGGCGGCAGGAGTTTCGCAGCACCCCGTGTCACTGATCGACATTTACCCAACGCTGATCGACGTCTGCGGGCTGACCGGCGAGACGAAGAAGAACGACAAAGGGCATTCGCTCGACGGTCACAGCTTGAAGCCGCTTGCTGACCAATCCTCGGTCGGACAAGTGGACTGGGCCCGACTCCGCTCTCACCGCACTTTACAAATGGCGAATGAAGTACGATCCGAACCAAGAAAGCTATTCCCTACGTACTCGTGACTGGCGCTATATTCGTTACGAAAACGGGAAGGAAGAGCTGTATCACACCGTCAATGATCCACTCGAATGGACCAACCTTGCCAATAATCCGTCCCAGGCGGCACAGTTGACGTCGTTTCGCCAGCAACTTGCCGCGCGTCTTCCCCAGCCCGGCATTATTCCGCCGCAACCCGTCTGGAAACCAAAACGTTGATGATTCAATCCGCGTCAAGAATCCTGTCGATCATTTCATTGGTCCTCGTTGCGGTGGCGGCCAACCTATCCGCTCAGCAACCGCCGTATGATGTCTTTCCGGCGGCTGATCCTCCGTACTACCGCGTGCGTTACGAAGCTTCGGCGCAGCCGGGTGAACTGATCTATCCAGTCAACTACACAGTCTGGATTCCCCGTGATGTGAAGACGTTGCGCGGTGTCATCGTGCACCAACATGGTTGCGGCGAAGGATCGTGCAAGTCGGGTCTGACAGGCGCATACGATCTGCATTGGCAGGCGTTAGCGAAGAAACACGATTGCGCACTGCTGGCGCCCTCTTACGAGCAACCCGACAAAGCCGACTGCCAAATGTGGTGCGATCCGCGCAATGGATCGAGTGCAGCGTTTCAGAAGTGCCTGGTCGATCTGGGTGCGGCATCGGGACATCCCGAATTGGCCACCGTTCCCTGGGCGCTATGGGGACACAGCGGCGGTGGTCATTGGGCCGGCGGAATGGTACTGCTGCATCCCGAGCGAGTCGCCGCCGCGTGGCTTCGATCGGGAGTCCCGCTGTTTGAAGAGAATCCGGATCGACCGACAATGAAGCCTCACACGTTGCCTGACGCCGCATTGAAAGTGCCGATGATGTGCAATCCTGGTACGAAAGAGGGCGTCACTGTCAAAGATGGCCGCTTCGCAGGTGTATGGCCCGCGAACGAAACGTTTTTTGGTAAAGTCCGCGGGCGAGGCGGCCTCATCGGCGTGGCCGTCGATCCGTTGACCGCCCATGAGTGTGGCAATCAGCGTTACCTTGCGATCCCCTGGTTCGATGCCTGCCTGTCCGTCCGATTGCCCACCAAGTTTGGTGGTTCGCTAAATGCGATTTCGAGAAAAGACGGATGGCTCGTTCCCTTGAATGTTCTCGGCAAGGCGAACGTCGTCGCTCCGGCCCCTGCGTCGGAGTATCAAGGCGCCATCGAAACATCCGTATGGCTGCCCGGCGAGAACGTCGCTACTGCTTGGGCGCAGTATGTCAAAGACACCGCCGTGTCCGACTCCACGCCTCCGCCAACCCCCACGAACGTTCGTGCTCATGACAATGAGCTGACCTGGGAAGCCGAAGCAGATCTCGAAAGCGGACTTGCCAGTTTCATCATCGAGCGCGACGGCGAGTTTCTCGCCAAAGTCCCCGAGCAGAGCAAAAATCCCTTCGGTCGTCCAATTTTCCAGAATCTCCAGTACAGCGATACGCCCACGCAGCCGCTCGTCCAGATGCGATTCACCGACACGAGCCCAGAAGCCGGCCAAGTGCATCAGTATCGAGTAATTGCAGTGAACACGGTCGGCCTGAAGTCGAAGTAAGCATTTCCGGTATTCTTGCCACAACCCTTCCGAAAACCAGATCGAACGACTTATGAACACGCTCGCTGCAAAACCAATTCTCAAGCACTTTCTCATCGGATTGATCGCGTCTCAGTTGTCCGGTCCAAGATTATCGGCGGATGAACCGAAACAACCACCACGCGCGAAGAAGTCTGCAGCCGACCCGGTTATTCCGAAGCCAACTCTCTCCGACGTTCGTTACGGCGAGCATGAACGACACGTGCTCGATTTCTGGAAAGCGGAATCGGCTACCCCCACACCCGTCGCGTTGGTCATTCACGGCGGTGGCTGGACAGGTGGCGAAAAAGAGCGTGTGAGTCGCTTCGTCGACGTCAACGCACTGCTGGCTGAAGGAATCTCCGTGGCGGCGATCAATTATCGCCTGATCAGTCGCGACCATCAAGCAAACATCGAGCCACCAGTGAAGGCTCCGCTGCATGACGCCGCGCGAGCACTGCAGTTCGTGCGCAGCCAAGCCAGCGAATGGAACATCGACAAAGCTCGGATTGGTGCCGCTGGTGGTTCGGCCGGCGCGTGCTCCAGTCTGTGGCTGGCGTTTCACGACGATTTGGCCGATCCGAACAGTGACGATCCGCTCGCTCGTGAATCGACACGTTTGTGGTGTGCGGCGGTGACCGGCGCTCAGACAACACTCGATCCGCAACAGATGAAAGACTGGACACCGAACAGTAAATACGGCGGGCATGCCTTCGGTTTGCAAGGCTTTGCGGTATTCCTTGCCGAACGCGAGAATATCTTGCCATGGATCGCCGAGTATTCGCCTTATGCCTTGGTCACCGCGGATGATCCGCCGGTCTTTCTGGTCTACTCTGCTCCACCCGCACTCGGGCAAGACCAAAAAGACCCGACGCACACATCAAACTTCGGCGTGAAGTTGCAGGAACACTGCATTGCGACAGGAGTCAACTGCGAACTCGTTTACCCCGGTGCCGACAATGTGAAGCACCGGACGCCATCGGATTACCTGATCCAGAAACTCAAGGTGAAAAGCGAATAGAATCGACGATGCTCTCGATCGACACGATCGCTTCACCGCCCGATTGACGATTCGTGGCGGCAATCGACTGGGTAAAGTTGTACAAAGTTGCTGAATGAATCGATCGTCCATCTTGCGGGTTGTCGATCGCTCGGTTGGTCCTCGATAGCTTGCTCATTACCGTACATCGACGATAAAGGCGTCATTGATCAAGCCCATGAGTGATTCTCGTACCGATGACACATGCATCACTTGGGCCGCTCGTTACGGGCCTTACTTGCTGCCCGTTGTTTAGTCCCCCGCTCGATGGTCTTGGTCGAGCACCCCAGTACTCCAGCGATATAAGTGATTCCGCCATGGCCTCGTTGAGTTGCCTCGATCGCCGCGAATCTCCGGCGATCTTTTTCGGACAACGTCTGTGCAAAATCCGACATTCGCTTTTCCGTCGCGGGATCGTTTTCAATCAGTTGCATCGCCATCCTTGGCCTCGTCTAAAATGGGCGGATTGATTGGGAACTCACAATCTATCCGATCTGGCTCAAATCTCGGACACTAATTTTCCGCACGATGCCGCGCGTTGCGAAACAGCAGACCTTCCCGCGCGAGGCGACGGATGTTGGGGCCACCGACCTTCCCGGTGTATCGGTCGGAATCGGTGAGCAACCACGTTTTGCAGTCGTCAATGATCAGGAAAAGAACTTCATCTTCCCTGCGGAGGTTGGCCTGGCTGAATCTGAAACGGATACCGTGACTGCTTCACTCCTCAATCTCTGTCCAAACGCAAAGCCTGGGCAGAAGGCCGGTGCTATCCACCACAAAAACGGCAGGCACAAAGTTCGTAGCGACGGTTTCTTTGTTGTGTTCAGGAAATATCTGTCAAGAGAATAGGAAACGGTCGCGACTGCGCATGTGCTTCCGTGCCGCTTTTCATCCTGGCGATTCTACTCACTGCGTTTCTTGGTTGTTCTTGACGGAAGCAGCCGCCCAGCCGTGTCCGAGCGGAATGATCGGCGCGCCGGCACGAAGCTTCGGAATCTTGCCGAGTGGTGCGAGCGTCTTTGACCACGACGCGTGGTGTGCAGCCATTTGTTTGACGACGTCCGGGTGCTTCGACGCGATATCGTGTTCTTCTTTAGGATCCGACTTCAGATCGAACAACTGCCACTGATCCTTTTCATACTTTTTGTAGAGCCGCCAGTCTCGCCAGCGGACAGCGATCAAGTGTCTGCGGACGGCATCACCCGGTTCGTTGTTGAGCCAGAAGAGATACTCGTGGGCATCGCCGGATTGCTCGCCGCAAAGATACGGAAACAAGTCCACGCCGTCGCAGTGTTCTGGAATCGTGTGAGTCGTGAGCGATGCGATCGTGGAATAGAAGTCAAAGTTGGCGATCAAGCCGTCGTACTGCTTTCCCTCCGGAAGCATGCCGGGCATGGAGAAGATGGTGGGCACGCGAACCCAGCCTTCCTTCTGAGTCCCCTGTCCTTTTCCACCGGTGTAAGGCGTTGACGATCCGCCTTCGCTACCGTTGGCTCCGTTATCGCTGGAGAAGATCACCAGCGTGTTCTCGCGCAGACCGTGTTTGTTCAAGGCGTCAAGCAGTTTGCCAACCTGATCGTCGACCGAGACGATTGCGCCCGCCAGTTTCCTGCGTCGGATGCCCTGGGCCGTGGTCCGATCGGTCAACCTTTGAGGGGCTTCGCTGTTGAACGAGTGGACGGCTTCGGGCGACCAATACAAAAAGAACGGTTCGGCTTTGTGGCGATCGATGAAGTTTACGATCGAATCGCCGTCGTAGTCAGTCAGCCAGACCGTCTCGCCCTGTTCATTGACGCAAAAGTATTTTGATTGACCGCTGTTGCCGGCGATTCGTTTTCTCACTTCGTCCGGTGCGCCGTCGAGTTCTTCCTTCGTGTACTTCTTCGGCGGCGCTTTCTTGCGGACTTGCGTGAAGCCGACGTTCAGCGGCCCTTGATCTTTGGTTCCGATATCCCATTTGCCGATCTGGCCGGTCACGTAACCGTGGTCACTCAATAACGCGGCCAGCGTCGGTCGGTCCTCCGGAATCGGCAACCCACGCGACATGCCATACTTTCCGAACCGTTGCCCGTACTGACCCATCATCAGGCTGCACCGACTTGGGCAACACGGCGGATTAGTGATGTACGACGCCGCGCAGCGGACGCCCTCTTTCGCCAACCGGTCAATATTGGGTGTCGGAATGTCGGTGCAGCCGTAGCAACCGAGATCAAGTGCCTGTTGTTTCGTCTTCTTGCTATCGACACTGACCGCAGTGATTTTCTTGATAGTTCCAGCCAAGTTCGCAAGCTCTTGCAGTAGCGGGGTATTTTTCGTCTTCTTGGTGCTTTTCTTTGATGAACTCTTTTTCGCGACCTTTTTTGTTCATTGCCTTCTCTCGGGTCCACCGCCCTTTCTCGGCATACTATGAACGACCAAGTTGTATCCGAAGGAAACCAAACGCGTCTTCCTGAGAGATCCCTCCTTCCACAACACGATCATCCAATTCGACTTCAAACTCTCCGGCAAAACGACAGCCCTGCGTCTCGTAACTGGCAGCGGCGGACACTACAACAGCGTCACCCAAATCCACCCCGATCACTTCCAGGTCAACACGCCGGTCGATCGCGATGCAGGGTTCGTTCCCACCCAGCTTGGCGAATGCGTTCGCAGACGTCGGCGCGACCAGTGGCAGACGATGACGGTCGAATACTGGGACGACGAAATCGTTGCGCACCTGAGCGGCAACGAATTTGTCCTCGGCAAACACCCCATCATTGACCGCACTCGCCAGTACTTCGCCTTCCAGTTCGATCTCCCCGGTGCCTCGATCGACAACGTCCGCGTCTGGAAGGCCACTGGCCAGCGCGATGACTGGACCGAGATTCGCCAGAAGCTCGCAATCGCTGAGGCCAACCGCCACCCCGTTAGACGCGACCCGGCCGAGCAATACAAACTCGAGTACATGAATCTCAAGTCCTGCCTCACGCTGAAGGACCAGGCCTACCGGGACCTCGTGGCCAGGCATGAAAAGCTCAAAGCCGCTCTGCACGCGGACTACGCGGAAGCCTTCATCACCCACAAGCAACTCGGCAAACTCATCGCAAAGAAGAAACAGCACATCAAGGAGACCGACCCCGACTTCAAGATCATGGAAACTCAGGTCCACAAAGCGAGTCGCGCGGAAGATGATTACATTCTCACCACAAAGCCAGAACTCGCCCGTCACAAAGAGGACGGGGTCAACAGAAACCGGTTCCCGTCGGAACTCGGCCAGGTCCGAGCCCAGCTCGAAGCCATATCCAAAGCTTATATCGATTCCCTCAAATCATCTGACGCAAAGTGAACCGCAGGATAATCCAACGCACCATGAAACGCCGCACATTCCTGAGTCGCACGGCCGTCGCTGCCGCTGCGACAACGCTACCCGGGTTCGCGCACGCCGCCGACTCGCCTCTCTCCGGGCACCGCATTGACCGAATCGAATTTCGCACGGTCAGCGTCCCCTGGCCGCGTTAGGTCGGCCGCAATTCCAGCAAAGGCATTCACGGACACGGACCAGACAAGCTGCGCGTTTGCGTTCTTCATGCCGACCAGGGCGCGACTGGTTGGGGCCAGACCCAGGGGAAGACCGGCGAATCCGAACAACTTCTCGAACTCGTCAAAGGAAAAACCGTCGCTGTGATTACGACTATGGGTACCGCCAGTTCAAAGTAAAGATCGGACGCGGTCACAAGTGGATGTCCGCCAGGGCCGGCCTCCAGCGCGATATCGACGTCGTCAACGCCATCGGTAAGGCCTTTCCCGACGTCGAAATTCTGGTCGACGGCAACAACGGTTTCACCGTTGACACCATGATCGGCTTCCTCAAAGGCATCGCCGACGTTCCTCTCTTCTGGATCGAGGAACCGTTTCACGAAACCGTCGCCGACTGGACTCGACTGAAGGATTACCTCGTCGCTAACGGTCGCAAAGAAACCCTCCGCGCCGACGGCGAGGCACAACCCGATTTCCCCGTCCTCGAAGAACTTCAGAAGGACCACACGCTGAACGTCCGCCTGGAAGACATCTGCGGCCACGGATTCACCAAATGGCGCCGGCAAATGCCGAGACTCACGAAGGAAGGCATCGGCGTTTCCCCACACACTTGGGGCACCGCCCTCAAGACCGTTTACACCGCACACTTTGTCGGTGCCTATGGAAACGCTCCCACCATCGAAGGCGTCACCACGAATGGCGGCGACGTCGACTTCGGCGAAAATGGAATCATCGACGCTCAATTCCACCCCTCCAACCAAACCGGCTTCGGCCTTTCGCTGCCAGATCAATCACAAGCAGGATGAGACTGCGACATCTCACCATTTGATAACTCTGATGCTGGCAAGTCATTCGCTTTCTGACGCACGAATATCGCGTCATCAATCCCGCAGGTAAACTGGGGATCGAGCGAGTTTTTCGTCGCCCCGGCGGATCGGACAGAATCGCCGAAATCGGTGAGCGAAGAATCGCACGTTTGTTTGGTGTTGCTGTTTGGGTACACCGGTCGATGTGAACGACGCAGTTAGCGTCGGAGGGAAATGCTGGAGGACGATGCAACCGCCGCGCACTGGGGGCTTGGTCTTGGCGATCGCCAACGGCAATTTCTTCGCCCTTCGTGAATTGTGTTCGCGGCGGTAACCATGGGCTCAGCATGGCTGCAAGCCAACGGTCGTTGGTCGAGGCACCGATTCAGTTTGTGCGGTGACGGGATGTAGGGGGTACCGCGGTCTTGCTTCCAAAAAATCTTTTCGCTGCCGGAAATGTCTCCGGTCTCAGTCAGCGGAATCGCCATCGCTGCATAACCTTGGTAGCCGCTCATGCAGATCACGTAGTCGTCGTCCACAACAGGGCTTGGGATAACGTTTCCGGTCAGACCACTGCATTGCCAAATGATCTCGCCCGAGTCGAGGTTGTAGCTGCGGACGGCGCCGGACGCCGCGGTGATGACTTGCGTCTTGCCGCTGTGCTCGATCACCCGTGGCGTAGCCCAAGCGTTGTCTTCGTCTCGCTCTCGCTTCCAAAGTGTATTTCCGGTTTTGGCATCAAGTACCTCGATGGTGCTCTGGCCGGCATGATCACGAACGATCACCAACTTGCCGTCATGCAGCACCGGTGAGCAACCTTCGCCGAGACTAGAACCAACTTTGGCTTCGCCCAGGTCTCTCTCCCAAAGCTTCTTTCCATCAAGGTCATAGCAAAACATTCCGGCCGAGCCGAACCAGCAATACAAGTGCTTTCCGTCGGTTGTTGGTGACGATGACGCAAAATCGTTGTCGTTGTGCGCTCCCTCGTGGGGAATCTTTGTCGTGGCAACTTGACGCCACAATTCTTTCCCCGTATTCCGATCGAGGCACAGCACGACAAATGCGTGCTGAGCGTTGGGTCGCTTGATATCGAAGAAGTTTGTCTTGGGTTGGTCCTCGGGATCCGGAATGGATGCGTCTTTCAACCCGGTGTTGATTGCCGTCAAGATAAAGACCTTCTCACCCCAAGTGATCGGTGTTGAAGTTCCTCGACCATCGATCGCAACCTTCCACTTGATGTTCTCGTCTTCACTCCACTCGACGGGTGGATTGGCTGTCCGTGAGACTCCCGTGGCATCGGGACCTCGCCACTGAGGCCAGTTGTCTGCGAAGGCATCACCGAAGGCAGATACCTGGAAACAGGAGCAAACATAGGCAAGTATTCACGCTGGATTCGATTCTCATGTCACGGCTTTGTGATTGGATTGGATTGGCTACGGCACGTTTTACGACCGCTAAATCTCGAGCACGCCTGTGCTGGTCCGGAATCTTTTGGTCTCGATTCCCATGTTGTTCAAAACGCTGACAAACCAATTGCACAAAGGAGTGTTGTTCGATCTGTATAGGCCACGCAACCCCGGATTGCGAGCCGCAGTCAGCCAGGTCATCCCTGTACCAAGCGGCTGTTTTCCGCTTTAATGGGACGCGACAGACCAGAGAAAAGTGTGAAGTCGTCGCGGTGATCCTTTAGCAAGGCCAGGCACTCGGTGCTTTCGTAATCGCTGCCCGATGTTAGCGGAAACAGCGACGGCGGATGCAATGCCAGCGTGCTGCAAATCAGGACCATTCGTTTGGGCGGTGACACGACTTCACGCCCGATATCGGAACTCATCGATTCAAGCAGCGGACCCTGCACCGCCCCCGACGGTGATCAACGCCAACAACAGCAGTGGGTTCAAGCGATTCATTCGGGGTCTCCCAAAGTAGCCAGTACGGTGGCCTTGAGTATCAAATCCTGGAAGTTCTCATCCGGGCCATCGGCCAATGTTCGTAAACCCTGGACTCCATAACTTCGGACGATCGGGATCGCGATCAGGCTGACAGCTCCGTGGGTTGGTGTGGACACCGACGGGTCCCCGGCCTGTGAACAAGTGCGGTGTCGTGCGCACGTCGCGATCCCCGAGATCGGTCGCGATTTCTCCGCAGGCAATCGTATTGGCAAGGCCATCTTGAATGTCTTGGAAGGCCGTGAACCTCCGTGGCACAAAGACACCAAGGGCTGGGAATGAGGGGGCCTGGGCGCGCTGGAAACGCCGCAAATTTCAACGTCCCGCCGGCCACGATAGGCCAAGACGCCGCAGCAAATCGACAAGCGAGCAATCGCCGCGAAACAGAGGGCGATGGCGTAATCAACGGTCCGACCAAGGATTGTTTGAGTGTTGCTGGAGCTCTACCGACTGTCAATCGAGATGGTTCGGCTCGTCAAAATCACCACACAGTCTTGACGACACTCTCATCAAATTGATGACGTCGGCCGGGGTGTGTTGCCCGACACCCTCGAGACGGCAGACTTCAATAGCAGGGAAAAACACGGTGAAACCGTGACTTTTGCGGGTGCGTGGAATGTTTGGCACGACTTTGGCAATCAGTAGAAACATGCTTCCAATATCGGAGCAAGCTCATACCAAAACCGTCCTAGGGAAGGACCACGCAAAATGAAAGCTCTACTGATTTCCGCCGTCTTATTTGTCGCCGCAGCCACGTCGACGACATCCGCTTCGGCCAGCCACCAATCGTATTGTTACACCGGCCAGTGTCTGCACATCGACGGCGAGCGGCACATGATTGACGCGCTGCGGGCGATGGACGATTTGTTTGCTGCACCATGCGTACGCACCCGCGGTCAGGCTTCGGTTGTCGTCCAGCGCGAACTCGGCCGAGCGATCGGTGAGGTTGAATCGACTGATGCAAGGTTACTGCTTGTCAAGTCGCAAGGACTCGTGGGACGCTTTGTCGGAACCGGAAACGCGTTCTTCCTGGATTCAGCCGCGCAGTTGGTGACGCAGGCGATCGCGGCAGAGCAACTTGCCTATCAACGGCTTCAAGCCAACAATCACTTCAGCAGCAGCCGAGCGCCGATAGGCAACGGACTTGAGTTGGCGAGACCGTATGGTTTCGGGTACGGTAGCAGCTTTGGCTACAACGCCTATCGCGCCCCGAGCATCGGCTTCGGCAGGGGATTCGGATACCGACCGCACTCCAGTCTTGGTTATGGCTTCGGCTTCGGCTTCGGCGACGAGAGTGGATTTGGCAATGTCGGAGCAGGCTGCGGCATCCACCCGCCCAGCGGTTTCTCGCTACGCATCGGACGATAGGGAGCGATCCAGTGGCGGCAAAGCTTGCTTGCATCATCGCACAGGCAAGATCGGGACGATAGAAAGATGCGTCAATCGAGTGCCGGCAGGCACTCGAGGATCAGGCCCAGCGGTGTTGGATGCTTGACGGCTGACGTAAACGAAGAGAGTTGCATGACGCATGGTCAAGGCACGGGCGTTGACGTCTTGGTCCGATTCGTGTTCGTTGTGAATCAACACCGACAGCTCTGTTCCCACTGGCAACGAGGGCAGCGAATCGGCGGTCGCGGCATCGGACACCACCATCAGCGGTGCAACCGGATCGGCCGCATCTTTCCTGTCCGACCCTCGCGCGAGCGGGAGGGTGAATACTCGCGTGGAGCGTTAAGCTGGTTAGACACCAGCAGTTATGGTCGGCCTAATGGTCGTGATCATGACCAGCGTGATCGTCCTGCACGTCGCGGGTCACTTCGCCATCGTTTGAGCTGTGCTCGTGATTGTGGCCAGGCAGATTCTCGATGCCAACGGCAACGGCGATGCCCAGCAAGAATGCGAATGTCAACTTGCCGCGATCGTGATGATGAAAGGCGACTTCGGGCAACAGGTCCGCCAGTGCGATGCCGATGAAAAAACCCGCCGAGATAGCAAGCCCCCAACCTAGCACGCTCGAGTTCGCGGCCAGCGTCGTCGCTCCGAAGTAGAACGCGATCGCTCCGGCGGGACAGGCCAACGAAAAAGCGACGTTCGCAGCGTCTTGGGCTGGCTTGGCCCAGTTCTGCTTATTCATCACCGAAGTGATCGCAAACGCATCGAGCGGCTTGTGTAGCAGCACGGCCAAGAACGTTCCTAAACCGGCCAGCCCCATCCAAGCACCGTGCGACGCATCGGCAATCACGCTGCTGGCCAGCGCGACGCCGTCAACCAGCGTGTGCATCAACAACCCGAAAAACAGTCCCGCCCAACTGATCCCCTTCACGTCACCGTCATGATGCGAAGGTCCGTGCCCACAATCTTCGCCGTGCTTATGATTCATCTCCTCCGTGACCGTTTCGTCCGTGACCGTTTCGTCCGTGACCGTTTCGTCCGTGACCGTTTCGTCCGTGACTGGTACGTTGTGATCGTGTGTGTGGAACATGCGAATCAGC
Organism: Pirellulaceae bacterium; assembly: GCA_963704055.1. GTDB lineage: Bacteria > Planctomycetota > Planctomycetia > Pirellulales > Pirellulaceae > Rubripirellula. The sequence goes on along the minus strand of CAVPGW010000012.1, from coordinate 255,783 downwards.
AGGAACATGACCGTCAATCCGATCAGCGCCGCGCGGCGCGGGAATGCGACCGCAGCACTTCGCCGCCGTGCGGCAGCAGGTGCAGCAGCGCGATGCCGATCATCAGCCCGCCCACGCCGCTCATCAAAAGCTGCGTCCGCAGGTGCGTCATCCGCAGCAACGATGAGAGTTTTCCGCCTGCCAGCGACGCCGCCACGATCAACAGACAGTAAACGATCAGCAAAACGGTCGGTGACATCAAAATCCCAGGCGATCGACGGCAACATGATCTGCATAACTTACGCTATTGCAGCGCTTGTGCATATGCGGTCCGCCATTGACGCGAGAGGGTTGAGAAATGGGAAAATCGCCCAGAAGCACCTGAGCTAAACGCCGACGACTGCACGTTCGCATAATCCTGCAACTGTGAAACGATGGCAAAGCGAAAATCAACCGATCCACGACAAAGGCTGCCGTCGATGATGCCCCGAACTGCAACGGGCATGGGCATCGCGGGATGGTGCCGCACGGCGACCATGTCGATTATTTGGTCGATGGCCACCTGCATCACCCGCACGGTGACCATTGTGACGATCACGGACCACTGACGGTTCCGAACTAGTGCTTCATCCAGACTTACAATGAGGGTTCTGCTGGTAGCGAACGTCGTCAAGACTTTCGGCGTTTTGCGGGGAGAGTCGAGAATCTTCACGAGTTTCGCTACCCCTCCTCCTCAGGGAAGGGTTGGCACGATCGCACTTGCACACCGGTTGCAAATGGCTAGACTTACCAAGTTGGAGTGGGTTCAAGCCCTGGGAAACCGAAATGACCAAAACCGACGAATCGCTTGACGTGGTCAAGCAAGCGATTCGCGACGCGGGGCTGAGAGCCACGCCGGCGCGAATTTCCACTTTGCAATTGCTCCGCCAAGCGAGCGCTCCGCTGACGCACGCGGTGGTGGCCGAACATCTCGCCGCCACTGGTGTTGATAAGGCAACCGCATTTCGCAATTTGAACGACATGGTCGACGCGGGGCTGCTCCGCCGCACCGAAGTCGGCGATCACCTTTGGCGGTTCGAGGCGATCGACGTGGATGCCGAGCATGACTCCGGGCATCCGCATTTCTTGTGTGTCGATTGCGGGACCGTTTCCTGTTTGGACGACGTTAAGTTGACCGCCGGGAGTCAACGCGCCAGCGAGCTGGTTGGCGAGGTCACCGAGATTCTGCTCCGCGGCCATTGCAACGATTGTCGGTGATTGCAAAACTCGCCTGAACGGGACGACAACGCGCGCGGCAGTCAACGACTCCACTGGATGCCGAAGACTGCACCATGAAACGAGATTTGGTTCGCGGCGGCTTGCTGTCCGTTTGGTGTTGCTGACCGGGCCACGTTATCAAGAAATTGTCCCTGGTAACCGAGCCGAAAAGAAAGGTCTTGTGTGACGAAGTGATTCATTGTTGCACTCAACTCGCCAAGCCATGCGAATTCGTCACAGCTGTCGTCAAACCGCGTTTCCGGATTGCCGTCAATCGTCAGGGCGTTGTCGTAAGCCGGGCCGGATTGCCGAAGAAGCCCGGCAAGTTGCAGGTCTGGCTCATCGGCGAGCACAAGCTGGGCCGCCTCAAGCTGCGCAAAGACATGCCGATGGGTTTTGTTCAGGCGGCTCGGAAACTGAACAAACACGTTTGGATCGACATTGAAAAACCATTTTGGTGGGACGTGCCGACATGGCTGGCAACCGGTCAGATGAATTCCATCGGGATCGCGAACAACCACATGTGCCGATCCGGAATGCTGTCCACCGAAGCCTGGGGCAAGCCTCAGGATCTTAATCGACTACCTGATCCACTCGGAAACGGATTGTGGTCGCAGGAGATTTACCACGAAATCCTCAACACTGGCATACGCTTGCCGCCGACTGCAGGGAGTGCATCCGGGGTGTTGTCCAATTCGGTGGGCTACAATCGCGTCTACGTGCATCTGGGCGATCAAGAGCTGACGCGAGATGCACGGTTTGCAGCATTGTCTGAAGGGTGATGCTCTGTCACCAATGGTCCGTTGCTACGCGTGAAGGTCATCAACAAACCCGGAGCAGCTCGTCGACTGCTGATTGAAAGCCCGAACGCTCAACCGCTGCCGCATGCGCCCGCCAGCGAATTGATTCGCGAGTGGCGTTTCGAGAAAGACACCGACGGCTGGCGACCGATGAACCAGACGGAGTTGGTGGCACTTTGCTTTCACAAGCGGCGGCTCTACGCATCGTTCGGCCACAATCAGGGCGGCGAGAACACCAAGTGGGATGTGGTGCCCATCCCGCAGGCCAAGGGCTTCAAGATGTGGGGCGAATCCACCGTCATCTTGGACGGCGAGCAGATCACGAATCTCTCTCGCTACGGTGACAAAGCGGAAGCACTCGTCGCGAGCAGCGAGGACTACGGTCGTACCTGGAGCGAGATGCGACGCGGCAAGCTGCCGATGACCAACAGCAAACCGATCGCTGGCACGTTGAATGCCGGTCGGCGTTACCTCGTCTGCACCACCACAGCGGACAGCGGCAAACGGCGCTCGCCTTTGAACATCGCCGTCATCCCGATTGATCAATTGCGCACGGGAATCGCCAACGTGCATCGTGCTCCGGCCAACTGTGGGCCAACGTCGACCGGGCTGAAGAAGATTGATGTCAATGATTCAGATTGTGTCCGAGCCAGGACAGTGACGACAAACAGATGGGCGACATAAAAATGAAATTCACGCTTACACTTCTCACCGTCCTGCTATTCCAACCGCTGGTTGTGCTTCATGCTGCCGACACGTTCATCGTCGAAGACGGTCAACCGCGGGCGGAAATTGTGATTTCCGAAACTCCGACGCGGATGCAACGTGTCGCCGCGCATGAGTTTCGGATGCAGATCGAAAAGATCAGCGGTGCGCGACTGCCCATCGTCACCTCGCCGAGCGAAAAGACCGTGAGGGTCTTCATCGGCGCCAGCACGCACAATCCCGCGAAGGCGGATGACCTGAAATACGGTGCGTATCGCATCGCCACGGGACCGGACTGGATCGCGCTCGTCGGTGATGACAGCGAGTTCACGCCGATGGAGCCGTTTGCGAAGAACAACGGCGACATCCCGCGAGCACAGGCCGAGTGGGAGAAGATCGTCGGCGCGCCCTACGGCATGCCGGCTCGCGGTCTGTACAAGAACCGTCTGCGACTACCAGGTGACACAGGCAAACCGGATGACGCGACCACGGAGCCGAAGGAGACGCTCGAAGTCTGGGGCCTCGATGAACGTGGAAGTTTCAATGCGGTGTGCGGCTACCTGCGCAAGCTCGGTGCGCGCTGGTATCTGCCGGGTGAACTGGGCGAAGTACTGCCGTCGATGAAAACGATCCCGCTGCCGCAGATCGACGAAACCGTGCAGCCGGATTTTCCACTGCGGCAGTTCAACTTCCGCTTCAGCACTGCCGGCCCCGAAACTTCGATGTGGGTGATGCGGCTCGGCCTGCGCAATGACGAGCGTCTGCAGATCGCTCATGGCATTTCTACGATGACGAACCATATGGGAGTCTTCGACGCGCATCCGGACTGGTTCGCGATCTACGGCGGCAAGACTGACTTCAAACCTGGCGACTCGAAGTGCCAGGTCTGCTACTCGAACGACGAACTTTTCCACGAGACCGTGCGCTGGGCGCGAACGCTGCTCGACACCTACCAGTTTGAAACCGTCTCCATCATGCCGCCGGACGGCTACACTGCGATCTGCCAGTGCGAAAAGTGCAAAGGCAAGGACTCGCCCCAGCGCAACGAGCGTGGCCTGCTCAGCGACCATGTGTGGGACTTCGTCAATCGCGTGGCGAAGGAGATCGCGAAGACGCATCCACGGGCGAAGGTGCTGAACTGTGCGTACGGCGTTTATACGCTGCCGCCGCTGAAGATCGAAAAACTCGAACCGAACGTGCAGGTGTGCATCGTCGGCGGACGTCGCCCAATCAATAAAGGCGGCGTGAAGGGCGAGGGCGAATCCGCGCCGGACGCGTTGCGTGCCGCATGGCTGAAGAAGACCGACAATCCGCTGCTCAATTTCGAAAACTACCCCTTCACCAGTCGCGGCTGGTATCTGCCCAGCTTTGCGGCACACGCGATCGGCGACAGCGTCAGCGCGACGAAGGGTGTCTCGGCGGGCGAGGACATCTGGCTCAGCGTGTCGCAGGATTTCTCCACCAAAGGCATCGGCTTCAATCACTTCCTGGTCTACTTCACCGCCCGCATGTACTGGGGTGGCAAGGACGCGGATGTGGACGCGCTGCTGCGCGAATATTGCCGCCTCTTCTACGGCCCCGCCGATCAGGAGATGCTCGCCTTCTTCAACTACTGCGAGGCGAACTGGAACGTGATGGCAGAGGACAAGGCGAGGGCCGATGAAGCGCTCGCGATGTTTGACAAAGCGAAGGCGAAAGCCGACGCCGCAAGCGTTTATGGCAAACGCATCGCCCTCATCGACGACTACCTGAAAGGTTTGCGGATGAAGACCGAGCAACTCGGCCAGAAACGCGGCCCCGTGCCCAAGCTGCGACTTGTCGGTGATGCGCACGACATCTTCATCGACGGCAAGTTCGATGAAGATTATTGGCGGACTTGCCCCCTCGCGGCGACAGGCAGATTCCGCGAGCTGCAAACCGGTCGCACGCCCACATTCGGAACCTCATTCAAAGTCGGATGGCAGGGGAGCAATCTCTACTTCGCGATTCGTTGCGACGAACGTCCCGGTGAGAAACCTGTCTCCGCTTCCACACGCGATGATGACCCCGCCATCTGGCACGGCGATCTGATCGAACTCGAACTCGCCACCGAAACGCACTCTTATTATCAGATTGCCATCAGCCCCGCCGGTCACATCGTCGACCTGGATCGTGGCGCGGCCAAAGGACAATGGTTCGGCTGGGATTCGAAGGCCGAAGTCGCCACGCACATTGCCGACGATCACTGGACCGTCGAGATTCGCTTCCCAGTCACCGCAGACGAAAACGATCCGCTGAATCAGGTCATCGGTCGGCATCCGACGCAAAGCCTGCCGTGGCACATCAACCTCTGTCGCCAGCGCATCCGCGAGGACGGTCAGGAACTCAGCGCCTTCTCACCCACCGGCACGAACAGGCTTTCACGAGCCGATGAAGTTCGCGCACTTCTACGACGGCCGCTCGCATCAGTTCGAGTCCGATCCCAGCGTCACCGACTTCGCTATTGGTTTCCGAAATGCCACAAGAGATCGCAAGGCGGCGGGCTTCCTCGCCCTCGCCGAACTGGAGAAGATCAGCGATCTGCAAAGAGCCGCCGCGCTGGAACAGGCCGCGCTGCTCGACAAAGCCAACGCGGAGGCCATCATTGAACGTATCCCGGTCGAGTCCGTGAAGAAGACCGCTCAGCTGCAGATTCTGCTCGCGCAGGGCAAGGCGTCTGAAGCGATCTCGCAATTCGCCAATGAAGATTTAACTCGATGGCCCTTTTGGAAACGCGGCGACGGCTACCACTTGCGCGGGCGGGCCTATTACATCGCCAAAGATGGAGCCCAGGCCGAAGCGGATCTCACGCAAGCGGCACCCTGGATCAGCGAACCCCACAGCCGCAATTCCCTGTTGCTGACGCTCGCCCTAAATCGCGAACGCAACCTCCGGGACGACGACGGAGCACTCGAAGCTTTCAACGCGATCCCCGGCGAAGCCCCCACATGTTCAATACTCGCCGTAAAGCCGGCCGGATTCCCGTCGCCGGTGACGCTTGAGGAACCAACCTGAAGTCGTTCGTGGTAATGGTTGGTCCTGGTCGTTTGAGTCTTTCGTGTCCCCTCTCATCACGGAATTTTCTTACTCGGCCATTGGAGGTTGAAGGGTATCGGCTGCGTTGCCGCATTTCTTCAGTCCCCCGTACTGCACATGATCTTTACCGTCCGGTCAGACCGCCCCTTGCGAAGCTCGCCGGCGCAGCCATTTTTCAAAGCCCACAGCAAGAGAGATCAGCGTGCCGGTTCCCAAGATCAAGAACCACTCCGTCATTCCAATTGGCTCGCTGCTGAAGGCGCGGTTCATCACGGGTAGATACGTGAAGGCAACTTGAAGAGCAGCCATCATGCCGACGCCGGCCAGCAGCCAGCGGTTGCTGAACACCCCGATGGCGAACATAGACAGGGTGAGGGACCGGCAGTTGAACAGGTAAAAGAGTTCTCCGAATACGAACACGTTCACGGCGGCCGTTCGCGCTGCCGCTTCGCTCTCACCATGAGACAGCTCCCACTCGAACAGACCAAACGCACCGACCAGCAACAGGACGGCGACGAGAAGAATTCGGGACATCAGCGCTGGCGAAAGGATCGGGCTCGCCGGGTCGCGCGGCAGCCGCAGCATGATACCGGGCTCTTTCGGTTCAAAAGCCAGCATCAATCCCAGCAGCACCGCGGTGGTCATATTGATCCACAGAATCTGGACGGGCAGGATGGGCAGCGCGGCACCCACGAAAACCGCCACCAGAATGACCAACCCCTCGCCGATGTTCGTTGGCAGCGTCCAAGTGATGAACTTGATGAGATTGTCGAACACTCCCCGGCCTTCCTCGATGGCCGCTTCGATTGACGAAAAATTATCGTCCGTCAGCACCATGTCGGCGGCTTCCTTGGCGACTTCGGTGCCGGTAATTCCCATCGCCACGCCGATGTCGGCCCGACGCAGGGCGGGGGCATCGTTCACACCGTCCCCGGTCATGGCCACAACGTGGCCCCGATGTTGCAGTGCCTTGACCAGACGCAGTTTTTGTTCCGGCGCAACACGCGCGAAGACCGCAGTCTTCTCGACGGCGTCGAGAAGCGCTGTGTCGGACAATTCAGCAAGCATTTTGCCCGTCATCACATTGTCTGTCGCGCCGTTCCGTTCGGCACCCTCCAGGTCGATTTGCGCAGCAATCGCGGCAGCAGTTCCAGCGTGATCCCCCGTAATCATCTTCACACGAATCCCAGCGGCTTGACAGGCTTGGACGGCTCGAACGGATTCAGGTCGCGGTGGGTCGATCATTCCCTGCAGCCCTAGAAAGCTCAGTCCGCTCAATACGTCCTGATGCTGGATCGACTTTGTCCCAGCCGGAAGTTCGGTACGAGCCAACGCCAGCACTCGCAAGCCATCTGCTGCCATTTCATCAACACGTCGATGCACGGATTCGGGGTCCAACGCCCTGCCACTTTCGACATCGCCAAATACGTTGTCGCAGCGCTGAAGAATGCTTTCGACCGAGCCTTTCAGATAGGCCACCGGAGAGCCGTTCGGCCCCATCTTGTGCAACGTCGCCATGTACTGATGTTGCGACTCGAACGGAATGGCATCCAACCGCGGATGCTCTTGCTGCGTGGTTTCAGGAGAGAAACCGGCTTTACGGGCAGAGACAATCAAGGCGGCTTCCGTGGGATCACCTTCGGCCTGCCAACCGTCCTCTGATTGCGCAAGCGCCGAGTCGTTGCAGAGGAGACCGGCCTTCAGACACTCAATGAGGACGGGATGCTGGCGGGCATCAACCGTTTCTCCGTCACACGAAAACTCTCCTTCCGGCGCATAGCCGACGCCAGAGACAGTCAACAATTCGCCTCCCGCAAACACTTCTCGAACGGTCATCTGGTTTTGGGTCAGTGTGCCCGTCTTGTCGGAACAGATGACCGTCGTGCTGCCCAGCGTCTCGACCGCCGGAAGTTTGCGAATGATAGCGTGGCGCTTTGCCATTTTGCCGACACCGATCGCCAAAGTGATGGTCACCGCGGCCGGCAAGCCTTCCGGAATCGCGCCCACGGCCAACGCGACTGCCGCCATCAACATATGCAACCACGACTCGCCCCGGATGATGCCGACGAGAAACGTCACGGCGGCCATGCCGAGAATCACGTACAGCAGGATGCCGCTGAAATGAGCGATCTTGCGGGTCAACGGAGTGGCCAAAACCTCGGCCGAAGAGATCAACTCCGAAATGCGGCCGATCTCCGTGTTGTCGCCGGTGGCCACCACAACGCCTGTGGCCGTTCCGTAAGTGACGAGTGTCGTTGAATAGACGATGTTGCGGCGATCGGCCAGAACTGTGTCGTGCTCAAGTGTCTCGGCATGCTTTTCGATCGGCACGGATTCACCCGTCAGGGTGGACTCATCGGTCCGCAGTTCACGACAAACAAGCAGTCTTAAATCTGCGGGAACCTTGTCGCCTGATTGCAAGAAAACGACGTCGCCTGGAACAAGTGCCGTCGATGAAATACGTTTCTTCTCCCCGCCGCGCAGCACGGTTGCTTCGCTGGTCATCGCTCTGGCAAGAGCATCGATCGCTTTGAGTGCTTTCGACTCTTGCACAAAACCGATGATCGCATTGACCAATACGACACCAAGGATCACACCGGAGTCGACCCATTCTTGTAAGAGAGCCGTAATCAGCGCGGCGGCCAACAGGATGTAAATCAGGGGTTGATGGAATTCCAGCAGGAAACGAACCCACGGCCCGTGGCCTTTTCTTTGTGTAATCGCGTTGGGTCCAAAACGTTCTTGCCGGTTCTCGACCGCAAAGAGATCCAATCCGCGGTCCAGATTGGTTTCCACGAGCTCAAGAACCTCGGACTCCGGAAGATGATGCCAGTGTCTACTGAGAATCGTTTCCATTTCTATTTCCCATCACGATCATGTCGACCTGCCACCGAGTCTCCGCGACACATTGATCGCAAGACTATTTAGACCATTTTGACCGTGCCTTCTTGATTGCCCGACGCACCTCAGCCGATTGTCGATCCATGGGCGGCAAAAAGTCCATTCCCTGTACCAACCATTCCGCCAGCTGTTCTGACCGAAGTCGGTAATACACTCTTCTTCCTTCGCGGCGTTCAGAGACAACTCGATGCGCACGCATGACCATCAAGTGCTGTGACACACTCGAATGAGCAAGGTTGGTGGCTTTTGCCAAAGAGGCCACATCTCGCTCGCCCGTTCGCAGCTCCTCCAGAATCTGAATTCGACGTGGATGAGCCAGGGCTCGCAGGAACTCTGCGAGTTCGGTTGCAGCAAGCAAACGGTACGGCATTGTGTGCTCCCCTCGCGGTCTCGCGCTCGGACTGACTCTGACCAAGCGATACGCAGATTCGAACCTTCAAGCATTTGAATATTGTGAAATTGCAATCTGCGTGCCAAAGCTCTGGTTAGAGTCTTTCAGCATCCTGACGTTGCAGCCGTACGTGCACTGTCCGTCATGTGTGTCACCGAGGGGCGGTCGCGTGCAAGTTCGCACATCGGTCGCGCACATACAGTAAACTGCGAACTCGGCAGGTCAGCAGCCGCGCAGCCAAACGATCATGGGTGGCACCGCATGAAAGAGCATCCGGTTCCTCGACCAACAATCGCCACCCAACTGGTCCCTGAAGCCATTCCAGCCGCTTCGCCGAGGTGCGATTGCCTGAGGAGATCGAGATTTCATGGTGATAGACGAGAACATCATTGACGCAGCCAACATGATTCGTCAGGGCGGGCTCGTGGCATTTCCGACCGAGACCGTCTACGGATTGGGAGCGAATGCATTGGACGCGGCAGCAGTTGCTGGCGTCTTTGAAGTCAAGGGGCGACCGCGGTTCGACCCTCTCATCGTGCATATTGCTGAGCCCGCACGACTGACGGACGTGGCCGCGTCCGTTCCTCCGCTGGCGATGAAGTTGATCAAAGAGTTTTGGCCGGGCCCGCTGTCACTGGTGCTGGAAAAACAACCATGCATCCCTGATATTGTCACCGCCGGATTGTCGAGCGTCGCGGTCCGATGCCCTGCTCATGAAGTGGCTCGGAAACTGATCCAAGCTGCTGGCGTTCCCATCGCGGCCCCCAGTGCGAACCGGTTTGGAGCAGTCAGCCCGACGTCAGCCGACCACGTCGTCGAGCAATTCGGAAACCAATTGCCCATCGTGCTGGACGATGGGCCCTGCCGGATTGGAGTGGAATCGACCGTTGTTTCATTCGTCGATTCGCCGGATGGTTGCCCGACACTACTACGGCCCGGCGGAATCACTTTGGAAGAAATTGAAGACATCGTGGGGACCGTCAGAATTCACATGCACGAAGTTTCGCGACCTGCGTCGCCCGGCCAATTGATTCAGCATTACTCACCAGTGACCCGACTCTTGCTGACAACGGATGAACTCCCTTCGGACGAGACGACTGGCAAGGCAAGGGTGGGGTTGTTGAGTTTCCGGCGACCGATCTCTCCTGCCGGGTTCGCCGCGACCGAGGTGCTTTCCGAGCAGGGCTGTCTTCGGGAAGCCGCCGTCAATCTCTTTGCCGCGCTGAGGCGTCTCGATGCGCTTGGCTTGGACCTCATCGTCGCCCGTCCAGTTCCCGAAGTCGAACTGGGTCGCGCCATCATGGACCGCTTGCGCCGTGCGGCGGCACGATGAACATCAGTGGTCCGCGCAGTCGAGCCGACTGGTAACATGATTCGCTCACTCGCCTGTGCTTCGTGCTGATGGGAAATCGGAAAGTTGTTTCGGAACCGCTCGTGACTTACCACGAACCACGCTTTTACCACTGGATTGAAAACGATGACCCATCGCCGATGCTGCATTGATCTACTGTTGTGTTTCCTGCTGGCGGGGCTGAGCGGGGCTGTTTGCCACGGACAGGCTCATCGCTGCGGACCGGCCCAATATCGTGCTGATCTTCGCCGACGATCTTGGCTGGCAGGAAACCGGTTTCACCGGATCGGACTACTGCGAGACGCCGAATCTCGACCGTCTGGCCGGTGAAGGCATGGTTTTTCGCAACGCGTACGCCTCGGCGGGCAATTGTCAGCCCAGTCGTGCCTGCATGCTCTCCGGTCAATACACGGCGCGCCATGGCGTCTATGCCGTCGGCAGCACCAAACGCGGACCCGTCGAGCTGATGCGGATGATTCCCATTCCAAACCGCGGCAATCTGCCGCTCGAAACCGTGACCATGGGCGAATCGCTGAAGGCGGCCGGCTATGCCACCGGCTTCTTTGGGAAGTGCCACATGAAGGACTCAGACACCGGAAAGTCGGAGCACGCGGGGTTCGATGTGGTGAAGGTTTCGCAGCCCGGTCTGAACAGCAAAGACCCGGCGGATCCGAAAGCCATTTTCTCCATCACCGAGGCCGCCTGCGAGTTCATCGAGTCGAACAAGCAGGGACCCTTCTTTGCCTATCTGCCGCACTACGCCGTTCACTCGGCCTTGCAGGGACGGGCGGAAACTCTGGCCCATTTCAAGGAGAAGCCGAAGGGGCAACTGGGGCACGGCGACCCGCTTCTGGGTGCCTGTCTGGCGGATCTGGACACGGGCATCGGAATGGTCCTGGACAAACTGAAGACCCTGGGTCTGGAAGAGAACACACTGGTGGTCTTCACCTCGGACAATGGCGGCACCCACGTCCTGCAGGAGCCGCTTCGAGGCAAGAAGGGTTGCTACTACGAGGGTGGCATTCGCGTGCCGATGATCGTCCGCTGGCCGGGCGTGGTTGAGCCGGGTTCGACCTGCGATGTGCCGGTGCTGAACATCGACTTCTATCCCACGTTCCTGGCCACTGCTGGTGCGGAGTCGCCTGCGTCTCCGCTGGATGGCGAGAACCTGATTCCCTTGTTCAAAGGCGGGGCTTCGCTGAATCGCCAGGCCATTTTCTGGCATTTTCCGGGCTATCTGGACGGTCCCGTCCCGCGCGGTCGCGATGCTGTCTTCCGCACGCGGCCGGTGACGGTCATCCGCAAAGGCGACTGGAAGCTGCACCTCTACCACGAAGAATGGCAGCTCGACGGCGGACGGGAAAAGATCGCCACCAACAACGCGGTGGAGCTTTACAACCTGGCCACCGACCCCGGCGAAACATCCAACCTCGCCCTGAGCCGGACTCAGCAGCGCGACGAACTCCTGGACGACCTGCTGGCCTGGATCCAGCGCGTTCCCGCAACCCTTCCCGGGCAGACGAATCCAGCATGGAGAGCCGACGCCACTTCCAAAGTCGGGAAGAAGAAATCGAAGAGGAAGGACTGATGAAGCGAGTCATTTCCACCGGCATCCTGTCGCTGCTGCTGGGGGCCGGGACCAGCGTCTCCCATGCAGAAGCACCCGCCGATGACATTGCGCTGCAACCCGCGCACGTGATCGTCTCGCCGTGGAAACAGCATGTTCCGCCGACGAAGCGGCAGGGAGTGGCTGGCATCGAATGCACGGCCAAGGGGCGGTTGTGGGTGGTTTATGGCCGCGACGTCGAGAGCACTCGCAATTTTCAAGTGGTGCGCAGCAGCGATGACAACGGGGCATCGTGGTCGGAGGTGCGGCTCATGATTCTGCCGCGCGAAGGAACGCGCGCGATGTCGGCTTCCATCTGGATCGACCCGCTGGGCCGACTGTGGTTGTTCTGGGGGCAGAGTGCCGGACAGCAGGATGGACGATTCGGAGTTTGGACGATTGTCTGCGACGATCCGGATGCAAGTGAACCGAAATGGTCCGCGCCGCGGCGTATCGGCGACGGCATCATGCTCAACAAACCGACCGTACTTTCCAGCGGTGACTGGCTGCTCACTTCGTCGGTGTGGAAGGCCGACAACAGCATCAAAGTTTATGCCTCGACCGATCAGGGAAAGACGTTTCAGCTCCGAGGCACCGCGAACATCGAAGACGCGAAAACGCGCGGCCCCGACGAACCGATGATCGTCGAGCGCAAAGACGGATCACTCTGGATGATGGTGCGATGTCGGGGACTGGCCGAAACGATTTCCCAGGACCAGGGCAGGACGTGGACACCGGTGAAACGCATCGCGATTCCACATCCCACCTCGCGGTTCTTTCTACGACGACTGAAGTCCGGCGCTCTGCTGCTGGTTAAGCACGGCCCCATGAATGAAAAGGTGAAGCGAGAGAAGCTCATGGCCTTCATCTCCGACGACGACGGCATGACCTGGCAGGGCGGCCTGATGCTCGACGAACGCGAAGACGTGACCTATCCCGACGGCGTACAGACCGAAGACGGCACGATTCACATCATTTACGACCACCAGCGCACACCGCTCGGCGAGGTGCTGATGGCGACGTTTACCGAAGATGATGTGCGTGCAGGGAAACCCGTAACCGACACGGTGCGTCTGCGAGTGCAAATCGACCGGTTGCCACTTTCGAACCCTTAAGATTCCCATGAAAACCACTCTCTCCCTCCTCACCGCTCTGCTGCTGAACCCGATTACGGGGCTCCACGCCGTTGATCCCAAACCTGCGCAACGCAGCGTCGTCACGGATGAACCGTTGCGTCATGTCGGCAAGCCGGAAGGTGCGGCGGATTATGTGGCAAAGGCCGCGCCGACGGACGGTCAGCATCTGGCGCTGACGATGAAGAAGCTGGAGCATGGCTTTGATCCGCCGCGTCCGTTTCTGATCTGGGCGTTTGGCTCCAGCTACACAAACATGCTTGGCAGCGGCGAACCGTGGAAGCGGGAGATCCCGAAGCTGTTTCCCAATCCGCCGGAGATCCGTTACGAGAAGATGGTCGGCAATTCTTGCCCCTGGCAATACCTGCGAGGCTGGGCGCGGCATCTCGCTGTTCCCGACCAACCGGACCTTGTGATCACCTACACCAACGGCAACGCGGCCGACCTCGAAAAGCTGATCATTGAAATCAAGTCGAACACCACCGCCGACATCATCGTGCCGAGCCTGCACTGGCGTGAGCGAGATCAGGAGCTCTGGGGCAAATCGGAGAACGCGAAGGACCAGGACGTCGCCGCCGTGCGTGAAGTCTGCCGCAAGCACAACGTCGAGTTCGTCGAAAGCCGCCGCGACTGGGCCGAATACCTCAAGACGAACAACCTGCCCATTCCCTCACTCCTCAAAGACGCCGTGCACCAGAGCAACTACGGCGCGCACATCATCAACTCGAACATCCTCGCTCACATCCGCAAGCCGCAACGGTTCAGCTACGACCCCGCTTCGCGCGAGCGCAGCATCCAACCGGTGAAACGCGACGACGGTTCCTTCAAAGCGACCTTCACCGGTAACCGCATCGACCTTGTCGGCAAGAAATCGCCCAGCGGTGGCAGCTTCCGCGTCCTCATCGATGGCAAGCCAGCTACCGAAACCGCTGCCTTCCTAGTGAGCTACATACAGCCGGACAAAAAGAACGCCGCCGAAGGCAAAGGGGCGAATCCGCGCGATCAATCGCCGCATGGCATCACGCTTGGCAGCAACGTCGTGCCGCAGAGCTGGACCATCGTCATGACCAGCGACACCGGCGACTACGAGATCACTGGCAGCGTCACCGGAGCCGATGGCAAAGGCAATGCCTTCAAGCAATTTACCAGCACCTCCGGCCAAATCATGATCGATCCCGATGTCTGGCGTCGCGCCGAACGCAACCGCAACGGCGATCGCTTCACCTTCGACGTGCGTCGGTCCGTGCTCGACGAGATCAGCTTCAAAGGCGAAGCCGACGAGCGTTTCGTTACGCGACTCGCCCAAGTCCTGCCGAATCGCGAACACACGCTCGAATTGATCCCCACCCAGCCCGGCGAGGTCTCTCTCGAGCGACTCCATATCTTCGAGCCGCCGATTCGGTCAAAACAATGAGCGACTGACCGACGAAGCTGTTCAGTTCATTCACGAGAGCCGAAACAAGCCGTTCTTTCTTTACCTTCCGCATTACGGTGCACACACGCCGCTACAAGCGAAAGAAGAAAACATTGCCAGAGATGCAAGGGTGCCAGACGATCAACGTCAGGGAAAACCGGTCTATGCTGGGATGGTACAGAGCATCGACGACAGCGTCGGTCGCGTGATTGCCACGCTGGAGGAACTGCAGTTGGATCAGAGCACGGTTGTGATCTTCATCTTGAGGACAAAACCGGACAGTAATTTTCCGCCCGTTGCTAAACGAGGACAAGTGAGAGAGACCCTATGACGAATAAAGACGACATCGCGGAAGAGAAGAATTTCGCCGCGTCCGCTCCTGGCAAGGCGAAAGCATTGAGCGACCTGCTTGACCAATGGGAATTAGAGATGAGCAAGACCGCCATTCCTTTGGCCCCTGTTCCGAGTAAACGGATATGATTAACAGAGGAACAATCAGAAGAACCATCGGCCGAACGAAGTGTAAAGCGCACCGTCATCCTCGAGGATTTGCCCGCATGATCAGACCCACAATCTTTCTTCTGTTGCTCATAAGTTCGACGCTGGTCAATGCGGGGGCTCCACCCAACCTCGTGTTTATCATCGCGGATGACCTGGGTTGGGCAGACGTTGAATTTCACGGTGGGAACACACCGACTCCAAACCTGAACCGCTTGATCGCGGAGGGTGTGGAGTTGCGACAGCACTACGTCGCTCCCGTCTGCAGCCCCACGCGAGCCGGCTTTCTGACCGGGAGATACTGGAGTCGCTTTGGAATTACGACTCCGATCAACAATCGGGGCCTGGCCTTTGAAACGGTAACGGTTGCAAAAGCACTTGGAGATGCAGGCTATTCAACCGCACTGATTGGGAAATGGCATCTCGGTTCCAAGTGCGAGTGGGGGCCAAATCACTTTGGGTTCGGATACAGCTATGGCTCTCTGGCCGGCGGCGTCGCTCCCTGGAACCACAAGTACAAAAAGGGGCCGTATTCCACGACGTGGCATCGGAACGAGGAATTAATCACGGAGTATGGGCACGTCACGGATTTGCTCACTGACGAAGCGGTAAATTGGATCGGTAAGAACGCGAACAACGAGGATTCGAAACCATTCTTTCTCTACGTTCCTTTTACTGCAGTGCATCTGCCGATTCGCGAGCCTGATGAGTGGATGGAAAAAGTCCCAGCTGAAATTGAAGGTGATGTCGGGCGTCAGTACTCCGCCTGCATTCTTCACCTGGACGCGGCGGTTGGTCGTATTGTCGATGCAATTGATAGGGCGGGGAAGAAGGAAAACACGCTCATTGTCTTCACCAGCGACAACGGCGGCTCAACCGCGCAAAACAACGACACAAAATACCCCGACGACAATTGCCCGAATGGAAAACTCACCGGCAATAACAAACCGCTGCGAGGTCAAAAGGCATCGCTCTACGAAGGTGGCATCCGCGTCCCGACAATCGTGCGGTGGCCGGGCAAGCTGAAACGGGGCTCCAGGTTTGAAACACCCGTTTGCGTTATCGATTGGATGCCGACTTTCTGCGCCCTTGCCGGAGCCAATGTCGATGCTGACTCTCTGAAGTGGGATGGAGTGAACCTGTGGCCAGCCTTGACTGGTGAGTCGCGACTGCCCCCAAGGACAATCCACATCACGGGACCAGGAGGTGATCGTTGGGCCTTTCGCGACTCCGACTGGAAGCTGATTCTGACAACACAAAAAGTTGGCGGACCCAAAATCGAATTATTCGACCTTGCCAACGATCCCAACGAAAACACCAATCTCGCCAATGCCAATCCAGATAAAGTCGCCGACCTGCAAGCCAAGTTGAATGAACAACGTGAAGTCGACGCTGCTTCACGTGGCGGTTTGTAAGTCAGCTGGAATGGCAATCAGATTCCGTTAGCAAGCCCTGCGAGGCAGTTCAGGGGAAATGCCGGATGGTGATTCTGGACGCTCTGCAACTGCTGCGGTCGAGCAGGCAGGACCAGGGAGCGGTTCGACGACGCTCCGGCAATAGAATACTCGGGAAGTCAGTTCCCGCCTTCCCAAGCATGAACGCAGAGATAGACAAGGTACCATGACACGACTGCTTGTAACCCTGATTGTGATTTCCACGAATGTCGTGGCATTCGGCGCAGACTCGCTGCCTCGATTACACGCGGCCCCGCAACGCGTCGAGCAGCTTTGGGCTGGTTACGATCCGCGATCCGAGCCGCTCGAGGTGCGAGTCGTCCGTGAATGGCGGGAAGACGATCTCACACTGCGGTATGTCATTTACTCCATCGGGACCTTGAAGGGAGAGCCGGCAAGGATGGCCGCGTTCTATGGATTTCCCACGGGCGAAAAGAAGCTGCCAGCAGTGTTGCACATGCACGGCGGCGGACAGCGAGCCTTTCTGCAGGTCGTGAAGCGGTATGCGAAACGGGGATACGCGGCGTTATCCGTCAACTGGGGCGGACGGCCGATGGAAGATGCCCAGGCCGACGATCCCAATACGGACTGGGGTGCGGTCGATCCGACTCAGAACAATGTCGGAGGCTACTCGAACCTTTTGCCGCAGGACAACACGATCGATCCGTTCCCGTCTGCTCGCAACAACAACTGGTTCCTGCTGACAATCGGCTATCGTCGAGGGATCACGTTTCTTCAGCAGCAGCCGGAAGTGGACGCAGATCGGATCGGCGTCTTCGGTCATTCGATGGGAGGCCGCCTGACAGGCATGGTTGCCGGCAGTGATGAGCGTGGGAAAGCCGCATCTCCATCGGTCGGCGGAAGCGGTTTTCTGCAAACGGATCTGTGGGGCCTGCCCGGCTCGTCGCGGCGAGTTAAGGGTGATGTCGATCTGTTTCAGAGAACGATCGCCGGGCAGTCTTATCTGGCCCGTGTCCGTTGCCCGATTCTGTACTTGAGAGCGACCAACGACTTCAACGCACCGATGGATTTCGTCGAAAAAGGGATGAGACTCGTCCCGCACGAAAAAGAACGCACGACGTATGCGCCGCATTTGAATCACCGCTTTACGCCCGATACGGAAATCGTACGTCCACTCTGGTTCGACTCAAAACTTCAGCAGCGGTTTCAATTTTCACAGTCTCCGACGGCCGCGCTGATCCTCAACCGGGACACCGGCATTCCGGTCTTTCGCGTCAGCCCCAACCCATCGCTCCCGATTGAAGGGGGAGATGACGACTTGGCCGCGACGTCCGCGCAAGCGAACGATCCGCGCGAAGCGGATGTCATCGTCTACGGTTCCACACCGGGCGGCTTTTGTGCTGCGATCGCTGCTGCTCGCGAAGGCGCTTCGGTGATTCTGCTGGAGCCGACGGACCATGTCGGCGCGATGAACACCGGCGGGCTGAGCCACTGTGACTCGAACCAGATGGTCCGCAGCACCTTGATGGGACTGTTCGATGAGTGGCACACGCGCGTGGTGAAGGACTACACCGATCGTGGCCTCAAAGCGCCATACGACCCGGCGAAGAAGGACCAGTCGAGGTGGACGTTTCGAGCCGCATGTCGCGATGCGTGTGACGATGCAGATGCTCGACGAGGCCGGGGTCACGGTGCTGACCGAACGCTATCTCAAATCGGTCACGAAAGAAGGTCCGCGAATCACGTCGCTGGTCACGAAGAACGGCACGTTCACTGCCAGAGTGTTTGTTGACGGCACCTACGAAGGCGACCTGATGGCGGCCGCGGGAGTCGACTGGACGATCGGTCGCGAGGGGCGTGACGAATACGGCGAGTCGCTGGCGGGCAAGCAGTACCCGAAGAAGAAGATGAACATCAACGGCTTCGATGACAACGGCAAGCTGCTGCCACTGGTCACCACCGATGATGCGGGACCGGACGAGGCGGGTGACAAGAACGATCATGACCTACAGCTTCCGGCTGTGCCTGACCACGGACCCGAACAACCGCGTGCCGATGCCAAAGCCGGACGAACTACGACCCGGCCCGGTTCGAGATCGTCCGCCGTGCGCTCAAGGCGGGAGAGAACCGTGTTGGCTTCGACCTCTACCCGCTGCCAGGTGAGAAGCTTGACGGCAACAATTCGATCGGTGGACAGTTTTCGATCGGCCTGGTCGGCGGCGGGAACGACTGGCACTCGGCGGACGAAGCGGGGCGGAAGACAGATCTGGGAAGCACACAAGCAGTACACGCTCGAGTTCTTCCACTTCCTGACCACCGACCCGGCCGTGCCCGCCGCGATCCGCAACCGATACGCGAAGCTCGGCCTGTGCAAAGACGAGTTCGCCAGCTACGACCACTTCTCGCCGGCGCTCTACGTTCGCGAATCGCGTCGCATGAAGGGCATGTATGTCATCAGCCAGAAGGACATTCTCGAAGAGCCGGAGAAGGACGACCCGATCGCCATCTCATCGTTCCCGATCGACTCGCACGACGTCCAGCGCGTCGCGCTCCAAGGCGGAGGCGTGATCAACGAGGGGACGATCTTCCCGGTGCGGAATCAGAAGTCCGAAGCAGGGCTACGCCTACCACGTGCCGTACCGCTCGATCCTGCCGAAGCCGGAAGCAGTGCGACAACCTGCTCGTGCCGGTCGCGCTGTCATGCACGCACGTGGGCATCTCGTCGCTGCGGATCGAAGGCGCGTGGATGGTCATCGGCCAGGGTGCCGGCGTTGCCGCGGCACTGGCGGCGGATCAGGACGTGGCCGTGCAGGAACTGGAGTACGAAAAACTCCGCGAGCGACTGCTGGCTCAGAAGCAGGTTCTGGAATTGCCGGACGTATCCGAGCTGCCATCTGTGGACGGCTCCATCGCCGCCAAGACGCTTCCGGGAATCGTACTCGACGACATGCAAGCGAAGCTGACAGGCAAGTGGTCTCGATCAACGAATTTCAAACCGTACATCGAAAGCGGATACGTCTTCAGCGGAGAGAAAGATTCCAAATCAAAAGGTGACGGCAAAGCGACCGCGACCTTTCGATTCAAAGTACCAAAGTCCGGTCGATACCAGCTGCTCATGGCTTACTCGGCTCACGAAACCCGAGCCAAGAACGTCCCCGTGACCGTTTCTTCAGGAACTCACAACAGGAACATCGTGGTTGATCAAACCATGCCACTTCCAGACGGCAAACACTTTCGCCCGATCGACACAGTCGATCTCGAGGCGAACGTAGAAACCGTCATTCAAATCACAAACACAGACACTGCTGGATTCGTGATCCTGGACGCCCTGCAACTGCAGTCCATTGAACCGGAGTTGAAATCAAATGAATAAATTCCCGCGACGGAGGCGTAATTGCCCGGATGGTAAGCCGACGCGAAAGCTGTGAAGTTGCGCTATTTGGGCGTATCGTCACGCGGCGACTCGGTTTTCTTGCGGAATCGCTATGGCTATTAAACGTTGCAACTTTTGCAGGCCTCCAGAAGTTTTTGTTCTGTTTTCGATGTACTTAAGTTGGTCTCGATCAACCGCTTGACGCGCCGCGTGGCACAGGCCGTGAAGACGCTGCTGCTGCCATCAACGGCGACGCTCCTCGCTCAAGCGTCTGTCGAGCATAGGCACGATCCGTTCATGCTCCAAAAGCAGCAGTTCCATTCCCAAAGCGATGGACCGACGAGGCGATCAGCGGAAAACATCCGTTGTCCACCAGGGCCAATCGAAAGGTAAACATCGTCGGCGTTGGCGGTCGCGGAGAAAACGATGATCAATTGAAGGGCGGCCAGCGCCGGCCCGCTTTCACCGCCGGTGATCAAACCTGCTCGGTTAGGGAGATCCAATTCCGCCGACAATTCATCGGCGGGCCCAGAGTGACATTCGTGGCAATCGTCGACCAACACGGGGCGAATGCGTTTTTCAAAGAACTCCTCGACTTCGTCCGCCACGGCCAACGGCAGTATTGGCCGAATGCAAGGTGCGCGTCTGGCGGTTGACCCGGTCAACGCGAACGTCGAAGCCAGCGCATCTGGTACAGTGTGAGGCGAAGGCATCTACCGCAGTGACGACGGCGGCCAAACGTGGAAACGGATCGCGGCATTGGATCAGGGATGGGTCTGTTCGTTTGGGAAAGCCGAAACAGACGATGGCCCAAGTGCCATGTACGTTCGCGGCATCCGCGCCGGCCAGGTGGGAATCTGGCGATCAACTGACGAGAATGCAACGTGGCAGATGATCGGTGACCACCCCAGCGGGATCTTCCATCAAGGCGAACACATGTGGGCGGACGGGGAACGCTTTGGCGTCGTCTACTCGCCTTGCGCGGCAACGGTCTCGCCCTGGGGCAGTCCATCAACACCCAACGAAGCTTCCAATAGCGAGGAGATTTTCTCAAATGTTCGTGAATCGAAATCAGATGACTCGTCGACGTTTTCTTAGTCGCAGTGCCCAAGTCGCAGCCGGAGCGAACTTGCTTCCGTACTTTGTACCGTCTTCCGCACTGGCTGGACCGGGCCGCCCCGGCGCGAATGACCGGATTGTCGTGGGCATCATCGGGATGGGCGTCCGCGGCGAGCAGTTGGTCCTGAATGTCCCGGAATCGGGACGGGTCGCGGCCGTTTGTGATGCCGATTCGCGGAAGACCGACGCGGTCACAACCAAGCATCAAGCCGATTGGAAGATCTATCAGGACTACCGCAAGCTGATCGAGCAGCCGGACCTGGACGCGGTGATCGTCGCCGCCTGCGACCATCATCATGTGCTGGCCAGCATCTTGGCTTGTCAGGCGGGCAAGGATGTGTACTGCGAGAAGCCGCTGTCGCTGTACATCCGCGAAGGCCGGGCGCTGGTGAACCGCGGCCCGCAAGTATGGACGCGTGGTGCAACACGGCACGCAACAGCGGACGATGGAAATGAATCGCTTTGCCTGCGAGTTTGTCCGCGACGGTGGTATCGGTAAGATTCGCGCGGTCGAGTGCGTGAACTTCAAGGGCCCGATTCCCTATCCCGCCGAAGGACTGCCGGCCGAACCGATTCCGAATGGCGTCGATTGGGACCTCTGGCAAGGCCAGGCACCGGAGCGTCCCTTCAACCGGAAACTCTTTTCGCATTGGACCGACGGCGTGGGGAACTGGTGGGGCAACTGGCGTGACTATTCCAATTCGCAGCTGACCGGTTTGGGCTCCCATGCCTTCGACATGGTGCAGTATGCGTTGGGCATGGATGAAACCGGTCCGGTCGAACTGTGGCCGATCGAGGAAGGCCCGACGGCTCGGCTCCGATTCCGCTATGCCAACGGCGTCGAGGTGCGATTGACGTTCCCCGATGAAACGCCCTACCGGGGTCCTCGCAACGGGGCCATCTTCGTCGGCGAGGACTGCAAGATCGAGATCAACCGCAACAAGTTCACCACCAACCCGCCGGACTTCATCAAGAATCGGCCCGGACCCCAAGTTGGCCGAGAAATGGGAAGGCGACGGCTGGGTCGCCAAGGGGCACGTGGAGAACTGGTTCGACTGCATCCGCACGCGCCAGAAGCCGAACGCCGACGTCGAAATCGGCCACCGCACCGCGTCGCTCTGCCAACTGCTGGTCATCACGCGGCAACTGGGCCGCCGCCTGAAATGGGATCCCGACAAGGAGATCTTCCCCGGCGACGACGAAGCCAACGCGTTGCTCGACCGGCCGCGACGCAGGGGTTGGGAGTTGCCCAGTGTTTTGTGAAGCGAAGGCGGGTCGCCTGCTATGACGAAACATTTCCGCACAAGAATGCTGAACAATCGGCAGGGCAACCACGCGGTGCTTTTCACTTCCATTTTCAGGTTCCCGAGTCTGGCACCTATAGGCCTCCATCGAATCTCCATTAACATTGAGACGAAGGCAGTCGAGTGAACCTCATGTGTTTCTTCAGATCTTCTGCGACGTTCTGGTTGACGCTGGCTATTCTCAGCTCGTCCTCCATGGCGGCGGTGCGGAAGCCCAACATCTTGTTCATCCTCGCGGATGATATGGGATGGCAGGACACAAGCGTGGCGTTTGGGCCCGAGCGGACGCTTTAGAATGTTCGTTACACCTAACCGCCCTATAATCGCGATTCTCCCGCAGTCACTTCGAAGACGACTTATGACAACCAAGACGTTTTTACGTCCACTGTTTGGCGTCCTTATCTGTCTCTTTTGCCGCTGCGCTGTAGCGCAAGAATGGCGCGATCCTTGGCTCTGGCCGTTCGATCAGCACAGCATTTGGAACACGCCGATTGGTAGTAAGGCCGTGTACGTCGACGTCGACCTGGTCCCGACCAAGGGAGCGGGGACCGACGTGCGGCATTTTCTCCAGCTCGAGCGTTCAGACCCCGAGCGACAAGTCATTGGCTTCAAGGGATTCGCGCCCAAAGAAGGACGTTGCGCCGGCAAGGAAGACATGAACGGCATGACGATCCACATTCCTGACGATTGGATCGTCCCCGACATCGGTCGCGGGAATCCCTACGGACTGACACCCAACAGTGGCTTCTGTTTTCGGTGGTACGGCGAAGATCGTTGCTGGAGTGGACCGGCGATCGCACGATGTCGACAGGGCGGTCCGTTGTACATGTCCAGCTTCATGAAGTACCCGAACAATCAAAAGATCGAGGACTTGCGCGGAGATGGAGTGACCAATGCCGCGGGCCAGGGTGCTTCGGGGATGTCGGGCCTGGGAGGCACCATTCGACTTGGAGAACTAACCGGAGGACGGCCGCTGCGGCACGCCATCAAGATCAACCCATGGGGGCATCACCTGTTCTACTCGCAGGAGCGACCCGGATATCGCTGGCCCGCGAGGTCAGCTGACCGGTACGCGAACACGCCTGGAGCAAAGAATCGGTACGTCGGAAAGAACCCGAGTCTGCTAATGGGATCGTTGCTGGCGATCAAGTCCGAGGTCACCGCGGAACAACTTGGCTTGACGACGGAACCGGGCAAGCAGTTGCTGTTCGTGCTCCAGAATTATGGAGCTTACATCAGCGAAGACGCGGGCTGGGACGTGCTTGATTTGGTTGTCGAGCGTGGCGTCGGTGTGGAGTTCGAAGAAAAATATGGTTATTCGCTCAAGGGAGACCGCTGGGAGTCGGAGATGTTGAAATTGGCTCGCGTGTTAAAGGTTGTCGACAACAATTCGCCAAAGACAATCGGAGGTGGGGGTGAGCCTTTGCAACCGCCGGCTCCCGGTTTTCGTTGAGTCAATCGCGGCATCACGAGACGACTTGGCTGCCCGACGTCCGCGAGTGTGATCGTGATAGAATCTGGCTGCGTTGAGTGCGTCAAAATGCTAAGACAAGCCGCCGCCAAAACGTCGGTTTTCGGATCGATTCCTCTGTGCATCGTCAACTTGCGCGTGAACCCATCCCAGGCAGGTTCCGGCTGTCCTCGCAAGAAAAGCAAGTGCGACGGCTGCGGGTCATTCGCGGAGGTCAAGCAACACGGCTTGACGGTCGATCGCTCGAAACGACCGTTTCCGCGCGGGACGTTTCGGTGCTGAAGTTGGTATGACGCGAGAGGCAGTATCATGATCGCGTCGACTCGCCAAAGTTTTTCACCACAAAGAACTTCATCAAGGGACTCGAAATGATGCAGCGGGCGGAAATGGTGATCGTTTGCCTTTGCTTGATTTGCCACGTGGATGCTGGGCAGGCTTGGGCGAAAGAACCAACAACGCAGCGGCCAAACGTGCTGTGGGTCACGCTGGAAGATACCAGCACCGACCTCGGGTGCCACGGCGACGCGTACGCGGTCACGCCGAACATCGATGCGATATCCGCTGCAAGAGATCATGGATGCAGCTGAGCTGGTCGGATCCCAAGGTCCGGACGTCCTACGACAACAACGCGATTTGCTTGGTTCGGCCGAACCTGCCATTCGCTACTGGGCGGCAACGGGGCTCGTGGCGCAGCCGTCCATCGGGAAGGCCGAAATAAAAGTTTTGGAAGCGACTCTCGAGGATCCGATACCAAGTTGCCAAATTTGCCGAGGGAGGTGGGGATCTGATTATGCGCGAGATGTTCGGAGACTTTGAGTTGGAATTTGAATTCAAGATCAACGAAGGCGGAAACAGTGGCTTGATCTATCGTTTGACCGAAGAAGAGAGTCGCAGTTATTGGACAGGGTCGGAAAACCAGATATTGGAACTCGCCAACCGCAAGCGGAATCCCTCGGTCCATTTCTGTGGTAGCATTACGCACTTGCCGGGCCGCCCGAAGAATTCTCCAACGGACCGGGAAAGTGGAATCGGGGGCGAATCCTGGCTCGTGGAAACCAAATCGAACATTGGCTCAACAGGCACCGAACCGCGGCGTATGAGATCGGCAGCTTCGCCTGGGTGAATCAGGTCGCCGAGTCCAAATTCAAGGACTGGCCCAAGTACGCTGCCAGCCGTAGAGGTCACATCGCGCTGCAGGATCACGGAGCGCCCGTCGCCTTCCGCAACCTTCGGATCCGAAACCTGAAGGTCGATGATTAGTTCCCGAACACGAGAGGCATCATGCGATGAACGCAATTGACGTTAAACGAACAGCGACTCGGCGACGTTTTCTTCATTCGTCGCTCGCGCTTTCAGGAGCCGCAGTGACCTTGGGCACGGTCCCACGAGCACTCGGTTTCGAACAGCCCAACGACCGACCTCGCATCGGAGTGATCGGCTGCGGCAGTCGCTGGGGATGGCAATTGGCCAACGGTGGCACGTACGGCGTGGGCGTTAACTTTGCCAAGTACGCAGACTACCTGGCGGTTTGCGACGTCGACCGAGACCGCGTCGCCGCGGCAGAACAGTTGGTGAAGCAATGGAATGGCGCTGAACCGACGACCACATCCGACTATCGAAAGATCATCGACCGCGACGACATCGATGCGGTATTGATCTTCACACCCGATCATTGGCACGCCAAGCTCGCGATTGAAGCCATGCGGGCGGGAAAGGACGTGTATTGCGAAAAGCCGATGACGCTCACCGTCGAAGAAGGTCAGCAAATTTGCAAGGTCGTCAACGAAACCGGTCGCGTGATGCAGGTCGGTACCCAGCAACGCAGTAATGCTGGGATGCGCACAGCAATTGCCCTGGTGCGTTCGGGACGCTTGGGGCAATTAAGATATGTCGAATGTGGTATCGGCGGTGCACCAGTCAGCCCAGTGATTCCGGTTTCCTCGCCTCCACCAACCATTGACTGGAACCAGTGGCTCGGGCCAGCGCCCAAAGTCGACTTTCGTTATCTCGCCGGAGCGCCGAACGAAACCAAGTCCTGGTCACGCTGCCACTACGAGTTTCGCTGGTGGTACGAGTACTCCGGAGGGAAACTCACGGATTGGGGCGCCCATCACGTCGATATCGCGACATGGGCGATGGACAAGACGGAAACCGGTCCGGTCAAGGTCGAGCCGGTCGCGGTTGAACACCCGGTCGAGTTTCGCGATGGCCAGCCGCTCACCGGCGACCGCTACAACACGGCGACCAAGTTCGTCTTTAACGTGACTTACAAGGACGGACTTCAATTGGCGATCAAGAGCGATGCCAGAAACGGAATTCTCCTCGAAGGCACCGAGGGAAGGATCTTCGTGAACCGCGGCAGCCTGTCGGGGGCACCCGTCGACGAACTGGCGAACAATCCGCTGCCGACGGATGTCGTTGAGGAGTTCAACAGGGGGCTTGCGGAAGGTTTGCCGGAGGACCCATCCGGCTCGATGATGCATGTCCACAACTTCTTCGAGTCCATCGCTGCGCGAAACAAACCGAGTTCGGATGTTTTCAGCCACCATCGCGCCTTGACCACCTGCCACTTGGCCGCGATCGCTGGTCGCTTGGGACGTACGATTCATTGGGATCCCAAAGACGAGCGCGTGCTTGACGACCCGCTGGCCCAGTCGATGCTCAGCCGCGAAGCGAGAACAGGCTTTGAGATCGAGACGTGACCGAACTTCTTTACTTTACGAAAAGGCATTCCTCACTCATCGACCACCGCGCCGGCGACCAAGAAGCAACTGCAGTTCTGATTGCATCGAGTGCGCCATCGCGGTTCTTGTCGAGAAAATCAAACGACTTCTTAAGTTGTGGTCCAGCTTCGTTCGGGACAATCTTGCCATCGCCGTTTCGGTCGAAGCGTTGCAGGAAAAGTTCCACAGCCTGACGTTTGTTGCCCGGCATACCAACATCTCGCACGGAAGCGTCAGAAGCGTTACCCGCAAGCAGCAGGCTGAGGAAGGTGTTGTCCTCGAATCGATCCCGGTCGCTGTCTCCTTGCCGAAGAGCGACCAGCTTGAGCGAGGGGATGACATACATGCTGCACTTTCCCGCGCCGAGCGCGGCAAACAGGTCGGGGCATCCGTCCCGGTAAATCCACCCGGCCTTGTCTCCAGGCTCTGACCTCTGCGCCGCAACACCCACGGCGCCCTGCCCACCCGGCTGGTTCAACCAGAATGCCAAACCATGTCCCGGATTGGCATCGCTGGGCTTGATGAGCTCGTGCAGCAGATCCTTCCTGACGATCTGTTTCCCGGTCCACTCACCGTCCTGGAGCAGCCACCGGCCGTACTTCATCCATTCGCTCGCGGTCAGGTGTGCGCCGTTGGGGATGTGCGGGTTGCCCGAGGCGTCGTGCACCCAGTCGCCGAGCTTCACGCCGATCGGGTCAAGAATCCGCTGCTTCAAGTAATCCAGCGTCGTCTGCTTTCGCGTCGCCAGCTTTCGTTTCATGATCTCGCCAAAAACGTAGTAGCAGCTGGGGCCATATTGGAATGCCGCGCCCGGTTCGCGCAGCGCCGGTACTCCGATTGCGTGCTGATAACGCCTCCCTGCAGGTCGTTGGCTGCGAATACCGGTAGCCGTCCGGCGCACCTGCACCTGACCACCTGATGGATGGTAGCTGTGGATCACGAAGACCTGCTCGGCACCCACGAAAATCTCGGCATCCGTGCTGATCAGTAGAAGCTGTCCGGAATTCACCTTCTCTTCCATGACGCTTACCGCCAAGTTGGTGCCTGCGATCCGACCTAAATCCTTCGCGGCGCATCCGGCTTCTCTCTATCAATGAAGGTCACCAGACCATATTCGCTTAAGACTTCCGGATCCGGATAAGGATGCCCCTTTGGGGAAAGCTGCCGGGTGTCGCCCGCTGGCACCGTGAGCGTCTCCGGCTGGTCGGCGAGGGCGGGGATCGCCGGTTCCCTACCCCGCGTGTGCGCCGCCGCAACGAAAAGAAACATCCCAAGAGCAGCGATTGTCCGAAACATCACCCGCGTGATTCGAACATTCTCCATTGAGCCAAGCCTTCTACTCATGATCACCGTTATCGGGTTCGCTCGCGTCCATTCCGATGGAGACATTGAGGTCACCGTTGGCTTCGCCACCGGACTCCCTGCAATAGACCATGCCAAGTCTATATGCGAGGGCCCACCGAAGGCGTCGAACCCGACGAAATCGTCCGCAGCAAAGATTGTAGTCGGCAGTGTGGGATGCATGTCGGGGCGTTTACATTGAGAATGACTTGGTCAATCGTTCAATAACGTCACAAAGCACAAAAAAGTTTGTGACAAACGACGATTCTGACCCTACTTTGGAACACGAATCGAAATTCGGACGATGGCCAGATGCAGCAAGAAACGATTGAGCGAATTCGAGAGGGAGACCTTGACGCCTATGAGGCGGTGGTTCGGCGGTATCAGGGGATGCTGCTTGGTTATGCGGCCCACCGCTTGCCAGATGTCGACTCTGCCCGTGAAGTTGTTCAACTGACCTTCATCCGAGCCTATGACCAACTCGCAGAATATCAGCCGGAACGTGATTTCGGTGTCTGGCTGTGTGTGATCTGCAAGCACTTCATCTTCAGTGAACTGGAACGTCAGCG
This sequence comes from Pirellulaceae bacterium, assembly GCA_963704055.1. Taxonomy (GTDB): domain Bacteria; phylum Planctomycetota; class Planctomycetia; order Pirellulales; family Pirellulaceae; genus Rubripirellula. Next base: position 227,379 of record CAVPGW010000012.1, on the reverse strand, counting down.
GCGCGAGTCGCGAAATTTGCAAAAGGCCAGCTACGCCCTGCGACTCCGCGTCTGCGAAGAAATGGCCAACATCGAGGGCAGCCATCAGCCCGAGTTGCTGTCGGCCTTGCGTGAGTGCCTGAAGACTCTGCAGAAGCAGGCCGCTTCGGTCGTGCGTCTGCGGTACGAGGAGCGGCAATCGTGCCAGAATATCGCTGAGTCGCTCGACCGCAAAGTCACCTGGGTCACGAGCACGTTGAGCCGATCCCGGAAAGCCTTGCGGCAGTGCATCGAAAGTCGTTTCGGCGAGGAGACGGGGTCATGAATGAACCCAGATTGGAGCAATTGATTGAAGCGTACCACGATGACACGTTGAGCGAAGACGAATGCCGTGAAATGATGGAGTGGTTTGACGGAGACAAGTTGCATTTGTCTGCGTTCACCGACGAATTGCGAATCAGCAATGCTTTGACGGCGTTGCACTTGTCCGAGTCCGATGAAATTCCATCAGCCGTCAAAGACAGTCTTTGCCGTGCCGAGACTGCGACGGACATCTCACGGAGCGTGCGTCGGCAGATCGAATGCCGCGCTCTCCGCACCGCGATTACTGGTAGGGAAACGATGCCGCCGGTGCGAACGCGGAAGCGGATGTGGATTGTGACGGCGGCCGTCGCAGCTGCGATTGCGTTGCTCGTTTATCTGCCAACTCTGTTTGACACCGATTTCGGAGATACCGTTGCGACGATTCGAAACGCTCGCGATGCACAGGGTGTGTCGGCAGGCGACGAGTTGATTGCCGGGCAGATCCTCAATCCGGCAAACGGAAGGTTGAAAATTAACTTTCTGTCCGGGGCGAAACTGGCGTTGGAGGGTCCGGCGGAACTGGAGATTCTCGGCCCCAACTCGGCGCGTCTTTTCGGTGGTCTGGCTACGGTGCGTGTGCCCGGCAAGATTAAGGGTTTTGTGCTCGTCACTCCGCATGAACGCGTGACAGATCTCGGGACCTCGTTTGGTGTCGACGTGGATCACATCAAGGGCACGTCGATCTCAGTGTTCGAAGGCGAAATTGAGCTTGGGGACCGCCGCCGTTTCACGCGCGGTCGAACCGTTACAGTGGAAGCGACGGATCAATCCCCTCGTGAGATGCCCTATGACATCGATCAGTTCCTAGACACATGGCAGGTTTCATTCGGAGTCGAAGAACTTGTCGGTGATGTGCGTGTTGCAACGCCGACGGAGCGTCATGCTCCCGGCCAGGCCACCGACAACGATTCACTGCTACTGTTTCCCGAGCGCGAAGGCGTCGTCGTTTCGCAAGGATATCGGGTCGATGCATCCGAGCCTGGCACTTATCGTCGACCCTTTCGACGGCGCATCGTGCAGCTCGCTGAAGACGCACGGGTTGACAGCTTCCTGCTTCAATACAACCCCAACCGCGACGAAGACATTACGAAAACGCAACAGTTTCAGGGTGAACTGCATTTTGATCGCCCGATCGTTGCCCTGATCCTGCAGAAAGATCTGTTAGATGACTCGGACCGACTGCTGGCACTGCCGGAGATTGACTTTCGCAACATCTTCCGGCGTGGAATCAACGAATCGGATGTCGTAACGCTGAGCGCAGACCGACGCGTATTGAAGATCGCCGTTGATATCAAGAATGGCGTCGACCAAATTCGAGTACTCGTGGCCTCTGACAATAATCCTGTTTCTCAATGAGTCATTGAATGAACGACATACCACCACTGAACCGCCGCCGATTCCTGCAGGGCACGGGCGTTGCGATTGCACTTCCCATGCTGGAGAGCTTTGGTGCGGACGCGGCCGTTTCGGCGAGGCCACCGCGGCGATTGGTTTGCGTTGGCAACCATCTCGGTTTTTATCCAGGCAATTTCTTTCCGAAAACGTCCGGTGAAGACTATACCCCGACCTCGACGCTCAAGCCGCTGGAAAAACATCGCGAGAATTTGAGTGTCTTCTCGCATCTCGATCACGGACTCAACGGCGGCCACAAGGCCGTGCAGGGATTCCTGACGAGTATCAAAAAAGAGGAAGCCGCGGGATTCCCCGAAAAGAATATCTCGCTTGATCAGGCTGCCGCGGAGCAGGTCGGTAGTGCGACTCGGTTTGCGTCGATCAACACGGCGATTGGCGATGGGACCGACATGTGCTGGACGCGGGCCGGAGTTCACGTGCCGCCCGTCAGCAATCCCGCGAAGCTGTTTCAAGGGTTGTTCGTCGATTCCAGCGCCAGCAGCGGCAGGCGGACAGAACGCGGCTTACGCATCGAGCCAGCGTCCTTGATGCCTTGCGAGATTCTGCAACTGCCCTGCACGGCACACTGAGCGTTGCCGATCGTGACAAACTGGACCAGTACCTGACGTCGGTCCGCGATGTCGAACGCCGATTGCAGATCTCAAAGGCGTGGGTCGATCGTGCAAAACCAAAGTCTCCGATTGAAGAACTGCTCGACGAAGAACGAAGACAAGTTGATGAAATGGCCTTGTTGTACGACTTGATCGCACTGGCGCTGCAGACGGATTCAACGCGAGTGGCAACGCTGGAGATTCCGTTGGGCTTCAGGACGGCGGAATTGGACTTGGGTGGCTATCACGGTCTGTCCCACCATAGCAAATCGGAAGACCGAATCCGCCAGCTTCAGGTTGTCGAAGCATTCTTCACGACAAAGCTGTCTGATTTCATGACCCGACTGAAGGAAGCAAAGATCTTTGATGATACGTTGATTGTCTTTGGAAGTGGAATGAGCGATGGGTCGATCCACAGCAATCGGAATCTCCCGGTGCTGCTCGCCGGTGGTGGCATCAAGCATCACGGGCATGTGGTCTGTTCAGCGGAGCAACATCGTCGCATACCGCTGGCAAATCTATGGCTTTCGGTATTGCAATGGTTTGGATCCGAGGCGGACCGATTCGGGAGAAGCACAGGAACGTTTTCGCCGATGGAGATTGGATAGGCCTGCCATGAGGAACATTTTCTTAATCACCGCCGGTTTGCTGATTGCATCAAGCTCGTTCTGCAGCGCTGAGGAGTCTTCGTCGACGTTCCTAAAGCTGTACTGTGCGGGGTGTCATGGCAGCGAAGAGCAAAAGGCCGATCGCCGTTTTGACGATCTGCCGTCGGTGATCAGGAGCTCCGATGATTTAGAACGGTATCAGGAAATCGTCGACCAGTTGAATCTCGAAAGTATGCCGCCGGAGGACTCGCTTCAGCCCAGTCAAAGCGATCGCGCGATAGTCATCGCGCAGCTTAACGTGATGATCCGCGGCGCGCGCGCCAAGTTAAACGATTCTGGCGGACACAGTGTCCTCAGGCGTCTCAATTCGTGGGAGTATCGACAGACAATTGGCGACCTGTTGGGATTGAACGTCGAAGTGTGGAATCCGGCCGAGGACTTTCCTGCGGAAGTCAAGGTTGAAGGATTTGACAATAACGGTGCTCAGCTGGTGACATCTGGCATGCTGATGGATCACTACTTTGCAGCGGCCGAGGAAGCGATTCGCCGTGCAACTCAGTTCGGAGCGAGTCCGGAATCGATGAAACTCACGCAGCAGTCGCCGTTCTACTTTGAGGGCAAACAATACGACGACCTGCCTAAACTCTTCAAAGTCGATCGCTTTCGATTTATTCCCGAAACGCCTTACACCGACCTGTACGGTCGACACTATCGCGGCGGCCATATCGGATTCCTGCCGTTGGTTCGTCAGGGCGGAGTTGAACACAGCGGCATGTACACCGTTCGTGTCCGAGCAGCCGCCATCGGCCGCATCCATGATTATGGCAAGGCTTTGGGTGATTTTCGCAACGGTGATCCGCTGGTCATGGAGATCGCCGCGGTGGATCGCCGAGGCAGTGTCGAAAGCACCGGAAACGTCTCGAAGATGACGTCGCTCGCTCGCGTCGAATTGACAAACGAAGAACCACAATCGTTTGAATGGGACGTTTACATGGAAGCCGGTTTCGAGCCGGAAGTCCGTTTTCGAAACGGTCCTTTGGCGGCCAAGCGAATGATCCGGCTCCTGACGACTGTGGCGGCAGATAAGCCGGAATTCAAACCCTTCGTCGACATGAAGGCCAGTACAGAAAAGGGACACGGAGTCCTCAAAGCCTATCAGGGTCCTCGTCTGCGAATCTGGGAAATCGGGCTCGAAGGTCCCCACGTGAAGAACTGGCCGACGGTCGGTCATCGCGCGTTGTACGGGAACCTGTCGCCGGAAGAACTCAATGAAGTCACCATTGCCGGTCGGCTTCAGGCGTTTGCCGAGAAAGCGTTTCGCCGACCGCCGGTTGCAGGAGAATTAGAACCGATCCAGCAACTTGTCGCAGGCAAGTTAAAAAGCGGCATGGAACCTTTGCAGGCGCTGCAACTCGGTTTTCAAGCGATTCTCTGTTCTCCAGGATTCGTTTATCTGAATTTCGGCGAAGGTGATCTCGACGACATTGCGCTGGCCTCCAGACTGTCGTACTTTCTTTGGTCATCGCAGCCCGATGAAACACTGCTCACGCTGGCAAACGATGGCCGGCTCAGGTCGCATCTTGCGGCGCAGGCCGCCCGCATGCTGGCCGATCCCAAGTCGGAGCGATTCGTCCGCCACTTCGTGCGGCGGTGGCTGGATCTGGACAACATCGGAATGATGCCGCCATCGGAGGATTTTCTCGAGTATTACCGCGACAATCTGGAAACCGCGATGCGTGATGAGACGGAATCCTTTTTTCGGCATGTGCTCCATGAAAACCTACCGCCTCGGGAGTTTCTTGAGGCCGACTACTCATTCCTGAATCGCGAACTGGCATTGCACTACGGCATCGAAGGCGTCGAAGGGAATCGGTTGCAACGCGTTTCACTGCAGGGCACCCGGCGCGGTGGACTGTTGGGCCAAGGTGCGTTTCTGACTGCTTCGGCCAACGGAGTGGATACATCACCAGTGGTGCGTGGAGTTTATGTACTGGAAAAGCTATTGGGTTATACGCCTCCACCACCTCCACCAGACGTCCCCGCCATCGAGCCCGACATCCGAGGTGCCGTCACGATTCGCGAACAACTGGAAAAGCATCGTGCGAGCGAAAGCTGCGCGGAGTGCCATCGCAAGATCGATCCGTTGGGATTTGCACTGGAGAACTTCGACGCCATCGGCGGCTGGCGGGATGAATACGGAAAACATCTGCCAGTCGATGCGACCGGGCAACTGCCGGGTGGAGATCGGTTCACAACTGTCCTGGAATTCCGAGATCGGTTGTTGCAAAGGGAAGACCAATTCAACCGCTGCCTGACTGAGAAGTTGATGACCTATGCATTGGGCCGAGAAATCGAGGTGGGTGATCGCCCCGCGATCGATCAAATTCTCGCAGAGCTTCAGCAAACCAAAGGTGGTCTCCGCGATCTCATTCGCTTGATCGTTTTAAGCGAACCGTTCCTGAACAATTGACGATCATGACCTTTTGGTGTTACCCAGTTTATGGATGGGCTATCCACGCAAGAACGAATTCCGAGAGGTACCGGCAGGAGAGTGATGTCACCCTGGCGGAAGTGCTCAAAAGCCCGGGTATCGTGTGGCGGTGTCGGGAAATGGTCGCTGGCAGACGGCGGGGCGAGCCAGGAATCAGGGGTTTGATATGTGGCTGGGTTACTTTGTTAAGCAAGTTCCAATCCGGGTAGTGTTCCGCTGGTACCGGCAAAGGCATCGGTTTCCAGGCCCATTCGTTGCAACATTGTGACGAATAGTTGCGGCAAGGGGTGATTGTTGTTCTGGTCAAAAGCCAAGTGCTGTCCGTGACAATAGCCGCCGCCCACTAACAGGATCGGAAGATTCTGATTGTTGTGGCTGCTGGCGTTGCCCAAGTTGGATCCCAGAAGAATCTGAGTCTGATCCAACAGACTGACGCCTTCATCGTCCGTGTCGCGCAGCTTGCGGGCGAATCCTGCGAAGGCACGCATCTGCTCGGTCTCGATCACGGTCAGCTCTTCAATCTTTTCAGGGTCTTTGCCGTGATGTGACAGGTTGTGATAGTCCTGCGTGACTCCCGCGATTTTAGGAACCGCGTTGATACCATTGCTGAAGAAAGTGATCAACCGCGTGCTGTCGGTCGCGATTGCAAGATGCATCAGGTCGTACATCAACTCGGCTTTGGCAATGATCTCGGTCTTGTCGGTGATGTCCTTCGGCATCGAGCGGTCGACTTTTGGCTTCGGCCTGTGCTCCCATTGCTCGGCAAGTTGCAAACGCTGTTCAGTGTCGCGGACAACCGAAAAATATTGTTCCAACTTCTGTTGATCGCGGCTGCTGACCCGACGTGACATGCTGCGCACTTTCTCGCACCGTATCCATGATGGATTGGCCGTCACGAAGTCTTTGGATCTGTTTCTGCTTTTCGTCTTGCTGTCCTTCGAGAAACAGTTTTTCAAAGAGCTTGGAAGGTCGGGTCTCGCTCGGTAGCTCGACGCCGCTCCGCGACCAGGACAGACTGCGTCCGGACAGGCTCAGCGCGAGATAAGCGAATCTTGTTTCGGCGGCGATTTTCTCGGCCAGCAATTGATCGATCGAGATCGTGTTCTTGAAACTGGCGCTGCCCGGATGCGGTGCCGCGGTCAGGAACGATTTCTCTGCGGAGTGTCCGCCGTCGACACCCGGATGTGACGTCCCGGAAAGAATCGTGAAATCATTTCGGAACTCTTCGAGCTCGCGAAGATAAGGCGTCAACTCGAAATCTTTGCCACTCTTGTCCGGAAACAGATTAGGACCGTACAGGCCGAGCCCGAAGTTGATCGCAACGGTGCGACGCCGCAGTTTGCTGACTGCCGCTGGAGCAGCAAACGATTCCAGATAAGGAAGGGACAGCAAAACTCCCGAAGCGCGGAGAAATTGACGGCGGTTAGTCATGATCCTGAACTCTCTGGGAATTGTATTTGAAATGAATCCAATCGTTTGACAAGCTTGGCTACTCATGGCTTGCGAAACGCGTCGCTCTGGATGACTTCGTGAATCAGTGTGCGAAATCCATGATTGTCATCCGCAGTCTTCCGGACGATTGTCTGCAGCGTCGGGCGATCGGAGAACCCAGTCGCTCGGCCAAGCCCGAAAGCCAGCAGCTTCTCGGCCAGGTTTTGCGTTATACGCTCACCATCAGCAGCCAACAATTGCTTGAATTCTTGGAAGTCATCGAACGCTTGGCCGCTGGGAGTCACGCCGCTGGCATCCACCGGGAGTCCTCTTCGATAACGCACGCGGATCTTGTTGATCGGCGAATCGGCGAAACGATCGTTGATCTGCTGGCCTGTTCCCGTGCTGCGATACCAATCACGCCAGCCACCAATCGGGTCAAAGCGTTCCAGGGCAAATCCCGGCGGATCGATCTTATCGTGGCAACCGGCACACGACTGCACGTCGCGATGCTTGGCTAATTGTTCTCGAAGTGTCGTGGCCCCGCTGATATCAGGCTCGACCGCTGGAACGCCCGCCGGCGGCGGAGGAGCCGGTTTCCCGAATACGTTCTCCAGCATCCAGACTCCACGCAATACCGGTGATGTGTTGGTTCCGTTGGCGGTCACCTTGAGCACCGCAGCCTGTGTCATCACACCACCGCGAGGACTGTTGGCAGGCAGTTCCACACGGCGGTAATGCAAACCTTCGACATTCGGCACACCATAGTGCTCGGCCAGGCGGCTATTCAGGATGCTCCAATCGGCATCGAGAAACTCGCCAACACTCAAGTTGTTTTCTAACACTTCACGAAAGAAGCCACGTGATTCTGCCAGCATTGCCGCGCGCAGAACATCGTCGTACTCGGGGAATAACTTTTTGTCGGGCTCGGTGAAGTCGATGTCGTACAAATCGAGCCACTGGCCAGTGAAGTCTTCGACGAACCGCTCGGCTCGCGGATCATCGAGCAAGCGTTCGACCTGACCGCGCAGAGTTTGCGGCTGACTCAATTGCCCGCGCACAGCGAGACTCGATAATTCAGCGTCAGGCATCGACCTCCAGAGAAAATAGGACAACCGTGATGCGATCGCAAAGTCACTGATTTGCCCGCGGGTCGGTTCTTCAAGAAATAGAAACTCGGGCGAGACCAGCATCGCCTTCATCCCTTGCCGCAAGGCCTCGATCCACGGTCGTCCCTCGGAGAGCACTTGTGATGCCAGCTTCGCGAAGGGCTCAACTTCTTCCGGCTTCGTCGTTCGTCGAAAAGCGAGGGGCAGAAACCGGTTCAAGATCGCCACCGCATCCTCGAGAGTTGCGGTTTCCGGATCGACGTCACCGAGCAACTTGACTCGACTCGGCGGTGGCCAAGCGTCGATGATCGGCCCTTCGCACTCGACTTCGCCAATCAGGATTCCAGGCCTCTCGGTTCGGGAAGCGTTCTTCTCGTGACCGCCGTTGCGATAAGTCTTCACCTGGATGCTTCCGTTGGCCTCAAGCCGCTGCTCCAGTTCGATGACGGTCCACGGGTCGCCCGGCGCGACATCGCAATAGCCTGCCAGCCAGCTCTCTCCTCGATTTCCGATCACATCGCCGGCGTAGACTCGCAGCGTCATCGGCTGGTCGGACTGAAACGCTCGTGCGCGAATTTTGAAACGATACAAACCGGGCACGCGAATATCGAAGCCCTTCAACGATGAGGGCGAATAGTCGGAACTGAACAAGACCACGCCGTCGGGTTCCTCGCGAAACAGCTTTCCTAGCACCCGCTCAGATGACTTCTTTAAGTTTGCGGTCTTCACCCGAGTTTGTGGACGCTCGAGGGGACCGATTGCTTCATCCAAGACGTGATCGATTGCCTGCAGGTACACCATCATCTGTTCGGTCGAAACCGACAGAGCTTCTCCGACATTGTCGAAGCCATGCGACTTCGCGTCCTCCGGCAGCATTTCCTTGATATCGACGTGCGGCAAGTCGAATAGATCCCGCAGGGTGTTTTCATACTCTAAGCGGTTCAGTCGCCGTAGCACCACTTCGCGATACGATGCATCGGCACGGTGAAGGATTCCGCCCAGCTGCTTTACGAAACGTTCCTTGTCGTCGCCCTGCAGTTGCTCGTCATCGGGAGGCATTTCTCCGCTGGCCACACGATCATGGACCAGCACCCAGCGTCGCATCGCTTCGGCATCGGTCAGCTCGGTGCTCAACTGAGTCAGATCCAAGCCACCTTCGCCCTCACCGCCCGAGTGACAATCCAGGCAATGCTGTTCAAAAAAACTCTGCAGCGCCGGATCTGATTTCAGCTTGTCCTCCCCCGCGCAGGGCAGTACCCAAGACAAAATCAAGGCGATCGCTAATCTGCTTGGCATTCTCACGATGGAAATTTCCGGTGGTCTCTCTGGCTCACATCAGATTCGCTAGCTGATTGGAGGAAGATAGCTATTTTCGCTTAGTACAATACCAAACGCAACATCACGCGGCCTTGAGTCATCGCAAAGCAGTTTTCAAAATTCGACTCAGTGAGTCGAGTTGCACTCAATCGCGTTCAGTGGATGGCAATTACGATTCTACAACTGATCTTCCTCTTTCAGTGCTGGCAGAACCAGTCTGCCATAGTACTTCCATCTGTATCGCAAGCGAGCCGGCTCGAACGACGGACAAACGACCTGACTCTCACCGCTCGGCGCGGACGCCAAGTCATTCCATCAGCCCTTCGCTTCCTTCGCCGTTGAACAGGCGGAGGCCGAAGCGGATGCATCTGTGACTGCCACCGCTCGAACTGTTCGGCGAGGCGCTCGGTAATCTCGGGATACTCGGTGGCGACGTCCTGCAACTCACCGGGATCGCCGGTGATGTCGTAAAGTTCCCAGGTGCCGGGGTTTTCTGCGTTCGCATCGGATTCGTCGATCCGCCGGTCGTGCTACAAGATCGCTGAAGGACTTCGCCCATTAGCAGACGCCCTTGAGCAAGCCGATGCAGAACTTGGACCGGACGGACCACTATTGGAAGAGCACTACCTGTTTTGTGAGATGCTTGACCAGCTTAACAAAAGCGTCCTTGTCGCCGTCGTTTAATCCGCCCGTCAAACCGTCAACACCGCGAGGAGGCCGAGACTCACGAAACCCGGTCGGTCAAAACGAGCGTCTCCGGTTCACATCATGAGCGCAGCGGGAGGTGATCCTGGCCGACAGCGCCCGACATTGATAGTGTCCGGGCGTTTGTCTCGGCACAGGTGACGTCTGTCGGTCAGGCAACCTGAACGAACTGGCATCGCGACGCCAGGCCGCAGTTTGAGAAGAATACACCGAAAGCAACACTTTTCGTGACGACTCTCACGGACAGGAGCATTCGCAGCAACGGTCGCTGCTTTTTCGTCGAGATATTTTAGGTCTCCTCTGTCAATCCAAATCATCAGAGCGAAGGTCAGTCGATAAAACGGATGAAATCGTCCTCTTCGTCGTCATAGTCGCTGAACATCGCATCGACTGAATCGGAATACCTCCTCATTTCCGTCACTACTTTGATCGTTGCCTCGGCAGACTCACTCTCGGCTATCCATGTCTGCTGACGACTCAAGCGGTTGATTACCGGCAGTGCGTCTATCGCTGTGATTTCTTTCACCATTAACATCGAGGAGACTGTCGACAAAATCCGCGTCTCCTTCGGATTCAAGTCGGCTGAGGGTGTTAACGACGACAAACGCGTCCAATGCAGTGACGTTGCCGTCACGATTCGTGTCTTCGACCTCGAAACTCACCAGTACTGTCTCAAGCGTTGATATACCTTGTAAGAACTCACCCTCGGCGTTCCCGGCGGGCTCGATCTTCGGAGCAAAAATATCTCCTTCTCGGATCGCCAAGGCACTGTCCACCGCCGGCACCGACGTCGACATCTCGGGAATCACGACTCCCTCTTTGTCGAGGACTTGAATCCAGATCCGATCAACATCAGCGTCTGGATTCCCGTGGTCTTCGACATAAGCGATGAACTCGTGATTGCTCTGGGTCTTCGATCCCGGTGCCAGATAATTTGCCTTGCCGCTGAACGATGCCCAGCTGAAATCGGCTTCTTCGCCCAGTGATGAGCCAGCAATCGCGTTGCCCTTGACCCGATAGGTCGAGCCGTCAGTCGGCCGTCATACCCTGTGCCACGAACCACCTCCGAGTAGGTGAGTGGGCTGACGGCGGAACCAAGGCCGAATGGCACCCATTGCACTTGGATGTCGGCCAGACTGATATCACCGGGTAGGACCTCCAAGCCGGTGTCGGGCAACAGTTCTCGGACGTCCACCGACAGTTCGAACGGTTCGCTCGTGTCACTGCTCGGCGAGACGACAGCCACTGCTGTCGGATTTCCGGCCCTGAATGTGACCAAGGCATTTTCCGGAGTAGCCTCGATCCGCGTCATCGCAACGCCAGGATCCAGGCCGTCCTCGACGGAAACTCGGATCAAGTAGTCACCGGCGGCCAGATCATTTCACTGCAGGTAGCGCCAAAGCGCGACGCCTTGCTGACGCGCGCCGACCGGTAACCCGAAATGGCCCGCGCCAGCGGTCGGCGATTCGCAGCCAAAACCGAAGCAATGTGATCCGTTAAATGCAAGTTTTGGGATGCCCGATTCGCGGCCGGCCGACTCGACCGCCACACGCTGTGGGGATTCCAGATTACGAAATTACCTCTTTCCATTTTTCTTCTCTCGGCAATGAGGGTCGGGATGGGCCGGAGATCGACATCATGGAAAAGCCTTGGTTGAATGGCCGAGTTCAACATCCGCTGCATTAAGACGGCTACGGAAAAGAACACAAGTCAGCGGGCAAGGTTTCTACCGTCCCCGGTGGGATGTAGGGTTGGCACACCTTTTCGCTGTGGTGGAAGACCAATGAATATGTTTTTTCCATTGACGGTAGAGAAACATGGAGGAGCAATGCTGGCGGTGTCTGCCAAGTGCCTCTTTACGCAAACTGAGTGATGGAATCGGCGACCGGGGTGGAGACGTTACGGAGTTAAAACTGCCAGATCAATTCCTGGCGGGTTATGTGCGAGGCTACGATCTGGTGGATGTGGAGTAAGCAAGTCATGCCCCGGTGCAGCTTGTTGGTAGCGTCACTGATTGAAGTGGTGAATTTGCCGTTTACGCTTCCAAGCCTGGTTAAATTATTTCTACGAAGCGTTTTTTTCGCTGGTGACGAAAGAACCCCGCGCCGAGCGCAATGCCCACGAGGACAACGCTGCTTGGTTCGGGAACGGCCGTGACATCCGTAAAGGTGCCTGCGGACATGTTGAATGCGTTAAATTCATCTGTGCCGAGAAAGTCGATCGTTACAATATCGCCAATCTCGTCGATCGAAATTGATTCGATTCCGTCGAGAGCACCAAATACTTCGCCTGCGACCGTTAGACCGAAATCCTGTGGCAATGGTCCGCCATTCCAGTCGAAGGTGTTAAGCGTAACGGAAAAGGGACCCGGGTTATTGACGTCGGGTACGTTGAACGTAAATCCAGGTGCCCCGCCCACCGTCGTCGAAAGCGTGAACCCAGTGGCCGACGCGTCGCCGATGTTGTCAAACATGAACGTCCCGACGATGCGGTCGGCACCCGTGAATGGGTTTCCGGCGCCAGAGGGAATGAATTCGTTGTATGGCTCCCCTTCAAACTCCAAGACAACCGCGGCATGAGTGGACCCCGATTGCGTCAAAGCGAACGCCAGAAGAATGGTGAGGAAGTGAGTGGATTGAAGGTGCATGATATAAGTCCTCAAAATAAATAGAAAAAGTGAAGTCTCGAGGGCAGACGGGAGGCTCTTGCTAACGCCGAACAGCTAGTTAAGTTGCCGCCGGTAGTTACGGCGAAATCCGAGATAATCAAGGGCGTCGACGTCGCCGTCCCCGTCCTGGTCAAACGCATCGTTGAAGAACACATCGCCGCTGGTGCGCCGATACGTTCGACGGAAGAACAGATAGTCCGCTGCATCAACATCACGGTCGCCATCGTAGTCGCCGAAGAAGCGAAAGAAATCATCGACCCGAGCATCACCGGCGATGCCGTCGCCGTTGCCGTCTAAAGCATTGCCCGCCGCGTCTCGGAGATGCGCCGGCAGGATGGTCAGACGGTAATTCCCGTCTGCGAGCGAACCACCACTACTTGTCGGAAACGTAAGAACGACTTGGTCGGTCGATTGGCCGGGTGCGATGTCTGTCGCAACGGTGATCACCTCTCCGCTGCTGGTTCGCAAATCGAAAGCACCCTCATCAAACAGGATAGGAGAATCAAAAACCACGGTGATCGATCGGACCATGCTTCGCTGATCTGTGCCATCATCAATCACGACGCTGGCAACTTTCGGCGGCTGATTGTCGACCAGGAACAGTTCGTCGATTGCGGGTTCTGCCCCGGGCAATGCGTTGCCAGCAGCGTCGGTAATGTCTTGCGTTGTGGCAAGGTTGATACCGACCGAACCGTCGAAGGACGCAAGATTACCACCGCTAACGGTCAGTTCAAAAACCGTGTTGTTGCTATCGGCCACAGATGAAACGGCGGTCACCGCGGCGGTGGATCCGCCACTCAAGATGAAGTCGACGGCGTCAACATTTTGAACCGCTTCACTGAATTCGGCCCGAAACACAAGCGTGTCTTCATTTGTAAGTGAATCGTCAGGCGTGTGCCGTTGGAAACGATTTAGTATCGGTGGCTGTGTGTCCGCAGGATCGACTTGAATTGTCGATTCAATGGAGTTGGAAACTCCGCCATCGTCATCAATGAGGTGAACCTTGATGACGTATTGACCAGCCGCGGCATAGGAATACGTCGTGAGCAACTCGCCTCCGACAGGGGACGTGTAGTTCACAGCGGCATTGCCGGTGCTGCCGTCGCCCCAATCCACGACAGCCGCGACGGTATCCGCGACGCCTTGTTCGGTAAACAAACCCGTCAGAGAGACGGACTGTCCCACCTTCACCGGATCGAGCGGCAATCGCGGACTGGTGCCGTCCAGCTCGTTCAGCTGAGGCGAGATGTTGCCGACCTCGATTGAGGTCGTGGCAGTGCCTCGGCTGGCCGAATCGGCGACGTCAACAACGCTGACGGAGACCTCGTAGACGTCCTTTGTTGTCATCGTGGGACGGTCATCGACATACTGGTGTGTGGCTTGGAATGAATTTCCGACGTTGGAAATCACAGTCGGCGGTGAGCCGTCACCCCAATCGATTGTTACGTTGTAAGTGTCGTTGATTCCAAGATCTTCGATGATTCCATCGAGCGTGATTGAGTCTCCTTCGAGAATACTTGAACGGTTCGGGAAGATTAAAACCTCGGGAGCCGCATTGCCAATTTGAACAAAGGCCCCGGTAGGTGCCGACAGACCGTTATTGTCGTCGGACATGGCGGCGTCAATGATGTAATCGCCATCGTTCTCATAAACATGGTTCAGTTCGATTGCTTGAGTGCCGGGGACAAAATCGTGGACGCTTGAGGTCCCATCGCCCCAGGAGACGGTGACGGTCAAGCTATCTTCGCTTCCAGGATCGAATACGTTCGCTGAGACGACAATCGCTGTTCCTTCGACCAGCGGAGTTGTTGTAACGGTAAACGGACTCAGTTGCGGATCCGCATTTTCCACCAAAACGTCTAGGGTCTGAGAGTACTTGATTCCGTCACTCCAAATGCTCAACTCGACAGTTCGCAGCCCATCGTCGGCGAACTGATGGGGAATCGGCTGCGTTGATATCGGAAATGGTTTCGACGAAGCCATCGCCCCAATCGACCACGATCAAATCGATAGGTCTCGTTCCCCTGATCGATCACGGTCACATCCAGCAGAAATTCGTCGCCTTCGTTGATGCTGCTGGCTCCCGTCAACACAATGTCTGGTTCATCTTCTTCAATCGTGATGACCGTAGAATACTCGGTGGTCGCTCCGTCTTGATCTCGGATCACGCCTCGTACTTGGAGCTGACCGTCGGCCACTCAGCAGGGCGGCAGGAACAGGCACGCGAAGGCGTGGTTACATTGAGCAAGTCGAAGCTCGAATCATCACCGAAGAAGAAGTCATAGGTAAAACCGGCGGCTGTGTCTGCTGCCGAGGGGTCGAACGGATTCGTGAAGGAGACCTCGACGCTCGGCGCCGTCGCTGCCTTCGATCACTGGTCCGGTATTGCTGAAGGTCGCCGTGGGCGCCACGTTGTTGATCAGCAGGTCGACCATTTCCTGAACTTCGATCGGATTACCGTTTGAATCAAGGTAGTTTGCAATGACGGTAATCGCATAAGTCCCGCTATCGTTGATCGGACTTGAGCTGAGTGACTGCAACTGGGCCCAAGTGAGTGTCCCGGAGGCAGACGCCAGATCGATGCCTCCGCCGTTCACATCCCAACCGACGGACACGGGCGTGCCATAGGGCATTGCGGACAGCTCCAGGTCGTCACCTTCGTCGATCGTGTACGGACCGCCGTTGGGGATATCGAATAATACCCGCCGTCACCGTGTGCGTGATGACGTGCGCAGGAGCATCGCCGGAATCCTCGTCGAACACGCTGATGAAGACAACGTATATGCACCGTCTGCGAGAAACGTGTGCGTAGCCGAGGTGGCAGACGCTCCCAGAGTTTGAAGCTCTGTTCCGTCGCCCCAATCGATCTCCCAGCCGGTCACCAAGTCGTCGCCCGGATCGGTAGCAGCAAGTGACAAGCGAAAACGGCTCGCCGGTGACTGCCAGTCGATTCGGTCGGCGGAGTGATGGTGGGTGGTGTGTTCGTCACCGTCAATGTTCGGTAACGCGTGGTCGTGGCCACGCTGTTGGTCGCTCGCACGGCAATCGTGTAAAGACCGTCGTCGCGAATTCCAGAGCTGATCAACAGCTGTTCCCAGGTGAGCACCTGCGAAGCACCCGATAGCTCTTCGGGTTCGGCGAACACGCCGTCGTTATCCAGATCCCACTCGATGTCGCCGATTTGAGCCTGACCCGCGAAATCGATGGCCACATCCAGATTCAACGTATCGCCTTCTGCGATCGTCAATTGTGCCGGATCAAACGTGATGATCGGGGCGCCCTCGATTTGCACGTTCTCGATTTCGCCGTAGTCCACCAAGCCGCGATTGTTAACCTGCAGACCGCCGCCCGGCGTGGTGGTGGTTCCCGTCGGGTTACCGGCACCGTCGTAGATCGTGAACGACTGGCCGTTCGGGTCGAACAGCAGTTCGTCTCCCGGATTCGGGATGTTGGGCGATCCACCCGCGATGGTCGTGTTGGTCGTGGACTCCAGGTTGTCCCCTTCCACTCGGAAGAAGTCGTTGCCGTCATCGCCGTTGAGTGTCGTGCTGGTATTCGCACCCACGTCAACGAGATCGAGGAAGTCATCGCCGGCTCCCGCATTGATCGTCAAGGTACCGCTGGCAGTGGTCTCGATCGTGGCGGAGTCCGCACCATCACCGAGATCGATGATCGTGTTGGCGCTCAGGTCGAAGATGTTGACGTCGTCGATTCCTCCGCCAGCGTCGATGGAAGTCGTTGTGACGTCCGTCCCTTGAGCGTCGCGCAGGGTCAGCACTCCACTGCCACCGCCCGTCGCAACGCCCAGCGATTCGATCCCTTCGAAGTCGACGACCACGGCGCCAGTTCGGACGCGTTGAAGTGTGGCCGCTTGAATCGAGTAATCGCGAGCGACTGTCGCGCCACCAGTCAACAACTGATCGACAGATAACGAACCCGGATCGCTGAACAGGATGGCCTGCTCCGAGTCGGAAGGTTGGTAGGTCACGCCGGCGGTGAACATCGGATCGGAGAACTCAAGCCGGAAACCGAAGTAGCGTCCGCTGGTCTGTGCGGAGCCGGAGGCCAGCACAAAATCCTCGGAGATCAGATCACTGGATGAAAACAAGTTAGGGTTTCCGATCCCAACAACCTTCCAGTCGTTACCGGAGGTTCCAGCAATAGCGGCGTGACACGGGTTGGAAAGTCAGAAATCGCATTCGGCGGCAAATAGTAGCTATAACTGGCCAACCGTCCTGGTTCCTTCGGAAACGCCTCGTCGAGAACGACGACCACGGAGCTGGTATCGCTCACGTTATGCTGCGCCAAGCGTTCCGCCGACAATTGGCTGCGCATCGAGCTTGACCAGCGTCGCTTGCGTCTGCGGCGAACCCGCGGTCGCGACGACCGCGCTCTCGCCGAGGGGCACAACGGACACCGGGTTCGGTAAACCACCGAAGCCAGCGACATCGTCCTGCACGACCTGCACGAACTGGGCGGCATCATTGGCTGCGTTTCGCTCGAAGACAGCAACCGCACCGTTCCGGCTGGTGATGTACATGAAGTCGCCGCCGGAAGACATGGCAACATCCGTCGGACCGTCCAGTCCAATCACTCCGTCGACGCCATTGACGACCTGTTCGGTCAGGACGAGAGCATCTCTGCCATCGCTGTTCTTCCCAATCGTAAAACTCGTCACCTTGTCATCATCGCTCGCGATCACGTGGAAACGAGGGCTGGAATTCGCGTTGGTCGTGTCAATTGCCGTGATGTCGCCGAAGTCATAGGTTGTGTCCAGGAACTGCGCGATCGGCCCCAGGAATCCAGCCGCCGGAAACCCGTTGATTTCCAGAACATCATTCGTATCAACAGCGACCAGCAGTCGTTGGATGTCGTTGATGCCGGATGCTTTGGCCGCACCGGGGAACGCAATTTCGGTTGCCGGAATCGATGGGTAATCAGCACGATCCAGTGGTGCGAAGACCCCGGTTTCCGCATCTCGCTGGTAGGCTCGGACGATCCATTCGTCTCCGCGCCAGCCACCGCTTTCATTGATCACGGCAAAAGCCAGATCGCGTCGGAAACTGTCACCCAGATCGGTTGATCCCGATTCGTACAATTGTGAGAACTCGAAGCCAACCAGTTCCACCGACTTGACAGTAACATTCGTGGCCGCGTCGTCGAAGGACTGGATCTGCTGGAACGTCAGCACGCCGGTATCTCGGTCCCGTGCAAAGATTCCCAAATCTCCGTTGTCACCCTGAACGTACACAAAACGTCCATCGGGATTTGCATGAATCGACTTCAGTCCCGTCAAGGACAACGCCCAGATCCGTCGTCGCGGATGCCTTCCAGAACCTGCTTGACCGAAAGGTCGGCGCTGTTGACCACGATCAAGGCGTCGCGATCAGGCGAAACGACGTACAACTCGTTGGAATCGACGGAGTTGGCAATTTCTGTGATGTTCTCGAAGTCAACCTTCACTCCCACCGAACTGATTTCGTCCAATTCCGGACGACCGGCGGTGATAAAGCTCACATCGTTCGGATCGACCAGTCCGCTGATGTTTTCGATGTACCCCACGGTGAGTTGCGTTTGACCATCGGCGGTCGTGCCACCGATCGACGCGTTCACCGTCACATCTCCTTCGGGAATCAGCGTGGCCCAGATCGTTTGGGCATTGAGTGCGGTTAGCTCGACGGGGGCGTTTTCATTGATTCCGCTGGAACTGCAACGGCGCTGTCAGCGTGGAAGTCGATTCGCCTAGATGAATCCCGATCCGGGGAGTCGGCAGGTTCACGTCCGTCAAGTTGACCAACAGCAACATGTCGTAGCCGGTGTAGTCTTCGTCGGTCGTATCGCCGTCCCCATCCAGGTCCAGCCGAAACAGTTGTTCGGCACCCAGGTCCACGCGGTAGATCGCAGCCAGAGCATTGGAGGGAGCGTTGTTGAAGACACCGTTGGCGACGCTGATGTCGAAATCGATGGCCGTCGCCAACTTAAATGCTTGCCCCAGGTTCGATGCATTGACGCCATCGATAAAGCCAAATTGTTCCGCGCCGCCGATCAGCCCTTCGATCTTCGGCGTACGAACGTTTGCAAGACTGGAATCAAAGACATAGGGGTTGCTGCTGGTGATCGTAAAGTAATCCGCTGCACCCGTCTCGTCACCAACTTGATTGGTGGCCGTCGGCTGGCCTCCTACTGAAATCAGCTGGTCGGACTGGTCGTACTGCAAATCGGTATTGCCTCCGATCAGGACGCGACCTCCGAATGCAGTGACCGTCCCGTTCGCATCCGCACCAGCGGACACATCCAGGCGGGCAGTGGGTGCAACATCCAGCACGCTACCGAACAACTTGATCGAGCCACCGGCACCTCCGGCACCTGCGCCGCCTGCACCGCCCGCACCGCCGTCGCCGCCGGCTTGCCCGTCTCCGCCCGTCCCGCCTTGGCCGCCGACCTGACCGCCGGGCAACCCTGGACCGCCAACTCCACCCGAGGTGGCTTCGCCGCCGCTGCCGCCTTGTCCAGCTGCCGAACCGGTCGCACCGGCCGTACCTGGCAATTGGTTTCTCGCCGAACTGCCGGAGCCGCCACCGGCACCGCCGCCGATCGGGTCGCCTCCGGGACCGCCCGCGCCAGGCGTGCCGTAGGCCCCATCGCCGCCCGCGGCCGCGAATTGCACGCCGTCCGCCAGGAACAACCGCCCGCCGGCGATCAGCTCAAAGGCTCCACCGCCACCGCCACCGGGACCTCCGTCGGCGCCTGCGCCGCCGGAGCCGCCGACGCCGCCGCCGCCGCCGCCGCCACCATCACCGCCGTTGTCGGTCTGTTTTGTCCCGAGGATGATTTCGGCTGATCCGGCGCCGCCGCCGCCACCGCCGGAACCACCGGCACCGCCAGCCCCGCCGCCGCCGCCAGCTCCGCCGCCACCGCCGCCGCCGCCACCGCCAGCGGTGATCATCGCGCCCGAGCCTGCGTTGGTTCCGCCCTTTGCATCGTATCCAGCGGTTCCCTCGTAGCCTGGACCGGCAAAGTACGGATCACCGGCTGACGAATCGTAGTAGGTTGGATCGATCGTCCAATCATTCAAAAGGAACGGCTTGGTCTCTCGATTGCCACCCTGACCGTCGACGCCCGTCTTATCTTCGTTGATCCCTCCGGCAGTACCACCGGAAAACTGCGTGCCAAAGGTTCCTCCCGGGCTGCCGCGAAACCCGCCACTTCCAGCATTTCCACCGCTGGATCCGAAGCCAGCTTGGCCCTGCGTCCCCGCCAAGCCGTCTGTTCCGCTGAAGCCGCCACCTCCGAGATCGCTGCCGGTACCCGCCTTCCCGGGTGTTTGTTTGAACTTGAAATCAGAGATCTCAGTGATCGTTCCTCCTGCACCGCCAACTCCGCCACTGCCTCCGTAGCCGCCGAGGCCACCGCCAGCCCCGCTTCCACCGACTCCGCCGTCGCCACCACCGGCCACTCCCGATCCAGGAGCAGGCGTTTGTGTATTCGTCCACGGCGTGGCATCCACGCCGGACACATCGATGGTCACATTCTGTCCGACATAGGCGTCGTTCGTCACGTCGATCGAGAGCGGATTGGCGCCTTGTACGGTGATGGTGCTTCCATCGGGTACATAGAAGTCGCCATCGAAATTGAAGCGTGCCAAGTAGCGTTGGCCCGACACTGGATTGCTGACGACTTGACCCGCCGAGTTGACGTATTGGATGGACAACGGCGTGCCATTAAAGCTCGTGACCGAGCTGCCATTGACCGAGAAACTCGGCTGGTCATCGTTACCGGAAACGTTCAGCAAGTCGCCGGTATGAATCACCAGATCGACCGGCGTTGTCTTGTCGACAACATCCGCTACCGGCGTCGGCATTAGCGATGCCGGCACATCGGAAATCAAAGCCTGGCTGACATGAATCGCTTCGATCTCGGCACCGCGCAGTTGGAATTCCAGTGTTCGGATGTCAACCAGTCTGGAGAACGTCACCGTGGATCGCGTGAAGCCGGGAATGTCGATACTCTCGCTGATCACGCTGCCGTTGGAAGCGATTCCCCGTGTACGTGATACTTTCGGCCGGCGAATTGTTGTAAAAGTCAATCGATTCCAGGGAAAAGCTGGTTCCGTTGTCGGCCGACATCGTGACCGTCGGCGCTCCGAACCCTGGTGAGAGCCTGCCCTGGTACAAGGCCAGCCCATCTTGAGGTTCATCCAGTAACGCGCTGAAGGTAAAGCCTTCGATGGTGAATTGATCCGCCGATTGCCCCACTTGGAAGGGAGAAAAATCGACGGTTACATCCTTGGAACTGACCGCCACGATGTTGTCGACCCGCTGATCGGCCTTCAGCGAGAAACTGACCGAGGCCAAATAACGATTCAATTCGGGGAACTCGATCGTCTGGAGCTTGCCGGCTTCGTGGACCGTGTAGTACTTGGTGACCGCTTCGGTCAATCCGTTGAGATAAGTGACGTCAAAATCGATGCTCTTCAGTCCGGTCGTTAACGACGTGGCATCCAGGGAGTACAGCACCAGGGCACTGTTGTCGCGAGTCTTGGTCGCGTCCACCACTCGATCCGTCTCGAAGTCGTTCAGCAAGACGACCGGTGTTGTGGCATCGTCTTGCATGCTGGTCGCGTTGGAGACCAGGTCGTACTGATAAGCCACATTGTCGATATCATGATCGAGCCCGACGCCACTGGTCGAAGCGCCGATCTGCACACGCGCTTCGTAGGGCAATATCCCGGAGACAAAAAAGTCCGTGATCGGCTCCATCAGTTCGCCGGTGTCCAGATCCAAGACACGGACGGTGACTTCCGATCCACCCGTGGCAGGCCGCAGCTTCACCGCGGCTCGCAAGACGTGCCCGGTCTCCAAGGGTGTTGCCGAAGCACTGGACGTCAACGGCACCGACGTCAATTCGACGCCATCAAAATGAATCGAAACGGAATTCGGCCCTTCGCTGCCACCATCCGACGTATCCAAGCCGATCCCCAACGAACCGCTGTAATTCGGTTCCGGACCAAAGTCGCCATCCGTACTGCCTGTGGTTCCCCAATCCGTCGTATTCAACAGTGCCCAGCCCCAACCGTCGGCGCCGTCTCCGCTGCCAGGTGCGTTGCTGCGAAAATCAAATGCAAACTCGGCGATGCCCGTCCAAGGTGACAATACCTGTCTAGAGACATACGCTGCCGCCTGTCCGGTTTGACCGGCGTTTGCCAGACGTACAAAGTTGTTATCCCAGCCGCCCACCGTCATCACGGCGGGAGCCGTCCCGCCACCCGTTCGCACGAGATCGTAATCGGATGACGGACCCTGACCGTCATTGGCCGTCGTGACGTTAATCCCCGTCTTCGGTTGCAGCGTGATTCTGTCTGTCGGCCTTCCTGTTCCCAAGGCTTGACCGCCAACGTCAAAGGCGACCAGCATCCCGTTTGTTACGAGTTCCGACCCGTCTTCCACGTGACTGCGCGACGCAACCAGATAGTCATCAAACAAGATGGTCGATGTTTGATCGCTTGCAAGGAACAAGCCGTGAATCACTTGCATCGCACTGCTTTCGCCCTGCAGGCGGAAGGTCATGGACGAGAGATTCTTGAATCCGGTCAGCGCCGCAGTGACCTCGCCGTCCGCCTCGGTCGCCAGCACGCGTTGGGCGACCGTTCCACCGCCGTCAATGAATCCGATGAAATCAATAAAGTCGTTACGAGCAAACAGCGAGCTCGTGCCAAAGACTTCGAGCCTTACGGAAGCGACGTCAAACGGCCCGCCATCCAGACTGGTCACGGTCACCGTATTGGTTACCGTATCGCTCACACCGCCATCGACCAGCTTCATGGGGTCGCCTTCGTTGGTGATCGTGAATCCGGCTTCCGTGTAGCGTCGTAGCCCCGTCGGCCAGTCCGTCAAATGTAATCGTGATGTCGTTCGTGCCGTCATTGACAACGATTTCATCGATGACCTGATTGCGGCGAGTCCGAATATCGAAGAAGCCTCGTTCGCCAGTCGTGATATTGACCGTCTGGTAGTCGGTTCCCCCGGTAAAGCTCAACGCACCCACGTACAATGGATCGTAAACGTCGACGGTCACATTGCCTTCCCGCAACGTATCTTTCAGCCTCACCGACTTCAGTTGAAACGTATCCGTTCCGTTGGCCGAGGCGATTCGGATGTCCGTAATGGTGGATGAGAACTCATCGACTCGGAGCCAGTTGTTGAACAGGCTTTGCTCGGGTGTGAGAAACCACTCGCCGTCAGTCGAGAATTGGATTCCGTCTTCGACGTAAGTCTGTGAGTCAACAACAGTTTCCGCGAAAACAATCTCGGTGATCTCCGAGAAGCTGATCGAGCGAATCCATTCATCTGCCTGCATCGACCAGCTAACATTTTTCAGCGGGCCACTGAAACCAAGCGAGGACACGGTTTGGAAGCCGATGCTCTCCGCGACCGAGAAACTCACCTGCTCGGTCGAACCGTCGGCCAACGTCCCGGTGAGTAATGTGTTCCGAGTTGCCGTGCCGCTGGTTGTGGCGAACTCGAGCGAGGCGATGTTGAAGTTGACGCCGCTGACCATTTCTAAGGTCAGAACATCGCCGGCCGATGCGGCACCGATTGCGGCCGATCCGGTCGCATCGTCCGCGAGCAAAACGCCATCGGACGAAATCTTTGCGCCGGCGAATTCGACTTTTCGTCCCACTCCCGCGAGAGTATCGAAATCGAGATTGATATCGGCTCGCTGTAAACCAGACTCCCGGTTCGGAACAAAGACTTCACCGCCGAAATCAAGTTGCACGTTGTCGTAGGAACCGGTGTCAGCCGAATCGAGGTCGATCTCACCGAAGGTTTCGGTAATCGTCGTGGTAACCACGTCCAGAGTATCGCTGCCGGTACCGCCGAGGATCCGCGTCCTGCCAACACCATCGGTGCTAAGCACGGTGATCGGAGTCCCAGTGGGAACACCGCTGACGAGTTCGTCGGCGATCAGCGACAGGTCGGTCAGTGTCCAGGCTACCGAACGGGTATTCGCGCGGTTGTCGACGACCAACTGTTCGGTATCCAGACGCAACTTATTGAACTGTCCAGAGCGTGGTACGCCGGCGATCGGCACCACGACCGTGTCCTGGTCAATGCCACCGCTGACGACTGTCCGGCTACCCAGACTGGTCGCGGTCAGAGTATCGTTGCCCAATCCACCATCAATACGCAGAGTCGTCGTTGCCAGATTGCCCGCGGTGTCGACATCAACGCGATCATTACCTTGACCGAGCCGCAAGGACAGTTCTGTTAGATCCAGAGCTATGATCGCACCAGGGGTCGCACCGGTGACGATCGCCGATTCGGGGCTTGCGCCGTCCGCAACCTCCGCGGTAACCGGATCGACCTCGGCACCGATGTCAATCAGCAACGAGTCGGCACCCGCGTTCGTTCCCAAAACAGCCACCGATGCTGACGCCATCTGCACGATCGCCTGATCATTGTCCGAGTCGTCTCCCAACTCGATGAGCGTCGCATGGGAAGCATTCGCGATCGTGGCGTGGTCTGCGCCGTCATTCAAGTTCAAGGTCAGCGAGGCACCGGTGCCTGTAACCATTACGGTGTCCGGCGCGTTGCTCAGGTTCACTCGCTGGGTCTCGAAACCCGCTAAACGAATGGTCCCCGGCATATCGACTGCATCGATCGATGAATCGCTTAGCAGCAGGTCCGTACTCAGACTGGAAGAGAGTGAAAACGAATCCCCGCTCCCGCTGTCCGCTCCGGCATCGATCGTCAAATCGGCAGCGATCCGGAACAGGCTGTCGCCAACCCTGATGGTGTCGTCGCCGGCACCCAATTGGATCGCCGTCGGGATGGCCAAACTTTCGATCGCCAGCTGGTACCCGCCGGCGGCCTCGGATTGAAGATCGAGGGACAGTGATTCAAACCCGTCATATCGAACTCCCTTCGCTTCCAACCCCAAACCCAGTCCCGTTAAGGAGCGTTCGGTCAGCGTTCCCAATTTGCAGACCGCGGTGGCGATATCGTTGACCAACAAGTGGTCAACCGCATCCCCTCCATCCAAGCTGAGTCTCCCCTGAACGCCACTGAGTCCATTGGTTGCATCGCCAACAACGAATTGATCCTGACCGTCCCCGCCAAGGATTGACACCGCCGCATCGCCGTCAACGCTGAGAATCTGAGCGAGATCCGGACCGCTGCCCAATTGCAACTGGATCGTTTCGAAATCCGTGTAGTCGATCAGACCCTGCAGTTCAAAACCGGAAAAGCTCTCGGTGAATCCGGAGACGGACGAAGCATCCAAAACACCGGTCACTCCCTCACTGGAAGCTCCAGCGGCATTCAGGATCAGCGTATCCCCGTCGTCGCCGGCGGTCAGTTGCAAATTGGCGGCGATCAAGTTCAGGCGTCCCGCATCGCTCCCCACTTCGATAACGTCGTTACCGCGGTTGGTGAAAACACTTGTCGGGCGGGATAGTTGTTTGATGATCAGCGCATCGGCATCGTCGCCTGTAAAAACGCTCAGCGTTGCGGTGCCGATCAAGTGAGCATCAAGCGATACCGTTGCCCCTCCATCATCTGCCACCGACGATTGGTCAACGAGCATCGTGACCGTGTTCTTGGCGGTGATTTGTGACCCACTGACAAATGCAGCATCATCCGCCAGTTGCAGCGTAATGGATCCATTGGCAGCGCTGAGTTGCCCGCTGGCAGAAAGTTCAAAGGACTCAGCATTTCCCGGTGCATCCAACTGCGTGAACAGAATATCGCCATCGGTGGCGTTCAGTTGCTTGACACCGATCGGTCCGGCCAACTCCGTCAGATAGACACCGGTCTTGGCGAAGGCGGACAAAGCGTTCGACACGGTTGAGGTATCAAGCTCCAGCAAATTTGCCGACGAACCGATGCTCGATGAATTGCTGGTCAGGAAGATCGTCTGCGCGGAGACATCTGGCGTGGCATCCTCTCCGCTGCTATCGACGATCGCTCCGCTGCTGAACAAATCCACGGCGCCACCACTGGAGTGGACGCCTTGGATGGCGGCGGTCCCCTGTGATTGACGCAAGAAGACGTTCCCGGCAGCAGCAACATTCCAAAGCGTTGCATCGGATGCCAAGGCGGACCTGGCCGCCAAACGCTGCGCCGTTTCGGTTCCCGTCCCGATGGAACCACTCGTCGCGGTCAGCGACACAGAGGGCGTAGTGATTTCGACCGTCGCGGAACTGCGTGTAATGTCGCCTGTGGTCGCACTAATCGAAGTAGTTCCGTATCGGTTGTCCAAGTTGCCCGCCAAAATCACGCCTTGAGCATTGTTGATTTCGACATCTGTTGCCCCCGTGGTCGTTGACTGGTTGATGACCAGGGTGTCGTTGTCGATGCCACTGGTCCGATCAACTTGTACGGTCCCGTTCTCATTGATCACGTCGATCTGCCCCAACTGGAGATCGCGGGCCGAGTCATTCTGGATGAGTACTTGAATGAAACCCAACTGGCGATTGATGTTTGCCGTTCCGCCCAGCGTTCGCGTGCCGACCGTGTTGGGCATTTCGAACTTGACTGCACCTTGTAGCTGTCCTGCGTTGAGTATGGGATCGACCGTGATCTTTGAACCATTGTCAGTGAATGTGATTTCACCTGTCTGCGTCGTGGCGGTGCCGCTGGAGTCGATGATCAGCACCGGGCCCGAGCCGGCAACATTCACGCTGGCGTTGAACTGGATGTCCCGGGCAATGGTCACCGTCGGGGAGGCATCCGACACGGTTCCCCCGTCCAGCAAGGCTTTGATCTGGTCAGGATTTTCCTGAACGGTCACCGCCGCCGGAACGTCGGTTCGTACGACCAACGATGGAGTGGTGATCGAAGTGGCGGCGTTGGCCGACAGGTCGGAGTGAATGGTGGTGGTGTTCTGGGCATCCACATCCGTATCGCCGCCAAGCGCGTTGGCATCGGCTTTTGCGTCCGATTGAGTGGAAACGGACAGATGGCCCGATTCCAACCTCACGGAATCGACACCAACAATCGTCGTGCCGATCAAATCCAGATCGGTGGAGGTCGATGAAACAAGGTTGGCGTAGGAATCGGTATCGGCCCCGAACTCGTACGGGGCAACCGAATCCGAATCGGCCCTGGCTGCCAGGCTGTTCATTCGCGAACGCACGACGACCGTATTGCCCCGCAACGTCGCATCGTAAACATCCACGTCGACGGTCGTGGAAACGTTCGACGTGGTCTCGGTCAGGATATTCGATCCCAGCGAAAGTCCAAATGCTCCCACATCAGAACTTGCCTTTGCTTCCGTGCGATGATCAACGATTGCTTCCAAAATCAACGCGTTCCGTGCGGACAGCTCCACGCCGCCGCCGACGAACACGTCGGTCTGATTCGTGGCGTCAATGTTGCCGGTGCCGTGGGAAAACGGGATCACACCGCGATCGCCGGCATCTCCCCAACCATCCGCATCGTCTCGCGATCTGGCTTGGATCGTGAGGTTGTTATTGGCTTCCAGGGAAGCGTCATTGGCGATCGCAACGGTGGTCAGGGTATCCACCACTGAACTGCCAGATGCGTCACCCTTACCGAAGAACGTCAGGGCCACTCCATCCCCTTCGGCATAGGCATCGTTGGAAGAAAGGGCTTGCACCGAGAGATCGGTCGTGGTCGCCGACAGCGATGCTCCGGTACCGACGGTTGCGACCGCGGTCCCTTTGGCTTCACTGGTGGCGGAGGATCCGATCACTGCGACGGCAGCCCCAGTGCCCGCCAGGGCATAGGTCCGCGAGCGATTGTCCAGCGGCGTACCGGACGCGGCAAAGTTATTGAGAGCCTGGACATCGATGCTCGAACCTTCGATGACGGCGCCGTTGCCCACTTCCGCCACGACATCCGGCTCGAGGGTCGACGTGGCAAAGCTGGCACCGAAGGTGAAGGCGCCAACGTTGATGTTCGTGGCTACCGCATAGGCCTCCAGGTCGGCCTGACCGACGACGTTGACCGCGCCACTGGAGAAGACATTCGACCCGGCCCCGATCGCCCCGATCACTTCGGGGTTGACCGTGCTGGTCGCGCTCACCCCGACAGCCGTGAACGCACCGCCTGTAACTCCCACCGCATGTGCGGATCGTCCGTCGTTAGGATTGTTTTCGATGACGCTGGTGGCGCTGACGTTGACGGCACCGACTTTGTTGTCCTCTTGGCCAATCGTCGCCCCATCAATGAATGCTTCTACGCGTCCGGCGGAAACGGTCAATGCACCGGAGATGCCCGCCACGCCGATGCCCAGGCCACCGCTTCCCGACTTGGTCAACAGATCGGCACGGTGTTTGGCGATCACGTCAACGCTGGCGGCATTGGTCACAACCGCGCCGGGCTTGATCGACGCACTTTGCAATGAATCGTTCTGGATGCGTGAGAAGGCAGCGGCGCCGGCGAGTATAGCTCCCGTTCCGGCGATCCCGTAAGAAGTGACGCTTTCGTCGCTGGTCGCCTGGACCGCCACCTTGCCGAACGCATCGACCGTGGCGTTACCACCGATGGACGCGATCACGGGCGACGAAACCGTCAGCAGACTCACACCGGCTCCAGCTCCCACGGCACTAAAACTCCCGGCACCCCCGGCGACATTAGATGTCGTTGTCTTCGCGAGCCTCCACTTCGACGTCTTCGCCGGCGGTGACGTTGGCCGAGGGAAGAATCTCGGCGCGGGTCTCGGTGAAATGGGTCGCAGTCAGCCGGTTGTCAAAGCGGGAAAGAGCGTTCAATAGATCGCCGGCCACGTTGGCGACCACCCCCGTATTGTCCGCCCGCGCCTCCTGGCCCTCGTAGCCCGAATCCACGTTCGTACTGTCGTTCAATGTCGATTCGGTGGACGAGTCCACCAACTCGCCGGTGCCGCCGTTCTCGTCCTGGCCTTCCAGTGCGTTGGCGGTGATTCCGCCGATCGAGTACTGGCCGTTCACATTGCCGCCGATGACCCAGTGGGAAACGCCGCCGGCTAGCCCCCCCGAGCCGATACTGCCGGCCGCGCCGACCGAGGTGATCTCTCGGTCGGAAGTTGCCGCCACACGAACGTCGCGTCGCGCCGACACGTTGCCACCCAGCGTGGCGACGGTGGCATTGTCCAAGGTTCCGACATCGATCCCGGCACCGACGCCGATGCCGGCGCTCGCACCAAGCGCCCCGGCACCACCGGTTGTTACCAGCTTGTTCAGAGCAATCACATAGACATCTTGAGTCGGATGAGCGGCGGTCGCGTTGTCGATTTGCTGATTGACATTGGCCCCATCACGGATCTCAGCCGACGTGTCCGCATCCATCTGCTGCCAGTTCACCGCACCGGCGACTCCGGTAACGGTTCCACCAGCACCGGCAACGGACAACAGGAATGCGTCTTCCAACGAGAAGGCGCTGACGCCCACACCATTGATATCGACGGTGGCGGCATTGCCGCCATCATCGTTTCCGTCGTAGATGGAAAACGTGCCTTTGAAGCCCAAAGCATCGACGGTCGATGCCCCGATCCAGGCCTTGGTATCTTTGCTCAGCAGGGAGACGCCAATCGAGGCCCCCACACCACCGCCACTGGCCAAGGCGAGCCCGACGCCTCCCGCAATCACATCAGCGTCCGTGCGGTCTTCGGCGTAGACTTGGACATTGCCTTCGGCAGAGACGGTTGCCCCGTCGCCGATGAAGGCATGCGTCGTATTGTCCAGGTCGAATGCCACGGCCGAGCCGGCTCCGGCGAAAGCCCCACCCAGGCCTGCCGCTACAGCGATCGAGACACCGATGATATCCTCCTCGGCATAGGACAGGATGCTGACGTCATCCGCCGCGCTGACTTGCGCGTTGTCATCAATCAACGCCTGCGTATTCATCGAAACCGAGATGACATCGACGGCCGGGGCACCGACTGCTTTACCGCCACCCGCGACAGCCCCCATGACCGTCCGCATGAACAGGTCGTTGCCGGCGCCGACGTGCACCGACTGATCGTTGTCGGCCGTGGGTGTGTTCTGATTGACCGAAGCACCCGCGCCGATCGAGGCCGTCGTATGTTCGTCGACGTCCGAGTAGCCGAACGTCACCTGTAGCGCTGGGCCAGTCGTCAGGGCGGCACCGACACCGTACAGTTCCATCCCGGTCGAGCTGACGGACGTCACTGCGACACCCTGAAAGTCGGAAATGACCACTGGCGTCGCATTGCGGTCTTCGAAATACGATCGGTCTCCCGAGGTCGGCAACTCGCTGTAGTCAAGATCCGCCTGTCCGATCACACCGCTCTGCGACGTATCGCCACCGAATGCGGCAAAGTCTCCGGAATGGACCGCGTTTCCACTCCGCAATGCAAAGGCATCGACGACGGCGTTGTCGCTGATGGTCGCCGCGGTGTTCTTGATCACGGTGGGAACGCTGATGGCGCCACCCAGGCCGCCACTGCTCAGACCGAAACCGAGCGATCCGGTGCCGAGTTCCAAGCCAAATTCTTCTTGCGCGTCGACCAACACGCTGCCGATCGCTTCCACCTGTGCGGCGCTGCCGATGTCGGCCAGCGTGGTCAGATCGTACTTCGAGACGCCGACACCAAAAGCGACGCCGGCCGATCGCCCGGCTCCGATCGATGCAGCCACGGAAACCACGTCCTCCACGGAGTACGCATCGATCGAGACATCACCGGCGGCCTGGACGTCGGCGCTGCTCCCGATCGAGGCCTGAGTGTTTTTCGTGACCAGGGCCACATCCGCCCCCGCGCCAATGCCTCCGCCACCGAAGGAAATGCCCAGCGCGCCACCGACACCATCCAGTTTCGTGCGTTCGGCCGCGACCACGCTGACGTTCTGCCCCACGTTCTCATTGGCCGCAGCGGCGACCAGTGTCGGGTCGAGGTTGACCTTGGCGCGATCGCCGATCCAGGCCTGGGTCGTGTCGTTGATCACGGTCACGGTCGCCGAACCGGCAAAGGCAACTCCCTTCGCGCCGTGATGGCGCCTCCCGCAGCAACGTTGGTGATGGTGTCGTTGGAGACGGCCGCGACGGCGACACCGCGCTGAGCCTGCCAGACAAATTGGTCGTTGCCGAGCGACTTGGTGGGCACACTGACGGTCCCACGATTACCGTTGGCCTGGACCGTCACGTCGTTATCGATGAAGGCGCTGACTTCGTTGCTGGTAACAAACCTGCTGTGGGCAATGCCCACCGAGGTGATCGGGTCGCTTGAGTTGGAGAACAAGCTGCCGAGCGCCACGCTACCGGCCACGCTGACCAGTTGGGATTCGTCCGCGGCCACCACCTTGACCGATCCGTCTGTCAGGATAGTGCTCGGTGCTCCCGTGATGTAGGCCCGCGTGTCGTTGTCGATCGTCGAGATGGAGAACGACCCCTGACCGGCTGCCGAACCACCGATTGCGGCTCCGGCGGCCACGGAAGTGACGATCGGTGCCGATGTTGCCTCGACACTTACGTTGCCTTCGGTGGAGATGACGGGCATCGAGTTGATGTCGGCGATCGTCTGCTGATCGAGAAAATTGCTGGTGATCGAAGCTCCAATCGCGCGACCTGATCCGCTGAATCCACCCAGCGACCCGGCCAGGGCCGCCCCGCCGGCGACGGTCACCACATGAGTATTGTCATTGGCGTCGATGGTGACGCCACGCTTCCCGCTGACTCCGGTGTTCTTCTTGCGACGGGCCGAAGCGCGTGTCGTTGTATGAACCTCCGCCACGCCAACACTCACTGCGGCGGCCAGCGACTTGGCCGACAAGCCGTTCGCGACGGAAGCCAACGCGGCCGTCACGACCGTGACCTCGTTGTCGTTGCTGGCGGCAATCACCACTTGATCATCCGCGGTGACATCGGAATCTTCGATGATGGCCAGGGTGCCTTGGGAGGGTTTGATCACGTTAATGTTGATCGCCGCTCCGACGCCCCCGCGATCTCGCGTTGCATCGCCATAAACGATCGCTCCGGCTCCCGCGATGCTGACAATGTCATTGTCATCTTTGCCCGTGACGAGGACTTTCCCGGAGTTCGCCACGATGGGGTCTGCGATCGTGGTCACGACCGAGTTATCGATGATTTTGGCCTGCGCTTCGCTGCCGATGGTGTTGACCGCTACGGAGCCAGCCAGTCCAAAGACGCCGGAAACGCCCGCGCCGCCGATGCCGACGGTCACGATGTTCGAATCATTGACGGCATCGACCTTCAGATCGCCTGCAGTGATGATGACCGTTGAGCGTTCGATGACGGCGTAGGTATCGTTGTCAATCACATTGACCGCGATCGAACCGGCAATGCCCTTGGATTCCTCGGAACCTGCGCTGTAGGCCACCGCACCCGACAAGGCGACAGAGTTACTACGGTTGGTGGCCGTGACGTCGAGATTGCGAAACGTGACGTCCACGTCGCTGATCGCCGCGAGTGTTGTGTCTTTGATGATGTTGACCGCGACATCACCGGCAAATGACCAACTGCGTCTCGGCTTCTTCTTTTCGTCGGATTGGTCATCGACTGGAGGCGGAGCGTCCTCGACAATCAAATTGTCGTCTATGTCACGAACTACAATGCCCGAGTACGCGTCTGGGCCTTGGCTGACGCTACTACTTCGTCGCAGTACCGCCTGCGCGTCTCCACTATCTTTGCGCGGAATAGGTGCGGAAGGAGGCGCATAAGACTTGTTCTTTGTAATGATGCTCGCGGCCAAAGTTACGGAAACGATCTCTCCGCCGTTATGGGCGATCAACGCCCCATCACCACTCGAGATGACCGAGCCGGTGCCGGATAGCGTCCCCAACCGATGTTCCGTTCCTGTCGCAAGGGTACCGTCCAGTGGGATCGCTGGACCTCCGGGCGTCAAGGACAACTGGACGCTCCGCGAATCGACCACGTTTACGTAGTAGGATTCGCCATTGGAAAGTCCACCGATGGCAGTTCCCGAATCCGACTGGTAGGTCAGCAACTGACCATCTCGAAACGGATGGGACTGTGGAAAGCTCACCGTGTTGGCATGGTTGTCCACGATGGGCAAGGCGCGGAATGCGCGACCGAATCCGTGATTGGTTCCGGATGCGTAATAGGGCGACAACCGGATTGGCAGATTCGCAACTGCGTCCGGGGCGGTTTCCGCCAATTGGATTTTGGTGGGGCTGACGACGATCGCATAATACACGTTTCCGTGTCCGATTCCGCCGATACTGGTTCCACCACCGTTGCTGTAGACCACGGCGTCGCCGGTGGTAAATCCGTGTGTGTAACCGAGGTCGATTGCGCTGTTGGCATCGATCGAGGTTGCTCGGAATTCGTGGGACGCACCGACCGCCTGACTGGCATCCAACGCAATCGCTGTTCCGGCCAACGCATCCGCTTCAGTCGCGGCGACCTGGAAGGTGTTGGGCCCGGTGACGATCGCATAGACCACTTGTCCTCGGTATAACCCGCCGATCGCTGTCGCCTCGGTCGACGCGGTCTTGCCGTCGTCGTAGACCAACGAGTCGCCGGTCGCAAACGAATGCGTTTGCGTAACGATATTTCCGACGACGGCGGATGCTGGGTTAAAGGTTCCCTCCGAGCTTGCCGTGGGGGTCAACACGCGACCAAGACCGTGTGTTTCCTGCAACGTCCCCTCGGGTTCCAACGACAGACGCAACGTATGGGTTGCACCCGCATTACTGGGTGGCGATACGTCCAGGCGGAAATCGGGCGTCAGATATTGCGGCGATCCGTCAGCCGCCGACGCATCGAGTGCGATTCGACTGTTCTGCAGATAGAAACCGTGAAAACCGGTCGAGCTTGTGTTGTCGAGCGTGAGCGCAATTCCGTTGGCCGCGTCGGCCGGAGTCAATGCCAATTTGATACCGAGGCTGAGTGGCGACAGCGTATCGGTGTCGGAATCATAGACCTGTTGCGTGCTGCTGTAGATCGGAATGGCGTAATAGGTCGCGCCCTCCGTCAGCGTACCCGTATTGTTATTCGAGTCCGTGTAAGCGATCGGACTCGTTGCATCGGACGCGCCCGATGAATAGAAGCCCTCGCGACTGTAGACGATCGGATCTCCCACCTCGTATCCGTGATCATATTCCAGTTCGATGACATTGGATTCGATCGAGTTTTCTGCATCAAAGAACTGCCAACGACCGTCGACCGCGTTTTCGGGAGTCGTCGCCAGCGCAATCGTTTGCTCGCCATCGACGATCGCGTAATAAACCGTACCGTTGGTCAGTCCGGTGATGGGCGTACTGACGGCGGTATAATGCACCGGTTGACCAGTTTCCAGGCCGTGCCAGTAGCCAAGATTGATCGTATTGGACGAACCAGTCATGCTGGTGCCGGTGACCGTTGACGCGGAGTAAAGCAATCCACTTTCGAACGTGTGGAAGTGGCCGACGTCGGTCGGCGCTCCAAGCGTGATCGACGTTTCACTACCGCTTGTCGTGCGCAACTCAATGACGTTCGCATCGACCACATGGACGTAGTACGTCTCACCATCAAGCAAACCGGGGATCGTCGAACCGCCGCCGTCGCCGTAGCGAAGCGGTTGTCCCTCGATATACCCATGTTCGTAGGCAAACACGAGCGTATCGCCTTGCACGGTGTCGGCTGGATCAAAGACTGAGTGGAAAGAGTTCGTGGGATGAGCCGCGTTTTCGGTCAAGGCGACCGCAGTCGGGCTGATCGGAATGACGAAATACGTTTCACCGTCAACCAAACCACCAATCGACTCTGAACTGCCGGCCTGGTAACGCACGGCATCCCCGAGCTGAAATCCGTGGACGTAGCCCAGGTCGATGACATTTCTGACTCCGTCGATGGCAGTGTCGCTGAAGGTCGCGGTGGCTTCCGCCGCCGTGCGTCCGAGCGTGAACACCGGATCGCCTGAACTGTCGGAATCGCTGCCCAGGGCAACAAAGTACGACTCGCCGTCCCGCAACCCACCGATTTCGAGATCACCCCCGCCGGCGTAGGTGACTCGATCACCATTGAAAAAGCCGTGGTTGTATCCCAGATAGATTTCGTCCTGGCTATCGACGCCGACGCCGACCGACGATTGTCCGTCCTGGGTGAAGTCGAACTCCAGGTTTCCAATCAGTGCCCTGGTGGACCGTGTGATCCGGTCGACCGAAATGGAGACTCCCGCGCCAACGGAATGCCCCTTGGCGATCCCGCCCGTACCGCTGTACAGATCCGCGTTATCATCGGCCAGCACCAGCAGGCTGAGGTCGGTCAAATAGGCGTCCGCGGTGATCGCGCGCACATGCTCGTCTTCAGCGGTGACCTTCCTGTCACCATTGGTATCGAGCGATTCGAGCGGATTGATGACGCGTAGCGTTCGAGGTTCCGCACCCGGGGCCACTTCATCAACCGTGGTCGCCGTGATGGGAATCAGGAAGTGGGCCGTCCCCGTCGCAACACTGGGGTCCAGAACGATCGCGTCACCGTTTTCCGTCAGCGACAGCCGTAGCCTGGTGTCATCCACTCGCTGGACGAAGTAAACCGCTGCGTCGCCCAAAGGACCGATCGCATTGCCATCGCCACTTTGGTAAACCACCTGGTAGCCATCCACCAGGTTATGCGGATGGCCCAGATCAATGATGGTCGGGTCGCCGGTCTCGACATCTGCCGGGGTGAATCCAGGCAGCAGAGCGTGCGTGGTTCCACTGGTTGCGTCCAGGTCCAGGTCAATGGCCGAGCCGGTCGGGGTGGCCGCTAACTGCAACGCCGTGTCGTCCACTTTGATGACGTAGTAAAATTGGTTGCTGGTCAGACCTCCGATGTTCTCGCCGCCACCATTGAAGTAGCGCACCGCATCGCCGGTTTCCAGGCCGTGAGCGTACGGGAGATCGATGGTATCGGTATCCACATCGACCCGTTGCGTCGTGGTGTCGATGTCAGTGGTCTCTTGCGGCGTAAATGTCGCGATGGTCGTGAACAGGCTATTCTGGCCGGTGTCAAATTCGTCAAAGTCGCGGGGAATCGAGACCAGACCATTGCGCGTGGTGACAAAGGCGCCGTCATCGATCCGTGCCACCGTGTTGTCGTCGATCAACAGCGCCGACGCTGCACCGCTGACCGACAAGCCATCCGACTTTCCGCCCTGGGTCGCGATCGAAATATTCCGCGAGTCGCTGCGTGCCATGACCAAGAGGCTACCGGCATCCACAATCGCGCCGGAGCGAATGTCCGCAGTGGTGTCGTTATCGTAGGAAACCGTCAGCACCGAGCCACCGATTCCTTTGGCGTCCTGTTGGGTCGTTTCCGACCCCGTCAAAATGGAGTCAGGTGGACCGGTAAAGTACAGAAACTGGCCGGCGAAATTTACCGAGTCGTTTTCGGTCGTGGACAAAACGGCGGCGCTTCCCGCCCACCGTCACCTGGGCTCCCGCGCCAATCCAGGCCTCGCTGCTGTTGTCAACAACCAGAAAGTTGCCCTGCATTCCGAAAGCAAACTTTTGGCCGGCCGCGGTCGCTTCCGCCCAACTGGTGAAGAAGCCGTCCTTGATGCCGAAATTGAAGTTCAGCTTGCCGGCGACCCCCAAGACCTGGCCGAACGCTGCTGTGTCTTGCCCAAAGGCGGCCGTCCATTTCTGCTCCCAGGGAAGGTGCGTTGACGAGCGGACTTCTAAGTTACCGGCAGCGATGACTTCGGCTCCGTCGTCGATGTAAGCCCTGGCATTATTTTCCACGTAACCCACGGTAAATGCCAGGGAAACGCTGTTCTCTCGCACGTCACTTTTTAAGCCAGCGGCTTCCCTATTCAATACAAACGACTGACTGCTCAATTTCGGTAACTCAGTCGTATCGGCTGAGACACGAATATTTCCGCCCGTCGACTCGACCGTAGCTCCCTGCCCAATCCTTGCTTCGACGTCATTGACCTGGTATGCGATGCTGACACCACCCGCGGCAGATTTGTTTCTCTCCGTTACGTTCAATCCACCGATGAAATTCTTGACAGTGTTGCTGACAAATGCGGGAGCACGGTTGTTTACTGCTACCTTGGCGAGAGCGGCGCCCGCCGCGCCGAGCCCTGCTTGTGAAAAGGAAGAAACGAAATTCGACGGAGTTGCCAATTGGCTTTCGACACGCACGTCCCCCACAGCCGCCACCTGTCCGTCGATCGCGGCGGTGACGTCTGCAAGCGATTGGCCATAGTTGAAAGAGAAAGTCGTTTTCGCCCCCTTTAGCCCAATTGCCGAACCCGTCACGTTCATCTGCTTGGTTCCGTCCGACGTCGCGGCGAATGATCCGCCCGCGGTAATCGTCGAGTCAGACGAAACGATGGCTTGAGAAGTCAGGTCGGTAAAACCGAGCGCAATCGTTCCTCCCTTTTGCTTTGATCTGAGCAGTGTGTTGACCGAGGCAAATGATTCTGCATTTGAAGCCAGTGTTACGTCGCCTTGCGAATCGATGATCGCACCGTTCTGAATGTTGATGACCGCCTTTGGCTTAGAAATCACCAGCCCCGCAGCACCGATCTCTTTGCTCCCCACGTTTGTCTGGGCATCGGTCAAGGCCGTTGCAGAAACCAAAAGATTCGAGCTTTCGATCGAACCGCCATCGATCGTGACTCCTGCATCCGCTGTTGAGATGGCAAAGCCGAGAAAGAGTGACACGGAACCAACCAGATCCGATAAACCCTCAACAGTTTGCAGACCAGCGTTGTCGTCATTCTCCTCGTCCTGATCGTCAAACTTGTCTGCACTGTCAGACGTCGCGTCGATGATAAGATCACCCGCCTGGATCGTTGTATTGGTCAGTGAGACCGTGGCGACGGCGTTAGAAAAACTTGGGACGAAGGGCAGCGTGCCTGCGAACACGCTCCCGAGAGTTCCCAGGGTCGCTCTCGCGTCGATGGTCAGGTTTCCCGGGGTATCGGTTGCCAAAGCGTGATCCGTAATCAGGCTCGCGCCGACCGCAGTGGAAAACAAAGGCGCTTTAAACGTCAGATCACCCGATGCGCCAACCGCCTGGGCCGTCGAAATCGTGGAGCCTGCTTGAACGGACATCTCCAGCGATTCAAAGGTCGCATCGACTCCAGGCAAGGAAAAGTTACCGATGATCAACGAGTTGCCCGGTTCCAACCCGAGATTCCCAAAAATATCCTGCGTCGCGTTGTAGGAGAGGGCAAAACTGGCGGACGACTTGTCGGTGAATGTCTCGCTGAACACTTCGTAAGTCGTGCCATCGGTCCCCCACTCGACCGCCCCGTTCGAACTGTTCGTCCGCAGGTAGACATCGCCGCCGTAGCTGCTCGAAACATCGAACAGGACCGAAATATCACTGCCGTCGATGGTCACGGTCGGCGTCACATCGCCGGCGAGCAACTGCCGCGACTCCAGACGCTCAGCAGACAGCTGACGACTCAATTGGAAACGTCTTTGACGGCGACGATCTCGAAGCTTGCGATTTCGCTTGTTGGATCGGTTGAGAAACATGAGGTCTTCTTCGTCAGTAAGATTTCTTGTCAGTTCGTTCGGTTGGTCTTGTTTTCAAGCCAATCCATCGCGCACATGCGCGGTTTTCGCTTCATCACCCTTGGATGATTTTTCCTTCACGGCAGACACGTGTTTGGAATCCACACGTCTCACATTGGCTTCGCCGATCCTCACCTCAAACACCGTGTCGCCCGCCGTCAGCAGGTCACCGTCACGGACCTCGGAGATGCGTTCAACACGCTGGTCATTGAGAAACGTGCCATTCCTGCTGCTAAGGTCTCGAAGCTTCCAGTTCCCTTCCGACCACTCAGCAACAAAGTGCTCACGCGACATCCGGCGATCAATGATTTGCAGCTGACAGCCTTGGCCGCGTCCAACAAGCAGTCGCCCTGAGCAATCCGCCGTCACGCTCTGGCCATGGCGAGGCCCGACAGCTACCGTCAGCGCAAGGGAGCAGGCTTTGGATGCCGGCCCGCTAAAATCACCGATGCGAGGCTGGTCTTGCATGAAGAAGAGGCGAAGTAGGGGAATCCCGTCGGCAAACCGCGGAGCTTGCCATCGGCCCGAAAACCGGTCCACCAGGAAGAGTCTCCGGAGGCACCGTCGGTTCTTCTAAAACTGCAGCGAAGAAAGCTGCGCGGACACGAGATTGGCCGTTTCTTGAAAAAACTTCCTGGGGCGAGGAAAAACCACACTATCCGGGATTTCCTGCATCTGAGCCGTCCACACGAAGCCTTATTCTGCCTCGCGGTTCGGCATCGGGACCTTTCCCTGCAGGGCCAGGGATGTGGATTCCGCCTTTTGATAGCTGGCGGTTGCATCCCAGATCGTCACCGTTCCATTGGCACTACCGGCAGCCAATTGGCAGCCATCCCGGCTCCATCGCACGCACCAGAACTCGCCTGTCAAACGGATGCCTTGCAGCGAGAGAATTTCGCGGCCTGAGACAGGATCCCACACTCGGACGGTGCCGTCGCGACTGCTGGTTGCAAGTCGGTCGCCTTGGGGATTCCAGTCAATGCCCCAAATGGGACCGAAGTGACTTTGAAGCTCCTGAATGAGCTCGCGCTGATCAACGTCCCAAATCTTGGCGATATCATCGAGGCCGCTGGATGCAAGTCTTCTTCCGTCGGGACTCCAGGTCAAATCGTAAATCGCTTCGTCATGAGCTTTCCACTGTGCGACGGGCTCCTGTTGTTTCAGATCCCAAAGCTGGATGTTGCCGACTCGGTCTCCGCTCGCCAACAACGACCCTTGGGGATTCCAACGTAAAGCCGGAACCCTTTCTGCGAGCGGACGTGTGTCCCCTTGGGGCGCCGCTTCGGTAAGATCCCAGAGACGCACGGAACCATCGGCGCCCGACGAAGCAATCCATCGGCCATCGGGATGCCAGTCAACGTTAAGGGCCGTCCGGGGATGTCCGGGCAGTTCTCGCAAGCAGGTAAGCGTCGCCGCATCCCAGACTCGCAATGTGCCTTTGCGATCAGAAGTCGCCAGGCGTTGACCGTCCCTATCCCACTGCACGCAGTCCGCCTGGTCCGGATAAGCTGTCATGATGGAGAAGAGACTTCGATTGCTCGAATCCCATACGTAAACGCTGCCGTCTCGGCTGGAACCGGCGAGCAGGCCACCCCGCGGTTGCCAAGTCAGGTGCTGAACTCGCGTCGTCGGTCCCTCGAGTGTTCGGATCGACCCACCGGGAAACTCCCAGATCTTCGCCGACCCATCACGCGAAACTGAAGCAATCCGTTTTCCAGTCGGTCCCCAAACCGCATGATTAACCTGGTCCCGATGCCCCGGGAGCACGTCTTTCAACTCGCCCGATTCGCAGTCCCAAATCCGCAAAGAGCGATCTTCACCTCCTGAGACGAGAGACGATCCGTCGGGACTCCAGTCGAAGCTGCGGATGGAAGCGGTGTGGCCCAATAGCGTGTGAAGCAGTTGCCCGGTGACCGAATCGAAAACTCGGATTCTCCCCGTCCGGTCCGATGTCAACCATTTGTGAACATCATGTCCGTTCGCACTCCATTTGACGAAACGGGCGGGGACATGTCTGATTCGAACTTGTTGATCAAGATCCCAAATCCCTCCGCCGTTGTGCCACCAGTTACCGGCGAATAAATGAGTCCCGTCCGGGCTCCACTGGATGACGTTGATCGGATGATGCTTCTCTTCGAGGCCAATCTGAATGATTTCGGCTTCCTTCGAAATTTCGCAGATCATGATCGCCTGCCCCTGCCCCCAAGCCAGCCGCAGCGAATCGGGCGACCACCTTAACGCTTGGATTTCACTTTGGTTAGCGTTGATCGAACAAATCGCTTCGCCGCTCTCTAAGTTCCAGACTTTCATAAGGCCTTTGAGGTCTCCGGAAGCCAGCATTTTTCCGTTTGGGCTCCATTGGATCGTCGACACAGGTGCCGGGTGTCTGCCCAGAGTCCTCCTTGAGGTGTTGATGCCTGGCTCCCAGAGGTTGATTCTGCCATCGTCACAGCCCATCGCCACTTCGTTGCCCTGTGGGCTCCAGGCAACTTCCCAAAACTTCAATGAACCATGCTCGCGCGGCAGTGTCCATTGCTCGCGATCGCATAAGGATTCCAGGTAATACCACTCCCAGCCACGCATCTCAGGGACCTGGTCACTGGGCAGCCAGTGATCGATCAGCTTGCGAATTCGGTCAGCCCCGCCCGGTGCGCTGGACGCCTGTCCGGCCAAGTTCATCTCAGCGAAGTAGAGTGTTCGCTGCAGCATCCTTTGACTTTGCGTTGCTGCTTCCGCAGATTCTTCCGCTTGCAATCGAAGTCGGTTCTCACGAATCGACGCAGCAAATGCTCCAATCACCATCAACAGAACGACCAAAACCAGCGAAGTCAGCGAGTTCGCCAGTGCCGCGTTTCGGCGTCTCCAGCGGAAGAACCTCTCAGCGAGGGAAAACTGTCTAGCTCGTATCGGCTCGTCCGCCAGAAACCGTTGCAAATCCTCGGCCATGTCCCCGGCAGTTGCATACCGCATGTTCGGCTCAGGCTGGATGGCTTTGGAGATAATCGTCTCGAGATCACGGGGGACATCGGAATTCAGTTCTCGAATCGATTTTGGCGACTGCGTTTCGATTGCGTGGATCAACTCGATGCGATCCGAAGGCTCGAAAGCCGGACGAAGGACGATCAGTTCATAGAGCGTCAGCCCCAGCGCGAACACATCAGAACGCCCATCACATATCCCATGAAATCGCTCCGGTGCCATGTACCGAAGCGTCCCCAGGAAATCTCCCGTTTGAGTCAGTTCCTCATCGTCGGTCTTGGCCAAGCCGAAATCGGTGAGCCAGGCAACGCCTTGGCGATCAAGCAATATGTTGGATGGTTTGACGTCGCGGTGAATGATGCCTCGGCGATGGGCGTACTCCAAGGCGGCGGCGATTTGGCATCCCAACTCCGCCACGTCTCGATATCGTTGTGGAATGTCCTTGTTGGAAGTGGTTGCATTCGAGATGGCGACTCTTCCGGAAGCCGATGTGTCTCCCTCCTCCTTCGAAAAACGGACCTCGTGATCTCCTGTGATCCGCGCAACCACGGACTGCAGAGAATCATCCGTCGTTCCGTTTCTTAAATCAGCGATGATCCTGTCGACGCTTTCACCGTCGATCAATTGCATGACCAGGAAGTGGTGACCCTGATGCTCGCCAAATTCAAATAGCGGCACGACATTGGTGTGGTGAATTCCCGCGATCGCCCGAGCTTCACGTCGAAATCTGGCGAGCGCACGTTGGTCGTTCGACACGCGTTGCGGCAGAATTTTTAACGCGACTTTTCGTCCTACTTCCGCATGCCGTGCCGAGTAAATGACTCCCATTCCGCCCCGTCCAATCTCACGAAGCAGCATGTACTCCCCGATTCTTTCCGGTGGCGGCACCGGTGTGATCTGCTGTGCGTCTGAATCATGTTTCGCATGCTCCAGCATCGAGAGCATCGGAAATAGTTCGCGAATTTGCGTCGCGAACTGTGGGTACCGGTGACAATACTCGGAGATCGCTGGGGATTCACCGGCCTGCTTGCGAGTGACGTATTCGTCAGCCAGTTCATCAATCAGAGAATCGCCCACGGAGCTATCATTTTGGCCTTCTTGGATCTCCATCGCTGGGCTACTCCGACTGGAAGTCTTGATCGGCGAAAACGATATCTCGTAGTCGTCGGATCGCGCGCGTGTATCGTTTCAGCACGCCCGAACGCGTCAACTGCAACAATTCAGCAATTTCGTCTGTGCTGAGTTCCTCAAAATGACGCATGCCGACAATCTCGCGGTCTTTGGATTCCATTTGCTCGAGCGCACCGATTAGCTTGCGCTGCACCTCTTCCTTCAATAGATTGCGGTCGACCGATGTAAAGTCGCCTGCTAACTGTGATGCGATGTTGAAAATACTAGCGTCGGGTACCGCGGGAGACGGCTGGGAGAACTCACGAAAGACAGTTCGCATTTCGGCACCGAGATGCTTCCGATGCAATTGATCCAGTCGCTCGATCGTCAACCATCTTAGCCAAAGAAAAAAAGGCATTCGGCAGTCCTCAGCGTATGCCGGCAACCTGCGGGCCATTTCAAGAAACGTTTCTTGCAAGACGTCGGAGGCATCGAGTCTCGCCTGCACCTGAGGGTACATGCGCAGCAGCACCAAACGTTTCAGTCGGGGACGATAGTGCTCAAACAACTCCGCGACGCCCGACTCATCTCCAGTCAAAGCTTGATCGAACAAGAGGTTCTCGTCGTCTGAGCCCAACATCTCACAAATGACCCAAAAATCAGAAAAGCGATTTGAAAAAGAAAACTGGAATGACTCATTGATACTAAATGATACTAACTGCAGTCTTGCTGGGTCGTTCCGAGAACCCCGAAACACTCCCCGATTGGTGAAACCCCCAGGAGACCTTTAGAAGGTTCGCCATTTTCTCTTGTGCATGTTTTCCTTCTTCTGTTTTCACAGGCACATAAACCAAAGTATCCGGGTCGTTTGCGAAATCCTTAGCAATCTGCTTGATCGACGGGATTTCCTCACCTGTCGTTTCGTTGATGTGCTGAAACGGCCGACTCACACACGCCAATCTAGCGTCATTTTCTTCCGCTAACTTCATCGCATGTTCTAGGAATCGTTTGAGAATCCCCGTTTTTCGCTTTGACGGGTGCGTATACAAGAGTTGCAAAAAGACGAAGCCTTCATCGAGGCCGTATTTCCCTTTGCTGTCTGTTCTTCTCACCGTGTAGGCGTCCACAATCAGGTCATTTTCAAATGCGAAATAGTTGTCGTAGACCCAATCCAAACTTCGCTTGAGTTTTGCCGCCGAAACTTCTTCTTCAAAAATCGGGTATCGTCGATGCTCGGTCAAGGTTTACGGAGAAACGAAGAAGATCAATCTCGGCTATATCACCGCCAAAGCCGCAAATGTCGCATTTGGCGTCATTGAAGAATTGGAGTCGCTAAAATCGGTCGATGGCAACATCGCACCGGAATTGGCTCAGAAAATCAA
This sequence comes from Pirellulaceae bacterium, assembly GCA_963704055.1. Classification (GTDB taxonomy): domain Bacteria; phylum Planctomycetota; class Planctomycetia; order Pirellulales; family Pirellulaceae; genus Rubripirellula. The sequence goes on along the minus strand of CAVPGW010000012.1, from coordinate 183,796 downwards.
GCGGCTCGATCCTGATTTGCAGAGTCAATTGCTTCGCGTCGGACTCGTGCGGAAACTGGAGCAGCCCAAGACTCTTGAGCAACTTTTTGATGCCTGCTTCGAGATGAGCCTCAAGGCCATCGATCACGGCTCTGCTCGCAATTATCGGAGTACGCAACGGCAGATTGAAAAATACTTCGGTTCAGATAGAAGAATCGACACGATAACTCAAGGATGCGTAAAAGAGTTTATCGCCGCTAAGAATGAAACGAGCGAACGCAGCACGATAGGCAACTACCTGAAACGCGGTGCGGAAGCGTTTTCGTTCGCGGTGCAGACGAAATGGATCACCGATAATCCATTCCAAAATTTGGCGGAGAGAAAGCAGTATCGAATTGAATTGTGTTCCGAGAAGAAGGAGAAGCAGGAAGAACTGGTCACAGATGAAGTCGTGGCGAAACTGCTGGCCTGTAGAAAGTCATTACGCAGCGAACAAGAGAATCGAGAGTGGAACGCCTTGCTAGCGATACTCCGTTGGACTGGTTGCCGGATTGCAGAGGCGTTGATCTTGCGATGGGAAGATATTGAATTTGAGCTAAAGGAAATCCGCCTCCGTGGCAAGCGAGCCGCTAATCAGCGGGCGGCATCGGAGAGTATGCGAGTACGCATGATGCCGTTGTGGCCACAATTGGTCGACGTTTTGTTGGATTTGCGGGATCACAGCGATGGTTCGCCACACTTGATCAATGAGATTGGTGGCCTCGCGACAAAACCAGAATTTGACAGCACCGATTCCAGTGGCAGGGTCATTCGCGCAGGTCGCTGGTCCACCAATATGGAGACCACGTTCAAGAAGATATTGAAGCGGAACGGGATCACACCGTGGCCGCAGCCGTTTCACACCCTGAGAAGTTTCAGGATCAACGAAATGGAACGTGACCCCAATCTGCGTACAGTGGAGATTCGCGAATACACCGGAAACTCCGAGGCGACTGCTCGAAAGCATTACTCTAGAGTGACCCGCGAAGATCGCCAGCGAGCCGCAACAGCTTGGCCTGAAAAGTCCAGTGGACGCACAGGGGACGACGGATCGCGTCAGAAGGGGTCAGATCGCACCGCAAAGAAATCGGGCTTCTCAGAAAGCCCGAAAGAAACGGGATCTGAATTGATCCGAAGGGATCTGGAAAAGAGCAAGGTACACCCGGAGGGATTCGAACCCCCAACCCTCGGTTCCGAAGTGGACCAAGCATTTCCAAACGCGTTCCGGATGCTCTTCAAAACCCCGTGATTCACGGGGTTTTCTTTTGCACCTAATTTTCACCACGCTTCAACCAAATGCAGAATTCGCGCCTTAGTGGGTCAATAAGTGGGGTGAACGAGCGGATCTTTCAAGCCCTTGCGGAACCAACACTTCATCACCCGGCGTCTGATCCCTGGTTACAATCGAGTTTGTTGTGTTTGACCTCGATTTGGATACTAATCCATGCCTGATACGCCCAACGCCGACGAATTGATCGCGACGGCGATGCAACTGCCAATTTCCGATCGGGTGGCGCTTGCCAATGCAATGCTCAGCAGTATTGAACCGTCAGCTGGTTCGGATGCGACGCAAGAGGAAGTGGACGCAGCCTGGAACGCTGAGATCGCTCGGCGCATCGACGACATCGACAGCGGTCGCGTGAAAACAGTTCCCTCGTCGGAAGTATGGAAGCGGATTGGCGGAAAGCCCAGTGGCCGAACTTGAGTTTCATCCCGAGGCATCCGATGAAGTTGCCGAAGCTTTCGCTTGGTACAGCGAAGTTGATCCGGAGGTTGGCGGCCGATTTAAGATAGAACTTGATCGCGCCGAGCAACTCGTGCAGCGGTCACCGGAAACGTGGGGACCGTATCTGCACGACACGAGAGGATTTCATTTTCGTGGATTCCCATTCGTGATGGCCTACATCATTCGTGATGATCGCATCATCGTGATCGCGATTGCTCACACGCGCCGAAAGCCCGGCTACTGGCGTGACCGTTTGCCCAGTGAATAAGGTCCGAAGCGTATCCTTCGGACTTGCGATCATCAATGAGATACCAGAAACGGTAGATCAGAATATCGCGGCGCGTGACGCAGTGATGAGGCCCTGCGGGCAATATCAATCTCACGATTCTCTGTCCCGTGAGGCCAGCATTCGGAGAATCGCATCCAGCACATCGTCCAAGTGCTTGCCAACGTCCTCTGCCAGAAACCTCAACACAAAGTACCCGTGTTCCTGCAGCAAAGCATCTTTGCGGCGATCGCGGCGATACGCCTCCGTGCTGGCAAGGTGTTGACCCCCATCGAGTTCGATGACCAGGCGGGCTCTTTGAATCGAGCAGGTCAACTTCCATATTACCCCAGCCGTCAAACGGGATCGGCAATTCCACGTTCAACCTGAATCGGCCAGCCATTTCGGGAAGCGACTCCAGTCTGCGGTAGAAGAAAGCCTCGGTTGAACTGCGCGCCCGTGCGATTCCTTCGGCGCTAGTTGTCAAATTTCTGTGCAGCATGCACAAACAAACTTGGCCAACGGCGCGTCGACTCCGTCTCGAACGAGCCGCCGCACTGTTGCTGCGTAGTCGCTTTTCCATTGCGGATCGACGGGCAGTGGAACTTCCGCCGGCCAGCCAGCAACGGCGCTGCCAGGCAGCAGGATTGTGTAACCAATCGCTTCGTACCCACGACACCGCCGGTCGAACATGCGCGAAAGCATGGGAACATTCAGGTCCGCATAGTCGTAAATGCGGACTTCCGTCTTGCCTTCGCACAGTCGGTGCAGACGCCCGGCATACTGGGAAATGGTGCCATGCCACGAAACTGGTAGCGTTAGAAAAAGTGTGTCGAGTCGAGCATCATCGAAATCCCTCGCCGATGTACTTGCCGGTCGCCAGCAGTACCCGTTCTTCGTCTTGAGGAATTTCAGTAAGACGATTCGCGATCGCGCGCGACTTTGCAATGCTCGCTCCACCCTGCAAGACAACAACATGTCGAACATCACCTTCCAGACTCGCGGCAAGTGACTCGAGATGCTCTCGGCGTTCGGTCAACACGAGCGGTGATCGGCCTTCGCGAACACACTGAAGAATATCTTCACGGATCTTCGCGTTTCGATCACCATTGGCAATCAATTCACAATAAAGATCATGAAACTGGATCCGCGGATCGGAATCGGCGGGTAACACCGAACGGAATCCTGTGGGTCGCACGATCACACTGTGCTGAAACGGACGGCTGATTGCTTCAGCCTTCGCATTCACACGATGTCGTACAGGCCCACACTGCATGAGAATAATTGGGTGATGCCCGTCTTTGCGAGCGACGGTTGCAGACAACCCCAAAACGTATCTCGCTTTGGTCTTCCGCGCAACAAGTTCAAAACTATGAGCCGATAAGTGATGGCACTCGTCGACGATCAGATGGCCATAATCGGCAACGCAGTCCTTCACGACACCCTTCCGCACGAGACTCTGAATGATGGCCACGTCGACTCGTCCCGTCAGCTTCCTTCGGCCGCCACCAATCCGACCGATGTCTTTGCAGGGTATTCCGAGGAATTCTGACAACCGCTCGACCCACTGATCGAGCAGTTGTCGACGATGGACCAGAATGAGAGTGTTGACGCCCCGCTGTGAGATCATCCACGCGGCGACCACCGTCTTGCCGAACGCCGTTGTTGCCGACAACACGCCGGTATCGTGTGCAAGCAGTTTTCGAGCGGCCGTTTCCTGTTCAGGCCGCAACTGACCCTGAAAACAGACGTCGATCGGTTCCCCGCAAACACGCTCGTCACGCACGTTGACCTTGATCTTCAGGTCGCGGAGTAACGCTTTGACTTCTTCGAAACAGCCGCGGGGGAGTGCAAGATGCCGCGGTTGGTCTTCGACACAACTGATGATTCGCGGCTTTCCCCAAGTAGACACCCGCATCGACTGGGATCTGTAGAATTCTGGGTTCTGAAAGGCAGCCAGTCCCATCAGTCGGTTACGCAGGGCCGGAGGCAGGTTCTCTTTTGGTATGCAAACCTGATCACTCAGCGTCAGCTCCAATCGCGGCGGCAGTTCGCCGCAAATCTTGGGTTCATGCCGACGTCGTGACGGTGGCATCGTCCACGGTTGGGCATCCTCCTCGCTGCTGGCAGCTTGAATTCCAATGATGCGTCCTTTCGCTTTCGCACGACCAACGATTTCTTCGACCAACTCACGAGGCATTCGCTGGATTGAAGCGAGCAACGCCCATTGATCGGCGTGCGGCTCGCAGGCATCGTTGATGAAAACACTGTTGCCTGCCTCGCGCGGCTGCTTCTGTAGGGGCAGCGCAATCAGATTCCCGAATCCGCCTCGTGGAAGCGTGTCTTGATTCGGGAATAATCGGTCATATGAATCAAGTCCGACATCAGGCCGCCGTTCCATCGTTTCCGTGAGAACATGCGAGCCGAGTCGCCGCGCAGTGGAGGCCGGCAACGCCGTATCGAAGAAAATCCAAACGTGCCCACCATGTCCGGAGCGTGATCGTTCCAGCACAGCCGGAATAGCAAGCCGCCGACAGGTTTCCGCCACCGCGACCGCATCATCCTGCCAGTTACATTTGTCGAGATCAATCGCCAGGAAGAAACAGGTTTCGTCCAGGAGCATGGGATACACACCCGCCACAAAACTGCCGCCATGTTCGTCGATACCAACAAGATGCTGACGAACGACATCGTCCGTTACGGGCAGAAATCGTCGATGCTGACAGACGGCGCATTTGACGCGAGGCTTTTCACAAATCTCCGTCACCCACTCGTTCGCACAGACTGGCGCGTAACCGGTCTTCCCCGTCGCGCGGCTCTCAAAGCGGCGCGGATAAACATCTTCTCGCCCCCGAAAAAGCGCACGGAAGAGAGCAATCTTTTGTGCGGGCGGCGACCCGCAATTGACCGTCTGCAAAGAAGGATTCATTTACCCCTGATCTATAGATCAACTCTCCCAGAATCCCTGAAACACCATTGAAGAATGATTCTATCAGATAGGCGCTGACGGCAAATCTTGAGAACGAGGTAAGGGTCAAGAGGCGGGCGCGGATACCGCGTGATTTTGCCCCGTCTCACGATTCTCAACGTCCGCCAATAAGGAGAGGCGAATCGTGCCGAAAACCCCGCCACAAAATCTCGAAAAAATTGTCGAGGTTGGCATCAGGCGATCGCGCGGGATTGAGTTCGATATGGGTCACTCTTCCTAATTACGCGCGCGTGGCTGTGTATTGCAGCGCAGTGTAGGGAAGCGAACCACAACGAAATTCGATTCGAGCGCTCAGCCCTCGGTCTTTCGGTACCGATCATTATTCCGAAGCTCAAAACCGCACCCCTCAAACACTAATTTTTTGCGACATCATCGCTCCGACAAATCGCAGTCTCGGCGCATAGGGGAGATTGGGGGACAAACGAAAACTCCACAGCTGAAGGCTGAGGAGTTAGCGAAGCTACAGCGTTTGCTGAACAGCATTTAGCAAGGTACAGGATTGGAAGCAACACTCTTCGTGATGTCTCTCGATGGCTGCAGTCCCCCCAAGCTATTTCTCGGGTTCTCACGGAAGCAATTGCAGGGCACTATAGAACGGTGAGGCCGACAGGCTCGCCTGATTGTAAAGGTTCGCATTCGCGCACGCCTCAGCAGGCGTCATGCACGACTCCCGTCGCAGACAGGATTTTGCCGTACAGCCGGTCAATTCAACTGCACACCAAACAGCATGAGTGAAATCTGTGCTGATTTCAATCGGTCTTTTTTCCACACCAGCCACGCGGCGACACCCATCAGGATGTAGAGCGTCGTCCAGACCGGCCCGAACACGTAACTCGGTGGATTCCACGAAGGTTTCTCAATCGTTGTGTACCAGCCGTCAATCTCAGGCGTGGTTGCGATGGCTCCGAGTCCGCCCGCCAATAGGCAAAGGGTGATCGAGCCAGCAAGTGCAATCCAAATCCTTTTGCATTCTCACTTCATCATGTCTTCGTCATCTTCCTGCCAAACATGCAAAGTCACCGCCTACCGTTACGATCAGTTGAAGCATTGAAACAGATTGCAAGCCTGTTCCTATGCACTCAGTGAGCTCGTTGTGATTGCTGCGAATTAGCAGCCCGGTCATCCAAGGCGTGCTCAGCTTCGATCTTGATTGATTGAAAACGTTCGTCATCGGGGCGTAACTTCAAACCCAGTCTCGCATACGTCAACGCTTTCGCCGCGCGACCATTGTCCAAGCATGCCTGAGCGGTGTTTCGGATCAGCCATACTTTTCCGGGAGTCTGTTCAACATCAAATTCCATTAGTCGCAAGCCATCATCAACCCGTCCGTCTTTGATCAATCGTTCAGCCAAGGAAGCAAACGACCCTCCCCAAGGAGCCTGTTTGCCTTTCTCCTCGAACCAGTCGATCACAGCCTCCACGCCTTCCGACTGCGCGATCTGATGCATTCGCTGGTCTTGAGTGACCCGCGGTTTGCCGGGCATCCGAAAAGGCTGTCCGGTAACGACGTGAATCAATTCGGTACTCAACCTGGTCACCGCATTCCAAACTTCGTTGCCGCCATACGGATCGCCCTGATTGCACAGCACGATCACAAACGCGTCGTCATCAATCAGTCGGTTTTCCATGGCACGAAATCCGTTGATGGCTCCACCATGATTGATGACCTTTGTGCGTCGCTTAGTGATGGGATGGGTACGCGTGTAAATCTTCCATCCGTATCCGTAGACGCTGTGAGGCCTACCACCGGCCGCTTCTACCTCAGGAACGTCGCGGTTGGGAGTGAACATCAACTCCCGATTCGCTTGATTTAAAAGCTTGTCCGTGGAGAGGGCGCGATCCCACAAAAACATATCTTCGACACTCGAATAAAGTCCACCGGCGGGCCCGGGAGTGGAATCCATTTCGATGAAGTCCGCGTTCTCGATGCCAAACGGACCGTAGGTGTATCCGCTGGCACGTTTCTTAATCACAACCCGATTGCGGTCGACCCCGCTACTGGTCATGCCCAGTGGCTCAAAGATCCGTTGGTGCAGATTTCGCTCGAACGTCTGACCCGTCACCTTTTCGACGATCCTGCCCAAGATGCAGTAACCGGCGTTGCAGTAGCTGTAGATCGTGCCGGGATCGTGGACCAGATCTCCCATGCAATGAAGCTTGATAAACTCGTCTTTGCCGAAAGACGTGCGCGAGATCGTGCCTCGATAGTCAAAACTGGATGTAAAGTCTTTGATGCCCGATTGATGAGCCAACAAGTGATGAATGGTGATCCGATCGCCGGTGTCCTTGCGGTAATAGAACAGGTGATCGGTGATTTTATCATCCAGCTTGATGCTGCCTTCCTGAACCAACTGCATGATCAACATGCTGCAGAACTGTTTGCTGACCGAAGCTAAACGGAACCTGGTGTCGGTTGTGTTGGCGACGCCCCATTCGCGGTTTGCCAGCCCGAAAGCTTGTTTGTAAAGAATTTCACCGTCATCAGCGACCAGCACGGCACCAGAAAACAAGCCGGTATCGGCAGTTGCCTGGCACAGTCGTTGGATTGCATCAGCCTTGTCTGGCCCAACCTCGTGGTAGCCTGTAGGCAAAGCTTCTCTCGGTTGCGATGCTTGCTCCGTCTCAAGTGACGGCTGTTGGGCAAGTGCTACCCGATCCAGCAGGAAACCAGTGACCGCCAATCCCAGCAATAGTGCAATTCGATTCATGGTTTCTCCGTGACGCTGGGCAGCGGTAATCCGAGTTCATCGCCGTTGGGCTGAAAACCATCTCCGTCAACATCAACGTAGATGGGATTGCAGACAGCGATGGGTGGACGATTGCCAAACCTGCGTCCCATCACCCGTTCCATTGCCAGCCCTTCGCCGATTGCCGCTACGATGAGGTGTGCGTCCTGTGGGAGGGCAAGATCCAATGTGGCATCGAATTTTTGAACGTCGTTCAAGCTACCAAACAGATCAGGCGAGTTTCTTCGGGTGTAGTTGTGCTTTTCACTTGGTCGGCCGTTGATGAAAACTTGGACTCGATTGACATCCAACCAATTGGGACACTGGACACGGATCTTCAATGCCGCCTTTCCATTCTCCGCTCGCAAGTCATCACCAGGCATGACGCTGCCCGCACTGGAATCAGATGTGCCCGACACCGACAGAAATGGTCCTGTCGACATCACGATGATTTCCTTGTCGCTGATGAGTATTCGCGGGTAGTCCGCTTCTCAGCAGCAAAAATGTCTGTCGCAAAAAGCGTTACAACAAGAAACGCGATATAGGATTTGTTCATTTGCTTAACGAAGCGGCATTGAATCTACTTTCCAGTTTTTGTTTCGACGCAGGCCGTAGTAGGGATAGAAATCCCACAACGCGGGATCACCGGTCACTCGTGGATCTCCGGTTTCGGTCAAGAATGCGTTTAGTTCGCTGGCAAGCTCCTGTCGCTTGGCTTGGAACGAAGCTTTCTCAGCGAGATTCTCAATTTGGTCCGCATCGTTTTCCAGTTGATACAACTCCTCGGCAGGCCGCTTGGCGAAGGCCAGTTCGAAGAACGGGAGGACCTTTGGGTCGCTGGAATGATCCATCAGGAATTGCTTGGTCGGTGACGAGTCGACTTCGCCGAACGGAATGGCGCGGGCACAGACGGACGCATCCGGGTCGCCTGCGGGCCAGCGACCGGGAGTAGAGTTCTTGATATACAACCAGCCGTCTTTGCGGATCGCCCGACACGGAAACCCTTTCCCTCCTTGTCGGCAACCATCATGCCGCTCCATCGCAATGAAAGCTCGATTCAGCCTGCTTGCTTCGGCATCTGGATCGTCCGAGGTCAGCAGTGGCATGAGGCTTCGACTGGTCATTGCCCTTGGTGTCTTGACACCCGCCGCTTCGAGAAACGTCGCCGCCAGATCGCTCAAATTGACGAAGGCTTGCGATATTCGATGACTTCCCCGAATTCCATTCGGCCAACGAATCGCCAGCGGAACTCGAGTGCCGGCATCGTATAAGCTGGCCTTGGCCCGTGGAAACGGCATGCCGTGGTCGCTGGTTACCACCACAATCGTGTTTTCCAATTGACCGCTCTGCTCCAGAAGCGAAATCGCATTCTCAACGACGGAATCAAAGTCTTCGACTTCGATTAAATAATCCAGCAGGTCGCTGCGAATGATTTCGTTGTCGGGCAAGTAAGCGGGTACGCGCACATCCGAGGTTTTCTTTCCCTGTTGTTTGCCCACGCCTTCTTGAAACGAACGATGTGACTCATGCGTTCCAAGCCAGAAACAAAAGGGTTTCCCTGCCGGCTTGGCATCTAGGAAGTCGGCGAAATTGCCAGCGTAGTCCTTGTTACTCATTTCGCGAAATGGCGGTTTGCGTGTGCGGTCTTCATACAGTCGGCCGGCTGGATTCTGAGTCCGACCTCCTGGCTCCAACCGGCCTGGTGACCATGCTTTTCCCGTCGCACCAACGAAATACCCGGCTTGACTGAGAAGCTCGGGGTAGGTCTCGAACTCGGCAGGCAAGGTGCTGTGTATGTTCCCGGCTTCTTTGAGCCTCCAAATCGGTTGACCGGTCAGAATCGCACTGCGCGACGGCCCGCAACTCGGAGCATCGCAAAACGCGTTTGCAAATCGAATCCCTTCGCGCGAGATACGGTCGAATGCTGGTGTGTCGACCGCTTCACAACCATTAGCAAAGGTATGCTCGTAGCTCTGGTCGTCCGAAATACAGAGCAGAATATTCGGACGATCTTCAGCTTGCGCGGCTGATGCAAGTAGAACTCCCGCAATCAAGAACGCTGGCAGAATGGACTTGTACTTCGTCATTTCGTCATTGATTCTGAAGTGGAACATTGTCGTCTTGCTCGTGGTGATCCGTCGTCTATTCGTTGACATCGACCCAGCGGGCCCTGACAGCTTCCTCGGCGTCAGACTTCTCGGGGGACTCTCTCCAAGAGCTGAAGGAAGCGAAGCGACGGCATTTTTCCTTGTTGATCTCGTTCTTGATCAGCTTGTCGTTAAGTTCTTTCAGCAGAACGGCTTTCTGCTTCTCGAAGTCAGACGGGTTTTGTTCTTTGAGTTTGGCGAGCTTCTTTTCGAATCCTGCTTTGGCACGCTGCGAGAATTCATCCATCCGATCGTACAGTGCCTGTCGGACTTCCTCGATCGAACCGCCGTTGACTTCTTCGACATACTCCTGACGAATCGCATCCATTTCGGCGGCTTTCTCATACATCTCGGAGCTAAGGTCGTGTTCTTCTCGGTAGTCGGTTCTGACATTGAAGAGTCTGATCGCACCCGAGTTGAGGTGCCGCATCAGCTTGAAGTCGCCGATGATGATTGAGCTGATCGGCGGATGATAGTGACAGGGATAGTGATGAACGATACCGGGTGCGCTGCGGTTTACCTTTCCATTGTTTCCCTTTGCAAACACATCACGAAGACTGCCACCATCGACACCATCCGGCAACGGTGCTTTGCTTCCGGCGAGGTCATGAAAAGTCGGCAAATAATCCCACTGAACAATCGGCACATCACATTGGGTACCCGGCTTGATTCCGGGGCCAGCGATCACGGTTGGCACTCGAATACCGCCTTCGTAGACAGAGCGTTTTCCCTCTTGCAACGGTCCGTTGAAACGGCGGATTTGGCTGTCTACTTCTCGTTTCTGAGAAGCACCTCCGCCGTTATCCGACGTGAAGATAATGTAGGTGTTGTCCAGCTCTCCCTTTGCCTCGAGAACATCGATGATGGCACCCGTGTTCAGGTCCATTTCTTCGATCATCGCAGCGTAGGTGATGGCTCGGTTTACACTCGAGTTTTCGGAATCAATATTGCTTGTATCTCGTCCTTGCTCAATCCAGCGACGCTTCGTCCGCTCAAATGCTTCTTTGGTGGCCATGTGGGGTACGTGTGGTGCATAGTGCGACACCATCATGAAGAAAGGCCGCGTGCCGGCATGCTTGTTGACGAAGCCGACCGAATCGCGTCTTAGCGAGTGGATCCGTTTTGGGTTGTCCGGCGGGAAGGGAGTTTTGGTCTTGGGGTCCCAATAAGAACCATGCCCGTTGCCGTTGCCGCCCGCTTCTCCGGGGATTTCATCAGTCACGTCGTAACCCGCCTCGTCGAAACGGCCCATCACGCTGCAGCCCTTCCCGAACATTGCCGTGACGTATTTCTTGTCGGATGCTTTCAGCATTTCTGCGATGGTCACTTCATCCTCGTAGCCACCCGGTCGTTGCACGTATGACAGCACATCGAAGACGTTCCGATACTGCATCCGCGCCGAAGTCTTGCCATGCTGAAGGCTAAGACGTGATCCGGTGCAGGTGGGTGTGGGTGAGTACGCCGCAGTAAAGCGTGCCCCCAAACTCGCCAGGCGTTCCAACCCAGGCGTCAGAATGAAATCGTGTTTCGTACTCGGATCCGAAGCCATCATCTGCACCGAGGTATCCGCGTAGCCCAGGTCATCGGCATAAATGATGATAAAGTTTGGCGTGCCCGCCGCCGTAAGCTGTGTCGACACGGCGAAGAGCAGAAGAACGGCGAGATGTTTCATCATCAGATCAATCCTCGAATCATAGGGGCTCTTGGCAAATCAACGAGCTTCATCGCACCAATGTCACTTTACCGTTAACCGCAGCCTACTTCTCAATCAGCAATTTGCTGTCGACCAACCATTCGCGAAAGCGTTTGGGCCAATCTCCGGCAGCGGAACTGGTACCGTGTCGATAGCCGAAACCATGTCCGGCATTGGCGTAGACACGGAGTTCCGCAGGCACATCCGCTTCCTTGTACATCAGGTAAACCTTGGCCATGCCGATCGAGATGTCGGGTCGGTCGTTATAGCCATAGGCAATGAATACAGGTGGCATCCCTTTGCGAACCGTGAAGCTATCTGACCTGCCGGGATAGATCAGGCCTCGGAAATCGGGACGGCTGCTCATGCGCTCAATGGGGGTTCGGCTCCAAGAAGACTATTGACCATCAGCCCTGCGAACACCAAGCCAACCATCAATTGGCGACAGATGAGTACCGGTCCGTCATAGCACACGATATCCTTCCAACCAAGATTGTTCGAGGGCAGGATAACAATATTCGGTTTCGGCGATCCAGCCTGTGTGGTGTGTGCGTTTAGCAAGAACACCGACGAAACCGCTGCAATCAACCACTCGTGTTCAGATTTCAAAACTCCACTCATGGCACCTGTTGATCAAAACTCTTGGCCAATCACTTCGCGCGAACCGCGTGTGCCCAGCGCTCCCCATAGCCCGTACGGACTTGGCAGGCCGGGGTTTGATGACGTAACAACAGGTGCTGAATCGTCACCAGCCTCGATGGAATCGCTAACGAATCGGACCGCGCCATCCGACATCAGCACATGAACGCCACCCGGGTGACGGCTACTGGCCGGTGCATGACCGCCTGACGAATGATCTGCCCCCAGGCAGACTTCGTTATTGGGCGGCAATGTCGTATTGAATCCCGAATTCAAAGGATGCCCATCGGCCCAACTGTAACCGCGACGGTTCCCGGCAGCCCCCATGTTCGTAAATCCAGGACTCCAAAACATTGGGCGGTCGGAATCTCGGTCGGCCTGACAGATCCGCGGGTTGGTGTGGACGCCAACAGGCCCCCAGCCCGAGAACAAGTGAGGTGTTGTTCTTACGTCGCGATCACCAAGATCGGTAGCGATTTCCCCACAGGCAATCGTGTTGGCCAAGCCATCCTGAATATCCTTGAAGGCCGTGAAGCGTCGCGGCACAAAGACGCCTCGGCAAGAACCACTGGCTCGAGTTGCCTGCAGCGCGTCCGAAACCCAACGGTTTCCATCCCACCGCCAATAGCCTGTTTCCACCCAGTCCGTACTATCGCCATAGCATGCGGCGTAATTGGTACGCCCAAGGGATGGCAAGCCCGTACCTGGATCGCTAGGACAGCGAAGCGTTGGAATCTCACGATGCCAAGGCCCGTATGTTCGTTCCAGCGGGTCCGGTCCCATGCCAGACCAAGAGGGTGTTAGCAACGTTTCGCCGTCAACGTCAAAGGCATATGGATTGCTGATCTGCTCCCAAAGTGCTTGCTGTTCCATAAACGGCGTCAGCCCGACCAAGTAGCCAAGGTTGAACCGGTTGGTTGCTCGATGCCGATTGGTACCGGAATAGCTCGTGTTGTCGCGCGGATGAAACGTCCCACCGATGTGCATCGGCAACTTCTTATAAGCGGCATGATAGTTATGAATCGCCGTCCCGATCTGTTTAAAGTTGTTGCTGCAGCTCATCCGCCGGGCGGCTTCCCGAGCTGCCTGAACTGCCGGCAGCAGGATGCCGACCAAAACGCCGATGATCGCGATCACAACCAGCAATTCGATGAGCGTGAATCCGTCTCGATGGGGCCTAATGGACATATTGGGAGCCGGCGTTAGAGCAGAGGATCACAGACATCGCGGTGTTGACTACCAGGAGATCTGAAAGTACCAGATTTGTCGGGAATTTGCCCGAACCGGCCGCCCACAGGTCGAAATGGTTGACAATTGTCCCACTGCGACTCGATTGGAACAGCAACGATGCGGTGAAAACCAGCACGCATAACGTACCACGCGGTCCGCGCGATCGTGGACATCCATTCCGGCTGAATCCGTTTACTCACCGCTCGCAGAAAAAGGCTCTGATATACCCAGCTGTCGTGGCCAATATCGTTCATCCATTAGTATCAACATGAGCGATCGCTGACATGCCTTGCAAACGAGTCGGAAACATTGGACGCATCAAGAGAAAGTCAGCAGAGGCCGGTCGAAGAAGAGCGGCGTGACCGCATATTGAGGTCGGCATTCGAGTGCCGGGAAGAGCTCGTTACCTATGCGCGGGCACTGCTGGGCAACTACTCAGCGGCAGAAGACGCCGTCCAGGAAGCCATGCTCGTTGTGGTTGCCAAAACGATCAGTTCGAGAAACGAACATCCGTCTTGGCATGGTGTCGTTCGATTGTTCGCATTGAGGTTCTGAGAGCAAGACGGCGGCATCAGCGTGAACGTACGCTAGCGCATGTTGACATTCATGGACGATGGACAGAAACGACTGCGTCTGCGTGAAGGCCGCATGTCTGCCGACGTGACTCCCCAGCCAGATGGCAAACCGATGGTCATCCAAACTCGTTCGGCGACGCTAACGGTGTTGGGGACGAGTTTCGACGTTGAGGCAGATCTGCCATCCACTGCATTCAGCGTCCGAGAAGGCACGGTCCGTGTGACGCGTGCGAGTGATGGCAAGGAAATTGATGTACCTGCAAATCACAGAGTCGTTGCGGCAGCCGACCGGGACTTGGAGCGCAGACAGATTACAGGCATCGTCCACAACTGGAAGAGTCGCATCGATCAAGGCCCCGACGAGACATATGGAAACCCGACGAGACATATGGAAAGTGGATTGCCGCTACCCATACGCATCCAGCCATTTTGAAAGCTGTCGCCTTCGTTCCCGAGAAAAATCCAAACGTTGTCCTGTACTTGTTGGGGCTGGGAGCACGCAGCGATGAAGGCGCTCCAGTTCAAGTGGACACGGGCTCACACTTTGAGATCCGTGGAAAGATTGAGGTCGAGACTGAGATTCATTTCGGAATTCAAGTTGTCTGCGTCAATGGTGATTTCGCAGGCTAGTTTCTTGCCAACTGCACCGTCGAACGTGACTCGTCGGGGGACTTGGTCGCTAGCGCCGATCTTCCGGATTTCGGACTCGATCCGTCCGTTGCCGTCTACAAAGACAAACTTGCACCATCGCCCAACCCGAAGGGAAACCGTTGACAACCGGCCACTGGGGCTGCAAACTTTCGTGGCCAAAGACGAGCGACATGTTGCACGATTTCACTGGCAACACGTTGGTCGTCTTCCTGAATGACAACGAAGGTCCGCTCTACACAGGCGTGCAGAGCAATGGTCCGTTGCGACTTGGCAAGCTGTTTCTGTTTGAGGGCGGTATTCGTGTTCACATGTTGGTCAAGTGGCCTGCAATGATTGAGGCGAGGCAAGTATTCGATGGGGTTCTGCGGGTTTTTCGCCCGGCGATCTGGCCGCGTCTTTTTGCACCAATATCGGAGTCTTACCGAAGTCTGAATTTCAATCCGATGTCGGCCGCCCGATTACGTATGTGCGCGACGTGACTCCGATTCACGGTTTATTCTAAGGTCTTCATCCATGCACGTTCTTTGGGGATTACTGATGTCTGCCATCGGCATGTTGATGCTGGTGTGCGGAACTTTGAAGACGGATTTCATTGTCTATCGGTTGCTAGTAGCGAGATCACGAATCGCTTGGGGTGAAGGTGACGCCGTCCATCGCTTTTATCAAGTAGTTGGGCTCATCTTGTTTATTCTCGGAGTCCTCTGGGCGTTGGGTATCATATGGAGTCAGTAGTTCCTCGCTCAGCGCAATCCATGTTGTTAATTGACGGAAACAAATGAAACCAAATCTCATTTCCGAAGTGACCTGCTGGTGCAACACGGTCTTGTTTCTTGTCGTGACTCCGCTGGCGACAGGAATCGCATCGGCAGAAGAAAGTTGTATTTGGACCAGGCAAAAGAAGTTCCCGGCTCTAGCGATGGTTCCGTCCTTATCAACTTGGCCGAGGATCCGGCCGAGCGCACAAACCTCAGCGACAAGCACCCGCAAAAGGTTCGAGCCATGAAGGAACTGGCACTCGAAAAACTGGCGGACATCGAGGCCAAAACGCTCACTCTCGGCGGACCGGCCAACAATCGCAAGCCGGAAAAGAAGAGAGGCTTGTGGCTGAAGTGAATGCCAACACATGATGCGAAGTGTCGAGCTGCGACGGGGTTTCCACCGACGCGAGTTTGCCAGCCGGCGACTTTCGTGGCCGGGACGATGTCTGGCCGCAACGTTACAAGAGCCGTACATCCGCTAAGATGCGTTACTCACCTGTCAGCATGATCGACATGGGTCAGACCACTTCTCTCATGCTGAGTGATATCACGCATTGATCTCCCTATTCAAAGGCCTCGAAGATGCAATTCGTTAGCCCCAGATTCCTATCTGCTAATTTGTCGATTCTGGCTCTGATGCTGACAGGTTTCCAAAACGTTGCAGCAAACAGCGACCAGGATGCGAAGCCGCGACCTAACATCCTTCTCGTTACGGCGGATGATCTGGCCTATAACTCCGTTGGCGCCTTTGGGTGCAAGGTACCTGGCATCACTCCAAACATCGACAAACTCGCCGAGCAGGGGATCAGGTTCACGCATGCGCATGTCAATACAGCCGT
This sequence comes from Pirellulaceae bacterium, assembly GCA_963704055.1. Taxonomy (GTDB): domain Bacteria; phylum Planctomycetota; class Planctomycetia; order Pirellulales; family Pirellulaceae; genus Rubripirellula. The sequence goes on along the minus strand of CAVPGW010000012.1, from coordinate 167,540 downwards.
ATGCCAGCCATGCCGACAGTCCTGGATGACCGGCCGATTTCCACATAACAATGGCGCCGAAGGATTTGAACCCATCGACCGCGGCATCCCAACCCTGCCCGAGCAGCTCAAAAGCCGGGGATATGTCAATGGCATCTTGGGTAAAGAGATCCACCACCAACCTGTTGAGCGATTCTTTTGGGACTTTATCCCGTTTAAAACAGAAAAAGAAGCTGTTTGGCGAAGCGGACATTCCCGCAATCCCGAATTATTTCATCGCTATTCAGCCAAGTTTTTTGAAATGGCTAAGAAACAGAATAAGCCATTCTTTCTGATTGCCAATTCGCACGACCCGCACAGACCTTTTGTGGGGAGCGAAATTGACGCACGGTCCTGGGGAGATCATAAGCCGCCTGTTTCCAAACAGTTCGCTCCGGACGAAATCGAAATGCTCGGCTATCTGCCCGATATCGAAAAGGTCCGCAAAGAGGTGGCTCAGTACTACGGCAATGTTTACCGCTGCGACCAAAATATTGGCGCGGTACTCAAGGCACTTCAAGAGAGTGGTTTGGAAGATAATACCTTGGTAATTTTCTTGAGCGATCATGGTGCTGCCTTTCCCTTTGCAAAGGCTCAATGTTATCTGAACAGTACCAAGACACCTTTGATCGTTAAATGGCCGGGCAAGACTACACCGGGATCGGTGGATTCCACCCACTTTGTCACCGGGATCGATCTGATGCCGACAATGATGGAAGCAGCGGGGCTTTCACGGATACCGAAACTTGACGGGCAGAGTTTCCTGCCGTTGCTTTCCGGTAAACAGCAGAAGGGCAGAGAATATGCGTACGCCACCTTTTACCAAATCTTCGCCAGGATACGGTACCCAATGCGTTGCGTTCAAAATAGGGAATACGCGTTACATCTATAACTTTTGGGCTGATCATGAAACAGCCATGACTGGTGATTCAACTGGCGGAATAACATGGAAGGCGATGATCGAGGCAGCTGGGACCGATCCGGGAATTGCCAAGCGAGTTGAATTGTACAAGTACCGTGTGCCTGAAGAGTTCTACAATCTCAAGGAAGACCCCGACGGCCTGAACAACCTCGCCGACAATCCGGCATATGCCCATGAATTGGAGAAGTTCAGAAACAAGATGCTGGAAATGATGAAGCAGTACGATGATCCGGCGTACGAAGCATATCGGGACAGGACCAAACCAGGCGTTTTGAAAGCGTTCATGGATGCCCAACGAGAAAGAGCAAAAAACACCAAGCCTGTAGTAAGATTCTGATGACATCCGAACTATTGCGATACCACAACCTACCTACACACCAACTCCATCCTTCCATTGCACGTCGGGTAGGTGCGGTGCCTTCAGCGTATCCCATGTTCCCGTTCGACCACTGAATGCGTAAACCACTTCGTCGGCGATGTTATAGATGACGGATTCGCCATTCAGGACCGGGCGCATTCCACGTCGTATCGGTGAATCAAGGTCGAATGTTCGAAAACGTCCTTTCGTGTCCACCGCAACCAATTGTTCGATCGGTCCTCCGGATTGCTGAAACGCGATCACCGTGTTCGAGTTGCGTTCTCCAAACTCACCCAGCGTCCACGGGTTTACCGTCAAGTAATGAGGAAAGCGATGGGCATCCCACGCTTTCCGGTTCGTTGAATACGCGGCGAAGGCATTGGACTGACGTCCTCACATCAATTCGATGCTTTCGGCCAAAATAACTTCCTGTGCAGCAGTTTCATCACAGATGCCATTGGAGATTGCGACAGCACGTGTATTGCTGCGATCTGAGTTTCTTGCGTAGTATCCGATCGTTCGCTTGAAGCTTGACCGATCTGATCGACAGATGAACTTGGCAGGAGGCCAATCTTGAGTACTTGGACGCAATCGAAGTGGTTTCCCGCAACGCTCATCGCCGTTGCCATCCCACTGATGGGCGGCAGAAGCTTGTCTGCGGATCCAGTGGAAACACCAGCCCAACCGGCCAAAACATCTACTGCCACTGGTGCGATCACAGCGGAGCAATTCGAGCGAGCGATGGCCGAACTGGAGCAGAGTTCGGAAGTCGCCGTCGACGTGAAACTGCAAGCCGTCGAGAACTATCGTGCGGCCATCAAGAACCTCCAATCGGCCGCTGACAGTGAAACTCGCTTGAAAGCTTTGGTCACCGACGCGGAAACCGTGTCGAGTCGAACCGAGCAGTTGAAGAAACAGCGGGCTGAGCTGAAGGATAAGAAGCCTGAGTTGAGCGAGCCAATGACCTTGATGGAAATGGAGCAAATGTTGCCCACCATCGAGTTGCAACTGTCTGGATTCAAAAAGGCAAGACAGGACGCGGAGGCAGAGCTTCAATCCCGCGCCGCGCGTCGCAAAGACATTCGTGCTCGTATGGCGATCATTCCAGAGAAGATTACGGATGCGTCGTCGCAGCTTAAATCGTTGCAAGCTGCGGAACCTACGCCACAAAGTCAATCGCTGACTGCACGATTGCTGACGCGGCGAATGACACTTGAAAAAGAAAAGCCCGCGTTGGAAGGTGAGCTCGCCAAGTACGACGCCGAGGAAGCCGCTGACCTTGTGCGACTGCAAATGGAGGTCGCGACTTGCAACGCGGCCTACACCGAGAAACTGATAGCATTGCTGCAACAACGAATCAACGCCGCCCGCGAAGCCGCCGCCGAAGAATCGGTACGGATGGCGAGACGCGAAGCGGTATCCGCCGATCCGGCGCTCAAAGTCTATGCCAAAGAAAACCAATTGCTTGCAGAGACGGCCAAGAAAGTAGCCGAGGAGTTGGCCCAAACCGACGCCGCACTCACCACGGCGACGGCGGTCTATGAAGACTTGGTCCGTCAGTTTGCCAACACGAAAAAGAAGGTCGAGTCGGTCGGTTTGACCAGTTCCGTCGGCGCGTTGCTGAGAAAGCAAATGACGACGATGCCAGACGTGGCCGCACGGCGTACGGCTGTCGCCGATCGCCAAAAACTGATCAACGACACTCAGTACGAGTTGTTTGAATACGAAGAGGCTCAACAAGAGCTGTCGGAAATGGACGAAACGATCGGGAAGATCCTTGCCGACGCGGAAAAGGATTCGACCAAGGACGTTCCGTTGCTCGAATCAGCCGCGCGCGACTTGATGATTCGCAAGCGTGAGTACCTAATCGACTTGGTGCGAAGTACCGGCCAATACTTTGACAAGCTGATCGAACTCGATACAGTCGATCAGCAGATTATCAAACTGGAGTCGGAATACGAGAACTACATCGACCAACGTGTGCTCTGGATTCGTAGCGGTCCACCGTTGACGGCTGGACTGGAGGTCGAGGACTCCGCCAACTGGTTGCTTTCGACTGGCAAATGGAAAGAGGCAGGAACACTTTTGGCCGTCGACGCCAAACGCTACGCAATCTTGTACCTGATGTGCTTTGCCTTGCTGGGTCTGCTGCTGGTACGCGGCGAGTCGACTCGCAGCACGATTCGAGAGCTTGGTGAAATGGCAGAGAAAGCCAATTGTCGTTCGATCGCGCCGACGCTTCGTGGTCTTTGGTTGACCGGTATCGTGTCGCTAGTTTGGCCCTTGGCCTGCTTCTTCCTCGGGTGGAGACTGAGCCAACATGCCGTCGATTCTGATTTCACCGCAGCCATCGGCCAGGGTTTGAAAGCCACCGCATTCATTTGGGCGTCAATCGAACTGATTCGACAAATCACCCGGCACGGGGGAGTCGGTGAGGCTCACTTTCGCTGGCCGGCCCAGGTGACGACCGCGTTGCGCCGCGAGGTCAAGCTGTGCAGCGCTCTTGATCTTGCCCACCGTCTTCGTGACGGCCACGCTTGTTTCGGGTAACGGCGTTCATGAACGCGGTGACGTCCAGCGTTTCGCTTTCATGCTCGGGATGGGCGTGCTGGCCTTTGTCATCTTTCGCTTGCTCCGGCCGGTGGGCGTGCTCCGCGAATACTTTGCGGCCAAGCCGTCGAGCGTCGCTGCCAAAATCAAGTACGTGTTTCCTCTGGCCGGCATCTCGTTGCCGATGTCGTTGGCACTGCTCGCTGCGGCGGGATATTTCTACACCGCTCAGACACTGTTCTGGCGTTCGTTTGCAACCTGTCTGTTCGTTGCGACGTTGATCGTGATGCGATCGGTGCTCTATCGAATGCTGTTGCTTCGGCGGCGTCACCTCAGCATGGAACAAGCTCGCGAACGCGCTGCTGCGGCCAGGTTGGCCGGGGAGACTGGCGGCGAGTCGCAGGCGGTTGCCGGCATCGTGACCGAGCACAAGCAGGCAGACATTTCTGCTCACAGTCTTCAGTCGCGGAACCTTGTCAGCAGCGGCATGATGGCCGCGACGCTGGTGGGCATGTGGATGATTTGGATTCAAGTGCTGCCCGCACTCAGCATGATCGGTAACTATCCGCTATGGGGTAAATCGGATGTCGTTGCCACGGCCAATGTCGCCGAGCAATCTATGTCACCCATGGCCGCAGTCGGTGGAACCAACACCTCAGCTGCAGCGGCGACGTCAATCAGATCGGACGAACCAACAACGGCTTCGGTCACGATGGCGGACTTGGCACTGGCAATTCTGATTGTTGTCGTCACGATCGTGATGTTTCGCAACGGCCCCGGCTTGCTGGAGATGTCGGTTTTGCAGCAATTGCCATTCGATGCTTCGGTTCGGTACGCGATCACGACACTGGTCAGCTACGTCATCGTCATGGTCGGAACGATTGCGGCGTGTTCCACCATTGGCCTCCAGTGGTCTCAGATTCAATGGCTTGCCACCGCATTGACCTTCGGTTTGGCTTTTGGTCTTCAAGAAATGTTTGCCAACTTCGTGGCCGGACTAATTATTTTGCTCGAACGTCCCATCCGCGTTGGGGATGTCGTGACCGTTGACGACGTGACGGGTGTCGTATCCCGCATTCGTATTCGAGCAACGTCGATCACGAATTGGGATCGCAAGGAGTATGTCGTGCCGAACAAGGAATTCATCACGGGTCGATTGCTGAATTGGACGCTTTCGGACAAAGTCAATCGAGTCGTCGTCGAGGTGGGCCTGGCCTACGGAGCCGACACGGACCTGGCGCGAGAACTGCTCTTGAAAGCGGCGAACGAGCATCCGATGATCCTGAAGGATCCCGCGGCCATCGCAACCTTTGAAGGGTTTGGTGACAACTCGCTCAACCTCATACTCAGGGCGTTTCTTCCAACGCTCGAGAATCGGTTGCAAGTGATCACGGAACTTTACACCGCGATCAATCAGTCATTCCACAAAGCGGGACTTGAAATCGCGTTTCCGCAGCGGGACCTACACATTCGCACGATGACATCCGTTCCGGCGTTAATGCTGCAAACAAACGCCGATGAAAACGAAGATCAACGACGAGGTGCGGCCTAATGCGGTAAACAGTGAAAGTCGTCCAAACTTGCGCTGAACGCTTCTCGCGTTGGGACGATGGCCAAAAACTGTTACAATCCGCCGCTGTCACTCTCTTGATGACGAGCGCTCGTGCTAACGGAGACCAATCGACACCGCATTGCGTCAAGGACTGCCCGCCCGAGTAGATTGGACGACACGGGACCATTGCCATGATTTACTCGCCACGTCGATGGTTGACGATAGCGGCGTTTCTGTTCGGCCTGCTCAGCAACTCGCTGATATTAGTCGCACAGGAACCCACAGTACCCGGAGACGAAACGTCCGAATCGGTTGATGACAAAGTCGTCCTGCAAGTCGGCACCAAGCAAAGCCCACCGTTTGCGATCAAGAATCCTGATGGATCGTGGACCGGCATTAGCATCGAGCTTTGGGATCATCTCGCTGACGAACTGAATCTCGAGTTTGAAATCCAAGAGCTGACGCTTCCCGAATTGTTATCGGGACTGGAAGAAGGCCGGCTCGATGCTGCGGTCGCCGCCATCAGCGTGACGTCCGATAGACACGAACGAGTCGATTTCTGCCATCCGCACTATTCCACCGGACTCGGAATTGCGGTTAGCACACGCACCCGTCCAAGCCCTTGGAGACTTCTGAATCAGGTCGTGTCGAGTCGCCTGGTGAACATCGTGATCGCGATGGTGTTGATTGTGGCTGTCTGCGGGTTTCTATTTTGGCTGTTCGAGCGGAAGTCCAACACGTCGATGTTTGGCGGGAAAAGACGGCAAGGCCTCGGTATGGGCGTCTGGTGGTCGACGATCGTCTTGCTTGGGCACAAAGGCATCATTCCAGTCAGCACGATGGGACGTTTGCTGGCGACCTTGGCCATGTTCGCAAGCCTCATTATCCTGTCCATCTTGACTGGCGTCATCACGTCGGTGCTGACGGTACAACAGCTCGACACTGGAATCACGCGGTCGACGGATTTGTATCACGTGCGAGTAGCGACGGTGACATCCAGCACCAGCGCCGACTACCTTCGCCAGCGCCGCATCTTCTTTCGCGGCTACGAAACGCCACGCGATGCGATTGAAGCCGTCGATGCAGGTAAAGCCGATGCGGTGGTGTATGACGCGGCTTTGTTGAAATATTTGGCGAGCGATGAATTCGCGAATCGCATCGATGTGTTGCCCGTGCTGTTCAACGTCCAGGAATATGCAATCGCGCTGCCACGGGATAGCGAGCTGCGCAAGCGTCTGAACGAAGAGTTGCTGCGTTACCGCGAGAGCGATGCGTGGGATGAACTTGTCTATCGCTATCTAGGGGAATGAGATGATGCATCGCTATCAAGTGCGGGTAAGCCTGGTGCTGGTCTTCCTTGGATTAGGCCTGGCATCCTTTGCGACTGCTCTCGATGGGACGTTGGACGACAAGCCAGTCGACGACCCGATCAAATTGGACGTCCCTGACAGACTTCGGGTGGCAACGCGAGAGGTTCCACCCTTTGCGATGCGGACCGAAGAGGGCCAATGGGCAGGGATCAGCATCGACCTGCTACGAGAGGTGATAGCTGAATTTGAGATCGAGTCTGGCCACGAAATCGAGATCGAGTTCCGGGTCTTGCCGCTCGCCGAGATGCTGGATGCGGTTGAGAATTCAGACGTCGACTTGGCTGCTGCTGCGATCACCATGAACTATGAACGTGAGAGGCGGATGGACTTCACGCATTCATTTCACACCTCTGGTCTGGGCATCGCTGTCGGCGCAAAGCAACGCAAATCGGGCTGGTCGGGTATTGTCGAAGCAGTCTTTTCGAAAACGTTTTTCCGCATTGTGTCGGGACTTGTGCTGGCGATGTTCGTGAGCGCCGTCGGCATCTATTTGTTTGAACGCAAAGTCAATCGGGAACAGTTTGACAAAGGATGGGTGAAAGGTATCGCTGCCGGCATGTGGTGGGCTGCTGTGACGCTGACCACCGTGGGGTATGGCGACAAAGTTCCTCGCACGCTAGGCGGTCGGTCTATCGGTTTGATTTGGATGTTTGCCGGTTTGTTCATCATTGCCGGATTCACGGCGGCCGTGACCTCGGCACTCACGTTGACACAACTGCGATCACAAATCAGCGGACCCGCCGACCTGACTCGCGTGAAGGTCGCAACGGTCGAGGGCTCAACTTCCGCCGACTACTTGCGGTCGCGTCACATCATGTTTGCAAAGCATCCCGATGTGGATTCGGCATTGGCAAGCTTGGTCGCCAACCAATGCGACGCTGTCGTCTATGACGAACCGATTCTGAAACACCAAACGTATCAACATTGGTCGGGAGAAGCCTATGTTTTGGCGGCTTCCTTTGAACGACAGAACTACGCATTTGCCCTGCCAAGCGACAGTCCCCTGCGCGAACCGATCAACCAAGTTCTGCTGCGACAGACATCCAGTCCCAGTTGGGACGAAGTGCTGGCGACGTATTTTGGCGAAAGCCGGCAGTAGACCTGAACGACGATTCACTCAGAGACATCGGCAGGCCTGGCATGGATGATTGGCACGTCGTCGTTTTGGCGGCGGTGCGACTGGGATGCAACTTCGACTGCGACAAACTGCAAGATCAAGTTGAAAACCACCGTGCGCTGCGAAACAGCACCTGACCAAGAAAATCAAGAAGCTCGTCCAAACGATTGGCCGGATCGCAGCCAGCAAGAGTTCTCGCAAGAAAGATGCTCTGGAGTCGACGTACAGCGATTTACTGCATCGCAGCGGATTGTTGATCGAGCGAGCGAAAACACTGATCGATACGGCACGAAACGTGACTTCATCGATCGAAGTCTTGGCAACAACGACTGCCCTTGAGCACTGGATTGAATTGACGCAGCAGGTTTGTGACACCGCTCGCCGCCGAGTCTTGTTAGGCGAGTCGGTTCCCAATCACGATAGGCTTTTCAGTTTGTTCGAGACTCACACGCAACTCTATCGGCGAGGCAAAGCAGGGCAGCCCAATCAATTCGGTTGTTTGGCGTTTGTGTATGAAGATGGTGCCGGTTGCATCAGCCACTATCACTTACTCTTAACACACGGATGCGGGCGCGACTGGATACGCGGAAGCCAATCGGATCATCACGCTCGATGGCAAAACACATGTGGCTTGGCTCGACTCTCCGCCGCAAGGTTTTCGCGTGCGGATCGCGACGCTTGACCACGAATCAGGCCAATGGTCGCCGACCTATACCGTCGGCGAGGCCACGGACAATCATGGCGGGCCGGCAATGATGATCGATTCCCAGGGCCATCTGCACATCACTTACTTTACGCATCACGACCCGTTTCGCTAGCGACGATCCAAGCGGCCAAACGATGCGTCCGAGTGGGAAGATGAAGTTCTGTTCGGCCAGCGATAAGATTGTGGCGCGGTTCGAGTCCTCGGGAACTCGGATTCTCGCCAAGTAATTACGCGTCTTGCCTTCGTGTGAGCAGCACGCGTTCATCCTTGCCTCCAACAACAACTCAACGTGCTTGCTGCGGCGTCCAGCATGCTAACCGACATGCTCCACACCAATGTCCTTGAGCATCTCGTGAGGCTTGCCAGTGGAGCCATTCATGAAGTCGAAGTGGCTGGGGTCATAGATAATTCTGAGCTTGGGCTCGTTGGCCGCCTCGAGGATCTGAGTCCAATGTTCCTTCTGATTGAATTCAAACGGTGGCTCGATCTCAAAGGCAGCAATGATGCCGTGATCATCCGCCATACGCGCAACCTCCGCAAAAGACTTGCCGAGGTGCGCAATTGCCTGGTCGATCTTCTGACCCCGCAGTCGTCCGTAGGGCCACATGCCGATGCAGGAGCATCCAAGCGACTTGGCTAACTCGATGCGTTCTCCCATCATGGTGACGTATCGCTTCCGAGCTTCCGCGTGGGGAGAGAACGCCTCACTCGCACCAGTTTGGATGGCGAAAATCTGCAGGTCGTGTTTAGTGTACTGGTCGCGCAGGGACTTTACCGCGTCTTGGTTCCCTGAATGGGGATAACTTTGGTGTGGCCAATTCTCAACCAGTTCCACACCCTGAAAGCCAGCCTTGGATGCGAAGCCGAGTACGTCCTCGATCGGGAATTGCTTTTGGTATTTGCGAGTGGCCGACGCAAAACTATTCATGCCAATGGCGGTTTTCCATTCGGTCTTTGATGGCGCAGCAGTGACCGGCACCGACAATCCGCTCAAGGAGAGACATGCACCTGCAGTCTGAGCAATGAGACGGCGGCGGGAGATATGCAAATCATTCATCTTCAGCTCCATTAACTCGTGACCAGTCTAGCCAACTGTGATTGGGGCATGTTCGGGTGTGCTTAAGGTTGCTCTCGGACGATTCAATGCGAGGTCGGATCCACCCATGTGGCCTCGATGTTTTCGGGATCATCGGCTTCCACATAGACAATACGTTGATGTTCGAGAGTCTCTACAATCTATTCATTCAGCCGAATTCCGGTTGTGCCCGTCCCCATCCGGAAGTTCATGCCAACGAAGCGGAAGATCCTTACAGCCGCCATTCGTATAATCGTAGCGAACCTTAAAAGGAGACACTTCATGACGGAAGTTACTCGACGCTTTCTCATGCAAACGACCGCTGCCGCAGTCGCGACTTCGGCCTTGCACAGTTCAGTCGCGATCGGAGCACCTCAGCGGAATCGTCTAAAACTTGGCTTTATCGGGTGCGGCGGCCGAGCGCAATTCGCTCGTAAAACCTTTCCTTGACCTGGCCGATATTGCATGGGCTTGCGACGCAGATCAGCAGCGAGCGGCACAGTTCGCGAAGAAAACGAATGCGTCACAATCGACCACGGACTTACGGCGAGTCGTCGACGATCCGCAAGTTGATGCTGTCGTGGTCGCGACGCCCGATCACTGGCACGCCCCAGCAGCGATCATGGCATGCGAAGCGGGCAAGCATGTGTATGTCGAAAAGCCGTGTAGTCATAACCTTCGTGAAGGTCAATTGCTAGTCGAGGCTGCGCGTCGCAACAACGTCGTCGTGCAACACGGTACGCAATACCGCTCATCTCAGTTCATCGCCGACGCAGTCAAGATTATCGAGGAAGGGACCATCGGCGACGTCCTGGTTTGCAAGGCCTGGAACGTCCAGCGACGCAAAAACATCGGACATGCACAGCCCTCCGAGCCACCGAAGTCTCTCGATTACGACGCCTGGGTCGGCCCAGCAGAGTGGATGCCCTATCAGAAGAATCGGCTGAATTATGATTGGCACTGGTGGTACAACTTCGGCACCGGCGACATCGGCAACGACGGCGTTCATGACATGGACATCGCACGCTGGGGACTGGGCGTGACCGGATTGCCATCGTTGGTCAGTGCGATCGGCGGAAAGTACTACTTTGATGACGACCAACAGTTCCCCGACACGGCGACTTGTTCATTTGAGTGGCCCGCTGACGGATCGGTTGGCCGGCGGCGGCAGCTGATCTTCGAGATGCGGATTTGGTCTCGCAATTATCCGCGCAACTGCGACAGCGGCGTCGAGTGGTACGGCACGAACGGCATGTTGTTCGCCAGCAAACGGGGAAAGTTGGAACTGTGGGACGACAAGAACAAGCCCGTTGCCAATCCAACGCCCGCGAATAATGCCGCCGTGCCGCGCAGCCATCAGGCGAACTTTCTTGACTGCATTCGCAGCGGCGAGCGTCCGACAGCCGACATTGAGATTGCCCACCATTCCGCATCCCTGTGCCACTTGGCCAACATCGCCGTCCGCCGCGGACAAGTGTTGCATGTCGATCCGAAAAACGAAGTTATCACGAATGATGACGCCTCAGATGCGATGCGAACCCGCACCTATCGCAAGAAAGGTCATTGGTCCATTCCGAAGGGAGTGTGATCGCTAAAGCGGTCCCTTGCCCACGCTACCAGAGTTCACACCCTACGGAATATGACGAGAGCAATTAGATGAAACTACTTCTCTTGCTGATCGTGCTTGTGCCGACGCAATTGGTCCTTGCTGTCTTGCGGTGCACTTCTGCCGATTCCCCGCAGCAGAAACTGAGTATCGAAACACGCGAGGACCGGTTGATCATTCGATTCGGCGAGATGGAAATTGCCCATTATGTCTTCCGCGATGCGACGATTCCACGCCCGTACTTCGCGCACGTGAAGACGCCGGGTGGAACGCAGGCGACGCGGAGCCATCCGCCGGTCGAAGGCAAGGATGCGACCGATCATGCGACGATGCATCCGGGAATCTGGCTGGCATTCGGCGATTTGGACGGAGAGGATTTCTGGCGCAACAAGGCTTCGATTGAACACGTCAAATTCGTCGAAACGCCGCAAGCTAGCGACAGCTCGGCCTCCATCGTCGAAGAAAAACGGTATGGCGGTGCGGGCGGCCAAGAAGTTTGCCGAGAACTCTTCCGCTGGAAGCTACACGCAATCGCAGGCGGTTTTCTGATGGAGTGGGATTCACGCAACGCACCGCGACGCGGAGGTCGACATCGAGGACGCTTACGGCAAGTACATCCAACTTGACGATTGAGGCTTCCATGAGAAATGTCGTATTGATCAGTTTTGTCAGCTTTGCTCTCTGCGGAGGCCTGCGCTCTTTGCCCAGGCTCCAACGAATTCTGGGACGGAGCGTCCCAACGTTTTGTTCATTGCGATTGATGATCTGCGCCCAACATTGGGTTGCTACGGGGATCCTCTCGCCAAGTCACCCAATATCGATCAGTTTGCCAAGTCCGCCAGGTAGTTCAATCGAACTTATGTTCAGCAGGCGGTTTGCGGGCCTTCGCGAACGAATTGCGATCTATGGGGGTACAGGACGTGCACGCATAGATCGGGCGTTGAACTTTGTCGAGCTCGTTGGGGTCGTTGAGGAGACTTGATTAGAAGCGATCTTTCACGTCGACGCCAGTTGCTTGCTGCCACGCGAATTCAAGATGGGTGGCGGGAGGTCGGGCCCGTTCGATCTCCGGCTCTCTTGCACCTTCGATGCCACTTTTTAGGTACCAGTCGTACCAATCGGAAAATCCCTCAGCCATCGCCGCGCCCAGAATCGCCGATCATCAAGCTCCAGCGATTCCCGATACCACTCCGGACATGCCTCGCTGCCAGCACGAAAGACTTTCTTCCATGACGGCGCAGCAACTGATGGGCGGTTAGATGTTCGCCGACGAGTCGTCTGCGGGGCCGTTCTCCGGCGGCGGCTGGTAGGTCGGCAGCCCGCGCACCGGCAACCAGTCCAGCGGACTCGGGGTGCTGTTGAAGTGTTCCCGGCGGCAATGCAGATAGACCATCGTGGTCACGAAGATCAAGCCTCTTCGATCATATCGCGTTGGCTTTCGGCTCAAATATCAGCTCGATCCACTACCTCACGAATTGCCTAACGGTTCTCACCGGCGGCGGAGCCAATCTGAAATTGGGTCAGCATCTCGTCCTGCCGAAGGACACGCCGCTATGCAATGTGTGGGTGACGATGCTGCAGGTAACCAATGACCGCTTCATGCGTTGGAAAGCGGGGGTCGACAAAGCCGCGGCCGCTTCAGAGAACCGCAAAATCGTGGCCAGTATTCTGAAGGAGAACCCGAAGTTTGATCTGTCAGCCTGGCCGTCGGCGTCGGCCTTTCTGTTTTACCGACACGCCCACAAATTGATCGGGGCTTCCGATCCGAAGAAGTTTGGGTTACGGGATGACAATGACGCGACCTTTTCCTTCCAAGGCGGCTACTCCCGGAAATGCGCCTACCTGAAGCACTACGCCGAGCTTCCCCACAGCGATCGAGGCACGTATTCGAAGCTCACCTGGGGGATCAACCGTATCGATGTCTCACCAAAGCCAAAGGACCTTCCTCCGGGAACCTATACCCTGCGGGTGCGAGCCGGAACTGTTGAAGGCACTCCCTCGCAGCGTCACTTCATTGAGATCGGACACCCACAGAGAGTGAACCAGGTACCGGCGGGGTTTGCAGGGTTCCCCATCAGCAGTCATCAGGTCACCGGGACCATTGAACAGCCAGAAATCATCGAAACGCGAGTCGGGTCGGCCTTTTTACCCAAAAGGCCCGGTGAAATTTGCTCGCACGAAGACACAAAGGAACCAACACAGAACGATGGAAACACGTATGATTTTGCCACGATCCCTTCGTGTCTTCGTGCCTTTGCTTGCGATCCTACTTCAAACGTTTGCTTCATATGCCGTCGATCCGCCGTCTTTTAGGTGTCAACTGTTTGACAGCGGCACCCTCATCTACTCGGACGATTTCGACGGCAACCTGGATCGAAAAAGATGGGAGCCCCGGACGAAATCCTGTTTGATTCGGTCGGGCTTTGGAAAGTTGATTGATCCATGTCCCACGAAACAACAATTCTCCAACAGTTGTTGGTCTCCAACTGCTTCAGACTAAGGACATTTGACCAATGAAACTCAACAGCCTTCTATTCGCTCTGTTCGTTGCGGTGACGCCAGTAACGGCGCGCGCGGACGTGGTCCTTCCCAAGATCTTCTCGAGCAACATGGTGCTGCAACGGGAATTGGCTGTGCCGATTTGGGGAACGGCTGACGCCGGAGAAAATGTGACTGTGAAGTTTGCCGGGCAAACGAAACGGACGAAGGCAGATTCTGACGGCAACTGGATGGTCCGCTTCGATCCATTCGCACCATCCAACCAGGAACAGACGCTGCTTGTTGAAGGAAACAATCGCCTTGAACTTTCTGGTGTATTGGTTGGCGAGGTTTGGCTGTGTAGCGGCCAGTCGAACATGGCTGATTCGTTCAATTCGAGTAAGAACCGATTTATCGAACCGGAGTATTTCGAGAAAGGCTTGACCCGCATGCGAGTCTCCACTCGGCACGGCTGGACGGGAATCGATGAAAAGACACAGCGAACGGTCTCCCGAGTCGGATTTTACTTCGGCGAAAAGCTGTACCGCGAACTTGATGTGCCGATCGGTCTGATCCTTCGATACAACTCCGGTACACCGATTCAATCTTGGATTCCCAAAGACGATTCCGAAGTCATCCGAAAGCGGCTTGGTATTTCCCAGGGTTGGAATGACGTTCAGGACAACCGCAACCCTGGCGTTCAGTTCGCTGACAAGATTGAGCCGATCGTACCAGTCTGTTTTCGAGGGGTGATCTGGTACCAGGGCGAGCGTAATGCCAAAGCGCAAACTGGCTACGAATACCGGCATCTCTTGCCCTTCATGATCGAGAATTGGCGACAACGGTTTGCTAGTCGCGGCGGCTTACCAGACCGCAAGTTCCCTTTCTACTACGTACAGGTGCCAACTCAGGATGCCACAGGCGAATGGCCGTGGCTGCGTGACTCCATGCGACGCGCACTTGAGACGACGGAAAACACCGGGATGGCGGTCTTCTACGATCACGGCCCCAGCCTGCACCCTCATGACAAAAAGGTTGCGGGAGAGCGGCTGGCTCTTTGGGCACTGGCTAAAGACTACGGCAGGTCGGATTTGCAATATTCGGGACCAATATTGAAGAGCGTCGAATATCGCGGCAACACAGCTGAACTATCTTTCGACCATATCGCGGGAGGGCTCAGCAATCCAACCGGCGCCAACTCAAGCCTCGACTTCTTCGAAATCGCTGGCGACGATGGCAAGTACGTCGCGGCAAACGCAAGAATTGTTGGCAACCAGGTCCATGTGACCAATCCGCAGATCAGCAATCCGAGATTCGTCCGGTACCTCTTTCGAAAACCGGAACCTGATCCGGCCATCAGTCTTGTGAACTCGGCGGGCCTGCCTGCATCGAGCTTCATGACGGATGAATTCAAGCCGCCACGAGAACCAATCATCGGGCGGGCGCTAAAAGAGAACTCACCGAAGCCGAATTGTTGCGACGCAGAACCGCTCGACAGGCAAAGCGTTCCGCACAACAAACTTCTTCGGGAAAACTATCGCCGGCCGAACCGATGGCGGCAGAGGACGTTGTTTCTATCACGGAGTCGAACGGACTGGCGCCCGAAGTCACGGATTTGTCGTCTGACGATGTTTCGTTCGCCAAAGAGCAACACCTTGCCGATCTCAAGCGACCGTTTATCGACATTGCTCCGGAGGATATGGCGGACGGGATTGAGGTCGGGCAACTTGGATTGGACAGCGGAAACAAGGAGATGATCTTGACCCTGGCCCGAGAGATTGCGGCGGGGCAACATGGTGAAGTCGATAGCCTGTTGATTCACCATGATGGTCGCCTGATCTTTGAGTCGTACTATCGTCGCGGGCGAGTCAACTATCCCCACTACCAGATGTCGATCACCAAGTCCTACACGGCATTGGCTCTGGGACGCGCCATTGGGCTGGGGCATTTGAAGATGTCCGACCTTGATCGACCGGTGCTCGACTTTCTTACGGATATTGATCAGAGCAGAATTGCTGCCGGCTGTGAGACGATCACATTCAACGATGCGTTGAACATGCACTCCGGGATTCGCGTTGATAAAGCAACGGTCGAGAAACTTCGGAAGTCGCCGGGCGTGCTAAATGGCCAAGGTCAGATTCAAGCTTACCTTGAACACACGGCACCGATCACTTCGGAATCCAAGCAGTACAAGTACCAGTCTTCGGACCCGTCGATCGTGATGCAGGTCATCGAAACAGTCGTGCCTGGAACAGCGCGGGAATTTATCAACAACGAATTGATCCGGCCGCTAGGGATTTCCAATTTCGGTTGGCAGGATGATGTCAGTGGGCTGCCGAAATCAGCCGCCGGCAGCAGCATCAGGTCGCGCGATATGATCAAGTTTGGAGTGCTTGTTCAGAGTGATGGCAGGTGGGATGGCGAGCAACTCATACCGGCGCGCTTTATCGAAAAAGCGACCTCCCGAATCCATACCAATCCGCAAGACACGTCGTACGGGTACTTTTGGTGGCGCCACGACGTTGATGTCGATGGGAAGACGTACGATGTAAAATCCGGTCGAGGGGCCGGTGGACAATTCATCATGATGATCGACAAATTGAATCTGATCATCGCCATCACTTCGCACAATAAGGGCATGGGTAAAATGCTCAAGACGGCGCCGGAGCGAATAATTCCTGCGATGACACCAACGGTTCGCTGATCGAGTGACCAAGGACGAGATTCTCGGCTCGACCGCCTACCTGATCAGCGGCGGCGATTCGGGCCACGAATTGTCTGACGACGAGTAGCGGGATTCGTCAAGAGTTTCGGCAATGCAATTGCAACCCGAATCGATAGCGAGGGAAATCGAATTTGAGCTGTCCTTCGCTGAAGCTTCGGATCACCAAGCGAGGCATACTGAAAACCACCAAACCTACGACGAACAACATGAAAAGTATTCTCCGACTGCTCCCGCTTCTCTTGATGGTCGCGACCGCGCCCGCTGCCGACTCCAACCCGCCCAACATCCTTCTCATCCTCGCCGATGACCTCGGCTATGGCGACGTCGGATGTTACGGCGCTCCGGATGTCAAGACGCCGGTCATGGATCGGCTGGCGGCTGAGGGCATTCGTTGCACCGATGGTTACGCCGCGTTTCCCGTTTGCTCACCTTCGCGAGCGGCACTGCTGACCGGACGCTACCCGGCGCGGTTCGGACCGACGTATGAGGACTACTACGGCGGCGGTTCGCCCGAGTCTCGACCCGATCAAACACCCGACGATTGGGCAGATGATGAAGGACGCCGGGTATCGAACAGCGTGTTTCGGCAAATGGAACGTCTCGAACCTGAACCGCCGCCGCGCCAACGATTTCGGGTTTGATCGTTGGGTCGGTCTTCACCTCAATCACAACTTCTATACCCACAAAGTCGTCCGCACCGGTGAACTTGACATGTACGAGGACGGTAAGCCATTGAATCGCGAGGGCGTCTGGTCAGACACGATCTTTGCCGACGAAGCGATTCGTTTTATCAAAGCCGAGAGCGATAAGCCCTTCTTCATCTACCTTCCGTTTCAGGCACCGCACGATCCGATCCAGGATCCCGACATCCCGTTCGATCAACCCCGCGACAAGAAGAAGCCCGAGAATCGCGCGACGCTCATCGAAATGATTGAACGCCTCGACCTGGAGATTGGTCGCCTCCTCGAGGCACTCTACAATCTGAATGACGACATCGCAGAACAAAAGAATCTCGCGGAATCGCACGGCGAGAAGCTGCGGGCAATGAGCAATTTGCTTGACGAGTGGGAAGCGGAAATGAGTAAGACTGCGATCCCATTTGCCCCCGTTTCCCGTGAACGGAAGTCGATGAATACCGGACGAAAGACAACGCCATGACACAACTGCTAGTTACCCTGATTGTGATTTCCACGACTGTTGTCGCATTCGGCGCAGACTCGTTGCTCCAATCGAACTCGGCCCCGCAAAGCGTCGAGCAGCTTTGGGCCGGTTATGATCCACGGACTGAACCGCTCGATGTACAAGTCGTCCGTCAGTGGCAGGAAGGCGATCTCACGCTGCAGTATGTCACCTACTCCATCGGAACGTTTAAGGGGAAGCCGGCAAGGATGGCCGCGTTCTATGGGGTCCCCACAGACGGAAAGAACCTACCAGCGGTAATGCACATGCACGACGGTGGTCAGCGCGCGTTCCTGCAGATCGTGAAACGGTATGCCCAACGGGGATACGCAACGTTGTCCGTCAACTGGGGCGGACGGCCGATGGAAGACGCGCAACCTGGCGATCCCAATACGGACTGGGGGGCGGTCGACCCGACTCAAAACAATGTCGGGGGCTATTCAAAGAAGACCGGACACATGGACGGCACTGGTTCCACTCGCCAAAGCCGGCCGTCAGCGTGTTGAGCTGTCGGCAGACGATTTTACGAGTCCGTCGGGCAAGACGCTTGGCGATTGGTACGAAGTCACGGAATTCATCTTTCAGTCCGGAGCGAAGTCGCAGCACTCATCTTCCCAGGATCTCGCACCGTGGCATGGCGAACTCCCCAAATTCTTTGAACTGCGTTGGAATGGCGGCGAGCCCGTGCGAAGACCAAAGCCATTCCTTTCAGCAAGGCGTGGCGCTGGCGGCCTTGACGGCACCGAGGTCCAGAGAGCGATCAAAGACTCCATTCGGCGAGAACAAATCGATGAATCAAGCAAGTCTAACCAAGGAGCGGAGTGACGACGTTAATTTCCCCTAACCAGCTGCAGGCTCAGCATACGGTTCGAACTTGTCGAATCAATGAAGTTGTCTGATCAATGGCTCGAACAGTAACGCCCATTGGAATCCGCTCAACAATGGACGGCCTCACCTTGCGGTCAAAGCCAGTGTTAATCCCGTAAAATTGAGCTGCTTCTCATGTGCACAAAGCATTGCTTATGCGTTTTCGTCGCCCTTGCCGCTTTTTGCGTCTGCTTGCATGCGGACGGAGCTGAGACCGTTGCGCTCGCCCCTCACACCTTTACGATTCCAGAGGGATACGAACTGAAGCGTGTGGCAGCGCCGCCACTGGTGCAGCGACCTATTCATATGTGCTTTGACCTTCAGGGTTTGCTCTATGTCACGGACAGCTCGGGCAACACCGACAAGGCGCCGGCCCAGCTCAAGGACCCGCAGCATCGCGTGTTGCGGTTGGTCGATCGCGACGGAGACGGAACCTTTGATGAATCGACGGTGTTCGCAGATAAGTTGCCTTTTCCAGAAGGCATTCTCGTGCACGACGGTGCGGTCTACGTCGGAGCCCCGCCGCACATCTGGAAACTCCGCGATTCCGACGGCGACCATGTGGCGGACGAACGAACCATCTGGTTTGACGGCGGATCGATCGAGAACTGCGGCAATGACATGCACGGTCCATACATTGGGCCGGATGGCTTCTTCTACTGGTGCAAGGGAGCTTTCGCTCCACAGGAGCACGAGCTGACCAATGGCAGGACACAGATTTCACATGCTGCGCATATTTACCGTGCCCGACCCGATGGCAGCCAACTCGAAAGGGTCATCACTGGCGGGATGAACAATCCCGTCGGCTTGGCGTTTAGCGATGCGGGTGAACGGTTCCTGAGCGGGACGTTCTTTGATCTCTCAAAGCCAGGAAGCCGAGATGGGATTTTGCATGCCGTTTACGGCGGCATGTACGGCAGAAAAAACGAACGCGCGCTCGACCCGCATCCCAACACGGGAGGCTTGTTGCCAATCTTGTCTCAGCTAGGTCCGGCCGCGCCTTCGGGCATGGTGATGCCGCGACACCAAGGTTCAGGTCTGCAGGGAGATCTGGTCTGTACCGAATTCAATACTCGGCGTCTTTCAAGACACCGGTTGTCCAAATCGGGATCTTCGCATTCCGCCGTATGCCATCGATGGTCTCGCCAACGAAAGCAATATCGATGCATTGCGCTCATCCTCCGCTCGCACGCCGGCCGTCTGGACGTTGCACCGAATTCCAGGTTCGCCAGCTCGAGCCGCCGTTCGTGAGTTCCTGGTTGGTGAAAACTTTGATGCGCGTGCGGCGGCGATCCACAGCGTCGCATTATGGCGTGACCGAGACGCATTAAGACCGCTGATTAAGGTGTTTTCACAGGACGATCCACTGCTGCGTCGTTTGGCTGCGATGGCCCTGGGCAGAATTGGGGACCCCGAAGCGATTGAGCCCCTGTTGCAGACTTACTCGACGGAGATGGATCCGTTCTTAAGTCATGCCATCGTCTATGCACTCTATGAGATCGGGGACGGGAAAACGACGGCCTCGCTTCTGACCGGAGATCGATTACCCGTCCAGGGATTGGACACGAGCGGGAAGAATGTGGCCGCCGCGCTCGGCAATATCAGTTCGCTTGGCCATGGCGACAGGATTTCCATCGACATGTTCGACGAGAAACGACTGCCCTACGCGGACGACATCGTGAAGTTAATGCTGGTCGAGTCCGGCATGAACGTTTCGACCGAAGAGATATCGCGGGTTCTCTCCCCCGAGGCATCGTTCTGTTCCGCGATCCGCCACCGGCAATCTGATCCTAATTAACTATCGTGGCAACGGTTCTTTCGGCTTCTGCGATCAGTGCGTTCAGGGCGAGCCAATCGATTGGGAGGACGTTCACAGTACCATTGGTTGATGCGTCCAGTTTGTCTTGGCGGTAATCCTTTGCAGCGGTCAACCACTTCCGTGCGGCGGCTTGTTGCTGCAGTGCTGAACACACCAAAGCAAGCGCGGCTTGATTTTGGCCAATCCCCCAGAGCATGTTCATCGAAGTTTCGAGTGTGCGTTGGGCTTGTTGGTAATCGCCTGCGCGGAACTGAGCTAGACCCAACGCATGCACCCTGTGGGGGTGTTTCGCCTCGTCGACGGCTGCCTGCCCCAATAGGACCGCCTGTTTGGCAAGATTGCTTCTCCTGAGATGCCAGTCCGATCGTTCGGGCAAACACGAAACCGTCATGTGGTTTTGGATCCTCCCCCATTTGCTCCAAGAGCGTGCTGATCAACTCTCGATATTCATCCTCATTACCGAGGATTTGCATCGCACAGGCAGCTTCAAACCAAGCATCTTGTTCTAGTGGCCTCAATTCAGCCGAATGGACAAAGGCATCTGCCGCAGCTTGCCACTCGCTACGCAGTGCCAGTCTTCGGGCACGAGCCAGCCAAATATCGGATGCGTTCGACGAGCTTTCGAGCATTGCGTTGAACAGTGGCTCGTTAGCAACGATCGGCTCTAGGAACAGGGCCCTCTCTGATTTCCAATTACCGTTCGGTAGCTTCTCCGATATTTGACACGCCAAGGGTGCCGCTTCCTCCCAAACCTCAAACTGCACCAATAACTCCAGGCGATCACGAGGGTCCATTTCAGGAAGCTTTCCCGTGAACGAATGCAAGCCTTCTGGCAACAGCCTATCAAAAGAGTCCTTCGCCTCCCGCAGAATGATCGATGCAATCAAGAGATCGTGAAGCGACACACTTTGGGGATTGGCCTGTAATGGCGCAAATCCTCGAGAGCCTTTTCCGAAGTCTGCCAACGCTCCGCCGGTCTCACCCAACTCTACTTTCGCTAAAGCACTTACGGCTAGATTCAGAACGTGTGCATGTGGCGACGGCCCGCTTTGTTCCGAGTTGAGAACAGATTCAAGTGCTTTTTCGGGGCGGCCGCTTCTTAACGCGACGAGCGCATGAGTACTCCATCCCCAAGGTACAAAAACTGGGTCGACCGTTTCCGTTTCCAGGGCTATGGCAAGCGGCTCCACAGGCAGCCGAGTCGCATCCACAACGTCCGGCACCAGACAACATGCTTTGCAGATCTTTTCGACATCGCGGGGGACTGTGGCGTCCTCAAAACGCTCGAGCATGGCTTTGCAATGAGTTTCGTATTTAGACGGCTCACTCTCAAGGACAAGTGTGGGAGCCAATACCAGCCATCGGATCGCATCATCAGGTTTCGCACTCACCCATTTGTACCCAAATTCGGTGGCCTCTTCCCATCGCTGCACCATGCCATCGATGCCCATCATCCTTTGCATGGCGGAGTTGGGGTTCAGTGGATCGAGTCGTCTTGCGATGCGGCAGATTTTGATCGCATCATCAAATTTGCCAGCAGATGTCATGTAGTCGGCTGCGTTATGCGCAATCCACGCGAAACGATCAGCATCATCCGGCTCAAGCTCGGCAACGCGTTGAAAGATTGACAGAATCTCTTGCGTAGCTTCCGGGCAGATTCAATAACATCCGCGCAAGCAAAAATAAACCGTCGGCGTCCTCTGGATTGGCGTCGCAATAGGAACGCTGGGCGGCGATCACACTTGCTGCTCGACCATCCATGCGAATCTTCTGAAACATCTTATAAAGAGCCCACCGGTCCTGTGGCCCCTGAGGAATTCGCTGAATTCATCACTTTGCGAAATTGATGTGATTCGTCAAGTCTCCCGGACTCTTCAAGAGCGGTAATCATGATCGTGAGCAGCTCGAGGCTGTCCGGACGCACTGCCAAAGCAGCACGCATGTACTCGATTGCCTGATTGCTATCGCCATTTCTTAAGAGACTACTGCCGAGTTCAAAGTTAATCCAGAAACTAGATGGATTGTCTTGTTGCACATTGCGGAGCATCGTAATCGCTGCGTCTTGTTCACCCACATCTCGCAAGATGGAACCAAACCAGGCGACCAGTTCTGGTGCCTGTTTCCCAGCCTCGTCACTCAGTGCCAGCTCTTTCAGCAATGTAACATGACGTTCTGATTGGTCATTCACCGGAGCCGCCAGTGCAATTCGGGCAATGTGCAACAACGAGTGACGGACGCGTTTCCTCCACTCATTTCGGTCGACACGATCCGCGGTCGTGGAAACAATATTCAATCGATTGAGCAGGTTGGAAGCTGACCTCGATTCGCTGTTTTGGTCGGGCGATAAATTTGAAATGGCCCGTGCCCATTGATCAAGCGACGCAATGAGTTCCTCTCGTATTGGGGATTGCTGGATCAGTGATTGAGTGTCATCGGAATCCACTTGAAAGAGATCCAGGCCTGCTTTTCGAAACGCTTCTTCGTATTGCACGTTAGCTTTTTCATTTGCGAAGAAGTTTTTACCGAGTACAGAAATCTTGCTTTCCTGACCGGCTAAGCTCAAACGGATGCTCTCAAGATCGTCACGGAGTTGTCGAAAGGACGTGACTCGATCGAGTTCCGATTTGCACTCGCTGTCGCAGTTGTTCCACTTGCGCAAATTTGTCAATCGTTGCAGTCCGCAGCTGATCGCCGACCTCCTCATGCCCAGCGGACTCGACCGCTTGTGTTGCCCTGATCAAGGCCTTGTCGAGTTCGATCAGCTTCGCAGAAAGAGACGATTCCTGTTCGGTGAGATCCGCATCGCGGATGTCCACTGAACGGACAGAAGCGATGCGGTTGTCGGCCGCGTGAAGATCGTCTCGCACAATCTTCTCGGCTGCCAACTGACGCTCGACACGTTCTCGTTCGTGCAACGCGCTTTGCCGTTCGTTGTGGACCCACGCGGCGCTGCCCAGCCCAACGATTAGCAAAAGCGATGCTGCAAGAGCTATCGTCACTTTTCGACGTTTTCGTTCCTCAACCACACGAGCCGCCTGTGCGGCTCGATCCAGTTCGGCTTCTCTCAAACGCTCGTCGACCGATTGAAGGTAGCCCGAAAACCGCTCGGCCAGCACTCCCGCGTTGGCCGGTCGATGGTCTGGCTCAACATTGAGGCAATCTTTGAACCAGGTGAACGAGCTCTGTATCAGCATCAGACTTAGTGAGCCGTTCAAAGCAGTCATCCAACTTTCCACGCGAAGCGAGTCGGAAGATTTCCGTGGCGTTGTTCGCGGTGTAAGGTGGCTGGCCGGTCAAGATCTCGCAGAGAATCGCACCGAGCCCGAACACATCAGCTCGTTCGTCCATGTTGTCGATGTCGCCGAGAGCTTGTTCCGGCGGCATGTAGGCAGGCGTGCCCATCACGCTGCCCATTTGAGTGTGCGAGCCAGCGGAACCGAAATCAGAATTTTGACTACCCGGGCTGCGCCGCGTCTGAATCATGCTCTGGCCCGTTTGCTTCCTGTGAGAGATTTTTTCATCGGCGACACCGCCAGCGGAAAGCACTTTGGCCAGTCCCCAGTCCATGACCTGGACTTCACCGAAGGCGCCCACCATGATGTTGGCCGGCTTGAGGTCGCGGTGAATGACGCCTTTGCTATGCGCGTAGGCCATGGTTTGGCAAACCTGCTCGAAAATGCCGATCAGCCTCGTCAGGTCACGTTGCGTGGAAGTTCGCTTCGCCAAAATTGCTGCCAGGGTTTCGCCCTTCACCAGTTTCATGGTGAAGAAGGGCCGCTCATCGGCAAACTGTCCCAGCTCATACACCGGGGCGATCCCGGGGTGCTGAAGCTGTCCACCGATCTGGGCCTCTTCAACAAACCGCTCGATGTGTTCCGGATTGTCTTTGTGCCGGTCCAGCAAAACTTTGATCGCCAGATCGCGGCCCAGATCGACATCCCTACCCTTCAGCACCAATCCCATCCCGCCACGGGCAATCTCGCCGTGCAACTGATAGCGGCTGTCGGTTGCCGTGCTAGGAATCTCCGTCGAATTCGGTCTCTGCGCCGGTGTTCTTTCGCCAGGGTTGTCACGCAAAGTGATTCCCGGTTGCGAACGAAGCTTTTTACTAAGCGATCGAATGACACTGTGCCCGGCGCTGCCCATGACCACCGCGGCGTCCTTCGGAAACAGCGGCTGAGAACCCTGCCTCAAGCGCTTCGGGGTTGACGTCGACCGTCTGCGCCAACTGATCCAGTTGCGAGTTCAGGCCCGATGCGGGGGACTCCATAAAGCCCTCTGTGGAGCTGCAGTGTGCCCGGATCAGCCTCTCGACTTGCGCAACAGAGACGCATCACCTCCGCAGGCCTCGGCGGCGTGGGCCAGCATTTCCTGCTTTGATGATTTCTGAATCGCATCAGAGAAGATGGTTTCTAGGGATCGAATCGGTGAATTCATGCTATTCCTCGAAGATCAGAGCTGTCCACAGGACAATGCGAGTTTATCGAGAAAAGCGCCTCACAGAAATTTACGCAGCCTTTTTGTGCTCGTTTGGCGGCTCATTGGATTTGGTCTGCCAGCTCGGCCGCCAGCCAGGCTTTGGCAAAGGTCCAGTGGCGTGCAGCTGTCGCGCGCGAAAGTCTTCATTGCTTCAGCCGCCTCCATCAGCGTCATGCCCGCAAAATATCGCAGTTTCACCAACTCGGCTTTTTGCGGGTCTATTTTCTCAAGCCGTTCCAGAGCCTCATGGATCGCCAATACCTGGTTAGAGTTCGATTCCATTTCCACAGCATCTTCTTCAAGGTCCACCCGCAAGCGATCGCCGCCATGCTTAGGCCGGCCTTTCCGTCTGGCGCGGTCGACGAGAATTCGCCGCATCGCCTCTGCCGCAGCTGCAAAAAAATGTCCCTTGGAATCGAATTCCTGGGCCTCATCACCGTCCACCAGCTTCAAGAATGCTTCGTGCACCAAAGCGGTTGCTTGCAGTGATTGCCCAGGGCGTTCCCTAGACAGACGAGCTGCTGCAAGCTTACGCAGCTCCGCGTAAACGATTGGCAAAAGGCTCTCAGCTGCCCTTGGTTGGCCCTCGTCTATTGCAGACAGAATCTTTGATAATTGAGACATTGCACTTGAGATCGACGATATTCAGGAGATTGACGCCATTGTAAGCGTTTTTTGGTAGGTCTTGAGTGAGGCTCGCTGAGCGGTATTTCAACGGAAGTTGCTTGCCGCACTAAACACGATCGACGACGCCGATGCGTGGTGGATGCTCATTTGATCGACGCATCGAGAGAAGCCACGGCTGCCTTGTTGTCCTATAGCAGTCTCGCGACCCCCTTGTCTAAAGCGCCTCGGATGCATCGCTCTCCGCGCCGTAGCAGATTGCGTTCGATGCACAGATCTCGAAATCCCGGACCAAATCGTGGCGAAACTGCGCCGAAGCGCCTAACCTGCGTAGGTGTCGAGACCGAAGCATCTGAGCCGGCAGGTTTCCTGCGGGAGGCTGGTCCAATCGAGTGGAGTTAAACGCGTCCGACGGGAGTTCGTTTCGGGCGTCTACGTCGCCCTTAAATTGACCCGGATTTGGCCCATCAATTCAGCCTTAGATCAGCCACGAATACCCAAAACGCGCCGTTTCACCTGTACCCAGCACACCGCTTCCATGAACCAGGTAGGCTTTGTCGGTGATGTTCTCCAAGCTAACACTCAAGTTGTGTTGCCGACAGGCACCAAGTGTTCTCCCCATTCGTAGATTGAGTGTGGCGAATCCTGGTGTTCCGCCAATCGGAATGCGTTCGTCGGTGACATCGCGAACGATGTCAAGACGGTCCTGTCGGGCGGATGCCCATGTGTAGATGTTGAAATAGCAGCGGTTGCATGGATCGTCGTATCGCAACCCCAAAACACCTTGCGTCGGTGGAACGCGACTGAGCGGAGTGCCGGTGACATCGTTGGTCCCGCGTATGTGCCATAAGTTTCCGTACATGGCCCACGTTGGAGTGAGTAGGTAGTCGCCGCTGAATTCAACACCTTGAATAAACGAATCCTGGTTGTCGGATGCGAACGTATTAGGTGTGGCCGTGATTGACACGATGTTGTCCTCAATATCGAGCCAGAATACTGATGTACTCGTTCGCAAGCGATCAAACGCTGTCTTGAAGCCGACTTCGTAATTACGCGTCCTAGCAAATTGATCCACCCAACCCACCCGTATTCGACTTGAACTCGCCAAAGATTTCACGGCTCTCAGATTCCGGCCGAATCTTCAGGGCGTCGATACAAACTTTGAGTGATGGATAGTCACGCAGTGCATGGCTTGCTATTCCGCTCGTTACGAGACATTCTTACGGCATGGCGGAGTGCGGTTGTCGAGACGATGTAGAGAGCCTCGAGCGGAAAACGCTATGGGTTCTACTGGCTATCAATGGTGTGATGTTTATCGTCGAGGTCATACGACGACTGGTTATTGGGAGCGAGCCCGCCAGCGTTCTGATGATCGCCCTCGGCTTCCTTGCCTTTGTGGCGAATGTCACCTGCTTTCTACTACTGGCAATACATCGATCAGGTGCAATTCATATGCGGGACGCCTGGATCTTTTCAACGAACGATGTCATCGCAAACGCGGGCGTGACCACATCCGGACTGCTGGTCATGTGGTCAGGAAGCAGAATTCCTGATCTGGTCATCGGAGCGATTGTCTCCATCCTGGTGATTCGAGGTGGACGCCTTATCTTGCTGGAGGCCAGTAGCCCGCGTGAATGACCGTTATCCGAGGATGTTTCGGATCGGTTCGACAACGGGCTTGGTCGCAACCAACAATCACCTGGTGTGATCACTTCGACTTCCTTCGGGGGCGGAATCAAGGGTGTGGAAGTT
Source organism: Pirellulaceae bacterium (assembly GCA_963704055.1). Classification (GTDB taxonomy): domain Bacteria; phylum Planctomycetota; class Planctomycetia; order Pirellulales; family Pirellulaceae; genus Rubripirellula. The sequence goes on along the minus strand of CAVPGW010000012.1, from coordinate 140,343 downwards.
GCCTTTCGCGGTCTGGGCATTCGGTCACTTACCTGCGATCGGTTGCATCGCTCTCCTCGCTCTCGTGCATTCTGCAACTTGCATCGGTGATGCAACCGGTGCGTGAAAACATCGCAGAATCGAGGCCTTGCCGGACCTGCGCAAGCCGTCTCATTCAACGACCATATTTCGGTTCCCTACACCGCGTGGGGCGATACAAATCTGCTTTATGCGAGCTGCACCAAACGCACTACGGTATTGGTGCCGTAGGGAAACCCGGTACAGCGGATGGTGAGCGTACCGGCATTGAGGTCCTGTTCGAACTTCAGCTTCTCCCCGTTGTCTACCCACGCGGCTGAGGCAATCTTTTTGTTGATGCCTTTGAACGTACGCGGCCCAGCGCCGGTTGGGCCCACCGTGACATTGGCATCACCTCGCGTACCCAAGTGATGGACAAACAGGTACGTTGTTCCGTCGGCATCGAGGCCAAAATTGTCTCCTTCGCCCTCGATCCCCGCCGGCCGACCTTGGTAAACAGCCTTGGCGTGCATGCGGACCCAATCCCCACTACGGCCAAGTGCGGCGGCCTCATATTCTGGTATCGCCCCTTCCGCAGTAGGTCCGACGTTGAGCAGATAGTTGGCCCCGACTTTGCGGCACGCACAAAGGTTCTCGATGATCTGTGGCGGGCCCATGTAGGCAAAGTCGTTCTTTCCCATCCCCCAGTGTCGGTTCATCGTCTGGCACATCTCGCCGGCCACGTACTTTGACTTCCCACGGTGGTCTCGCGGGGTGGGACGGCCCTGCTCGAACGTCACCGAGTCGATCTCGGGATGCCCTTGAGCCCCCTGATGCTTGAGGCCCGTGTTGTTAACGATGATCGCTTCCGGTTGGTGACGTCGAATCGTCTTGTACAACTCACCTTCTTTCCAGTCCGCCTCCTTCTTACTCCAATTGCCATCGAACCAGAATCCGCCAATCGGACCATACCCAGTGCAGAGGATCTCGACCGACTTGTTGAGATAGTCCAGGTACGCGTCGAAGTCCGCGTCGAAGCTCTCCTGCCACCAATCGAGCGTAGTGTGGTAGAGAAACGGCGTGATTCCCTCCGCCCGACAGCCTTCGACGAAATCGAGGATTAGATCGCGACCGGCCGGCGTGTGCATTGCGTCGTGATCGGTCAACCCTCGCGTATCATAGAGGCTGAAGCCGTCATGGTGGCGTGAGGTGAGCGTGATGTACTTCATGCCCGCTATGCGAGCCGTTCTCGCAATTTTCCGCCCATCGAAGTCTTTCGCGGTAAACGTGTCTCGCAGCTTGCGATATTCGGCCTTGGGAATCTTCTCGCGATGCATGACCCATTCGCCGCGTCCGAGTTGGGAATAGAGGCCCCAATGAATGAACATTCCATACGCCATTCGCTCGAATTGAGCGATACGTGGCTCGGGCACGGGAATTGCACCACCGTCATCCGCGGTGGCCCGCTTGTGGTTTACTGGTAGGCCTGCGGAGCCCATCGCGGCCGCGCCTCCAGTCGCGGTCTGTTGGAGGAATTGGCGGCGTGTCATGGACATATTGATCGACCTTGCAAGGACAGGTGGGAGAATGTTGACATTGTAGCGACATTTGGGTTCAGCTTCGAAATGTTCCAGGCTCAGAATGCCGGTCATGATGAAGTGATTTAGGGCTTCCACAGACGCGAGAATCGAGATTCTGGTCATGCGAATCGGCTGGCGGTCCTAACCCGTGTCGGCTCCTTCGCCGCGCAAACATAAACCGGAGCTTCGGGAATACGAACTCACCCGAAGTGATCTCGGCGTGTATCCGCGCGTGAACGCATGCGTTAGCCTTAGAAGCCCGGCCTTTGATCCATTCCGCCTGATCAGCTTGGAGGCAACAATGCCTGACTCTTCATCGCACGCGAAGGTTTCTCGACGTAGAGCATTGGCTGGAATTGGGGCAAGTGGTGTCGTGCTGTCGCGGACTACACCTTCCGTCGCCGACGAAACTCGTTCGAACCAGCGGAATCCACCACAGGCAGACAGCGACGTCTTCCGATTTCCTGATGCCCGATCACTTAAGTCTAGAGGTGGCGGCGGTGAAGGCACGCTGGCAGAGACCCTCGGGTTTCATGCCCCGGGGGACGGGGGCGGGGCACTCTATCGCGTTTGCCAGATTGGTGGTGACACGCAACCGAATGATGCGGATGTGCTTGAGCTCGGCGATGGCCTGGCCGCCGTACTGATCGAGAGCGAAGCCGTGAACTACCGGATGTTTGGGGCGGTGGGCAACGGGCAAAACGATGACGGCATTCAGATCAAGAGGGCACACCAATTTGCCAATGAACATCACCTGCCCGTTGTTCAATTAAGTGGTGAATTCTGGATCTCGCGCACGAACAACATTCCCATTACGACGAATGTGCACTGGGGTAAATCGGTCTTTCATATTGACGAAAGGTACAACAGCAAACGCAATCCCCGGTTTGTAGTCACCAATGACGAACAGACGCAGACGCTGACCTTGGACGACGAGACGAAAGCCAGTTTATTGGAGCAGATCAGGCCGGGGGTGCAGATCATTCCGGAGCTTGCCTCCTATGCGGGGCACTTGATTACGGTGGTCGACGCGAATGATCGTATCGGCATTCGAGCCGGTGACAGGTACTCCAAAGGCGGTTGGGCCCGGGAAGAACTGTTCTATGTGGAGGAAGAAGGGCGAATCATCGGCGACATTGCATGGCGATTCTCGGATTTTACCTCGGTAACCGTCACGCCCTGTAATCGGAATTATCTGGTGATCGAAGGTGGCGGCTTTCATTTCTCGGGGGATACGCCTGAAGAGAGCTCGCCGGGATATCATCAGCTCGGGATTTCGATACAGCGGAGTCGCACGATTGTTCGCGAGCAGTGGATGGGGTTGGAGGAAGGCCGCCGTGATGCCTCGCTGGAACCTCGCTCGGGACTCTATTCCTTGCACGGTGTTTACGATGTAACGCTCGAGAACATCCGCGCCATGCCGTGGGAGAAGAACCGCCGAGACCGGACCAAGGCCGTGCAGCATGGTACGTATGGGATCGCCGGGGCAAGAATGCTCAATTGCACCTTTCGTAATCTTACGGCTGAAGCGGGGTGGGTCGCGTGGGGCGTGTTCGGCACGAATCTGAACAAGAGTTTCCGTGTGGAAAACTGCCGCCTCAACCGCATTGATGTGCATTTTCATTGCTGGAATCTCTACATTCGTGATAGCGAAATCGGCTTCAAAGGAATTACGGTTACAGGAGGCGGCGACCTCGTTATTGAGAACACAACAAGGTATGGCAACGATTTCGTCGGCTTCCGGCGGGACTACGGGGCGAAATGGGACGGACACATTCGATTGCGCGGCTGCAAACTCAAACCCAGCCGAAACAGCACGGTTTCGGTGCTCTCGTTTCATCCGGCGAACTTCGACTACCGATACGCGATCGGATCCGCCCGCAGTATCAGCATTGAAGACTTGACGATCGACTACGCTGCCGCTCCCGAATCGGAGGCTCCCTGCTGGCTGGTGAATCTCGTCGATTTCTCGGCGACGGGGGATGGCGCACGCCTGTTCTTTCCGCACCGCATTACACTTCGCAACATTGCGGTTGAAGGTCGGGCCAGCGGCGTGCGGCTGATGCGCGTGCCGAATCCCGGCCACTATCAACTGGCTCGCCCTGGTGCGTACGACGGCAATCAGCTCGTAGCCAACTGCTCACTGATCTGTGACAACGTGCAACTGGAGGAATTGAGACCCAGTGGACCGGATGATGCCGAGCAGGCGCATCTGCTGATAGGCGGAGAGGAAATGTGCCAGTACGAGGACGCGTCGGCACTCTATCCGAAGCTCTCTTTCACAAATTGCGACGGGGTCCGTCTCTATCTGGGCAGATGTGTTGCGAGTGTCTTCCTCGACCGATGTTCTGTCAATTTGGTGACTGCGAAGGAACTTCGCGGTGAATTGGTCTTCCGTGATTGCCACCTGCAGCCAGATGTGACCGGAATGCCGGACGCGCTGTTTCAAGTTGAGAGCGGACTTGGGACTCGTTTCACCAACTGCACAGTGCATGCGCCGATCGTTGATGGAAAACCCCGGCCAGACCTTGTGAGTCGCTTCGGTTTTCTCACGATCAACGAGTCGTTACGCCACAGCCACCTGAACACCCTGTTGAGTAACGAGATCATCGGTCATTTCAAAGCCCAGGGGATTACGTTGACGCCCGAGTTTGTCGCAAAGCTGGTTTGCCACTATGACACGTCGCGTTTGACGTGAGCCCCGCGGCTGTCGTAATACGCCTGTCAAGAACGCACGATTACAACTCATGAAGCATATCCTCAGTCAAGTCGCATGCGTGTATGCCTTGGTCATGGTCTGTCTTTCGGGGCATTTTGTTTGGGCAATTGAAAAGCCTAATGTGGTCATCATTCTTGCCGACGACCTCGGCTACGGTGATCTGAGCTGCCAAGGTGCAACGAAGGTGCATACACCGAATATCGACCGCTTGGCTACCGAAGGACGACGGTTCACGGATGCCCATTCACCTGCCTCGGTGTGTACTCCAACGCGATACAATCTGCTAACCGGCCGCTATGCTTGGCGAACGTGGAATTCATCGGGGACGGTCTGGGCCAACGACCCGATGCTGATTGACCCGGATCGGTTCACGTTGGCCGATTTGATGAAACGTCAAGGTTATCGTACGGCGTGTCTGGGCAAATGGCACTTGGGGTTCGGCTCGCCCGACATGCCGGGCTGGGACGATGTGCTGGGCCCCGATTACAACGGCCCCCTGCGCCCCGGTCCGTTGGATGTCGGCTTCGACTATTTCTGGGGCTTTCCCCACGTCGGCCAACTGCCGCACGTCATTATCGAGAACGATCGGGTCTTGGGATTGGAGCCGGACGATCCGATTCGGATGTTGCCCGACAAACGACCGGGTTTCGAGAGGAACTACCTGGAGCGGCCTCGGCTTGGACTGGCCGCAGCCCTGGGCGTTTCAGGTGGCAAAGCAGCTCGGTACGAGCATGAAGAACTGGCCGTGATGCTCACACAGCGAGCTGTGCGTTGGATTCGTGAGCAGTCGTCGCAGCAGCCCTTCTTCCTGTATTTTTCGCATCGCAACATACACGGTCCGCTTCGTCCCAACGCTAGATTTCGCGGGAAGAGCGAGATCGGTGTCTACGGCGACTTCCTTCTCGAATTGGACTGGTCGGTCGGCGAAGTGCTGCGCGTGCTAGATGAGCAGGGACTGGCCGAAAATACACTCGTGTTGTTCACAAGTGACAACGGAGCGATCCAGACGTATCGCGAGATCGTCGACTCGGCAGAAGTCCAAGGTCATCGAATCAACGGTCCATTGCGTGGCCAGAAGACTGACGCTTACGAAGGCGGATGCCGCGTGCCGCTGCTGGCACGTTGGCCGGGAAAGATCTCGCCGGGAACAGAAAGCGAAGCCCTGGTCGCGCTTACCGATCTCTTGGCAACCTTTGCCGATTATTTCGATGTCACGCTTTCCGAAAACGCCGGCGAGGACAGTTTCAGTTTTTTGGGAGCCATGCTCGGCCGCAAGCCGCGTCAAGTCGTGCGGGGAGCTCTGGTGACCGACAGCTATCGGGCGGTAATGGCGATACGGCGTGGCGACTGGAAGTTGGTACTAGCGCAACATGGCGGAGGCGTGGCCACTGGTGACTTGCCCGTCGATCCGGAGATACCCGCTGGGCAGCTTTACCACTTAGGCCGAGACATTGGCGAGTCAAACAACCTCTATGAAAAGCACCCCAACCGGGTTCGTATGCTGACCGAGCTACTCAGTACCTACCGAGAGACGGGTCGCAGCACACCGGTGAACCGCAGACTCTCCGATTGAACGCAAGAACCCAGCGAATTCCTGCAAGGGATTTCCGCCACGTGGGCGAATACAGAACGATGCCGAAGTCCCGCCTCCCAAGCCCGAGTTTCTCAAGCCGAATGAAGCCAGGTCGGTGTGGAATGTCTCCGCTACCGCGTCATCTACGTGCACTGGTTACGTGGCGAAAGTTGCCATGCAGAGCCTGGCAACTTGGTCAACTAAGTGCGGTAGGTTGCATCGCCCGCTGTCACGAAGGAGCCGGTGTAATTCTCCTCGGTCGCTGGCACCGATGCAGCGAATCGTAACCCGAAATCAACGCTCCTGCGGTCCGCCCGTGTCGCCGACGTTCTTTCCAGAGTCACTCAGGTGACCGGAGCTGAGGATCTCGCCGGTCTTGGGATCATAGATACGCCAAACGTTGGGGATAAGCTAAGCCGAAACTGTCCAATTGACTGGCAACGAACGTGAATTGTTCTCGATAATCTGGCGACCCCATATCATTGAATGAACCGTTGGGGGAAAATGCTCAGCCATCAACTGATTCGGAATCCGTGCCTTCCCAGCCCGAGATCGAGTCATGGGTGCTAACGCAATCCTGTTTGGCAGTTTGAGATCGTGCAGATTGAATGGCTGAAAAAGGGCATTGTTCGACATCGGATATCCACGCTTATCAAGTGATCGTCTTACTTTTCAATGCGGCGATGATAGAATCCGTCTGCAATCACGAAAAGCACACGTCGATCCAGCAGTAGCCCAACGAATGACGGGTTGAAGCACATGACTTGGCGGGAATGGTACGACAGTCTTTGGAAACCATCCTGGACGCCTGAGCCAGCCACCATCGGTCTGATTTGGCAGATCCTCTACTCAATCATCATTGTCACGTTCGGTCTTGTCTTCGTCCTAGCGTTCCGCCGCAAGATCCCGTGGATGGTATTCGCTGGTGCTTGAGGCCACCGAGCGGGAACTGCATAAATATCATGAAGGCGATGTCATGCACGAGATGATGCAGCAACTCGACCAGGTACGGCACGAAGTTGGACGGCTGCGTGATGAAGTAAACGAACTCAGGAAGAAACGATAAGAGACTTGGATTACTCGACTCTCACAAGCCGATCATTGGCTAGTTCCAATCCCGACACTGCCTCGGCCAAGTCCCGCAAAAACTCGTCCTTCTCCCGTGGTGAGATCAACACGAATCTAGTGCGACCTTTCCGGTGCCGGTAACTCACTCGCAGGCGGTCCAGTGAGCAGGCCGGTGAACTGAGTGGGTTGTGCGTCGGGGATACCTCGATGATGCAATCGAGCGGTATACCCCAGCGAAACCCCGCTGATCGAATGATCAACTCTTCTTGGCCGATTTCGTAGTTTGTGTTGAAGGGTATCCACCCGATCCAGAATGCAACGACAATACAAAAAACACCAAATGCCAGGCCAAACCACGATTGCGCCGGTGGGCCGGTGAAGAAGTGGACAGCGCTGCCGATCAGGACGGCCACCGTGAAAATCAGGATCAGTCCGAGCCACCAATCGACTTTTGTTGCGTAGCGTTGGCCCGTCCTGAAATCGCTTTGAACGTGGCTCACTCTACACCCAGATGCTTCTTTATGAAGTCCACTGTAAGCTTCGTCCACTCGTCGCCACGAGGAACGCCGGTATGAACTTCACACTCGATGTCAAGTTCATCCATCTTTTTCTTGAGAGCCTTGCCGAAGCGTGGATGGTGGATAGGTACGTCGGCGTGACGCCTCGTGTACCTTGGACGTTTCGATTGCCTTGTCGCCGCTGTTGCGTGTCTTGGCCAAGCGTTGGTAGTGCTGCCAACAAGCCGAACACTACGGAAAAAGCAAATGAGGTTCGCATGGGGGCTTTTCCGGTTGGATGATCAAACACAAGCACCTCACCATTGTACCGGCTTTCCTTGCTGGCCAAGGAGATGGACAATGGGAAGTGAAGAACTGTCTCTTGAAAGGAGTGGGCTATGCGTTCTTGTTCCATTGTTTTTTTGACGATTTTGATGTGCGTTGGCTGTAAGCGAGCCGAAAATGCTCGCTGGAAAGCCGCAAACATCAGGCAACAAGGAGCTACCGCCGTGGACATTTCCGGAGTTGTGGAGAGCGGCAACCGATTCGCTCTGGATCTGTACCAACAACTGCGCACAGAGGAAGGCAATCTTTTCTTCTCACCGAGTAGCATCTCGATGGCCTTGGCGATGACGTTTGCCGGTGCGTCTGGTGAAACAGAAACGGAGATGGCAAAGACGCTACATTTTCAGATGCCCAAGGAGCAACTCCATGATGGGATGCAAACCTTGCAAGAGTTGTGGGTAACACCCGATGAAGAAGTAGGCATTCGACTGAATCTGGCCAACCGTTTGTGGGGTCAAAAGAGCTACGAGTTTCTACGTGAATTTCTGCGAATTACACGTGACAACTACAGCGCCGAACTGGCCGAAATCGATTTCGTCCAAACGGAGAACGCCAGACAGAAAATCAACAGATGGGTCGAGGATCAGACGGAAGACAAAATCACCGACCTAATCCCTTCCGGCGTGCTTTCACCCGACACGAAACTGGTGTTGACCAACGCCATCTACTTCCACGGACGCTGGTCCGATCCGTTCAAGAAGGATCGCACCAAGGACGAGGATTTCCATTTGACGGCAACGGACAAGATCAAAGTCCCCATGATGCACCGCTGGGACGAGTTTCGGTATGCGGCTGTCGACGATTTCCAGATCCTCGAACTTCCCTATGGCGATGGCAGCCTTTCGATGGTAGTCCTATTGCCGAAAGAGATGGATGGCCTCGCTAATCTCGAAGCCAAGCTGACATTCCAGAATTTGCAGGAGTGGACGGGTAGCGTGAAGCATGAGGATGAGGTGAAGGTCTATCTGCCGAAGTTCAAGACGACCTCCCAGTTCCAGATGACCGACACGCTGAAGTCAATGGGGATGAAACTGGCATTCAATGGCAACGCTGCTGATTTCTCTGAAATGACAGGTGGCCGAGATCTGTTCATCTCGGAGGTGATCCACAAAGCCTTCCTCGATGTGAATGAGGAAGGCACCGAGGCGGCTGCGGCCACTGGCATCGTCATGGAACGTACGGCGGCTCCGATTCAGGAACCAAAGGAGCCGCCAGTATTTCGAGCCGACCATCCATTCTTGTTTATGATTCGGGACAACCGCAACGGTGCGATCATGTTCCTTGGCCGAATCGCAAATCCGCTGGAGTAGCGTCACGGCTGATGGCCAAACGGAAGCGCTTATGACTTGGTCGTGAGCTACGGCAAAGAGAAGCACTTGGGCATTGACCAACGCCAACAAACCGGTGAACTGTATGTCCGACTTTCGAAGACGAACCGACAAGACCGTGGCAGAATGTCCGCCACAACGAATTCCGCTGTTGAAAGATGTGCTGCCGATGTCCCGAGTTTCGCTGAAGTAGGCTCGAAACAATGCTTCTACGACGGCATCCTGACGCCCATTCTGCTCGGCCAGCCAAATGAGACTGTGAGCATCAACTGTGTTCGGCGTGCGTTCGATCTCGTCGAAGACGAAACGAATTCCTGCGGATTTACCGACTGCAATGAGTTTGGCGTCCAGTTTCAATGATCGTTCCCAGCTACCAAATTTGTGTGCCCGATACTCCTTGCGACTGATCCCTGCCGTCGGCATCGTCGGGTTGAGTTGGAATTGGTGCCATCGCACTTGGACATATTGCTGGCCGTCAATAGCAGCGATGGCCTTCTCAAGCCTTCGCTTCCCGATGTAGCACCACGGGCGGATCACATCTGAAATTAAATCGACGGCAAGGTTCATTGAAACTCCATGGTGACAAACAGAACCGTCTTGTTTCTCAACGACGAACGCCCTCGATTACACCGACCTCCGTGTTGGTCGGAACAATTCGCAGGAGATCGAATCCGGCCTGATCATAAAGCTGTCGATACTCGTCCTCAGTACGTTCCTTGCCACCGGGTATCAACATCATCGTGAGGTCAAGAAACTTGCCCATGAACGGATCGTTGCCGGGAGGAATCAAACTTTCGACCAGCAGCAGCTTGTTCCTCCGCGACATCACCGCATGGCAATTCTTCAAGATTGTGAGCGTCTTGTCATCGTCCCAATCGTGAATGATGTGACGCATGACGTAAGCGTCGGCTCCACTGGGAACTGATTCAAAGAAATCACCAATCACCAACTGGCACCGCTCGCCCAGACCAGCAGCTTCTATATTGGGCCGTGCTCGTTCGACGACATGCGGAAGATCGAAAAGGATGCCCCGCATGTCGGGATACTTCTGAAGAATCGCAGTGATCTTTGATCCATTGCCGCCTCCAATGTCGGCGATCACATCGATCCCGGAGAAGTCGTAGGCGTCGAGGATGGCACCGGTTTCCCTTCCATGGATACCTGTCATTGCGGCATCGAAGATCCGGGCCTTCTCTGGTTGTTCGGCCAGAAGGTCGAAGATCGATTTCGGTTCAAAAGGGATAAACGCCCAATGTTTCGGTAGTCCGTCATGTTTTGCGAGTTGGACTCGTAATGGTTAATCGATCTGCCTCAAATAGTCATTCATGTCGACAGCCGGAACTGTGCCCAGAGGTAGGAACGTCTTGATTCAGTCGTTGGACTCGCGCATTCGATCGATGGCCACTGCAACCAGGATCACGCCGCCTTTGACGACTTGTTGCCAAAAGGGCGAGACGTTTAAGCAGGACCAATCCGCTGTTTAAGACTCCGATGATCAGGCAACCGATGACGGTTCCGAGGATGGTTCCGCGGCCGCCTGAAAGCGACGTTCCTCCAATGACGACTGCGGCGATGCTGTCCAATTCGTATCCGGTTCCCGCGTTGGGTTGGGCTGAGTCCAGTCGCGAGGTCATGATCAGTCCGGCAACTGCGGACAATGCGCCGGCGAGTGTGTAAACGATGACTTTGATGCGATTCACGTTCAGTCCGGACAATCTGGCGGTCTGTTCGTTGCCGCCGACAGCATAGATGTAGCGACCCAATCGCGTCTTCTTTGTGAGCAAGACAAAGACACCGACCAGACCTCCGGCGATCCATACAGGCGTCGGAACGCCCAGCACCGATCGTGTTCCAAGGATCGCGAATCCGTCGCCCAGGCCGGTAATCGGAAAGCCTTTGGTCCAGAGCATCGTCATGCCGCGGGCGATACTGAGCATGCCGAGCGTCGCAACGAAAGGGGGAATCTTCAGCCGAGTGATCATCTGTCCGTTGAACCAGCCAAGAGACAAACCCACGATCAATCCGGCAACGATCGCTCCCCATGTTGTGAATTGCAGTTCCACTCCCAGCCAGGGCAGCGGAATTGCCGATTTGATCAGCCCCGCAGTGATCGCGCCGGAAAACGCCAGCACCGATCCCACTGAAAGGTCGATGCCGCCGGACAGGATCACCATGGTCATGCCAATCGACAGGCAGACGTTGACGGAGATCTGCCGCATGATGTTCAAGCCGTTTGCCTGAGTCAGAAAGCGATCCGACAACAGACTCATCGCCACGATCATCAGGACCAGGACGAGCAGCGACTGAAAGCGGCTTGCTTGTTGCCAGAGTTGTGATTTGTCACGCATGTTCGATTATTGCCAGATTGATTGAATTCATTCGACCGGCTCGTTCCCGGTTGCTGCTCCAGGTACTGCGGCTCGCATCAACACCTCTTCATTCGCCGCGGATCTCTCGAATTCGCCGGTCTTGCGGCCTTCGCACATCACCATGATTCGATCAGCAATGCCCAACAGTTCCGGCAACTCGGAAGAAACGACGACGATCGCTATTCCCTGTTGCTTCAACCGATCGATCAGTCCATAGATTTCTCGTTTCGCGCTAACGTCGATGCCTCGCGTGGGCTCGTCCAGCATCAACACGCTTGGTTTCCTGGAAAGCACTTTCGACAGAACAACCTTCTGCTGATTGCCACCGCTGAGGGCGCGCACGGGCTGCGTGACGTTGGGTGTCCGAATCGAGAATTGCTCGACGAACGACTGGGCGTGATCTCGTTCGCGCCGTCCGCTCAGCAATCCGGCGGTCTCCATATCCGGAAGATTCGACAGACTGATGTTCTGTTCCACGCTCATTCCCAGGATCAGTCCCTGGTGCTTGCGGTCTTCCGGAACGAGCCCCAGGCCACGGTGCAATGCCTGTTCTGGCGATGTGAACATGCTGCTCACGCCGTCGATTGCAATGTTTCCTGTCATCCGGCGGGGATGCAGGCCAAAGATCGATTCCAGCAACTCCGTGCGTCCGGCACCCATCAATCCGAAGATGCCGAACACTTCGCCGCCGCGTACAGAAAACGACACGCCGTCAACCAGCGGGCGCCGCGCGTGCTTGCGTGCCAGCGTCAACGATTCAACGCGCAGACGTTCAGGTTGGTCGGGCAAAGCGGGCGAATGAATGTAGAGATCATCGAGTTGTCGACCGACCATCAGGCGTACGATCGAATCCCGATCGGCATCGGCGGTCTCCACTGTCTCCACAAGCTGACCATCACGCAGGACAGTAATCCGGTCGCTGATGTTCAGCAGTTCGTCCAGTTTGTGGGACACGTAAACGATGGAAACACCAGAATCCCGCAGCGACCGGATCAGACGGAACAACGATTCGACTTCCTGATCGCTGATCGCCGACGTCGGCTCGTCCATGAAGATCACGCGTGCGTTGGAATTGATCGCCTTTGCAATCTCGACGACCTGTTGCTGCCCGACTCGCAACCGATGAACTTCCGTACGGGGATCGATCGTATCATCCAGATCGGCCAGTAACTTGCGACACTGCTCGTTCTGATCCCGCGAGCGAATGAGTCCGGCCCTTGAGACAAGCTCGCGACCAAGAAAAATGTTTTCTGCGACCGAGAGGTGCGGAACAAGATTCAATTCCTGATGCACCAACGCGATACCGCGATCCGACGCTTCACGTGGATTGGCGAATTGAACGGGTTCTCCATCCAGCCGGATCACACCTTCATCGGCGCGATTCGCTCCCGCCAGGATATGCATCAGCGTCGATTTTCCAGCGCCGTTTTCGCCGATCAAGCCGTGAACTTCTCCAGCTCGCACTTCAAAGTCGACTTGGTCGAGCGCCAACACGCCGGGATATCGTTTGACGATTCCCTCACCCGCCAACACAACGTGGCTCTTTGCCGCCGACTGGATCATGGAGTTGCTCCAGCAGCGGCATCTTTGTCTCAAACCAGCGTTGCCGTCTTCGCTGCCACGAGTCTGAAGTTGAATAGGAATCAGGCACAACGGATCAAGGTCTGACTTGCCGCCAATCTTTGCACAGCCGACGAAATCGACGACCACGCCTTCTTTCAGGAGTGCCCGATTCGGTGCAATAACCTCCTGTTCGACGCGGCGATTCAGCTCCGACGAGACTGCATTGAAGTCCTGTGAGTTCGCGAAGTCACTGGCCTTCACACCAATCGCTTCACGAACCGTGTTGTCCACAACGACTCCAAATTCGAGACAGACGCGGCGTGAACTATCCGCGACTGTGAGGACAACGCGGTCCTTCTCTACTGTCTCGACGGTGCCCTGCCCACGAATACAAAAATACCATGCCCCACCAAGTCCGGCCTGTCGGCCATATTGGCTTCTTGCTCCAGTTGCGTCGGCATCGAAGGCATTCCAGAGTTGAGCGATGTCTGTGCCAGCGTCGCCCGTTCTCAGTGGTCCGTCCCAAAACTCTCGCACGTAAGCGGCTGGATCAGCAGGATCTGATTGACGAGGCGTCGTGGCCCGATCGCTGGCTTCAGTCTTACCTCCATCCAACGGTCGGATATGAAAGAGTGGAAAGAACCAGCAGACAAGGCCACCGACAATCAGCAACGAACCACATGTAATCAACCTCGTGCGCGACACGGCTACTCCTTTTTCCCGTAGCCAGCGAAGTCGTCGATGTTCTCTTGCGAAACGAGGTCGACGTTGACGGGAATCTTCTGATCGAAATCGCGTTTGCCGTTGGCCAGGTACTCGTGCGCGTATTCGGCCGATGTTTGGGCCATCACTTTGGGATACTGCATCACGGTCGCAGCGATCTTGCCTTCGCTGATCGACTTGACGACGTCCTCCGATCCGTCGTACCCGAACACTTTCACTTGATCGGCCTTGCCTGCCGCCAGCAATGCCTGGTAGGCCCCCATCGCCATCGCATCATTGCCGCAGAACACGGCATTGATGTCGTCGTGCGATTGCAGAATCGATTCCATGACTTCCAGAGCCTTGTTGCGATCAAAGTCTGCACTTTGTTGGGCGACCATTTCCAGCCCTTCATACCGATCGACGACGCTGTGAAAACCTTTTGAACGGTTCCAGGTGTTGTTGTCTCCGACCAGCCCCAGCAGTTCGACGTACTTTCCCTTCTCGCCGAGTTTCTCGACGAAGTACTTGCCAAGTTCGACGCATCCCGAGTAGTTGTCCGACAACAACTGAGCGGTAGCGGCGTCGGTCGAGTTGATTTCGCGGTCGATGCAAAAGACTGGAATGCCGGCTTCCGTTGCTCGTTTGACGTTGGCAATCGACCCGTCCGCATCGGTCGGATTGAACAGGATGGCCGAGTAGCCGGCGGCGATGACGTTGTCAAAATGCTCCGCCTCCTTGGCCGTGTCATTTTGTGAATCGAACATGTTGGCTTCGTAGCCAAGTTCCACGGCTCGGTCGCGAGCCGTTTCTCCCAAGACGACGAACCACGGATTGTTCAGAGTCGAGATGATCACAGCGATCTTCTTTGGTTCGTCCGCCTTGCCTGACGACGACTCATTGCTGGTCGTGTTGCTGGTGCAACCGGCAAACGCGAGAAGTAGCAGGAAGGCGAGCTGATAAATCGCTGGAAGGCTGGTTGTGGTTCGATTCATGAGAGTCGCCCTGATTTGCGGTCGAGGAATTTGGAGGTGAGGAAATCAAAAGACAACGCCGGACTTAAGGATAACATTTGCGTACGGAGTGCATTCACCCGTGCGAACAATAACTTCGCTTTCGCGCGTAAGTCGCTTGAACTCTTCATGCGAAACTTCTGTGACGACAGGTTTCATGTCGTGACGCTGGAACACGTCCATCATGCCCTGAAAGGTCTCAGGGTTGTGTTCGTGAATCTCACTGGCGACCACAATCTCTTCGACCATCATCTCACTCAACAGGGCGTCGAGCGTTCTTAGGAAAGACGGATACCCCTGTTCGATCGCCAGATCGATCCGTTTTACTCCGGAAGGAATCGGCAGTCCGGCGTCGCACAACGTGATCGACGCCGTATGTCCGATTCGGCTGATCTCGTAGCTGAGTTCGCTGTTGAGTAGTCTGGTTCGTTTCATGGAACACCTGCAGTCGTTTCGTCACATACCTCTCACGCCTTGTGCGGCACGACCTCAATCTTGACGCATTCGTCGAACTTCGTCACCGTGCCGAATCCGTCCACCAACTCATCGAGACTCATGCGGTGCGTAATCATTGAAGGAAAGTCGTAACGATTCGACTGTTGTTGCAAGACCTTCAACACGGGGCGCCAGTTGGTTCCGCAGTGAAAGACCGAATGGATGTGCAGGTTCTTCGAGTTGATGTGCCGCATGACATCGAGCGGAACGGTTTTGCCGAGGTCGACCCAGTTGCCCACCTCGATGACCGTCCCTCCTTTGCGGACCATCCTCAGAGCTTCAAGAAAGGCTTCCGGTTCACCAGCCGACTCGATCACAAGATCAGGACCAACTCCCTCGGTCATTTCCTTGACCCGCTCGATGCGCTCTTCCACGTCCACTTTGGACGCATTGATCGTGACGTCGGCATACAGATTCTTCGCAACGCCGAGTCGCAGATCAGACAAGTCCGTCGCAATCGACAACCCGGCTCCCTGAATCCGGGCCATGACGCCGTGGAGAATGCCCAGCGGACCGTTGCCCAGCACGGCAACGGACATCCCCGGACCGAAGCCTTCGTTGACCGGAGCAAACGGCACGCTCGCGCGGGCCAGGGCGTGAAAAGCCACCGCCATTTCTTCGACAAGCACGGCGACGTCTGTCGGCATCTCTTCGGGCACCTTGAACAAATGAGTTCGCGGCCGAATGTACATGTACTCCGCAAACCCGCCACGCAGGTACGGTTTCGTGTCGCAGTTCGGATGCAGCCCATAGGCCTGAATCTGATTCTCGCAGGTGCAGTTGTTGTAGTGATTTCTGCAATACCAGCAGTCACCGCAGTTGACCTCGACGGCAATGGCCACCCGATCACCGGGAGCAAGCAGTTGACCGTCGTAGTCCATGGTCCGAGCAGCGTTGTCCCCAATCTCGACAATGGTTCCGATGACTTCGTGACCGCCGACATACGGATAGATCGACTTGCCGCGCAGCTCCGTGGCCTCACCTTTGAAGATGTGCCGATCGGTTCCACAGATCCCCGACATTTCGACTTTCAGGATCGCGGAGTCGTGATCCATTGTCGGATACGGATAGGTTCGCATCTCGGTCTTGCCCGGCGCGGTCATCGCGACCGCCCGGACGGTTTTAGGAGTTGCGTGAGTCATGGATTTCTCCGGGTTCTGCAAGGTTGTTGAAGGGGTCATTGTTTCTCGCTTGAGTTGGAGTCCGTTGGGGCCGAGGTCGTAAGGGTTGTCTACTGCGAATTCTCTCAGGATTCGGGCTGGAGGTCTCCCGCGAAACTGGCGAAGACTCACGAAATACTAAGGTGTCAAGTAAGTGGCGTAAGCTTCCAGCTTGCGAGGCCTGAACCCACAAGCTGGAAGCGTTGGAACTCGCCACCGATCCTTACTTCTTCACGTCCACGATCACTCGCCGATATCGCGTCAACCGAGGTGTTCCGTGGTCGGTCACTGCGAGGATGATGTGCATGGAACCGACTCCGGGCATCACACGCTGTGTTGGGACGACGAAGGATGCCTTGACCTGGTCGAAGTTTTTGATGGGTACCGGTTGTCCGGTGGTTCCGGCGGAAGTCAACAGCGTGCCGGCTTCACCGTAGTAGAACCACTCATACGACAACGCATCGCCGTCCGGGTCGGTTGAACCTTCGGCACTCAATTGAATTTCGTCGCCCGGCTTCGCGGTCAGTCGATCGGCGTGTCCGAGTTTTGGTACGGGTGGATGGTTGGCTTCGTCGTACGGCTTGATCGTCCAGTCCATTCGGGCAGCGAAGTCGTTTTGGTAGGCTGAGCGCCAACGCCAGATCGTGGCGTGGTTGTCGGTGTGCCAGCGGTTGTCGATTCCCAACACTTCGTCTTCGGCGTCTGCCCAGAACGGTCGCGTTTCTTTCTGCAGATGCCACTTCTGTTTGCGCGGCGTGTACAGTTCGTAGCGTCCTCCCCAACCGCCCCAGTCCGGGTGTTCGGGATCGCTCAGGCCGTTGTTGATGAGATTAAGAAACGATGGCGTATCGCCCTCCATCAGATATTCCCAGTGCGGGTACTCATCGCCGAGCGGACCTTTTCGCCGAACGTTCTTGTCGAGCCACTCGTTTGAAACGAGTTGGAAGTCGGCTCCGGAAAATCGACCGTGGAAGTAGTCGCCACTGATGCCGCTCCACGTCGCGTGATGGTACGCACCGCCAGCATGAAACCCTGGACTCGCGACGTAGAACAAACCGGGGAATTGTTCACGAAGCCACGGCCCGCTGTCGTCCTGGTCAGAGATCGTATAGACACGCAGCTTCGCCACGAACTTCTGCAGTTCTTCTGACGATCGCGTTTTGCGAACTTTCCACAGTGCCTGAGCCAGCACATTCGGCCCGCCCCAGGCGGTGACCCACATCGGTCGCGGATCGTCTTTGTCAGCCGCCTTGATCAGCAGTTCCGATGCCGGCGAATCCTTGCCGTCGCCAACGCCGTTCATTCCATAGACAGGAATGCCTTCGGTGACTCGCTGCAGCAAAACGTCCGCCGTCGGATAACCCTGTTCATGCTGCTCCAGATTGTCCCGCACCTTGCCGTAGGCTTCGACAATGCGGCGAATGCGTTCCGGAGCGACGCGATTCTGTTGATGGATCGACGTCGTTGCCGCAAGACCTTCGATATCGAAATGGTTTGCGTAAGTCAGAAAACGCACCATCGACATCGCATCGTCAGGCTCGTTTTCAATGTCGGTGAGTACGAAGACTCGCGGCTTTTCAGCAGCGGCCGAGGTACTCAGGCACAACGAAATTAGAAGCAGAAAAGCTGTCATGTATCTCATGCATTTTCCTCCAGAGTGATCCATTCGCTGACTTCCTTCAAAGTTGGAAATGCAGTCTGCGTGCCGATACGAGTCACCGAAATGGCCGCAACGGTACTGGCGCGGCGGGCGGATTCCGTGAGAGTCATTCCGTCAGCCAGTGAAACCGCGAGCGCTGCGGTAAAGGCATCACCTGCACCAGTCGTGTCAACAGCATTAACTCTGGTGGCCGGAATGTGAGTTGCCCCGGATTCGTCAAGAATCAAAACGCCGTCGCCGCCCATGGTTAAAGCAACGCGTTTCACGCCACGCTCACGAAGTCGTTCCGCTGCACGAAGCGCATCGGCTTCGGTGTCAACCGTCTGCCCGGTCAGAGCCGAGATCTCGGTCTTGTTGGGAACACACACGTCACATAGAGCAAGCAGTTCGTCTGTGACGTGTTCGGCTGGTGCGGGCGTGAGTATCGTCAGCACGTTTGCGGCGCGGGCAAGGCGGAATGCTTCGACGGCAGCATCACCGGGGTTTCCAACTGACAAAGAACGACATGCGATTGTTCGATCATCGACGACGCGGCCTTGACGTCCTCGGCGAAGCCTGCGTTTGCTCCCGCGACAACGATAATGCAATTCTCGGCATCGTCGTCCACAAGGATGGCAGCGGTTCCGGTCGGCTGGTCTTCTGCCTGTCGAATGAACGATGTCTGAATGCCTTCCGCCTCGTAGGCGTCGATGGCTGCTTTTCCGAACGCGTCGTTTCCAACACAGGCGACGAACGTGACATCGGCCCCCAGCCTGGCCGCGGCCACAGCCTGATTGGCGCCTTTGCCGCCCATGCCCTGATGCAGCGCGTACCGGTCAACGTTTCGCCCGGTTGTGGAAACCGAGGCGTGCGAAACGTCAGGTCGATGTTGGCCGAACCAACCACGCAAATGCGACGAGCAGTTTTCATAGGCTCACATTCTCCAGACGACTGAGATCATTTGACATTGATGATGACGCGACGATAGGCGTAGAGATTGGGTTTGCCATCGTCGTGAAGTTCCAGAATGATGTGCAAGTTCTTGCCACCGGCGTTTGACGGAATCATCACCTTGGCAGCAGCAGCGGAAGTGTCTTCGATCTTGACTTCGCCTTTGTAGGAACTGGGTTCCTGGTAAAACGACCATGAGTAAGTCAGCGCGTCTTCGTCAGGATCGCTTGAACCAACTGCGTTTAAATCAACCGTCGAACCAGGTGCTGCGGAGACCTGCAGAACGGTTCGCGAAGTGTCGCCGTTGACGACGGCAATCGGATGGTGGTTGGCGTCGGAGTACTCGCTGGTGATGCTCCAGTCCATGCGCGCCGCGAAGTCGTTGTCGTAGGCGGTGCTCCAGCGTTTGATTGCTTTCGCACCTTCCGCCGAGTTTCCGAACATCAGATACGGGTCGAACTCGCCCTCGTTCGTGACTGGCTTCATGCTACGAATGCCGGCTTTCTTCGTCAGATCAAATCGTCCACCCCAACCGCCCTGATCAATCCTGTCGGGATCGTTCAGCCCATTTGGATAGACATGCATGAAGGCTGGTGTATCGCCTTCGGTCGCCCATTGTGTGTCCGGGTAGACAGCTCCCAACGGACCATGGCTTTGAATGTCAGTACGTTGATAGTCGCCGTTCTTGGGAGGTTGCCAGCCATAGACGCCGGTCGCTCGGATGTACAACACTTCCGGGAAGTTCTTCGCAATCCAGGCTCCGGCGTCGTCCTGGCCAAGAATGTCAAACACGCGCAGCTTGGAAAGAAACTTCGATAGCTCTTCCTTTGACCGTGTTGCCCGAACTTTCCAAATCGCCTGCGCGACATTGTTGGCTCCACCCCACGCACCAACCCACACAGGACGCGGATCGTCCTTGTCGACCGAGGCAATGATCAAGTCCGACCCCGGACTATCTTTTCCGTCGCCAACGTCGCTCATGCCATAGCCCGTCTGGCCCATGACAGAAATCGATCGCAAGTACTCGACCGACGGAAAGCCATCTGGCATGCACCTTGAGGTTGTCAACACACTCGCCATACGCATCGACAAGCTTGTCGAGCATTTTGGTGTCGCTCTGACTCTTCTTCCAGCAACCGGTCGAGACGATCAAGCCTTCGATGTCGAACTCGTTGGCACTGACCAACAGACGCACCATCGATTGTTCATCATCGGGATCGGCACCGAGGTCGGTGGTCGTGATGATGCGTGGCTTATCGCTTTTGCCATCGAGTGTTGGCTTGTCTTCCTGGGCGACAGCGATGCTGGTCACCATCGTGAACAACAGAGCAGCGTAGAGGCGTTGATTGTGCATTCGTTTGATTTCTCGTTAGCGTGTCGCTTTAGTCACAGACGGAGATTTGCATCGCAACATGCGTTTTGCAAAGTCGCCAAGAAAATCTTCGCGCCAGCGGCTCACCGATTTGGCACCATGGTGCTCGCCTTCGGCGAACTCAGGAGCAGGATCATCGGTCCACCAATTCGGAAGGCTGGGATCCGGATTCTGTGCAACCCTGGCTGAAGGAGCGACGGACTTGATCCCGCCGGTCTTGCCATCGAGCATTGGAACATTGCTGCGGATTGTGAACTCGTAGGTCTTGGCGGCTTTCGGGCAGAAGCGAAATCTCACGGTGCCGTCGCCCGGCACGTGGCCGGGAATCGCCAGATTCTCAACCATGAGCTGCGCTTCGGGCTTGTTTGGCGCGTTACTCGTCCAGCGGGCAGCACCAGTTCGAGAACACCAAACACTTCCATCTGATCATCCGGCGTCGTGAGTCGGTCGAATCGCGAATACGGTCGCTTCCATGCACGGACGAACTGGCCTCCCCAACCAGGCTGTGATGGATCGTCTGGCGTTCCGTTCAGCAGCCAGCCCACCGAAGGCGTATCGCCCATTTTGATGGAGTTCATTTTCGAGTTGAAGAAATCGCCGAGCGTTCCATGGCCGACGATATGTTGTTTCACAAACTCCTTGTTCCCCCATGGCCCGACTGATTGCCACCCGTGAACCAGCCGCGATAGGTTGCATTCGCTTCGATGATCCAGAGTTTCGGATGGTGGTCGACGATGTACTGATACGCATTCGGTCCCCATTTCTTGTTTGGCCCGCCGATGTAATAGACTCGCAACTTTGGCAGGATGTCCGGAGCATCGTGCAGTGCCTGAGCGAGATCTTCGATGCCGCCCCAGACCAAGACGTGTAGCGGTCGCGGATCGTCGCGCCGAGCACATTCGATCAGCCACCGCGAACCTTCCGTGGATGCTCGCACGCCGGCATACGGAGCGATTTCGGTTTCGCCCTGTTTGGTGATCGCTCGCAATGCATCGGGCGTCGGATACTTATCCGAATACGTTTTCAGGTTTGCGTAGTCTTTGTCGTAGCAATCGATCACGTCCAGAATGTCCTGCTTGCGGCCTTCCCCATACGGCGACGAAATCAGTCCTTCGATATCCAACACGTCGGAGTAAACAAGCAGATGCACCATCGATTGAAAATCATCGGGATCGGTACCGCCAATGTCGGTTGAAACAACGACTCGGTGACGCTTGCCGGCCAACGCGCCGTCTGCTGCTGCCACCTGCTTCCTGCGCCAACGCATCCGTTGCAGCAGTGAAGATGAACAAGAACACAGCAAGTCTTGTGATCACGTTGAATTGATCCAACATTAGAATTCCAATCAGTTGAGTGGCAGCCAGACGGACATCTCGGACGCGCCGCGATTCGACCAGGTGTAATAAGGAATAAGCGTCACCGGGAATCGGAGTCGCCTCAGGACGTTTGAATTCGCGGTAAAGTTTGTTCTGCCAGTCGGCAGTTCTTCTGAATGCGAACTCTCCTTCGAGAACAGTGACACCATCGAGCAAGTCCGCGTCAAAGCGAGGCTGCAATTTCCACGTCGGCAGGAATTCGCACGTCTGCCAGCGATGTTCCCTTGGGCAGATCGACAGACTCCAGGCAATAAACAATCGGGCCGCGTTTGACCGCCAGGTGATTGCGAGTTTCCTCAACCAAAGGATGCGACTCGATCAGTTGCACCGGCATCGGCAGATTCAGCTCGATCACGGTTCCCGATTGCCAGGTTGCGTTCGAGAGAAGCGTAAGTGCCCGGTGTTAGTTCCGTTGCGACAGGTTCACCGTCGACTTTGAGCGTTGCTGACGTCGCCCAACCGGGAATCCGCAGCTTGAGTTCCATCGGCTCGGCGTCACACTCGGCGATGGTGATTTGAACTTTGCCGTCCCACGGATATTCGGTCCGTTGTTCCAACCGAACGCGGCTTCCATTGGCCAGCCGGGTGTCGAGCGTGTTGCTTCCGTACAGATTGACCCAGATCGTGTTGTCTGACTTTCCATAGGCGTAACCGCTGACCTGCGCGATCGTGCGCGCGACATTGGGCGGACAACAGAACGACGTCACAAATGGCACTCGCGTTCGAGACCAACGCAGGTCCACGGGAGCGGCTTCCGACACTCGCAGCGGGTTGGTGTAAAAGAAATCCGTCCCGTTCAGGCTCACCCCCGAAAGCACCGAGTTGTAAAGCGCAAGTTCCATCACATCGATGTGCTTTGCTTCGCCGCTGGCGAGAAACATTCTCCAGTTCCAGAGCACGTTGCCGATATTGGCACATGTTTCGTTGTGAGCGGTCGTGTTGGGAAGCTGGTAGTTGCGTCCGAAGGCCTGATGGACTCGCGTGATTGAGCCCTGATCTTTTGATCCGTCCGGCGAAGCACCATCGTACAGAGCACCGCAACCGCCGGTGATGTAGAGTTTTTTCTCGACCAGGTTGTTCCAGATTGCAGTCAGCGGTTTCCACAATTCTTTGTCGCCGGTTTCGGCATACAGGTCAGCAATTCCGGCGTACAGATACGTCGCACGGACCGCATGACCAACCGCTTCATTCTGCCGCATGAATGGCAGCCGGTCCTGGTTGTCATCGCCGCCATCGACGATTCTGTCTCGCATCTGAATCAACCGCTGGACGAGATTCAGATAGCGGGTTTCGCCTGTCGCTCGATACAGATCAAGCAGGCCCATGTAGTGCGACGGGCAGATCGCGTGTCCCGCCTGTTCGGGAGTCGGATTGCGATAAGCTTCATCCAGAAAGTCGGCCGCTTTGCGAGCGATCCTCAGCAAACTGTCCTTGCCGGTCACGTCATGATGCACACAAGCGGCCGTCATCAGATGGCCCATATTGTACATCTCAAAGTTGAAGCGATCGCCGAACGGCTTGACTGTCGTGTCGCCGTTGCGATTGGCGATCAGCACGGGAGTATGAATGTATCCGTCGGCGCGCTGTGCCTTCCCGATGACCTCGATGATTTCATCGAGGCGATGATCCCATGCAGGGTCTGGTTCGGTTGCCTGCAGCGCACAAACCGCTTCCATCCATTTATAAAAGTCGCCATCGTTGAAGGGCGCGCCGTGGTAGGTGCCTTCCGACAAACCGGCAGCGATGCGGAAATGTTCCAGGTACGGCTTGTACTTCGTCCCTCGCATGATCTCCCACATCGCCGGGACTGTTTTGTCGCGGCAAGTGTCCAGACGCTGTTTCCAGAAACCGTCCGTCCACTTCACTTCGGTTAAACGAACGGGTTCGACCGCGCGATGAGGGCTCACTTGAACCGACTGCGCCGACGCTTGCTCTGCAGACGCAGCAAGCGATAGCGAAGAGTATCAGTTGTGTGTAGTTCATTGATTTGTCGTTCTGTGGCGCAAGCTGGAAGCTTACGCCACGGGAGAATTCAATTTCCTTTGATGTCGCAGACAACGCGTTGATAGCCAACGAGCGGCGGTGTGCCGCTATCGGTGACTTCGAGAATGATGTGAACCTGTTTGCCCGGTTCGTCTGGCACAACAAAGCTGGCCTCGTTCGCCGAATCGCTTCCGGTGATGGTGACGGTCGCCCTCGCTGAATCTGCTTCGCTGTACTGCCACCAATGGAACATCAATTTGTCGCCGTCGGGGTCGGTCGCTGTGGCGGAAAGCTTCAACGTTTCACCCGGCTTCACATCACGTTGGTTGCTGCCCTTGAGCTTCGCCACGGGCGCGTGGTTCGCGTGTGCAAAGTCTTTCACGCACCAGTCCATCCTTGCTGCGAAATCGTTTTGAGCCGCTGGAACCCAGCGCCAGAACATCTTGTGCGAGTCCCCATCGTCCGTGAGTGTCTTGTCGGTGACATGATTGGGGAAGTTTGGATCATCGTGTGCGGATCGTCCGCCCCAGCCGCCTAGCGTGTAGTCGAGGTCGGCGGCGAGCCCGTTGTTGATCAGATTCAAGAAGGATGGCGTGTCACCTTCGCTGATGTATTTTTGCGGCGTCATGGCACCGAGTGGTCCGTGCCCGTTTTTGACATGCTCGTTCACCCATGCGTCTTTCATATACTCCTGGATCGCTGGCGGACTTGCACTCACCCGGCCTTGCTTCCGCGCATGATCGTAACTTTCGTAGTCCCAGACATCGTCCCAGCCATACGCTTCGTAAATGTAGGCACCGGGAACGTTCTTCTGAATCCAGGAACCACCGCCGTCCTGGTACCAAATGCAATAGATGCGGATACGTGAGACCGCGTAGTCGAACTTTTCTTTGGGATACCCGGTCTTCAATTTCCAAAGCGCCGAAGCCGTTGTGTTTGCACCGCCCCAAGACAGGACATGCACAGGCCGTGGATCATCATCAAGCAAGGTGTCGATGATTAACTGGGCTCCGGCAGTGTCTTTCGTCTGCATTTCGGGCGGTGCGATCCACAGATCCGCCTCCGTTTCGTTGCCAACTCGCATCACCTTTCTTAGCGAGTCCGTGTCTGGGTAGCTGGGATTGTGTTTCCGCAAGTTCGGCAGCACTTGGTCGTAAGCATCGAGTTGTGCTTGAATCCACTTCTCGTCGCTGTGTCCGCGCTTTTGGTACTTGGAGTTCACCTCGACGATCCCAGCGACGTCAAAGTCACACGTGTATAGCAGAAAGCGAATCATCGAACTGCGATCATCCACTTCGCCATCCGTCGTCGCGATCACTCGGGGTCTTGTCGACGATCCATGCTCAGCGGCCGAAGCCATGGGGGCGGAGGTTAATTGTGCTACCAGCAAAATAAAGCCGTGAAGCAGCCAAACGAGCGAACGGTGAGTCATGATGATCTTGAGTGGTTGGCTTGAAGCGAGAAGGTGTAAGGAAAGAATTCGGGATAGCGAATCTCACTCTCCTGTGGGAGCGTGAAGTTAGCGCTACGAAACTCAATGACTTGCGTTGACCCAATCAATGATGTGGCCACTTGACGTACGCGTTGGCGAGGCTTTCGCCCCAGCTGCCGTACCACGTGTAACCGCTGCGTCGCTCGGGGCCGATTTCCTCGACATCGTATTTCACGACTCCGTCGCGATCACAGAACATCGGACGGAAGGTTTCGATTTCATAAAACCTAGCCCAAAGCGGCCGAGCGGATGGGTCTGGCTTCAGGCATGGTTCGCTCTTGCTTCGTTTGTATTGGAAGCCTTCGATCTTCACGGAATCAAACCATGCCGCACCATTGTTCACCGCATCAATGACTTCCGGTGTCGGGTTGTCCAAGCTCATCAGGAACTTCAGGATGCCGGCACTCTCCGCGCCGCTGAGCGAGGCAAGTTCGTAGGATCGAGCATTGGCCGGAGCGAGTGTGACTTCGTCATGTTGCGCACACCAAACCGTTGCTTTGCCGTTAACGACTACTTGGCATTTCACGATGCAGTCAATTCCGCGCTGGACCGCTCTGACTGCCGCTTCTCGGCGAGCTGAATCCGCAAACGCATACTCGTCGAGCGTTGTGACGTCGCGGAGAAACTCGAGGATGCGAATCATCGTGTCGTCATTGAACGTGATGTGGCGATGATATTGTTTGCTAAGCGGAAAGTACTGAGGCCAGCCACCGTTGGAATATTGGGCCTTGAGAATGTGGTCGAATCCACCGAGAAATGCCTTCTCGTACGTAGTGTCGCCTGTTGCTCGATAGGCTTTTGCGAGAACTTTCAATTCACCAACGGTTGCGCCATTGTCGAATGTGCCTTGAAGCTTGCTGCGGTCGCCGGTGTACCTTGCGCTGGTAGTGTCTTTGTTCTTGGGCCAATCGCCGTGATCGGATTGCCACGACAAGATGCAAGCGATGGCCTCTCGCCCTTGCTCACTTTGGAACCAAGAGTCTGGCTTCTTGAGCAGATCCTCCGCGGAAGTGCCAGCGAACAGCGGTACACAGAATGTGCTTGCGAGAACCGCGAAAAGTGAAGTGCGGTGGATCATGGTGAGGTTATTCTGCAGAGCTTGGTGTCTGTGGGGAGCAAGAGATGAAAACATTGTTTGGAACGCAATCGATGCGAAAACAACTAGCCGCACATCTTTTATTCTCTTTTCAATTTCCTTGGATGTTGCAGACAACGCGTTGATAGCCAACGAGCGGTGGCGTGCCGCTATCGGTAAGTTCGAGAATGATGTGAACTTGTTTGCCTGGTTCGTCTGGCACAACAAAGCTGGCCTCGTTCGCCGAATCGCTTCCGGCGATGATCCCTTCGATATCGAATTCGTTCGCGTACAGCAGGAAGCGGACCATCGAACATTCGTCGTCGATTTCGCCATCGCTGGTGACAATCACGCGCGGCTTGTCGGCGGCCATCAGCGAATCGTCCTGGCCGATTGCCATCGTGGCCAACATTAAGAGCAGAAGTCGAATACTCAGACTGAGATACGAATTACTTTCCATGTGACTTCTCCAACGAATTGATATTGTTTTCCGGCTTTGTGTAGTCGACGAACTCCGTCGGATCGGTCCCGTTTAGAGTATTCTTCAACGTTGGTGTATCCATCGCCGTCCTTGTCGGATGAATTGTCATCTGCCTGGTTCGCATTCAGTCCGTACTTCTTTTCCCAGTCGTCGGGCATGCCATCATCGTCCGAATCCAGTGGCGCTTCCGCAGATTGCAGCGTTCGGCCAGCCGCCAACGTCCTCCTGTGTGGTGATGATTCCGTTTTTGCCATGAGTCGCGGTGCCGTTGCGGACTTCTTCGGTGATGCGGGCATCAATCGAATCACGGTTGGGCAACGAGCAGCCTGCATGGTCAAGGACAGTCAGATAGGCATCCTTCGCGGATTGCTGATGAATGGCCATTGCGTCCCACGGTTCCGGCAACTTGTTGAAGTTCTTGCCTTTCACGCCCAACCAGTTGTCCGTGGTGACTTCGGGAAAACCGTCGACATAGTTATCGGCCACGTGCCAACTGCCGTAATCGCCATCGCCTCGGGACGAAGGACTCGCGATGCAGTCCTTCACGTCGGTTCGCGTGGCGGGACCAGGTTTGTAGTAGTTGGCGATCATGTTGATTGCGGAGAACTCGATGGGTGGTTTTCGCCGATCGCCCTTTTGATGTGCTTCGCCGCCGTAACTGCTTTGATAACCCCAGTTGTACAACACGTTGTTGCGGTAGTCGTTGTACCCACAACCCGATGCCCAGCGTGGATTACGACTGTCATTGTGAGCAATCAGGTTGTGATGATAAGTGCCGTGATGGTTTCCCCAGATGCCGCCGAAACGATGCGATCCGTCTGCCTTGGCGCAGGCTTCGGTGATCATGCACCATTGAATCGTGACGTTTTCATTGTGGTACAGCGAGAACACCTCATCGCTGCTCCAACTGGCTGACACATGGTCCACAATGATGTTTTTTCGGTACCTTCCGCCGAGCGCGTCGCCATCGTGGTCAGTTCTTACCCGGATATAACGAATGACGACATCATTGGCGTCGATGCCGAGATTGCCTTTGATCGTGATTCCATCTCCGGGAGCGGTCTGGCCGGCAATGGTGATGAAATCATTTTTGATTTTCATGTCGCCATCGATCGTTCCCGACACCTTGAAGACGACAATTCGTGGCCCCTTGGCATCACACGCCGCTTGAAGGCTGCCCGGCCCACTGGCGTTGAGATTCGTCACAGCAATCACCTTGCCGCCTCGGCCTCCAGGGGTCACCGAACCGTATCCCTCCGCGCCGGAAATGCAGGTACACTGGCGGGTCTTGTTTCGTCGCCGGTCGCGTTGGAAAGCAGACCGATCGGTCCGCCAAGTGTGAGCAGGGTGATAAAGATTGTTGGGAGTTTCATGTCTTTTCCTCTGTGCAATGTTCTGCCCGACTTCAGGTAAGTCGTGCCGTGGTGTCAGCGGGGTACGATCCGAGTCGTGAATCAGATTATCCGTAGATTCACCGCAAGTCTCCCTGTCTGGCAGGGAATACTCACGGTATCCTAAGATGCATGAAGCGATTCGACACCAAACGCCCCGAGTTCTCGCCCTACGGTTTCGCGTGCGAATTGTGGACGCCGACCCGCATGTCCCGTCCAGACCGGCACAACGAGATTGAATTGAACCTACTCACGGCCGGTTCTCTGACCTACCTGCTGGGCGGCCAGCGGACAACGATCGAGGCCGGGAGACTCGGCATTTTCTGGGCAGCGATTCCACATCAGATCGTGGAGATTGAAGGGGATGCACCGTACTTCGTCGTGACGCTGCCGTTGAGCGAGTTCCTGCGAGCAGGACTCGATTTGAGTTTCGTGAATCGCATCCTTCAGGGGGAACTCATGGTCGATCTCATTCAGTACAAATGGGACGAAATGACCTTTCGGCGATGGGAGCAGGACCTCAAGACCGACGACCGAGTACTGCAGCGTGCCGCTCGTTTGGAAGTGCAGGCTCGACTGTTACGATTTGCTCACGGGATGACCGACGGTGCAGTCACGACCTCGATGGCCGCATTGACTCGGGCTGATCAGATAGCCTGTTACATCGCGAGGAACTACCAGCAGCCGCTGACGTCCCAATCGATCGCTGAGGCCATGGACGTCCATGCCAACTACGCGATGACCCTGTTCCGAAAGACGTTTGGTACCACGATGACGGCATTCATCATCCAGCACCGCATCTCCCACGCTCAACGGCTGCTGGTCACCACAGACGACGCGATCCTAAACGTCGCACTGGACTCGGGTTTCCAAAGCCTCAGCCGATTCAACGAAGCGTTTAAAGCGGGCTGTGGCTGCGCTCCGCGAGAATTCCGTAAAGCGACATCGTCCAACAGCTGCAAGTCAACCGTCATCCTGAGGACATAATGCTCTACCGCCAACGAAAAACCGGACCACCGCCAAATCTGACGATGATTCCGACGTGTAATCTGAGGACGGTCATGTGGGCACAGCTGTCCGAAAGCTCCCCAATTCGTTAGCACTCGGGCTGCAGAAGGAGGACGAAGCATGAATTGCAAGTGAGGATAAGGGACGGTAGAACTTTGCAAGTGCTTTGATCCCAGTCACTTGCCGAATTCCGCGCCGAAGTCACTGTTACTGATTGAACTTTTTTAGACCAGCCACTGATACGAAAAAGCCCATGTAAAAAGCCGCCGATCGCATTTGATCGGCGGCTTTAGTACTTGAAGTGGAGGATAACGGACTTGAACCGATGACCTACGCGCTGCCAGCGCGTCGCTCTCCCAACTGAGCTAATCCCCCGGAGATTGATTCTTGAGACAACGTCACGCCATGTGGGGTTCGCTGCTCCAGAACTCTAGAAACTAACAGGTTGTTTTCGCGGACGTCAAGTGCCGGGTATTTCGCATCTCACCCGAGACAGCTCGCCCTGCCAATGCGAATCCGAGCGGAGGCCGTCAAACCGCAGGGATTTGCCGGTTGAAGGTCCTTGGCTTGCGTTTCGCCCCAGTCAGTCCTCCGCCCCGCCAACCTGATTGAGTACATCGGCAAAGGGGACTCGGTCGCAGACGCCGAAGCTGGCGTGCCGGGACAGCTTGGCTCGGACAAAACTGGGTGAGGAGAGACCGCATAAGAAGCGGGCTCGGTCTCGCGCGGTCGTGAACCGGTCGGGGTATTCTTTGGCCAATTCCTCGATGACCTTCTTAGCCGACGTTCCGATCGAACGTGATGCAGGCTCCGGAATCGTCCAGGGGCCCTCGCCTGTGCAGGAGCTGCAGTGCCCGCAGGGTTCTGAAATTGACTCGCCGAAGTGCTCGGACAGGATCTGCGCCTGGCACGATCCCGCTTTGGCGATCTCAAAGACGCCATTGAGACGACCGACTTCGCCTCGCTCGCGATCGGCCAACCGCTGAAACAGATGATCAGCGAGAGTCTTGGGTTGCTCAATTCGCCGCAGCCAGCGGTATCCATGCACCAAATCCGAGACCTGCACCTCCAGCCAATTTTGCTCTGTCATGTAGTCGACCGCTTTGACCACGCGGGTACGATCGGTCTTCATCTGCTTGGCCGCCAATACCGTATTCAGCGTGAACCAAGTGCGACCCTTGGTAAGACACGACAACACCCCGGCGACAAACTCACGTCGCTCGCCCTGAAAGTGATCGAGAATCGACTTGGATGTGACTAGCGGTTTGACCTTGTAAGTGTCGTACCGCGGTGACGTCGCCTTCAGAAAACCATCCAATTCCAAATAGGTCAGCAACGTGCGCACGACCAAAATTCGAATGTCGGTTTCAGACGACAGTTTGTAGTGCGAGATGTGAAACGTCTCGGGTTGTCCCGCGAGCATATCGATGAAGCGACCGACGCTGTGCCGTGATGGTGTATCGCCGTAGGTGAAGTTCTCGAGCACCGTGCGGTCTTCCGGTGCCAGCAAGATCTCGCAGGTGGCCTCTTGTTCGTCGCGACCAGCGCGGCCAATCTCCTGAGCGTACGCTTCCAGCGATTTTGGTGGGTTGAAGTGATAAACGTAACGAATGTTGGATTTGTCGATTCCCATTCCGAACGCGATCGTAGCGACCACGATGCCACTGTCCGAGGTAATGAATTCTTGCTGAATTCGCGTGCGCTCGTCAGTGTCCATTCCGGCGTGATAGGCAGTCGCGGGAAACCCATCGGCTGATAATCGCTCAGCGACTTGTTCCGCGGTTTTTTGCAGGGTGACGTAGACCAGCGTTGAACCCCGCGGACGCTCCTCCAGCCGCCTCCGCAGCGTTTCATATTGATCACTGGAGCTGACGACGCAGCTTCGCAGGTGTAGGTTGGGCCGATGAAACCTGGTGCGAATCGCATCATCAGGTTCGATGCCAAACGCGTCTCGGATGTCACTGAGCACTTCGGGCGTTGCGGTTGCCGTCAAGGCAAGGACGCGCTCGGCGGAGAGTTCTTTTGCCAGTTCCGCGAGCTTCAAATAGTCGGGGCGAAAGTTATGACCCCACTGGCTGATGCAGTGGGCTTCGTCAATGGCAAACAGCGACACATGTAGCGAGCCGACCGTCGCCAGAAACCGTTCATTGAAGAATCGTTCCGGCGCAACATACAACATCTTGATCGAGCCATCTCGGATGCCTGTGATCGCGTGACGAAACGCATCGGTTGACATCGTCGAATCGAGCCGCGCAGCTGCGATCCCGCGTTGGGCCAGCGCATCGCATTGGTCCTTCATCAGGGCGATCAAGGGCGAGACGATCACGGTCGTCCCTTCGAGCATCAGGCTGGGGAGTTGGTAGCACAGGCTCTTTCCACCCCCGGTCGGAAAAACCGCTGCCACATTCTTGCCGGCCAAGAGTCGTTCGATCACGGCGTGCTGACCGTCGCGGAATTGGTCCATCCCGAACCGCTGCTTCAGCACCAGCCAAAGGGTCGCCAACCACCGGTTTTGCCCCTGATTCGATGTCTTTCGATTTCAAGTTCGAGTCCGTTTTCGGATTCACGCTTGTGTGCCCTCTCACAACCAGTCTCCCCTCTATTCGGTGGACGAATTCGTGAACAGGGAAGGTAGTGTACGCACGTTCATTTTCTTGTCAAGCTTTTTCTGTTTGGCTCAGCGCACTTTGAGAGTTGTATTGCGGGGCTCGCTGACGCTTGGCCGCCAGCCACCCGTTTGTCACGACGAGAACCCGATGAATCGGGTCACTACGAACCTGCCGGTTTCAATCCAAGCATTCGATCCAGTGAATCACCGGTCTGGTAAATGAGTGCTTCTGGAAAGTGCTGGTAGGCGTGGAAGTACTCGAAGGTCAGATAGCCGTTGTAGCCGACCTTGTCGAAAGCTTCCAAAACCGCCGGCCAGTTCGTGGTCCCATCGAGCAATGGACGAAACGCCTCCAGCGAATGATCGGTCCCTTTCTTGGTGTATTCCTTGAGGTGAACGTTCTTGATTCGTTTCCCAAGAATCGGAATCCAGTGTTCGGGGAATTGGTATTCCATGATGTTTCCGGTATCGAAATGAACCTGAACGTACTGGCTGGAGAAGCTGTCGACGAATTCGACCATTTCCATCGGCGACAACAAGAAGCCATTGAAGAAGATGTTCTCGATGTTCAGATGGACCTTCAGCTTTTCCGCTTGCGGCAACAGTTTGCCGATCGCTTCGCGGGCACGCCGGTCGCAGACATCGTTGGGCGTTGGATCGTGGTCGGTGCGCCACGGCATGTGGACCGCGCCAGGAACGACGAGTAGATTCTCGGTGCCAAGGTCATGAGCCGCTTGCGTCATTTTGCCGGCAAGCTCCATTCCACGAGCACGTTCGGCCGGATCATTGCTGGTCAGCGGGTAGGGCCAAAACAGAAACGAACAGACACCGCTGATGGCGATTCCGATGTCTTCGGCCAGTGCGTCGAATGTCAGTGAACTCCTTGGTGCCCGACTTGGGCGACAGATCGCTGTCGAGATCGTAATTGAGTTCGATCCCGTCGAAGCCAGCGTCTTTGGCGAGTTGCAAGCACTGTTTCAGCGACATCTTGTCGGGATAGGGAAACGCCCACAGGTTGATCGACTTCTTCATCGAGTACTTGCGCGCTGGCGTGCTGGCCGCGTTCTGAGCAGAGACTTCTTTTCCACCCACAGCCGCGGCAATCGCGGCGCCGCCGAAGGCAGCGTAGCTAAGTAGTTCACGGCGTCGAAGTGATGTTTCAGGTTTCATGTTCGTTCCCTTCGTTGAGTGTGGCCGTCAGGGCGACGCATGACCGCCACCTTTGCTTTGCAGAAATCCGATCAAGTCTTGCATGGCCTCGGGCTTGAGAACTTCTTCCAAGCCTTCCGGCATTAGCGAGATGCCCGAGTTTTTCATCTGTTCGATCTCTTGACGACGAATGGTCGTTCGTTTGCCGTCTGCCTGGGCAAGCGTGAGGCTTTGCCCAGCCTCCTGCTCGATGGCACCGACAAGAATCCGGTCATCGATGGTTTGAATCACGTAGCTCTGGTATTTCGGGTCGACGGCACGGTTCGGATCGAGGACAGCAGTGACGATCGCCTCGTCGCTACGATCGGTCAAGTTGTCGAGACTTGCGCCGACGGCTTGTTCCTGTCCGGTACCGACGTGGCAAACAGCACAATGTTGCTTGAACAAAGCTTCGCCCCTTTGCAAATCTCTCGTGCTCGTCAATTCCGAGAGGTACTTCCGCACCAAAGCCTGCTTCTCGACGGTGCCCGTTGTTCGCGTGACACGTTCGGCGCGAACTCGCATGCTACGCGATCCCGTGTGTGCCAATTGCTGGCGTGCCGCCACTGTCAGATCCTTCACCGGAATCGCCTTTGATTCCAAGGCCGTCAGCAGTTGCTCGGTCCATTGTCTGCCGTTGCAGCATCTTCGTCACGCAGTGGTCTCGCACCGATTTGGACATCGACGGCCAAAGCTCAATCAAACGGTCGCAGGTTGGGGCATCTGCGAACCGGGTCAAGCGGTCGATCGCTTGTTGCTGGACGCTGATCGGCGTGCGGGGTGTCAGCAACTGCAGCAACAATTGCTTTTCGTTGTCGGCGGAGTCGATTCCAATTCCAACCAGCTGGAGAGCCTCACAGCGGTGCATTTCATCTTCGTCTTCGTTGTTGGCCAGTGCGATCGCAGGTCCGTAAAGAGGAGCAAACAGTCTGGCCACGCTTTCCGCATTCGCCGACCGAAGCACCGTGGCAAAGCTGGCTGCCAGCTTCAAATGCGTCTGGAACTCGGCTTGCGGCGACGTGAAGACAGCCCCGAATTCTGCCGCGATATCGACGCCACCTGCTTGCGCCGTTTTCAACAAATCTGTCAGCAAGCCGTGTGGCAAGTCGTGCGCCTGCGACTCTCGTAACAGTTCCGTCAGAATCGCCGCTGCGTGGTGTTGTGCCGACGAACTCACCGCGCGAGCAACCCACGGGTCTAGTTGGCCGGCTCTCGCAATATTCGCCAGGATCTTTCCGGCGGCCGGCGCATCCGATTGCCCCAACGCGAGTGCCGTTTGCAGGACGACGCGGCTGTCACTGTGCTCTGCAGTACCGGAAAGACGATCAAGAATCTCCGGCTCAGAATCGAGTCGTGATTCGGCGATTCGAATTGCCACCAGCAAAACTCCGGGATGCGAATCATCGAGCGCTGACAAGAGCGTGTCTGTAGGAAGTTGTTCGTTGACATTCAGTATTGATAATGCGTGGACACGAGCGTGTGGGTTCGATCTGTCGCCGGCAAGCTGGATCAACAGTCGCGTTGCCTCTGGATCGCCACGCTCGATGATCCATTGCTGGACTAAATCACGCAACGCACCGCTGGGAGATTTGAGTTGATCGACGAGTTGCGAAATCGAAAGTTGGTCGAAACGCCGCAATGGGTTCGTTTGCGACTGGCTTGCCGACACGCGATAGATGCGTCCTCGATCCGAACCGGCTCTCAGATCGAGCTGGGCTTGCCAGGCGTCGGGGATCCACTCGGGGTGTTCGATCGTTTCGCGGTACATGTCGACAATGTAGAGCTGGTCGTCTGGTCCGACCAACGCCCGAACCGGTCGGAACCACGGGTCGCTCGAAGCAAGAAACTCGCTGTTGCGTTCCTGCGGGGCTCGCGTCGCCTCGTAGGTCGCACCTTGGGGCTGCAGCACCGCGCGATGCACAAGATTGTGAACCGGTTCGCAGATAATCGCGACATCGCGATCATCGTTGTCGCTGACGGCGAGCCGGGGTGAACGCGCGACGATGGCACTGCAGGCTGAAGTGAACCGATTTGCAGCAAACAGATCATTGAATCGCTCCGTCGCCGAGGTGATTGGGAAACACCGGCGGAGCAACCGGCGGATCAAACAATTGCTGGCTGTTGCCGGAGTACGAAGCATGCTCGTTGCGTTTCAGGTACGCATCGTCAATCGGGAAATGGTACATCGGACGCGAGTTGTCGTTGCCGAACCACTCACCCCAGTCGTTGCGACTACGGACGTATTGCGTTCGTCCGCTGGTGACGTCGATCCGTCCGCTATCGGGCCAAATCTGAACGTCGTGCCCCGAGGCATCGACGGTCTCGCCAGTCCGTTCGCTCTTCAATTTGCTCAGATTGTCGCCACTGGCCAAATGCAATGAATGATCGAGGCCGTAGCTGAAGCCGTTGATGCGGTGCTGGGGGTTGGCGAGTCGAAAACCGGTGTAGAGCTTTTCGCACGTCATCAGCTTTTCCGTCACCGTTGGTGTCTCGGGCAAACAGGATGTCAGGTGCGGACGAAATCAAAACGCCGTCGCGCCAGGGAAGGACACCCGTGGGGAAGGGGAGGTCCGATAGAAACACGGTGGCCTGATCGAAAACACCATCGCCGTCGCTGTCGATAAGCGTCTTCACTCGTCCGCCGTTTTCACCTTCGGGGTAGTCGCCCATTTCGACGACCCACAATCGACCTTGTGCGTCAAAGGCGATGTTGACTGGGTCTTGCACCAGCGGTTCGGCGGCCACCAACTCGATCGTATATCCATCGGTCAACTGAAACGAATCGAGGGCTTGTTCGGCATCCACTCCGCGCGAGCGACCGCGGGATGTCAGCAACTCTTCGACGCGGCTGACCAACAGATCTTCGGTCCCGGTCGCCCATGGTCCAGGCAGCCCGTAGTAGACACCACTGCGATCGTATTCGTAGCCGCCTTCGCTGCGGATCCGCTCGCTGGCGATGTAACCAAGTACATCATTCGCGTAAGCCGTGACCCAAAGGTTCGGGTCATCGAAGATCTTCTTGAGTCGCAGCGAGTAATCGACCACGACTTCTCCGGCCAAAAAGATCATCGTCAGCTGATCGCCGAACTGCCAAGACTGGATTGGCACGGGATGAGTGGCAGGGAGGCGATGATCCTTTTCCAGTGTCCGTAGCAGTTGCTCGGCGTGTCGTTTCGCCTGTGGGTTGGACTGTTTGGTTCGCGTCTCAAGCTCCTCTTGCGTCGGGAGGTCGAACGACAAGGCGGCGTAGTCAAAACGCGATGTCAACGGCGCGTCGATCGGCTTCATTTTGCCCTCAACGATTCGCTGAACTTCCGCGGCGAGCGTGCGA
The DNA here is from genome assembly GCA_963704055.1 of Pirellulaceae bacterium. GTDB lineage: Bacteria > Planctomycetota > Planctomycetia > Pirellulales > Pirellulaceae > Rubripirellula. The sequence goes on along the minus strand of CAVPGW010000012.1, from coordinate 104,039 downwards.
CCATGGATCTTGGTGGCGTCGAGTGATCCACGAGGCTCAGGGTTCGCGTCGGCACCGCAGCCGATCGTACAGAGCGCGACGGCCCCGGAGTAGCGTGCCTCTAAGTTGGTCGCGGCGTAACCGCACCATTCAGCGTTGATGTTGTAGTGGTCGCCGCCGAGCGTCGTGCCGTGGCAAGCGTAGTTGAAAATCACTCCGCGAACTTTGTCTTCGCCATCGCTGATGCGTAACACGGGAACGGTGTGATCAACAGGCCCATCGGGCTGAACGCCAAAACCGGTCCAGCGTCCATTTTTCAGCACGCGTCTGTTCGCGGCAAACTCTGCATTCCCGACTGCGTAAGAGAGTTTGGCTGGCGCGAATCGGCGGAGTGCCACGTCGATGGACTCCAGGATTCCGTCTTTCAGCCGCTTCTTGTATCGCTCGCCAGCAGCGACTTCTTGTTCGGAGAGCTCCTTCGCAAAGATGTTCGATAGCTCGCTAATCAGATCGGGACCACAATGAGTGTGAGTGCTGCAAAAGACAACGTTCTCTCGCTCAATTCCGTGGACGCTCTTGATCTGCTCGGCGAGTTCACGGGTGATCGATCCCGGCAAACCGATGGTGTCGACCGAAACGATCACGCGAGCTTGATCGTCGCTTGGATTCTTGAGTGCAAAACAACGAACGTACAGAGGTGTGTCAACTCCTTCGCTGGCGTGGTCACGACTTCCGTAACCCGCCATCCGTACTGGTTCGATTGGCGTCACATCGACGCGTGAAAAGCCGGCCATCCATTGGGTCTCGGCGGCAAGGTTGGACGAGGTCAGAACGGTCGCGAAGACCACGCTTGTCCAAAATCCGTAACAGCGATCCATGGTTCGCATTCCCGCGGGGCAAGTTGAGGCAAGATTCCGGCTTTCTATCGTATCCGAAACGTGGATCGGAGTTCAGTCGGCTGTTCGTGTGCCAGGTCCGCTGGGCGAACATCGTTGCTCATTTGTCTCAAACGAGGTTCGCCGATCACTCGGTCGGGACAACCGAGCAACCCAGTTCACTCGGTTGGGACAACCGCGCAACCCAGTTCACTCGGTTGGGACAACCGAGCAACAATGGGCTCGCAGCCTCTCCGCCGGTCGTGGCGCTACGATCGGCGACTATCACCGATGAATCCTCAACAAAGATCCGGTATCCCCTTCGAACTTGTCGTCGACGACCCATGCGTTTCGCAGCAGCACGTAGAGCGAACCGTCGCGAGCGAACCGCAGGTCGACAGGGCGACGAATTCCACTGGCAAATTCCGCTGCCTTTCTTGGTTGCTTCGGATCGATCGTCTTGATCCAGCCATGCACAAAATCGGCAAAGAAGTATCGTCCGCCGTACGGCTTGCCTGCAGACGGTGGCGCAAAGTCGCCGCCGTTGATCGAGGCTTGAGGGTAGACATGGATCGGCCCCACGAAACCCTCCTTGTCCGTGAAACCATGATCGAGCGTCGGCCAACCGTAGTTGGCGCCGGCGACACCCGGATTGATCTCTTCGAACTTGCCACCCACATCATTGATCAGCATTTCGCCCGTTTCAGGTTCAATCGCAAACGTGAAGGGGTTGCGACAGCCGATCGCCCAGATCGCCTGGTACTTGCCCGATGTCTGACCGCGAAACGGATTGTCCCTAGGGATCGAGCCGTCGTCGTTGATGCGGAGGATCTTGCCCTGAAACGTGTTCAGCTCTTGCGAGGGCGTTTCGGCAGTCTGTTCGCCGATGCCGACATATAGTTTGCCGTCGATTCCAAAGTGCAATGCGCCCCCCTGGTGACCTGCGGGCACTTTTCCTCCCAGTTTGGATTGGTCATCGCCACGCAGCAGAATCTCCTCGCTGCCAGTCACCGCAACGTCACCGTCAACGCGAAACCGGCTGATCCGATGATGCGAATAGGGCTCCTGCGCCACGTAGCAGACGTAGACGTAAGGTGTGGTGGGAAAGTTGGGATGCACCGTCACGCCGATCAAACCACGTTCCCAGTAGTTCTCGGCGTCCACGGTCAGCATTGGCTCTTCGAGCAGTTGGCTATTCTTGATCACCCGCAGATTGCCGGGCTGTTCGCAAATCAAAACGCGTCCGTCATCGAGCGTTTCCAGGGCGGTTGCACCTGTCAGTCCGGTCGCAACTGTTTCGATCTTGAACCCATCGGGCACCTGGATCGGACCAAACGTGCCGGCACCGAACTTTTCGTTGGAACCACTTCGCAACGTTTCCATGTAGGCGATCAAATCAGCGAACTCGTTCTTTGTGAGCGCCGCGGCCAGGCCGTCCGGCATCAAAGAAACGTCATTTTTGCGAACGAGTTCGACATCGTCGCGTTTTACTTCCGTCCGTTTTCCCTCGGCGTCTTCAATCGCGAATGAGTCGTTTTTTTCGTCCTTGACGATCCCCACGAGAACTTGTCCGGCGCTGGTCAATACGTTGCTTGTTCGATAGCCTTCGACGATTTGCCGCGATGGCTCAAGCAGCGATTCAATCAGGTGCGGTCGGTCGAACTTTCCTCCGATCCGAGACAGATCCGGCCCTACCTTGCCGCCTCTGCCTTCGACCTGGTGGCAGGTGACGCACTTTGTTCGCTTTTCGTCCAAAAACAACTTCCGCCCTTGATCGACATCGCCGCGCCGAGTCAATGCGTGTTGCTGGTAGGCATGTCGCATCTCCGCCGTCACGACTGTTTCGCCGTGGGCCAGCGCAGCAGGGGCGAGCAGGAAAGCGACGGGAACGATAAATCGCTGCATGATCGGGCTACAATTTTCGCACGCGAATGTTCCTGATTTTGATCTGCATCGGCGGACCGGAGTGGAGTTGAAAGGCGAAGATTCCGGATGCCTTGCGGTGCTGTTCGTCTTCGTCCCATCCGATCGCCATCACTCGACCATTGATCATGTGTGTGAACTGAAACCCGCGGGCAATGATTGTGTAGTCGTTCCAGTCGTCACGATGAATCGCTGTCTCCAATTCAACTGGATCGCCGAGGCTGCCAACCTTTTCGATGATCGGTTTTTTCTTGCCGCTGGGGATCGCTTTGACGATCACCGCTTCCCCCCGCTGTCCCAAGAACATCCGGCCATTTTCCTCGAAGAACATTCCTGAGAACTTGTCGGTTGTGCCGTCATGCCAGCGGTCCTCGAAATCGGCCTGATAGCCTGCGACCACATAATCGTCTTTGGCGACGCTACGGTACTGGACGCCCGAATTGTAGCCAGTGACTTGGTACGAGAATCGCAACTCGAAGTCGGCATACTCGTCATCGCGGCGGATTAAGAACGTATTGTGTTCGGCTTTGTTGTCTTCAGTCGTTTGCCCGATGATCGAGCCATCTTCGACTCGCCAAAAGCGTTTGTCGCCGTCCCATCCACTCAGGTCCGTGCCATTAAACAGCGAGGCAAATCCGGTTTCGGTCTCCGTCGTTTCTTGGGCCGGCGAGAAGGACGTGAGTGCCAGTGTCGTGACCAAGAAACCAGAGAGAAGAATACGACGCATGATTTTCTTTCAGGGAAAGAGATGGAATTTCAAAACTTCCGCGATCTCCTGAGTCGCTATCAGGCCATCGTCGAACATTCCAGCAAAGTGCATGAAGCCATGAAGGTTACCATCATAACGTTTTGCTGTGGTCCGGACTCCAGCGGCGTCCAATTGCCGGGCGAACGCTTCGCCCTCATCGCGGAGCACATCGTACTCGGCCGTGACCACGTGCGCTGCAGGTAGCCCCTCGAACGTCTCCGCTCGACTGATTGCGGCCAGCGGGCCTGCGGGTTGATCGCCGAGATACTGCTGCCAAAACCACTTCATGTTTTCCTTCGTCAGCCCGTGGGATTCGGCGAACTGTTGGTAGGATCCCGTTTCGAATCCTGGTTCGATCACGGGATAGAGCAGCACCTGGAGTTTGATCGCAGGACCACCGTGATCCCGAACTCTCATTGACACGGCGGCTGCCAGGTTCCCACCCGCGCTGTCCCCCGCAACAGCGATCCGCTGGGAATCAATGTGGATATCGGATGCCTGGTCGGCCACTGCCAATGTCGCCGAGTAACAGTCGTCCAGCGGTTTTGGGTAAGGGTTTTCCGGTGCCAGCCCATAGTCAACCGAAATCACGGTACACCCCGACGCCTTGGCAATTCGTCGACAGAGGGCATCGTGCGTTTGAATGTTTCCGAGCACCCAGCCACCGCCATGAAAGTAAATCACCGCGGGTTGTGGTTTGTCGCTATCATCGGCGTAAAGCCGAACTTTCACATCGCCCGCCAGCGTGTGGTCTTCGACTCGAGCCAGATCGGGTCCTTCACCGAACAGGTCGATGAACCCATCGAAGGTCTCGCGTCCCTCTTGCGGAGACAGCTCCTCCCAAGGGGGCGGGTTTTTCTCAGCAATGATGTCCAAGAATAATTGAGCTTGTTGAGTCAACGGCATGAACTACTCTTCTTTGTCTCTCTTGATGGACTGGTTCAATTGTTTGCTGATGGATTGGTAGTCATTCTTGTCGTTACCGGTCCGCTCCAACAACCCGATGCGAAACGAGTTCTCGCCGGATAGCAAAGGCTCGATTCCCTTTGGGCCGCGTCCGAATCCGAACACCACCATCCCATCGGGTGATTCGACTCCGGCGGGCGAGTTGCCCAGATGAGAGCACGTGTCGGCCGCGTCGTCTTGTTGCTCGTGGACGATGAACATCACGCGCGGCACGTCCTTGTCACCGAAGTACGCCCATTGCCAGGAATCGAACAGTTTGTCTTGTTTGAAGTAGTCGTGTGGCTGGTCGATCGGTGGGGTAGTGTTGGTTGCAAAGTATTGATTCGCCGGTGCCCACCGTCCAGCGATCGGACCTTCGTAGAGAAACCAATAGGGTGTATCACCATCGGTTTTTTGGACGGTCAGCCGCACGTCCTCTGGCGAAAACTGCCAAAGTAGCCTCCATTTTCCAGAACTGCTAGTGCTGGCGATCGTCGACTCGTCCATCCGCTCACTGGTTGCTCGATCCCAGCCGGGATGTCCGAAACCGCTTTCGTCTTCCCCAAAGAGCAGATTGGGCAGTCCCCGATAAGCACCGGCAGCCGAGGCGGGATACTGATCCCACGGCTCCTTTTTGAAGGCGATCCAGTCGTTGCCGTCGCGATCAATCAATCGCGATAAGCCGCCTGAGTTCTTGTCGAGCCAATAGGTGCCTCGTCGTGTTTCGATCACGAAATGATCCCGTTCCTGGTAGCGATCTTCGCCGATCACAACGGCTGGTTTCGGCGTGCGGACCACGATCGCTGGACCGGGCCAGAGCACCTCCAGCATGTGGTGTTCGGTCTTCGAATGAATCGCAAAAGTGTTTTGACCGTTGCGCAGAGCCGAGGGAGGAAACGCCAACAAGTCGTAATCGTAAAAGTGGTTTTTGCCGTCGACCGGCATCTCGTGGTCGTTGATACGAAGTGGTTCATGATGTCCGTCCCACCCGTGCCAGGTGCGCAGGTGCAGTGCGGCCTCGGTCGCGCGCGAAATCCGGTCGGACTTGGGAATATCGAAATAGCACTCTTTGGTTTCTTTGACGCGCACGGCAAAATTTTCGGGAACATCTCGGGCCCGATAGAGCCGCACATTGACGTCTTCACGATCAAGCGAGAGATTCTCGACCGGATCGGTGACGGACCAATACCCACGTGAGTCCTGGATCCGAGCGATCAGTGAGATGCCGCCAGGTTGCTGATCGGGTACCCAATGCGTGTTCCAGGTGAGCCGATAAGGTTTCTTCCAGAGTGTGCCCACATGATCGCGCATTTCATTCGCCTCGCCTCGCACCAACTGAAAACGACTTTCGTGCCACCCGTTGAACACGCCGTCGCCGTCTTCGTCGAAGCCATCGAAGGCAGCGAGCAGATCGACGCGGGCCACGCCCAGCGGTGCGTTTGCGAAAACCTCAATCGACGGATGGTCGTGGATGGATTGACCCGACGCGGGCGATGTAATTGTGCCGCTGATCGCAAAGTCTTCGCCTTTTGCTTGGCGGTCGTAGTAGACACGAAGTACCAACGAGTAGAGTCCCCACTGTCCCCAGCCGAATCCGCCCGCTTCGTCGCAATCGGCGTCGAAAATGTTCTCGCCTTCGACCAAATGCTGCAGCGGAATATCGACGACTGGATTGTCCTGGAACATCAACATCTGCGGACGAAGATCAGCGGGCACGGCTTCGATCTCAGGGACTGTGATCCAGTCGTGATCGTTGAAGCGAATTCGCTTGTTGATCGTGCCGCGATGGCCTCCCCAGCGGTCGAGCAGTACCTCGGCACGAATGGCGTGTTTCAAGTCGTCGATACGAATTTGCAGTCGCGAATTCGGCAGATGGTCTTTGGCACGCTCAAACTTGATGACTGCATTCTTATCGGTCACACGCCAATCACGATCTCCGCCATTGTGCCGCGAGAACTCGCGATAAAGATCGCCGGGTTTGGGCCGCAATTGAGCAAATACCGTGGACGGACCAACGGCACAGGCGACAAGCACCAAAACGAAACGTCGATACTTCATGGATTTGAACTCGCTATTTAGCGAACTGCTGCGGATAGCGAACTGCTGGCGACAAGGAACTCGCGGCGTTTCCTTGTGGCCTGGGCGCTCCAACGGGCAAAACAATATTGATCGTACACCGCATCACCGTCGCACTCGACTACGGCATGGCGATCACATCATACTCGTTCAGCGTTTGGCCGGACTCGGAATCGACTTCGATCAATCGAACTCGGTAACCCCAAAGATTGGCGATGTGCCGGAGCGTGCGGTTGCACTCCCCTTTCTCAAGCAGCCGACCATCGCGAACGCGATGCGTGAGCACCAGACGTCGGTTTCCTTTCAGGTCTGCCGCGGTAACTTCGATTTCGGGTTCATGTTTGGACAGATCGTACTGGCTGGCCAGTCGGCGACGGATCTCGCGGTAACCCGCTTCGTCATGAATTGCCTCGACCGATAGAAAAGGAGCTTCGCTTTGATCGCAAACCGCGAACAATCGCAGTTCGCGGATCAGGTGTGGGCTCAAGTACTGCAGGATAAAACTCTCGTCACGATACTCGGACCAGGCTTCGCGGAGCGATTGCAAAGGTTGGCCGTTGCCTGCCAGTTCGGGAAACCACTGTCGATCCTCGTCATCCGGGTTTTCACTGATGCGTTTTATATCCTGCATCATCGCGAAGCCAAGGGCATAAGGATTCATTCCACCAAAACGTTTGTGGTTGAATTCTGGCTGGGCGATGACGGCCGAATGCATGTGCAGGAACTCCAGCATCGATCCTTCATTGATCTGGCCACGGTCGTACAAGCGGTTCATGATTTCGTAATGAACAAACGTCGCGCAGCCCTCGTTCATCAGCTTGGTTTGCCGCTGCGGGTAGAAGTACTGGGCCGTGCGGCGAACGATTTCCAGTACCTCACGCTGCCAATCTTTGAGTTTTGGCGCGTAGTGGGCCAGGAAACTCAGTAGGTTTTCCTCGGGCAAATTTGGTGCATCGATGGCACTTTGGTCGACGTCAACCTCATCGTGCTCATGATCGATTTGATCCCTGCTTCCAGTGGGAAGAGTCCTCCACAGGTCGTTGTACGTGGATCGTTTGTGATCCTCCCTGGCTTCGGCTTTGGCGACTCGATCGGCTATCCGCACCGTTCGCGCTGGAGCGTACCGGTTGACACCGTGTGACATCAACGCATGCGCCGCGTCGAGGAGGTTTTCGACGGCCACCAGACCGTACCGTTGTTCGCACTCGGCAATGAACTTCTTCGCGTAGGCCAGATTGTCCAAGACGCGATCGGCCCGCGTCCATTGCCGAAACAGATGATTATTCTTGAAGAAATGATTGTGACCGAAGGCTGCGTGCGCGATGACCAAGGCCTGCATCGTCATCGTGTTCTCTTCCATGACGTACGAAACGCAGGGATCGGAGTTGATCACCAACTCGTAGGCCAGTGCCTGGGCCCCCTTGCGATAGAGCATTTCTTCGCGGGCGAATTTCTTTCCAAACGACCAGTGCGAATACATCAGCGGCATGCCGATTGCTGCATAAGCATCGAGCATTTGTTCGCTGGTAATGACCTCAATCTGATTGCGATATACGCTCAACCCAAGCTCGCCCAACGCGATCTCTTCGATCGCATCGTGAGCGCGGCGCAGAAGGTCAAAGTCCCACTCGGAACCGCTGTAGAGTAAGTTTTCACTAGCCATGTGCTGATGGTGGGAGAGCTACTTCGATTGACGGCAAGCCGCAGGCGACTGTGTCTGCCATTGGCAGTTGCCGCGGCTTGCCGTTAATCGATCTGATTGGATCAATCCTGATAGGCGAACGGTATTGGCGTTGAACGAAATCGTCCAAGGAGGAGCGACGAATCAGGTTACGACGTTTGCTTGCTGCTGGAAAAGAGTTTGTGGAAAACCGGGTAGATGTCGGATGGGTCGTACGCGTTGGCTCGTGCGAAATGGGGGTATCGATCGGCCAGTTCGGAATAGCCCCCCCATAAAACGCTCTCCCCGAACAACTCGTCCTCGCAGACCTCGATGTAGGCGTAGTACTGACACAGAGGCAGGATTTCTTGCTCGAGCAACGACATGGTGCGAGGCATATCGTGGTCAAAATTGTGTCCGTCGGAAGCCTGCGCAGCGTAAATGTTCCAGTCATCGACGGGGTATCGAGCTTGGACGATCCGCAGCATTTCCTCGAGCGCCGATGAAACGACCGTTCCACCGGTTTCGCGACCGTGAAAGAAGGTCTGTTCGTCGACCTCGGTCGCGGTGTAGGTGTGCCGAATGAACACAATGTCCACCGCGCGGTAGTGACGCGTCAGAGAACAGATGCAGCAACATATAGAAGCGTTTGGCAAGATCTTTCAGCGACTCGGTCATCGACGCCGATGTGTCCATCAGACAGAACATCACCGCCTGGGTGGTCGGCTTCGGAGTTTTCTCGAAGCGGTTGTAACGCAGGTCGACCGTGTCCAGGAATGTGACCGACTGCATTCGCGTGCGGATGCGCTCGATCAACTCGCGGATGCGTTTGGTCTCCTCCTGGTCTTCCTCCGTTTCCGCTTGCTCCAGTTCTTCCTCCAAGGCATGGAGTTCATGGATTTTTGGCCGTCCGAGCGCGATTCGTCGTGCCAAACTGCGCCGCATCGTCTCGCGTTTATTCAGACGTTGGGGCGATCCGTCGGTAGCGTAGCCAGCGCGTGACCATGAGTCCGACATGATCGTCTTCAGCTTTCGCTTCGCCAAATTTGGAAGCTCGAGATCCTCGAAGAACAAGTCCAGAAACTCATCCTGCGTGAGGGTGAAAACGAACGCATCTTCTCCGTCCCCATCGGGGCTTCCCTTGCCGTCGCCGCTGCCTGCACCGCCTCTGGGCTTGCGGATCCGATCTCCGCGCTGGTAGCCCTGGTTGCCAGGGAAAACATAGTCACGAGTCCCAGTGCCGCGGTCAAACTCAAAGTTCGGCTCATTGACATCGCTGGCACTGATCGAAATTTGCTCGCTGCCCGCCAGGTCCGCGACATTGCGATTCTGGATTGCCTCTTTGACGGCTTCGCGAATATGGGATTTGACTCGCCGCACAAACCGCTGGCGGTTGCCCAGACTCTTTGATTTCGGATTTTGCCGACGGTCGATTACATGCATGGCTGCGATCTCCTTATCCTGATTTGCTGACTCGCATGTACCAATCGACCAGTCGACGAACTTGTCGCTCGGTGTAGCCTCGCCCCGTCATCCGCTGGACGAATTCGGTGTGTTTCTTCTCGGCGTCGCTGTCTTTCTTGGCCCCAAAGCTGATGACGGGCAGCAATTCCTCGATTTGACCGAACATTCGTTTTTCGATCACGTCACGGATCTTTTCGTAGGATGTCCATTCTGGGTTGCGCCGATCGTTCTTAGCGCGAGCACGCAGCGCGAACTTGACAACCTCGTAACGGAAATCCTTGGCGTTTGCGATCCCAGCCGGATGCTCGATCTTCTCGAGTTCCTCATTCAGGATGTCGCGGTCCATCAACTGACCGGTGTCGGGGTCTTTGTAATCCTGGTCATCGATCCAGGCGTCGGCGTAGGCGATGTACCGATCGAAAAGATTTTGGCCGTAACTGTGGTAGGACTCCAGATACGCCTTGCGGATTTCATTCCCGATGAACTCCGCGTACCGGGCGGCGAGTTCTTCTTTGACAAATTCCAAATATCGTTTTTCGGTATCTTCGGGAAGCTGTTCGCGACGGATCGCCTTTTCCAGCACGTACATCAAGTGCACCGGATCGGCGGCAACTTCATCGGTGTCGAAGTTGTAGGTTTCCGACAAAATCTTATAGGCAAACCGGGTCGACACGCCATCCATTCCCTCGGTCACCCCGGCCGCATCGTGGTATTCCTGGGCCGTCCGCGCCTGCGGGTCGGTATCCTTCAGCGACTCCCCGTCGTAGACGCGCAACTTGGAGTACAAATTGGAATTTTCGTGTTCCTTCAGCCGCGTCAAGACTGAGAATCGGGACATCATTTCCAGAGTATCCGGAGCACATGGCGCGCTACCGAGTTTCGACCCCTGGATCAGCTTGTCGTAAATCATCTTCTCTTCGGTGACTCGCAAGCAGTAGGGGACCTTCACGACGCAGATCCGATCGAGAAACGCTTCGTTGCTGCGATTGGCTTTAAACGATTCCCATTCCGATTCGTTGCTGTGAGCGACGATGATTCCCTGATAGGGCATCGCGCCGACATTTTCGGTGCCCACGTACGTGCTGTCTTGGGTGGCCGTCAACAGCGGATGCAGCATCTTCAGCGGGGCTTTGAACATCTCGACAAACTCGAGCAATCCCTGCGTCGTGCGGTTCAAACCGCCGGTGTAGGAATAGGCGTCGGCGTCATCCTGAGAAAAGTGTTCCAGCTTGCGAATGTCGACTTTGCCGACCAGCGACGAGATGTCTTGATTGTTCTCATCCCCCGGCTCAGTCTTGGCAACGCACAAGCGTCGCTGCTCCGACGGCATCACGCGGACGACGGAGAATTTGGAAATGTCACCGCCAAATTCATCCAGCCGCTTGATCGCCCAAGGGGACATGCTGCCGGGAAGCCGTCGCCTTGGAATCCCATAATCGTCTTCCAAGACGCCAGCCATGGTTTCGGGATCAAACAGCCCCAGGGGACTCTCAAAGATCGGACTGATTTCGTCGCCGGCGCACAGCACGTAAACCGGCTGATTTTGCATCAGCTTCTTCAGCGATTCGGCAAGTGAGCTTTTTCCGCCACCGACTGGGCCGAGCAAATACAGAATCTGTTTGCGTTCTTCCAGCCCCTGCGCGGCGTGCCGAAAGAAACCAACGATTCGTTCAATCGTTTCTTCCAATCCGTAGAACTGGTCAAACGCCTTGTACGTTTTGATCGTGCGGTTCATAAAGATCCGCCCGAGTCGTGAATCCTTTGACGTATCCACGTTCGTTGCTTCACCGATCGCCTTGACCATGCGTTCGGCAGCGCTGCTGTAGAGTGACGAATCGTCACGCGCAGCTTCTAGGTATTCCTTCAACGAGAGAGTGACTCGTTGTTCCCTCTCGTAGGATTCTGAATACAAACGGAGAATTTCTGATGGTGTGGACATTCAGCCTGCTTCTGATGAATGAGACGCAAGGCATCAGGCCCCATCAGGCCGCAATAGGATTCATGCGGGCCTTCACACGACAATGCGTCCTTGGTGCGAAGAAAGAGCGGCTTCCAACTCGTTTCATTATAGGAGGGATTGCAAAAAAGGAACGAATTTTCTGCTGATTGTTTTCTCGCCGGGAGTTCCCAAGTCGTTTGGCAACAATGACTTGAGGGGCACGAATTTGGTGTGAAACCTGGGCAGTGTGCGACACCGTCACAGCAGGGATGCGGTCGCCCCGCACAAAACGCTTTTGGCGGCAAATAGCGGCTCGAATCCCTTTTCCGTGGTCGGTCTCCTAGAATGGACACCTCGAATTGAGCAGCCGTTTGGAGACTGCCACCACTCCCCCCGCCGAAAAGATCCAACATGTATCGCTCGTTTCTCATCTTCAACTTGCTTGCATTCGTAGTCTGCGCCGCATCGCCAGCCGCCGATCCGCGATCGCGGCCAAACCTGCTGATCGTCACGGTCGATGATATGAGTGCCGATTCGCTGGGTGCCTTCGGCTGCCCATTGGCGGACACCTCGCCGAATATCGATGCGTTTGCTCGAGAGTCCCTGCGATTCAAGTACGCGCATTGTTTGGTGGGCAACTGCATGCCCGGCCGAAACATCATGTGGTCGGGCCTCTACTCGCATGTCAACGGAGTCGAAGGGTTCGTGCAGAATCCGAATCCTGATTATCCCGTGCTTTGCGATTTGGCTCAGCAAGCGGGTTACTTCGCCGCGATTCGCGGCAAGGTCAGCCATTCGACGCCGTATGCACCCTACGCTTGGGACGCGGTACTGGACAATTCGGCCGACGGCAAGAAGTACCATACCAAAGACGCCAAGAGTTACGGCGCGTCGACCCGAGATGGAATCGCGCTAGCCAAGAAAGCGGGTAAGCCGTTTTGCTTGATGGTCAACATTTCGGATCCGCACAAGCCGTTCTATGCGCAGGGGAAAGGCGGCGAGACGATTGCGGACCCGCATGTGCCGACGCGAGTCTTCACGGGTGACGAAGTTCCCGTGCCGGGGTTCCTTCCGGAGGACGAGGTCGTTCGCAAGGAGTTGGCGCACTACTATTCGTCGGTGCGACGTGCCGACGACTGTTTCCGCGAGATCATGACGGCGCTCGACGAGTCTGGCCAAGCTGACGACACGTTCGTGATGTTCCTGTCCGACCATGGGATGCCCTTGCCGTTTGCCAAGACGCAGCTGTACCACCACAGCACGCATACACCGTTGATGTTGCGTTGGCCGGGAGTCACCAAAGCAGGTTCCGAGGATACACATCACATGGTTTCGGCGGTCGATTTTCTGCCGACGTTGTTGGATGTGATGGGCCACAAGCACCCGACGCCGCAACGGCTCCATGGCCGTTCGTTCGCGCCGCTGATACGCGGCGAAGCTCAAGCCGACCGTGATTTCGTGATCCTGCAGTACAACGAGAATTCCGGTCGAAACCGACACCCCATGCGGGGAATTCAGACTCGAGAGTATCTCTACTTGTACAACCCTTGGAGCGACGGAATACGTAAGTTTGCCACCGCGACCACCGGCACGATGACCTATCGTCAAATGGTCAAACGTGCCGAGAACGAAACTGATATTGCGACTCGACTCAGGCTGTTCGACCACCGCGTCTTGGAGGAGTTATACGACGTCAAGAATGATCCCGATTGCCTGGTCAACTTGATAGGTGATCCCAATCATCAAGTGGTGCTGGAAACACTGCGATCCCAGTTGGCGCAGTCTTTGAACGAACTCAAGGATCCAGTTGCTCCGCTGGTGGCCGCGATTGACGACGCATCACTCCGAAACGCTTTCATGGCGAAAGAGGATGAGCGGAGTCAGAATGCCAGAAAGGCCAGGCAACCAAAACAGAACAAACAGCCGAATCCGGGTGCCGCCAAACGGACATCGAAAAATGTCATCAAAGTCGATGTGCCGAAATCGGTCAGCAGGGGAGGAAATTGCAGCGTCGTGATCCACCACAAGCTCCCAGACGCTCTTAACTCTCAGAATCTAACGGTGACTCTGAAGACGGCTTCGATGGATCCAAAGTCGAATGTCAACGCACGCATTGATCGCCAAATCGTGAAGATCTCAGGAAGCGGTGAAATCAGCATCGATTTCAACGTCCCCGATGAAGTGGAGTCCGGCGCGGTTCGAGTCGCTGCGTGGGTCGGTGAAGCCTACGAAACGAATCTCCAATATCTCAATTCGGGACCGATCCCGGTCGAGTGACACGTCGAGTAGGTTACTACTTCGGTTTCTTGTTGCGTTCTTTCGGCAGCCCGACGTCCGGGACTGGTTTGTCGGCGACGATCGCCAGCATCATTGCTTTCGCTTTCTGCACTTCCGCCGAATCGGAGTCGGTGACATCGACGTATCCTTCGCCATTGCGTGAGTCGCCACAATCAAACAGCACGCCGAAGTCTTGCATGGTGTTGTCTTCCAACAGCCATCGCTTCGTGCGAACGACGCGTCCGCCGCCCAAGTAACCATAAATCCACTCCCGAAGCGGCGTCATTTCGCCCTTGCAGTAGGGCACAAAACTGACTCCATCAATCGTGTGCCCAGGCGGCATCTTGATGCCCGCGATCTCGCAGCACGTCGGTAAAATGTCTGACAGGTCGACCAACTCGCGGCACGCTCCGATTGGCTTGACCAGATCGGGGCTGTTGACGATGAAGGGTACGCGGCAGCCCATCTCGGTCGTTTGAGCTTTGCCGTTGCCGCCGGTCCCGTTATCACCAACGAAAATGAACAGCGTGTTGTCGCGTTCGCCCATTTCCTCAAGCGCGTTGATCAGTCTGCCGACGATCTTGTCCGTGTACTCGATGTTGGATTGCCAATTCTCTTTCGAATTCTTGTTCTTTTGCGTGTCAGCGGGGTGATCGTCCGGTGTCGGCCAATAAGGTGCGTGCACCAGCGCCATGGGGTAGTAAATGAGGAACGGTTTGTCCTTGCTCTTTCTCGCAAAGTCGATGGCAAAGTCCGCAAAGATGTCGGGTCCGTAGTCGTTAATGTCTGTCGGCACCTTGTTGCCGTTTTGAACAATCGAGGGGTGCCAATAGCGAGCCGTCTTGGTGCCCTGTTGGTTCTCATGCAGTCCGTCATGCTTCTTGATGCCGGGCGGAAGGTTATGCGTGTAGGCCCACATGCAGTACTCGTCGAACCCTGTCTCGACGATGAGGTCAGGGTGCTCGCCGCTGAGTTGCCATTTTCCGCACTGCGCGGTTGCGTAACCGGCCTGCTGAAAGACTTGCCCGATCGTCAGATGCGACGAGATGTCATCAGCGCCTTCGCTCGCCTTGGGCGGACCACCGACTCGACCGGGAAAGTGGTAGACGCCGTTATGATGACCGTATTGACCAGTCATGATCTCGAATCGCGTGGGATGACAAATTGGCGTCGAGTAACCGGTCTCGAAATAGATTCCCGTGTTCGCCAAGCGATCAAGATTCGGAGTCTTGTGCACTGGGATGGCCGTAGACACCAAGCTCGTGAGCCCCGATGTCATCGCACAACAGCAAGACGATATTGGGACGTTCGTCTGCGGCAGGACAGAACGAGCAGAACGCGAAAAGAAAGAGCAAGAGATTGAAGCGGGCGAGACATTGATTTCACCTGTGCAAGATTTGGCGAACGAGGAGTGTTCGCCGAAGGTCATTCAAATTGGTTTTGAAGTCGTTTCGCTAAATTCGCGACCGAAGCCCGATAGTCTACTCGTTCGGCCACGTTCGTGTTTTCGAGTGGGTCTCGCTGGTGATCGTAAAGTTCGCGGGCGCTGAGCCTTCCTGTCTTGATGGCTCGCCATTCGGTGTAGCGAAAACGTCCGGTTCGGATCGAGAGCCCCCGATTACCCCCGCGGTGAAACTGCGAAAAAGCGGCGGTGTCCTGATCCTCCCATGCAGCGGGATCACGGACTAATCTCGCAAAACTCTCGCCTTCGAGATGGCTCGGCTTCGGCAGGCTGCAAAGATCAGCCAGAGTTGGAAACAGGCCCACCAATTCGACTCGCGCGCTGGTTGTCGTGCCGCCCGCCTTGGATCGCGGGTCTGCCACGATCAATGGCACTTTCGTCGATGTTTCAAAGTTCGTGTGCTTGCACCACATTCCGTGCTCACCAAGCTGGTAACCATGGTCGGACCAAATCACCACGATCGTGTTGTCGGTCGCACCGATCGCATCAAGTTCGCGAAGCAATTTGCCAACTTGTGCGTCGATGTAGCTGATGCAGGCAAAGTAAGCATGTTTGACCTGCCGCGCCAGTTCATCGGGCATCAATCCTTTTTTAGGCATGCCTTTGAATCCGCGGATGTATCGCCAGTCGTTGAGAGCAAACGCGGGAGCGTCTGTTGGCGGGAAAGGATTGGGGGCGAGCTGGATGGTCTCTCTTGAATAAAGGTCCCAGTACTTCTTGGGTGCATTGAACGGCGAATGAGGTTTGTGGAATCCAACCATCAACAGGAAGGGCTGGTCGAGTTTCCCGGCCTTTCGAATCGACTTCAAGGCCTCATCGGCAATCGTGCCGTCGATATAGGCGTGATCATCAACATCTGCCGACTCAAGCACTGGTAGCTGCAAGTTCTTTGCATGAATTCCGTCGATTCCAGGCAACTGGCCCGCGTGCTGATCCGACGCATAGATGCGTGGCTCGCCAAAAAAATAAGGCTCGCTCCACGATGGTGGATCGTCCATGTTGTTGTGCAGGTTCTTGCCCAATCCCTGTGTCCAGTAGCCGTGGTTCTTGAACAGCTGCGGTAGGGCAACGATGTTGGGGTTGCGATCACGAAAGTGAAACTTGTTCGAGGTAACACCCGTTGAATCGGGACGCAGACCGGTGAAGATACTGGCGCGGGACGGCCCGCAAACGGCGTATTGGCAGTAAGCCCGATCAAAGCGAACACCACGAGCGGCGACCGAATCGATGTTGGGCGAATGAATATGCGAGGCGCCGTAACAGCCGAGTTCATCCCGTAGGTCATCAATTGCAATGACAAGCAAGTTGGGACGGTCTTGGGCGGTCACGGGGAACGCGCCGCACCAAAGGAGCACGATCCACAGACCTCGTGAGCAGCAGATGCGATGAAGAACCGAGATCATCATTCGTCTTGTGGTGGTTGAGATACCAAGAGACGCAGTGCCTCAATGACTCGTAGCGATTGATCGTGAGTCATGGTTAGGTAACGATCTCGACCGTTACTCATTGGTGTGAAGTGGACATAGCCATCGTCCTCGACTTTGACACGGCCATTTTTCGAGAGTTCAAAATATCCGGCCTGCGGTCGGACGGCGTGCAACACGCTCGTCAAATCCCAACAGGGTCGATCATGATTGGGGCCGCTGTGAAGCAGGTACGCCTCGCGAACGATGTGGTGATCGGTGTAGCCGAAGTCCTGAGCGATGCTTTCTCGCGGAAAAGGGACGGCGATGCCAATCTCGAAGCCGCTCCAGTTCACGGGCACGTCCTCAGGCCACTTGTCGGCAAACCGCTGCATCGCTGCGATGCCATTGCGGACATTGGCCTCCAGATAATGATCATCCCCATCGATCGGTTTGAACGAGCCCGCCATGACTTCGACCAGGCGGACTTTCTTGCGGATCAAGTCGCCTCCACTGAAGTCGCTGATCGCATCAGGCTTGGATTCCACCAAATCAGCAAGGTTGGCGGCCAATCCGACCTGCACGATCACGATCGAGCGGTCGTCGGCCCGGGCCAGCGTTTGTCGAAGTAACGTGACCGCATCCGGTAAGTCGTCATTGGACAAAATATCGTGTGGATAACGAAGTTCTCGATCATCGCGGGTCTCGACGAGCTCTAAATACTTGCTTTCCCTGCGCTGGGCGTCACGGGTCACTCCGATTGGAACGTCAGGCCGGCCGTAAAACGTGTTGACGGCGTCGACCATGCGACCGGTGAGCGGGTTGATTTTGGAAATCGTGACGGCACGCAAATCGCATTCGCCGCGATCCGCCAGCGCATGCAGCATCGCCAGCGCCAGCACATCATCGACATCGCCGCTGATATCGGTATCAAAAATGATCGGTGTCTGTGCCTGGATCAGGCTGCCGCCCGGCAACAGCAGGACGCAGATCGCGATGAGGCTTGGCACCCAATCGCCGCTTAGCCTGCTAACTCGGCTATTCATTTTGCTTCCCCCAACGACTGCGGACCGCATCGAGCAATACCGCCACAATAATCACGCTGCCCGTGATGATTTGCTTCATCGGATCAGAGACCCCGATCTGTGCCAGTCCCGTCTGCAGCACTGCAATGATTAGGACTCCGAGAAACGAGTTGATGACGTTGCCGCGGCCTCCCATCAGGCTTGTGCCTCCGATCACGCAGGCGGCAATGGCGGCCAATTCGATTCCGACCGCCGCGTTCGGGTCGGCTGTTGATAGTCGTGAGGCGTGAGTCAAACCAGCCAATCCGCAGAGCATGCCGCAAATGACGAATACTGCGATTGAGTAGGGTGCCGAGCGAATTCCAGACATGCGTACCGCCTCGGCATTTGTGCCAATCGCCACGCAGTATCGGCCGAAGACGGTACGCGACAACAGAAACTGGCCCCCAATCACCGCTGCGACCGCCATGATAAAGGCCGGTGAAAGCAAAATCCCCGCGATCGGTTCTCCGACCACTTCGACTGCGGATCCGATGTACTTGGTTTCGGAGTTGGTCACGACCTTCGTGGCACCACGCGCGATTTCGAGCATGCCGAGAGTGACGATGAACGAAGGAATCTTTGCCAGAACCGAAACCGTTCCGTTGAACAAGCCGCATGCGGCGCCGGTCAGGACGCAGAACGGGATGGCGGCCCACAACGAGTAATCATGATCGACCATCAGTGCGCCCAAGACAGCCGACGACAATGCCAATATCGAGCCGACCGACAAATCAATTCCCCCGACGATCAGTACCAGCGTCATACCAACGGCGATCAGCGTCAGATCGGGAACCTGGTTTGCGATCGAGATGAAAGTCCGTGTTTGCAGAAAATTTTCGCTGAGCACTGCAAATACTGCCACCAACACGATCAGGACGCCCAGCAACCCCGCATACTGGATCAGCGTTCGATAGGCTTGCGAGTTCTTCATCCAAGTTTGCCGGCATGGCGTGAAAAGGCGGCTTGCATGATTCGATCTTCCGACCAATTGCCACGAGAAAATGTTTCGATCAATCGTCCCGCCGACATCACGGCGATACGGTCGCATGTCTCGAGCAACTCTTCCAGGTCACTGCTGACGATCACGAGTGCTTTACCGTCGGCCGACAGCGTATCAAACAGCCGATAAATACGCCTCCGCGCGGCCACGTCGATTCCGCGTGTCGGTTCATCGAAAAAAAAGACGTCGGCATCTCGCACCAACCATTTTGCCACCGCCACCTTCTGCTGGTTTCCACCACTGAGCGTCTCGGCTGACTGTTCAATGCTCGTGCATCGAATTTCCATCAGCTCACACATTTCGGACGCCGTGACACATTCAGCGCCGGTTCGCACCAGCCCACCCATTGAAAATCGCGACCGCATTGCCGCCAGGGAGGTGTTGACGCGGACCGACTGCGACAGAAGTAGGCCGCTGCCTTTACGATCTTCGGTCACCATGGCGAGTCCGGCCGCGACCGCTTGGCCCGGATGATGAAAACGACGCGGCCGAGTTTCGCCCCGCAAAAATATGCGTCCCGAATCGGCCCTGTCGGCGCCAAAGATCAGTCGAAGAAGCTCTGTTCGTCCTGCACCGACTAAACCGGCGATCCCAAGCCGTTCGCCGCGACGAACCTCTAGCGACACATCTTGCACGACACCCGCACGAGAGAAACCTTCAACGCGAAGAGCAATCGAATCGGTCACGTAACCGCAATGCTCGCTGGCTCGGTGTTTGTGATTGCTTTCTCCTGTCATCAGATCGATCATCTGATCAGTTGATAGATCGACAGTGTTTCGAGTGCAAACGTACTGGCCATCGCGCAAGACCGTGACTCGATCGGTGATCCGGGAAATCTCATCCAGCCGATGAGAGATGTAGATAATCCCGACGCCCTGATTGCGCAGTTGAGCGAGCCAATCAAACAGCTTCTCCGTTTCTCCGGAGCTCAGGGCCGCAGTCGGCTCGTCCAGAATCAGTAGACGGCAATCGCGATCGAGCGCCGTGGCGATTTCAACCATTTGTTGATGACCAATGCCGAGTGAACCAGTGACCGTGTCGGGGCCAATTCCGCTCAACCCAAATCGATCGAGCGCAATTCTCGCACGCTCACGAAGATGTCGACGTCGAATCACGCCGAGGGTCTGCGGCAGGCGACCGAGCATGATGTTTTCGGCAACCGACAGAGTCGGAATCAGATTCAGCTCCTGTTGCACGATTTGAACGCCGGATGCTTCGGCAGCCTGCTTGTTGGCTGGCGAGTAAGGTTGCCCGGCGAGTGACATGTTCCCCGAAGTCGCCGGGATCAAGCCGGCAATGATGCGGCACATCGTACTCTTGCCCGCGCCATTGGCACCAAGCAACCCATGGATCTCACCCGCGTGCACATCGATTTGAGCACGGTCGAGTACCGTGACGGCATAACTCTTTGTCAGCTCACCAGCAGACAGCAATCCGTCGGACATCAATTCGTCAACGTCTCGGCGGTGACAAGGTCGACAGGCGTTTCGACGTCGCCAGGGCTTGCGCCGGGGTTCTTCAGAATTTCCAAGGCCGTTTCAATTCCGAAAACAGCCAGTTGGTCGCCGTGCTGATCGGCCGTCGCCAGCACTTTGCCTTCGCGAATCAACGCCTGGGCGGCTTTGATGTTGTCGAAGCCTACAATGATGACTTCACCTGCTTTCCCCGCGGACTTCACTGCCGCGACGGCGCCGACCGCCATCGAGTCGTTGGCCGCAAGAATTGCTTTGATCTCGGGATGTTCGCTGAGCATCGACGCGGCAATTGTATTCGCTTGACTCGTCTCCCAGTCGGCCGATTGGCTGGTGACGATCTCGAGCCCGGCTTCCTTCATCGCCGCTTCGAAACCGAGGCGGCGCTGGACGCCGTTGAAAGCGGTTGTCTTGCCTTCCAAGACCGCGACTTTGTCTCCCTTGGAAAGCCTGCTCGCCAGAAAATCACCCACCTTTTTCAGCGCCGGCCTGGTTGTCAGGTCCGACGAATGGAATCGTGATGTTTTCGGCTTGCAGGACTTCGGAGTCGAGTCGGTTGTCAATGTTCACCACGACCACTCCGGATTGCATTGCTCTGCGGAGGGCTGGAACAAGCGCCTTGGAGTCCGCAGGTGCAATCACAATCGCATCGACTCCGGCCGCGACCATTTCGTCAACGAGTGCAACTTGTCGACCAAGGTCCGATTCGTCCTTGATGCCATTGACGAGCAATTGATACTGACCGGCATGTTCGCTGTGATGAGCCTCCGCGCCGACCGCCATGGCGGAAAAGAAATCGTTGGCGAGCGACTTCATGATCAGTGCGACGCGCGGCGGTTGGGCGGTGAGTGTACCGGATCCGGCACTATCCCCCTGTCTGTGGGGTGAGTTTTGTGTCGTGGTTGTGCTGGAGCTGCATCCGACCATCAGCAAAAGCAGCGAGATCGCGAATAGATGTTTCATCATGGTACTTTGATTCAGATTGCCACCAGCCGATCTGGGGAAATTCGGCCTACAGGAGTTGTTCAATTTCGTCGCGTGTTGCCATCCCTGGCTGGGCACCGACACGTGTTGCGGCGATCGCGCCGGCGGCGGCAGCGAAACGAGCTGCCTCTACAAGCGATGCACCATCCGCCAATCGTACCGCAAGTGCGCCGGCAAATGCATCACCAGCCGCCGTCGTATCGACCGGCGTGATTTTCCATGGCTGGATCCATTCGACCGAGACCCCGTCGCTGACGACCGCGCCGTCACCGCCAAGCGTGATGATCACGTTCTTGGCACCTCGATCGTGCAGCCGTGATAGGCAATCGCGTGCTTCATCAACGCTTTCAATCGGTCGGCCGACAATTGCCGAAGCTTCCGACTGGTTGGGACAGATGATGTCAACGCTCAGTATTTCGTCCGGCAGTGAGCTGGGCATTGGTGCAGGATCGAGGATGACGCGCACGCCGGCGGCGGTCGCGATCATGATCGCTGCCAGCACCGCATCGAGCGGGATTTCCAGTTGCAGCAGCAGCAGGTCCGCTTGGCGAATGACTCCGGCGGCCGCCTCGACATCTTTGGGGCTGACTCGTCCATTGGAACCCGGCACGACCATGATCGCATTTTCACCGCTTGCTTCAACCGCAACGACGGCGATCCCGCTGGCACAGTGTTCCGTTCGGATCACGTTGCCAGTATCGATCTTCTCGCAGCGCAAGTTCTCGAGCAAGCGGCCAGCGAATGCGTCGTCTCCAACACGCCCAATCATGGTCACGTCGCCGCCCGCACGCGCCGATGCGACGGCCTGATTGGCGCCTTTACCGCCGGGAATCTCGGAGGATGAATCGGCGATAATCGTTTCACCTGGAACGGGCAAGTTCGCGCAGCGCACCACCAAGTCCATGTTGATCGATCCGAGAACGGTGATTCGTGGTGGCACTGGTGTAGGCCGACTTGTCTCAAGTCGGCTCGAACGTGGTCTCGGAATTGGATTGATTCGGGGGCGTAAGTGAGTGGGTGACGAAACGCGAGGCTGCCCGGTTTGAACGACGTGGGGATAAGTCGACCTACGACTTACTTCGTGGCTGGCTGACTCGACAATCCGACCAGTGTCTCGATGACGCGGATCTTTTGTGGATCGTTCAGTTTCAAATATTGATGTGGACCGCTCGCGTCCTCGGAAAATGCGGTCAGGCCGTCGTCGGCCACCTTGACTCTACCTTTGGGCGAAAGATCGAAGTAACCACGATTGGGGCGAACAGCGAGCAGGACGCTGGTCAAATCCCACGTCGGACGATCGTGAGGCGGTGGATTGTACGCGATGTAGGCTTCGGCAAGTGGGTGATGATCGACGTAGCGGAAGTCTTGTTCGATACTCTCATGCGGATAGGGAACCGAAATGCCGATTTCAAAGCCGCTCCAGATGATCGGTGTGGGCCAATCATTGGCGATTTTCTTTGCAGACGGAATGTCCTTGACGATGTTGTATTCCTTGTGGTCATACGGTCCATCCTTAGCGGGGATTTTCGTGAACGCACCGGCCATGATTGAGAGCAGTCTGGCCTTCTTTTTCACGAGATCGACTCCCGAGAGCGGACTGATGTCATCAGGTTTCGAATCGAGCAGGTTTGCAAGGTTGGTCGAGAATCCGACTTGCGCGATCACCACGCTGCGATCCTCTGCCGAGGCCAAGGCCTTCCGCAGCACGGTCACCGCATCGGGCGCGTCTTTCCCTGAGATCAGGTCGTGGTCATACCGGTACTTTCCACCATCTTTGGCTTCGGCAAGTGGATTGAATTTGCCCGCTGTCGCGGTGACGCCGCTGCGGCAGACGCCGATTGGCACATTGCCGCGGCCATAAAACGTATTGACCACATCGGTGAACGCGGCGGCCAACTCATGATCCTTGGTGATTGTGACGGCGAGCAATTCGCATTCGCCCCGGCTCTGCAACGCGTGAATCATGCCCAGCGCCAACACATCGTCAACGTCGTTGCCAATGTCAGTGTCAAAGATCAGAGGAACTGGCCTCGGTTCGGCTGCAAGTGCGATGGGAGAGCATGTCACAACTGCGATCAGCGAGTTGATCAGAGAAAGGCGTCGAAGAGCCAATCGAATGGGCGAACTCACGGGCGTCGTCTCGAATCTGCGGGGAGTGGCGGGACCTGGGGCAAACAGTGGTTCTAAGACTTATCCTGGATTCGTGCAAGCTTTTGCCTTATTCGCTGCATTTGCATTCTTGTCACCGGTGAAATATCGGATTGCCGCAGTTTCGGTTGCAGTCGGCGAATCGCTTGATCAAGATACTCGATCGCCGCTTCCGGTTCACCCTTGCGAAGCTTGAGATCGGCGATCGATTCGAGCGTTTGCGATCGCTGCGTCTCGTACAGACGGAGCTCAGGCGACTCCACGGTTAGAGCGTTGTAGATTCGCAAGGCATCGAAAAGGTTCCTTTCTGCTGGATCCAGTCTGCCAGCTCGCTGCTGGTGGGAGGCAAGCGTTTCCAAAGTATGTGCGCGGAGTGCCTGATAACGGGGTAGGTCCGGAGAATTTGCCAGCAGTGCCGCGCTCAGTTCATTGGCGCGATTGGCTCGGACGATTTGATTGACACCGAAGGCCTCGGTGCTGGATAAGGTCATCGCCAATTCATAGCGAATGGCTTCTGTGTCTTGGTTCTCTAAGAGTAGTTGCTCGAACAGCTCGATCGATTGTCTTAGCGCCGACTCCGACTCTGCTCGCAGGTTTGCTCTCGAGGCAGCCTTGGCTTTCTCGCGCAAGGCACGCGCGAGCTCGGCCCGGTAGCGGATTTCGACTGGCCACTGCTCGATCAATAGCTTGAAGCACATCAATGGCCTCCGCGCAGGCATCGAGTTCATCTTCTGCTCGGATTCTCATCATCGCGCCGATCGGCCTTCGCGGTGCACGACTGTTAGCTTTTTGACCCATGAGTCCATCGAGCCCGGTTCGACTGCCGAGCGAAGCGAAGAGCCGATGTGCCCTGGCGTAGGCAAATCGCCCGGCCGGCGATTCCATCGCAGCGTCGGAGGCTTTGAGCAATTGCAGTGTCTGACGAAACAATTGGTCGGAGCGGCTGAGTTCGCCGCGCAGCCCTGTGATCACGGCCAATTCGTTCATGATCTCGGCTTGGGCGATGACCGACAGCAGGTTATCCGTCTCCTGGTTGGAAAGCTGGCGGTAACGCTCGAGCGAGTCGCGATAGGCCCGATCGGCCTGACGCAGTTGTCCGAGACGCACATAGATGTCGCCGGCACGGCGCGCGGCAACCGCCGACTCGGCGAGCAGTTCGTTGCTGTTGTTGGCCGCCAACTCGTCAAAAAATCCGAGCAACGATTGCAACAACTTCGCATCTTCCGGTGTCACGTCGGGCGAGGTTGTATCGGTGACTTCACCCAGAAACTCAGCGTCCGACTCGATTCCTCGGTCAGCGATGTTCTGCATGACCTGGTCGAACGCACGCAGTGCGACCTGCAGATTCTTTTCGGCGCGAACTCGTTGCTGATCGGCAATTTTCCATGCGTCGGTTTGCTGCTCGAGCGACGTCTCGGCGGATCGTTTGGCGGACTGAGCGACTTCCAATGCAGCCTTGGTGCGACGGTATCCGAAAGCCGAAACGCCCGCGAGTGCCAATAGCAAGGCGAACGTCGCAAAGGTCAGCATCGCAACAGTCGGTTCGCGTCGCGACCAGCGGATCGCTCGTTCGATCAGATTCGTTCGCCGTGCCGATATCGGGCGATCGGTCAAGAAGCACTGTAGGTCATCTCGCAATTCCGCGGCGGTGGCATATCGTGCTCGCGGATCATGCGCCAACGCCTTCATCGCGATGGTTTCAAGATCGCGAGGCACATGCGGATTCAGTTTTCGTGGCGATACCGACACGCCTTCGGTTGCTTTACGAATTACATCAGCGGTGTGCTTACCTTCGATGGCCGCGCGTTGCGTCAGCAGTTCATACAAGGTCAGTCCAACGCCATAGATTTCGCTTCGCACGTCATAGGTTCCTTCCCAGGATTCCGGCGGCATGTATTGCGGTGTGCCAACGATGTCGCCGGTAACGGTCATTGCTTGCTGTTCGGTCAGCTTCGCCAGGCCAAAGTCGGCGATCCAGACTTCGCCGCCGCGATCAATCAATAAGTTGGCTGGCTTGATGTCACGATGCAGAACGCCCTGCATGTGGGCGTATTGCAGCGCATCGCAGACCGTGGCAACGAGTCGGGCAACCCAGCGGAAGTAGTTGGGGGTGTCGGTGGAAACGGGCGGGGGCGTACATCCAGAATTCTCCGGTCCTGGTTCGCTCTCGTTCGATACCGACTGAACCGTCAGATCGCCGTCCGTTTCGGCCAACGCTTTATCAACTGTCGGTACATCTCGCCGGCAGTTGCCGGTGATCGATCCCAGCCACTCGCGCAGACTCATGCCGTCGACAAAGTCCATCACGTAATAGTGATGCTCGCCGGATTGGCCAACACCAAAGACTGGAACGATGTTGGAGTGGCGGAGATGGGCGGCGGCGCGGGCTTCGCGGCGAAAGCGTGTGAGATGTTTCGCATCGCCCAACAAGCCACGGGCAAGGACTTTGACCGCGACGCGACGACCGAGCGACTGATGAATCGCTTCGAAAACCAAGCCCATTCCACCGCGACCGATCTCGCGAACGATCGTGTAGTCATCGAGTTGTTCAATTTCGAGTGATTCCGAGTGCGCGGCAGCGGACGAGTTCGATGCTTGCTGTTTCAATCCTTCGATCATTGCGATCGAGTTTAACAGGCTGCGAAGTTGACCAGACGGATCGTGATACTTCGCTACCAGCACGTCGATCGACGGTTGTTCACCGCGCCGAATCGCCTGGGAAAACTCCTCGGCAATGCGGTCGAGTTTCGACTGCTCCAATTCTGGCGGGTCCATCAACCTCACTCGCTCTGTGATGCGTTGAAGGTTGCCATCAACTCGCCCAGTCGCGACATGGCGCGGAGGTACCGCTTGCTAGCCGCCGCAGGTTCGATGCCCAATACCTTGGCCGTTTCGACATTGGACAGCTCCTCGAAGTGCCGAAGGGCAATCACTTCCCGATCCATGGGGTCCATTTGATTGAGTGTTGCTTCGAGGTGCTCGATTCGTTCGGCGCGTGCAACCACCTCGCTGACTGCCGTCATGGGACCGATCAACTGTGCCGCGATCGCCATGGATGTATGCGGTGATGGAGCGTTGTGTTGAAGCGAGACTTCTTTCCGCGCGTCGCGCATTTCCGCTTGCAGGTGTTGACGGTGCAGGTCAATCAATTGTTGGCCGACCAACAGTCGCAGCCACAAAAAGGCCGGCATCTCTTGTTGTTGCGAGAAATGGCCGAGCCGTTTCGCTGCCGCGATGTAGGCCTCCTGCAACACGTCGGATTCGGAGACGCGCTGGGCGATTCGATAGTCGATGCGAAATTGGACGATCCGGCGCAGCCGTTCGCGGTAGTGAGAAAAGACCTCTGCCAATGCTTCTTCGCTGCCACCCCGCATTCTGGCGAGTAGATCGTCGGCGATATCGGCGGCTACGTCAGTCATGATCAGTTTGAAAAGGCGAAAAAGTGCTCGGCGTAGGATTCAACGCCGACTGACCTCTTGCGGTTTCGAGTGTAGACCAATCGCGGCAGCCCAAAGTCCCGAATCGCCACTGAGCAAGCGGGGTTTTGGCCAAATTTGAGCAAAATAATCGAAATTCTGAGTCTCAGACTCCGTGGACGATCCGTTTAGGTAAGTAGCTGCGGGAAGGCGCGATTCCCGAAAAAAGCGTCTTCCATCGGGAAAATCATGCAGTCCGGCGATCCAGGCTACCCTTGTAAACGGATTGACGTTCGTTCTACGTTTGGAAATTGATGATGACCTTCACTCGAATCACTGCACTACTTCTGGTCGCGACCTTTGCGGTCACGGTTAGCGCCGAACAGCTGAAGCCTGACGAATTGAAATATTTCGAGGCGAAGATCCGTCCGGTACTGATCAAGGAGTGTTACGGTTGCCACTCGAACAAGTCAGGCAACGTTCGCGGCGGTCTGCGTTTGGACACGAAAGAACTGACACATATCGGTGGCAGTAGTGGGGCAGCGGTTGTCCCGGGCAATTTGGAAGAAAGCCTATTGTACAACGCGATCACGCACGAAGACTTCGTGATGCCGCCCAAGCGGAAGCTTCCTCAGAATGTGATCGATGATTTTCGCAAATGGATCGAGATGGGCGCACCCGATCCGCGGGAAACACAGATCGTCGAGATCCGATCTTCGATCAGCGATGAGGATATCCAGCGGGCAAGAGAAGACTTTTGGGCTTACCAACAGCCATTCCAGCACGAACCGCCAAGCGTGAAGAACCCGAGCTGGCCGAAAACCGACATCGACCAGTTCATCCTCGCCAAACTGGAAGAATCGAGCCTCCAGCCGGCGGGCGATGCCGAAGCGTACAAAGTGCTGCGGCGACTCTGTTTTGATTTGATCGGTCTCCCTCCAACTCCGAAGCAGATCGAGTCCTTTGAGGCGGAGTGGAAAAACAATCCCGATCGAGCCGTTTCGTTTGTCGTCGATCGGCTTCTTGAAAAAGATCAGTTCGGTGAACGCTGGGGACGTCATTGGTTGGACGTTGTGCGGTACGCCGAGTCAACGGGCCGCGAAGTCAACATGACCTACCCGCACGCATGGCGTTACCGTGACTATGTTATCGATTCGTTCAACGACGACAAACCGTTTGATCAATTTGTCCAAGAACAGATCGCCGGTGACTTGTTGCCGGCGAAAAACGACGAAGAGTGGGCCGAGAATCTGGTTGCCACGACCTTTTTGGCGATGGGGCCCAAAAACGTCAACGAACAGAACCGTGTGCAGTTTGCCGCCGATCTGGTGGACGAACAGATTGACGCGACGACCCGTGTCTTCCTGGGAACCTCGGTCGCATGTGCGCGCTGTCACGACCATAAGTTTGATGCGATTCCGCAAACAGACTACTACGCATTGGCCGGTGTGTTCAGCAACATGACGACCTACTTCGGCAATCCGCCCTCGGAGTTTGGGACCTTCACGACGCCTCAGCGAAAACGCGATAGCAGCCTCATTCTGTTGCCGGTGGACGACCCGAACCCGTTCGACAAGCGATACTCGCAGACCGAATTGGCGAACTTGAAGAAGGAGTTGACGGACACTTTGCAGGAGGCCGCGGAGGGCCGCCGAAACGCTCGGGTGAGCGGTAATCAGCAAGATGCGATTCGGAACCGGATTCGCACCGCAAACCAACTGTCGCAACTGTCCGCGAAATTGGCCGTCGTTGACGAGCATGGCAATCCGCGAAGTTACTGCATGGGTGTGCAAGAAAAGTCGGCACCGCGGAACGCTCGTCTGTTGGTTCGCGGTGAAATCGACCAAGCGGCGCAGTCTGTCGCACGTGGGTTCCCACAGGTGCTCTGTTCGACACCCGTCTCGATCGATCCAGACAGAAGTGGGCGTCTCGACCTGGCACGATGGATCGGTAGTGATGAGAATCCTCTCACGGCACGAGTGATGGTGAACCGCATCTGGCAGCACATGATCGGCCAAGGCATCGTCACGTCAACCGAAAATTATGGCGCGACGGGGCAGGCACCCAGTCATCCAGAATTGCTCGATTACTTGGCCGTGCGTTTTGTTGAGTCGGGTTGGTCGGTCAAGAGCCTGGTTCGCGAGATCGCTACTTCGCGCATCTACAGAGTCAAATCGACTTTCAACGAGAGGCATCACGAATACGATCCAGACAATGCACTAGTGTGGCGTGCCAATCCGCGGCGACTCGATGCCGAAGCGATTCGTGATGCGATGCTGAGCGTCAGCGGCGAAATCGAGTTCGATCGTCCCCGTGGTTCGGAAGTTGCCAAGGCAGGCTACACGCGAGTCCAAGGTGGCGTATTGGGGGATCCTCGTGAGGCGGCCAAGAAGGCGATGGAGATGGCAGGCCAGCGGGCGCGTGAGTCGATGCGAGAACGTTTTGCCGGCGGGCGACCCGGATTTCGTCCCCAATTCGGCGGACCCCAATTCGGCCGGCCTCCAATCGGCGGACCGGGCGGAAGATCACCGATGCGAGGCCGACCGCCACTCGGACAATTCGAACCTGAGACGCGGAGTGCCATGGGAGCCTCGATGCGCGAGGTGGCCAGGAAGGTCACGAATCAACTGGACATGGAAGATGCCAAATTTCGCAGTGTCTATTTGCCCATCGTCCGTGACGAAGAACCACGATCGCTGGAAGTCTTCGACTTTGCCGATGCCAGTGCGATCACAGGGACTCGCGAGTCATCCAATACGGCGAATCAGGCCCTGTACATGATGAACAATCCGTTCGGTGATTCAACAGAGTAGTTCGTTCGCCAATCGCGTCGCGCGAGATCGTTCAAGACTCATTGACCAGATCGAGTATGCGTTTGTACTTGCCTATGGTCGTCCACCTACATCAGGTGAAAGGTCGGCGACGGCGTCGTTCATTCGAGGGTTTGCCACGCCGCCTGCAGGCTACCGATCACGAGGCAATGAAACGCTCAACGCTCTTTGTCAGAGTCTGTTCGCCTCAGCCGAGTTTCGTTACATCGATTAATAATTGTTGCTCGTTTGTCCCAAACGAGATTCCGCAAACTACTCGGTTGAGACAACCGAGCCACCACAAACAAACCGTCTTTCGCGGAGCCAGAAGCCATGATCTCACGACGTCAAATCCTTCAAAGCGTTTCCGCGGGGTTTGGCTACCTCGCTTTCGCTGGTATCACTTCCGCGGAAGAGCAAGCGAATCCAAATCCGCTGGCGCCGAAGGCACCGCATTTTCCCGCGCGTGCCAAACGAGTCATCTTTCTTTGCATGCAGGGTGGCCCATCCCACGTCGACACGTTCGACTACAAACCGCAGCTCAGCAAAGACCACGGCAAACGCGGCAAGTACGGTGGTTCGTTGTTGAAGTCTCCTTGGGAGTTTCGTCAGCGAGGTGACAGCGGCTTGTGGATCAGCGACATTTTTCCGAATGTCGCCGATCACGCGGATGAATTGACGTTGATCCGATCGATGCAGTGTGATCAACCGGTTCATCCAGGTGCGATGACCCAGATGCATACTGGCACGGCGCAGTTCATTCGTCCGTCATTGGGTGCATGGACGTTGTACGGATTGGGTACTGAAAACGAGAGTCTTCCCGGTTTCATTTCACTCAGTCCCCCAGCGGGCAGTTCACGAAACTACGGCAGTTCGTTCTTGCCGGCGATTTACGGTGGCTCGAAAGTGGGGCGTGGTGGTCGGGCCGCTCGTTTTGCTGGCGGCGGTGGGGGCGAGAGTGTCCCAGACATTAAGAATCCGAAACTCACCGAGACGCAGCAGCGAAAGCAACTCGACTACATCCAGGCACTCAACCGAGAAAAGCTCCGTCGCGAAGAACACCAACCCGGCGTCGAGGGTGTGATCGAATCATACGAACTGGCGTTCCGCATGCAGGATGCGATGCCTGATTTGATGGATACTTCGGGGGAGAGCCAGCAGACACTGCAGATGTACGGAGCTGACGGTGGAACAACCGAGAACTTTGGCAAACAGTGTTTGCTGGCACGTCGCTTCGTTGAAGCGGGTGTGCGATTTGTCGAGGTCACCCACGGGAATTGGGATCAGCACGTCAATCTATCGACCGACCATCAGGCACGCGCCGAAGAGTGTGACAAACCGATTGCCGGTTTGTTGCAAGATTTGAAGCAACGAGACA
Organism: Pirellulaceae bacterium; assembly: GCA_963704055.1. GTDB lineage: Bacteria > Planctomycetota > Planctomycetia > Pirellulales > Pirellulaceae > Rubripirellula. The sequence goes on along the minus strand of CAVPGW010000012.1, from coordinate 73,013 downwards.
TGTTGAAAGACACGCTGGTGATTTGGGGCGGCGAATTTGGGCGTACGCCCGCCGCTCAGGGGGGTGACGGTCGGAACCACAACAACAAGGGCTACACGACCTGGATGGCGGGCGGAGGCGTCAAGGGTGGCTTCAGCTACGGCGCGACCGATGAACACGGTTACGAAGCGGTCGAGGATAAGTGCCACATCCACGACTGGCACGCCACGATCCTGCATCTACTTGGACTCGACCACGAGCAGCTAACGTACCGCTACGCCGGCCGTGATTTCCGTCTGACCGATGTTCACGGCAATGTGATGACCGATATTTTGGCATAGGTTGTGCCGTTCGTAGTCACCGCATGCATGCGGTTGTACTGCAAAGAACCCGAAGAATCGGGTCACTGCGAACCAAGCGAGGCGCCGTCAGATTCCGTTTGCAAGTCTGGCAAACCAGTCGTCGTTGTTGACGACTTCGCTGATGAACATTTGCTGGGCGACCAGGATCGAATTCTGCAATTGCTCTGCCGTGGCGCTGCCCGCTTCATTCTCGACTGTCAAGGTGCCTGTGGCATCACGTAGGAACTCGACCTTGTAGCCGCGATGAAATGCTTGGCGGGCTGTGGTGTCACAGCACATGTGCGTCATGTAGCCGGCAATCGATAAAGTGTCGGCGCCAACCTCTTTGAGCCAATCGTCGAGATTCGTGCCGGTGAACGAACCGGGCAGCTGTTTGTCGATCAGCACATCGCGTGGCCGCTGCTCGACTTCATCGTGAAGCTGCCACATGTCCGAGTTCAAGCAGAAGATTGGTGACTCGGGATCAGGTTGGTGATGCCGAATCACGGCGGTTGGGATGTTTGCTCTGGTCGCTTCGTCCATGACCGCGAGAATATTCTCGAAATGGCCGACTGGATGCGAGATCGGTAACGCGCCGTCAAAGTACTCGCGTTGAACGTCAATCACTAACAGGGCTCGTTTCATGATTGTTGCTTTTGTTGTCAAGTGGCGTCGGATGTTTGCTTGAAGTTATCGCAAGCCGGCAGCTTACGCCACGGTGATCGCACTACCAAGCATGGTAGGGCCATGGGCCTTCGCCGCAGGCACCTGGCGGGAGTTCCACGAAACCGGTGCTCTGTCCGAGCGACACCAAATCACCCGACCCTTGACTGATCACCGGCACAGCGATGCCGTGTCCGGTCAGCCGTACCAAACGCAGCCAGTGCAAGGGAATCGTTTTGTCACCTGCGTTTTCGAGTCGAACAACGGGGCAGGGAAGTAGCCAATCTGATTGACCGCTCAGCTTCGCCAACAACGGCATCGCCATGCGCCGGCAGCCGATCGTCGCGCTGACCGGATTCCCCGGTAGACCTAGGATTAGTTTTCCGTCGTCGGTCGCCGCACCGAGAATCGGTTTCCCGGGGCGAACGGGCAATCCATGAAAGACGACATCGCCGCCGACATCGCGGACCACATCGGGCACATAGTCGTAGTCACCCATCGAGACGCCGCCGGTCAAAATGATTGCATCCGACTGGGAAAGCCGCTGACGCAGCAGTTTGGTGAGCGTCTCTCGATCGTCTTTGCAATGGTCGGTGTGCTCAATCGTGATCCACGAGACCGATCTCCAGCAGCCCGGTGAGCGACTCGCGGTTGCTGTTGCGAAGTTGCCACGGCTGGGGCTTTTGATCGGTGAACAGCCCCACTTCGTCCCCCGTCGTGATGATGGAAACTCGAACGCGTGAATAAAGATCGACCTCGCAACAGCCAAAGTTGGCCATCGTCGCGCGATGAGCTGCAGTGATGCGAGTTCCCGACGCCAGAACGGTGCTTCCCGCCTTGGCGTTTTCGCCGGCGCGTCGAAGATGTTCGCCGATTTGCGTCGACATCGCGGAGTCGCGAAACCGAATCTTTCCGTCAGACTCTTCGGTATCTTCGCGTTTAACGACGGCCTCACATCCTGCCGGAACGATTGCCCCGGTAAAGATGCGAACGGCCGCGCCAGCTTGCATTTCCGGCGGCGGGGCCCCAGGCGCACTTTCGCCGCTGATGGCGATCGGCTTGTTCGGCTGCAGATCGCTAAGGCGAATGGCGTAGCCGTCCATTGCCGAGACATCGGCAGCCGGGCTGTCCCGATCGGCCACGAGGGGCTGGGCTAAGACACGGCCGACACAATTCTTTTCACGAGCGTCGACTCCGACGACGCCCAATTTTTGGGCGAGGTCGGAAATCGCGTACTCCGGATTCGAATAACGGTTTGGAATTCTGGTGGTCACGTTCGTCTAATTGGTGAGTTTGCTGCTACAGATGTTACAGGCCTCAGTGTATGCGGGGGGATGGCACACGCTGACGATTAAGTCAAGGTAAAAATGCTCACGTCTGAGAAGACTTGGGATAGGTTTCTGTTAATTCGTCACCTTTTCTACTCATGAACCCAGCACCACTTTATCTCCCACGATAAAGGCAAACCTCACGTAAGTGTGGGACGCAAAGTCACGGGTCCACCGCGCATCGACCAATGCAGGCGGATCGCCAGATTACCGAAGGGCATCAAAAGTGAGAATGTGACATACTCGTCACTCCTGTTTGGAACATACCGATGATGCAAAATGCACGCGGCATCGCCATGACGCTAAGAAAGAGTATTGTCGGGGGGGTTGTTTTCGCTTTCGTCTTCGCAGCCCTGCCGGCTTGTTTGGCCGCTGATTCTTCGATCTATAAGATCGAAGAAGACTGGGAAATGGTGATCCATGAACCTGATCCCGCCAATCACTCTCCGCAGGTGACATTCTACACGTCCCCGAGCTGGAATTTGGACGATGTCTACTTTCAGCTGCAGATGAATTATGCTGCGGACAAAGAGTTTTCGGGCGGTGGATTCCACGTTGCGTCGGTCCAGAACGACCAGATTCTAGATGAAGCACGGAGCGTCACGCGACGCGTCCTTGCCACAGACGGTGATCACATCCGTTGGACCAGTGTGATGGCGGTGATTCACAACAAGCTTTTGTTTGCCGTCAGGGATGGTCACGCAACGGAGTGGGGAAACTTTGGCGGGCCCGATTACCTGGTCAAGATGACCGCGAGCCCTGTTCCAGATCTTGCGGAGTACCATCCTCAACAGAGTCTTGACAATGTTGATATCGGATTCGGAGCGAATCGCGTGCAGTCGGTAAAACTGCTGCAAGTGAGGGTCTTTTATACCGACGGACGAATCGTCACTGTACCTGTCAACCGACAGCCGTAACGGTTTCTTTCGTTGTCTCTTTTTCAAAGCTCCAGATTTGGGATCCCGTTATGCGCGCATTCAAAAACAATGGTTGGTTGCTCACTGCACCTGTTCACAGTCGAGTGCCCCAATCACGTCGAGGGCTGGCAAGGCGACGCCGCGGCGTTGCGGCGGTTTTCGGTCTGATTCTGACCATTAGTCTTGTCACCTTGCTGGCGGTCACTCTTGATTTTGCCCACGTACACGTTGCCGAAACAGAATTGCGGCGCTCCGCGGACGCGGCGGCGATGGCAGCATGCTGGGAAATGTACGATCAGCAAGCAGCAGAGGAAAACTCCGACTATTCGATTGAAGGTGCGGCCAAGGAAGCGGCAAACGCGTTGGCCTACTCGAACACCGTAGGACAAGAGTCACCGCAATTCGCTTACGAAGATGTCGAATTAGGAACCTATGGTGTCGACCAGTCATGGAGTACATCGGAATCGTCAGCCTTCAATGCGGTTCGCGTAACGTTACGCCGTCAAGCCGGTTCCAATGGTGAGTTGCCGCTCTTTTTCGGTTCGCTCACCGGACGCCAAACTCAGTCTCTGCACACGACAGCGACCGCCGCCATGTTCAGTTCGATCGAAGGTTTCTATGAACCTTCCGATAGTGACGAAACGATCGATATCCTTCCCTTCGCCCTCGATTTGGAAAGCTGGCTGGCCGCGGTCGCGGGGGCAACCGAAGACGAGTATGCGAATGTCAACGGTTCGATACAAAGCGGATCTGACGGCATCTTCGAAACGAATCTGTATCCCAAAGGTACTGGTGCGCCGGGAAACCGTGGGACTGTGGACATCGGCGGCGCCAATAACAGCACCTCGGATCTCGCCCGGCAAATCTTACACGGAATATCGAAAGGCGATTTCATCGCCCTGGGACATCCGCTCGAGTTTGACGAAAACGGTGAGCTGCGACTTAACGGCGACACAGGCATCAGTGCCGGGGTCAAAGACGAACTCACCACGCTGATTGGCAAAAAACGGATCATTCCGATTTACACATCGGTCAGTGGAAACGGAAACAACGCGATGTTCAAGATTGTCCGCTGGGAAGGCGTCCGTATCCTGGACGTGAAGCTGACCGGCAAAATGAGCGGAAAACGCCTGATGATTCAACCTGCCAAGGTTCTCGCGCGCAATGCCAAGATCGACTATACCGGCACCCACACCAGCAGCCATCTTGTCACACCGGTGATGCTGGTCGAGTAAATGAATCGTTCCAAAACGAAATTTGTCATGAACATCATTCGCAAAAGAAATAGAAAGTCGGCATCTCGGCTGGGTGCGTCAGTGATCGAATTCGCATTGATCGCTCCGCTGATGATCACATTCACGTTCGGTCTGGTCGAACTCGGCAGAATGATGCTGGTCAAGCAAACGGCGACTCATGCAACACGCGAGGGTGCCAGGCTCGCCGTCCGACCGCTTGCCAACAGCGAACGATGTGATCGAGCGCGTCAACGAAGAACTCGCATTGTTGGCGATCGAGAACGCGACCATTGAAACGGAGCCCGCAAACGCTGGAGGATGCTGATCCAGGATCACAAGTTACTGTCCGAGTGCGAGTTGGTATCGCCTCGGTAAGTTGGATTCCAGGATTCTTCAACTTCAATGCGACCGAGATCGTCGCGGAGTCATCGATGCGACGCGAAAGCACCAACTGAGTTACTGAAATCCATCCGCAAAATCCTCCGGCGTGTTAACGTTTCGGCAAGATTCAGGCGAAAGCGTTACTGTCAGTGGAGCTTGGGTCTTGAGCCATCGAGAGAGACTTCGATCTTCCGAATCGGCAAGATTTTGAAGTGCTATCTTGGAAAGACGTCGGATAGACAGCGACGAGCGGTTGAAGGCGTTGGTCACCGGCGGAGACGGCACAGCAAAGTTCTCGCTCTTTTTCCCAGAGCTGGCGAAGTCGCAAGAGGTCGTCTCGCGTCAGCAGCGGCATGTCGATCGGCGTTACCAGGCAAGCATCGAATGAATTTTGACTGGCGTACGCCAGCGCGGCAGCAACGCCGATGGCGGGCCCTCGAGAAATGACTGGGTCATCGATGACTTCAGCTTGCACGACGGCGGCCGATGTCCCGGATACGCAGACGTGACCGCAAAGCCCGCTCAGACGTGCCACGGCGTGGCTTGCGAATGTCCCTCCACTTGGATGGAGCAATGTCGCTTTGTCGGTTCCCATCCGCGATGAGCGGCCGCCGCACAGCACAACACCGAGTAATCGGCGATTCACGATTGCTTCTCGAGCACATCTTCGACCCACGATCGGGCACGCATCATCGTTGGAAAACCGATGGTTGGTGCTGAGACAAGTGCGACATGACGCAGCTCGCCAGGTGTGCAGCCCGCCTCGAGTGCCTTGCGACAATGCGAATGGGCGGCGCCCTTGAGTCCTGCGCCAATCGAGATTGCCAGTTTGACCATCGCGATTTCCCGCTGCGAGAGCGGACCGGCTAAGCGGGCTGCCTGCCCGAACGATTCGTAAGCACGCATGAAATCGGGATGAGACTCATGCATTTGTTGGTAGGGTTTTGGGATCATGATGGGTCTTCCGATGTTAACGGGTGTTTGTAATCGATGTCGATCAACGAATCAATCGTGTACGGTTTGGCTTCGGCGGCGACTTCATAACCAAGATCACGAAGGGTCTTTGACGTGACCGGGCTGAGGCTGGCGAGTCTCGAGTTCCGCAGTGCGCGACCAAATACTCGATCAAGATTCTCTGCGGTCGCGCTGCTTGTGACCGTGACCCAATCGATCTTTCCGGCTTGTGCAAGTGCGAGCGATGTTTGGATCGGCTTCGGTCACGTCTTGATGCGAATACGCCACCAGTTGCCTGACTCGGGCACCGGCGGCGGCCAGCGTGTCTGCCAAGACATCTTTGCCGCGGCTGGCGCGGACAATCAGAATTCGTTTGCCCGGCGCTTGGGAAGCCATTTGATCCGCCAACGCTTCGGCTCGGAAGTCGACCGGAACGATGTCGGCACGCAAGTGAAATTCGGCCAGCGAATCGGCGGTCTTGCTGCCGACCGCGGCGATCTGGATACCGGCAAGTGCGCGAACGTCTTTGCCTAGCTCCGTCAATCGATTCAGAAAGTAGTGGACACCGTTGTGGCTGCAGAACACAATCGCATCGAAGTCGGCGAGCGAATGGATGGCCTGGTCGACGTCCGACCAATCCAATGGCGGGCCGATCTCGATAGCGGGCTGGATCAGCACTGTCGCGCCAAATCACGAAGCGGGTCCGCCAGGGCAGCGGCTTGGTCGGCGGGGCGCGTGACCAGAATCGTTTGTCCCTGCAGCGGTCGATGCTGCACCCAGCTCATCGTTTCAGCCAGTTCGGTGACAGGGCCGAGGATCACGATCACCGGCGGTCGAAACTTCGTGGCGGGCGTCAAGTGCTCAGCGACTTCGTCCAAGCGACAGCGAATCGTTTGCTGGTCCGGAAGGCTGCAGCGGCGAACGATCGCGGCAGGAGTGTCTGCTGGCTTCCCCGCCTCGAGCAATGCGTGGGTCCACGTCTGGGCCGTGGTGACGCCCATGTAGATCACCAGGGTGCCGGGGAATCGGGCGAGCGCGCCCCAGTCGAGGGCTGATTCGGGCTTTTCCGGCTCCTCGTGGCCGGTGACCAGCGCGACTGCCGAAGCGAGTCCTCGATGGGTGATCGGGATGCCTGCATACGAGCCAGCGGCGAGTGCCGCCGTGATTCCGGGGACGATCTCAAACGGCACGCCGGCTTCTCGGAGTGCCTCGACTTCTTCGGCCGTGCGGGCGAAGACAGCCGGATCGCCCCCTTTCAACCTGGCGACCGATTTTCCGGCTTGGGCATGGCGGAGGATTTCGGCGATGATTTCGTCTTGCCTCCAGATCCTGGATTGGCCGTGTTTTCCCACGCAAATGTGTTCCGCCGAGGGGGCGTGGCGAAGCAAATCGGCGTTACTGAGGCCGTCGTAGAGGACGACATCCGAGCGGCCGAGCAGTTCGGCCCCACGCAGCGTCAGCAACCCGGGATGGCCCGGGCCGGCTCCAATCAGAAAAACTTGACCCTTCATACCCGCATTTTGCGCTTCCGGGATCGAGTCTGGACAGGCGGCGAGGTGACCGCCATACTACGCGGCCCGGAAAACGGACATTTTAGCCACCCACTTACCAAGCCCTTGGACGCCCCGAGCGTCCCACTGACACATGCCAAATACCTCCAGCGCAAAGAAGCGTCTCCGCCAAAACGAAAAGCTTCGGATTCGCAATCGAGCGGTCAAAAGTAATATGCGATCTCAGATTCGTCGGTTTCGCGATGCTGTCAAAGCAGGCGACGGCAACCAAGCCCAAACCGAGTTTCGCTTGGCTCAAAAGAAGCTTGATCAAGCAGCCAGCGATAACCTGATCCACAAGAATGCGGCCGCGAGAACCAAGAGCCGGTTGGTGAAACTGCTCAAGTCGGTTGGCTAGTCTCAAGATTGACGCGTTTCAATTGACATACGAATCAAGAAGCCACTGGCGACCCGCGAGTGGCTTTTTTCGTGCGTCTACCAAACCAAACCGGCGTCGCCGAGTCGCTGTTTGGTTTTGGCCATCAAGGCGTCTTCGTCCGCTTCGGTATCGGCCACGTAGGTCACGCTGAACCGCAGATAAGCGCCTGCGTCGTCCCAGGGGACGGTGACGATCCCGAATTGCTCGATCAGATGCCGAGTCGCATCTTCCGCAGCGGCGAACTTCTCGCCCGATTGAGTACCGCTCGGTGATTTGGTGTACAGGAAGTAAGTTCCACCCGGCATCTCGCAATCGAAGCCGCACTCACGAAGGGTGGCGACGAGCTTTTCCAAGCGACGTCGATATTTGGCGTTGATCCGTTGAGGGATCGAATCGTCATCGAGCGCCGCTGCTGCCGCTTTCTGCGTCGCGATGAATTGGCCGCTGTCGCTGTTGTCTTTGACGTCGGCAAACGCCGAGACGATCCGTTGGTGGCCGCAGACGAAACCCATCCGCCAGCCAATCATGTCGTAGCCCTTGCTCATCGAGTGGACCTCGACGCCAACGTCCATTGCGCCGGGCGTTTGCAGGAAACTGCGCGGCTGGCCATCAAAGGTCAGCAGAATGTGTGCTGCGTCTTGGACAACGACGAATTCCTTTTCCTTCGCTAACGCGACAACCTGCTCGAAAAATTCAGGCGTGACTGTTCGACCGGTTGGTGAGTTTGGGTAATTCAGCACCAGCAGTTTCGTACGACGATAGATGTCGTCGGGAACAGCGTCCAAATCGGGGACGAAATTGTTCTCGGCCAGCAGCGGCAACTTAAAGACTTCGCCGCCGTAATAGCGAGTGTGGGTTCCGGCGACGGGATAACCGGGCACGGTCATCAGCGTCACGTCACCCGGATTGATGAAGCATGCGGGCAGCATGGCGTAGGCCGGCTTACTGCCGATGCAGTGGTTGATTTGGGTCACCGGATCGAGCGTGACTGCGAAGTGCCGCTGCATGAAGCGAGCGGCCGCCTGTTTGTATTCCGCCACGCCGTTGTCAGCATATCCACGATTTTCAGGTTTGTTGATCTCGGCGGCCATCACGTCGCGCACCGATTGATCCGCCATCGAATCGTTTTCGCCGATTCCGAAATCGAGCAGGTCGCGATCAGGATGGTCAGCCAATGCCTTTCGCTTTGCTGCCTTGATCTTCGCGAACTTATAGATTTCGGTGTCTTTGCCGTAATTGATCCCGCCGATGCGGTCGGCGAAGAGTGACTGGAAATAGGGATCGGCTGAGGTCGAAGTTTCTTTGGTCGCGGTGGGCATGGGCTGATCAAGAGAAAGTGAAACGGAAGATTGCGTCGATTTGAGGGTACGGCCCTCAGATTAGGTGTTGTTGGGATTGGTCGGCAAGGGTGCGGGGTTTGCGACGGAGGTGACAACGGATTCCTGGGGGATCGGAGTTCCGACCCTGCGCGGTCGCAGAATCCAATTGGCGACGAGGATCGTGCCAACACAGCCGAGTGCGCCTGGTGCGATTCCCAGGGCCAGCGAGGCGAGGCCTGGCCCAAATAGCAGCGCAAACGACAGCCATCCGCTGAAGAAACCGCAAACGCCGCCAAACCAACGGATTTGCCGAAACGTCCAACCTCGTGAGACGGGAACGGTCATGAAGGTAACGCAGACGGCAATGAACGATGATTGGCAGTGCAAAAACTCCCGCGACGAACGCCCCTGCAATCATCCCCATCGGAACGATCATTACTAGATCGGCAATTCCTGTGCCCCGCAGGGCAAAGAGTATTGCGGCGATCACACCGAACAGGCCACCTGAGATCATCACACCGGCGTAAGTCGCGAGCATGACCTTTCCAGTTCGCACCTGCTGCTGGATGTCGGATGGCTCGAGCGGACGCTCGCTGAAGACCTGGCTGGGGGCATACGGGTTCACTTGGGTGGGGTCAGTCATCATTTCACTCTGGCTTTGGCTCGCTACAATTCTATGCGAATCCGCGTTCGTATTTTCAACCCAGGCCCAGATGTCTACTCCCGATAGAAATGACCAAATCGATCCGATGCGGGCTCGGTATGAAGAACTGGCGGAGCTCGCCGGCTCGCTGGCTCATGAGATCAAGAATCCGCTGTCGGTGATCCACATGAATATCGACTTGCTGAGCGAAGACATCGCTGAGATCGATTCGCCAATCAGCCGTCGGTCGCTCGATCGGATTGATATCGTCCGCGGCCAATGCGAACGGATGGAAGCGTTGCTACGTGACTTTCTTCGCTACACGCGGCTACGCGATATCGACTTGGTTTCCGGAAGTCTGAACGATCAAGTCGAAATGGTGATGCGAGCCTATCAGGCACAGGCGGACGCTAATCAGATCGATGTTGAGAAGTATCTGGATCCAGACTTGCCGGCGATTTCGCTGCACAGCGACTCGCTGCAAGCCGCTTTGATGAACCTGGTCAAGAACGCGCTGGAGTCGATGGAGCCGGGCGGCCAGCTGATGGTCCGCACCTACACGATGCGTGACAGTGTGGCATTAGATTTGATCGATACCGGCAGCGGGGTCGACGACAACACGGTGCTGCATATGTTCGAACCGTTCTACAGCACCAAAGAAGGAGGTTCAGGTCTTGGATTGCCGACCGCCCGAAAGATCATCGAAGCCCACGGAGGTCGCATCAGCGTACAAAGCGAAGCGGGGCGCGGAACCAAGTTTGTGCTCGAATTCCCGTTACCCAAACGCATTAAATAGGCCAGGGAAGGGGCATCGTTAAAGTTCGATCACCTGTTCTTCGCTGACCGTTTCGGTCTTCTCTTCGCAGGCGGCCGTCATTTCAATTTGAACCACCCAACGGCCATTGGCGTCACCGGTGATAATCCAGTGAGGTTGCACGCAGACGCTTTGATGAACCAGCTCGAAACCACCTTCGCTCTGACTAACGGTTTCGATTGGGAAAGCCCAGATCCCACTCGGGCGATCGATTTCGAGTGAAACGTCGATTCCTAGCCAGCGATCCGAAAGACTCAGGCCCGTGGCATCGCGAAGATCGAGTTGCTCGCCCAATTGGCCGAGCCGATTGCCCGAGATGTCGCTGAAGTAGCGGTCATCGGCTCCCGAGGGGAGTCCGGCGAAATTCATTTCGATCGCAAAGTGAAGCGGCTGTCCAGGCGGCAGGTTTTCCAGCAGGTAGGTAATCGAGAGTCGCTCGCTGCCGGCAACCATCGTGATCGCCTTGGTGATGGTGATCGGTACGCCCCAGGCGTTGCCATCGCGTCGCATTTGGACCTGAACCCGATCGGCACCACGACGCAGTTTCGTCTCGAACGGCAGATCGACAAAATCGCCGCGTTCCACTGCTTCGCCTCTGGAGACCGTGTCCAATGTTGATTCGTTATCGTAGAAATGGTCCATCAAACTCTTCCGTGCGAACGCATCGTATTGCAGTCGTTGGTCCAAATCGGCCTGTTTGAACACGACACGGTCGTGGATGCTGGCCACATCTGCATTATCCGCACTGGCGCCGGTCAGAACTTTGCGATGATAGCTCTCCGGTCGTCGCTGCAATGTGGCCAGCAGGTTATGACCGATATCACGGACGTCCAGTTCGTAGATGCGGCCACCCTGTCCCGGCGCGACCCACGCACAAAGCCGGTCGTTGCTGAGCCGGACTTCTTGAAGTCCGTCGAAGTTGTAGTCGTCGGCCGTCGCTTGAACCGTGCTCGTATTGACTCCCATGATGCGATCGAGATGCGTATCGGCTTCGATCAGATGGTAATAAACCGCATTTCGCAGGTGCGGCAGATAGATTCCGCCAAAGGCGCCATGCCAATACGGGCAGTTGCACTGACCGCGGTACAGATGATCGCGAACCACGGCCAGCTCGCCTGCATCCAGGCCCGATGTCTCGGCCTCCGCCAATCGCCGGCTGACATGCATCATGCGGGCGTACATCTCGTTGGTTTCGTCATACTTTGTTTTGAAGTTACGCCAGTAGCCGCCGCGTACAAATGACTTCAGGTCGGACCATCGCTGGTGGTTTTCCATCGCATGAACGACGTCATCAAATGTCTCTTGAGCTGCGACCGGAAGTGACCATTCGGTCATTTCGCGATAGCTGCAATCGGGCAAGTAGATTTTCCCGGCGGGCGGCGTACGCCGGATCGCTTCGCCAAGCGTAACCGTGTGAAGCCACTGAGAGTTTTCTGTCAGTGCGTCAAAGAACGAACGTAGCCAACCGTCATCGTAAACATGCGATTTCGTATCGGGCCAAGTTCCGAACTTCTCGCCATCATCGCCAAAGGTCAGCACCGCGCCAGGTGATCGCTCGGCGACATTGCGACAGTATTCGATCGATTCCGATGCCGGTCGGAAGGGAATGGTGTAGCGCAGGTGTTCCGATCCCGGAAAAATCTTGATGATGCGACCGTCGTCTTCGCTGAGGAAATAGCTTGTCAGTTGGTGATCACGCAGTCCGGCGGCGCGGAAATGAAAATCGTCCAACACCGTGTAACCGATTCCCGCGTCAACGACGTCGGAGGTCAGTGATGACTCCCAAACACGTTCAGGCGTCCACATTCCCACCGGCGATGCGCCGAGATTTCGCTTGAGCCAGTTGCTATAGGTTTGGATTTGGCCAATCCGGTCGGCCTTGGGCAGCATCGTCAAAATCGGCTCGTATTGGGGGCCGCCAACGATTTCGATGCGACCGGCATCCACCAGCATTCGAATCCGGTCGAGATACTCCGGATGCCGCTCCGCCAGCCACATGATCAACGGGCCCGAGGTGTGCAGCGATATCTGCAATTGATCGTAGGGCTCGAAGACATCCAAGAAGGGCAGGTAACTGTCTTGATACGCCTGTTCGAAAACCCCGTCAAAGTTGCCAATTGGTTGATGGTTATGAAGAACGAGGCAAAGGTAAGCGTGAGGCGTCATGATCTGAAAAGAATGGTTTGAGTCGAAATGTCGATGACCGCCGATTGTAGGCTTCGCGGCAGGATTTCCGAATGGTCACAGAAGATGAATCGGCACGTTCATCGTAAAAAATACGGTGCTGCAGTGGTTGCAGCCGCTATTTTCGATGACTGTTCCGCAATCGCTAAGCATTGCGCAGAGTTCTTATCGGTTGCCGGAAGCGTCACAATCCAACTGAATTGTAGGGTCGCTGCAATGGTTCAATGATCACCCCGACGCTACGACATCAAAGCGCAACGCGGGGGTCTTCGGACTTGGCGCAACTGCGATACTTGGCGGCTGCGACCTCAGGAAGAACGGGGTTGATCATGCATTGGCTGCTCCACTCGAAGCCAGCGAGCCGTGTGATGCGAGGGAAGATCTCGATCGACCAATGAAACGAATCGGGATTGGCGTCGGCGGCCGGCGGGCGGGTATGCAGGCAATAGTTGTAAGCGGCGCCGGGCCGAAATTTCTCCAGCCATGAAACAACTCGAACCACCAAGCGTGAAACTGATTCAATCGTCTGTTCGCAGAGGTCCTCGAAACAGGCCTGATGTTCCAGGGTTGTGATGCAAATCAGCATTGGCAGCCGACTTGCAAATGGGCAGAAGGCGATGACCGAGTCGTTTTGCCAAACCACTCGGTGTTTGGCCTTTAGCTCGGCTCGGACCAAGTCACACTGCAAGCAGCATCCCGTCTTAGCGCGATGACGGTTCATACGCTGGATCGATGAACCGACCGCAGGTGGCATTTTGTTGGTAGCAATCAATTGACTGTGGGTATGCTGAAGAGAGGCACCCGCCAAGCCACCCACGTTCTTAAACGTACTGATGTAAGAAATCCCAGGAACATTTCGCCAATGTCGCAACCGATTTTGGTAGGCCTGGAAGATTAGCCGGACTTCCGACAGATCGAGCTCTGTGATCGATTGAACATGATGTCGAGACTCGATGATGACCTCCTGGCCGCCGCGCATCGGTGCACGCTGGAACAGTCCCGATTCACAATCTGGAAAACGCTGACGCTCGCCATTGATAGGACTGACAGCCGGGTATTTGTTGGGGACGACACGGAGGGACCAATCGTCGTTGGGATTGTCCGCTGACTGATCCACAAGGGCATCCGTCGAGGAATCCGTGTCTGCGATGCGGGCCACCCAAACTGGTGGTGGCGTCGTCCGTTCATTGCCGGGACAAAAGGGGCAATCAAGATGTTTGCTCACCGGTTCGCTGTGGTCAACGAATTCTTCGGGTCGATCCTCGCGATGGGGAGCGAATATGGTCCAGTCCCCGGTCAGCGCATCTACCCGAGACTCTGCGGACCCTTTGTCGATCACAGTATCGGGAGCCGTTTTGGGCTTCACGGTATCAATCATCTTCGCGCTCTTGGGGATGGTTTCGGGCCATCGATGATGCATGACTTCGATGCAAATCTCGCACTGAGAATCGTACAATATTCTTGTGCGACACCGCAGCGCCAGTCAGGAAGTAAGGATAGCAATTCCGGCCTATTTAGCCTTCGCCTGCTTTGATTGCTCCTTAAGGGCTAACGTTCTTGCATAAAGGGCCGTGTATTCTTCGGCGCTTTTCTTCCACGACCAATCTTGCGACATTCCGGTTTCCACAAGTTGGGCCCATTTTTCCGGATGGTGGTACCGCAGATTCAAGGCTCGCCCGATCGCTTCATCCAAGGCGTTCGGGTGACTCGTGTTCAAGTAGAAACCGGTGGCTGTTCCATTGGACAGAGTCTTTTCACTGCAATTGACGACGGTATCGGCCAAACCGCCAGTGGGCGTGACAACGGGAACCGAGCCGTATCGAAGGCTGTAAAGCTGATTCAGCCCGCACGGCTCGTAGTGGCTTGGCATCACAAAGATATCCGAGCCTGCTTCGATCTGATGCGCGAGTGCATCGCTAAAGCCAAGATGCAATGCGAACCGATTCGGATAGGTCTCGGACAATTCGCGAAGTTCTTGCTCGTATCGTGTATCTCCGCTGCCCAACACGATCCACTGTGTTGGACGACTCTCGCTCAGATGCCAACGAAGCACCGGTAGAATCAAATCCCATCCCTTTTGCTCCGCCAAACGCCCGACCAGCCCAATCATCGGGACTTCGTTACTTTGTTCGAGTTGGAACTGCCGTTGCAGAGCCGTCTTATTGAGAGACTTGCCGTCGCGCCACGAATCGACATCATAGTTCGCAAACAGATTCGCATCGGTCACCGGGTCCCACACCGCTTGGTCGATTCCATTGGTGATTCCGACGACACGATCGGCCTTTTCTTGAAGCACGGCGTCGAGTCCACAGCCATGCTGCGCGGTGCGAATCTCCTGCGAGTACCGCGGGCTGACCGTGGTGATCATGTCGGCCGTCGCAATGCCCGTCTTCAAATAATTCGTCTGGTCATAAAACTCGAACTCGTGATGGTTGAAGTGTTTCCAATCGAGCCCAGTCCAGCCAAACGCATCGCGCGGAAACTGGCCTTGGTAAGCCAAGTTGTGAATTGTCATCACCGTCGCCGCCTTACGCATCCATGGCGGTGGCTGAGGGTTGGCGGCCATCAATGCTGGGACCAATCCGGTTTGCCAATCATTGCAATGCACGATATCGACAGACCAGCCGATCCGGAGGATCGCTTGCAAAGCGGCACGGCAGAAGAACGCGAATCGCTCAGCGTTGTCGGGGAAGTCGCCCTGGGGAGTACCGTACAGGGAATCACGATCAAAGTACCGTGGTTGATCGATGAACCATACCGGCACATCTCCGTCAGGAAGTTTTCCTTTGAGCAAGCGGCATCCAATTAGCTTGCTGGGGCTCATCGAAATCGCGAAGCTGATGTCGGTCGACTCGATGGTCTCGCTGCTTTGCCGGACGCTTCGAAAAGCCGGCATGATGACAGCGGCCTGATGACCCAATGCCGAGACGCGCGAGGGCAGCGCTCCGCAAACATCGGCAAGTCCGCCGGTCTTTGCGAAAGGCACGGCCTCGGTCGTCAAATAGACAATATTCAATCCTTCACTCGGTTTCTCGTAGGCAAACACTCGCGGTGACCGATCCACTGATCGCCTCTCGCTGCAGTTCCGTGAGTTTAGTCACGACCTCATCGCGCTACCACATCCTGCGACAAGTTGGGGGGATACAGCGTTCATCCCGCCGCTATCAAGTTTCAATGTGCCCCACCGCGACTTTTCAGGTGTCGTGATTTCTCAGGTGCGGTCGGCGGAGATTCGCTGATCAAGTAGAATCGAAAGGCATCGTGGTGGCCGGTATTTCACGCTCCAAAACAGTTTTATGTCGCTCGCACTCAGCGAATTCTGGACGAGATTGGTTCGATCGGGGATTACCGATGCCGCGGGCTGCAAACAGCTAGCCGCTGCCTTTATCGCGGCCAATGACGGCACGCCTCCGTCCGACGCCACAACACTCGCCAAATTCATGATCGGGGATGGCGTGTTGACGGAGTTCCAAGCCCGCGCATTGCTGGCCGACCAACCGCGACCGATTCGGCTGGGAGACTACCTCTTGCGCTCGAACGCCTGCCCTCCGCCGCTGAGTCGGTGGGCATTGGTGACGCGGATTGCCGATGGAAAGTCCGGTGCCTTACTTCGCGTCTTAGCCCCGCAATTGGCGGGGGGAAGGGCACAATGGCTTGAGGCACACGCAGCGATTGCCAAGCAGACACTGCAGAGCTTCGAGATTGAGTCGGAGTTAACATTGACGCTGGTTTTTTCCCCATTGCCCCCTGGACGCGTGCTGCGTGACGTGATCGCCGAACGTGGTTCGCTCGCACCGAAAGAGACCTGTCAGATCGGAATTGCAGTAGCCGATGCACTGGAAACGCTGCACGCCCGACCACTTTTGCATGGCAGTGTGCGACCCGACCGTGTCTGGATTTCCAAGGATGGTCAAGCGATTCTGCTCCGCGATCCTTCGGGTCCACCCGAGACACCGATTGCAGTGGGCCGTGATGACTCAGGCTGGCTGGATCAGTTGGATGCGCCTGAGGCGTACGCGGCTCCCGAGTTTGCCAACCCTAAACAAGTTTGCAACCATTCAACGGATCTCTATGCATTGGGCTGTCTGTTGTTTCGCTTGGCGGCAGGTCGAGTTCCCTATCAGCGCGACTCGATGCGAGAGACGATTGCGGCGCACGCATCAGAGACTCCACCCGAGTTGGCTGCGGCGATTGAGCAGGGTGAGTCGGGGGATCCGCTGTACCGAGTGATCGCATTTGCAATGGCAAAGAACCCGGCCGCGCGATTCGCGGCTGCTTCCCAGCTGGCAGCGGCCCTGCGTGCAACGTTGCCTCTTCTTTCCGAAGCACCGGTATCGAAGAACGCAGCCCGCAAAGAGCAGCAAACGAACAGAGGTGGATCGTCAACTCCCGCCGAGCAGCCAATCAAGAAGCAAGAAGAGAAGGGGGATGAATCGGTCAAGCCGATCGTCGGATCTTCTACTCCATCAGTTCGCAAGTCGAAACCTGCAACCGAACCAGACCCCAAGCAAACGGGCAAGCGAAGACGAACGCCCGACGCGAAACCAACTCCTGTGAAGCCGGCGCCTGTGAAGTCAAAATCGACAGTCGACGTGATAGCGGGGGCTCCCCGACCGCAGGTCTCTCCCACACCGTCACCCCCGAAGCCGCCAGCGACGGCATCGCCTGTCAAGCTTACGCCTGAATCCGGGTCGAGCGAGGCTATCGGCACCGAATCACCGCAGGCTCCTTCAACGCTGCCATCTGTGTCTGACAGCGATCCGAGAACCTCGCCATCGAGGCAGGTGCGTCGGCGCAAGAAAAAGAAGACGAGCGCGCCGTTGATACTCGGGGCTTTGTGCGTATTCGTGTTGATGCTGCTGATTGGGTTGATCGTCCACGATCCGGGCCCGGTAGAAGCGAAAAAGAAGCAGCGTCCGCCGATTCCCGACCTGATTCCTCGTGTCTCCAACAGTTCCTCGCCAATGCCGGCCGATGATTCGCCACCGGTGACGGATTCTTCTTTGGTCGACGGCTATGTGTTGGTGGAAGACGATCGGTTGTTGTTTGTTCCGCCTTATGCCGCCCAATCGCCCAACGCGCCTTTGGAGATGCTGCCGCCGGGTGCGGCCGTGATCATCACAGCGCGGCTGGCCGCAATCGTCGATAGTCCACTCGGATCTGGACTTATCGAATCCTTGTCGCCCGAGTTAGCAAGCATGATCGAGTCCGCTGCGGCAAGATCCGCCGTGCCTGTCGAGTCCATCGAGCGGTGTAGTATCGCGATGCATCCGGGCAAAGGGGGTTGGCCAGAGGTTTCGTTAGCGATTGATTTGATCGAGCCGCTCCCCAGTAGCCAGTTGATCCAACGGTGGCAGGTTTCGGCATCGCGGACACCCGACGGTGCGACGATCTACGCGGGAGATGCGATTGATAGTGACGCTTACTACTTCCCCGCAAATGACAATGGTAATGATTCCGTCTCACGCTTCGCGGTCGGATCGATCGCCCAAATCAGCGAGGTGGCTGCGGCGGAGGGCGGCGCGACGCTGCTGCCGCGAACCCTGCAGACCCTATGGAATGGCTCGAGCGATCAAGCCGATCTGGTTGTATTGCTCACCCCGAACTTTCTGTTCGCGGACGGTCGATTGCTGCTTCAATCAGCGGCGCCCGAATTGGTTCGGCCGCTGAAGTCCATTCTGATTCCAAATGTTGCCGGAGTCCTTGTGACTGCGCATGTGGTTAACGAGCAGCTGTATGTGGAGACGCGCATTGCGCCCAGCGGTGGGGTCAGCCAGCCGGCGTTGATGCGAAGTCTTCGTGATGCGATTCAAGCCTGGCCTGGTTGGGCAGATCAGTTCATCGTCGAATCCGTTCCAGATCCATCGTGGCGTCTGCTCGCTTCGAGGTTGCCGTCGATGATGCGTTACGTTGTCGACCAAGTGCGTTTCGGTATTTCTGGTGGGGCGGTCGTCGCGAACATGTACCTGCCCAAGCAGGCGGTGCCCCAAGTCACTCTCGCGACATTGTTGGCCATGAACACTCGCGCCAGCGCGTCGCCGACGGCAATTGCACCGCCGAGCCAATCGCTAACAGTGGAAGAAATGCTCTCGCGAAAAATGTCGGTATCTTTTGACCAAGAATCGCTGGAGTCTGCGATCGAGGCGATTGTGGGAGATTATCAACGTACACTGCCGGCCGGGTCGACGTTGCCACCCGTCAGAATCATCGGCAGCGATCTGCAAAAAATGGGGATCACTCAGAACCAGCAAGTACGTGATTTCACCAAGACGGATCTGCCGCTAAGAAGGGTGCTGACCGATTTGGTATTGGGCGCCAACCCGGATAAGTCAGCGACAGGTCCCAAAGATGCAAAACAGGCTCTGATTTGGGTGCTTGCCGATGACCCAGGGAACCAAGGCCAACAGGCGATCTTGGTAACCACGCGCCAAGCCGCCGAAAACAAGTACGACCTACCGGAAGAATTTCGACTCGATCCGTGAACGGCCAACACTCATACTGGTGATGCCGATTGTAAAGCTGATTCACTGGTCGTTGACGTTGTGGAGTGGCGCTAGATTACTGGTTGAGTGGCTGGGATTTCCTCGTCAGATTGCCAGTCGGTCATTCCGGCTGTAGGAGTGGTTCGGTCGATTCGAAAGTGTTCGGGAGTGGGGTTTCCTGAAATCGAGGGCTAAATGATCCGCTTGGCATTGATCGCGTTCTAGCTTTGATATGGACAAACCACCCGTTGAGCACGCGAAGGCGGCACGCGAGAACCATGCAAGGCGTCGATTTCATTCCGATCAGCGTAGCCACGCTGCTACCGACCGAAACGGTTGGGCTGGATCTATATCAGCAGGAAGTCGATTCTGAGCGTTTGGTGTTGTACCGCGGCGCCGAGTTTCCGTTGTCGATGGACGATCTGGACAGGTTGCGTGGTCGAGGAGTCCATCGTCTGTTCATCTCGAAGACCTCAAGGACGCTGTACCAAAAGTACCTTCGCAAGATAGCCACTTCGGATAATCCTGGTGCCATTCCGCTTTCGGCGCGTGCGGGAGCCTTGAATGAAGTGGTCCGAGATGTGCTGGAGTCAGCATTTTCCCGAGACAACGTCGACCAGACAGTTCATGCGGCAGAAAGACTCGGCACACTCGCCGCCGACATCGTCACAAAAGACGAATTCGCGGTAAGTGACTTGTTTCAAGTGCTGCATCACGACTACGCAACTTTCACACATTCGGCAAATGTCGCGTTCTACTGCGGAATTCTGGCGGGCGAACTCGGTTACGCGAGAGCCGATATTGAACTGATTACGACTGGCGGCTTGCTGCACGACCTGGGCAAGCTCGATATTGACGAAGAAATTCTGTGCAAGCCCGGTAAGCTAACCGACCTCGAGTTTCGCAAAATACGTATGCATCCCCTGCTGGGTTTCAAGAAACTGGCACATCGAGCAGACCTGCTGGAAGGCCAATTGATGATGGCTTATCAGCACCACGAACGACTTGATGGAAAAGGTTATCCGGTGGGATGCATGGAATCTGACATTCACCCCTGGGCAAAGCTCTGCTCGGTGGTTGATGTGTTCGAGGCACTGACGAGTCAGCGACCTTACCGTACCCCTATGCCTCGTAGTAAAGCGTTGATGTTACAGCAACGCGATAGCGGGACTGCGTTCGATCCGGAGATGTTGGCGTGTTGGAAATCGATTATTCAACGCAACTTAGCGAACTGATCCAATCCGTCGATTGGGACATTGAACTGCCGATCGAGTGGTCTGACTACTTCGAGCAGCGGGGCGAGGTAGCTTCGTACGTTGATGACGATCGGAACAACCAGCGTCTAAAGATCCGTACACACGGAATTCTCTGGTTCGATGAATCACTTCCTTTCCGTCTGCGGAGCGAGAGTCCGTTAGGGATTTACACGCGAGATTTCTCTCGCCACGGCGCCGGCTTCTTGACACCCTTCGAGCTTTATCCCGAAGAGAAGGTGCGAATTGCACTGCCTACTTTTTGGGTGCAGTTGCACGTGGTGCGTGCCCGCCGGATCACCAGCAAGTGCTATGAAATCGGCGCCCAATTGGTGCAGCGTTTCGACCCGAGTCCCGACGCTTTTCATCAAATGATCAAGGCCGAATCCCCGACTGCGTAGTTCCGCGTTCTCTGCTCTGAGGCGACAGCTAAAATGCCAAACGCAACTGCATCACCCGGATCGGACGATCGGGATCGTCGTCGAGTTCGACTTGATGTTCGCGGTAAACCCATCCATGTTCCTGGATCCATTCTCGGAACTCGGTCGCGATGATTCGATTGGGGTCGCTGAGCAGCACTTGGCCGCCCTCTGCGAGATGATCGACCAGACACTGCTCCAACTCCGGCCAGATCGCGCAGATAGGTAACGTCGCTACCCAAAATCAGCGGGAATTTTGGTCCATCGAGTCGATCGATCGCGAAACGCAATCGCCGCACTTGGCAGCGTTCTCTCAAGCTCCATGTGCTCATTCGAACCAAGAGCAGCGGGTCTGACACGCCATCAGTCAAAACCACGTTGCCGCCTCGATGTGCTGCTGCCAAACCGGCGTGTCCGGTGCCGCAGCCGAGTTCCAGCACTCTCATGCCCGAAAGATCAAGACTGTCCAAGTAGCGATCCAGCCCGAACGCCGTGCGCCATGTTGTTGCCCAAAAAGGATCGACAACGTCCACTTCACCCGCATCCTGACGTTGACAGGCATCGATCAGCATCCCATTGGGATCGGAGGCGACGGCAAGCTCACGAACCTTGCCCGCGATCTTGACCGTTTCCCAGTGCCAAGCAAAACGCGCGCTCGCGCGCCGAGCAAGCGAGTCGATTTGAAAGTCTGCCTGGACATTCGGCATCCCGACCTCCATCACCGCCGTGTTTATTCGCTGAGCCATGACGCGACTTCGGCAGCAAAGTAGGTGAGGACTCCGTCTGCTCCAGCCCGTTTGAAGGACAGCAGACTTTCCAATACCGTTTGTTTGCGGTCGAGCCAACCGTTGGCCGCTGCAGCCGAAAGCATCGCGTACTCGCCGCTGACTTGGTAGACGAAGGTCGGTGCGGCAAACGTTTTCTTGACGCGTTGGAGAATATCCAGGTAGGGCATGCCCGGCTTGACCATAACGCTGTCGGCCCCTTCGGCCAGATCGAGTGCAACTTCATGGAGCGCTTCATCGCTCTGGGTTGGTGATTGCTGATAGGTCTTTTTGCTGGCGCCACCCAAGCTGGTCGAGGAACCGACAGCGTCGCGGAACGGTCCGTAGAATGAACTCGCGTACTTCGCCGCGTAAGACATGATTTGGACGTTGCCATGGCCGGCGTTGTCGAGTGCTCGGCGGATTGCGCCGATGCGCCCATCCATCATGTCGCTAGGAGCGATAACGTCGCAGCCAGCTTGGGCTTGCACGACCGCTTGCCGACAAAGGACTTCGATCGTTTCGTCATTGACAACGTCACCGTCGCGAACCAAGCCGTCTTGTCCATGGCTGCTGTAAGGGTCGAGTGCGACGTCACAGATCAATCCCAGCTGATCGCCCACCGCTTGCTTGACCGCTCGGACAGTCCGGCAAACTAGGTTATCTGCGTTAGTTGCTTCCCGCGCGTCCTCCGTTTTGAGGCGTGGATCGGTAGCAGGAAAGACTGCGATCGCCGGGATGCCAAGCTCACAGGCCTTGACCGCTTCGCGGCATACTTGATCGCTGCCAAGACGGTCGACGCCGGGCAGGCTATCAATGCTCTGACGACCCTCGCCGTCGAAAACGAATATCGGCCAAATCAGGTCGTCGACGCTAAGGCGAGTCTCGCTGACAAGGCGGCGAGACCAATCATGGCGTCGAACACGTCTCATTCGGGTCGCGGGATAGGGCCCGCGGGTAAACTCTGGCATCCTCAATCCTCCTGTGCTGCAAAGCATCTTAAAAGCCAATCGGTGACCTTAGAAGCGCTGGCAGGGAGAATCGAGAGTTGTTGAAGCGATCGAGCCGGGTTGCTGTTCAAAAATGACTTGGAAAGCTGATAGAATCGTGGCTCCGAGTATTCTGCCGTCGCACGGAATATTTCGCTCAATGGACCCTCCAGCGCCCGCCTTCTTCTGGCTGACCGATGAAACAGATTCACTCCTGCCTCGCTTTCGCTGTCATTTTCAACTTCCTCGCAGCGAATTCGTCGGCTACGGCCGACCAAACCCTCATTTCCGTCCTCATCGTCGACGGTCAGAACAACCACAACTGGCAAGAAACCACGCCGTTGATCAAACAAACTTTGGAAGGGTGCGGACGATTCAAGGTGGATGTTGCAACCTCGCCCGCCAAAGACGAGGACATGAGCAAGTTCGATCCGACTTTTTCGGACTATGAAGTCGTCGTATCGAACTACAACGGCACGCCGTGGAGTAGCAAGACACAGCAAGCCTTTGAAAAATATGTTGCCAGCGGTGGTGGATTCGTTTGCGTGCATGCAGCCGACAATTCGTTTCCGAATTGGGAGGCGTACAATCGTATGATTGGCTTGGGTGGCTGGGGAGGCCGCAACGAGAAGGATGGTCCGTACATTCGCTGGAAAGAGGAGCAAAAAAGATTCACACGAGATCTGTCACCTGGGCGCGGCGGCTCGCACGGAAAGCGTGTGCCTTTCATGATGATCGTACGTGATCACGATCATCCAATCACGCGAGGTTTACCTGGCACGTTTATGCAGACTGCGGACGAGTTGTATTCAAGCTTGCGTGGTCCGGGCGAGAACATGCATGTGTTGGCGACCGGCTTTAGCGCTCCGGCCACGGGAGGAAGCGGAGAACACGAACCATTGTTGATGACCATTCAATTTGGGGACGGCCGCGTGTTTCATACCACTCTGGGGCATGACGCCGAGGCAATGCGGGGAGTCGCCTTTCAGGTGACGCTGCAGCGCGGTGCCGAGTGGGCGGCAACGGGCAAGGTCACGTTGCCACCGGTCGACCGTCAAGCATTAGCCAGCAGCGAGGCTTCGGTTCGTGAGCCCTCGAGTATCAGGCCAGACGATTCGGCCGCCATGCCGGAACTTGACAGCGAAGGTTGGGTGCGGCTGTTCAATGGAACTGATCTGGCAGGCTGGACACAGAAGAATGGCACGGCGACCTATCGCGTGGAGGAAGGCGCAATCATCGGCAAAACGGCCGAAGGCAGCCCCAACTCGTTTTTGTGCACGGATAAGAACTACGCCGATTTTGAGTTGACGTTTGAAGTGAATGTCGACGAAGGTCTCAACAGTGGCGTGCAGATTCGATCGCGCAGCGAAGCCGATTACAAGAACGGTCGAGTTCACGGACCGCAAGTCGAGATCGAAACAGCGCCAGGCGAGAGCGGTTACATCTATAGCGAGGGCACCAGTCGTGATTGGATCACGAAGGAACAGCCGATCAAGGATGCCTATAGCAACGGTCATTGGAACCGTTACGTGGTGCGCGCCAAAGGGGATCGTATCCAGACTTGGATCAATGGTCAGGCAATCGCCGACGTTTGTGATCCCGAGTCAAGCCAAACGGGATTTGTTGGATTGCAAGTTCATGGCATCAAGAAAGATACCGGTCCCTTCGAGGTTCGCTGGCGCGATATCCAGATTCGGGAACTTAAATAGCGGTTGTTGGGGTCGAATTCGACAACGAGCGGCTGGCCGTAGGTGATTCCAGGTGGACGTTTGCTGATCGGCTCATTCGTCGCAAGCGTTGCCCGCTGGCGACGGTTGATGGGGATTGCCAAGCGAATGCGGAATCGGTTGCCGGCAATCATCTTTTTGGATCCGAATCGCACTTTCACCGCGGTTCGTCCGGGACCGATCTTCTCGACCGGCGGTTGCGCGTACCAGGGACTGCCTTCCTCGTCGCCTCGAGTCAGCACGACAGCGGTTGGTTCGCCCGATCCCTCAATGACGACCGTTTCAGTAGGTCCAATCCTTGATCCGCCGACCGGTAGCAAAATGCGTTGCGGCGCCTCATGCTTTCCCGCATCCGGTCGCCATGAACCGGCAACGGTGACGCGGACGACTTCGCTGAGGTGCAGGCCGCTGGGAGGCCCGCGCAGAGTCGCTCCGGGGCGGATGGTTCGCAGTGCGCAGATGTTTGCGGCACCCACTGCTAGGATTCGATAGGCGACATCCTGTTTCTCGCCGCGAAGTGTGATGGCTGCCTGGAATCTTCTATCGACCTGAGGACGGACGATGCTGCAGACTTACCATGAACGGTCTTCCTTCGTCATGCCTTGGATCAGAATGGCGACCCGTATCGAGTCAGTTGCGATGCCCGGAACTTCGATCTGCGGTTTGAAAACGACAGCTCCGTCCTCGGGGTCGTTGACGAGGACAGCTGTTTGCGCATAGTTCGCAGCCGGAAGCGAGATGCCGACGACGAAAGTCAGGGCGATAGCGAGACGCGACATAAAGATGATTCCCGAGTCTGGGTTGATCTGCCTTTTCTCGATACCGCCGCCAGCATCGATGTTAGCTTACGTGTTGATTTATGCGTCCGATCAAGCTGATCCGACGCATCCGTTACGGATTACCAGTGCCAAGTCACCTTTCGAACGCGTTCGGGGACAAAGTTGTCTTTGTAGCTTCGTCGAAACAACAGCTCCTCGGTGATCGCCCAGAGGGTCACAAACCGCATCCACAGGTAATAAAACGGCATCAGCGGAGCGACTGTACCGATGGCCAGTACTCTGGAACGTTGCTCGCAGTAGTACAGCAGGATGATCAGCTGCAGAAGCTCCATCACCAGATAGGTGAAATAGAGGAGCACCATCTGGTAGGCAGTCTGGATTTCAGGTTGCGACAGGATCCAAATGACGTAACCGAAAAAGGCGTACTGGAGAACGACGCTGAAGAACCAGCGGTCGACGATCATCACGAAATTGCTGAAACGAAAATCGGCGCGGAACGGGTTGGCCATCTCGATGTGTTTTCGACACTCAAGCGTGATCACGGCCCACTCCCAGCGGCGTCGTTGCTTGGACAGCTTGCCCATTTCTTGCACTGGGTTGGTAAAACACTGCGCGTAGGGCGCGAACACGACATCGTAGCCCGCGCGGCGGAGCCGTAGCGTCAAATCGCCGTCTTCCCCTGGTCCCACATCCCATGCGCCGACCTGCAAGACCGCTTCGCGACGGTAGCCGCCGAATGCGCCGGAGACGATTCCGAGAATACCCAGCCGGCTAGTGAACATTCGACCGAGAAATATACAGCGGTAGTACTCCAACGCTTGGACCCAAGTCAGCAGATTGATAAATGGTTTGCGCACCAGGACTGTCCCGCTGACTGCTGCCACGTTTGGGTCAACGAACGGCTGAACAATCTCCCAGATGGCTCCTTCGCTGAGATGCGAGTCGCTGTCGACGCAAATCAGGATCTCTGCGTTGGTGAAGGGCAGGGCGGCGTTCAGCGCCTGCTCTTACCCCCGCGTTCCGGTTTGCGAACAACCGTGGTGTCGGGATGCCCTTTGGCAAACTCGCTTGCCACGAGCGACATGCCGTCAGTGCTGCCGTCATCGACCACCACGATTTGCAGATCGGGATAAGCGCCCGCGAGTGAATCCAGAGTCTGCCGGAGCGAATCAGCTTCGTTCAAGCCGGCCACTACCGCACAGCAGCGAGGTTGATGCAGGAAACGTCGGGCGTCGTCACGCCCCAGAAGCGAATCACAAAGATGCCCGCAGAAGTCGCAAATCCATACGGCGATGGTTCCCATCGTGTAGCGTGGTGCGTCCATCAGCAGAATTGGCGACAACGCAATGAGCAAATCCTGTGTGGAAAGACTGTGCAGCCAATTCAGCCAACTTTGAAGCATGACAGCGTCCGCCTCTCAAGATCCGTAGAACGCAAGCGGGTCGAGTCTCTCGACGTGATACGCGTACAAGACTCGTTCCTCCGCCTCGTCGATGCTGAACCGGTGATGGCATCGGTGGCACATGGCCGCCATCGTCGGCTGGCCACCCTTTGCTCCACAGTCGTAGCACTCAACCGGGCCTTCGATGTACTCGTAATCGGAACCTACGATCAGACTCGCCGCTCGGCATTTTGGGCACTGCAGTCCCGACGCCGTTTCAAAGTCACCGGCTCGACCGACATGGGCGCAGGCGAAGTGGTGAACCAGGCGATCACGGTGAATTCTTCCGGACCCGCAAACGTGACATCCGTTACGCCAGGATGGGATCGAACCACATCGATCACACAACAGAACTCGGTCGACCACGTAAGGGCGGAGCACACCAAGCTTCGTCCAATCGTCAAGCGTTTCGGAGGCCCATCCGTACACAAATGATAGGGTTCGCGGATCGACGCGCGGGCGAAGTTTGTCAGGGACAAGCACGTCTTCGGCGGAGCCGATCACCCAACGTCCGCTGATTCGCAGGCTGGTACCATTGGCCTGTTGTGACACGATCTGCATGGTCGCGAACGCGCGTCCGCCGGTCGGAGACGCGGCGCCAATGACAGCAGCGTGGCTCCGCAGTTGATCGCGCCCTTCGATCGTGATGGACAGTCCCGTTGCGGAAACGTCGTCGGTGGATGCGTCGGCCCACTGCAGCTCTCCTGGGCCACCATCCAAGAGAATGGGAATGACGGCCACGGATTGAGATTTCGATCGGCGCGGCATTGACCGGCGATCGGCTTCCGTGAAGAAACGTTCATCCCGCACATGGGTTTCGACGGTCGTTTCAAGATTAGACGGTTTCATGGTTGGCTTCGTGCGCGCGAGTCAGGGTAGCGCAATCCAGCCGACTGCGCGCCCGTCGTGCCCTAACCGTTTGCTATCGGCATGATCAACGTCCACGGTTTGGCCTTGCACTGTGCGTAGGGGAGATGGTGGTTCTGAGGGTCGCGACGATCTTGGTGTTTCCGACGAGCCTTCGTTGTTCCACCAGCCTTGAAGAGTAGCCGGGAGAGAAAGGTGTTCGCTCCGCGGCAATCGAACCTCACTGCCAAGAGCAAGCCACTGTGGCGCAAGCCGTGAATCCTTGATGCGGAAGTAAACTGGCAGCAGGGACTCTTTGGGACGATAGTGTCGTGCCAGCGATTCCGGTGCCCTCTGCATCCTCATCGCGACACGTTGCACCTGGCAGGTGATGTTGGCATCGATCGGACTGACGTGGAGTGTGACGGTTCTGCCAATCGGATAATCTTTCGCGACAGATTGCGGCAGGTACAGCACCAGTTCCGTCGATCCCTCCACGCACAACTCGGCAACCGGAGTCATTGGGTCGGCGTATTCACCCACGAAGCGGCCGGTTCGCATGATCCGCCCACTTGCAGGTGCTCGGATTTCGCCTTGCCGCACAATGTCCCGGGTCCGCAAAAGTTCGGCTTGCAGGTTCTCAATTCGAGCGAGGGTCGGTTTAACGCGATCCTCCAACGCCAGCTCGATCGGTGTTTCGTCACTGCGGTGCTTCAACGCTCGAACGGCTTCGGTCAGCTGTTCCACCCGTTTTTCCTGCCCGGCGAACTGAAAACGGAGTGAGTCCATCCGTTCCTCGCTGGCAGCCCCTTGGCGATGAATCGGTTCGATTCGTTTGACTTGCATCTTCAAGTCCGCCAATCGGGATTGTTCCCAGAGCAGGTCGCTCCACTTGTCGTAGAACTCGCTGAGCGACAGCTGGCGGGTGTCGCGGATCTTTTCGGCCTCCCAACGAAGCATCGCAAGTTCGCTTGACAAGCGCGCTCGCTCCAGGCGAAGGCAGTCGTCGATCTCCTCGATCTTTTGCCTCATTTCCAGGCTGTCGATCACGGCGATCAGGTCGCCAGCCACAACGTCGTCTCCTTCGCGAACATGGATCGACTTAACAACGCCGGACCACGGCACCGACAAGTCGATCATGCGCGCTGTCACTTCGCCATACGCGGAATACCGCAGTAACGAGTTGTAAGCCGTATACGCCAAGCCAGCGATTACCGATAAGAACAACGACCCAACGAAGAACCGTCCCTTGGGTCGCTTTGGCAGCGGAGGCCCCGTACGTTTGCTATCCGGCAAGCGACCCACGCTGTTGTCAGTTCTTGTGGGTACGGCCCCGGATTTCGCACTTGGCTTGGCTCCTACGCCGCTAGGCACCGGCCCCAGATCGATGTCCGGAGGCGCGGTCTCCGGATAGCCCAGCACGAAGTCGCTACCTGAAATCGGCGGAAATGCGCCGTTATCGGTCACCCCACAAGGCTGGTTCGCGTTTGGAAAAGTGTCTTCCATTGATTGTCTGATTGATCACGCTCGCGCACAAGCCCCTATTTAGTCATCAAACTCTACGTCAAGTCCAGCCCGAAACGGAATGGATGTATGAAACCGCCGGCGAGAACGGAGTGCGCCCAGCTGTCGCCGCATCGCAGCCGTTACAACCCGCAAAATCGACACGTTTGCTTTTTTGCATGCCAGGGTGCGGGGCGCAACGGTTGCCTTCCTTAGGCGGTGTTTGACATACCACTTGTAACAGTTAATACGGACGCACCATCTGTGTCGCATCTTCGATTTCTGCTGTTATTTTCGGTCCTGCCGCATGTGAATCCTGGAATTTGGATTGCGTCATGACGATAGGCGAAAATCATGACCGAGGCATCATGATCAGGTCGATGTCCCGTCCAGATGCCATCTTGCTTGCCATAGGGAAGTGACAGCGTTGGTATCAACCACTCCAAAGCGATTGATCTCATGGAAGAGTTAGGACGCACAAGTCGTCTGGCACGTCGGCTGGCACTTGCCGCCATGATTTGCTGCACCGCATCGACCGGAAATGCGGCGGATCCGCCCGCTGGTGAATCGACGCAAGCGAATTCTTTTCGCAGCCTGCTCGAGAAAGGCTGGTCGGCCACCAAGTCTTTGGAGTCAATCGAGTCTCCTGTCCCCCATTCCCAGGTTGCCAGCTCATCGGCCGCGACGGACCTTTCGGTTGCCGAAGCAGACAGGAATGCAGAGATCGTTCGGCCGAAGTTGAGACTTCTTGGAGTGCCCGAAGCAGAACTCGCGACAGAATTACCAGCAGCGAGGATCGCCCCACCCATCAAGGCGGCTGATGTAAAACCAGAGGTGGCCGCGCACCAATCGAAATCTGCGCAATCAGTGGTCTCCCCACCCACGAAACAGGAGAAAGCGACTACGCCGGCGACTTCCAGCAGTCTTGCTGAACTGATTCATCGTCGCACGAAGCCCCTGCAGGTTCCGGTCCTGCCCCAAGACTCCGACGCAATCCAATTTGAGTTTGTTCCGTCCGTCAATCGCCTGGACGTCGAGCGACAGACTATTGCGATCGCGGCCCGGCAAACGGAAGAATCGGCGGCCAATGTGCAACTCGTCACGCCCATCATCACTGAGGCAGAGATTGCCGAGTCCGTCGAATGCGAAGCGGAGAGCACGGCTCCGGCAATCGCCAGCGACGTTCCAACCAATGCGAATTCCGCAGAGTCAAGCGGCGACGCACCGGCTACATCCGTGATCGCCAAGTCGGCACCAACCGAGGCTTCGATTGATCAGACACAACTGCAATCAAGTGAGGAGCCGACAAAGGTCGTCGCTCCAACGCCAGCGGTTGCGAGTGAGGTTGCAGCCACGGTGCCGTCGGATCGATCGCGGCGAGTCGCCAGCGACAACGGGTTTGGTCTGTTGCCGTTGGAGTCCTTCGACTCGGATGCAGCTGTCGAACTCGGCAGCCAAAGGGATGAGGTATCCTTGACAACGACGATTCATTCAACACGTCTTCGCGAGCTAGCACAAGAGTCGCTGCGAAGCTCGTCGCATCGGATGCAACGCAGAGCAACGCATTCAGCCAAGAAATATGCAGTGGAGGCATTGCGGTCGATCGTGGCGATGCGAGACGCTGAGGCAGGCGGCAATCAGCATGCCCAAGAATTGGACGTTGCATTGGACGCAATTCGAGAGTCCGATGATTTCTGCGGGCGATTCGGCCCGATTGACCAAAACGCGCTGAGGCGGATGGTCGTCGTCCACGAAACCGACGTGCTCAAAGGTCAGGATCTCGAAGATATGTCGGCACTCGAGGCGACGGAAAAGTATCTCGCAGTTGCCAGGACGAACTTGATTGCCGCCGCTGGTGGTGTTCGCGAGGCCAGTGATGCGTTGGTGTTACTAGGGCAAATCGAAAAACAATTGTCCGCACCAGGCGATACACATGGGGCTGCAGTCGCTGTGACGCTGCAAAGAGCTGCGATCGACATCGCGCCCACCAATGGCCCCGGCTATCGAGAGCTTGGCACCACGTTGTTGGATCAAGGGCTCGTCAAGCAGGCTGCCTGGGCATTAAGTCGCAGCGTCGAGATTCAACCGACACGTAGCGGTTACCAAGGGCTATTGGAAGCCTCACGACGACTTGGGGATGTTGATACCGCGCGTCTATGCCTTGCATCACTGCAGGACCCCAATGTCGCCGACGAAATCCCTGTGAAAGAGCTTTCGCCCGATGTGTTTGCGGCAACTTACAAACCAAACCTTAGCGAACTGAAGAACGTACCTGCCAAGACGCAGCCTCCCGCAGTAACTGCGCCCCCGGCGTCGGAGACACGTATCAGTCTACGATCTTTGTTTCCATTCGGTCGTCGCTAAAACGATCCATTCCCAATCACGATTCGCACACACACCACTTTCCTTCCCTCCCTCCGACAGACCGTCCACTCGTGTCTTGATAATGTGAGAAACTTCGATGGCGATGACTAACATAAAACCAATACTTCCGCGATGGCACTGATTAGCTTATTGGCGGGGGCAACGCCTGCTGTACGAGCAGATGAAGGTGCTGATGACGCGGTATCCGCGGCACCGATGACCGCGTTGTCGGAATCGAAGATCGATTTCGGACCTAACCAGGGTTTCTTTCCGAGCGACGTTAATTCTCCGATTCAGCGGGCCTACCCAAGCGAAGATACGTATTCAAGTGGCGAGCCGCGGAATCCGCAGATTGTCCAAGTCGCACACGGGCCAGTGATTGTTGATTCCTGCAATTGTGGACAGTGCCTGACTTGCGTCGATCGAGATGGCGAGGGCATGATCGGCGGATTCGGTGTCATGTTCGGAGTTGGCCCATGTCATGAACGGCACGGCCAATGCTGGCAGTGTCCCTACAACGCACCCTTTTACGTCTATGGGCCGGGCGAGTATGCGGGACCATCGAGAACTGAACGCATCCCCGAGTATCGGCTTCGTACGGGGGACGTGATCCAATTCCTATTCCTAATCACTGGACTCAAGAGTGAAGGTTCCTATCGTCTCGCGGTCGGCGACGAGCTACTGATAGAATCGGAAGCGGATGAGGAACTGACACGGGGAACACTGGAAAAGGGACTGGCGATCCAACCCGACGGCACCGTCACCTTGCGGTTGATCGGACAAGTTCACGCCGCTGGCCAGACAGTCGATCAGCTACGTGCCGTGCTCGAAGAAAAATACAAAGAGTTCTATCCGGAACCGGCGATCGATGTCACGCCAGTGAACACCGGCACTGCAGCACGCCGGATTCAAGAGGCGTTTAGTGGTTCCGGTGGATTCGACCCACAGCAGACCATTCAAACCATCACTCCGTCGGGTGAGATTCGTTTGCCTCGCATCGGAAGCGTCCAAGCACAGAGCCTGACGCTTGAGGAGTTGAAGCAGGAGATCAACCTTCGCTACGACCAATTCGTCGGTGGAATCGAAGTTGAACCTTCGCTGGAAGAGCAAGCTCCGCACAATGTCTTTGTGCTTGGCGAGGTGAATCTGCCGGGTCGATACGAGATGAACAACACTCCTACCACCGTACTCGGAGCGATCGCGATGGCTGGCGGTCACGTGACAACGGGAGGTGCCAACCTGCGACAGGTGGTGGTCTTCCGCCGCGGTGAGAATTGGGAGTTGCTGTCGACGATGCTTGACCTGCGAGGTGCAATTCTTGGACGAACGGCACATCCAGCCGACGAAATCTGGGTTCGCGACGGCGATGTGATCATCGTGCCCAGCGCACCCATTCGTCTGCTGAACAACTTTGTGCGACAGGTCTTCACCGAAGGCATCTACGGTGTGATTCCGATCAGCGCAAACTATCAAATCAACAATTTTCAAGGAAGCCTGCGGTAATACGGCCTGACGAGACGTCATGATCGACGTCGTCCACGAAAACAAGGCCGCTGGTGGGACAATGTTTCGCCAGCGGCCTTTTCGTTGAAACGCAAATCATGACCATGTCATGTTGCTGCTCATTGAACGACAAGAGCTCTCAATCAACACGTCGTCAGATGACTCGAAAACCATTCTCTGAGAGTTTTTCGGCGAACGTTCGCTTGGGCTGATACTCTCCGTGAACCAAGCGAATCTCTTTCGGAGATTCTGCCATTGCTTGCACGAATTCCATCAAGTCGGCTTGGTCTCCATGGGCCGAGTACCCAGGGATCCGATGGATGTCGGCCTCCACGTCGTATTTGCGTCCATCAAGGCGGACCCAGTCACTGCCGCGGCTGATGTAGTTGCCGGGAGTTCCGCGGGCTTGATATCCGACGAACACGATGTCCGTATTGGCCTCACCGATAAAACGCTTCAAATAGTTGATGACTCGCCCGCCAGTACACATGCCGCTGCCGGCGATCACGATTGCTGGAAGTTTGTGGTCTCCAAGGTAGTCGACGATCTCGCGATGCTCGCGATGATTGCCGACCGTGGTCAGATTCTCGAAGACCAGCGGCTGTTCGTCCGTCCGTAGCAGATGCTGGGCCTCGAGACTCCAGTACTCCTGCATGCCTTCATACAACTGGGTGAACTGAGAAGCGAGTGGCGAGTCAACGATCACGTCGATCTGCTTCATCAGCGTGCGTCCTTCGGTCTTTTGCACACGCTCGAAAATTCCGTTCATCTCGTACAACAACGATTGCGTGCGGCCTAAGCTGAAGGCGGGGATGATGGTGACACCCTTATCGTGCAGTGTCTTTCGCAATACCGCTTCAAGTGTCTTTTGACGATCCTCGCTCGTCGGATGCAGCTTGTCGCCGTAGGTGCTCTCTAGTACCAACAGGTCGGCTTTCTCGGGGCTGCTGGGTTTGCGAAGTAGCGGATCGCTACCCGAACCAACGTCGCCGGAGAAGACAACCATTTCACCGTCTGGCAGTTCAACCTCGAAAATCGTTGAACCCAGCACGTGACCAGCCGGACGCAGGCGAATCCTGACGCCGCTGGATATCGAGTGCCAAGTGTTGTAGGGAAGCGGTCGCAGCAGTTTGCCGATATGCTGCAAAAACTTCTTGATCAAGTTTCGCGAACGCGTGAAGCCAATCTTCAGAGCGTCTTCCATCACAAGCGGCAAAAGCTTTGCTGACGGCGCGCTGCAATAGATTGGTTTGTTGAATCCCGCCGACAACAGATAAGGCACTCGCCCCACATGATCAATATGAACGTGAGTCAGCAGCAGGCTTTCGATTCCCTCGATTGAGAAGTTGATTTCAGGATTCGGATGTTTCAGTGCCTCTTTGCCTTGAAAGATTCCGCAATCCACCAGCAGGCTCTGACGTTGCCCCCAGAACAGTTGATGGCACGAGCCGGTGACACCTTCGTGAGCGCCGTGGTGAATCAGTTTCATGGAGCAGATCGCCAGAGTGGGCAGGAGCAGCCGAGCCGAGCAGAGCAGGGTAGAACAGAGCAGGGTAGAACAGAGCAGGGTAGGGAACAGGTTAGCAGGCTTCGGGAATTCTGCCGAAGGG
Source organism: Pirellulaceae bacterium (assembly GCA_963704055.1). Taxonomy (GTDB): domain Bacteria; phylum Planctomycetota; class Planctomycetia; order Pirellulales; family Pirellulaceae; genus Rubripirellula. The sequence continues at coordinate 38,646 of CAVPGW010000012.1, read as the reverse complement.
AGTCGATCATTCGTAGCGAAGATTGCTCAGATCGCCGTTTTTTTTCCAGGGTGTGACCAGACGTGTCAGGCGTCCCGCGATATCAATCAGGCCCCGGCAAGGGAGCGAAAACGAAACGAACTGACCAACTCTCTGGAATCAAAACAGGAATCGAATCATGCCCAAGTTCTACGTACAATCAGGAACAATGCGCAGTGTGGTCCAAGCCGAATCACGCCGCAAGGCAGCCCTGTGGGCCGTTCACCAGGCATTGCAGCAGGTGTTGCCGATGGAGGACGACTGGATGGAATCGCCTGCCTCCCAGAGCGAACAGGTATCCAGTCACGGCGTCGCGGTGCTATCGGCGAAAGTCATGGTTAGCGAAAGAGGATTTGACCGCAACGACGCGTCCATCTTTCCGACGCTTGAGGTGGTGACCGAGTGGAACCAGATGGTCACCACTCTCGATCGACTGCAACGGATGCTTTACGGAGCAACCTGAGGCGATTGAAAAATGCAAATTGCCATGAAGCGTCCAATGTCGACCAGACGTCAGTCACTGTTGTCTTTCTTGAGATAGCCGGCGCTAGTTTGAAAGTAGCGTTGGCGTCTCTGCGTTGGTTGTTCGTGCGGTTTGGAGGCGGCTTCCAGGTCGGCGAGGTTGGCTTGGCAGTAACGGCAACCAATCTTGTCGAGATGGAAGCGAATGTAATCGGAAGGTTCTGCGGCAAGGGTGCCAAGAATGTACTGTCCGAGTTCCGAACGGCTTGGACAGGACAATCGAGAGCGTCGCCAAATGGCACCAATGGTGTGCAGGCCGGCCGTCTCGCGGCCGCGAACTTCGATCAGACGATTGCGAAGCTCGGCGTTGGAACGCAGTTCATGCTCCAGTTGCGAGCATCGACTCGCCGGTAAGGCTTCGTCAAGAAAAGCGGCTAGCTCGGCATCGGTAAATCGATTCATTTTCTTCGACCTGGCTCGACGCGAGATCAGTCCTGGAACTGGCTCAGGCAGAGCGTGACGTTCTGACCGCCGAAACCAAAACTGTTGTTCAGCGCGTATTTGACCGGTGCTTCTCTGGCTTCGTTGGGCACATAGTCAAGATCGCATTCAGGGTCGGGGTTTTCGTAGTTGATTGTCGGTGGCAAAACGGAATCCCGAATCGCCAACAGGCAGACAATCATTTCGGTGACTCCGGCCGCGGCGATCAAGTGGCCCATCATGCTCTTCGTGCTGCTGACCGGAATCTTGGGAGCGTCTTCGCCAAATACTTCCCAGCAGGCTTTCGATTCCACTCTGTCGTTAACCGTCGTGCTGGTTCCGTGTGCGTTGACGTAGTCGATGTCCGATGGTTTCAGGCCAGCGTCGGCGATCGCCATCCGCATGGCAGCAATTCCACCGTGTCCGTCCGGCGGAATGTCGGTGATTCGATAGGCATCGGCGGTCGTGCCATAGCCTGCGATTTCGCCATAGATCGTCGCCCCACGCGCTTTCGCGGATTCCAGTTCCTCCAGCGTCACCATCGCGGCACCTTCACCGAGCACGAATCCATTTCGCAGGCGATCAAAGGGGCGACTTGCCTTTGTCGGTTCATCGTTCTTTTCGCTCAGCGCAGTCAATAAGTTGAATCCGGTGACTCCGAAGGGGTGGATCATGCTGTGCGTACCGCCGGCCAACATTACATCGGCGTCGCCGCGTCGAATGATCTCGCATGGCTTCCCCAACGGCTTGGCTGCTCGCGGCACATGCGGTCAAGCAGTTGAGGTTGGGACCTTGCGCATTGAACATTGTCGCCAAGTGAGCCGCCGGCATATTCGGTTCTTGCTCAAGCTCTTTCGCCGGGTTGAGCAGTTCCAAGCCGGCGGCGATGAACTTCGACGCGTCATATTCGCCGTCTACCAAAGCAGCCGCCATCATTTTGCTAAAGGTCGCGAAATCCTGGTTGCCCTCGCCACTGCCCAAGTAGACCCCAAACCGAACCGGATCGCCGATCGAGTCGAGCACACCGCTGTCGGCGATCGCTTGCTTGGCCGCGCCGACAGCGAATTTCGTATGCCGGCCACGGTCACGCCACAGTTCGGCCGGCTCGCCACAATCCGTGATGTCCCAGTTCTTGACCTCGGCGCTGATTTTGGTGGGGAATCCGCTGGCATCGAAAAGCGTTGTCAGCGCGACACCGCTCTTTCCTTCTTTCAGCCCCGACCACACGGTGGCGGCATCATGCCCCATGGGATTGATCATTCCAATTCCGGTAACAACAACGCGGCGACGCATCGGGTTTGCTTTCGTGACGAAGGAAAAACGAGAACAGGGTACAGCTTGAAACGAATCGTTTCAGAGGTTCTCGTACATGGGAACTGGCTTTCCATCGGCGTCGACCGCCACATGAAAAAAGTTCATCAACCTCAGCATGGATCCTAACTGGCCCGGTTTGAAGAGGGGGCCGTCGGTGAACCGCCCTTCCTCCAGGAACGCGAACATCAGGTCGATTTCGGCCTGGAGAACGTCACCACAACGGCTGGTACTGGTGACGGTGGCCCCGTTTTCTTGCACCGCATCCAGCCGAACATCATACAAAAGTTGATCACCAGTCCGGGCAGGTTGGTGGAACTTGGCCTTGCCGACCTTGGCCAGCACGACACGTTTTTCGAAGCCAAAATGTTCAGCAACCATGATGCCACCAATCTGCGCCATGCCTTCGATGATCAGGGTTGGCGGCAGCATCGGATAGCCGGGGCAATACTCGTCGACTACCTCCTCGTCCAGCGACACATTCTTGATGCCACAAGCATGTGAACCACTAACGAATTCAGTGAATCGATCGACCCAGAACCAACGCATCGGTTTTCCGACAAGACGAAGAAGACCGACGAAGATGGATCGCGGTCGCAAATGGAATTTATTCGCCGACTTTGCTGCCGACGTAACTGCAAAGGTCACCGACAGTCAACAGGTTGCCGAAATCCTGGACTCGCGGGTTCTTCTCGAACTCGTCCAATTGTGCCCAGGGCATCCGTCGCTTTAACTCCGCCATCCCGTCGGCGGTGACAACGCCATCCTGTACATACTGGTTGTTGGTCAGAATGTCCTCGGGCGACAACTCCTCACGCGGGATGGTGATGTCGAATGCCTTCTCCAGCTTGAAAACAATGTCAAGAAAGTCGATCGATTCGGCACCCAAATCACCAACGAGTGTCGCTTCGCGACTGACTTCGTCATCGTCAACGCCCAACGCGTCAATCAGCGCCTCTTGTACTTTCTCGAAAATCTCTTCTTGGTCCAATGCCATGGGTGAATCCTTTAAGGGATATGTGTTGCTAGTTGTTAGTTTGAAATTGGTTTGATATCGGTCGTGATTCGGCCATGGACCGAATCCGGTGGCCATGTCTGTTCGTGGTCACTTCAAGTGGTCAGGGCGATATCGCCAAAGAGTTGATGAAATTGCTGCTCGATGAGTCGGCAAATATCCTCGTCGGTGCCAATCCGATCAGAATCATTGCTGCTGCAGCGTTCCAGCACCAGCCTTGCTGTCACGGTCACACGGCCTTGCTTGGTGGCGGTCGCTTTGACTGTTGTATGGTTTCCGTCCTCCTTGATCGACTCGGCAATGATTTCGAGAGTTTCCCCCGGTGCAAGAAAGTCGCCGAACTTGACACCTCGAACCTCTCGAAGCAAGACCAATGGGGACTGAAACCGGTCCCCCGACCGGATCAGCCAAACTGCCGCTTGGTGCAGCGACTCAAGCATCATCACTCCCGGCATCACGGGAAAATTCGGAAAATGGTCCTTCAAGTACTCCTCGTCTGCCCTTAGCGTTCGCTCAGCAATCAGCTTCTTGCCAGGCTGGAGAGAGATAATCCTATCGATTTGGCGGTATTTCATCATCTGTCGGTCAGGTCGCCAGAAGCGATAACGTTGGAAGAGACCATGAGCGAATTGCACTGAGAGGGGGTAAAGAATTGCACATTTGGGGAGTGCATGGCCCAGTGGTGGTAGGTGGCTTGATTACAGGTCTCCTAAAATAGGCGCCCGTAAACCTTGTCTCAAGCGTGTTTTGCTCGTCTTGCCCCTGTTTCCTTCGATTGCTCACATTTCCGCTACACTTGTACCTCCAAATCAATCAGAGGAAGTCGACACGGTGGCGAGAGGTCTGATCCTCACTGATTCGGCTCACCGGTTTCTTCCCCAACCTCTTGCCCCGAATTGTTGGCTGGATTCCGCCCTTCGAGGTGCCTGGCTTCGACGATCACGATCACGCCGGCGACCAGAAGTCCGACTCCCAGCAGCCGCAGAGGTGATGTTGGGATTTTTGGATTTCCCAACAGGCCAAAGTGGTCAAGGCAGAGGGCAGCGACCGTCTGGCCTGTCATCACCGCCGCGAACCACGGCAGTGAACCAACACGCGGCACGAGAATCAGTGATGTGGTGACCATGATCACCCCGATGGCGCCGCCGAACCAGATCCACCAGGGGAGTTCTCGGGGCGGCGTTGTGAAAGCGGGCGGAAAAGAGCCGATCAGGACCGAAATCACCAAGATGACCGCGGTTCCGCTGCCGAATGAGATCAGCGATGCTTGCAGCGGATGCTCCAGGCTTCGCCCAAGTTGGCCATTGATGCTTGGCTGGGCCCCCAACAGAGAGCCGGCGACAAGACCGATGACGACAGCGATCAATACGATTCCGAATCCTTGCACGACTCTCATAAGCAACCGTTGGCTGCACTCCGTCGCCAAGGGTCGGCGAGTTAAAGGACTGATCGATTGCGGACCGACCGAATGAAGTCAACTGCGTGACCTCTGTGCGTGGACCACTTGCCCCAGTGACGGGCTAATCGTTCGCAGGCTGCTCTTTTCTTGCTCCGAGGTACGGTTCGAGAGCTGCTCGTGTCTCGGGCTCGTTGACCGTCAGTTTTCCGAATCCAAGGACGCAGCCGGCTTCAATCGCAGCCTGTTGATGCTCTTCGTAGTTGGTCACCAACATGACCGGAACCGATCCGACCTGCGGGTCTGCTTTGATCGTCTTGATGACTTCCATCCCGTCGCTGTAGTCACGGTCGAGTTTCCGATTGACTGTGACCAAATCGATCTTGCGTTTGCGAAGTATCTCCAAGGTGTCTTCGACGCCATGGGATTGGATTACCGAAGCGGTGAAGTTTGACGTTACCATCTGACGGATGGTGTTGAAGTCAGGACCACAGTTGCCACAGTCCAACAAGGTTTTTGACATTGCTTTACCACTGGTGCATCCAGGAGGAACAGGTCCGCCCGGATCAGAAATGATTGATTGAAGAAACGGAACGCGGCTTATTTGGCGATCCCAATCGAGAACAACTTGTCTTTCGTGCTAATGAAAATCGATTCGTGGGCAGCCACCGGTGTGCTGTAGACGCTGCTGCCCATGTTGATCTCGGCAATCGGCTCGGGATTCTCCGGACCAAATTCGAAGATGGCGACGTCACCGTCTTCATCACCAATGAAAACATGCCCATCAGCGATTAGCGGACTTCCCCAACTCTGCGCAAGCATGTCATAGGTGAAATGGAGGATGGGTTTGCCATCCTTGCTTCCCTTGGCATCAAGGCAATGGATCAATCCGGAAAAGTCGGCGATGTAGAGCACGTCGTCTTTGATCGCCACCGTTCCAATCGTGCGGTGCATCTCTTCCTCGAAGTCGATCTCGCCGTCTTCGTTTCCATCGAACATGCTGTAATGCCAAACAACGCCCGAGTTGGGATTGTCGACTTCGACCTCGCCTTTTTCCTCTTCCACGGCCTGAATGCGTCGGTGGGGAATCGGGACCCGCTTCCCGTCGTCGTCAATCTTCATCGCCAGCGTCGGCGAGATGTCGCCTCGTTTGGTTGGGTCGATGCACCACAGATGCCCTTCACCTTCACCATGCTCGGGGTCTTGGCCAACTGCGATGTATACCAATCCGTCGTAGGCCACGGGCGTGGCAATCAGGTTATTGCGTGTGCCTTCGCCCCCAAGAACCCACTTCGTTGTTTTGGGATTGCAGTCGAACTTCCACAGCAATTCGGGTTTCCCATCTTTCCCTTCGTTCGCGGCAAAACTGTAGAGAAAGCCATCGCCACCAGGGAAGATTACTTGAGCAACGCCGCCAAGTTCGGCCACTGCGGGGCTGGACCATTGACCGTGCAAAATGTTCTTGCCGGGCGAACGATCGGTCCACAGGACTTCTCCGGTGTTCTTGTTCATGCAAATGAAACTGGGCGCGTCGGGCGCCGGCAGGTTGAGGTGGGACTCGTCCAGGCCATTGCTGGTGTTGACCATCAGCAGGTCGCCATAGCTGGTAACGCTACAGGAGCACATGTTGTGCTGGCTGACGCCCATTTCTGGTCCCATCATGTTGAAGACCCAAATCACATCGGCTTCAGTCTCATCTTGTACACCCAGGGCTTTGAAGAATTTGATCCGCGGTCCGATTTGTTTGATGGTCAACTCGCGGTCGACTCCGCCGAAGTTGCCCGTCGCCTTCCACTGCTTGCCTTCGCTGACGGTTTCGACTTTCACGTCACCATCGACAACTTCGCCGGCATCCGCCAAGGCTTGCTTGGCAGCATCGGTGAGGGTCCCCGAGGCAAGTCCCTCCAGGGCAGCAGCATGTGCCGCGGCACCTGGCCCTGCGTTCATGATTTCGGCAACCGCCGCAAGCTCGCTCTCGCCGTCATCTTCGCCATCACGAAATCCTTGCGTGTCGAGGCATCGCACCTCACCGCGGCTGGTTACGAACCAAAGTCGATCGCCTTCGACCAGTGGCGCGCAGCAAATGCCTTGCAGCGGCCAGTCGTGAACGCGTCCAGTGATCAGCTTTTCGCTGCTGTGCTGCCAGAGAAAGTCGCCGGACTCTTCGTCAAACGCCAGCAGGCAACCGAGGTCGACCTCGGAGGGGTACCGCTTTAAGTGACCAGCCCCGTTATTGGTGCCGACGAAGACGCGTCCGCCCGCGATGACAGGATTGCCGTAGGTCTGGCTGCCCAGACTCGAGAACCAGCGAATATTCTTGGCCTTGCTGTTGTCCCATTCGCCGGTGCGACGGTCGAACTTGCCGATATTCCATTCGATCGGAAGATTCTTAGCCCCCGGCACATTGTTCCGTTCACTCGTGCCGCCCCACTGAGGCCAGTCCCCGCCCGACGTGAGGATATCTTCAGCAGTTGCCGGGTTCGCGGCCGCATCATCATCGCCGGCGGCAGCGTCCGGCTGGGAAGCATCATCGCCGGCGGCAGCGTCCGGCTCGGAAGCATCATCGCCGGCGGCAGCGTCCGGCTCGGAAGCGACAGCGCTGCTCGCTTCAGGCTTGGCGGGTGCCAATCTCGTGATGGGGAGCGGGGTCTCGACCGCTGTGGCAGGCGACGATGTCACGTTGCTCGAGAACGTGACGTTGCTGCTCGCGCCAGTCACATTGCTGCTATAGCCTGTGACATTGCTACTCGAGCCGGTCACGTTACTGGCGCTGCCAGAGACATTGCTACTGACATACTCACCGGTCGATACATCGATGTCGCGATGTGTGGGAGGTTTGCAGCCACCGAGTGACAACGTGGTGATGCTCCCCAGCACGCTAGCGCCGAGCAGCAGGGTCCAAGCCGAAAGTTCATTTTTACGCATGGTTCGTTGACAGATAGCAGAAGGTTGTTGTGGGTGTTATCAGGATAGGGTTGGGCAACGGATAAGCCTACGGCTCGTCCGAATTCTTAGTAACCTCGATGTTGTCCAGGTAGAGTTCGGCGACCTTCGCGTTGCCGTAAAGGCCTGGGCTCGAGGCCAGATTAGGCGACTCATCGCGAGCCGTGATAGTCCATTCCTTGGGCTCGTCCTGGTCGCGTGGCCAAACCTTGCCCCTTAAAAGGGCGACGGCGGCGGGCGGTTCGCTTTCGATGTCGACGCGGAACTTCATTCGGTACCAAATATCTTCCTTCCAAGGAAAGTCAATGGTGGTTGCCATCCGAAGTTGTGACGACCAAGTGCGGATTTGCAGCTGCTGGCTCTCGCCCATCAGGTCCAGCACGTAACCGTGGGCAGTCAAACCGATGTCAGGCAACTGATCGCCCATTCGTGCGCCGCGAGCATCCGCACTGATCGTGTATTCGGATAGTCCACTCTGCCCCATCCAGGCGCGACTCCGCGCGCCCTTGGGGATGGTGGTGATCTTGGTCAGGGCCGGCGATCCGTCGATTTCACGAATCACGTGTCGGTACCGCGCACCGACCCATGACAATGGTGGGTCCGTCAATCCATCGAACGTGAATTTCCAAGGCAAGTCGGGAACGATTCGGACGCGTGCCGTGCCCGTGGCGTCGCCGGCACGTGCGGTCAGCGTGGCTCCGGTATGTGCGGCATCGGCTGACGCAATGAACGTTGATCCGTTGACGGTCCCAGCCCCCTCGACCTCAAAGGTCACCTCTGATGGATTGTCAAGCTTCTGGCCCAAGGCGTTGAAAGCTTGCACGGACAACTCAAGTTTCTCCCCGGGCTTCACCAATGCTTCGGCGGGAACGATTTGCAGCTGAGCAACCTGCGGGTTTTCAGTGACCGGCGTCTCCTCACCCATCGAATCCGAAATGTCGACCGCGGTTTGAGTGCTGCCCTCGCTGCCCACGCAATACAGCGCTGTTGTGCTGGGGAAGTAGAGTCGTCCATCGGACACGATCGGTGAACCGCTGAATCCGGTGCCGCGAATGTATCCCTTGCTCAGCACCTCGAACCCATCTTCGGTTGGTGCGACAATGGCCCAACGACCATTTTCGCTTAACACATAGATCTTTCCGTCGGCGTGCAACAGGGCCGATCGTTGTCGGCTACTGACAAACGATTCTTGCTCGACGATCGCCTCGCCCGTTTCAGCATCGAAGATCCACATCTTGCAGCGGTCATCGACGACGTAAAGCCGGTTGCCAATCAGGACGGGTTCGCTATAGCCGACCACCACCTCGTTCTGCTTCCACCGTTCTTCCACCTTGGTGTCGTCACCGGTCCCTGAAACCTGAAGACAGACGACCGCACCCATCACGTTGTTGTAGGGGGCGACGTTTTCTTCACTATGGCTAGCAAAGACTTTGTTACCGACGACTAGGGGCGTCGCAAAGAGGCCCCGCATGGAGAGGTCGTAGTGCCAGAGCGGTTTTCCCGTTCTGGGCTGGAATCCCCAGACCGCGCCATCGCCGGCTCCTATGATCAGCTGTCGTTGGCCATCGATCGTCACCAGGCTGGGCGCCGAATAAGTCGTGTCGTATGGCAGATCACGCGTGCCGCTAAACCAAACCACCTCACCGGTATTCTTGTTCATAGCAATCAAACGATGGTTCGGCTTTGCCTGTTCACCCCAGTTGATGATGATTCCGCTGATGATCACCAAATCCTCGTGAATGACCGGGAAGTTGGTGCGACCGCCGTAGGTGCTCAGCATCCCAAACTGTTCGTGCAGAGGAATACTCCAGAGCGTTTCTCCCGATTTTCCATCGATACAGGAAAAGATGTCGCAAGCACCTAAAGCGTAAACATTGCCCGTTTCGGGATCGCCAACCACGCTGCTCCAGCCAATCCGCTCGGCCGGCACGTCGGAGAGCCAAACGTTGTAGCGGTTCTCCCAAATCGTCTCCCCTGTTTTGGCGTCCAGGCAGACAACCTTTTCCCCTTCCCGGGGCGTGGATGGCTCGGCACGCTGAATCGTATAGAGCCGACCATCCATCACGATCGGGGTACAGGGACCGCCGATGTCATCTCGCTTCCAAAGCAGGTTGCTGCCATCGCCACCCTCAGGATCCCAATTGTCAGGAAGCCCCTTTGCTTCCGCCGTGCCGTCATATTTGGGGCCCCGCCAATACGGCCAATCTGCCGAAGCCGTGGACGTCAATCCGATTGCCAGCAAAACCATCATCGCGACGCCGCGGCGGCTAAACAAAAAATCGATACTCAGTTGCATTGGTGTTCTCTATCGATCACAGGGTTGGAGGTTCTTGTTAGCATTACCGCTCCACCGGGGGGTGGCAGGGGGGGCGGGGGATGGCTGGATGTCTTCATGGCGAGTCACATGTGCTAGTCGAAATGCTCGTCCACTTGGTGAGAGTCCTGAGTGCAATGAATAAACACCGTCGCCGCCCCGCAGGCCCGGTGCCGCACGTTGATCTTCGTGGTAGTCCTTGTAGTCTTTGCTCGCATCACGGCAGGTATTTGTCTAATCGACGGTTCCTGGAAACGTCTTACTCATTGGCAAACGCTTGATGGGATGTCACGAGGGGGCATCGCAGGCAAGCAAGTCAATTCGATCACGGCAGATTCGGCTGGCAAACGATTGAGTTATTCGGTTAGGTCGACTTCGCTGGATCTGGTTCATTGCTGCCGATGGTGGGAGCGCGAAGGCTGGCCCTCACGTCCATAATCTTCGCCCACGACACGCGTCATTGCTCCGGTCGTCGAATCGTCGGGTGGAAGCACCATTGGCGGGGGTTTAGGTTCCGCGAGGAGTGTTCTCGGGAGCCGACTGTGCAGTTTATACCGATCGGTCCGAATACGCCACGCGCAGGACCGGAGGATTGCCAATAGCCCGAAATACCGGGTGAAACTGCCCAATCGGTAAACTCTCACAAGCCGCCGAAAATCCCCCAGAACAGTGATTGCACGCCCCGTCTGAGTCGATATCGATACAGAATCGGACACCAGACTGTGGCTCGTGGCCACTTTTCCTGATGACGATGGACCCAGAGGTTCTGACATCGGATGTCAGAGTCTTGTTGATGTTTAGAGACATTGAAACGACCGTGATGTGAACCTGGAAGGGCCCAATCACTTGGGAAGATTCTGGTGTTCACAAAGTGACGAAATCGACGAATTGAACGAAGTCGGCGGGCCGGGTGTCCCGCACCCGACCCGTTTGTGTTCGTCTAGGGATTTCGAGGTGTGCTCGCCGGCGACTTCGTCCGCCGAATGCACCTCGTACCCAGAGTAGTTTGTCACAGGTCGACTCATCTCTGACATCACGAAAAACAACCCGCGAATTTGAGAAGGGAGACGTGGCTCCAATGAAGCGGACAATAATGACAATGGCCCTCGTTCTTGGTTGCAGCATCTGCACCCAAAGCTTTGGGTTTGACCTTTTGGATCGGATGCTCGGTTGCAAGGGCTGTGGCAGTGCCAGCAGCTGTTGTGACACCAACTGCTGTGATGCACCTTCGTGCGAACCAGCTTGTGGATGTGAAGCACCTGCTTGTGGATGTGCACCTTCGTGCGAACCAGCCTGCGGATGTGAAGCACCTGCTTGCTGCGAACCTGCTTGTGAACCAGCTTGCGGTTGCGAAGCACCTGCTTGCGGATGTGCTGCGAACCAGCTTGCGGTTGCGAAGCACCTGCATGCGACAGCTGTTGTGACCCATGTGCCAAGAAGAAGTAGCTGCGGCGGTTTGCTGTCGAAGCTCTTCTCTTGTGGCGGTGGCTGCCACAAGGGCTGCTGCGACAAGGGCTGTGACAGCGGATGTGCACCTGCTTGCGAACCAGCTTGCGGTTGCGAAGCTCCTGCATGTGGATGTGCACCTTCGTGCGAACCAGCTTGCGGTTGCGAAGCACCCGCTTGTGGATGTGCACCTGCGTGCGAACCAGCTTGCGGTTGCGAAGCTCCTGCATGTGGATGTGCATCTGCTTGCGAACCAGCTTGCGGTTGCGAAGCTCCTGCTTGCGACAGCTGCTGTGACCCATGTGCCAAGAAAAAAGTTTGTCTGCTAGACAAGCTCTTCGGCAACCTGGGCTGCAAGAAAAAGAGCTGCTGTGACAAGGGTTGCGACAGCTGTGGCTGTGCAGCTGAGCCAGCTTGCGGTTGCGAGCCAGCTTGCGGTTGCGAAGCTCCTTGCGGTGGTTGCTCGTCAGCTCCCATGGCTGCACCAGCCATGGAAGTTGCTCCGATGCCACCAGCACCGGTTGTTGATCCAAGTGCTCAAGTGACCAACAAGCGTCGCGTCATTCAGGCCAGTGCTGTTTACGTTCGCTAATTTGCGAAACGGAAACGCACTGAAAACCTTTCAGACGTGATCCAAAAACGACCCGCCGAGGGAAACCTCGACGGGTCGTTTTTTTGCGTTTTCAAGTTCTCCTGCAGAGTCTTTGCTTTCAAAAATCAGCGTTGACCGTCTGACGCAAATTTTCCTACTAGTCGCAGCTGCAAATCTGCACACTCGCGTCATCCTACAAGCTGGACGGGCGGACATGCCAAAAACGATCTTTTTCTCCGTTGGCGAACCAAGCGGTGACCAGCACACCGCTCGGCTTCTCGGCGAGATCCGCCAGATCGCACCTGACGTCCAAATTCGTGGATTCGGCGGCCAAGCGATGCGCGACGCGGGATGCCGAATCGATCGTGACCTGACCCAGCATGCCGTCGTTGGGCTCCTGGAAGTGCTTCCCAAATTGCGCCAGTTTTTTCGCTTTGCAGACCAGGCCGAAGAGATTTTTCGTGGCGGACAAGTCGATGCCGTTGTGTTGGTTGATTTTCCTGGTTTCAATTGGCACATTGCCAAACGTGCCAAGCGTTATGGAATTCCAGTCTACTACTACTGTCCTCCGCAACTGTGGGCTTGGGGCGGTTGGCGCGTGAGAAAGATGCGCCGCAATGTCGATCACGTGCTCGCGGTGTTGCCGATCGAGCAGCAATACTTTGGCAACTGCGGGATTCCAACCACGTACGTTGGACACCCCTTTTTCGATGCGATTGAGTCAGCCCAGCTGGATACTCATTTGCTCGATCGATTCGATTCGCAGAGGCGAAACGGCCAGCAGCTGGTTGCCGTGCTGCCCGGATCTCGCGATCACGAGGTGCACCGCAATTGGCCATTGATGCTCGAGTCGATTCGCCGTTTGCATCGACGACACTCCAACGCCCGCTACTTGGTCGCTTCGTATCGCGATCGACAATGCCTGTGGTGCCGTGACCAACTGACGCCGAGCGATGCAGAGCTGCCGATTGACTTCCACGTCGATCGCACCAGCGAGGTGATCGAAGCCGCGCAGTGCGCGATGATGGTCAGTGGCAGCGTTAGTTTGGAGTTGATGGCCAGGCGAACTCCAGCGGCTGTGGTCTACAGAGTCGGACGCGTGTTGCACACGATCGCCAAGCTGCTGGTGCGGCTGGACAGCATCTCGTTACCGAATCTGATGAGCGAGCGAATGGTTTTCCCTGAAATGGTCTCTGTCGGACGGCCCGAGCCTGCCATCGAGTTCATGACCGAGTCGATCGACGCGCTGTTGGGCGATCCATTTTATTTTCGCTCGAAGCTGGCACAGCTCGACAAGCTTCGCGAGCAGCACGCCCAGGGTGGTGCCTCGTCGCGGGCCGCCCAGTGGATTTGCGATTCGCTGGGGATTTCCAGGATGCCGAAAGTCGTGGAACAGGGCCCAGATCTGGACGCATGGGGACGGGCCGCTTGATCCAGCCTTGACTGACCGATGCACAGAAACCGACATTCTGTAGATCAGTACAGCAGGCGGCATTGGGCATTGGGCATTGGGCATTGGGCTGCGCGGGCACAGCCTGTCGTTTTTCAGAAAAGTGTTGGATCACCCAAACCAAGCTCGTGCGGCTTGCGTAGCCAGCAAAGAGATCCGCGCGAGCGGTGGGGAATTTGTTCTTATTCGTTTCTTTTTGACATTCCATGACGACTGAAACTTTCGACCCGACCGTTCCACGAATGAAAGCGGAAGCCGGTTTTGAGCTGGATGACTCCGCGCCACCATTGCGAGTTTCGGGGTTCATTTGCCTGCTGCTGGGGGTGCTCAGTTTTTCTTGCATACTGGGCCAACCAATGTTGGTGATTCCGCTGCTCGCGTTCGTGTTTGGCGTGGTTGCCTTGCGACGCTCGGGTGGACCAACACCGGTTGGAACAAGGGCGGCAATGCTGGGCATGATCTTGGCAACAGGATTTGGTTCTTGTGGTCTGTTCATTCCTTGGATGAAGACGATGACGCTTGGCCGACAGGCCGAGAAGTTTTCACGGGATTACATGGAGGTCATCGCGCGAGGCGAAGACGAGTTCGCGATGGAACTACGGAAGGACTATGTCAATCGTTTTCCCCCCACGATGTCGCTGAAACAGCACTACAACATGAGCGAAAATGCAATTCAAGCGTTGGAGGAGTTTCGGGACGAATCGCTCAACGCATTGATCCGCAGACGTGGGCCAAATGCCGAATGGGTCTTGGATCGACCGACCAGAGTTTACTACTCGTACGGGCGAGAGCATGCAGAAGTGGTTTGGGCAGATCCAACGGGCGAAATTCAGGGGCAGATTCAGTTTTTTCTTGAGTACCGTCCAGATCACAAAAACGGTGACGGTCAATGGCACATTGATGTTGCACAATCGTATCGCGAACGGATCGTTGCTGAATCCGTTCTCTGATCCGCTTCAGCGGAAGTCCCGTGCTCGAAGCGACAGTCCCTGCAACTCACTGGCTTGCTCTGTCTCGCCGTCTTCCTCTGTTTGTTTGGCTTGTAGTTCGCTCGCCAAATCCGTCAGTCGTCCGACGATGACGTGGATCACACCCTTCTTGTTTTCTAACTTTCCATCGACCAGCCACGCGTTGCTGGTACGGGCCACTCGAAAGAATCGCTCCCAGACCGCTGCGAACAGCACCAGATTGATTGGACCCGTTTCGTCTTCCAGCGTCACAAAGGTGATACCCTTTGCCGTTCCCGGTCGTTGCCGAAGCAGCACCAGGCCAGCGACGCGAACATGCCTCCCGTCGCGCAGATTCGACAAATCAGATGCGCACACGCATCGCTGTTTGCTGAGTTCATTTCGCAAAAACGAAATCGGATGCGCTTTTAGGCTCAAACCCGTCGTGCTGTAATCTGCGTAGACCTCCTCGATCGGTGTCATGGGGATCAGTTCCTCGGGAATCTCTTCGTCCTCGTCCACGCTTTCAAAAAGTGGTTGGCCACCGGGCGAATTGGCTTGTGAAAGTGAATTCCAGACCGCGGCACGGCGGTCCCCGGCGAGTGATCCGAGCGCGTCGGCATCAGCCAAAATCGCCAAAACGGCTCTCCCCAGACCGGCCCGCTTCACCAAGTCATTCATGTTTTGATACGGACCGCCTGCGTTTCGCTGGCCGGCTAGACACATCGCAGCCTCGGAGGACAAGCCCCGAATCGTTCGCAGTCCCAATCGAATTGCCGGTTGGGGGCGATTCGCATCGGACTCCAGCGTCGATTCCCACTCGCTGTGATTCACGTCGACACCGCGCACACGAACACCATGCTTGCGTGCATCGGCAACCAACTGCGCCGGAGCGTAAAAGCCCATTGGCTGACTGTTCAAAATTGCTACGCAAAACGCAGCCGGGTAGTGACACTTCAAATAGCTTGATGCGTATACCAGCAACGCAAAGCTGGCCGCGTGTGACTCGGGGAACCCGTATTCGCCGAAGCCACGAATTTGATTGAACACATGCTCGGCAAACTCGCTTGTGTGTCCGCTCGCTCGCATCCCCTCGAGCAACTTGATGCGAAATCGATCGATCACGCCCGGTCGCCGCCATGCCGCCATTGCCCGTCGCAGTTGGTCTGCTTCGCCGGGTGTGAACCCGGCCGCGACCACCGCCAGACGCATCGCTTGTTCCTGAAAGATTGGCACGCCCAACGTTTTCCTCAAGACGCCGGCAATCGCGTCGTTGGGGTACACGACAGAATCCGGGTGCTCCCGAGCTTTCAAATAAGGATGCACCATGTTTCCTTGAATTGGCCCCGGTCGGACGATCGCCACTTCGACGACAAGATCGTAATAGCAGCGTGGCCTGAGCCTCGGCAGCATGCTCATCTGCGCACGACTCTCGATTTGAAACACACCGACCGTGTCGGCCGCGCAAATCATGTCGTAGGTCGCTTTGTCGTCTTGCGGCACGGTGGCCAAGGTCAACTTTCGATGATGGTGCTGGGCCACTAACTGAAAACATCGACGCAGAGCCGATAACATTCCCAGTGCCAATACGTCGACTTTCAGGATTCCCAACTCGTCCAGGTCGTCCTTGTTCCACTGAATCACCGTGCGACCTTCCATCGCCGCGTTCTCGATCGGACAAAGCTCGCACAGACTTCCCGCTGTCATCACCATGCCACCCACATGTTGGGATAGATGTCGTGGGAAGCCTTTCAACGCTTGTACGAGATACACGAATCGCCGGCCGATGGTCGAATCAGGATCGAGTCCTCCGTCTCGGCAGCGATCAGAAAACTCTGCACCGCTGCCGCCCAGTTTGGCAATCGAATCGATCGCGTCAGCCGACACGCCCAATGCCTTACCGACTTCGCGAACGGCACTTTTGGTTCGATAGGTCGTCACGGTCGCGGTCATCCCCGCGCGATCGCGACCATACTTTTCGTACAGATACTGCAGCACCTCTTCGCGCCGTTGATGTTCGAAGTCGACGTCGATGTCGGGGGCCTCGTCTCGTTCGCGGCTGACAAAACGCTCGAACAACAGATCCGATTGGCTGGGGTCAACGTTGGTGATGCCAAGGCAATAACAGACCGCTGAATTGGCGGCACTGCCGCGACCCTGGCACAAGATGTCCCGCTCGCGGGCAAACCGGACCATGTCCCAAACGGTCAAGAAATAAGCTTCGTAGTGAAGTTCCTCGATGATCTGCATTTCATGACGAAGCAGCTCGATCACTTTGGCTGGGACACCGTCGGGCCAGCGTCCGGTGGCACCTTCCCAGGTCAAACGTTTCAAATGCTCGAGCAGTGTCATCCCCGGCGGCGCGGTTTCTTCAGGATACTCGTAGCGAAGTTCATCCAGTGTGAATGTGCAGCGTTGGGCAATCTCGACCGTCCGCCCAATCGCCTCCGGGACGTCACGGTAAAGCTCCGCGATTTCCTCAAGTGGTCTCAGATGCCGCTGGCTATTGGCAAAGCGATCCTGGTGGACCTTATCGATGGTGGTCCCATGACGAATCGCCGTCACGCAATCATGCATCAACATCCGATCGGCCGTGTGGTAGTGAACGTCGCCGGCGGCAACCAGCGGCACATCACTGCCCAGTGATAATCGATGTAGTCGTTTGACGTATTCGTTATCGTCAACACCACGGTGCAGCTCGCACAACAGATAGCCGCGATCAGCAAACACCTCGCGGAACTCAGTACGAAGAAAACGCGTAAACGAGCCCCCCCGCAGCCCACCCGGCGGGAGACGCGAATGTTTCGCGTGAGGGATCAGGCCCGCCAAGAGTCCGTCACTCTGCTCGACGATGTCAGACCAAGAGAGTTCGCAGCTGCCCTTGTCAGTTCGCATCCGCCCTCGAGAAAGCAAACGACACATTCCACCGTAGGCGGCGCGGTCAGTTGGCCAAAGCAGCATCGGCGGCGCATCGGTGGGATGAACCTCCGTGCCGACCAGATACCTCAGCCCCAGCTCCTTCGCCGGTGTGTACCCGCGGACGACTCCGGCGACCGACTCGCGATCAGTCAGCGCGATGCCCGCATAGCCTAGTTCTGCCGCTCGCACGACCAATTCATCGGGGTTTGATGCACCTTCCAAAAAAGAAAAGTTGCTTTTGCAGTGAAGTTCGACGTACTGCATCTTTGACTCAGCAGCGGGATCTTTGACTCAGCAGCGGGGATGGTGAATATTTGTCCACGTTACCGGTTCGTTGCTGCGCTCACAACCTGGTTTTGGCAGCTTTTCCCGCCAACTAGCCAAGATCGCGTGCTGCCGGGCGAATAAACTCAACCCGTCACTGATGTCAGATCACGTCGGCTGAATCAGGCGATACTCTCGCTCACCGAGCATGCCATGCACGCCGCCGTCACGATGCCTTACCAAAGTCCTCCCAACACCTACTCCGAAATGTCGGCGCCTTTTCAACCGGTTTTTCAACCGGTGCCAACGCATCCGGTGCTGGTCGGATACCTGTTTTGGATTCTCGGATTCACCGGCGCACCGCTTTTATTTCGGCAAGTCGCTGACCGGCATCCTGTGGTTCTTCACCGGTGGGTTGTTTCTGATTGGCTGGATCATCGATTTCTTTTTGATTCCCTCGATGGCTGACGAAGCGAATCGTCGTTTTCGTCCCGGTAGGATTGACCATACGGTGACCTGGGTTTTGCTTCTGTTTCTTGGGCTGTTCGGAATACATCGCATCTACATGGGCAAGCTCTTCACGGGTCTGCTGTACATGTTCACCGGTGCCCTGTTCGGTATCGGATACGTCTACGACACGTTGACGTTGAACGAGCAAGTTGAAGAAGTCAACTCGCGGCTAAGCTGAGTTTTCGGCGTCCGCGGTCTCGATGCTCGCATCTACTCTTCGTTCGTAGTGGCCCGATTCGTCGGGTTCCTCGCGGAACAAACGCATGCATGCAGTCACTACGACCAAGAACGCGTTGAACCTGAATATGACGCACTCTATCCCTGTAGAGAGCAACCGCGGCGCAGACGAGCTATACGGGGCGGACAACCACCCTTGCACCCTGTTTTCCGATGACTTTGACTTCGCTTCCGCTTTCCACGAAGTCCCCCTCGGTGACAACATCAACCGTGCATTCGCCGACCTGCATTTTTCCGCTCGGTCGTAGCGGCGAAATCGCTTGACCCACGTCTCCGACGTCGACTTTTTGCCAACCGGGCAACAACGCCTCGCTCGAGGCATCGATTGCTGACCCGGTCACCCCCTCGACAACGACCGGCGGTTTGAGTGTCAGACGGCTCAAGCCAGGAATGTCGCCGATGTAATTGGACAGCAATAGAATCGCAATCAGGAAACCGGCAAAGGCTCCGACAACCGTCAGTACATCGTAGCCCAAACCCGTCAGTTGCTCGCTATTCTGAGGAATCAACACGCGTCGCGAAGCCATCACTAACGATCCGAGAACCAGCGTGATCCCACCGACTCCCGCGACTCCAAAACCGGGAATGACGAACAACTCCGCGGCGATAAAGATCAATCCGACAATGAACAACGTGACCTCCAACCAGCCCGACGTGCCGCCCAGGAAACGGCTCCAGAAGAACAAACTGAAACAGAGCAGGGACGTCAGGCCGCCGATGCCAAACCCCGGAGCACCCAGTTCGACGGTCAATGCGATCAAACCGATCACGATCAGTAGGAACGTAATGACGCCGCTATTCAACAGGTAGACCAACGTATCAATCCAGGTTCGCTCCATCACGGGAATCGGCTCGCGGACATTCAAAGCCTCGCCCAACTGCGCACGGTTTTGAATCGTTTGCGAGGCCATTCCCAACTCGACCGCTCGTTCTCCGTTAGCGATGAAGAACATCTCCTTGCCGGCCTCGCGGATCGGTTTCCCCTTATTCCAATCGTCCGCATCTTTCATTGCGTCCCACTCTTTGTCAGAGATGTATCGTGTTTCGCCGGTGGTCTTGTGGGTCGCCTGAAACACTACCATGTCTTTGTCGACCATTTTCTCTGCCAAAGCGACCGGGCGACCCGTTGCCCGCGCGGTGTCACGCGCCTTCTGAGCCAACACGCTGCGACTTTTGGCTTCGGTGTAGCGAAACGCGCCATCAGCACCCATCACGATCTCTCCGGCATCACCGATCCTGGCATTGGGCAACAGAATGATTTTGTCACATGCGAGTGACAGCAACGCGGCGCCGCTGATCGCATCTCTTTCGATGAACGCCACTGTTTCGACCCCCTTGGCGTCCAGGACCATATCCATCAATTCGAATGTGACGTACGTGAAGCCACCTGGACTGTGGATGTCCAAAATGATGACGTCAACGCCGGAGTCGACTGCATCTTGGAACTTCCGCTCCAGCAACGCTCCACTGAGTGGGTTGATGTCCTCATGCAGCGGGATGATGACCGCCGATCGCTTGGTGGCAACGCGGTTGGCGTCCTCTCCTACTGTCGGCGTCGCCCGGCACAGGCAGAGGAAGAAGGAGATTGCTAAGAACGCTGCACCACGCATTTTGGATCCGCTAAACCAAGTGATTTGGATGTCTATCCGTCACGATAACACGCTCGGAAGAAGTGGAGCTTCAATAAAAAAATCACCATGTCTCGTCACATGGACTCCTCTGTGATTTTAGCAGCCGCAACACTCAAGGCTCAAAACGGACTCAAACGCGGCGCCAAAATGAGGGGAAAATAAGGACCATTACGCTGAACACTTCCACGCGACCGAGCATCATGAGCCACACGAACAGCAGTTTCGCCCCCTGGCTGAATCCGGCGTAGTTGCGCGTCGCACCCACGACGCCAAGCCCCGGGCCGATGTTATTGAGGGTCGCGGCGACCGCACTCGCGCAATCGAGCAGTTTTTCATCATGCGTATCGTGTCGCAATTGGCGGTCCAATTCGGTCGCCGTTCCCGCCGTCACGCTATCGCTGACACCCCAAGTGCTGTCCGGCTCGAAGGTGATCAGTAACAGCCATGAAAAGACAAAGATCGCCAGGATCATCGAGAAGTAAACGACAATTCCATGTGCAAGACTCGGATCCTCGACCATCGATCCACCGATGCGAATGCAACGAATTACCCGCGGGTGATGTGCCTTTTCAATTTCCAGACGCAGGACTTTATAGAACAGTATGTGCCGAATCACTTTCATTCCGCCGCCCGTGCTGCCGGCGCAACCGCCAACAAACATCAGCAACAGCAAGATACCGCGGCCAAAATTGTTCCAGCGGTCAAAGTCGGCCGTGCCGTATCCGGTGGTGGTCAGGATCGAGACAACTTGGAATAAACCATTACGGGTTGCCTCATCGAGTGACTCAAACCCTTGGTCGCTGGCACGCATCCCAAAAAAAATCACGCCGACGGTGACTGCCACGATGATCCCGATGAACGTACGGAACTCCACATCGTGAAGCAATCGCCTGGGGCCGCCGAGCAGCGTCAAGTACAACAGCGTAAAGTTTGTACCGGCCAAGACCATGAAGATGATGGTGGTGTACTCGATCCAACCGTTTCCAAAGCGACCAAGGCTAGCGTTGTAGGTGCTGAAACCTCCTGTCGCCATCGTGCCAAACGCGTGGCACAACGCGTCAAACAGCGTCATTCCCTCCAGTGCGTAAATGATCGTCAGCACCACATTCAGGCCGACGTAGATCGCTGCAAACACCAACGCGGTGTGTTGCATCCGCGGCATGCTTCCCTCTTTTGTGGGACCGGGCATCTCGGCCCGCATCATCGCTTTCCCGGCCGAACCCTGGCCCAAGATCGCCACGAACAAAACGACGATGCCAAGTCCACCCAAAAAATGAGTCCACGACCGCCAAAACAAAATGCAATGTGGTACCGACTCGGGCGATTCAAGGTCGGTCAAAATCGTCGCCCCGGTCGTGCTGAAACCGGATTGAGATTCGAACATCGCTTCCACAAAAGTGACTGGCACGTTTTCTTGTGTGCACGTTCCACTCAAGTAATAGGGCAAGGCGCCGAGCACCGTCGCCAAGACCCAGCTGAGTCCGACAATTGCCATCGCTTCCTTTTGGTACAACTGCCCGCCGCGATGACGCCGGCCGATGATGCGAAAAGTCGCACCCACTACCATGCAGATCGCCATGCTTTGCAGAAGTGCGGTCGCACCCTTCATCTCGAATGCCGAGGCCGCGTCCAGGTAAGTGCGATTGGCCAGGGCAGGGAGCGCAAAGGGCAGACTGAAACTCATCGACCCGCCAATCAGCAGGCAAATCGTACCGAGTAAACGAAACAGCAGCGGGAAATTCAAGGGTCACACGTCAGCGAGCAAGTGGTCCAATCAGCGGCCGGAAAGCTTAGCGACTGAGACGTCGAAGTCGTAGTGACCAAGTTTAGACCGTGATCTGCTGCAACCACCGCCCGCGGCGGTTCGACCCCTTGGGTGCAGAGACGCCCCTGGCTGGCTGGTGGCAAATCAGTCCGAGCCTGGCCGAAAGCCTCAAGTCAAACATTTGGCACTCGCTTTGCATTTGAGATTGCCGGGTCGAGGTTTCCCCGGTTCCCCACTGGGGAGTTTTCGCCCACTGGGCGGTCGGTGGCTGGAGGCGGCTGCCGACCGCCGTTTTCCCCGCCACGCCGTTGTCATCGACGAAATGAAGTTCGATTTCCGCTCCGACGAACTGCGAGTAGATTCGGCGACGGAGGGTCCCAACCTTGCTCCTATCACGGTTTTCTCATGCGGCGTTCGCGATCGGTGTACGATTTTGGGGAGGCACTCTGCTACAGGTGCCGCGATTTGAAACACGCCCAGAATCCTCTTTCGCATCATTGAGTGTTTGTTTTGTGTGGTCGATTTACTCTCCGTACGCCGTCGGCCGAGTGGTGTCAGCTGTTGCTGCCGCAAATGGATTGCACGCAGTTTTCGTTTGACCAACCGCCCCGATACAACATTGCACCAACTCAATCGATCCTCTGCATCATCCGTGAGTCGACCGACCAGCCGAGAATCCCGATCAAGGCTCGCTGGGGACTGGTTCCCTCGTGGGCCAAAGATCTGGCGATCGGCAGTCGCATGATCAATGCCCGTGGTGAAACGGTCGACTCCAAGCCATCCTTCCGCAAAGCGTTCGCGTCCCGTCGGTGTTTGATCCCGGCGGACGGCTACTACGAATGGAAAAAGTTGGCCGATGGCAAACAGCCCTACTTGATCCAACGCAACGACGGCGGTTTGCTGGCCATGGCAGGACTGTGGGAAGAGAACAGCAGGATCGCCGAAGACGGTACCCCGATTCGCACCTGCACCATCATCACGACCGACGCGAATCAAATGACGTCGGCGATCCACGATCGTATGCCGGTCTTTCTCAGCCAGCGCGATCACGAGCAGTGGCTCGATCCCGGCTATCGCGAAACCGATAAGTTGAAAGCACTGCTCGCGCCGGCGCCCGATGACTTATTGCAGGTGACGCCCGTGTCGCGTCATGTGAACAGTCCGAAACATGATGACGAACAGTGCGTGACAGCTGTGAACTTGGATTCGAGATCCGAGTCGTAGGCCGCCCAACCTCAATCGCTTTGGTGAAGGTACTCCTGGATCGCTGCCGCAGCCTACTTGCGCGACGCATACGTGCGACCGAGCCGATTGGCAATCTCTCGTCGCAACTCCTGCGGATCGATCTCGCCCTCTTTGCGGAACACGACCTCGCCACCGGGTGCGACCAGGATGGTGTAAGGAATCGGTCCCGGCCATTTTGAATCGAAGGCTTCCGCGAACTCGTCCGTGTCAGTGACACTGGAATGGTAATTCTTGGTCGACGCAAAGGTTTGCTTCAGTATCTTCAAGGCGTCCTCGCTGGGCATCCGGCTCGTCCATCGAGATCGTGATCATCTCGAAATGTCGCTTCCGATACATTCGGTTGATGTCGACAAACTGCGGTAGCTCCGAAACGCAAGGTCCACACCAGGTCGCCCACAGATTGATCAACCGATAATTCTCGGTGTCATTGGCGACCAGACGCTTGAGTCCAGCACCGTCGATCGTCTCCAGTTCGACCGGTTCCTCTTGCCATTTCTTGATCGATTCGGCTGCGCTGGCCCGTTTGGACGCCCATTTCACGGAGCAACCGAACACACGCGTTGTTTTTGTTTCGACTTCACGTCCCGCCAACGACGCTTCGATCGCATCACGCAGGTCATGCTTGGTGACCGTATCGACTTCGCCGTCGTCGATTCGACCCGTGTAGACAAGTTTGCGATCAGCGTCAAACAAGAAGGCGTGCGGCGTTGCTTTCGCTCCATACGCCTGACTGACTTTCTGGTTATCGCCGTCGTACAGATAGGGGAACTCGAACGTCGCCTCCTGCGCTCGAATCTTCATGTCCTCCAGTGAGTCCCCCAGGTCGCTGTATCCGAGTTCATCCAAACGTACCGCTTCGGCATCGTTTGGCGAAATCGCCACGAGTTGGACTCCTCGCTCGCGATAGTCGGCATGCAGTTTCTTGATCCGCCCCTCGTAAGCCTGTGCGGTGGGACAATGGTTACACGTGAACATCACCAACAGCAACTTGGCGTCCTTGTAATCACTGAGTCGATGATTCTCGCCATCGACACCTGGCAGACTGAACTCCGGCGCCGAGCTGCCAATTTCGAGAGTTGGATAGTCCTCGGCGACCGCCGGCGGCGCGAGAACCGGCAGCGAGACTGTCAACCAAATAACGACTGAACAGCAGAACAAAGCGTGACGCGTCATATCTCAAACCTACGAAGCCGGGAGCGGCGAAGCCAGAAATTGGAAGCTGAGATTATAAGCGTTTCCCGCCGTCAAAGTCGTCCAAGTTTGACTGATTGGTACGATTCGCATTTGCCGATTGATCGTTCGATGCCGAGAGGTTCACCCAACGGGTGGCACTGCACCGCCGCAGGAAGGTTCCTGCGCAAATCTCGTTATAACCATTCTCCCCAGACGCATGTGCTGCTCGATACGAGTCTTTGAACGGGAGCATTTACACTTTTCGGCAGGGAAGCTGAAACCAATATGCGATGCACAATTATCCATGCGCTGATCAGCGCAAGTCTGCTGGTCACCTCGTTTGTCTCAGCCCAAAGCACGATTTCCGATCGTCCATTGGAGTTGACCGTGAGCAACGGGATCTGGGCGGCTCTGCTTCCTGCATACGAGCTTGGGATCAACACCAACGCGAGTCCGGCCTTCCGAGACAATCTGGACGATGTTGGCTATATCGGACAGTTAAAATTGGTTCGACGTTTCCTGGGGACACGGACAAGCTTCGAAACGAAAGGGCATTACGCTTTTGCCGAGTCAATCTCGACAACGGACGTGATCGACGTCGACGTGCCGAACCCGGTCAACGGTGCGAGCAACGCTTTGACCGGTGGGCGAACGCATCTGAGAAGCAAGATCAATCATTACGGAGTCGACGTTGCCCTTCGTGATACGTGGCGAACACGTTTTGGCGGCCTCTCGGCTGGCGCCGCCTTCAGCTACATGGGTTTCGACCAGAACTTCGATGTTGACTACGGCGCCGACCAACTACTCATCGAAGATCTCGACACCGATTTTCTTGGCGGGAAGGCCATCTTTGGCTGGGACGGTTGCCTCCGCTCGCGACCGACCAACGTTGATCTGGCAATCGGCATTTACGAAATGGTCGTCGATTATCGGTTCTCTGGCCAAAACATTGCTGGATCCCTGACCCAAGCACTGGGCGAGCCTGTGTACACGTTCGAACCGTCATTCACGACTCACACCTTCTTCCGAAGCTACCAACTCAACTGGACGTTCGGAGCCATGTACATCTCCGACATGCCAGTCATTTCGCACAACGTCGGCAGGCGTGCGACACTCGATACAGACGATGCCGTGACGCTCAACGCGATGATCGAGATCCTGCTGTAGAGGCGATCTCGACCGCAGTCACTCTTTCGCCATCTGGCCAGCGACCGCTTGGTAACTCTGAAAGAACCGGTGACCGAGTTCACGATAGGACTCTGCATCGAAATGGACGATGTCCCCCTTGTGTGAAAGATCCTTCGAGCTGGCGAAACCCGTATTCGGTATCTTGTCGGGCAGACTTTGGTGCGCCACGTCGACGCGTTTCCGGTCATCATCCCATGGACGTTCCGCGAACTGTCCCATTTGTCCGGCAATGAAGGGAACTTCGGGCGACTGGAGGTCCCCACGGAACCTGGCGATCAGGTTGTGAAGTTTCTGCTCGTAGTCTTCCGACAACTTTTTGTGGGAATCAGATTCGCCTTGATGCCACAGAATTCCCTTCAAGGTTCCCGACCGCAAGGCAATCAAGCTGCGTTCCAGTGCATCGTCGTAGGGATGCGACTTGGTTTGCGAGTGATAGCCGCCCGGTTCCCATGAATCGATCGGTGAGCCGCCAGCCGCACAGGGAATCAAGCCAACGGTCACCTGCGGGTTCGCCGCCGCGTAGTCAATCCCGAACGTTTTGCCGAGACCGACTCCCGCGCTCGGCTTGTCGAAGTGCAGCGGATCAACCGCAGGCACCCAACTTCCGGATTTGTCGAGCATCAGCACGCGCGGGTGTCGCGTCCGGTCCGCTTCCGCCACTTTGCCCCGGCCCGCCATGTTGGATTGGCCGGCCAGCAGGAACAGATGAAACTTCGACTTCTCGGCGGGCACCGGTGACTGATCTTCCTGTGCCACCAAGTCTGGGACCGGTATCAGCACGAAAACCAGAAGACAGTACAATCGTGTCGTTGACAGTAGTTTCATGACTTGCTTCGTTCCCGATGGATTGCCGTTCTTTGTTCACAAGTGTAGCGACTGGCTGTCGCGACTGCGGCAACCATAAATGAGATCTCGGTTGATGCGACGAATTCGTTTCTCGATCTTGCTGGCCCTGCCGTTGCTTGTGGTTGCTGATGGCGTGCTTGCCCAATCGTCAGCGTCCGTCGCCACCGATTCATCCAACCACCGACGAGTCCTTTCGCTCCCCGCGACCCCCTACAACTACGCGCGAATCAGTCTCCCCGATCACATCGAATCGGTTGCCGATCGGTTCGACAACACGCCTGCCGGATAACCCGATCACCGATCACGGGGCGACGCTCGGACGAGTGCTCTTCTACGACGGCGCGTTGTCGGTTGATGGCAGCACTTCTTGTGCCTCTTGCCACCTGCAGGAGTTCGCATTCACCGATGACAAGAAACGGAGCGTTGGCTTTCGCGGTGCGGCGGTTCGTCGTAATTCGATGAGTCTGATCAATCTCCGCTATTACCCCCGGGGGCGGTTCTTTTGGGACGAGCGAGCTGAATCGCTCGAGGCACAGGTACTGATGCCAATCGAAGACCCCATCGAAATGGGGCACCGCTTGCGACGATTTGGTGCCGCAACTTCAGATCGATCCGCTCTATGAACCGCTGTTTCGCAGTGCTTTCGGTGATCCCCATGTCACGCAAGATCGAATCGCCAAGTCTCTCGCTCAATTCATCCGTTCGATCGTCTCGTTTCGGTCTCGATACGACAGCGGGCGAGCGGAGGTCGCTTCGGTGCTCGACCCATTCCCAAACTTTACCAGCCAAGAGAATTATGGGAAGGAACAGTTCTTTGGGCGGGCCAAGTGTGCCGACTGTCACCTGCCGGACGGAAACTCGACAGGCGAATCGCGCGGCTCACACCGCTGATCGTCAATCTGCGTTCTTTCAATTGGCCGAGCCACAGGTCAATGGAATCGATAACGACTCACCCGATGTGGACGGTGGCGTCGGCGAGCAAACCGGACGAATCGCTGATTTCGGGCGTTTCAAAGCATCGTCACTGCGCAACGTGGAATTGACGGCGCCTTACATGCACGATGGCCGTTTCATCACGCTCGACCAAGTGATCGAGCACTACAATTGGAGCGTCCGCCCGCACCCCAACCTCGACCCGCGGCTCCAGGATTTCGCCGCCAACGGTCTCGCGTTACCGGAAGTCGAGAAAGTCGCACTCGCGGCATTTCTGCTGACGTTGACTGACCACGAGCTGATCAAGGATCCTAAATACTGCTGATCCGTTTCCCAGCGAAGATCCTTGACTCGATAGCGCCAATCCTCGTTCGTAGTAACCCGATTCATCGGGTTCTTGATCGCCTAGCGACGCCACCCGTATTACTTCAACTCGAAGTACCCGTCCTCGACAAATCCGCGGTCGCCCTTTGCGTCCCAGCTAATTCGATGCGTTGCTGCGTCTTGTCGTGACCGTCAGTGTCAACATCTCTCCGTCGGCACGTTTTCCGGTACCGCTGAACCCACCCGCCGGATCGGGCGACAACGTAACCTCGGTCATTTGCAGACTCTCCATCACCTTCGCCGAGACCTTGTCACGCGGCCAGGTGCCGGGGTTGTCTTGACTGCAACCGCTGCACAAAACGCTACCCAGCACCAGCAATACGGACAATGATTGTTCACGTAGATTCATGTTCTTTCCCCAGTCGACATAAACGTCCCTAACGTTCCTATCCTAGCATCGATCCAACGAGATCGTTTAACGGCAAGCCGCAGGCGACTTCTGTTCCGTTGGCGGCTAGCCGTCAAGCGAATTTTCATCGGTCGCGACGCGTCGAGTCTCACACCCACAGATCCCGATCCAAGCTGCGATAGCCGATCGCTTCGGCGAGGTGCATTTCGTTGACGCGAGCGTCGCCAGCGACGTCGGCGATCGTGCGTGAGACCCGCAAGATCTTGTCGTGGGCACGTGCCGACAATCCCATTTCTTCCACGCTGTGACGCAGCATCTGTTGGCATGTCTTGTCGAGTTCACAGAACTTGCGAACTTGGCGACTGGTCATTTGAGCGTTGTATCGGATCGGACCGTCGCCGAAACGTTCGCATTGCCTTTCGCGAGCACGCATGACGTCTTCCCGCATCTGCTGGCTGTTGGTTCCCGCACTGGTCGCTGTCGATAATTCCTCGAAAGGAACCGAGGGCACTTCGATGTGAATATCGATGCGATCCATCAGCGGCCCTGAGATCTTGCCCATGTACTTCTCGATCTGCGGCGGCGTGCAGTTGCAACTTCGTCTTGGGTCGCTGCGGTAACCGCAGGGACAAGGGTTGGCAGCCGCGATCAACATGAAGTCGGCCGGAAAGGTGGTCGAACGGAGGGCTCGCGAGATCGTGACGACGCTGTCTTCCATCGGTTGCCGCATCACCTCGAGTGTCTTGCGATTGAATTCGGGGAGTTCATCAAGAAATAGAATCCCGTTATGTGCCTTGCTGATCTCGCCCGGTGACGGCGGACTTCCACCACCGACTAAGCCGGCATCGCTGATCGTATGGTGAGGGCTGCGAAATGGACGCCGAGCAAGCAGTGGTTGCCCGGCAGGCAGCTGACCCAGCGCGCTGTAGATCCGTGTCGTCTCGATCGACTCTGGCGCGCTCAACTGCGGCAGGATCGTCGGCATCCGTTTGGCCAGCATCGTTTTTCCAAGTACGTTTTCCGGAACCGAGTACATCCCCATAGCGAATTCCGACAACACTACCGCTACCGAACATCTCCCGGCTTTGGCGAATCTCGACTTGCGACGAAAGGCCCTTCGAAGTTCTCCACAGCCCTTTCCGACGCTCCCGCGGTACCGAAGCCGCATCTTCGCTCAGTGGCCACGGACGGCAAGAAAGAGGCTCGGAGTGCAGTAGAGTCCTGTGGGCACCTGGTATTTGAATCCCGCCAGTCCTCGGCCGCCTCCCCGCGAGGACCTCCAATCTGATTGGGATGTGTCGGCTAACTGCAGGAGGTGTCCCAGACCGATGCGGCTTGGCGGATCGGCTTCCTGCGGGTGGTCCAACCTCCGCGACTTCGGTCAGCACACAACTTGCAGCGGTGTCCCTCCTCAGCAAGACACGTTTATGTCAAATGACGGTTCGTCCAGTGTCACGAATGTCGACCGCGTTCGGGACTGGATCCGACACCAGTACGCAGTCACAATGACGACACTGCCACTGGGGATTCAGATCAACCGCATCGCCATCATCCTTAAGTCACCGGTCCGGTTTTTCTACAACCGGCAATACAACTTCACGACAGTGGCCAGAACAACCACGATGAACGCCGACGAGAACGGTAGCCAGTCTGACGCGAACGTTCCCAGACATGCGGAAAGCAGAACCACTCCGTATACAAGGATACTGAACAGTGTGCCAAAGAGCGTGTCGAACCATCCGCCACCCAGCAGCGGCGCCAGCCCCATGCCGGTGAAGGCGTAGCCCAGCATGCTCGCAAACTTCCCCCACGGAGGTGGCACCTTGTCGATGGCATCAAGCCGGTCGGGGCAGTCAGCGAGTGTCATCGTGCCCGCTTTCAACTCGTTCAACAGGTCGCCAAGGCGGGCCAGCTTGTCGAGGTCGACACCCGGAGCCGGCGTCGCCACGAGTTCGAGACGCTGAGGCGAATCGGGGCCCTCTCGCAATCCAAACACAACTTCCGATGGAGTCGATCGGAACACTCCTTCGTAGCCGAACTTGTTCGAGAGCCCCAGAAGGAAGAATTCCAACCGGCCTGCTGTCGAACCATATCGATGCGCGGCGAGTCCCACCTTGACGATGAATTGCCAGGCCTCGTCGAAGGAAACCTTTGAACGCGTCTGACACTCTTCCGTATCGGATCTTGTGCTGATAACTAAATCCTATGAAGAAAGAAATGACGACGCAAACACGTTCATGCCCATCTGTTTGTGAGGTCTGCTCATTTGATCTTTATTTGTGGTTTGCTTTCGCTATTTTCCGGCCAGTAGCTTCGCGGCAGCTCGTAGATAACCAGGCGAGTGATCGATTCCGGAGATTTCGTCCGGGTTGGGCGCGAGACCGAAGTACATGCCACAGAAATCGCGGGCCGGGTCGACGTAGATGCCCTGTCCCATATTCCCGAGTTTGAACATGGCGCCGTCGCTGAAGACATGGTCCCACTGGGCGGAGTTGTAGGCAGGGGTCTCGCCGAACCAGTCGCTGCCGTATTGCTCTTCGGTCGAGCCCTTGTAGGCTTCCGGATTGCCCATGGTCTGGATGCGACGCCGCATCGACTCCCCGCTCACCTGGCGAAGCAACCGTCCAAACAATACGTCCAGCTATGTTTCGCGCAAGACCGTTTAAGTGTCTGCTATTGATTGCCGTGATCATCGTCGGGATAGCCGGAATGCTCTACTTTGCAGTGCCCATCGAAGGTAGTGCCATCGACAAATGGTGGCGACCGATCACGCTTATCATCAGTGTCATGCTCGGCGTCACTGCACTCGGCTCGCTGATCTCAATGGTCCACTGGTTCTTTGACGCACGTTTTCAGACAATGACCATTACTGATGAACGGACAATCTGGGTGCGTGGCATCTTCGAAAGAGAGACATCAGAAGTCCAGCACGATGATGTGCGTAACATTCAAGTCAAACAGACCTTTGTCGATCGCATTTTGGGTGTCGGACGCATCGCGATCTCCAGCGCTGGCCAAGACGAATTGGAGATCGACGTTCGCGATGTTTCGCCGCGAAGGAGTCAACGACGCAGTCGACTCCCGTCACGTACTTTGTCATATGGATATTCTGCTCGCGTACCTGCACCGTTTCTTCTAATTCGGACGTATCAGCCAGTCGGACAACCAGTTGATTCGCCTGAACGGTCAGATAGTTTTCCACAAATGTACTAGCGATTGATCCGTCAAATGGAGCGGTTAGTGTTGTGTACTTGAGTTGTTTGTTAGCGTTTTCAACACTGGAGGAAAGGGAGCGAATCTCTACCTCCGCTTAACATTTTTACGCTCAACGCTACGGCTTGGGTGTTTCCTTGGACCGAAACTTCTCTTTCAGCGTTTCGATCTGTTCTGGCGAAGCGAATGGGGGCTCAGTGACGGCGTCCCAGGCGTCGATGTAGTTGGCGGGGGAATAGTTGTGGCCGTAACCAATCGGAACCGTCGTCGCCATCGGCAGATCGAACCCGACCTGTAGGAACGTGATGATGGGATACCAACGTAGCTGAGGCGAAACGTCCGGACCGCGCGTCTGTGTCAGCCACTCCGGTCGCTTCCAAGCCAAGTCGGGTGAAAACCAAACCATCGGATCACTGGCGTATTGAATGTAGACGTTCCGCATCGGCCCCCAATCTTCGTTGCCACCGAGTGCATTTTTCTGAGCCGTGAATCGCAGTAATCGCCCGTCACGAAACTCGGGCAGCCAGATAGGCGTTCCCTCGTTGCGATTGTCTACCATGTGACGCCAATTCTGACTGGGAAACGGCGGGCCACTCCACACCGCGCCGTCGATTGGGTCTTCAAAGACAGTGTATAAGTCCGCGGAAATCTCCGACCCCAACGAACCAAGACTAAGCCCTTGCAAGTAGAGCTTGGGTCGTGAGTTTTTCGGCAACGTTTTCCAGTATGAATAGACTTCATCAAACAACGCTTTGGCCGAATGGATCGAACGTTGGGGATCGACCAGGATCGTGATCCAACTGGGCAAATAGGAATACTGAGTGCTGACGATCGCAGTGTCGCCGCCGTGCAGGTATTCAATCGTGTCCACCGCCGAAGGGTCCAGCCAACCGGTGCCGGTCGGTGTGGCGACGATCAATACCGACCGATTAAATCCGCCGACACGTATGAGTTCCGCAAGCGCCAACTTGGCTCGTTCGCGAGGCGTCGGACGCGAACGCACGCCGACGTAGACGCGAATCGGACGCTCGGATTTTGACTCAGTGAAAATCACGATCTCCGACTGTGTTGGCCCTTGAGCCAGAAAGAACTTGCCTTGACGACCGATCGAATCCCAAGCGACCAGCGAGGCGTCGCTGCCGGTCATCAAGTCTTCGGTCGGCGGTGCTAAGTCTTCGTCGCTGCGTCATCCAAATTTGCAAAGAACGAATCCGCCATGCCAAGAAGATTCTTAGTGATCAAATCGTTCGACAGGAAAAACGCCGCCAGGGCGACAAGTGCAAACGCGATGGCCGATGCGATTCGTTTTGGAACAATATGGCTGAGCTTGGACGCGACAAAACGGCACGACCAACCAAACAGACGAGCGACCGCGACCAGCATCGCCCCCAAAACCAGAGCGATCGCGGCGGTTCGATAAGGATACGCAGTTTCCAGCCTCTCCATCCCCATCAGTTCGCGAATCGAGTTTTGCCAAAACGTCATTCGCCAGATGAAGCCAATGAACAGAATCGCTACCACGCCGACGGTCACTCGTTTTGAAATCGACTGAACGCGGCCCGCCGGTTCGCGCAGTTCCAAAAACTGGTACATCCAAACACCAGCCACTCCGACGCCATAGCCGATTGCCAGAGCAAAACCGGAAAGCACCCCCTGAGTCAAGTAGGTCCGAGGCAACAGCGACGGCGTGACCGAAGCGGCGAAGAACAACGCCGCAACCGACAAACCAACGAAGGAGAACGAATTCTTGTAGTCGATCAATCGAGTCTTCATGGTCGTTTTCAAGCAACTTGGCGTATTTCTTCAGCAACGTGGTTGGCGGGTTCATCGCTCGGCCAACGTCCGGCCATCAGGTTGGCGATCGGGCGAGTGGAGTCGATTCGCTGCAGCAGAATTTTGATCGCTCCGGTGATCGGGGTGGCCAAGAACATGCCGATCACGCCCCACGTCGCCAGACGGTGGATCGGTCCACGCCTTGGCGAACGTGGCAACAACACATGACCGGCCATTTCCTAACGCAAGCGTGTTCTTGTAGATCTTGCCATCTTTCATGATGACGACAAAGTTCTTCGCCGCATCGCCAACGAGGTCAAGATTTTCGAGAGGATTGCCGTCGACCAGGATCAGATCCGCGTAGGCTCCTTCCTTGACGACGCCAAGAGGCCCTTCCTGATAAGGATGACGTGGACCACTCATCGTCAATAGTTCGGCATTGGTCGAGGTCACCATCTTGAGTGCTTCATACGGCGTGAACCACCGCTGCAACTTAGCAACCATTTTTCCTTGCCGTGCCGCCGAAGCGGGATCGAACAATAGATCGGTGCCGAAAGCGATTTTCACTCCCATCGCTTTCGCCATCCTGTAGGTTCTGTCCGTGCCATCGGTGGCTTCGATGAACTTCTGCGTACTGGTCGGGTTGTCGAACTTCAGTGCATCCTCATCGTTCAGGATCGGCTGCGCGCTCAGCCAGACACCATTGTCTTTCATCATCTGAAGAGTCTTGGGATCTCTGATCAAATTGCCGTGTTCGATTGACTTGACTCCGGCCTTGATCGCGATCTGAATCGCCTCGTCGGTAAAGATATGTGCTGCGACGTACGTGTTCCAGTTTTTTGCAACGTCGACGATCGCTTTGATTTCTTCATAGCTGTATTGTGTGACATCCAATGGATCGTAAGTAGACGTTACTCCGCCGCCGCCCGCAATTTTGATCTGAGTGGCGCCCATACGCAGGATTTCACGTGCTTTTTTAGTCACCTCCGGAACACCGTCGCCAATCGCAATAAGTCCATTACGCTCCCAATACGAAAGCGGGGCGCCCGGATTGCGTGGAACGTCACTGTAAGGCGTTAAATCAAAGTGGCCTCCGGTTTGTCCCAATGGAGGACCGGACACAAGCATCCGTGGACCGGGAAATTTCCCAGCATCAATGACCTTCTTGACGGCGAACGGATTGCCGCCAATGTCGCGGACTGTTGTGAAACCGCGCATCAATGTTTGCTCGGCGCCGAGCAGTCCGGCAATCGCAACGTCGGACATATCAGAATTCTGAAGAAGTTGGCCCACCGAGATGTTCGATAAGTAGGTGTGCCAGTGCACGTCGATCAGGCCCGGTATCAACGTTCTGCCACCACCGTCGATTACCCTGCCGCCTGCGACAGCAAGTGGTTCGGTCGAAACTGCGGTGATCAAGTTGCCCGTCACGACGACGTTGGCGTTTTCAATCAATGCTTCGTTCACGCCGTCAAACACGTTGACGTTCGTGAATAGCACGGGGCCTGCGGGCGTCTCTTCCTGCGCTATCGCGGGCAAGGCGAGCGTGATGGAACAGATGAGTATTGCCAACGCAAGAAGGGTATGTCTTTCAGTTTTCATATTCATTGACTTTGCTTTGGATTTCTACTTCACGTCGGTCTGGTTAAAAGCTCGAATTCTATTCCTCGCCGAATCCCGCGTTGAGCTTCGCTTCCTGTTCGTGGGTCAGGTTGGATTTGATGAGCGTTCCAATCTGGCCTTTCATTTCTTCTTCGACTTTGTCCAACGTCACACTGCCGGTCAGCAGAAACAAAGCGGACGTTCCCTCGGTGACCTGCTCGCGAACCGAACCGATGAAGTCGTCATCAATGCCATAGTCACTGAAAAGACCTGACAAAGCACCCATTGCAGCGCCCATGGCCATGCCGAAGAACGGAACGAAAAAAATCATTCCAAACAGCATTCCCCAGAAAGCGCCACTGAGAGCTCCGGCGGCGGCCAGATCGTTGACTTGTCTCGTCTTGGGTTTCTTCTTGCCCTGCGGCCATTCAACGATCGCGGCATCAGCGATTTCGATCAGGTGCTGTTTTTGGACCTGCCCCAATTTGCTGAGTGCTTCGGTCGCCCCGGTCGAAGAATCAAACTTCCAAACTGTCAGTGTTTTCATGTGATGGTTCCTTGTAAAAAAGAGTTGAGAGTTGTATCTGCGCTTTGTCGTGCTGCTTGAGGTTTTTCGACGCTTGTTTCCCAGCTTTCCCATAAGTTGATAGGACAGGGGACCGCTTTCGCTCTAGGCTGCTTCTGGTGCTTCCAAACGATCTTGCTGTTTAAGTTTTGCGCGAATCAGGCAGGAGGCCATGGCCAGTCCAATGCCATCGGACAACAGATTCAAGCCGAACCAGACGCCCAGCAACCAGACGGCGCCCGCTGGCCCCTGTGCCCAGATCAGACCGCCCAGGACCAAGCCCGTGACGCCGCTAAACAATAGCCAGCCCCATCCTTGCTCTGGTCGAACTTGAAAGGCCGTCGCCACCTGAATCAAACTCTGCACGACGATACTGATGGCCAAAATCACGCTCAGCGTCAGAGCGGCGATGCCGGGAGCAAACAGCACTGAAATCCCACCCAGCAAGTAAAGCACACCCAGCAACAACTTCCAGATGAACGCCCCCGAGGACCGAGTCAGAAAAGCGTAACTGATTTGGATGATGCCCCCGAGGATAAAGAGCCAGCCAAACAACAACCCGATGGCGATCGCTGTAGCCAACGGAACCGCGATCGCAACGATTCCCAGGATCGCCAACAGAGTACCAACAGCGATTCCCCAGCCAGCGGCCTTGTGAAGTTCCTGTTGAAGACTTGAATCTGGATTGGTCGACATTCTGTGTTCGCCTCATCGTGAATGTGTGAGCAGCTGACGCTGCACTTTGTTAGGAAATGGCTCGGACCGATTCACATCGTCAATGGAATGAATAGGTTTGACATGTCAGCGGTTCCTCGCCAGGTCTCTAACCTAACGGCTTTGCGTGTTGAGGGCCATTCAGCGGAAGGCTCGAAGTCCAGAAATCAATATGCAAAAAGCGCAAGCTTCGTTAGACAAGGTTGGTGGTTCTTGCGAAAATTGATTTAGGCTGTCAACCAATCAATAGCCTGTTGTTGCTCGCCCGCATCAAAATATTCGACTTTCGACATCGTAAACGGTTTGCAGATGGTGGCCATCCACTTTTCCCACGTCGATTCGCCGACCATAGCGATCTTTTCGATGTCGCTGCAATGTTTGGTGCAAATCGACCCATTCGAAGCCTGCGCATTCCGAAGGACAGCGTTCCCAAATCGTTCAACGTGCAAGACGCTTGTTGTTCGGCATGTGCTACCGCGACGCCTGCATATTCAAGGTTGGACAGATGATCAGCTTGTCTGAGAGTTAACGAAGAGTCAGGCAACAGGACTGATCTTCATTCGCCAAATCTTTATCCGCCCATTGCCAATCCTGGCATTGGACCGAATGGCCGGCGGGACATCAGAAGGTTTGCTGCAACTTGGCCACTAGCAAAGATAGTGATGCTGGTCAATAAAATGGCAACGAGCGAGAAGTAAGTCTGGGGGTCCGCGATCGGCGATGCCTCGACGGTGAGCAGAACGGTCGTCACGAGAGACGCAGCATTGAATCAGTTCGATTGGAGCCAAAGACATTCACTACAGCAGTGGACTTGCCAGTCGGCATGTGTTCTCGAGGAATCGTACTTTCGTCGAACGCTGGTTCCAAGAGTCCACAACGAGTTGTTGGGAATCAGCGATATAAGATTCTTGCAACGCTCGAAGTGTGACTGAGAAGTCATGGTCGTAGACGAACAACGCGACTTCATAGTTCAGCCAAAAACTACGCATGTCCAAATTGACTGTGCCGAACATCGACCTGGATCGATCAACCGTAATCGACTTCGTGTGCAACAACCCCTTGCCGAATAGGTAAATCTCAACGCCGCATTCCAAAAGATCATCGAACTAGGACCGACTGGCGTAGCGTGTCAGAAATGAGTCCACTTTCTCGGGAACGATCAACCGAACGACGACGCCGCGTGCTGCAGCACCGCGAATCGCTCGCAGCAACGATTCATCCGGCACCATATAGGGGGTCGTTAGCACCGCTTCGTCACGCGCTGAGTTGATGAGCGCCAGAACCATTTGCAGTTGGGCATCCCCCGACTCGCCGGGCCCGGATGGCAAGACCTGCACATCGGCTGAACCATTGGGTTCAGTCATTTGAATTTGCGTCTGGGCAATGACAGACTTAAGAGGCTCGCCCGATTCAAGTATCCAATCGCCAATCATGGTCGCGGCGAGAGGCACAACGACCGAGCCTGTAGCGCGAACCATCGCATCGACCCATTGTCCTACGGCGGCATCTTGCTTGAAAAAGCGTGGGTCCACAAGGTTCATGCTTCCGGTCCAAGCGACAGAACCATCAATCACCACTATTTTGCGATGCAAGCGCAGGTCCGTGCGTCCAACGAAGGTTCGAAAAATGCCGACCTGCAGCGCAGAACGAAGCTGAACACCGGCTTCTCGCAATCGTTGCGGTTGCTCGGTCCTCCACCATGGTCGTGCGCCAAGCGCGTCGATCAACAAGCAACAAACGACACCACGCTTGGCTGCCCGGATCACAGACTCCAGGACTTCATCTGCAGTGCCCCCGGCATTCCAGATGTAGAACTCCATCAGCACGCTTGTCTTCGCCGAATCAATGTCGTTGACGATCGCTTCGAGGATCTCTTGCGTATCCGACATTAGGTCGAAACTGCTACCGCAGACTGTAGGAAATCCGATCAGTCGACGACCGATTCGGTCCATGCACTGGTCGTCGGGCGAGTGGCGAGACCAATCAACATCCGTCAATCGTTTCCGGATCGCAGCATCCGCAATCTCTCGGAAATCCACACGCATCGTCTTGATGGCCTGCCCACGTCGTCTGCCAATGCGGCGTTCTCCAATCAGTAGGTAAGCAGCCGCGCCAACAAACGGCGTTGCAGAAATAAGAAGCATCCAGGCCAGGGCGACTCCTGATGCCGGTCGCTTCATGACAACGCGTGCCGAAAGTGCAGCGACGATCAGTCCATGTAATAGTACTGCGATTGTGGACGGATTTAGGAACAGGTATTTCATAGGTCGCCATCAGTACAACGTCATTTGATTGGTATGCTGCTTTTGCAGGCAACGCTAAGGGATTGCACCTTTGTTCCTGCACCGCCGAGAAAGAATTTTAGTGGCTCATCCGGCCGAAGGTGAATTGCCCTGCCGAACCTACTTGTCGAGTAGACTCTGACGCAGTTCTCGTACCTCGGCGAATCGATCGCCTGGTTTTTTGGCGAGGCATTTTTGTATGATCGGTTTTATGGTGGGGCTCATGGAATCGAGCCGGTTGCTATCAGGGATCTTGAACAGATGATTCTGCAACACTTCGTGCAGCCTTCCTGACGGGAAGACAGACTGGCCGACTAGGCACTCGTACAACACACACCCGATCGCATAGATGTCACTGCGTTCGTCCAACGGGTCGCCGGCGATTTACTCGGGCGACATGTAGCCCGGTGCGCCGCCGGCTGCGATTCGTCGGTCGCCTGATGCCACGACCGCTAACCCAAAGTCAAGAATCTTGACGACATCGGTTTGGCCGCCGATGTTGGCCAGGAATATGTTGGCAGGTTTCAAGTCGCGATGGATCATGCCTTTGGCGTGAGCTTCGGCCAAGCCATCGCAGAGTTGCAGGGCGATTGCCGTCGTTTCGGATTCAGTCAACTGCCCAGATCGGCTAAGTCGGTCGGCGAGCGTTTCGCCTTTCAAGTATTCCATCACGTAGTAA